>JAUXNX010000022.1 GCA_030682575.1 Gammaproteobacteria bacterium
TCACACGGCGGAATGCGCCGGGGCTGCCGGAAGTGGACGATCCGTAAGCCTTCTCCCACTCCCGCAGTCTCTCGTACTGCATCAATGGAGTCTTTTTCTTGTTCTCGAACGCGCCCACATAGTGGATGCCATTGTCGAACATCTTGCCCCACATGGCAGCAGCCGTGGTCTCATCCATACCACGTTCTTCAGTGGTCTGATGATAGACACGAGCGCGGAAACCTTCGAAATCCTTGTTGGCAAGAATGTTCACTACGCCCGCTACCGCATCTGAACCGTACAGTGCAGAACCACCATCCAGTACCATTTCCAGACGGCTGATCGCAATCTCCGGCAATGAGCTGGAGACTGCAGGGGCCAGTGTGCGAGTACCATCCACCAGTGTCAGCGTGGAGTTCTCACCCAGACCACGCAGGTTGAAGCTGGCTGCGACAGAAGTCTGCGCACCGTTCTGACTGGCCAATACATTGGCTACCACATTGGTATTCTGGGTGTATGTCAAATCCCGAATGTAGTTGGACATACTGGGCGCACCTGAGTCGTACAGATCCTCCTGAGTCACTGTGTCAACAGGGGAGTTCTGGGCAAAGGCGCTGTTCCTGATGTAGGAACCGGTGACGACTACCTCTTCTACTTGTGGCTCAGCCTGCTGGGCGTGGGCGACCAGCGGAGCAGCAAGAGAAGCGGCGAGACATGAGTGGATCAGATAGCGCAGTTTCCCGCGCCTGGTGATGTTAGGCATATTTATCTCCGATTGTCAGCCATACTTGATGTAACGTTCTTGTTTGGCTTTTATTATTTAAAAAATCAATCGCTTAATAGCTACCACCAAGACTGCAACTTGAGCTATTCCTCCCTAACTGTCATTGAGTTCAAACCATTCCAGCCTTTGGATATTCAGTTCCACTCAATATGCGACAATTTGTTACAAATCCCTTTCCGGTGGATTTTAATCATGTTTATTGAGCAATCGCAAATTATTTTTAATCACGACTCATAGGTACAGAATTTCTAAACTGATAATTTATAAACCGAACGAATAACAGGAAAATTCGAAACATAAAATGTGTAGATGCGTAACAAATTGGAATTCTTACTCAGAAACATAGGGCTCTAAACAAATAACCATATCAAAAGACAAAACGGCCAGAGCAATCACCTTGCTCTGGCCGTCTTATCATATACATCTCTCTTTTGGACAGCCTGCCTCTACCAGCAGGTCAAAAGCAGATCATGCACCAGGCGTCCAATCCAGAGACAACCAGATTCTACGTCCGAACGGATCCTGCAGGCGGCTTTCAAAACCGCCCTGCTCCGGAGTTCGCTGCGGCATCTGATCAAACATGTTGGTCAGACCGGCACTGACAGTAATCTCACTGTCGAAATACTGATCAAACACATAGGCGTACTGGATATTCCAGATATCCTGCCCCTTGATCTTGCGAGGTGCTTTTAGCCCAAGACCATAGCGGTCCACAGTGGTGTTGTCATAGATGACATCATCGTAGAAGTTGCTGGTCAGGCTGGCGCTGTGCTTGTCCATGAACCAGTTGAAGCTGAGGTTACCTTTGTACTTGGGCAAGGGTGGCACAATACCAGTTCTGGCATTCTGGAAACCGTTGGCATCTCTGACGCCGCCAGTCAGATCCTCATATTCATAGTTCATGAAGTAGGAGGTTGTGAGCGTTGTCTGCAAAGTTCCCCACGAACCGGTATCGTAGGTGTAACGCACACGCGCATCAATCAGATCGATCCAGACAGAACTGATGTTTTGCGGTTGACGTATCACCCGTATCACCCGCTGTGTGACGGGATCACGTGTCACAACATTTGTATTGTTGCGCACCCAGGCATCAGCGATCAAACGCGTTGGCGAACCAATCGCATTGTTATATGTGGCCGCTGTGAGACCAGTCTCTGCCAGGAATCTGCCGAACTCACCCCGCACCACATCCTCATTGGTGATTGCGCGGATTCGGTCGATGTACTCGACTTCCTGATAGTCGATGCTGACACTCAGTCCATCCAGTGCATTATCCGGCTCCCAGGTAAACCCGATATTCCTGATGGTGGATGTTTCCGGTTGCAGGCCGGGATTGCCGGACACACAGGTTGTCGCCCCGGTCAGATTCAACGTTGTGAATGGGTCTGTACCAGAGAACAGCTCTGAACACCCTGAGTTCGGGTCGAATGGTTTGACGTCTGTAGGCGTTGGTGCAAGAAAACTCTCGCCCCAGGAGGCCCGGACAGCAAGCGTTGGCAGAGCCTCCCAGCGCAGGGCTACTTTGGGTGTGGTGGCATCCAGCCCATAGGTGCCGAAACGCTCATGTCTGCCGGCAAACTGCATGCTCAAGGTTTCCAGAACAGGTACCTCGATCTCCACAAATACCGCTTTCACTGAGTTGTAAAGCTCCTCGTCAACGGGCGGGACCGAGAAAATATTGGTGTTGTAGTTCTGTTTTATCTCAGAGTACCCATTGGCAAACGTCAGAATCTCCGTATCCCGCCATTGGTAACCCGTTGCCATCTGTACAGCACCAGCAGGCAGATTGAACAACTCACCTGTAGCGATCACTTCTGCAACTTCCAGTTTATTGCGACTGGCTGTTCCATTGTTAGGGCCGAACATCCAGTCTACAAGCTCCTGAGAGTTGCTCGTCACGCCTGCAACATAGAAAGGCGAACGCTTGTCCGCAGAGCCAAAGGGGTTGAAGTACTCATTTCCGTTGGGCCCTCCTTTACCTTGCAACGCATTCTGCATTCTGGGCAGCACCAGGGAAACCTGATCCTTGCGTGACTGCCGGTTCTCCTGCCTTGAATAAGACGCTGTGCCTGTCCACGTGTCGCTCAAATCAAAACGGGCACTGAACTTCCAGCGATCCGTATATTCCCGTGTCGGGAACAGTTGTGCCCCTGTTGATCCTTCCAGGTGACTGGGTACAGTACCTATATCGGTAAACGGTCTCCAATCGTAAGGTATGACGTCGAATCCAAAAGGATTGGCGGGATGGTTGGCGGGAACAAGCAGAGCTAGACGGTTATTCTCTGTGACAGCTGTGGTCGATGTGGAGCGAGTATTCCGGAACTGAAAATTAAGGTTGGTCTGCAACTCCAACTGCAACCAGTCAGTGGTCTCCCAGGTAACGTTGGAATAGAGGTTCTGCTCCTCGATTTCGCCCGCATAAGCGAACATCTTGGTGTAGTTGAACCGGCAGGCAAGGCCTGCACCGGTTCCTGTTCTGACGCCGCTGGGTGTATTGAAAGCGGCGGTCAGATCCTCATATCCCTGGTTATAGGTGCCACAGCTTGGATCGATTATGCTGGCACCGGTGATGGTTCCACCATGTCCAGCGCCAACATTCACTTTGCCGTTTGTGACTCTTCGGTACATACCTGGATTGCCGGAAGTTGAAGATCCATCATCCGCATACCATTCTCTCGGGCGCTCAAACTGCATGAGAGGGGTTTTTTTCTGGAACTCATAAGCGGTTACCCAGTTCACATCATTACTGAACGACTTGCCAAACATGAAGGAGATTGAAGGCTCCTCCATCGCGCCATCTTCAGTTCTTGAATAGTAGGCACGCGCTCTGAAGCCATCGAACTCCTTGATGGGTATCAGGTTTACTACCCCAGCGACAGCATCGGAACCGTACAGGGCAGAGCCTCCGTCGAGCACGACTTCCATTCTGGCCGTGGCAATGTCAGGCAACAGCGCCGTCACAGCGGAACTAACGACTCGGCTGCCATCCATCAGTGCCAGAGTACTGTTCTCACCCAGGCCACGGAGATTGAATTGTGCTCCGTTGGAAGTCTGTGCGCCGTCCGAAGAGGCCAGTACGTTCGACACAGTATTAGTGTTCTGCGTGTAAGTCAGGTTACGTATGTACTGCGCAATGGTGGGCGAACCGGACTGAAAAAGATCTTCCTGACTGACGGTATCTACGGGCGATGCGCCGGTAAACTTGCTGTTCCTGATGTAGGATCCGGTAACAACTACTTCTTCTACCTCTGGAGCTGCGCTCTGAGCGTGAGCGATCACCGGCAGAGTCAGAGAAGCGGCAAGACAGGAATGAATCAAATAGCGCAGGTTTCCGCGCCTGGTGATGTGAGGCATATTTATCTCCGATTGTTGGCTGTTTTGATTTAATTTTTTGCTTTTTATTTTTTAATCAATCGCTTGGATAGCCTTCACCCAGACCGCAAATTAAGCCATCCCCCTTAGGTCGTCATTGAGCTTGAGCGCCTCCACCTCCAGGTATTTTCAGCGCCACTGGAAATGCAACAAAATGCAACAAAAGGTCACATCTCATTGCATGGCGGAGTCTAGCCTCGTTTTCCGGGCAATTGCAAACCATTTTTACAACCACTTAAATTCCATATTTTTTACACCGATAATTTATAAACCGATCAGAAAAAAACAATTTAACTAGGGGTTTTTCAAACAGGCAAAAAAAAGCCGGAACAAACTGAATGTTCCGGCTTTTCGTTTCAATCCCCGTCAACAGAAGGGGGGGTTGATATCACAGGCAGCTCATGCGCCAGGCGTCCACTCCAGCGACAGCCAGAACTGACGTCCCCAGGGCACTGACAAACGAGTCTCGGCACCACCGATAATCGCCAGACGCTGCGGACGCTTGTCAAACAGGTTGTTGACACCGGCACTGACCGTGAATTCACTGTCGAAGTACTGGTCAAACACATGCGCGTAGCGAACATCGAAGATGTACTCGCCTCTGATATTGTTTGGTGGCGTCGCCACTGAGTAACCGTTTTCCGAAGCATAGAAATCCACGACCTGGTCGTCGAAATTAATAGTGCTCCAGTAGTTGGCGGAGATTGATGCGCTCTGATTACCACGGAACCAGTTCAGCCGGGCATTGGCCTTGATGTCAGGCAACGGCGGCACAATCCCTGTTCTGCCGTTCTGATTGCCCAGCGCTTCGGTAACTTTACCATCCAGCCCCGCATACTCATAAGTCAGGTAGTAGGTGGTCTGCAGCGTCGTGGTAAAGCTTCCCCAATCATTGGTATCCACTCTGTACTGCGCCTTCATGTCAATCAGGTCTACCCATACCGAACTGACATTGGCAGCCTGCGCGAACAGCCTTGTCACTTGCCCGTCAGGACCTCGCAGAATGGGGTTTCCCGGACGCGCTGCCTGCTCTGCCAGCCAGGCGTTGGCTGCAGTGCGGGTTGCCGAGCCCGGCCTATGATCGTAAGCCGACTTGGCAATACCGGTTGCATTGAGGAACCGATTGAACTGATTGGTCACGGTATCCTGCTGACTCAGGGTACGAATACGATCGACGTATTCAATCTCCTGATAGTCCATGGACAGATTCAGACCTTCCATAAAGCTCCCTGAGGGTTCCCAGGTAAAACCGATATTGCGGATGGTAGAAGTCTCGGGCTTGAGGTTCGGGTTGCCAGACTGACACCAGATGCCTCCGATGAGCGGCGTCTGGGTGAAATCGTCGATTCCACTGAACATGTCCGCACAGCGGTCATCGGCAACAAAGGGACGAGCCTGGAAGGGCGAGGGAGCCAGGAAGCTCTCACCCCAGGAACCGCGCACAGCCAGTGTCGGGAGGGCTTCCCAGCGCAGCGACACTTTGGGCGTGGTGGATTCCAGACCAAAGTCCTTGAACTCCTCATGACGCACAGCAAACTGTGCTGCCAGAGTCTCCAATATCGGCACTTCCAACTCCATGAAGACTGAACGGGTCTCGGACTCATAGACTGAGTTCTTCTGCCGCTCTCCAAGCACCTGGCTGTTGGCGTAGTTCTCCCCTAGTACTGTCCAGGGGTTGGCAAAGTCCTTGTTGACCAGATCTCGCCACTGGTAACCGAATGCCATCTGCACTGCCCCCGCCGGCACATCGAACAGTTCGCCGGTGGCGAGAGTCTCGAAGACTTCCAGCGTGTCTCGGCCAGAGACCCTATTGGGATCGAACAATTGCAGCCAGTCGACCAACTCCTGAGAATGACTGGTCACACCCTTCACATAACGCGATGACAAGGGCGATTGGGAGCCAAAGGGGTTGAACCACTCGTTTCCATTGGGTCCGCCCTTGCCGGACATGGCCAGTTGCAATCGGCTGGTACTCGTCACGTTGGAGTCAGACATCGCCTTGCTGTCCTGGGTGGTGTAGTAGGTATAGCCGGTCCATGAACCGCTGATATCGTACTCCGCCGTCAACTTGATCCGGTTCAGGGAGTAATCGCTGTCGATCCGCTTGGAGCTGTCGCTGTAGTAGTAGCTGGGCAAGGGTGCTCCGGTATTGCCAAACACCCGCCAGCTCCACGGCGTCAGATCCACGCCCCAGGGGTTGGCCGGATGATTGGCCGGGATCTTCATCACGGCCCGATCATTGCCGCCATTGGGGGAGGTGCCGGTTGAGCGGTTCTGGTTGATACGATAATGATTGTTCAGGGTCGCGTTAAAGCGCAGCCAATCCGTTGCCTCAAAGGTGACCGTGTTGTACAGGTTATAGTTCACCTCATGCCTGGAATAGGCATGCTGAATACTGTAGTCATAGGTACAGTTGGCGCCGAAGATGGTGCCGGAGGGATTACTGTTGTAACCCTCGCCGCGTGGTACAAAACCCTGGTTGAACTGGCCGCAGTCAGGGTCCCGGAGCACCGCGCCTGTATGGGTGCCGCCATGAGGGCCGAGCACATTCACACCTGGAGTAGCGCCCACGATCTGGCGGAAGGAGCCCACCGGGCCGGCGTTGGAGGCATTGTTGGAGTGTTTCCATTCCCGGGTACGCTCGTACATCATCAACGGAGTCTGCTTCTGGACTTCGAAGGCGCCCACGTAGTCCACGCCATTATTGAAGGATTTGCCCCACAAGAAGGAGCCCCTCATTTCCTCCATCGCGCCGTCTTCGGTACGCTGGTAATAGGTACGTGCGCGGAAACCCTCAAATTCCTTGATCGGAATGATGTTCACCACCCCGGCCACCGCGTCTGACCCGTACAGGGCCGAACCACCATCCAGTACCATTTCCATACGGCCGATGGCAATTTCAGGCAGACTCGCAGACATCAAGGGGCTGAGAGTGCGTGTGCCATCGATCAGCGTGAGCGTGGAACCCTCGCCAAGACCGCGCAGATTGAAACTGCTGTTCCCCGTCTGGGGACCCGAGTTGCCCCCCAGCACAACGTTCACTACATTGGTGTTCTGGGTATAGCTCAGATCTCGGATGTAGGCTCCCATGCTCGGCGCACCGGATTCAAACAGGTCTTCCTGTGTGACGGTATCGACTGGTGAGTTTTGGGCGAAGGCGCTGTTCCTGATATAGGAGCCTGTCACAACTACTTCTTCCACTTGGCGATCCTGCTGAGCATGAGCAGCCATGGGAAGAGTGATGGATACTGCGAGGAGGGAATGGATCAAATGGCGCAGTTCCCCGCGCCGGGTGAAGTTAAGCATGGTTATCTCCAGTTGTTGGCACCGCACGCTGTGGGCTGCGGATCCTTTATTATTTTTAAATCAATCACTTGACAAAAAATCATTAGCACATGAAGCCATTTGGCTTACGGTTACTTCACTATAAGGTACTTCCCGATTATCACTGGATGATGAACGGCAAATCTCAAAATCCATGCTTCGATACACTTCCTACTACGCCTTAAAGCGAAAAGATCAGAGCAAACTCTTGAGACAAAAGCAACGAATTTCGCGATAAGCCGCCATTTTTTTACAAACATGTAGGAAAATTCCTGCATAAAGAAATCATTCATGCCGGAGAGCCTCCACCGGATCCATATCTGCTGCGCGCATGGACGGATAGATGCCAAATGCCACGCCGATCAGCGCGGAGATGGAAAATGCCAGCAAAGGAGCGCCAAGCGTCACAATTGTCGTCATATCCCAGAAGATGGAGATAATGATGGGAATAGTGATACCGAGCACCACACCAATCAGCCCGCCTACGCCGGACAGTATCACGGCCTCGATCAGGAACTGCATGATGATGTCTTTCTTCTTGGCGCCCAGCGCTCGTCTTATGCCAATCTCGCGCGTGCGTTCGGTGACACTGGCCAGCATGATGTTCATGATGCCGATACCCCCAACCAGCAATGAAATGCCTGCAATAGCACCCGCCACGATCTGGTCGCGCAGGGCGCTCTCCTCTGCCTGGCGGATCAGAGCCATCGGCACATCGATTGCGTAATCGATCTTGGCATGGCGCCGCTGCAGTATCTGCTCGATGATCCGGCCAACGTCCTCCACTGAATCCTGGCTCTGCGTTTGAATGATGGCTTCATGCAGCTCCACGGTTTCCGACTCCATGCCACCGGAGGTCTGGCGCATGATGGTCTCGCCAAATCTATGACGTGCGGCGCTCAGGGGAATGAAGATACGGCTGGGTGCTGCATTGGAACTACCGGCCTGATTCTGGCCAAGATTGGAATAGGCTTCCGACTCCATGATGCCGATGATGTTGTAGTAATTACCATCGATCCGGATGCTGTCGCCAACAGGGTCGGTAACCGGAAACAGCGCGTTGGCCACTTCGTCGCTGAGCACCACAACGTTCTTCTGGTCTGTGACCTCATCTTCGGTGAAGAAGCGTCCCTGGCGCAGGTTGTAATTGCGTGATATCGGGTAATCGACCGTGGTGCCGACCACATCAGTGTTCACGGTCTTGCCCAGATGTCGAACAGTCTTCTTGATGATGCGCGAGGGAATGACATTGGTCACGCCAGGAATGGTGAGACGGATGGTCTCGATGTCCTGATAGGTCAGACCATAGACCACGGCAGGCTGGCGAAATCCGGTGACCCCTGACGCCTCGGCCTCGGGGGGTTTGACGCTCTTGACGATTATGTTGTTGCTGCCCAGTGCGCGGAACTGCTCTTGCGCCTCGAAGCTCGCACCCTCGCTGACGGCCAGCATGGCGATCACCGCCGCCACGCCGATCACGATACCGAGCACTGTCAACAGCGAGCGCAAGCCGTGGGAATAGATACTCTTGATACCAACGGCCACGGTTTTCTTGAAACGAGTCCAGTTTGCTGCAGAAGCTGTGGCAACTTGCCGCTGTCCGGCTCTCTCACCCAGCGGGCGACGATTCTCAAGTACGGCGTCGTTCATCGCTTTCCACCAGGCCGTCACGCAGACGGATGGAGCGCTCGGAGCGCTCGGCCAGTTCATCGGAGTGAGTCACCATGATCAGGGTCTTGCCCTGCTGGTGCAGTTCGTCGAAGAGATTGAGAATTTCGGCTCCGGATTTGGAATCCAGGTTTCCTGTCGGCTCGTCGGCGAGAATGATCAGAGGGTCATTGGACAGCGCCCTGGCAATCGCCACACGCTGCTGCTGGCCGCCAGAGAGTTCATAGGGCTTGTGATCAAGCCGGGTATCAAGCCCGACACGGGTGGCAAGGTCGATTGCAATCCTGCGGCTCTCCTCCTCCGGAACCCCCTGATAGAACAGTGGCAATTCAATGTTCTCCACCACCGTCAGTTGCTGAATCAGGTTGTAGGACTGAAAGATGAAGCCAAGCCGCGCTCCACGAATTGATGACAACTCATTGTCAGCCATCTTCGAGGTATCTTCGTCACCCAGAAAATACTTGCCGGAAGTGGGCTGATCAAGACAACCCAGGATGTTCATGAGGGTCGACTTGCCACAACCCGAGGGGCCCATGATGCTGATGTAGTCACCACGAAAGAAATCGATGGAGATACCATGCAGTACCTGCACAGACAAGGCGCCCATCTGGTAGGTCTTGCGGATGTCCTGCACCCGCGCCACGACTTCTCTGTTCAGCGCAGCGACAGAGGCACGCGCTCCAGCGGATGCGGAACTCGTGTTCGAGGTGCTGGCCACAGGGCTGGTCATATCAATCCTGCACTCTCATGACCTGACCGCTGCCACGGAATTCTGTCGCGGCGGCAACAGCATGACTTCCTCGCCGGGGCGCAGACCTGACGTGATCTGGATGAACTGCTCGGAGAAGGAGCCCACTTCCACCACACGGCGTGAGCTGCGGCCATTATTGACCACGTAGACCACCTGCTCGTTGTCATAGTAGGTCACTGCCTGCAGCGGCACATAGATGGCATCATCGAGACGCTCGACAAGAATCTCCACCTGCGCGCTCATCCCTGGACGCAGCCACTCATGCACGCCGTCTATCTTGACCATGCTGGGGTAAACCTTCAGGTCCGGATTCATGAACGAATTGCCTGAATCGGCAACCACAGCCACCTTGGTGACAACGCCAGTCAGATTGATGTTCGGAAACGCGTCAACACGCAGAGCAACTTTCTGTCCTTCCGCAACTCGTTGTACCGCGGATTCATGAATATTCACTCGCACTGCCATCTCGGTCAGGTCAGGAATGGTGAGAATGGGTTGGCGTTCGCGCACTGTCGCGCCTTCGGCAATAGGCTCCTGATTGTTGCCACCGCGAAACTGTTGTGTCTGCTCAGCTGAACCGTATACCACCAGTCCCGGGCGTTGAGCACGAATCACAGTAGCCGCCAGTTGATTATTGAGGTCTGCCAGTTTCTCCCCTTCCAGATTCAGACGCTTCTCTGCCGACTTGTACTGAGCCTCTGCCTGCGCCAACTCGGCCTGCCCTTCTGCACGGGTACGCTGATAACTCATGATGGCGTTTTCGTAGTTGGCCAGAAACTGCTCGGCATCCTTGGGAAAGGAATACTGCTGATACAAACGCAGTTCGGTGGCAGCAGAGTCCAGACGAATCTGGGTCTTCACCACCTTGACCTCTTCCAGTTCCAGTTCAGTGGGGGTTATGAAACCCCGTTCCTGCAATCGGCGCTGACCATCAAGGCGGGCCTGGGCCTGCAGATGATCTTCCTCTGCAACACGCAGCGCATCCTCAAGTTCACGAAGACGTTGCTTGGCCTCACCATCCTCCAGGCGTGCTGTGCTCGCATACACGCTGAAGTCCAGAGTATTGCGGATGCTCATGTAGCTTGCGTCCATGAGCATGACTGAATTGACCTGAATCGGGGCATCGCTGAGTTCGGCCAGCTCCATGACAGCGGGTTCTTCAAGCACAGATGTTACGGCCCTTCGCTCATCAGACGATGCGCCCTGAGCAAACGGGGAAGCGCCATCAGTGCGCGGAGTCCGGGCAGCTCCACCGCCCGCTGCCAATGCCTGCATGCGCTGCAGCATTTCTGCGGGCAACTGACCGCCATTCTCGGCCATGGCTGCTTCAATGCGCTCACGCATTGGTGCCGGCAATTGTGCAAGACTTGCTGGATCGAATGTTTCTGCGGATGCCGGTGCGCGACTGCGGCGCTGGGCAATCGCTTGCAGATCCACCGGCTGACGAGGCGTGGCTATCGCCTGAGCCGCTACAATATTGGCGCGCTCCGATTCTGCAAGACGCGCTTCTATTTCCAACGTCTCGACAATCTCACCGACCACATTCAAGCCAAGGAATTTCTCGAAGTCGAGGCGGGCGAATTTCATGCTCTGCTGGGCAGAATTGAGATTGCTGACGTTCTGGTTGATGCGGATTTCGAGCTGTGCCTTGCGTTCCACGAAGGTGGCCTCGGCTGTCTCGTAGGTGATTTCCTGATTCAGTTTCTCTGCTTCGAGTTGGGCGGAATCCAGTTCAACCAGGATCATGCCTGCGGCCACGTCCTCTGCCGTCACCCGATAGCCTTCCTCGACGATGCCCAGAATCTTGGTGCCATCCCGACCCTTGATGGTGGATCGAATTTGCTGGGATTGCAGAGCCTCGACATTGCCGCCTTCCAGCACGACCACATCAAAAGGCCCCTGCCGCACGGTGAAAGTGGTTCCGGAACCAATGTCGTCAGATGAACCACCCATGAGGGACAGCCCCACGACAACAAACACTCCTGCGCCGCCAAGGATCGCGATACGGGTATTCCGGCTGGCCGCCAGAAAGCGCGCCCTGCTGGTCTCGATAGCCTGTCGCACCTGTGCAGTCAGTTTTTCCTGCAGCTCCTTTGTGCCCTTTGCCTCAGAGTTCATTGATGCCTTCCTCCCATTGTCCGTCGTCGTGAACGTACAGCAGACCAATGTCCCGCCACAGTTCCAGTTTTGCTACGTTGTGATCCACAATCGCTCCAGAAAGAGCAGTTCTGGCATTCGTCAAATCATTCTGTGCATCCACTGTGTCCTGGATATCACCGAGACCCAGTTCGGCACGCAACTCCGCTTCTTCCACACGACGCTCGTTCAACGCCACGCTGACCAGGCTGATCTCGTAATCTCTTTCCGCCTCCTCGATGGCCCGCCAGGCATCGAGTACCTGCAACTTGATGTTGTCCACAGTGGCCTCGTAGGAACGAACAGCCGCCTCGAAATCAATCAGTGCGCGGCGGTAGTTGCTGCGCTCGCTCATGCTGTCCAGAGGCAAATCCAGTTGCAGGCCCGCGCTGTAGTCAGTCTGCCGGAAGTCCAGATCGCCGAGGCGGTTGTTACCTCTCGCAGGAACCGCCGCACTGACGAACAGATCCAGCCGCGGCTTGAAACCATCGGCTGCCAGTTTGATGCGCCGTTCGCGATCCTGTATCTGGTCCACCCGGGTATACAGATCCAGGCGTGTCTCCAATGCCATTGCGATGGCCTGCTCCAGAGAAATGTCTGGACGCTGCATGCCCGCGGCTGTAACCAGAACCAGTTGGGCATCATCCAGTATCACCGCATCATCAGCCTTTAGACCGACCAGAATCTTGAAATTGTCCAGTGCTGTGCTGTATCGCGTGATGGCTCTCGCCCAACTCAGCTCACGTTGCAGTGCGGATTGTTCCAGACGTGCGATCTGACCAAGCGTTCGCAAGCCTTCCGCCTGAAAAGCGCGCTCCCGTTCCAGACTGCTGCGCGTGGCCAACAGACCCTGATAATTGTTGCGCACGGCGTCACGAGTCTGCAGCACTGTGTAGTACTGGGAAGCCACTCGCACAGCCAGTGATTTGCGATAGCGGGTAAATTCGCGCAGTTGATAAAGCAAGTCGCGCTCGGCCTGCATCAATGTTTCATCTGCAGTGCGCCCGGCACCACGCAGCAATGGCTGGGTGAAGGAGCCGATGAGTGCTGAGCTCACCGTCTGCTCGGCATCTCCTGTCACAAAGCGCAGGAAGTTCGACGTCAGGTTCAATGCAATCTGGCCGCCGCCACGGATCAGCAGGCGCGAGCCAAGGGTCGAGCGACCGGTGATGAACTCCTCAGTCACGGTTTCACCGGCGGGGATCAGCAGCAGGGTATTGGCATCCTGCACAAACTCGTTTTCCACATCCCATTCATAGGTGCCGGTGGCAGTCGCCGTGAAAATCGGTGTGTACTGGTAGCGATCCAAAGTCAGCGACAGGGCCTCAAGATAGAGTTGCTCCTTCTGCAGTTGATACTCGCGGTTGTAGCTGAAAGCCAATTCCAGCGACTGATCAAAGCTCATTACCCGAGCACCCAGCTCGAACTCACCCTGCGACCCCAGAAAGGCGGCGAGCGGGCTGGTACTGACAGGAAACTGCTCCAACGACAGCGCCTGGCGCTGTTCGAGGGTGAGAGTACGAGTCATACCAGGAACCTGGCCAGCCTTGCCGGCAATGGCGGCATAAGTCTGTCGATCCGCTGCATCCTCATGGTAGGCAGACGTGCAGGCGCCCAGAACAAGACTCAATATGGCAATCGGCAAACCGACAATGACTACAGATGGCAATCTACGCATAACATCCCTGGACCTGAAATCAGCACGGTTCGGACAGTGTAGGAGGGGTCACAGCAGACCAGGCCTCGCTTGATTCATTGCGTGTTCTACGACCTTATCCTGAAAATCTGTCGCCAGGTTTTACGGCAGACTACAAAGCGCTAGAATCCCGGCCACTTGCGCAGTACGCGCCCGACGATATAAGGACGCCCCCATGAAAGCAACCCTCACTGTCAGCCTGCTCGCCATTGCCGCCCTGGGGCTCGCGTTGGTGCAATACAACACTGTACAAGAGCTGCAGCGACAATTGAGCGAAAGCGAGAACCACAGCGTCTATCTGCAGCAACAGATACAGGAGCAAACTGAAACCAATACCCGTCTGCAGTCCACATTCGAGGAGCAGATCAACCAGTTGCAGCAAAACTTGCAGAGCTCGTCCCGACAGTTGGTCATCCTCTCGGAATCCCTGCAGGAAACCCGCGAATTACTCAACCAGAATGCGCCTGCAGTAACTCCTGTGCCTGGCACAGCTCCATAGAAAATCAATGCACGGTCGCAATATTGCGACCATCCTGCTGGTCTGAAACCCACGAACGCATCAATGTAACGGGAGCGAATCCTGACCCGGACAGAGGTGGACTTCTGCGTAGAATTCCGTACATTAGCCGCAACATTACTGCACCGAATCCCCCTTGGAGAATTGTATGTCCTACTCCCTGCCAATGTCTGACGGTCTGACTGCCATGGTCACTCGGGGCACCGCCGCTCTGCTGGTCGCCTTCGCTCTGGCCGCCTGCGGCCCACAGAGCAACACCGCACCTGCAGACACGCAGAGTGCTGGCAATCAGGATTCAGCAGGCTACCGCCGCATCAATACCCCCAACCCCGAAGACCCCCTCGACACCCATATCTTCGAACTGGACAACGGTTTGCAGGTGTACCTGACGGAGAATCACGAAGAGCCACGCTTCTACGCCGAGATAGCTGTGAAGGCTGGCAGCAAGCATGACCCTGCGGATGCCACTGGACTGGCACACTATCTTGAACACCTGCTGTTCAAGGGCACCCAGACACTCGGCACCATCGACTACGCAGCCGAAAAACCCTATCTCGATCAGATCACGGAACTGTACGAGCAGCACTTCAACGAAACCGATCCCGGTGCGCGTGCCGCCATCTACGCCGAGATCAACCGGGTCTCTCAATTGGCCGGACAATACGCCGTGCCAAATGAAATCGACAAGCTCTACAACGGCATGGGCGGCTCCGGACTCAATGCCCACACCTGGCACGAAGAGACCGTATACAAGGTTGGGTTGCCATCCAATCGCCTGCAGCATTGGGCCGCGATTGAATCCAGCCGCTTCGTCGATCCTGTCTTCCGTCTCTTTCACACTGAACTGGAAACAGTCTACGAAGAACAGAACCAGAGCCTGGACAACCGTGGCCGCGTGTCCTACTACGCGATGGGCAGGCTGCTCTACAAGAAACACCCCTATGGACAGCAGACCACCATCGGAGATTCCGAGCACCTGAAGAATCCCTCGCTCGTCTATATCCAGAATTATTTCGATACGTACTACGTGCCGAACAACATGGCCATCTTCATCAGTGGCGACATCAATATCGACAAGACGATTGCCATCATCAGCGACTCTTTCGGCAGTTGGCAGCGTCGCGATGTTCCGGAAGTCGGTCCCTGGGTGGAAGAACCGCTGCAAGGCGCCGAGCGTGTGACCGTGCGCTACCGTGGCGAAGAAGAAGTGCAACTGGCATTTCGCACAGCACCCAATGGCCACCCGGACAAGGAAGCCCTGATGCTGTTTGACATGATTCTGGACAATCGCACCGCCGGGCTCATCAACCTGAATCTGAACCAGGCGCAGGCTGTGCAGGCGGCAGGTTCATCTCCCGAATTTCTCAACGACTACGGCTCACAGCGTCTGTGGGGCATACCCAAGCAGGGGCAGACCCTGGCCGAAGTGGAGCAATTACTGCTCGACCAGATCGAACTGATCAAACGTGGTGAGTTCGAGGACTGGATCATTCCCGCCATCGTCAATGACTTCAAGAAGAGCCAGAAGCAGTCGCTTGAATCCAACACCGCGCGCGTGACGATGATGCGTCAGGCTTTCCAGATGGAAGCGGACTGGGATCATTATCTTGCCGAGATCGAGCGTCTGGAACGGATCACCAAGGACAACATCGTGGCAGTGGCAAACAAGTACTTCGGCAACAATTACGCCGCCGTTCACCGCATTGATGAGCAACAGGAAATTCCCCACGTCGAGAAGCCGCAGATCGATCCAGTTGCCATCGATCCCAGCCGTCAGTCGCAGTTTGCCGCCAGCATATTGGCGATGCCTTACGAAGAGATCGAACCCACCTATGTGGATCCGAACGAGGACTACAGTATCGTCGACTTCGCACCCGGTGTGCGGCTCTACTATTCGCCGAATCCGCTGAACGACCTGTTCTCTTTCTCCATCAGCGTCGAGGTGGGCACAGAAGAAAATGATCGTCTGGGTCTGGCCACTGCATTGCTGGAAAAATCCGGGGCCGGCAATCTGTCCGCCGAAGAACTGCAGAAGGAATGGTATCGCCTTGGCAGTGAGTTTGGTGTCGGTGCAGGCGCCAACGAATCCTCGATCGGCATCTCCGGTCTCGACGAACAGTTCGAGCCGACACTGGCCCTGATGCTGCAACTGGTCCGCAATCCGACCGTCGACGAAGCCACTCTGGAAGAGCTCAAGGCCATCATTCTCAAGTCCCGTGCAGACCAGAAGCAGGACCCGGCCGCCATCAGTCAGGCGCTGTTCCTGTACAACCGCTACGGCGAAGATTCACCCATGCTGCAATCGCTTACCAGTGCAGAGATACAGGCAGCAACCGTGGCGGATTTACAGAACGAAATCGCCGACCTGCTCCACTACAAGCACACGCTGACCTACACCGGCTCACTACCATTGGAAGCGCTGATGGAGAGCATCAGACGGCACTACGACATCCCTGCCGAACTGCGGGATACTCCAGCCTATCGCTTCCGCACCGCACGCCTGGTCGAAGAGAATGAGGTGTATTTTGTCAATCAGCAGACTGCCCAGTCTCAGGTTCGCATCGAATTCCCCGATGGCACTTACAACGAAGAGCTGGTTGTCCCTTCTTCGCTGTACAACACCTACTTCGGCACCAGCATGTCGAGCGTGGTGTTTCAGGAACTGCGCGAGGCGAGAGCACTCGCCTATTCTGCACAAGCGCAGTACGCACAGGGCGGACGCCTCAATGCCGAGAATCTCGTGCTGGGCGCGATCAGCTCGCAGAATGACAAGACTGTGGAAGCAATCGACGCTTTCCTCGACCTGTTCGACAATATGCCCTCCTCCGGAGACCGCTTCCAGGAAGCCAAGAGCTCCATGGAAAATCGCTACCGCACCTCCACTGTCGGCTTCCGCCAGGTGATCGGCACTGTTCGTTCCTGGGAGCGACTCGGGCTGCAGGGTGATCCGCGTGAAGCCCGCTTTGCACAACTGCAGACTGCCACGCTGGAGGATATGTTGAACTTTCAGCGCCAGCACGTAGCGGGCAAACCGAAGCTGATCTCCATTGTGGGCGACATGTCCCGTATAAATGCCGACACCTTGCGCGAATTCGGCAAGGTCACGGAACTTGAAGTTGACGATCTGTTCGTGGAGTAGATCGTTACAGGGCTTGTGAATTCATTTAGATAGACAGGAAGCAGTCCGTGCCCAAAAAGGATACCCCCAAGAGGGAAATCAATGTCAGTGCTCCTCTGGTTGTCAGAGAACTGAACAAGAAATACGGCCAGTTCGAGGTGCTTCGCCAGTTGAACCTCGAAGTGCTGGCCGGTGCCGTGCATGGTCTGGTCGGGCTCAACGGATCCGGCAAGACCACCACACTGGAATGCCTGCTCGGCATGCAGTCGTTCAACAGCGGCGACGTGCGTGTGCTCGGCTTGCCACCTGCACAGTTGCACAAGAGCCGTGGCCGCATCGTCAGCATCTTCGACAGTCCCAGTCTGCATCCGCAACTGACGGTACGGCAGGCACTGGAACATGCCAGCCTGCTGTGCGAGCAACGTGTGCGCACCCCGGCTCAGGTCGAAGCCATGCTCGGTATCAGCCGCTACAGCCAATTCAAGATCCGTCATCTCTCCCTTGGCAATCGCCGCCGCGCCTCCATTGCACAGGCTTTGCTTGGGCGCCCCGAATTCGTGATTCTGGATGAACCCTTCAATGGTCTGGATGCAGGTGGCGTAGAAGACGTACTGGCACTCATCAGCCAGTTGAACCGTCAGGAAGGAACCGCATTCCTGTTGTCGAGCCATCAGTTGCCTTACCTGGAAAAAATCTGTTCGCACCTGTCGATACTGCACAAGGGGCAGATCGTGGTGAGCGATCACGTCAGCAAACTCTTCAACTCGCAGCAGAGCCGTCTACTCGTGTATTGCGATGACGTCGTGCGCGCCTGCGCGATCGTGCAAGACATCCCCGGCGTGGTGATTGAAGACAACAGCGAGCCTGGATTGTTGACGCTGCAACTGGATAACGTGAGCACAGCGCTCATCAATCAGAAACTCGTGCAGAAGAACATCATGGTGAACGAACTGGTGCGCGAGCGCGCCTCGCTTACCAGCCTGTTCCACGACATCACATCGCGCGATCCGGTACAGACCGGGGAGGCTGCCGCATGAACGGATTTGTTGCAGCACTCAAGGCAGAAATCTACGTCGCTCTGCGCAGCAACAGCACGCGCCTGCTGGTTTTGCTGCCTGCATTGATCGTGGCTGTGCGCGCCCTCGTGATCAAGCTTTCGGAGACTGGTCAGGACGCCCGCAATGCATTGCTGGGTCAGAACAGCTTCACCGACGCTGCCGGTACCGGCACCAATGCCTGGGGCCATTTTGTCGACAGCTTCTCCATCGGCCTCACACTGCTGAGCCTCATCCTCGTGGCCTATGCCGCTTTCTCGTTCGCGAATGATCGTGACACCGGCTCGCTGCGCCATGTCCTCATCCGTCGCACCAGCCGCCCCGCCCTGGTACTGGCCAAGCTCGCCACCGTCCATTTGCTGGCGCTGTGTGCGCTGCTGTTGATGGCCCTCAGCATTGGTATCATCACTGCGCTGCTATGGGAGTTCGGCCCTGTGGTGGAAGATGGCTACGAGTTGATCGGCAGCGCCGAGATTCGCACCGAGGTCGCCCTTGGTCTGCGACTCGCACTGATTCCGATTCCTGCCGCGCTCGCGTTCGGAGTGCTGGTGTCCGTGTGCGCGCAGTCGGCGACGCAGGCAGTGACCAGCGCACTGGGTGTCACGCTGGCACTGGACATCTTCAAGGGTGTGCTCGGCGAGCGCGCCAACTATCTGTATGCGACATTTCAACCCTCACTCATTGACCAGTCCTACCTGAAGGACGTGAGCCGACTGGTACGGGGTTATTCCGACGTCATGATCGATTCACGAATGCTGCAACTCAATGAGTGGATACCACTGCCGCAGATGCTGCTGTTCGTGGTGCTGGCGCTGATAATTGTGGGAGTGAGGAAGCTATGAGGCTACGTTTTGCAGGATTGCTGGTGGCATGTCTACTCAGCGCGTGCGTCAGCCGGGAGCCACGCCAACTGGTGCCCAGCATCACACTTTCGCCGGAGACCGTCAGCCTGAGCGAAGGCGAACGGGTTGGCAGCGGCCTGAATTTCGGCATGACCACAGCTATCAATGAAAGTGACTCGCTCACCAACATCGCCATCCTCCCCGGTGTGCGGGTGCGCGCAGTGACACCGAATGGTGCAGCCGATGTCGCTGGAATCCGTGCGGGCGACGTCATTCTCAGCATCGATGGCCGGGAGATCAATCAGCCCGATCTGCTTGATGCACTGGCGCAACAGGTAGGCTCTGACGGCAGTTTCGTGTTTCAGGTAAGGCGCAACACCACTGTGTTCGAGACCACCGTGAATGCGCGCATGATCAGTGACGAGCGTTCCGTACCAATAGAACTGTACCGCGTCGATCCGATTGCCACCCGCGCCGGCTACACCACCGAAGTGTATGAGGCTCCCGGCGCACAGGCAGTTTCTGGCGCACGTATAGTGCAATTCTTTGCACAGAGTCCGCTGCCTGCGGCGAATCTGCGTGTGGGCGATACCATCCTGGCACTGGACGGCGAACCCATACGCTCCGCTCAGCATTTCATCACCAGAATCCACACCGAGCATCAGCTTGGCGACAGCGTTCGGCTCAGCGTGGTTCGAGCTGCGGATGTCACCAACGGTGGCATACAGAATCAGTTGCTGGAAGTGAGTGTGCCATTGTGGGACCCGGGACGCCGCGTGAGCAGACTGTCGCTGTGGCCACTGGTGCGTTATGAATCCAGCCTGGCGCCCCAACAGACACGTCTCACCATTGGCGATCTGTGGTTATTCTCTCTGTTCAACTACCAGCATGTAGAGGGCGAGAAGGAATTCAGCCTGTTCAGCCTCTTCCGTTTTGCCACTGGCTACGGCGAACTGCTGGAGGAAACCGCGCCATGAACCGAATAGCCACAAGGGCTTGGGGGGCAGCCAGCATTCTCGGACTGGCGTTCACACTGACATGGAGTGCCCACCTGCAGGCACAACTGAACTTCAGCGCCTCCGAGATCACCCTCGGAGAATGGCCGGAAGATATCCTGCGTGCCGACATGGATGGCGATGGTCGTCACGACATTATCGTGCCGCAGTGGAGCAGTGATACCGGACGCGAACTATTGATCTATCTGCAGCAGGGTAATGGCCGCTTCCCTTCCGAGCCGTCACGCCACGTCGAGATCAAGCCAGAGATCATTGCGATCGCGATCGCCGATGTGCGCGCAGATCCCGGCGCAGAACTGTTACTGTTTTCCGGTACCGATGTGTTCAGCCTTTCCTCTGCCATCGCCAGCTACACCGGCAACCTGAAGCCCCTGTTTCAATGGGAGCTGATTGCGTCAGTGCCTGATCGACGCCGGGTGCTCTACTTCCCCGACATCAGGGACATGGATGGCGACGGCCATGTCGATCTGCTGTTGCCTGGCCGTGAAGGTTACGGTTACTTTCGTGGCGGGCCCGATGAGAGTTTCACTCTGGCCCACACATTCAGCACCGTGAATGAAGAACTCGACCCGTCTGCGATTCCCATTGGTGGTGCACGTTTCGATACCAATGTTGCCATCAATCAGCGCGAGGGCATCGTGTTGAGTGTGCGGGCGATCAGCAACTCTCCATTCGCAAACTTCGTGACGGACTGGAATGATGTCGAACAGACCAGCCTGCTCGACATTCGTCACTTTCTACCTTCAGCAATCACAACCCGTTTGAACAAGGACGACTCTGACGACATCATCTTCATGAACATCGGCAATGATCTGTATGGGCAGGTGAATGTACTGCTGCAGAACAGCGATGGCAGCTATCCCGACAAGCCGAACTGGCAGGGGCCAATCGACACCCGTGGCGATATCCGCCTGATGGATGTGAATGGTGATGGTCTCAGCGACCTGTTGCGTATTGTCGACAACTCCAATGACTGGGACGTGCATTTCTTCTTGAACCGCGAAGGTCAGTTCAATCTGATGCAGCCCGATCAGGTCATGCGCTTTTCCGGCTATGACCTGACGCTGTCCGTCACCGATCTGAACAACGATGGCCGTCCACAGCTGAGTGCGAGTTATTACACAATCCCTGTAGTGAACGCCGTGCGCAACGCCAGCATCGTGCGCAGCCAGTTGCTGTTCGCGAGCAGTAGTCAGACGAATCAGCTATTCAACGCGCGCCCCGACTTCAGACTGGACGAGACATTCTCGGCAACGCAGGTGCGGGGTCTGTCATCCCAGATTCACCTGCAGACCGATCTGAATGGCAACGGCCGGCGCGATGCTCTCTACCTGACCAACGAAGGCACGCTGGCCGCCAAGTCCATCGACGCCAATCTGCGCTTCGCCGACACACCGTTCTGGCAGTATGTGCCCGCCCGCACAGTGCTGCGCTTCGACGTCGAAGACCTCAACAACGATGGCACCGCCGACATGATTCTCTATCACTCCACCTCCATGACGATTCTGGTATCAACGCCATGAGGAATCCAAACACCAATAATCGGTTCTTTACTCCGCAGATGATTGCGGCACTGGCGCTTTGCGGCATGGCTGCATGGCAACCCGTGCTGGCACAGGATGCGAATACGTTTCCAGGTTACCGAAGCGTGCCTTTCTCGCTGCCCCCCGACATTGAACGCATGCTGATCGTCGATGCAGACCGCGACGGACTGAGCGATCTGCTGACAGTAGGCGAGAAGCAGATCAGTCTCTACTTCCAACGCCAGACCGGCTTCGACTTCAATCAACCGGACACCTTCATCGAACTGCCAGGCCGCAGCGCAGGCTGGGAACTGAGTGAGAACTATCAGGATGCACAGGGCAATCGTGCGTTCTCTCTACTGGCACTGATCGACGGCACGCGTGTCATGCAATGGCAACTCACTGGCCGCAGTTTCGCGGAACCCACTGCCCTGCTCACTGACCTGTTCGGCTTTCCGGGCAGCGGAGTCAATCGTCTGAATTTTTCCCGCGACATCAACAACGATGGTTTGGACGATCTCATCATTCCTGGTGCCGGTTCGCTGCTGCTGCACATCCGCAACGCCGATGGCAGCTATCAACAACCACTCAGTGTGCTTTCAGACATGCAGGTCAATACCACGCTGTCGTTGCGGCAGTCTCTGGAGCGAGATGTTGGCCAGTCACTGCGAATTCCACTGATTGAACTGCGCGATGTGAACAACGACGGCAATCCCGATCTGATATCGGAAACTACTGAAAGTTTCGATGTGTTTCTCGCCAATGCTGGCGGGAACGAATACTTTTCGCAGAACCCAACCTACGCGATTGATCGGCTGGAGATTCGCGAGCGCCTCGGCAGCTTCGACATCGATCAGCTCGACTTCTCCAACCTGACCGGTATGCTGGCGCTCACACACGAAGAAACTCTGGAGGATGTCGACAACGATGGCATCGCCGACTTCGTGCTGCGCGAAGGTGGCAAGGTGTCACTCTTTGCCGGCACACCGGACGGCATGGATTTTTCGCAGCCACGTCAGGTGCTGCGTTCCGGCGGCAATGTGCTCACCACATTTCTGCAGGACGAGAACGAGGACGGCCTGAAGGACTTGTGGCTGTGGCGCGTAGAACCTGTTTCAGTGGGTGATCTGTTTCTCTGGCTCGCCCTCTCCGGCAGCATCAACGTCGAGGCTTTCGTGTATCACAACGAGGGCCGAAGCTTTGCACGGCGTCCGGCCCGTCAACTGACCGTGACCCTGAGGTTCCCCTCGGCTGTCAGCCTGATCAGCACCGCCATGAGTGTGCGGGGACAGGTCGATGCTGCCCGCGATGCGCAGATCATCCCGACGGCTGTCGCAAAATTGAGCGGGATCGGCTCCAATCAGGATTTGGTAGTGCTGCTGAACGAACAGATACAGGTTTTCCTCAACAGCATGGCGCCAGAACCTGCAAAGCCTGAAGACCAGTTCCTGGCGTCGCTCAACTACAGTCGCAGTCGCAACAATTACGAGATCGATATCCGTCGCATCATCGATGAGTTCCAGATCGAGCAGAACGAAGAGTTGCGATCAGTAGCGGGTCGCACACCCGATCACACTCTTGCCCTCCCCCAGGCCATGCGCAACGGCGATCTGATGAGTACCAATCTGAACAACGATGGGCTGGACGACATCTTCGTCTTTCTGGAGCACAGCAAGGAAGCCATCAATGGAGTGTTATTGCTGTCTGGGGATTAGTATCTTGAATTATTTTGCGCCGAGGATAGTGCACGCTGTCGGTAGACCCGCAAACCGATTTGCTACTGGGTGCGAATTACCACTGCACTGCGAAGGCATGCTGCCGATGAACCCAACGATGACCGTCAGCCGCCAGGGCAGAAAAATGCTCCTGCATTTTCTGCACTTCCGCCATCCATGGCGGTCGGATGGCGGATGACGAGCCCCCATGGATGGGTTCACGGCGTGTCATCGTTGGGTTCATCGGTAGCGTGCCCACCCACCCGAGTACGATGAACCACAGCAAATGGCACAAGAGGCCCCATGAAAAAAATAATATTGCGCACATTCCTGATTGCAGTCGTGGTGGTCAATCTTCTTGGCTGGCTGGTGGGCGTTTACAGTGATGTGACCATTGGCGCCGTCTTCCGGATTGCACTGATCATGGGCATCACCGTCATCAGCACCATCTTCACTGGCGCCGCCGCCCTGCTCGGCTTTCTCGACACCGAGAAACCCAACAACTGACAATGCGGGTCAGACAAGCGTTGCGCCTGTTGCTCGCTGGCGTAGAATGCACCGTAATGCCGCCACACTGAGAAGTTGCCACGATGCCTCACCGCAGACATCTGTTCTCCCTGCGCTTTGCCCACGCCCTGCGGGAAAGTTGTATCAGCGAAACCTACACACGAGACCGCTTCGTCAAGGATTTGCTGGCAGGCATCACTGTCGGCATCATCGCCATTCCGCTTGCCATGGCATTGGCGATTGCGAGTGGCGTCGCTCCGCAGTACGGTCTCTACACAGCCATCCTGGCGGGCTTCCTCATCGCACTGAGTGGCGGCTCACGCTACAGCGTCTCCGGTCCCACCGCTGCATTTGTCGTCATCCTCTACCCAATTGCACAAAGTTACGGACTCAGCGGCTTGCTGGTAGCGACGGTACTGTCAGGCGTCATTCTGGTGGCGATGGCGCTGCTGCGGCTTGGTCGTCTGATTCAATACATACCGGAATCGGTGGTACTGGGGTTTACCGGCGGTATCGCCGTCGTGATTGTGATCCTGCAACTCAAGGATCTGTTCGGGCTGCCAATAGCAGTGATGCCGGAACACTTTCTCGACAAGATGCTGTTGCTCGCCGCCCATGCAGACGACATTCACTGGCCCAGCATGGCAGTAGCCGCATTGACTCTGGTCATCATGATCCTGTGGCCACGTCTGCACTCCCCGATACCTGCCCACCTGCCCGCGATTGCACTGGCGAGTGTCGCGGCTATGCTCTTCGCACAAGCCGATATGGCAGTCGACACCATTGGTTCACGCTTCCATTATCTGCTGCCGGATGGCAGCAGCGGACAGGGAATTCCGCCGGTGCTGCCGCATTTCGAATGGCCATGGCTACGCGAGGGGACAGGAGGGGCACCAGCAGTGTGGAACTGGCAGGCTATGCAAGACATTCTGCCCGCAGCACTGGCCATCGCCATGCTCGGTGCTATCGAGTCCCTGTTATGTGCAGTGGTCCTTGACGGAATGAGTGGGCGCCGGCACAGCGCCAACAGTGAATTGCTCGGTCAGGGCATTGGCAATATCGTCACACCGTTCTTCGGCGGCATCACAGCGACAGCAGCCATCGCCCGCTCGGCCGCCAACTTTCGGGCTGGCGCGCAGTCACCCGTCGCGGCCATGATTCACTCCGTGGTGGTCTTGCTGGGACTCGTGGCACTGACCAGACTGCTGAGCTATCTGCCAATGTCGGGCATGGCAGCGCTGTTGCTGATGGTGGCATGGAACATGAGTGAGGCGCCGAAGGCTCTGCATCTGCTGAAGACGGCCCCGCGCAGTGACATCGCCGTGTTCATCACCTGCTTTTCCCTCACGGTGCTGTTCGACATGGTGATCGCCATCAGCACCGGCATGGTGCTGGCGGCACTGCTGTTCATGAAGGAAATCGCCGACATGACCCGCGTCACCGACATCAGTGACAACAAGCGTCTGGTGGCAGAGCCTGTGCCACAAGGCTGGTGCGTGCTGAAAATCAGCGGGCCGCTGTTCTTCGCGGCGGCAGACCGGGTGTTCGGCGAAATCGCGGCCATGTGTGAGAACCGGCGCGGCATCATACTGTATCTTGATGGCGTGCCCATTCTGGACTCAGGTGGCCTTGCCGCCCTGGAAAAACTGGTCTCAGTCTGTCGCAAGTCCGGCACACAACTGATGCTGACTGATCTGCAGTTCCAGCCTCTGCGCACACTGGCCAAGGCAGGCGTGCAACCGATCGCAGGCGTGCAAACCTTTCACCCTTCAATCAGGGAAGCGCTGGAAGCGGCCGCCACCACGGCTGCGTGAGCCCGCTCCAGACGCGCCTCGTGTTGCACCGGACCGGTGTGCTGGCTAGACTCCGACTCATTCA
Source organism: Gammaproteobacteria bacterium (assembly GCA_030682575.1). Classification (GTDB taxonomy): domain Bacteria; phylum Pseudomonadota; class Gammaproteobacteria; order Pseudomonadales; family Pseudohongiellaceae; genus UBA5078. The sequence goes on from JAUXNX010000022.1 coordinate 25,882, forward strand.
ATAGAGCAGCGGATGATTCAATGTACGAACCACAGCACTTGAAGACGAATGGTATTCACGACCGATGCAGGTTCTATCTTGGATGGCTGCTTGGCCTTGCTGTCATTGTCACCGCCAATGCAGTCAGCGCTGACAATTTCCTTGACCTTGGCGCAGGCATTGCCAGCAACAGCAATGTGACACGTGCCTTTCTCGACAGCGATCAATATCGCGATGTAAGTGCGACCCTCGATCTCACCGCTGGACGCTTCGTCGAGCTGCGCCCTGGTCGCTCGGTGACGACTTTCGCCACGCTCTCGGCAAGTCGCTTCAATGAACTGATCGGCCTGAATAGTGAAAGCATCGGAGTGGGCAGTGTCTATCAACACAAATTCGGGCTCGGGGCCTACGCACCGACAGTGGGCGCCGCGCTGAACTGGAGCCAGCACAACAGCAGAGGCAAGACCCGCGACCGCCACATCGCCGAGTTCGAACTCAGCTACAGCAAACGTCTGTCGCCGGCATGGAATACCCGGATCGGTGCCGCACATGAAGTCAGCGAAGGGACTCATGACGGACGACGATACGCGAGCCAGTACAGCACTCGGAATGACATTTTCGACTTTGACCAGACCACCCTCTTCGCGACCATGGACTATGTGTTTGCGAACGACACCATGCTGGCGCTGACTTATACCTGGATCGACGGCAACACTGTATCGAGTGCACTGGCTCCCAATCCGCGCCTGCTCGGAATAGCGAAGGCGTTGACCCTTGATCCTGCGGTGAAGGCGCCGCCGGGACGCAATCAGGTGGCGTACTCACTGGCCAGTCGCGCGCATCTTGTGGCACTGGACTGGAGTATCCCGCTCGGCCGGGATACCTCACTCAATCTGGGGTATGTCCGTCAGGAGATTCGTGCTGACAGCAGTGTGGACTATGGCAATGATCAATTCAGTGTGACATTCATGTTGGTGTTGTGATGGCTCTTCATTTTTAGTGGTGACAAGCAGCTTCGATCGGCGGCGGGCAGCAGGGGCCGGTTCTGCGGCTGACCTGCTCCGCTCCGCGGGGCCCTCTCTCCGCAAGAGGGCACAGGCAACAGACCGGGATGCCGATCAAAGAAGGTGTGACTCAACCAAGAGCCCGATATATCGATGACAACAGAAGCACTATCAGCGCCTTTCAATCATCGCCAAGCGCCATACGTACCTTGTTTGCCAACTCGCTGCGCTGATAGGGTTTGTTGAGCAGGTGCACTCCGGGGTCCAGGCGCCCCTGATGAACAATGGCGTTCTCGGTATAACCGGACATGAACAGCACCTTCAACTGTGGCCTTGCCTGCACCGCTGCCTCGGCAAGCTGACGTCCGTTCAAACCTCCGGGCATGATCATGTCGGTCAGCAGCAGATCCAGAGGACGACTGCTTCGTATGATTTCAAGTCCCTCATTGCCGTTGTTCGCAACGACCACGTCATACCCCAGACCCTGCAGAAGTCTGGCGGTGTATTCGCGCACAAGCTCATCGTCTTCGACAAGCAGAATACTTTCGCTGCCGCCTGCAAGCGCGGCAACATTTGCGTCGATAGTCAGTGGCACACCATCACATTGCGGTAAATACATGTTGATGGTCGTGCCCTGTCCAAGCTCGGAGTACAGACTGATGTGGCCATGGGATTGCTTCACGAATCCATAGGCCATACTGAGACCCAGCCCGCTGCCCTGGCCCTGCGGCTTGGTAGTGAAGAACGGATCGAAAACCCTGGGCAGAACATCGGGGGCAATCCCGGTGCCGGTGTCGGACACCGACAGCATCACGTACATGCCGGGCACCACGTCGGTGTGCGCGGCAGCATACTCCTCATCAAGGCAGCGCGTTCCGGTCTCGATGGTGAGTCTGCCACCCTCAAGCATCGCATCGCGGGCGTTGACGCAAAGGTTCAACAACACTGCCTCCAACTGCACAGGGTCCACCAGCGCCTGCACCGAGCCATCGTGGATCAGACGGATATCGATATCCTCCTGCAGTGTTCGTCGCAGCAGACTCTCCATGCTGGTAACCAACGCACGGATATCAGTGATCTGTGGCTCCAGCGCCTGCCGTCTGGCGAAGGCCAGCAGCCGACGCGTCAACTCCGCGCCTCGGCCTGCGGCCTCTCGAATCATGGTGGCCAGTGGCTGTAGAGCTTCATTCTTCTCAAGATCTTCTTCCAGCAGTTCTGCGTTGCCGAGAATCACCGTGAGCAGATTGTTGAAGTCATGAGCCACACCTCCGGTCAACTGCCCAATGGCCCCCAGGTACTGTGACTGTCGCAGGCGATCCTGCATGGCGAGTTGCGAGGTAACATCGCGGAAATACACCGCCAGCCCCTCACCTGAAGGATAGGCTCGTACCTCGAAAGTTTTTTGCAGGGGTTGGTACTCGGCGGTGAATTCCTGTGTGATCTGTTCTGCGACGGCCTTGCGGTAATGCTTTTCGAAAACGTCCGCGCCAGGGTATTCCGCCCATATAATGCGACCAAGCAGATTCTCCCGCTTTACTCCCAGCAACTCCTCGGCTTTCGCGTTGATATAGGTAAGGCGCCAGTTCTGATCGAGCGTGATGAAGGCATCGGTGATGCTCTCCAGCGTATTGATGAGACGATTGGCAAGGCGCCGGGCATCCTGCAACAGCAGGCGCTGATCGTGGACGTCAATCGTGGCGCCATACCACTTCAGAACATTGCCACGCCGGTCGCGGATTGGCCTGGCCTGGCTGAGATGCCAGCGGTATACCCCATCCTTGTTCAGCAGGCGATACTCCTGCGTGTAGTTCGTCGCTGTCTGGTTGGCGACACGCCAGGCTGCAGACACCATGCTCATGTCTGCAGGATGAATGGCCGCGCGCCAGCGCTCTGCCGGCGTCATATCATCACCAGAAGTGGTACCCGTGTAGTCGGTGAATGCGCGGCTGGTGAAGTCAGTGGTACCTCTGCTGTCTGCACTCCAGACAATCAGGGGCATACTGTCAGCCAACTGGTTGAAGCTCTCCCGGCTTTCCACCAGCGCCTCATCCTTGCTTCGCTCCTCAGTTATATCTGTGATGTAGCCTTGCAGCACCGAAGTGCCTTTCTCCTCTGTGCGCACTGCCTCGCCTTGCTCCCACACCCATTTGATGGTGCCATCACGGGCCACCATTCTATAGGTACAGCGGAACGGACGACGCCCCCGCACGGCATCACGCACCTCCTTCTCGACCATAGTACGATCGTCAGGATAAATAAGGGAGGCGTAGGAGACCTTGGCGTTGTTGAGCAGATCGTCAGGAGAATAGCCGGTAAGCGACTTGCATCCGGCGCTCACGAACAGCATGGTCCACGCCTCGTCGTTGCGACAGCGATAGACCATGCCCGGAACATGTTTCAGCAGTAGCTGCTGATCTAAAGGAGTGTTGCGATCCACATTAAAGGACTCTTCATCTGCCCATGGCAGGGGCGACTGTCCACCACCAGGGGCATGTGCATTGTAGACTACCTGTCAAGCCGACCTTGCAGCCTGCTGGCCTTTACAAAACCTTCTATTTGCGACCTTTGCTCCGTGAGAAGAAAACGTGACTGCTCAATAAAACACTGCGAGGAGATTACCTCAGATCAACACTACACGGTAGCCTTGCCAAAGGAGTTACCGGTCAGTTCAGGACATAATGCCAATCAGCGCGATGACCCGAAAAGTAGCCCGATGACGCCATATCTGATAAAAGCTCTCTGGGGAAACTGCAGGGCATTGTTTGGCGGTTTCTCAAGAAAAGTATTGCTGGGCATGTTCGGCAGAAAACATTCAACAGAATCAGGGTACAACGCATGTGGAAGCTTTATAAGCACACCGGAAACGCGGCATTGACTGCCTTGCTGCTTGGCAACAGTGGCGCCGCCATAGCTCACGATGTGTCGGAAGTAGCACGCGACCGCATGCAGAACGGCGGCATACTCGACTATATCTGGACCGGCGCGGAACACATGCTGACAGGCTATGACCATCTGTTGTTCCTGCTTGGCGTGATGTTCTTCCTGACCCGCTTCATCGACATTCTGAAATTTGTCACTGCTTTCACCATCGGCCACACCATCACACTGGTGTTCGCCACTTATGCAGGCATCAGCGCGGATCACTATCTGATCGACGCAGTGATTGCCGTAACCGTGATGTACAAGGGCTTCGAGAACCTGGACGGATTCCGGCGCTGGGTTGGTACTGCAGCCCCCAATCTCATCTACATGGTCTTCATCTTCGGTCTGATTCATGGCTTCGGTCTCTCGGCGCGGCTGCAGGACCTGACCATGACGGAGGAAAGCGGACTGCTGGCAAAAATCCTGTTCTTCAATCTCGGTGTGGAATTCGGTCAGATTGCTGCGCTGGTCGTCATGGGCGTCGTCATACGCGCCTGGCAGCAGACCACTGCCTGGGAGCCGATCACCCGAATCGTCAATGCCAGCCTGATCTTCTTCGGCTTCCTGCTCCTGCTGTTCCAGCTACACGGCTATCTGCACGAGAGTGGCCATGTGCATGGCCCTGCCACCATGGACGCAGCGACGGGAGTTCCTCACAGTCACGATGGAGGGCCGCTGCATGTTCACTAGGGCACTGGTTATCAAGACTCTGGTGGGGTGTCTGCTGGCGCTGTTCTACGGCTTTGTCAGCGCACAGGAAATGCAGATCGAGCTTCTTGCAGACGGGCCATTGATCATTGGTGTGGTGAGCAATGCGGACGGCTCGCCTGTGGCAGAAACTGCCGTGCAGATTGCGCTCGTGTCACAGCCACAAACTTCTGTCGCTACTCTACAGACAGACGCTGTCGGCATCTTCACGTACACAGGAAATGACAACACCAGTTACCGCATCACCGTGGGCAACACAGTGGTGGACATCACCTCCGGTGCTGCACCGCCAGAACCCTTCACTTGGCCGCCAATCTACGTCACCCTCGGCATCCTGATGCTGCTCTCGCTAATTCCAGCGCGAATTCTGCGCAGGAAAGAGCCACAGCACAAAGAATAGATCGGCATGCAACGTGATACCGATCACGGCTGCCACGCATAGCTGAACTTGGCGAAGATCGTGCGATTGCTGGTCTCGATGGAATTCAGACTGTCATTCTGGAAACCAGCATCCGAATAGCCGATGAAGAACAGCGTCTGCGGCGTCAGCTTGTAGCTGTAAAGCAACTGTGTAGTCAATTCCTTCGACTGACTCTGCACCGGATTGATATACAGCGCCCTGTCTCTCTCATTATCACTGTATTGCACGATAAATCGCAGAAAGCTGCGCACATTGAACTGATAGGTGGCGCGAAGATTTACCAGGTTGGCGGTGAACAAGCGCCCGCCTTTCACATCAAAGGTTTGATGAGTGTATTGCAGATTCATCTGCAGATGCTGACCCATCTGGTAGTTCACGGTAGGAGAGTAGCGCTTCGATTCGCCAAGACGGGTATTGGCAAAGTCCACGATGTCTTCGATGCGCACCAGCATCTGCAGAAAAAGCTCGCTGTTCGGGCGTGCTGACACCGAGAGCTGGTTGAACTGCTCATCGAAATAGAAGCCGTTGTAGTATGTTTTGCTACCTCCGAACAGACCGTTGATCTGCGACTGCAGCGGACCGTTCATCTCCAGAAACACCTCAAACTCTTCCTCCAACTCCAGCCCCGCCTGATCGTGAGTATTGTCCCAGTCCAGCGCAACCCGAATGCGATCAAAGAAGGTGCCTGCCTCGTAGCGCCAGGTGTGTCCGACTCTCAAAGTGTTGCGTGTGTAATCCACGCGATTGATGAAACCGAGGTCGGCACGGAAGTCCTTGCCAAAGTCGACGTGCTCGGCCCACACGTCCCAGCGGCGATCGTTGTGACGATACTCTATCAAGTACGTCTCATCACTGATGCTGTCGTCCTGCCGGTAGCGCGTCTGGATCGCCAGCGGATAGTCCGACTGTGAACGCAGTACCTGCAGATTGATGACATCGCTGCCACTGAGGCGCCAGCGTGCGTCTGCACCTGCCACTGTGTTCGAGTAGCCGTCGCCATTGCGATGCGTCAATACAGTACCGATACTGGAATTGGTGAGCACTTCCTGCCGGTAACGCAGGATCGACACGTCACTGTCGGACTGACCAAGGGAGGCCACCGATGAGCTGTCATTGGTGGGAATCATGAAGCTCGTGCTGGTGTCGTTGGCCTGCAGCAGACCATAGGAGTGCCGGCCACTCTTGCCGGTGAGTTTCACTCCGTAATCGGGGTCTGCGATATTGCGCGTGTGCACGATGTTGAGCTGGCTGTTGAAGTAGTCAGCGCCATCCAGGAAGAACGTGCGCTTCTCCGGAAAGAACAGAGAAAAAGTATTATTGATTTCCAACTGCGCACTGTCAGCCTCCACCTGAGAGAAGTCCGGATTCAGGGTAGCATTCAGATAAGTGTCCTGATTGATTCCCCAGCGCAGGTCCACACCCGCATCCGGATCAGTCTCGGTGCTGCTCCAGGAATCGAGGGCGGGATTGGGTCGCCTCTGTGCCGCCGATGCAGTGAGCGTTGGAATGATCTCCAGATTGCGCCCCGGCACAACGTTTGCGAAGCCACTGGCCTTGCGAAACTGACAGACGGTGCAGGAAATATTGCGATCCTGCTCCGAGTCCGTGAAGCGGTAACGTCGATCACGCGGATAGTCACGAATGAATTTCACGCCCCAGATCTTTTCCCCGGCACCGCCCTCGAAACGCAACTGCTTGAACGGAATCGCCATTTCGGTCATGTAACCGGTGGCGGTGAGGCTGCCCTCGCTGTCCCACAGCGCGTTCCAGGATTCGTCATAGCTGCCACTAAGGTCGTCAGTAGCTGCGTCAAACTGCACACCCAGGGGTGTGGTGATGAATTCGAAGGAGCGGGCTTCGTCATTGAACGTGTCCAGCAGCACACCCACGTAGTCACCACCGCCAATGGAATCACGGTCGCGATAAAACGTGCGGATCTGTTCCGGGTTCGGGTCTGTGGCGATGAAGGCAACGTAGAGGTACTCGCCATCTTCCATGATGAAGGCCTCGGTCTGCACACTGGCCGGAATGTTGTCCGAAGGCGAGGTTTCCAGCCCCAACACTACACGGGTGGCCTGACCCCATTCAGCACTGCCCACTTCTCCGTCGATGACCGGAGCCACGCTGATGCGAGGAATATGAAAATCAACAGTTGATCCGGGCTGGGCATGGACAGACTGAACTGGCAGGAACGGCAGAAACAGCGCAACGGCAAACAGCAGCGCGCGACAGGTCGATTGTGGCATGGGGCGGGTATCTCTCTTTATGAATTGTTGTAGTGTGTGAGTGTGATTCTATTCCACAGGGACATTGAACCGCACTTCTAGATAGGTAATCGCCCCCTCCACTGCCGTGTAGTGGTGTGGAGTCCCTTCTGGAATCAGTATCGCATCGCCCTTTTCGACGCGCTGCGATACGGCATTCCGGGTCGTTGCCGGTCCGCCATCGGCAGGACGATTGACCGTGCCGCCAGTGGTGAGAATACCTGCGCCTTCCACGATGAAGTGCAACTCTGTGCCCGGTCTATGCACGATGGCTCCGTGGGCCTCGGTGCGGGTGATGAGGTTGATGCGGTAATGGTCACTCGTGGTAATCAGCGAAGCGCCCATGGCGGGCCGTTCAGCAAGAGAACTCTGCAAAGCGGCGGCAATATCGGTGCCTTTCATGTATAGCGCCGGGGCGACAGGTGGGGTCTGGGCGCTGACACCAATGACCACGAGGAGGCCCAGGGTCAATATGGTCAGGGGTTTCACGAACAGGAAGAATACGGAGAGTGTGCGTTTGAACATGGTAGACGTCCTTCCCGCCTCGCGGGTTTATTGTTGTTTTGCCGCAATATACGGGGCAGCGGATGGCAAGTCCACGCCCCTCGAATTGGGCGGGCTGCATTTTCTGCAATAAAGGGAGGATTATCTTTCGGCTTGCAGCCCCTCCGGGTCCGGCCTGAAGATGAGATAGCGGATGTCAGAGTCCAGACTGCTCCACCAGTGCGGCACATTTGGCGGAATGAGCACAACGTCCCCCGGCATGATCCTGCGGGACACTCCTCCCTCAATGCGCGGCCCCCGGTAATTGGCGCGATTGGTATTGGGGCTGAGACCTGAACTGACTTCCTCGGCGATCACTCCCCCCGTCACCAACGTCGCAGTACCCTCCAGCATGTAATAGATTTCCGTCACACTGGTGTCATGGCGGATCGCATCACCTGGCAGTGCTTGTGGACGAAACACGCCATACACGCCCGCCTTGCCATTACCGACATTGACGACCCGGATGGGCCTGTCGCTGATCGCATCCTTCGGCAGCGCGTCGATGAAGGCCTTGATGTCGGCTGCAGTGACATCCACTGCCGGCAGCGTGGATTGAGCTGCAACCGGGAACGCATACATGCTGATCGTAAAAAGTAGTGTCAATGAGGGCAATACCTGGTATCGCATGAGAATTTCTCCTGATCATTGTTATTGTTCGGGCATGTCTGATTGCGATGACATGTGCAGCGATAATAGCAGGACCCAAATGCAAAGAGGTCGGAGAATGAACGCATTTGCGTCTCTCTCCGACCTCTTTGTTCAATCAGCTCCTACCGTGGGATCAGAAGCTGAAACGCACGCCTGCAACCCAGGTAGACAACTCGTCACCCGCGTCCACGCCCAGATTCAGACTCAGAGCAGGTGTCAGTTCAAACAGCAGATTACCGATCACACTGACTCCATCAACGCTCTCGATGTCGGTGTAACGTGCGCCCAGACTGCCCTCCAGCCAAGGAGTAAGCTGCGAACGCAGCGCAGCATCGACGAAGAAACCGTCCGATCCATCGTCATTGAGATCATCCAGAGATTTATCGCCAGTCGCACCAAAACGGAATCGGTCACGATCTGAATCGGTGTATGCACCGGTGAAAACGAGATCCGTGTTGGTGGCAATCGGTGTGTGGAAACCGAGACCGAGATCGATCTTCTTGATATCAGTTTTGGCGGGCACGAAAAGGCCTGCATCGTTGATGAAATTCACATCTGCTTTCGTGTCAGAATAATTGGCAAACAGGAAAAAATTGTCGCTGATTGCCAACGACCCCTGAACTCCAAAACCGCCGCCGTTATCGAAGTCATCCGCGATATTGCCGCCGTCACCTACACGGTCGATATCCAGATTAACGTAATCCAACTCCAGCCAGGTGTAACTCAAACCCTCCTGAGCCATAGCCCCGGCAGGCACCAGCAACACACCTGCAAGTACGGATTGATATAGCTTCATAATGTCTCTCCTTGTAAATGTTCGAATAGTTTCTAACTGCACACGGAGTCTAGGGACATGAGGCGCTGACCGTTACAAGCAGTACGCCCTTTCTAGATGTAAGTCACATATCAAGCAAATAGTCGACATTCACATCACAGCAAACTATAGTTGTGAACTGAAAGAAGAACATACAAGAGGAAGTTCATGAACTCTGTCAGTGTGCGACAGACTCGCCGCGAGGATATTCCCGCACTCATCGCGCTGCAAAAATATATCTACCCGACAATTCCAGCATGGAGTGAGCGCAAACTGCATGATCAGCTCGAAGCTTTTCCGCAGGGACAGATCGTGGCAGAGAACGAGGAAGGTCTGCTTGGTTGTGCCAGCTCCATCACAGTGGTGTGGGACGACTGGGAGGAAGCGCATAGCTGGAAGGAGATCACCAGCTCAGGCTCCTTCGAAAACCACAATCCGCTAGGTCGCACTCTTTATGGAGTTGAGGTCTTTGTTGATCCCGATTCACAGGGCAAGGGTGTCGGCCACCTGCTTTACGAGGCACGCCGTAATCTGTGCCGCAGCATGAATCTCAAACGCGTCATCGCCTGCGGTCGTCTCCCTGGATACCATCGCCACGCAGACAACATGACTGCAGAATTCTATGCACAGAAAGTCGTATGGGGTGATTTCACAGACCCGGTATTGAGTTTTCAGATCAGAGAAGGCTTCAGCTACTGCGGCGTCATGGAAAACTATATTCCGGAGGATACAGAATCCTGTGGTTACGCGTCACTCATCGTTTGGTTGAACCCGGACTATCGTTCGGACCTGCCAGTCAATCTTCTGGAGAAAAAAATCTCATGATCGTTCGTATTGCTGCTGTCCAGTACCTGCTTCGCCAGATCAACGATTGGTCTGGATTCGAGAACCAGGTACGCTTCATCATGAAAGCAGCGGGCGACTACAAACCGCATTTCGTTTTGCTACCCGAGATATTCACTACTCAATTACTATCTTTCATGGACACATCAGATGTGCGCACGTCCGTGCGCAACATGAACGACTACACCAAACGCTACAAGGATCTGATGCAGGAGCTGGCAGCACATTGGAATGTACACCTGATTGGCGGCAGTCATCCCACGTTGCATGACGATGGGCGACTCCTCAATACCGCATACTATTTTACTCCCAGTGGACAGATTTTCGAGCAGGACAAAATTCATCGCACACGCTGGGAGCGAGAGAAGTGGAATACAGATGCAGGCGATAAATTACATCTGTTCGAAACTCCATTCGGCAAGATCGCCATCCTGATCTGCTATGACATCGAATTTCCGGAATTGGCACGCATGGTTTGCGAGGCAGGTGCCGACATCCTGATGGTGCCGTCCTGCACAGACGATCGCCAGGGTTTCCTGCGTGTGCGCTACTGTTGTCACGCGCGCGCCATCGAGAATCAGGTCTTCGTCGTGATGACCAGCACGGTAGGCAACCTGCCCGTGGAAGGCCTCGGCATGCACTATGGACAGGCCAGCATCATCACTCCCTCCGATTTTTCATTTGCGCGTGACGGCATCGCGGCCGAAGGCACACCCAATATTGAGCAAATCATTGTCGCGGATGTCGACCTGCAGGATCTGGTGAGCAACCGCCTCAGCGGCACGACGATTCCGCTCTATGACAAGCGCAAGGACATCTACGAAAATCCTGTGGAGATCATCAAGACAAATTGACATGACACTACGCGCAAAACTGTCAGCGCACCCGCATCATGGAAGAGCGATAGAACACAATGAAAACCACAGCCTGTACAACGCCGCACACGACGAAGACTGCCCGCGCACCGGCGACATCGGCGAGAAGTCCAGCGCCGATCAATGCCAGAGGCACACCGACCTTGAATATCGAGCCGGTCATGCCACTGACGCGCCCGATCAAGGGGGCCGATGTGGTCTCATGACGATATGCCCATATGCAGATGTTCTGCATGGTGGTCATGAAACCGAAGCAGAACATGGCCAGTCCCACGGTGTAGGAAGAACTGTGGAACCCCGTCAATGAATAAGTGACACCGAGCACCACCAGACTCAATGCCAGACTCGCGCCAATCCCTATCGCCATGCGAATGCGTTCGGTCAGCACACTGCCCAGCAACCCTCCGATGCCCGCGCAGGACAGCACGATGCCTACTTGTGCCGTGCTCCACTGCAACTCATCCTTCACATAGAAGATCACCATCAACTCATAACTCGCACTACTGGCGTTGAAGAACACCACGAACCAGGTCATTACCCATAGCGCCCTGTTTTCGCGCAGCGTTGACCACCCTTCTCGCAACTCGCTGCGAAAGCCCTTATCAAGAGTGCTGCGCGGCGTCTCATGCAACTGCAGCCTTGCGAGCACCACGAGAGCCAGCAGATACATCGCTGCGGTGATAAGCAACCCGATGTAGAGACTGGAGAGAAACAGGATGGCACCGGAGATCGCCGGGCCCATCACCTGCATCAATGTCTGGATGAAGGTGAACTTGGCATTGGCCGAGGTCAGCATCGATGTTGGCAGCGCCCACTTCACGCTACTGATTCTTGCGTTGGTGTAGGCATAGCTCAGCAGCATCAAAAAGAAGCCTGCCACGTAGAACAGACCAACGTCCGGGGTACCGCTCCGGGTCTGGAAATAGAGTGTGAACAACAGCGCTGTCTGCACACTGACCATTGTCAACATCCAGCGCTTCTTGTCTGCTCTGTCAACGAACACACCAATGATCATGCCGAACAGAAAGATGGGCAAGAACTGGATCGCCCGCATGGTGCCCATTGCAACCGAAGACTGGGTCAACTCGTAGATGATCAGCGGCAGCGCCAGTTCATATACCCGTGCACCGAAACTAAGCAAAAAGCCCGTGGAAATCAGGATCACGAAGTTCCTGTGCTTCCAGATACTTTCCCTGGGAGATGCTGTCATCGAAATGTGAGCCTGTGGCGAGAGGGATGGCGGTGACTGGGAGCCATCTTACCTGTACGACGTAAGTTGGTATATCGCAGTGCTGTGCGCGTGCAGTCGTGTTCGTGCACAAATTGTCACAGTTGTAAGCCGATCATTCCTATAGAATTCGCAGCATCGAATTCACAAGGGAAACATGATGATCAGAAATCCACGCCATACCCCCATGACATTATCGGCCTTGCTCCTGGTCATGAGCCTGTCCTCACAGACCTTTGCACAGGAAACTACAGGCAACGACTCCACTGTGGTCTATCCAGCCGCCTATTTCAGTGAATACGCGCCGCTTACCGCGCAGGACATGCTGAACAGAATTCCAGGAATCGGCTCTGGTGGCGGTGGCGGTGGTGGCGGCCCCGGTGGCGGTGGTGGCGGCGGCGGAAACCCTGGCGGTGGTGGGCGCGGCCTCGGCAGCGGTGGTGGCGATCAGGTTCTGATCAACGGCAAACGCTCGGCCGGCAAGAATAACGACACACGAAGCATGCTGGGGCGCATCAATGCCACTCAGGTTGATCGCATCGAAATCATCCGCGGCACCTCCGGCGCCCTGGATGTTCGGGGCAGCAATCAGGTCATCAACGTAGTCCTGTTCGAAGAGCTCTCCAGCACCAGCATTTCCTGGGAAGCCAATGTGGATCGCTACGCCGACCATGAAACACAGCCAGGTGGCTCGCTCTCGGTAAGTGGACAGACTGGCGCCCTGACCTATCTGTTCAGCGCCCAGGCCGAACCCCGCTACGATCACTACATCAGCAAGGAGAACAGCGTACTGGGTGACTTCTCGGCCAATGACGAAGTGCGCGAAGACCGTATCCGGGAACAGACGTCGTACCAGTACTCCACCAACCTGAGCTATGAACTGACTCCCAACAGCAGCGTGCGCCTCAACGGCCTCTACGGCCAGAACGATAACCCCACCAAAATCTCCCGCGTCACGACCAATCTCAAGGTGAACCCCAGAACCTTGTCTTACGAACGCGAAGACATCCCGGGCGAGCGCGACAATTGGGAAATCGGAGGCGACTACGAGTACCTCACCGCTGGTGGCAGCCGTTTCAAGGCTCTGTTCATCACCAACGAAAATGATGGCAGCAGCTTGCGGGAACGCTATCGCGTCAATGCCGATGGCTCCGAGACCAAGAGTCTGTTCCTGGACAGCGGCAGTGTCAGCAAGGAGCGCATCTTGCGCTCTTCCTACACAATGGGTCTGATGGATGGCCAGGACATCGAATTCGGTATCGAGCGCGCCCAGACCATTCTGGACTCCTATCTGCGCCTGGGTCTGGCCAGCAGCACCGGCACACCGTCTGCAGCCTTTGGAGGCTTGGTGCCTCAGAATGTTGCCAATGCCAATTCCATGGTAGAGGAAATGCGCTACGAACCCTTCGCCGTGCACAACTGGCAGATCAATCAGCGCATGTCCCTCGAAAGTACGTTGGTGTGGGAAACCTCCGAGATTACCCAGACCGGAGATGTCTACAACCAGCGCAGCTTCGATTTCTGGAAGCCGAAAGTGGACTATCGCTTCGATGTGGCCAGCAACTTCCAGTTGCGTGCGATGGCCGAATACAACGTGCGTCAGCTCAGCTTTTCCGATTTCGTGGCTGCCACTGACAATCAGGACAACGACAAGAATACTCAGGCAGGCAATTCCAACCTGGAGCCGGAAACTTTCATCAACGCCGACCTGGATGCCGAATACCGTCTGCCGGATGACATTGGCGTGGTGACTGCCCGTATCAATTTCATGCGTCACTATGACAAGATCGAGCGCATTGACGTCACTACCAACGAGGCCAAACTGCAGTCTGCCAACGGCAACATTGGCACCGGCGACATGTGGGTGTTCTCGATCAATTCCAGCATCCGCATGAAGATGATCAACATGCCCAACCTGCTGGTGACCACCAACTTCCAGGTGCGTGACTCCAAGATCAAGGACCCGTTCCTGGGCATCAACAGGCGCTTCACGAACTTCGAGCGCGGCCGCCTGGACCTGCGCTTCCGACACGACCTGCCGCAGTACAACATGAACTACGGTCTGAGCTGGAACAACCGCTTCGACGGCAATATCAAGCGTTATGACATCGAGGATATCGAGTTGACTTCAGGCGATCCCATGGTCATGGCGTTCGTGGAATTCGTCGCCTTCAATGGCATCACGTTCCGGTTCGATGCGAGAAATGCCACCGACAATCTGCAGTGTCGTGAGCGTCTGCGTTATGTTGGGCGCACCAGTGCCGGGATACTGGAAGAGATCGAGGACCAGTGTGGTGGTTCCGGCCGCGTGCTGTCCTTGAAGATCAACGGGTCGTTCTGATTTTGTAACTAAGAAAGCCGACCCGGGGATCGTTCTCCGGGTCGGCTTTTTTGCTCACAGATTGGTGTTGCTTCGATCGGTGGTGGGAGGCAGGGCCCGGTCCTGCGGCTGACCCGCGCCGCTCCGCGGTGCCCTCTCTCCGCAAAAAGCCCAAGGTCTTTTTGCTGCGTTCGGCGCTGGTCTTTTATGCCGCTGAACCGGGCCCTGCCTCCCACCACCTTGTAAAACTCTTGACGACTGGATGTGCAGATTCTAAAGGCTGCCACTCGTCTTTGCTCACAGAGATATCTGCCACCTCGTTCAGTGACACACGGGGGATCTTACGCAAATGAAAGGCCCACGGAGACATACTACGAGTGACCATGCCCCACTTTTGACTATTTAGTTTGTTCGTGCGTTGCACTTGCAGCACGCCAGGGGCTATTGCCTGTGCCCGCCAGCGACAATCAGGGCCGCGCCGAGCGCAGCAAAAAGACCTTGGGCTTTTTGCGGAGGGAGGGCACCGCGGAGCGGCGCGAGACCGTCGCAGGTGGGCACAGGCAATAGCCCGGGATACCTGAAAGAATAGTCAGCAAGACCTCAAGAAAAAACGGCGGCAAGCAACCAATTCAGTTGCTTGTCGCCGTTTTTGTTCACTACCCGACTTCAGTAGCGATCAGGTCATGCACCTGGCTGCCAATCGAGTGACAGCCAGACCTGACGGCCCCACGGTGTTGACAGACGAGACTCGAAGCCACCGATGATCGGCAGACGCTGCGGCCTGATGTCAAACAGGTTGCTCACACCACCACTCAGAGTGATCGTGCTGTCGAAGTACTGATCAAAAGTGTACGAGTACTGAGCATTGGTAATGGTTTCGGCGTCGATCTTGCGATCTGCCATTGCCAGCCAGCCATCGCCGTAACGGTCTACGGGACGATCATCGAACACTACACCACTGCGATAGTTCGCAGACAAACTGCCACTGTGGTTGCCCTTGTACCAGCCCAGACGCAGACTGCCTTTGATATCGGGCAGCGGTGGCACGATACCGGTCTGTGCATTCTGCATGCCCAGCGCATCGATCAACACACCAGTGTTGTCCTCATACTCGTAGTTCAGGTAGTAGGACGCCTCCAACGTGGTGGTGAAAGTACCCCAATTGCCTGCATCGTAGATGTAGCGGGCTTTCGCATCCAGCAGATCGATGTACACGGACGCGATGTTCTGCGCCTGCCTGAAGATGGTATCCACAGACATGTCTGCCGGATCACGCAGTACCGGATTGCCAGGACCGGCGATGCTACGCAGATAGGCCGTAGCCGCTGCACGATCCGTCGCGTTGGCCGGGTTGTAGGTGGCCTCAGTGCGGCCAGTCGCCTGCAAGAACTCGCGGAACTGGTCATACACGGTATCCGTATCATCAAGCGTACGAATACGATCCACATAGCTCACGCTCTGATAATCCATGCTGATGCTCAGATTATCGATACCTTCATAGGTGAAACCGAAGTTCTTGATGGTTGAAGTTTCCGGTGCCAGATTGGGGTTACCCGCCTGGCAAGTGGATGAACCGATCAAAGACGCATTGAAGAACGGGTCGTTGCCTGAGAACGCTTCACCGCACAGCTCGTTGGGAATAAAGGGACGAGCCTGTTCAGGTGTTGGTGCCAGGAAGCTCTTGCCCCATGACGCACGCAGTGCCAGACCATCCATCGCTTCCCAGCGCAGCGCCACCTTCGGAGTGGTGGATTCCAGACCGAAGTCGGTGAACTGCTCATGACGCACCGCACCCTGTGCTGTCAGGCTTTCAAGGATAGGCACTTCCATCTCGAGGAATACCGCACGCACCTGGCTGACGTATTCGGCGTCCTTGCGCACCGGTGTGGTGATGTCCACGTTATAGTTGTTGCCGATCGCGGAAAGCGGGTGTGCAAAATCCTGCACAAGTGTGTCACGCCACTGGTAACCGGTTGCCATGGAGACTGCACCAGCAGGCAGGTCAAACAGCTCACCGGTGATCGTAACTTCGGCGATGTCGAGGTAATCGCGATCCGTTGTCAGACTGATGTCGTCCCACATCCAGGCCATGATCTCTGGGCTGTTGTCCGTTTTGCCCTTCACGTACAGGGGCGAGCGCGGATCAGCAGAGCCGAAGGGGTTGAACCACAGATCGTTGTTGACACCGCCCTTGCCCATCAAGGCCTGTTGCAGCTTCTTCAGGTTCATGTTGTTACGCATAGCGCGCGACCAGGCCTTGCTCTCCTGACGTGAGTAGTAGGCATAACCTGTCCACGTCTCACTGAGATCAAAGCGCGCCCCCAGCTTCATGCGGTTGGAACTGGTATCTGTACCGCCCTTTGTTTCACCGAATTCGCTGATCCAATCTGGCATGGTGCCAAGGCCGGCCGCCGGGCGCCACAGATAGGGCACAACGTCAAAGCCGAAAGTGTTGGCTGGGTGGCTGGCGGGTATATAGAGTACCGTGCGATTGTTGGGATTGAGCGCCGTGACCACACCCCTGGTACCTGCGTCCAGCAGGTAGTTCCAGTTGCCGGTGGCCTCGAGCTGCAGCCAGTCGGTCGCTTCCCAGGTGACGTTCTGGTACAGATTGTATTCGGTCATCGCACGCGCGTAAGGATACGTCGTGGTGTAGTTGTACCAACAGGTTCTGTTGTTGCCTGTGCCGGTGATGATGCCGCTGGGGATGCTGCCGCGCTTGGTGCGATCCTCCAGTCCCTGGTTGAACGTGCCGCAACTTGGGTCTGGCAGGTTGCCACCGGAGAGCGTGCCGCCATGCTGGCCGCCCAGCACCGGATTGGCGTTGTTGATGCGACGATAGGTCCCGGGGTTACCCGAACCGGAGGAGCCGTCTGCCATCTCCCACTCACGAGGACGCTCGTACATACCCAGATGCGAGCGCTTTCTGGCATCGAAGGCACCAACATAATTGACTCCGTTGGTGAAACTCTTTCCCCACAGAAGCGACAGGTTGCCCTCTTCCATGCCACCCTCTTCTGGCGTCTGGTAGTAAGCACGTACGCGGACACCATCAAATCGTTTGATGGGGATCATGTTGACCACACCCGCGACCGCATCGGAACCGTAAAGGGCCGAACCGCCGTCCAGAACCACTTCAACGCGCGCGATGGCAATATCGGGAATCAACGCTGTCACGGAGTTATCGATGCTGCGCACACCATCCATCATGGTCAGTGTGCTGTTCTCTCCAAGCCCCCGCAGGTTGAACGTAGTACCAACGCCACTCTGTCCACCGGAAGCGGTGGCCAGCACGTTCTGCACGGTATTGGTGTTCTGTGTGAAACTCAGGTCACGAATGTAATTCGCCATACTCGGCGCACCAGATTGATACAAATCATCCTGGCTTATAGTCGCTACGGGGGAATTCTGAGCGAATGCACTGTTGCGAATATAGGAACCAGTGACTACTACTTCCTCGACCTCAGGGGCATTGTTGGCCTGTGCCATTAAAACAGCAGGTGTACTCAGTGTCATCGCGATACCGAGTCTGATCATGTTGCGCAAATAATGCTTCTTGCTACCTTTGTGGGGGTATGACATTACTTCTCTCCGTTGTGTTACTTCGTTGTAGTTTTTGTCGAACGGCTGATACCTTGTAAATCTCTCCCTTGGTATCACGATCAGATGGGTCCATCCAAAATCCTAGACCACCCTCCTTCTTGCAGAGCGAACCTTGATTTCATCAAAACATGAATATGCGCCAGGCGAAGTTTTCCCAGGGGAATATGGTGCAGGGCTGAGCTCAAAGCTATGGCGATGCCAGTAAGCACTCATGAATGAAGAAGACGAAAGGCCTGATTTCGAAGAAACCAGAGCGCCTTCTTGGGGAAAAAGCATTGATAAGTACCTAATGTATTTTTTTAGTAGGGCCGATTCTCTCTATTATAAGAAGTCAGGTCAACCCTAAAAACTTTCATTAAATCAGTAAAAGTTCGCCAGGATGACACACCAAGAGGAATACATGCATTAATCTGAACGCTCGCTATATTCCAGGCTCGATTTACAGTAAGGGGCAGGGCACACTATTAATGGTGCCAGGGTGACACGTGAATTCAGGGCTGCGAAATTTCCATGAGCGCTCGCTCATGACAGATATTCACGACATGGACAGGATTGATTGCGATGTCGCCTGCAGCATTGCATGGACCTCCACCATAACAACTTCCGGCGTGATCTCGCGCATGCAGGCGTGGTGCCCTAGCGGGCAGATTTTCTTGTGACAAGGTACACAGGGCAGATCGCGCTGCAGCACCCTGGTCTTTTCCAGATTGGCATTCGTGTACTGCGCGTTGGTAGGCCCCATCAGTACAATGTGCGGCACATCAAAGGCCGCTGCATAGTGACGGGGTCCGGTGTCATTCGTCACCAGCAGATCGCAACGCTTGATCAGGGGTTTCAAATCGGCAAGATCGACTCGCTCCGTGCCAGTATTGATGATGCTGGCACAACTGGCGTCAACAATTTTCTGTGCAATACCTTCTTCGCCGGGACCGACCAGCAGCAGTATCCTGCAATGCAGGCTTTCCTGCAGCATCTCGGCAAGGCGGGCGAAATATTCTGCAGGCCAGCACTTGGAGGAACCGAAGCTGGCGCCAGGATTCAGCCCGATCACCATGTCTTCATCTCTCACACCCCAATTACGCAAACGTGCCAACCCTCTCTCATTATTGACGTCCGATAAATGCAGTTTCCCGCGCGGCTGCAAGGGCAGGACAAGACCGAGATAGCGACACAATTCCAGATAGTATTCCTGCATCGGGAGAGGTTTGTATTTTCCCCCTTCGCGCTGCGGTTCCGGCCCATCCGTCAGGAAATATTTGCGCAGATTGCGACGATATCCGTAGATATTCGGCACCCCCGCGAACTTGAAACTGAGAAAAGAGTGAGTGGTATTGGTCAGCAGCAACCCGGCATCGGGTTTGAGCGGCTGCAGGGCCGCACGCAAGTGACGCAGCCCCTGCAAACTCTTGTCCTGACAGGGAACGATATGATCAAACCACGGAGCATCCTGTAGTATCCCGCGCGCGTAGGGGCGTATGCATGCAGTAATAGTGGCATTGGGGAAGTTGTTGCGCAGACATTCAAACACCGGCGTCGCCATGACGATATCGCCGACCCAGTTGGGGCAGCGCACCACCAGACTCTTCACGGATTGCAGTGCAGGAAGCATCATCAAGGCCTGATCAGACAACGGAAATTGAAAGTGCCGGAAGCATAAAATCTATGCCAATGGATGTCCATGACTCATATTCATGTTCTCAGTCAAGACTGGCAAAATGGTCAGGTGCAGAATCGATCCAAGGGTGGGCTGGACGAAGATTCTGGAGAGGTCGGCTGCAGCACATGAAGGATGAGTGAGGGAGCTGCATTTTCAACGTGCTTTTGTCTTCATCCATGCCATACACTGCCCGCCTGATCCCCTCCTGATCGCCAGGAGAAGAAAACGCGCTTCACCCCGATATAACAATTCAAACCACATTCCCAGGAGAACAAGAACAATGTGCGATAACCATACCAATGAAGAGAACGAACAGTATCTGAAGCTGGCCCGCAAGATGAACCGTCGCCAGTTCGGCAAGCTCACTGCCGGTGCCGCCATGATGGCCATGCTGCCTTCAGTCCTGCACGCGCAGGACGTGATGGAGATGGATGTCGAAATCCAGACGCCCGATGGCACCGCCGATTGCTACTTTGTCCACCCGACCTCTGGCGCCCATGCTGCCGTATTGATCTGGCCGGACATTCTCGGCCTGCGCCCTGCTTTCCGTGCCATGGGCAAGCGCATGGCGCAGTCAGGTTATTCCGTGCTGGTGGTGAATCCGTTCTACCGCAGCGCCAGGTCTCCCGTTGTAGGAGAGGGCGCGAGCTTCGCCGACCCCGCGATTGCCGCTATCGTGCGCCCGATGGCAGGACAACTGAACGCCACCACGCACGTCACCGATGCGAATGCATTCGTCGCCTGGCTGGACCGACAGCCTTCCGTCGACACCAGCCGCAAGATTGGTACCATGGGTTACTGCATGGGCGGGCCGATCGTCATGCGCACTGCATCTTCACTGCCGAATCGCATCGGTGCAGGCGGCTCATTCCACGGTGGCGGTTTGAATACAGCGAATCCCGACAGCCCGCACCTGGGCATCCCCAGCATGGATGCGCATATGCTGATCGCGGTTGCGGCCAATGACGATGAGCGTGATCCGGAGTCCAAGAACGTGTTGAGGGCTGCGTTTGACGCGGCGGGTGTAGCGGCCGAAATTGAGGTTTACGAGGGGGCGATGCACGGTTGGTGCGTGCCGGATTCGGCAGTCTACAACGAGTCCCAGGCCGAACGAGCCTGGAGCCGCATGCTGGCGATCTTCGAGACTGCGTTGGCCTGAGTCCACGTCAATCAGACCTGCGAATGGCTCCTGTTAATCGAGACGCGGTCTGGAGCCCGTGCACCACTGCTCTCGATTGATAGCCCGGTCTGCTGCTTGTACCCACTTGCGACGAGTCGGCACCGCGGAGCGGCGCAGGTCAGCCCCAGAACCGGGCCCTGCCACCCGCCGCCGCTCGAAGCGGCTATCCAAATCACCCGGAATACCAACGAAGAGCCCGCCAGCCTGACTGGTCTCTGCCTAATCGCCCGATCTGGCGTGGGACACAGACAGGCTGACGTGCTCCACATCTCTCAGCATGTTTCATACCAGCGCCACTGAAGTCACCAACCTCATGATTTGGAAGAATTAATTTCTCCCTCAATCAAAAGCGCCCATACAGTAACTGGTGAAAACCGCCACCAGGTGGCGAGGGATTGGAACAAGCTGCAAAGCAGCTTTGCTCCCACCCCGCGCTTACGCATATGATTGCCGCCATGCTCAATATCCTCTGGCTCAGCTTCTTCTTCCTCGCCTTCATTGCCGCCCTCTGGCAATGGTTGTCAGGTACCAATCCCGAAGTGTTCAGCGAACTCGTCGCGGCTGCTTTCGAGATGGCCAATCTCAGCGTTGAGATCGCCATCGGATTGATAGGGCTGATGGCGCTGTGGCTCGGCCTGTTCCGCATTGCCGAGCATGGCGGCTTGATGGCTGTTGTCGCACGGGTGATGGCGCCTCTGTTCAGACGATTGATGCCCGGCGTGCCCGAGAACCATCCGGCTCTTGGCTCTGTGACGATGAATCTGGCAGCCAATTTTCTCGGCCTCGACAACGCTGCCACCCCCATGGGCCTGAAGGCCATGAACGATCTGCAGGAGCTGAACCCGGACAAGGACACTGCCAGCAATGCCCAGATCCTGTTTCTCGTTCTCAACACATCCTCCGTCACGCTGTTGCCCGTCACGATCTTCCTGTATCGCGCCCAGGCTGGAGCCACCTCTCCGGCCGATGTGTTTCTGCCTATCCTCATGGCCACTTCCGCGTCCACGCTGGTGGGTCTGGCCAGCGTCGCCTGGGTGCAGAAGCTGAAGCTGCTCGACCGCGTGGTAATGGCGTGGTTCCTGGGTTTCGCTCTGTTTCTGGCGGCAACGCTGAGCTGGATCGTCAGCCTGCCTCCTGACCTGCTTTCCAGCCGCTCTGCCTTGATCGGCAACCTGCTGCTGTTCAGTGTGATCGTGCTGTTCCTGATCTCCGGCGTGCAACGCAGACTCGACTGCTATTCGCTGTTTGTCGAAGGTGCGAAAGAAGGCTTCAATGTCGCCATCAAGATCATCCCCTTTTTGCTGGCGATGCTGGTGGGCATAGGGGTGTTTCGCGCCAGTGGTTGTCTGGACATTCTGTTGTCCGGAATACGCGCGCTGGTCTCGGGACTTGGCATCGATACCGGGTTCGTTGAGGCGTTGCCCACGGCATTCATGAAACCGCTGAGCGGAAGCGGAGCCCGCGCCATGATGCTGGAAACGATCAACACCTATGGAGTTGATTCCTTTGTTGGACGGATCGCGGCGACGGTGCAGGGCAGTACCGAGACGACCTTCTATGTGCTGGCGGTGTACTTCGGCAGCGTAGGCATCCGCAAGACCCGCCATGCGATCACCTGCGGCCTGCTCGCTGATGTTGCAGGAATTACCACCGCTATCCTCGCCTGCTACTGGTTCTTTGGCTGATTCTTAGCGGAGATCCTCTTCGAGAGTTCTTTTCACAGATCCCAGGGCTGCGGCCTGTGCCTGCATGCGACTGCCCTGCGCCGCTCCGCGGTGCCTTCCCTCCGCAAAAAGCCCAAGGTCTTTTTGCTGCGCTCAGCGCAGGGCTCTTATGTCGCCTGCAGGCACAGGCCACATCCCTTGGCGTGCTGGAAGGACAACGATCCTTTCGAAAGACGACGTGGACACCAGGTCCCGGAGTGAGGTTCGAAGAATGCGCCCTTCCCCGGGTTGGCACAATTCGAGGTGGTGGCTTGGGGCGGGGGTGGGGCACTGCCGTTCAGCGGCATAAAAGACCTGCGCTGAGCGCAGCAAAAAGACCTTGGGCTTTTTGCGCAGAGAGGGCACCGCGGAGCGGCGCAGGTCAGCCGCAGAACGGCAG
>JAUXNX010000026.1 GCA_030682575.1 Gammaproteobacteria bacterium
GGTAAATTGAGGCCCACCTTCAGTAAGCGCTGAAGGCCACCTTGCAGTAGCTTGTTAACGCCCAGGTTCGTAAAAACCGGGAACAAGTGTAAGCGCTGCAAGGCTCTATAGGCACAACTCGAATAGTCATGTGGGCCCCGAGCCCGAATAGCAAGGCAGAGGTAGCTTATCTTATGAAGACATTTCAAAACAACGAAATAAACGTCGGAATAGATACCAGCCAAGAACAATTGGATGTCTATATCAGACCTTCCGGAGAATATTTTTCCTGTGCCAATACGGCTCAGGGTGCGAAAGAGGCGGCAAAGCGAATCTCTCGGTTCAAGCCAGACAGAGTCCTGATTGAAGCCACAGGGCGACTGGAGATGCACTTTGTGATTGCTGGCGCGAAAGCCAAATTGCCGGTGGTGGTGTGCAATGCGGGTCGCATCAGGAATTTTGCCAGATCTACAGGGCGAGTGGCCAAGACTGACAAGCTGGATGCCAAGGACATCGCGTATTTTGGCGAAGCGCTCAAACCTGCTCCAACAGCACTAAAACCCGAGAATTTACGCCATATTAGCGATCTGATGGCGGTCCGAAGCCAGTGCTTGGAGATGAGCACTATGCAGAAGAATCGACTGACTCGCATGCCCAGGAGCGTACAGGCACCGATACAACGGATACTGAAGAGTATCCAAAAAGAGATTGCCCTGATAGATCAACAGCTGGAACAACTGATTGAGCAATCACCAGAGTGGAAAGATAAGTGTGATCTTCTGATGAGTGCCAAGGGTGTAGGCAAAGTACTGACCTATACCTTGCTGAGCGAGTTACCCGAACTGGGAGAGCTCAATCGCCGAGAGATCGCTGCGCTGGTCGGCGTAGCGCCAATGAATAAGGACAGCGGCAAATACGAAGGAAAGCGCTGCATCCGAGGCGGACGACATAAGGTGAGAACAGTCCTGTTTGTCAGCATCATGTCAGCGATCCAGTGTCACCCTACCTTGAAACCTATGTATCAACGGATGGTGGCTGCAGGAAAACCGAAGAAAGTCGCAATGGTGGCATGCATGAGAAAGCAGCTAACCATACTGAATGCGATGATGAAAAGCGGGACGCATTGGCAAGCAAAAATGAGCTAGAAATACTTGATTTAAACCATAGTCACTTGTTCTGGCGCCAAGGTAAATTGGCGCGGTAGTTGCGCAAGCAAGTGCCGTGACGATTTACCTTGGTCGCTCAGCAACAGATTGTTATCGTGGCTTGCCACTGACGTATATGTTGGTAATATACACGTATGATTGAACTTGCGCAGATCGCAGGCTTTGACTGGGATGATGGAAACTCCAGAAAAAGCTCTGAAAAACATAGTGTTATCCAATCTGAAGCCGAGCAGATATTCTTTAATCAGCCTTTGCTTCTTCTGGGCGATGTCGCGCATAGCCAAAAGGAAACGAGATACCACGCTTTGGGCAAAACTGATGATGACCGAAAACTCCATGTAACTTTCACCTTGCGCGCTAAGGGCACATTGATTCGGGTTATCTCTGCCCGGGACATGAACCGAAAAGAGAGGACTGTATATGAGCAAAGCTAAATCTAAAGTACCAACATTCAAAACTGAAGCCGAGGAACGTGCTTTCTGGGAAACGCATGATTCGACCGACTATGTTGATTGGAGTAAAGCTAATAAGGCTGTGTTTCCCAACTTGAAGCCATCTACTACAACCATCTCACTGCGACTGCCCGAAGCCTTGCTCGATCGTATCAAAGTAGAAGCCAACAAGCGGGACATGCCTTATCAGTCTCTTATCAAAGCCTGGCTTGCCCAAGATATTGACGAGCACCGCAGAGCCTGACTGCCCGATAACGCCCATGTTCAAGTGCCAAAGAATGATGGCGTGGTTTTTGCGCAAGCAAAAGGCATGACAGTATACTTTGGTCGCCTTGAAACTGTTTGTTAGTTGCCTTTGCCTGCGTTTTGCTCTTCAAATCTCTTTTGCAACATTGCTTCATGCTTTTCTCGGTCTTCTGATGTGTACACATCGGTCTTAAGCTTTTTGAACCCAGTGGCGAAATGGCTAACGTCCTTCTGAATTTTCTCTAAGCTCGAGGACATCTTTTCGATCGCATCACCACCAATCTCTGAAACGCCGTTGTACTCAGAGAAATCGAGCACGACCCTGGAGTGAAACTTCATTCCTTCATAGTCTTCGTAGTCTATGTCAATTTCTGCCGTGTAAGTTAAAGCCCGATCTTGTAGTTTTCCGTGAAGATCGAAGAAGCTGAATATATAGCTAATTCGACTTTCTCCTGGCCCCAGTGAAGATATACCGTTTTTTATCATCGAGAGTTTGTAGAAATACTCAGTGATATGTTCGTAGACATCTGCGGTATCAGGATTTCTATTTGAAAATTTGAACTTTATGTTCTGTGCCCCGCCTTTTCCGTTATTAAGGATGTGAACATTTGGTAGGTTGAATCCGGCAGAGCTCTTTCTGAGGTACAGAGTGACATTTGGCTTAATTGAGTCCTTACGAATTGCCTCTATCTGTGTGAGCTGGACTTGCCGTAGAGCCCATGTTTCCTTGGCGAGGAAAATGGTTAGCACAGCAATGCATACGGTGGCCAAGGCGGACACCCACGCCGACAAAGTATCATTTGTAAAAATTATTTCGCCTTGGGATCCGGCGCCGATTGCTATCCCAATTACAAATGCAATTACAAGAAGCAGCAAAAGCATTATCCCTGCGAATATCCAGCTTGATCGTCCCATAATCACTTCTCGCTGATTGGATAGGTGGGTCAACTAACGCTCGGCTTAGCGGCGCACGGAGCAAAGCGTAGTGCGTCCGGGCCGCGTTGTTTGCGGCCGAACTACAGCCGTTTGTTATGCATTGATTCTTGCCAGTTGAGGTGCAGCTATTGAAGCCCTTCTCTCAAGACCTCACCGATGCTTTTCCGCACTCTCTGAAAATAGTGTTCCTTATGGGCCTCCTGAGCATTCAGCTGTTGAGCGCGGTAGCCGGTAAGGACCCTGGGAGAAAGGGCCAATTCCATCAATTGGTCCTCCACACGATTGTACTCGGGCCAGTCCGGTGCTCCCGGGCAACTGGGTTGGCCGGTTCTGATGAAAGATGCCCAGCACTCATGCATGATTTCACTCATGGCCTTGTCTTCCTCTTTCAATAGAAAGCGTGATAAGAACGGGAACATATCGTCCAACGTCTCTTCCCATGTGTTCAGCACGTGAGGGAGTTCATAGGCGTGCTCCGCACCACGGACATCGCCCTTGTCCCAGGAAACCACGTATGAATACAGATATAAATATACTGGCTGACCATTTTCCAGTTGGTGTGCAACCCAGCGCGCTGGCGCTCCTGCATGGAGATCTGTATAGATCTCGTATGCCAAGTCCTCCATCGCTTTTTGCTGGTCGTACTGCCGCAGTACATCGGGGTGCGTGTGTTCGATAACTTCCTGTGGCGAGTAACGCAAAGATGACCCGTCGAAATCATTCCACCCGATGAGCATGGGTACGTCGATCACGTTGCCGGCACCGATAGCTGCGGTGGCTCCCACTGTGTGCTGGCGTCCGTCAATTGTATAGGGCCCCGTAACAGGCAAGCGCTGCCACGGCAGTGCGCGAAGCTCCTCTATTGTTGCGTCACAACCACTCAAACCAGCAGTTGTCGCTAGTACACATCCCAGTTGTTCATGCTCTTGGTGACTGAGCGGCTCCCACCACCCATTGCCCGATTGGACAATCGCCCGGTGGAACAAACCCGAAGCCTCGGGATTCCCAAGCATTTGCAAGATCCCTGCGCCACCTTCGCTGCTACCCATCACCGTCACTTGATCAGGGTCTCCGCCGAATACTCTGATATTGCGCTGCACCCAGCGCAAGGCTTCCAGCCTATCCATTTCCGAGTATCGGCCCAAGGACTGGTCAGCGGGTGCCGTACGAGTGAGAGCCGGATGGGCAAATATACCCATGGAGAGCAACCGATAGTTGACAGACACAAACACTATGTCAGAGCTAGCCATAGCTGTTCCATCGTACATAGGGAACGATGTGCCCAGCCCATTGCCAGGAAAAAATACCACAACGGGTTTGGGCTCCTCGGTTACCGGCGCAATAATATTAAGAGTTAAACAATCTTCACTACTTTCATCGTTTGGCGGTACGTTGAGAAATATGGTCCAACCTTCTGCGGAGTAAACGTCCCCCTCATCACGGCGGTCCATATCCATCTGAGCGCACCATGGGCCAAATTCCTTAGCTAGCAGAACGCCATCCCAGGGTTCTTTTTGAGCCGGCGGCAGCCACCGTCGTTCTCCTATCGGGGGCTCTGCGTAAGGAATACCCAAGAATCGCTGAATGCCGTCGCTTTCATACCCGCGAATCTGGCCTAGCGCCGTATCTATATCCACGTCGGTCGTCCCGGCGCAGCCAGCGAGCGTGAAGCACAACAGAATAGACACAGCAAGTAGAGCTGATTTACATACTACGCCCGATGGTGGTGTGGAGGTGATCCAAGTTTTCATTGTTCGGTTCCTACGATTTTATATTGGCGTCTGTCTTGCAAGACTATACATTCGCGAATATGAATGGCGGCTTAACAATAAATCGGGCTCACCACTTACATAATGCATAACGCTCAAAACAGCGGCGCATTTATGCGTCCGTCTGCTTTTGCTTGTTAGCGTTTTTTTGTCGATTTTCCCAAGAATCTTCTGGCTCAACTCCGGGATCAAACCAGTAATCTTCTGCGCCGTCTTGATTAGAAATATAGTGCGCCTCAGCTGCGAACCGAGTTGTCCTATTTAATTCCCTTACAATGTGATCCTCAATATCCAGGTACCCTTGCATTCCTTTCCGATTCAGGAAAATACATTGGCTTGGAGATACTGGCAGTGTTATTTCGATAGACTCGTACCCGAGTGCTGGAGACCGATAGAACGGAGGTCTTTTGTATGCTTCTGGATCGCGCCAAACACAAGGCGCATCTGACGTAATAAAACCTCTACTTGAATTAGTGCAAAGAACGCTGAAGTCCAACCTCCTTAACAATGGAGCAACTGTTGTGATCATTGGGAATAGCATTGTTTCTACAGGGCTCTCCACAATTTTCCGGACTTCGTCCACGCCCATGCCTTTACCGCTGTCGCTAGATCGCAATGGCTGTATAGATGCCATTCTTCTTCGCTCTTCAGGACTTGCGGCTTTCATTTGGGCATCCATTTCTTCCATCATTTCAAGTGGGCGACGCCATTGGTCACTCACATGCTTTAACTGCTGCACTGTTCGGGCGTGCATAGATGCAATGAATATGCAAAGTAGAAAGTGTTCTTCTTCAGTCAAATTTTTACGCGACTGTAGTTTCGTATTTCTGATGATAGTAAAAGCGTCCTCTATTCCGGAGAGACTCTTTTCGATTGTGAGATCGCGTTCGCCATTATCAGAAGTAATGGTATACATCTCAGTTTGATGAAAGATGTTCTCGGGCGCCTTCTTTCTCCCATTTTTCTCGTCATTGCGAAACACCCATACATAAGGGGTATGGCCGATAGGAGCACCAATGTCACACCAAGCCTTAAGGTAACATCTCGGGATTATGTGTTGTTTCTTATGCTTAGTCACTTTGACGTCTCGTTACGCTAACGCCCATGTTCTGGCGCGAAAGTATGTCGGCGTGGCTTTTGCGTCTTCTGCAAAAGGCATGACGACATGCTTTTGTCGCTCAGAAACTGTTTGTTAGGCCTTGTAGGGCACTGACCCATGACACTCAACCTTTCCTGTACCTGGCACTATCTCACCTATGACGTAGGCTCCTTGACCTGCGGACTGAAAATGATCAAGGACTTTGCCTTGGTGTTCCTGCCTGCAAACCAGCGCCATTCCCACACTCAAGTTAAAAGTACGAAGCATTTCACTATCGGAAATTTTCCCTGACGCACGGAGTATGCTAAAGATTTGCGCTGGCTGGTACAACTCTAGATTGATACTGGCGTCAACGGTCTGCGGAAGTATGCGATCAAGATTCTCTTTTATACCACCTCCAGTGATATGTGCTAACCCAGATATGAGTTTGAGTGGAAATAACCCCTTGAGAGGGCCGTAATAGCACCGATGGGGTTCTAAAACTGCATCAAGGAAATTTGAGCCCGCTACATCGAGCTGCGCCAAATTAGGATCATTGTTAAGAAGGTCTCGAACAAGAGTGTACCCATTTGTGTGAAGCCCAGACGATGTCAATGCAATAACAACGTCTCCAGGCATTATCGACGAGCCATCAATTATCTGGCTGCGTTCAACTACGCCCACAATGCTGGAGCCCAGAATATATGTACCTGCAGGAACAATGTCGGGTTGTTCCGTAGTTTCTCCGCCTGTAAGTACACATCCCTGCGCCTCGCAGGCCGCAGCACATCCCGCTACTATTCGTGTGGCTACGCTCTTCTCGAGTTGCCCGCAAACGATGAGATCCTGAACGGCAAGAGGCTCTGCGCCCATCACTATGCAGTCATTTATTAGGTGATTAATCATGTCATGACACACGGACTCAATTCGATCATGTGCGAACGCCAGAACCTGCTTTGAGCCTGGCTCTTCAGTCTTCAGCACGAGTACTGGTTCCGTGAAACGCTTCACGTCAAGGAGGAAGAGCGATGAAAATGCACCGACCTTATTCAGGAGTCGTGGGTCACGATTGTCGATTAGCTTTCCGAAACCGGCTTTGGTTTTATTGGCTTCGTCGATATTCACTCTGTATTTCATGGGATCTCCGAGAGTCCGTTCTATGGCCTAACGCTCTGGAAAACCGGCGACAGCGAAGCTGACGTCCGGTGCGCGCATTTTGCGCACGCAGTTGTTCAGATTGTTATGTGTGCTAGTTTTCATTTAGTGTTTTGGCAATCTCTAAAGCAATGGGAAAGTCGTCGTCGCATGACTTTCCAGAGTACAGAACGATCACAGGGCCATTCACCCAGAATGTTCTTGCAAACCAAATTCTGGCATTACCCCTTCCATCCCAAGACTCCCCAGTGCGACATACCCAATGTATTTCATTTTCGGTGCCGCTACTTATGAACTCTGTCGTGGACAGATCATCTACAAACCCTTCTCTAAATGACGCTACAAATTCTTCGCCAGAAGAATAGGGCCATGAGTTCTTCGAAACGACTTCCCCCACTTTATCCCCGCTCCCGTCGTGGAGAATGCTGCCTTCTATCTTCCAGCTGTCAGGGATGGACAGGGTCATTACTTCGAAGGCCACATCTGCAGCAGAGGCAGTCATTGGAAGCAAAGCAAGACAGTATCTAAAAAGTTGCTTTTTCATCCTAGTAAACACTCATTGAACACCTGCAGCTCCTGATCACTTACACATAACGCCCATGAAAACCGGCGGCCGCGCAGCGGCCGTCCGGCGCCGAAGGCGCGCAGTTGTTCTGTTTGTTAGACGGCCTTTTTCAAAAACAGGACGAGCTCCTCTTGATTTTGCTTCGACCGCCAAGCCTTGCCAGTACGAACAAAGCCCAACTTCTTGAGTGTGGCATGCATACCGATATTGCCTATTCTTGATGTAGCGAAAATACCTTTTCCTGCCGCCTGCGTTACCAAGGGCTCACACAGGGGAAATGAGAGTTTTCTACCACGGGCGCTCGGTAGGACAAATACCCAACCTAGCTCATAGGGGAAATCGCCCTCTGCTAATGCTGTAGCTGAATCAGTCGCTACTTGTTTTCGGTGACTCACAAAGGGTGCTTTGAGCCCACCAACTCCAAGCAAACAACCGGTGGATTCGCGGAGGAATCCCAGAGAAACTCCGCGCGTCATCACTCGATTGCGAAGCCTTTCAGGTTCCACTTCGCCCCCAGCTTGCACAAGCGCAACGAAGTCGTCGATTTCGACTGGTTGAAACTGCGTTGGTTCACCTGCACACACTTCTGGCATGACTGCTCCTCAGAGGCTAGATTTTTACCGCCTCTTCCCTAGGCTAGGAAGGCCCCCAGATATTTCAAGCTTAGTAATGGAGGCTAACTTTGACTTCCTATTTCCCGCAATAATTCTTTCTTCACGCTTTTCGCTGAGCTGCTTATTCAGAATTTGATAAGCCTTCAATTTAGATTTCGCTTCACTGGTTGCCTCCAGAATTTCGTGCAACTCCCGCGCCAGCGGATGATTCCCTGTGAGATCTATATCATTCTTTTTCAACTTTGACTTGAGAGTTCTAAGTCGGTTCTTGTTTTTTCGAATCTGATTTGCATAAATATTTTCAACCGAATCTTCAGACATATCTTTCAGCTTTCTTGTTCTTTTCATATTACTCGATCCTGGCTCAGAAGAGTCTAACGCCCGTGCTCACGCGCAATTTTGGAGCTGCAACGCAGCGGAGAAATTGTCGCTGTGCAGCCGATTGTTATAGCTTTTACGCATGTCTGTACACATACCAACACCCGAAACCTACTGCCGCTGAGCAGTAGGCGAACATCAGAAAACCACCGAGAGTACTACCTGTTATTAAAGTCACAATTCCCGCTCCGAAGAAACTGATAGGCAATAAATAAGCGAGGGTAAGCCGCTTGTACCTGGACAATAGGTGTATCGCTGGCAGCCCTAGAAACAAGGTCATCGGATATGCGAAGAAAATCAACCCAACAAAGGCGTAAATATAGAAAGCTTCCAAAGCGGCTCGGATATCAGCACTTGGATCAAATACGGCACTTACAAGAATGCCGAGCATCATAGCGGGCAGAAGAAAAATCGGCCCTAGCAGAAATGCAAGAACATTCTTACGAGTCGTATTTGAGAGAATCTTCATAATTTCAATTAGCTATAACGCCCTTGTTCTGGCGCCAATGTGTGATGGCGCGGTTTTTGCGACAGCAAAAGGCGTGACAGCATGCATTGGTCGCTCAGAAACAGATTGTTATGTGCGCTCACGATATGTACCTCATGCTCATCACCATTACTGGCAACCAAACCACACAAGCCAAGAAAATTGAGCACGCAAAAACGGCTAGGACAGTACTTACGGTGGCATGAGTAGCATAGACGTGGGGCTTGAAAATGTGGAGCTCTGCAACAAGTTGGGCCGTTGCAGAAATACTGCTTTTGAATTCTGAAATTCGAACCTGGATTACTGCACGTGCGGATCTGGAGTATGCAAATAGAAACACTAACAATGCTTCAAGACCCATGAAATCCGCCAAGATTATGAAATCAATGGCAAAGGGAGCGAAATACGGAGCAGCAATGAGAACGGCCACTATAAGAAGAATCTTAATTTTTGCATTCCGATCAAAATCAAATTTCATCGCATTCCTCTGAGCACATAACGCCCATGAAAACCGGCGCGGCTTGCCGCGTCCGGCGCCGAAGGCGCGTAGTTGTTCTGTTTGTTATGCATTTTTAGACTTTCGAATCATCAGGACTGAAATTGCGTAAGCTATTATTGGCAACCAAACTAACAAGGTCAGGATAGCTGCCCTGAGCCCTAGGAAAGCAAACATCGGTCCGTACACTAACCAAAGAGGCCAGTTTAGCCAGGCAGAAACAGCACTACTTCCGATGAATCCCTTGCACTCGAAGCCAAGAACCATTGCGTCATAGGCATAACAACCAATGTAACTATCGTCTTTTCTGCCGTATTCAATTGTCGTCAGTATCAAATAGTCCGCGACGCCGGCTAAAACAAGGGCGGCTAAGAAAGGGATCGTAGATAGTTTAAGTATTTTCCAGCTCATACTTGTGCATAACGCCCATTCATAAGCGGCGCCAGCGCAGCTGGCGTCCGGCGAACGAAGTGAGCGAACTTCATGTGATTGTTATGGTGCAGCGTGATGCGGCTGACCGAAAGCACGTTTGCGGAGCGCAATGCGCGGAGCATGCTGCCCAGGGGAACAGGCAGAGCCTCATTGGTCTGAACTTTCGGTGCCATTGAAAATATCCTCTTCCCTGAAAGTAGTCTTGCAGTTCTAACCTGGAAAGCTCCTGCCGACTGCCTCATCGCCATTGATGGCGATCTTCTCTAAATTACGTACCATATAACCCGACTGCGTAGTACAAATCCGGAACCATCCGCAATTCAGGAGAAGCGGCCCCGGCGGCCTGCACCATAACGCCCGCCTCAAGTGCGCGCTTGCGCGTCACCTTGAAGGCACTTGTTATGTACAACGATTTCCAAAAACCCTCTCTCACGCGACAGGCATTAAACTTAGACTATCTATTTCTATAGAGGCGCAATAATCTAAGTAGTCTTGCACGCTTGATTATTTTCACCGCCCGTCTGGCTTCGCTATTCAATCCATCCGTTCCATATCCATCCACGTGAACTAGTAGTTTGTGAATCTCTTCACTCTTTAAGTATAAATTAAAATACTGCCACTCCTTTGGCCACCAATCAATCTCGTAAAGCTTACGTATAATCATGAACCTTATGATTTCTCTCTTCAAACCGGCTTTAGATTCCCTTATCCGTTTAGCCAATAGATTAAGGCGTCTGAGATTTGATACTCCGATCACAGTTCCAGACACATGGTTGGCAAAGTCAATTATTTCCTCTATCGAACGAATATACGTTGGGTCCGTGGAATTAATCTCAACTCTTTCGGATCCGCAATAAAGTAGATTAGAGCATTCTTCAGCGAAGATCCGAAGTTCCTCGAACTTCAACCCAGCGTGAATAGCACTAACAACATTATTACTGAATGAAGCACTAACCCTAATGCAACCACCTTCCCCTCTGACTGGCCACTCTGTATACATCAAAAATGCGATTTCATTGAATTTTACGTAAAAGCTATATAACCCATCCCGCGCAGCCATAGGGGAACTAATTAATTGGAACATGTACACATCGCCAAAATTGTTTACTACACATGGCCATTCTCCCTTCGGTAATTTTTCATCGGGCACACCCAATTCGTGAAAATCGATTTTTTTGAATGTTTCCGGTCCCAATTTCTCAAATCTCATCTTCGATGTATAAACCTAGCTTAGGCAGTCGCGTACATAACGCCTTTCTTCAGCGGCCAAAACGTGCTGGCGTGGCTTTTGCGTCTTTTGCAAAAGGCATGACAGCATGGTTTGGTCCGACTGCAAGAATTTGTTATGGCTTTCTTGACTCAGGCTCCAATATTTCCTTGAGCCAAAGCATATCCTCCGGAAACTCTATTGTTGGCAATAACGCGCAGCAGCAGAGACCTCCACCATCAAGTGAATTCCTTGGGCAGTCCAACTGAGGAACTACTACGCCGATAGAACCGGAGCTCTTGAAGCCGTTAAGTAAATCTGTCACTGCAACCAGCGTCCCATCGGGGCACTCCGGCAATGGTTTGTAACATATCAACTTAGCACGGGAGACTCCCTGCGATTCCAGCTCCACTACACGCCTGTAGTTGTACATAAGTGCCAAAACAGATTCAACCAAATACTTGAAATCGAGATTCAGAGCCGCCCATCCGTCAAACATGGCTGACTGAGCCGCCCACGAGTGCCGGGGGTTTTGACAAGCCGTATATAGATCAGAAATGAAATCAATCTGAATTGCAGGCGGAAGTGCTTCGGGCATGTAGCCAATCTTGGATGCCAGCGGCACGACTATTTGCTCGAACTCTTCAAGACTTATCTGACTTCTAATCACGAAATTTTGTTAATCCTGGCTTGGTCTACTTGTTCATTGCTTCATACATTTCCTTAGCCACCTTTTCGCAAGCGTCATAAATCTCTTGAACAGCAGCGATTTCTCCACATTGCGACTGGATAAATGCATCGCGACGCGGGTCGCTACAAGCAGTCATGACCAATGGAGTAATAAATAAAGTGATCAAAAACCTTTTTGGCATAATCATTTCCTTTTCCGCAACGGTTTTTCGGCAGTAACCAGTACTATCTGGACAGAAGACCTCCCCCATTTTTGAGGAAGCTATTCCTGGTAATCAAAATAGAGTGTTTCGTTGATGTCCAGATGGGTATCTATGAAATGTCTCCCTAACACCAGTGACCGTATTTCCGCCTCAGTCTCCAGGACGTAATACTGCGGATCTAGGGCGATGCGTTGTGTGAACCAACCATCTTTCTCCACCTTGACGCCTGGTGAGAACTTTCGGATTTCATCGTAGTAGATGATGTCTGGGTGCAGATTTAGCCCTCGATAAAGGGTAGCTGTCGTCATTGCCCCTTCTCCTTTTGTTATTCCAAGTGGGTTTGAGCTCTTAGTCTACTGTCACGACTTCGCACATAGCCATAACGCCCATGCTCACGCGCGCAATTTTGGAGCTGCAAAGCAGCGGAGAAATTGTCGCTGTGCAGCTGATTGTTATGAGCCGTCATGCCGGACAAGTATCTCTTCACACGCGGCACGCATATCGTCGTTATAAAATTTAATGATTTCCTCTAACTCCTTATCCGCACGCTGAAGCGCCTCGGGAGAATAGTGTTTCCGAACATGACTTAGCGGCAAATGGTCAGTCTCCGACAAAATTACTCCGAAAATATGGAACTCAGTATTCCAAGCCTCTCCATACATTTCGCATCCCGCATTCCAAAGCTCACCAATGTGCTTCAAATAATCAGCATTGGAGTCAAGCAGTGCGCGCGCTTGCCTGCTTACTCTAGAGTTAATAACCGTAACGCTTTTCTCGTTCATCGGAAGTTCACAGCAGGCTCATAACATTTGTATAGTGTGCCCGCACACTTTTTCATTGATTTTGACGGGAGTCTAATCCGATTTCCTTTTGAAAGACAGACCCTTGAACCCACATTACAACTCTCTCATGTCGTGCCTGCACGCCCATCCGAATTGGCGTGCTTGCTGATATCGCGGTATCGATTTCGGCAATGTTTTGTAATGCCTGAACTTTTCCCTGGAGTCACCTGGAAGTCGTGCCAATCCATGTCCTCGGACAAATCAGGAACGCTCCCCACTTCCTCCCTGACTCTCCCGCACCAACGTCGTCAACTGCGCCCGATTCTTCACAAACGTCTTCTGGTAGATCCGCGACGAGTGATCCTTCACTGTCTGCAGAGAGATGAACAACTGGTTCGCAATCTCCTGATTGGTTTTACCCGCGTAGATGCCTCTCAGAATGTCGGCCTCGCGCTTGCTGATCCCGTGCTTGAGCAGAAAGTCGTCAATCGACAGTTGCGGCTGCATCAGCTCGTCGGTGGCCTGGTAGGTATAGACGACCACCATCGCAGTATTGAGTAGATAGAAGTAGAAGATGAACACACTGTTGTAGTGGGCGTAGCCAGTCAGTCCGGTAAAGGTGGTCAGATGAATCAGGCCTGCCGCAGCGGCGAGTGCGATCAGCAGGGGGCGGGACTTGTACTTCACGATCTCCTGCTTGCCGGTGACGAGGGTGCCGACGACGCTCAGCGATGTGACAAGCGCAACGATGGAGCAGGCTGCCCGCACACTATCTTCCACCGGTGGTCCCCAATTCAGCAAGGCCACGATGGCAGCGGCGCTCACGCTGGCGGTGATGATGAGGACGGAGACAGCGGGTTGCTTCTGGATTCTGGCTGCCCATAGAAGGAGCATTGTCAGGCTGACTATGTAGAAGGGGGCGCCCAACTGGGCCACGACCGTGGTGACGCGCTCGACATTGTCGATCTCCATGAAGCCGGAGAGCAGCATGCCGCTCCACAGGCTGTAGTAGCCGTAGACGTAGAGCAGGATCAGGAATATCTGCAGATAGAGAAAGCTGCTGTTGGTGCGCGTTTGCCGAAAGCGGAACAGCACCAGCAGGCCGCCCGTGGTGATGGACAGACACAGGACGAAACTGGCCCAGAGCGGCAGGGTGTCCAGGTTGATGTTGTCGTAAATGAACATGCGGGCTTCGCGAAAGTGGGACTCAGCGGCGTGAGTGATGGCAGGAATATACCACTGGCCCCGGTTTCGCGGCCCCTACCAAAGTAGGAAAACGCGCAAATGGGCAAATCACTACCTTGGTAGGTTTGCAGCATGGAGGAACAGGACTAGTTTTGCCATCACGAGTGAATTGTCACTCTGCTGATCATTCTTTATGGAGGCTGGTATGAGCAATGAAGTGCAGGACCGAATGATGGAAGAAGACAGTGAGCCCGGCGTTCTGAGTTCCCTTGGGCGCGGCTGGACAGAGATGAAGGACAACTTTCTGGTGTTTCTGCTGGCAGTGCTGGTGGTCTGTGTGTTCATGATTCCGATGAACATCGGCGGAGAGCACGACGACTCCGCGCTGCTGGGTGTGTTGGAGACGGCGTACATGTTCCTGATCTATCCGATCATCGGCTATGGCGCGGACCTTATCTTCCTGCGCGGTGTCCGAGGCGACAAGGTGGAAGTGAAGACGATCTTCGACGGCTTCAACAACTACGTGAATATAGTGCTGGCTGCGCTGCTGGTGATGGGGCTGATCGGCATAGGGCTGGTCGTGTTCATTTTCCCCGGCATCTATGTCGCCTGCCGTCTGGCCTTTGTGGCCTACCTGGTGATGGACGAGGGGCTGGATCCGATCGCGGCTGTGGAAGCCAGTTGGAGAATCACGCGGGGCCATGCGTGGAAGATTTTTGTGCTGGGTTTTCTGTCGATCTTCATCTTCATCTTTGGCCTGATCCTGCTGGTCGTGGGTGTGTTCCCGGCGATGATGTGGATCAAGGCGTCGTTTGCGGCGCTGTATCTGGCCATAACCGGACCAACGACTGATGTGGAGCCTGCGGAACCAACCATGGTGGCCGGGTAGGGAAAATCCGCGTCGCCGCTGTTAGTATCGCCGCATGAATAAACGACAGCGGGGTCGCACCCCCACACAGCGATGTTCCCAATGACAGCGGATTGAACAACTCACATCAGGAGGCGGTGACGATGACACCATCGGGAATGGGCAGGATCGGACAGATCGCACGCACGGTGAGCAACATCGAAGCGTCGAAGAACTGGTATGAAGTGGTGCTGGAATTGCCGCATTTGTACACCTACGGCACCCTGTCGTTCTTCGACTGCAACGGCACGCGGTTGATGCTGTCGCAGAATGAGGATCTGCACGCCAGTGAGTCGATCCTGTATTTCAAAGTGGACGATATTCTTGGGACCTGCGAGCGCTTGCAGCAGAAGGGAGTGGCGTTCACTCACGCGCCGCACAGGATTCATATCCATGCGGACGGCACGGAGGAATGGATGGCGTTCTTCAATGATCCGGATGGGAGGCCGCTGGGGGTGATGGCGCAGGTGAAGGCTTGAGCTCAATGAGTGGCGCTATACCAGATTGTTTGGAGCAAACTGCCTCGCGTGCAGTATTCGTATTATTTCAACGTCGGTGTGCAGAATCTGGTAGTAGACAACATGGCTTGCGACTACAAAGCTGCGCGCTCGTTGGTCGCCCCATTGATTGACGCTGTAATCACGTATCGTCTGTAGATCCTGTAACGCGAGAGGGGAAAGTAGCAACATCAGAAGCATCCTTGCTCATGATTTCGTCGAAAAGTCTGGCGAGCGCTTCTTTGGACCGAATGGCGATTCCTTCACCTCTGGCCAATTGCTCAGCGCCCATCCTCAATTGTTCGCGAAGCCGGGCCAGCTTGATCTCATTCACCCACTCCTCGTGAGTTTCCATGAAACGCAGAGCCTCACGAATCACCTCGCTGGCATTATTATAGAGCCCGGGTTCCACTTTCGCTTTTACGCGGGATTCCAGTTCGGGGGGGGGTAGGGAGATATGCATGATGTCCTCTTGGCCAATTGGTCTGGATGAACTATGGCAATGGATACAAGGATTGTCAGAGTTTGTAGTGTCATGTTGTCCCGCAGGAAGGTCGTTTGCTCCCGGTGCGATGGCGGGAGAGTGATAGTCAGGCTACCATCACTTCCACTTGGTCATCGATATCCACTACAGGGAAGGAATTGTCATGTTGGAAAAACGTGCTTTGGTACTGATTGCGTTTGTCTGCTTGTTTTTCACCGCTTGTGCCAGCAGTTCTGAGCCGGAACAACGATCCCGGTTCAAGCCTCCGAGGTATGTCATGATCAGCGGCGATGGAAGCTTCCAGGTGCATTGTGGAATGTCACGCGTCTTTCTGCCTCTCCTGACTGTTGACGAGTTTCGCAGGGCGGATGGCACGGAGAAAACCCGTGCAGAGTTCTGCAGCGAGTATGGGAGTGATACGCAGATGAGACGGAGAAGGTAGGCGTGAGCTTGCTCGCGAACGAGTTGGGTGGTCGTTCGCCTGTGAGCAGGCTCCTGCAGGGGTTATGGCAATGTGAATGCCACCACTTCGTCTGTGGCCACGATCACCACGTATTGTTTCCCATTGGCATCCGAGTAGGTCATCGGGTTCGCGTTGCCACGCTGCGGTAGTGTAGTGACCCACAATTCATCCCCGGTGGCTGCATCAAGCGCGCGGAAGCGGTTGTCGTCGGTGGATGCCATGAATAGCAGATTGCTCGCGGTGGCAATTGCTGCCGCACGGCCGGGTCTGCCGGTCTGTTGTGTTTCCGGCGGCAACCCTTCCGTAATGCCGACTGGCTTCTGCCACACGATGTCACCGCTGTTGCTGTCCACTGCGGTCAGGCGTCCCCAGGGGGGAGACTGGCAGGGCCAGCGTGAGTCGCCGATCTGCACATCGAAGTTTGCGGGACGTGGACCACTTCTTTCATATGGCAACAGTGCATCTGCGGCGGCCTGCATCCATCCGAAGGTGCCGACGTCCTGCGAGAACACAAAGATATAACCGCTTGCCGGATCAAAGGCCGCGCCGCCCCAGTTGGGTCCACCGACCAGACCGGGAAACAGCAGCGTGGTGTTGGTGTCGGATTCTGCCGCGCGATATGTCCACGGAGTGAACGGACCTTCATTGATGATTTCGCCCGAGTTTGCCACGAGTTCTGCACAGGCCTGTGCGTGTTCTGCTGAGGTCTGTTCTGCTCGTACGAGATCGGCGGGCTCATAGCTGACACGCGCCAGCGCGGGAGGGTTCACCGGTATTGGTTGCGTGGCGAATGTGTGCTCGCCTGGCACGTTGCTCTGCGGTACCGGTGTTTCCTCAACGCCATAGACAGGTTCGCCGGTGGCGCGATTAAGAATATAAAGATAGCCGGACTTGGTGGTCACGCCGAGCGCGGGAATGGTGGTGCCGTTGCGCGTGATGTCGAACAGCGCTGGCGCAGCGGGTGGATCGTGATCCCATATGTCGTGATGAATGGTCTGGAAGTGCCAGACGTACTCGCCGCTGTTGATGTTAACGGCCACGACGGAATTGCCGAACAGGTTCGAGCCTTCACGATCACCGCCGTATGCAAACGGAATGGGTGAGGCCAGCGGCAGGTAGAGCAGCTCGCGCTCGGCGTCCATCGTGAAATAGAACGGCCAGGCATTGACGCCGACCCTGTCCACCCAACTGTCGCCTTCCCACGTGTCGTGACCGAGTTCGCCCGGTTGTGGCACGGAGCTGAACTCCCAGAGTTTCAAGCCGTTGCGCAAATCATATGCGCGGGCGTTGCCGATGCCTCCGATAGCGCCACGCGGCGTGTTCGCGCCGACAATCACAATGTCCTCATATACCAGCGGTACGGAGTTGTAGGGGATGCCAAGATCAATGGCACCACCGTCACCGAACAGTGTGACGGGCTCGCCAGTGAACGCATTTAGAGCAATAAGATGTTGTCCAGCAGTAAACAGAATCCGCGGCGGCATGTTGTCTTCGCCAGGCCAGTAAGCGACACCGCGCCGCGAGGGGGTTTCGCCCTGAACAGTGTGGTGCCATATCTCTTCACCAGTGATGGGATTGAGCGCCACGACAGCGTCAGCTGTCGGCAGATACATGACGCCATTGACGACAATCGGTGTGGCCTGTGAGTTGGGGCCTGCCGGGCTGCTGTCACCCGCAGCACGCAGTGAATAGCGCCACGTTGTTGTCAGGCTGGCAACATTGTCTGCGTTGATCTGGGTCAATGAGGAGTGGCCGGTACCAGCGATATCGCCACGGTACACGGGCCAGTCGATGCCCGGTAGTGCAGAATCTGTTGTTGCTGCGGGTGCCGTTGCCACTGCGCCGGGCGCGGACGTTTGCGTGGATGTGTCCTGTGGGCTGCAACCTGCTGCAAAGACAGCAGCGGCGAGCAACAGTTTTCCTGCGAGCATCATTCCATCATTATGCAATTTTTCGCTCCTTCTAATGGTGAAAATCCACGTCACTCAGGATTCTGCTTCCTGTATGACATGGATTTCGGTTCTCCGATTTTCGCGCTATGCGATTAGTCTTTCAGGCTGAACACATATATCGCATTACCACTGTTTGGATACGTGATCTCCGGTGTGACGACAGCGGGAACCATGCGTGGGCTGGTGCCGCCCAGAGCGGCGGTCACGGCTACATACTGTTTGCCATCGACACTGAATGTCAGTGGATGCCCTTGTACTGATGTACCAAGACGTGTCTCCCACAGAATCTCGCCGGTGCGTACATCGAACGCACGGAAGCGACGATCAAGGTCTCCCGCGAAGGCAACACCACCGGCAGTGGAGATCACACCGGTAATGAACGATGCGCGCTGCTCATAGCTCCACACTTCTTCCAGCGTGCTGACGTCGTAGGCGGCCAGCTTGCCAACGTTGCCGTCAGTGCCGGGCATCTCGAAGAAGCGGCGGCTGGCGGCAGTGCCACCGGAGCCTTCCACCAGTTCCACAGCACGCGCCGCGTTTTCAAGACAAGTCTGACTCAGCGGTGCAATCAACACTCCGCTGGGCTCGTGATAGCTCATCGAATGCCAGTCCTTGCCTCCGGCGCTGCTCGGGCAGGCAGAGGTCCACTCGTCGAGCTGGGCATTGATGATGTCGTCGCGATAGGTCACAGC
This sequence comes from Gammaproteobacteria bacterium, assembly GCA_030682575.1. Classification (GTDB taxonomy): domain Bacteria; phylum Pseudomonadota; class Gammaproteobacteria; order Pseudomonadales; family Pseudohongiellaceae; genus UBA5078. The sequence continues at coordinate 18,816 of JAUXNX010000026.1, forward strand.
ACCGGTGATTGGATCGATATGCGTGAACGTGTTCTGGAACATCGTTTCGGCAAAGCCGAGGAACTGGCCGGTGACGCGGTCGTTCTTCCAGAGTATGCCGTGCTTGCCGATGGAGAGCACCAGTTGCTGGCCATCGCGATCCACCAGAACGCGCTCGAACACTTCATCCAGATCCAGCGCTTCGCCGGGTACGTGTTGGAAATGCCAGGCGAGTTGGCCGCTGTTGATGTCCAGTGCGATGGTGGCGTTGGTGTACAGACCCGCGTCGTGAATGGACATATGACGGCTGACAGGCACCCAGGGTTTTGCCTGCGCAGTGCCCCAGTAGGTGAGTTTTGTACCCGGGTCATAGCTGCCAGCAATCCAGGTCTCGCCGCCCTTGCGGAACATGTTGTCCAGACCACCCCAGGTGTCGCCACCGGGAGTGTCAGCGTGGGCAATGGTGTTGAATTCCCACAGGCGCGCACCGGTCTCCGGATCATGCGCAGTCATGTAGCAGTTCTCGTTGATGTAGCGTGCACAACCAGCCATGCCGAGAATCACCTTACCGTCAGCGACAATCGGACCGCTGGAGTTTGCAAAGCCTTTGCTGCTGTCGGCAACGACGACTTCCCAGACTTTTTCTCCAGTGCGGGCATCGAGCGCCAGCAGTCGAGCGTCAGTGGTAGCGTGGAAAACCTTGTCACCAAACAGGGCGATATTGCGCATGTCCTCACGAGTGGCCGGACCAGCGCGGTGCTCCCAGATCAACTCGCCCGTGGCGGCGTTCAGGGCTTGAATGATGTTGCTGGTGTTGATGAGGAACATGATGCCGTCATAGACCAGCGGGGCAGGCTCCGAGGCGCCCTCGTGCATGTTCCACACCCATTCGAGTTGCAGGTCATCGACGTTGTTACGGTTGATCTGATCCAGCTCGCTGTAGCTCCAGGCGTGATGATTGCCACGGAACATCAACCAGTCGGAAGGATCGGGATTTTCCATTATCGCGGTAGTGATCGGAGTGTAATTCTCGATGGTGCCAGCGAAGGTCACGCCCAGAGGCTCTTCTGCCGGACTCTGCTGCTGCGCAACAGGTGCCGGAGTGGCGGGTATGCCACTGGCGATCTGCGCTGTACTGGCAGCACCTACTGGCTGAGCACCGGCAACAGCACCATTCACTTGCAGTACATATGCCACGATGTTGCCAACGGTGTTGTCAGCAAGGGGGGTGGCGCTGCCCGGTGGCATCGATGATTTGATCGATCCGAACAGATCACCCGCACTACGAGTGCCCCAGCGTGCAAGAAATGGTGTACCGGCGAGCAGTGGTGCCGCAGTTGTTCCCTGCAGCAGAGCTCCGTGGCATGCCGCGCAGTTGGTCTGGTATTCAACGGCACCGGCACTGGCCTGTTGGGTTGTATAGGTGCCGGCTGGTGCTGCTGCCTGTCCACTGGCCAGACTTGCGTAGCCGGCGATCAACATGGCGAGCAGTGCTGTGCCGAGTGTTCCGTGCAATCGGTTCGGTAGAGAGAAGCTCATGGGGTACCCCTGAATATTTTTATGTTCTGATTAGTGGAATTGGTAAAAACGATCTCTGGCACTTGTTCAGTGAATGTCAGTGCATCAACCAGCCGCGAATCTCACCCGTCGGGTTGTTCTCGGTGTGGAGTTGCACATAGAGGCTTTCGGCGTGCAGGGCTGCAATGAGCTCCGGGCTCAGTGTGACTGTCCCACTGATATTGCCTCTGGTCGCGTTGTCCGCATTGATCGTCAGCACGACGGGCCCGGGTTGCGCTATTGGCCCCCGATGAATGTGCGCCACAGTGACCGGCGAACTCAGCCCCTGGAAGGTGCCGGTGATAGTAAGAGTATTGCCGCTGAGTTCGGCCTGTACTCTACCTTCGCCGGTGATGGTGGTGACATTGGCCGCCGTGCGCGGCATGGGTGCCAGCCGACCGCCGAGAGAGTTCATGTTCTGTGCTTGAACTCCGGCGCTGATCAAAGCTGCGCACAGAGCGAAGACGAAGGTGGGGAGGAAACCGTTTACGCGGCGTGAAAGGGACTGCATTTGCATCTGTGTCATGACCAACCTCGATTATTGTTTTGCCGCATTATACTCATGTTCTTTGGCGCGCGGCGAGGGTTCTGCGGCGCGCCGTCAGTGCCTTGATCAGGGGCTGATGAGTTCCCTGGGGGCCTTGTCCAATTCCTTGATGAAGAAGGCAAGGAAGCGCGCCATTCTTTCCAGACCGGGCACGGAAATCGCTTCCAGCACTTCACCACTGGTGTGGTACAGCGGCGGTGCCTGCATGGTAGTGACAATAGGCGCCTGGATTGCGCGATAACCGCCCCCTTCGCCGCTGGCCATGGTGGAAGTGCCAGAAACAAAGTTGGTGCCATACAGCTGCACTCCTCGCGCAAACAGGCTTTCGATGAATGGTGCACTATTGGTGACACCTGCGACAATCGGAGCCTCTCCGGAATCGGCAATGTACTCTCGGTAGCCGTCTTCGAATTGCGAGCGGGCAGGCGAGAAGTTGCGCTGTGCCACGTGTTCGATGTTGAGGGTGACCACTGTGTTGGCGGCGATGCCGGGATTCATGCTGACGAAGTTGCTTGGTCCATTCAGTCCGGATGTGTGATGCCCGGCACTGGCCACAAAGACGAGGGTGCGCAAGGGGCGGTTCTCCGGTTTGGCGAAGTGCTTCGCCAGGGCGATCTGCACAGCCACGCCATCACCGTTATCGCCAGCGCCATCAAACCAGGCATCGACGTGAGCATTTATGATGATGGCTTCGTCACTGCTGCTTCCCGGGATCAACCCTATGCCGTTCTCGGCGCTCAGATTGGAGAAGGTCTGTGTCTGCAGCGTCATTTCGGCTTGCAGCGCATCCAGCGCGCCGGCCTCAGCTGCCTTGCTGAATACCTCCGCCAGGAAGTTGCCATCGCGCCCCCCGATGTTGAAGCAGGGACCACCGCAGTTGCTGAAGTCTTTTGCCAGTTCATTTCCGGGCTGGTCCATGATGTTGATGACGGCAATGGCTCCGCGTCTGAACATATCCTGCGCGCGTGGCACTGTGGGTTCCCGCTCAAACACCATATGTGCCTGTGGTGTCACCTGTTGTACGGCAATCTTTCCTCTGACATCAATGTGTGCCAGTTCGGCGGGACTGCCCGTGCCAACATAGATCAGCGTTCCGGACAGTGTGCCGCCGGGAATGCTGGAAGGTGCGAGAGGCATACTGGTTTCCAACACTATGTCTTGGCTGCCTCGGCCAAGAGCAGCGCTGCCTTTGAGGCGCAACTCCCAGGACAGTGGCACCCAGAATGAGGCGTTCGCGCTCTGTTTGAATGTCTGTATTTCGGTGCTGGTAATGCCTGCGGCGCGGAACTGCTCCACGGCCCAGTTCACCGTGCGCGTATTCGACGGAAATCCAGCGATGCGGCCCCACAGTTGACCACTGCCAATTTCCCGCTCGGCACGACTCTGCTTCGAGAACTCGACGACGCGCACCAGATCTTCCCAGATCACTTCGCCATCGAACTCGGTGAAACCTTCCTCGCCAGCGGGCACCATCGCAGGAACCGGACCTCGATCTCCAACAATGGCTGGCAGAGTGTGCACCTGAAAGGGTGGTGGCAGCATGACTCCGAACCAGGGGGCATCAGAGCCTGTTGTCTGAGCGTGGGCGGCCAGCTGAGAGAGCATGGCGATGAGCAGCATGGAGGTCGGGACGAGTGATTTGAGCAACGGTTTGGTATCGAGGGTTGGACGATCTTGTGCGGGAGCGAACATTGAGAGGCCTCCTGTTGGTATTATTATGTTCAGGCGTGGGACAGCATTTAAGTGGGCGAATGATGCGAACCCTTGATGCAGACAATGCAATGTGGCTGAGGATTATGTCCGCTTTGTTGATCAATGGCCAGACGCAAGGAAATACAGCCGGTGCGTTGAGGAGTTTTCCCGACAAGTCGTTGTTGCGAGTTTCATCACAGCATCTGACATATAAGGGGGCAATGATTGAATGGGTGAATCAAACCTTATATGATCCCGGGCGTTACATGAGCGGAAATGCTGCAATTGACGGGGTTTTCCGCATAATGAGGTCAGTTGACTTCGCCTCAGTTATGTTCGGCTTGCACACCGGATAACCTGAATAGACCATACAATGGCTCACATCAAATCTTTGTCGGGGTTTCACACGCTGTGCCTGCTTGCAGTGTGTTTGCTTTTGTCAGCCCTCACTGCAGATGTGGTGGTTGCAGTGTCTCTTGATGAGTTTTCAGCAGAAATTTCTCCAGGTGGAGAGATGATGCTTGCAGAGGATGTGAATCAAGCCTGGACGCTGGAAGAAGCCATCGGAAATCTGGCAGCAAGAGGAGAGCGTTGGGACGGCCCGGGATTTCCCATATTCGGCTTCTCATCTTCCGCATGGTGGGCCTCACTCACTATCGACAACAAATTCACGGAAAACCAACAATGGCTGGCAAAGATGGATTTTGCCTCCATCGACCAGATCGATTTTCACTATCAGGATGGCAACGGTGAGTGGGTTCACAAAAGCGCAGGTGACACACTGCCGTTTACGAACCGCGATCTGAATCATCACTCCATCATCTTCACTTTTCCCGTGATCGCTGGCCAGGAGCAGACACTCTATTTTCGGGTCATCAACAAGGGTTCGGTACAGTTGCCCATTTCACTGATGAGTATGGATCACTACCCCGTGGACTCGAGAGTCGAGTACTTTTGGGTAGGTATTTACTATGGCATGTTGTCGATCATCACGCTGTACAGTTTCTTCATTTGGGTTTCGACGGCAGACAGAAGCTATCTGTACTATGTCTTGTTTCTGATCAGTGGCGCATCCTATTCCCTTTCCTTTCAGGGGTTCAGCTATCAGTACCTGTGGCCGGACAACTCCTTCTGGGCAAACCGGAGCATAATCGTCTTCATCGCGCTGGCTGCAGCCGCCGGCATGATGTTTGTGCGTGCGTTTGTCGAGTTGAAAAAAATCAACGCGACGCTGGACAAGATAATGAGCGTCGCTGTAGTGGTGGCACTTGCGTATGCAGTGACAGGTTTGATTTTTCCGTACGAGTGGCTCAGCAGATTTCTGGTATTTTTCACGTTGTCGATATTAGGACTGATCAGCATTGCAGCCTGGATGGTGGCAAACAGTGGCTACCGACCTGGTAATTTTTTCGTGGCTGCCTGGTCGTTGTTGCTCGTCGGAATCTTCCTCGAAATCATACAGAGACTCGGCGTCAATATTCCCCCTGTGCTCAGTTACCATGCTATTCAGTTCAGCACTTCGATCGCGGTCGTTCTGCTCTCCCTTGGGCTGGGTGACAGAATCAATTCGCTCATCAAGGAATACAGCACAGTGCAGAACGATGTGCTTAAAGCCAATCAACTCAAGATCGAAGCGTTGCAGAAAGCAGACGATGTAAAGGAAGAGTTCATCGCCAACGTATCGCACGAGCTGCGTACGCCGCTGACGGGAATCATCGGGCTGTCGGAAATCATCTTGGAGAACAAGTCCGGTACGCTGGAAGAAAGCGTCCGCGAGAATCTTGCGATGATCAAGATCAGCGGTCAACGCCTTGCGAATCTCGTGAATGATGTCATTGACTTTTCCGCGATCAAGAACGGCCATCTGGAACTGCACAAGAGACCGGTAGATCTCAAGAGTATCTGTATCCTTGTGAACAAGATGTGTCGACCAATGATTGGTAACAAGCCGATTCAGCTCGCCGAGAACTTGCCGGTTGAGCCTGTGCTGGTGATGGGTGACGAGGATCGTCTGCAACAAGTCCTGTTCAACCTGGTTTCCAATGCGATCAAGTTCACGCAGCGCGGCTGGGTGGCTGTCTCCATCGAAATCATCGATATTGATGCTCGGGTGATGGTGAAGGACACGGGCATAGGTATCTCCAGAGATCAACAGTCACGCATTTTCAACCGCTTCTATCAAATTGATTCTGCAGCGAGCAGGGAGGAAGGGGGCACTGGTTTGGGTTTGGCGATCTCCCAGAAACTGGTGGAGCTGCACGGTACAGAAATAGTGCTGCGTAGCAGTCCGGGAGAAGGTTCGACATTCTATTTTGATCTTCCTCTGCTCAGCGAGGAGAACAAGACACTCGCTGACAAATCGAAGAGCGCCAGGAAACTGGCGAAGGAAAGTGGCGACAAGCTCAACGAGATTCTTCAGACCACACAACCCATGATTGAGCGCCGCAGTCGCGACAGTGTTGTCGAACACCCTGGTTCCAGTTTGCCCGTACCAGGGCGAAAACGTGGCAGAATCCTGGTAGTGGACGACGAGTATTTGAATGTGCGAATTGTTCAGGAACATCTTTCCGGTACCTATGACGTAATCAGTGCGCTGAATGGTAATGATGCACTGGTGATACTCGAAGAAGACAAACCCGATCTTGTAATTCTGGATTTGATGATGCCGATAATGACGGGTTTCGAACTGTGCCAGCGCATTCGTGAGCAATACAGCATGGATGAGCTGCCGATTGTGATTCTGACGGCAAAGAATCGCGTGGAAGACCTCGTCAAGGGTCTCAACATGGGTGCCAACGACTACATCAGCAAACCGTTCAGCAAGGAAGAGTTGAAGGTACGTATAGGCAAGCAGTTCGAGATGCTTAACCTCCTTGAGGTAAGGCAGGAGAACCTGCACCTGAACTGGCAGCTGCAGAAGTATGAGGAGAACGAACGCAAACTGCGTGCGCGTGAGACGCGTTTGGCGAAGATGCTGGATGTCACCGGAGATGCACTGATTGCCATCGATGAGAGCGGCGTAATTGTCAATGTGAACAAGGCTGCAGAAGAGCTGCTGTCGGTTTCTGCTCAGGACTATCAGAATGCGCCACTCGGGACACTTGTCGAACTACTTGCCGGTATGAATGCCGCGCTGACTGATGTCATTGGCTTCCCATTCAAGGAGTCGGTGATTTCAGGAGCGGATACTCCCACCTATTTCAATTTCACTCTGCAACAGTTCACCGATGACGAGAGCAAAGACTCCCGCGAAATACAAGTTCGTTTGTGTATCTTGCCACTGAGTCTGGATCAGGAATTCTACTTGTTGATGCTTCAACGCACCGACAATTTGCTTCCGAAAGTCGAAGAGGATGAAGTTCTGCAGGACTCATTGCCGCAGCTCATCACACAGATCAATCGCAATGTGGAGCGCACCCAGATGCTGGGTGAATATCTGGCGCGTATTACGCCAGAAGATTTGCAGAAACACCGCCACCTTTTCACCGATCTGGAGAATGTTGACCGGATCATCAAGAGCATGTCCGGCACCTTGCTGGATGGAGGCGACGATGAGCAGCAGTATCGTGAAGCACTGGTGAAATTGATGCAGGACTGTCACTACTATTGGCAAAAGGTCACCGGCGAATCGATCATTGAATTGGCAGAAAAGAGCCGTATCTGGAGTGTCAGCATCGACAATGGCCGATTGCGTACGCGTTCGATGAACCGCTATCTCTCCATTGACAAGTTGCCCAGTAATCCACGTTGGCGTCAGGTGGCCCGTACAGCCTATTTCGTGCTATCGAAAGTGTCACATGATCCAGAGGCCAAGACTGCTCTGGAAAAATCTGTCACACGGCTGCAGGATATTGTAGAGTCCAAGGCACTGACCTGATTTCTCCTGACAGGTTCCTTAAAATGACGCTTCAGAAAATTGCCGGTGTTCGCTGCTTCGATGGCGAACAGCTACGCTTCCAGCACGACTCTTCCGTACTTTCCTGCAGCATGAAGTTTTCTGTCTATATGCCTCCACAAGGCGCGATTGACAGGCAGCATCATGCGGTACCGGTTCTCTACTGGCTGTCTGGCCTTACCTGCACGGACGAAAATTTTGTGCACAAGGCTGGCGCGCAAAGAGTGGCCGCAGAACTTGGAATTGTCATTGTGGCACCTGATACCAGTCCACGTGGCGAAGATGTGCCCGGCTCTCCCGACAAGGCCTGGGATCTGGGATTGGGTGCTGGGTTCTATGTGAACGCCACGCAGCAGCCTTGGGCGAAACACTATCGCATGTACGATTATGTAGTTGATGAATTGCCTGCACTGGTAGAGAGTGCGTTGCCGGTAAGCCGGACAGCACGTTCGATATCCGGGCATTCAATGGGCGGTCATGGCGCACTGGTCGTGGCGCTTCGCAATCCTGCACGTTACCGTTCGGTATCTGCATTTGCCCCGATTGTGGCGCCGAGTCAGTGTCCCTGGGGACACAAGGCTTTTGGACATTATCTTGGTGACGATGCAGAGTCCTGGTTACAGTATGATGCAGCAGCGCTTGTATCTCATGCCTCGCGGAAGTTGCCAATGCTTGTAGATCAGGGGGAGGCTGATTCGTTTCTGGTCGAACAGTTGCGCCCGGAGCTGCTGTTGCAGGCCTGTCGCGCTTCCGATTATCCTCTCGACTATCGGTCTCGTCCCGGCTATGACCACAGCTATTACTATATCGGTACATTCATCGAGGAGCATCTGCGGTTTCATGCCGTGCATCTGCACGCAGGTGCCTGATGTCTCCTGACCATGGTCGCTCTGCAAGCACATGGCATCACGACAGGAGTTCCAATGCCATTATTGATTTCACCCCGTACGCAGGACATCGGCTTTCCGGTGCAGCGATTGCTGCCAGTCAGAGAGCGCCAACGTGTCGGACCTTTCATCTTTCTCGATCACATGGGGCCTGCGACATTTCCGGCAGGCAGCACCAGTGGTGATGTCCGCCAGCATCCTCACATCGGACTCGCGACAGTCACGTATCTGTTCTCCGGTGCAATCATGCATCGTGACAGTCTTGGTGTAGTGCAGCGCATCGAACCGGGGGCCATCAATCTGATGACAGCTGGCAGCGGCATTGTGCACTCCGAAAGAATGCCTCCAGACATCCGCGAAGCAGGCGCTCACCTGCAGGGGCTGCAGACATGGCTGGCCCTGCCAACAGAGCTGGAAGAAATTGCGCCTGCCTTCGAGCATTATCCCGCCTCTACAATACCCGTTTGTGAGTCGGCAGGCGTGAGGGCCTCTGTGCTTATCGGAGAAGTCGATGGCAAATGCTCACCGGTGAAAGCTCACAGCCCGACGACGTTTGTTGACGTGCAGATGCAGAGCGGTGCAAGTTTTGAAACGCAGGTACCCGGTCACGAACTGGCTGTCTACATGGCGAACGGCAGCGCCACAGTGAATGGCGAGCTGGTCCCTGAACATCATTTGCTGGTGGTGAATGATTCCGTGAACCTGCAAGCACTGAGCGGTGAATGTCGCGCTGTGGTTCTGGGCGGTGAGCCATTGGAAGGGAAGCGCTACATCCACTGGAATTTTGTTTCTTCGAGCACCGAACGCCTCAAACAGGCTGGTGCTGATTGGGCCGCGAACCGTTTTACCCTGGTCCCCGGTGAAGTCGATCGCATCCCGTTGCCCGACTAGAGAACCACGGCTCGCCAATCGATATTGGCCAGCCACAGCATGGCGCCACAAACGAGCGTCACTGCCTGACTGACGCGATCCTTCAAGGCGAACACGATCGGATCTTCTTCAATCTGCCCGCGCGCCGCCAGCAACCAGATGCGTGTGATCATGTAGAGCAACAGCGGGCAGATCAGCCACAGAACCTCCGGTGTCACATACTGGTTCCGTGTCTCGTCGTTGTTGATGTACAGCGCAAATACCATCACCGACAGGAACGCACTTGCCGCCCCGAATATCGCCATCATGCTCAGATCCTGAGCATAATATCCGCGCCCCTCAGACTGCTCGATGCCCGCCGAACGCAGATAATCCAGCTCCGTGTAACGCTTCACCACCGCCAGACTGAAGAACAGGAACATGGAGAACGCCAACAACCAGAATGAAGGCACTACCGAAATCGCGGCCGCACCAGAGATGATTCGCAGTGTATACAAGGCTGCCAGCATGATGACGTCCACCAGCATGATGCGCTTGAGCACGAAGCTGTACAGGCCGGTACACAGGTAATAGAGCGCCAGGATAATCACAAAGGCAGTGGGCAGTGTCAGCGCAATCGTGAACGCGACAATCAGCAGCGCCGGGCTGATCAGCAGACCGTGGATCAGTGGCACATCGCCAGCGGCAAAGGGACGATTGCATTTCGAGCGGTGCTGCCTGTCACTCGGCAAATCCAGCAGGTCGTTGAGAATGTAGACGCTGGACGCGCACAGGCCGAAGCACACGAATGCCACTGCCGCCTGCCAGATCAGTTCCGGATTGTCGATCTGATGTGCAAGCACAAGAGGCAGGAACACCAGAGTATTCTTGAGCCATTGATGCAACCGTAGCGCTTTCAGATAGGGACGTACACCGCCGCGCTTGCCGTCGAATTCCCTTTCGATACTGGTAATGATGGCGGCCTGATGCTTCAGACTCTCAGAGGCATTTACCGGAATTGCCGCCTTTGCTTCTTTCCAGACTTGCAGGTCAATGTTGCCATCACCGGCGTAGGTAAACTCTTCGTGCAGTTCAAGAATTCTCGCGAGCTTGCGAGTGCCGGAACAGTTCACCTTGTCGTCGCTGCCGATTGCCAGATCAAAGAGTGCGAGATGTGCAGCCACGCTCTGCACAAGTCTGTCGCTGGAGGCGGAGATCAGGATCAGCTTTCTGCCTTGGGCTTTTTGTTCGCGCAGGTAGTCAAGAAATTCATTGTTGTAGGGCAGCAGATCAGCACGCAACTCGACTCGGCTGGCAATCTGATATTTGAGCCAGGCTTTACCGCGCAGCAGCCAGAAGGGCGCGAGAAACAGACACAGAAAATGGCGCTTGATCAGATCGAGAAAGGACTCCAGCAGCAGATCGCTGTGAATGAGCGTGCCGTCGAGATCGACGAAGAGGGGAGTCTGATGTTTGTGTGTGTCTGCCATGCTGTCTTCCACTGTCCTGTGTGTATAACTCGGGGTGCATATCGCATGTTGTGGCCCTGTTGTGGCCGTATGATGCCAGTTCATGGGGCGTCAATGCCACCCCATCCCCAACGCTGCCTCATACGTCGGCGGGTTCCAGCATACAGCGGGATGGGATATCGTTCCGGAACGAAAACCTGTAAGGGAGTAATGAGCTATGACAGAAGGCCCGGAAACAATCATTGAGTTCTGGTTTGGCACTGAGCTGGATGATGCCGCTGCGGCCCGGCAGCAGTCCCCACTCTGGTGGGCGAAACGCGACGAGACGGATGCCTTGATTCGTCAGCGTTTTGAGAACTTTGTGATGTCTGCGGGAACGGGGGCATTACAGGACTGGGCTGCAACAGCAATCGGCCGACTGGCGCTGATCATCCTGACAGATCAGTTCACCCGCAATATCTATCGCGATACACCCGCTGCCTTCGGCTTTGACGAGCGCGCACGGGAGCTGTGTCTGACCGGTCTTGAGCGAGGTGATGACAGGCAACTGCGGGCGATCCAGCGAGTGTTCTTCTATCTGCCACTGGAGCACTCCGAAAACGTCGAACATCAGCGCCTGAGCGTCAGTTTGTTCAATGGGTTGGCAGCGGAGGCATCGACTGGGCTGCAATCATTGTTTGCTGGCTTTGCCGACTACGCCGTGCGCCATCAGGTCATCATCGAGCGCTTCGGTCGCTTTCCCCACCGCAATGCGCTTCTGGGGCGGACATCCACTCCAGAGGAGGTCGAGTTCCTGAAGCAGCCCGGTTCGTCGTTCTGAGGCTCCTCAGAACTTCAGACGCTTGAAGATGACTTCGGGCACACTGCACACGATCATCATGATGACGCGCCAGAACCATGGGGCGTAGATGGTGTGTTTCTTCTTGCGAATGCCGTTGACGATACACTCGGCGACCTGCTCCGGTGAAGCCCACAACGCGCCTTTCTTGAAGGTATGGGTCATGGGTGTATCGACGAAACCTGGGCGGATGTCCACCACATGAATGCCGCTGGGGTGCAGCCGTCCGCGCAACCCTTGCAGATAGAGTGACACCATGCCCTTCGCCGCGCCGTAGATATAGTTCGACTGGCGGCCACGATCGCCAGCCACTGATGTGATGACAGCGATGCAGCCGCAGCGCTGAATGCTCATATGGTTGGCAAGGCTGGTGAGCAGGGAGATGACGCTCAGCGCATTGGTATTGAATTCCTTGAGTGCGGCATCGAAATTCTCGGCACACAACGCCTGATCTGGAAGGCTGCCGTGGCACAGTATGGCAAGATCGATGCTGCCCAGTGAGTCCAGCACCTGATCGACGATGGCATCGTGCAAGCTGAAGTTGTTGACGTCGAACACGGAGTAGTCCACTTCGCTCGCTCCGCGAATCAGCAGGTCCTGTTTCTGCAGAGCCAGTTCTTCTTCATTGCGTGCCAGAAGATAAAGCCGACAATGCTCCTCCGCGTAAAGCCGTGACACTGATTTGGCGATGGCGGAGTTGGCGCCGACGACGAGTATGTTCTTCAACACGGATAATCCTCTCTCTTGTTCAGACTAAAAACCCAGTCTGCGTGACTGCAATGAATTGAATGCCTTGTCGGCACCAAGCTGCGTGCGCAACTGCGCGAATTCTTCCCAGCGCGGATAGCTGCGTCTGAAGACGTCTTCGCTCATGCGCGCATCCTTGGCAAGATAAAGCCGGCCACCATGATCGAGCACAATGCGATCGAGTTCGTCGAGCATTGGTAGCAGGGATTTCTCCCATTTGAAATCCATCGCCAGGGTATAGCCCTGTATGGGAAATGAGAGAAGATTGTCGTTGCCCGGTCCGAATTTCTTCAGCACTGACAGGAAGGATCCCTTGCCCGCTGCGCTGCTGGTGCTGAGGACGCGGCTGATGGCGGCATGAGCTGACTCATCCGGCACGACGAACTGATACTGCAGGAAGCCGCGCTTGCCGTACAGTCGATTCCAGTGTGCGATGCTGTCAAGCGGGAAAAAGTAATTTCCCGCCTCAATGCGCTGTTCACGTTCGCTATTGATCGGGCGCTTGTGGTACAGCGCATTGAACGCGCCGATACTGTAACGGTTGAGCAAAAACGAAGGTGTACTGAATGGCACGCTGATACCACCGCTGCGTGGTGCCTGATAGTGACCATCGGCCGCATGTTCACCGAGAAACAATAGAGAGCGACCTAACGCACTGCCATTGGCCAGACAATCCAACCAGGCGACAGAATAGGTTGTGGCAACATTCGCTTCGAATTTTTCGATGACTTCCTGCAGGTTCTGCGTGCGCAACGTGCGTTGCATGACGGCGGAACCGGGGATACGCCTCAACACTATGGACGCATCCAGAATGACACCGGTCAGTCCCATGCCGCCACAGGTCGCGTGAAATAGAATGCTGTTCTCGACGGCTGAGCAATTGACGACTTCCCCACTGGCGAGCAGCAGGCGCAGGGACTGTAAGTGCTGGCCGAAAGTACCGTCGATGTGATGGTTCTTGCCGTGCACGTCGCTGGCGATGGCGCCACCCACGCTGACGTAACGTGTGCCAGGCACTACGGGCAGGAACCAGCCGCGTGGAGTGAAGTGGTGCAATATCGTGTCGAGGCTCACGCCAGCTGCGCAGGTCAGCACGCCTGTGTCAGCGCCAAATTCGAGGAAGTGATCGAGCAGACGGGTATGGACGATGTGGCTGGCAAGCGCACTGTCGCCATAACTGCGTCCGAACCCGCGAGCGATGCCGCTGAAGCCGGTTGCGGATGCGTCAGTATGTTGCAACAGATATTGGATGTCCTGTGCGCTGCGCGGAACGTGCACAACTGCATCAGTGACCGGATAGCGCCCCCAGGAGTGCAGGCTGGTGGGTTCCGATGACATTCAGAGAGTCCTCGCGGCAAATACGAAGCGACGGTCCAACTGATACTTGATCACGTAGCCGATGCTCAAACCGAGTACTGCGCCCGTGTAGCGGGCAAGCTTTGTGTCGAAGAGCAAATCGAAACTGATCTCGGTGCCCCAGAACAACAGCGTCGTCAGCACACCGGTAGCGCTGTAGGCAATGAACTGCGACAGATCCTTGCTCAGGGGGCGCGTGGCGGCCTGAAAGATATAACGTCTGTCCAACAGATACTTGGCCACCAGGCCGACACCGGTGCCGCACAGGATGGCGAACACGATGGCATAACCTCCGCTATAGAGCAGCAGAGCGAATTCCTGGCTGAGGATGTTGGCGGCCATGGCGGCGATGGCAAACAGGCTGTAGAGAAAAACCAGCTTCATGTATTCCGGGGTCCCTTTGTCATTGGCCCGCCCGGCGGACCATGTACACGAGAGAACCTCGGTTGTTCAGAGGTTCCCTAAAGCCGGGGAGGATACTCTGCCAGCCCGCATATGGCTATCCTGTGTGTGCGGGGACCGTCTTTTCCGGGTCTGGCTCTGCAGTTTTGCTTTTGCGCACCAGAGCGCGAAGCAGTATTGGCAACAGACACACAACACCCAGCAGAGCAATGATCATCGAGAGCGCCGTCAGCAGGCCGAACAGCACGCTGGGGATGAAGTCGGAGAACGCCAGCATGGAGAACCCGCAGACAATTAGCAGCGATGTATAAAGAATCGCGATACCGACACTCGCGTGAGTGCGCTTGACAGCTTCCTCGTGATCGAAGTGCTCGCGCTCTTCCCGGTAGCGATGCACATAGTGGATGGTGTCATCCACCGCGATTCCCATGGCGATGGCCGCGATGGTGATCGTCATCAGATCGAGGGGAATGCCGAGCCAGCCCATGACACCCAGGACGGCGAGCGTAGACAGGATGTTGGGAATGATGGCCGCGATGGCAATCGTGAAGGAGCGGAACAGCACGACGAAGGTCAGCGTGAGCACGGCGTACACCAGACCGAGTGTCAGTATCTGCGAGCTGAACAGGCGCTGCAGAATGTCCTGGTAAAGCACAAACATGTTACTCAGTGTGTAGCTAGATTCAGGCACACCGATGCGCTCCATGTCTGCACGAATATCTTCGAGTAACTGTGCGCGGTTCAAGCCCGGCGTCAGATCCTTGATCCAGATGTTGACGCGTGCCTCGCCGGTCTCCGGGTTGTAGAAGGCGCCGAGCAGATCCTCGCGGAAATTCTCATCCATCAGCCAGTAGGCAGCGGTCAGCTCGTATTCGGTGAGAGGTCTGTTATCGTTAAGCTCCCGCGCCAGGTCAGTAACATTCACCGCAGAGAGTATGCGACCGGTTGCCTCGTACTCGCCGAGTGTGTGCTGAATCAGCTGCAGCATCTGTACAGTGTTCGCTGTCATCACCAGATCGGGATTGTTCGGGAGGGTTGCTGTATAGACAAGATCGAGCGGCGTGGAGCCACCGAATTCCTGATCGATATAAGCCAGCTCCTGATGCACTTGTGTAGACGTGCGGAAGTAGTTGATGAAACTGTTTTCGACGGTTAGCAGAAACAATCCGGAAATGCTGACGGTTGCAAATACCAGCGTGAACATCAGGATCAGGCCCTGACGTTTGATTGCCATGTTGCTCAATACCGAGGTAAGACGCCGAGCGATTCTGGCTCTGCCTCGCTGCGCCTTGGGTGGCAACAGTTCCAGCAACACAGGGAACAGCACCAGGCTGACGCAGATCGAGAAACCCATGGCGATGATCATCATCCAGCCGAACGCGATCACAGGTTGAATCCCACTGAAGACCAGTGAGCCAAAGCCAACAGCCGTTGTGATACCCGCGAAAAAACACGGGCCGATCTTGCGTATCAAAGTTGTGCGGATGAGCTCCCTGTGCGTTTTTACGTCGATCTCACTGCCTGTTTCTCCAGCGCTCTCTTGTGCGCTCTCGCGGTATTGCACAATCAAGTGAATGACAATCGCGAGTGTCATTATCAGTTGCAATGCAATGAAGTTGGACGAGATGACCGTGGCCTTGATGTCGAGAATGGCGAACAGACCCATTGTCGACACCATACTGCTGAGGCAGCACAACACTGGAATCATTACCCAGCGCAGTGCCTGGAACAGTATCAGCAACAACAGACAGATACCGATGCCGATCGCAGCGCCGAACACCACGAGGTCGTTGGCGATGATCTGGATCAGCTGATAACCCAGCACATGCACACCGCCCATGTGAATGACAGCATCGTTGTCATAGTTGTCGATGATCGCGCGAATGCTTTCGATCTCTGTGACGCGAACGCGATCCAGTTCGCGTTCCAGTGGCTCCGCCAATGCCTGCAGGCGCTCCAACTCCAACTCGTCCTGCTCGGTGAAATTGCCACTCTGATAACGTTGATTCAGTGCAGTGATTTGTCCCTGCAAATCCTGCAGCGTTTCGTTGTTTCGGAACAGTACCTGCAGTGCCGTAGCGCTGAGATCCTGATTGACCAGCAGGTCTTCATAGATCGGATGATCAGTAAATTCTTCAGTGAGTGCGGCGGTGTTGTAGTTGCCTGATTCGATGGTCAGTGCCGAGAGATCGAGATTGGCTGTGGGCAGGCTCGGACCCTGTGAAAACACCGGGACATTGAGAATGGAGCGCACGGATTGTACGCGATCGAGAGCCAGCAACTCCGCGCTAAGCCCACGTAATGCGGCGAAGGTTTGTTCAGACAACACTGCATGCGTTTGCGGCTCGTAGGTCACCAGCAGAAATTCCTGCGGCGAGAAGCGCTGATTGACAAGCTGAGTCTGTGTGTATAACTGATTGTCGCGGGTCAGCAGCGTATCGGGAGAGGCGTTGATCTCGAAGTTTGGTGCCTGGGAACCCAGTGCCGCTGTGATCACCAGAAACAGCGCGAGCACTGTCTTTGGCCACGCCAGCATCAGATCCACAAATCCCGCGCTGAATCTGTGTACAACCCCTGTCTGCACCAGGGTGTTATTGATAGGCTGCATCTCGCTGAACTCCCTGCAGATGGAGGTTTCTCATGAAGATATATAGATCCTGGCTCTCTGCGCGCATGGTCAGATAACTTTCGGCCGAAGGAGCAAATTCCTGAAAATTGTCGAAGACTCTGACAACACCGGATTCCGGATTGTCGAGAACGTAGCGCAATGGATTGAGTAATCCATCCACGAACATCGCGGAACCGTCACGGACATTCGAAGGCCCGATGAAAGGCAGCACGATGTAGGTGCCATGGCCGGTGCCGTACCGCATCAATGTTTCACTCAGACTTGTCTCGTCTCGCTGCAGATCGAACATGGTGGTGGCCGGATCGAAGAGTCCTGCCAGACCAATAGTGGTGTTGATGACAAAGCGTGCAAGGTCCACACCGGCTTCGCGGGGTTTTATCTGCAATAGATGATTCGTGAACAGGATGGGGCTCTTGATGTTATCGAAGAAGTTGCCGACACCTGTACGCAAGGGTGCAGGTATCCCGTTTTGATAAACTCTTGCAGCCGGAATGATCGCGTAGCGGTACGACACATCATTGAATGCGAACACGGCACGATTGAGTCGAATCAGCGGGTCGCGTACTTCTCCCGTCTCGCTGTCCATGATTGTGCTGTCATCAAAACTGATGACGTTTGGTGTGATCCCTGTACCTGCCAGCGGGTCATCAGGCTGGGCACTGACATTGACGCTGACACCCATGCCGGCACAGCAAAACACCGCCAGAGCCAAGGCCTGCGGTGCAAATTTCTTGAATCTCATTGGCGTTCTTCCTTTACTTGGGGCCATCCTGCTGCGTCGGACGATTTACTATGGATCAGAGTAACCTGATGGTAGCACCCCTTTATGTGCGTCCCCGCACGCTGATATGTGATTTGCCCAACATTTCCACGATGGTCTCAGACAGTGCTGACAACAAGACCGCGGTGCGCTTGACGTGGGCTACCTGCTATACTGCTGGCCGCCTCAATACTCACACTCTCGCGTTCAATTCATTGGAATCAATACCCATGCATCAATCCATTCCTGAATTCATCCGGACAATCGCGCTCTCGGCAGGTGCCTTGTTTCGCGAAGAAAGAACCGCGCTGGAAGGATTGACGACATCATTCAAGGGTGGCACCGAGCTTGTGACTCATGCTGACGTAAAGACAGAGCAATTCATCTGCGCTGCCATTCGTGAGCGTTTTCCTGAGCATCGCATCCTGGCAGAGGAATCGGCACCGGAGTTGCTGGGAGGTGGTGGTTTTGATGATCCCCTGTGGATCATTGACCCTATTGATGGCACTGTGAATTACGCTCACGGTCACCTGCAGAGCGCAGTCTCGATCGCCTATGCGGAGAACGGTCGCATTGAGTGCGGCGTTGTGTTCAATCCCTTCGCCGACGAGTTGTTTCATGCCGCTCGTGGTCAGGGCGCCTGGCTCAATGACACTCGCATCCAGGTGGCTCAGAAGACCAGCTTGAACCGTGCGCTTGTCGCCACGGGTTTTCCCTACATCAAGAATAAAAGCATCCTGGCACCTATCGTCAAGCGTCTCGCGCTGGTGCTGGAGGAATGCGGTGATATTCGCCGTCTGGGCGCGGCCTCTCTGGACATCTGCTGGGTGGCCATGGGGCGGCTTGATGGTTACTATGAAAGCTTGAGTATCTGGGATTTTGCGGCCGCGCAACTCATCGCTCAGGAGGCGGGTGCCCACTACGGACATTTCAAGCCGGTGCCGGAAGGTGTGAGTGAAGTCTTTCACAACGAGCATATTCTGGTTGCCAACCCCACTTTGTTTCCGCTACTGCACGACCTGCTGCGTCGTGCAGAGACGCAAGGATCCTGACGCCAGTGTCTTGACTCAACGCTTCTGGCAAGACAGAACCTTTAACAAAACTGTCACATTGCAGTGGTAGGCTCCCACACTTGAGATTGGCCGTCGCGGCCTGTTCGTCCGTTCAAGTGAAGGAGAGTCTTGTGAAAGTTTTTATACAAATGCAAAAGATCCGCTCCAGCGTCTGGCTGGTGCTCACCCTGATCGTCCTGGTCATGTCCGGCCCTGCTCCCTCCCATGCTCAATTGCCCTTCATTGATCCCGAACAGGCGCTGGCGCAAATGATTCAGCAGTTGCAGATTACGGAAGCGCAGCAATCGGCATTCCGAGCCGCCATGGCCAGAGTCGATGCACGTCGTGAGGCATTCCGGGATGAATTGACGCGATTGGCCGGTGGCTCCGGCGTGGATATGGATACTCTGCTCGCTTACGCCGAGCGCATGCAGCAGGACAGCGAATCGTATCTGGTAGACGTGCTGACTCCGCAGCAGATGGAAGTGTTTCGCGAAATGAACAGTTTTGCCCCTATTGCCATCAATTGATTGTCAGCCGGGATGGTCGCGGCATAGATCCAGCCAACTCTGAATTCCGGCACTGCGATATTTCTGCCGGTGCAGAATGAAGTAGAACTTGCGTGTCCAGTCCCGCTGTGGGGCCTGCAGTTTGATCAAAGTACCCCAGGTGAAAGCCTCGCGAAGTGTAATGGCAGAGAGGCAGCCAATCCCGAGATTGGCCTCGACGGCGCATTTGATCGCCTCTGTGTGCTGCAATTCCAGTCGTATGTTGAGATCGGGCAGCAGGCCGTGCATGGCGCGATCAAAGGCCTGTCGGGTTCCTGAGCCTGCCTCGCGCACAATCCACTGGCATTCCAGCAGATCGGCGTCACTGAGTACGCCCCGGCTGGCCAGCGGATGCTCCGGTGCACAGAACAACATCAATTCATCGTCCCGCCAGGGAATCACCTCCAGCACCGGGTCCTGCAGTTCGCCTTCAATCAAGCCGATATCCAGCTCGAAATTGCGCACCCGGTTGGCGATGCCAACGGTGTTTTCTACGGTCAGGCTGACTCTTGAGCCACTATGCTGGCCCATGAAGTTGGCCATGATCGGAACGACCAGATAATTGCCTATGGTCAGCGTGGCTCCCACCTTGAGATCGCCGACATCGCTGTGCAGTGTCAACCCGCGTTCGAACTCGCGAGCCTGTGCCATCAGTGCTTCTGCCCGGGGGCGCAAGGTTTTTCCCAACTCGCTGAGTTGCAGGCGCTTGCCTGCGCGGTCGAAGAGCTGAACATCGAAGCGATGCTCCAGATCCTGCAGCGCCGAGCTGGCGGCGGACTGGGACATCGACAGACTGGCGGCCGCCTGGGTGACGTTCTCGTAGTGGGCAGTGGCCAGGAAAACCTCAATCTGTCGCAGTGTGTAATGCATTGCCAGCTCCTTGATGCTCATTAAGATGCAAAACCGATTATCGATATACTAATAATCTGTTTTACAGATACCTAGTTGGCGCCTAGAATGCGTCCAAGTCAAGCGGGGTACTCCCTGCATATCAACGTCACACACAGATACAGGAAATCAGCATGGCAGCAGTGTCAAAGCAAAGCGTCACCAGCGTGCATCACTGGAATGAGACCTTGTTCAGCTTCACTACCACCCGTGACAAATCATTGCGTTTCGAGAATGGTCACTTTGTCATGGTCGGCATGGAAGTGGATGGTCGCCCCTTGATGCGAGCCTACAGCATCGCCAGCGCCAATTACGAGGAAGAGCTGGAGTTCTTCAGTATCAAGGTGCAGGACGGCCCGCTGACCTCGCGTCTGCAGAACATCCGCCCCGGCGACGAGCTGATGATCAGCAGCAAACCCACCGGCACGCTGGTTGCCGATCATCTCCTGCCTGGCCGTCATCTGTATCTCTTGGCTACCGGCACTGGTCTGGCGCCGTTCATGAGCATCATCCGCGATCCGGACATTTATGAGCGTTTCGAAAAAGTCATTCTGGTCCACGGCGTGCGCCGCATCATTGATCTGGCCTACCGCGACATGATCACCAATGAATTGCCGCAGAACGAGTTCTTTGGCGAACAGGTCAAGAACCAGTTGATCTACTACCCAACGGTGACCCGTGAAGAGTTTGTGCACAAGGGCCGAATCACCGAGTTGATGCTGAATGGCAAGCTGTTCAGCGACATTGGACTGCCACAGCCCAATCATGCGGATGATCGCTTCATGCTGTGTGGCAGCACCGCAATGCTGAAGGATACCTGCAAGGTGCTGGATGGTTGGGAGTTCAAGGAGTCACGCCACGGCATCAAGGAGCATTACGTGATCGAGCGGGCGTTTGTGGATTGATTGATCGGATTACAAGACGGCTAAAGAAAAAGGGCGGTTGCCATCAGCAACCGCCCTTTTTCTTTATCAGCCTGGAGATCTGCTATCGACTGAATCAGCCGCCGGTCACCGCCGGGTGGAAGAAGCCTACCAGACAGCCCTTGGAGTCCGGGATGTCGTTCATGTCTACTACTCCACCAGCCAGCACTGTATCCAGCGCATCGGTCAGGTAGTGATTGTCAAAGTTGTTGCGCTGGGTTTCGTAACCCAGTGCGTCATTGATCGGGCCACGGAACTTCACTTCCTTGGTGCGTGGATCAATGATGAAGACTTCTGCTGTGCGCTCGACCCCCAGAGATTTGGCAACTGTCTGGTCTTCATCCTTCAGAATCGGGAAAGTGATCTTGAATTCGGCCGCTTCCATCTCGATTCGCTTCAGGTCGTCCTGAATGAATGAGTTGAGCATCAGAAACTCGATATTCTTGCCGCGGTACTGCTCGGCAATTTCCTTGTAGGCAGGCACGGACAGGCGTGCGATAGGGCAGCCGGACCCGTGGATGTACATCACGATGTAATCCCTGTCTTCGTACTCGGACAGCGTGTGGTTGTTATGCAGTTGATCAAGCAGGCTGAAATCCTTGATTGACTTGAGAAATTCGTCCGCATGGACAGCCAGGGATGACATCATCAGCGTGGCACCCAGCAAAACTCCGGAAAGCTTGTTCATTACAACACTCCTTTCAGTATCGTGAATGCAGAATCAGGAACCTGCCAAACAGACATGGTGTTCATCAAGCCTGTTTCAATGGTACCAATTCTAACTCGGTGCACCTGAATGCAACCTTAAAGCAGGGGCGGGGAGCTGTCCTTGATACAGATCAACGGGTGACCCGGATGTGTACTGAATTGCAGAATCCCCCGATTCCCAAACGAGCATCAATCTAAACAACATATACGCCCCATATCAAGCCATAGATTGTGACTAATTGTGAAACTTTACAGAGATTTACAGCACTGATACCAAGCTTCGACAAGCCCTTGGGGTGCAAGCGCAGGGCCGACAGGGTATATTAGCCGCGCTCATGCAGCGCGACCGGGGAGACGACCTGGCACGATAATGCTGCTCTCGGAATTCATCACACAGGGTTCATCATGCGGGCTGGTCTTTCGCAAATATATTGTAATCTGGTTTTTGGTCGGCCATGGCTGGTGATTGCCGTGCTCGTCATTCTTACCGCTGTCTTCGGCTGGCACGCGCAGTATTTCAAGCTGGATGCCTCTGCCGACTCGCTCTTGATGGAAGGAGATTCCGAGCTTGAATTTTCCCGCCAGATCAATAATCGCTACGGCACTCGCGACACAGTCACCATTGCTTTTACCCCCCAGGCGGACCTGTTCAGTTCTGAATCGCTTGCCCGGCTCGGCGCTCTGAGCGAAGAACTGCGTGCTCTTGAGCGTGTCGAATCAGTCAATTCTCTGCTCGATCTTCCTGTATTTGGCGATACGCAGCTCCTGAGCATTTCCGAAGATTACGATACCGTGTTGACTCCGGGACTGGATTTCGCTGCAGCCCGCGAAGAGTTGATACAGAGTCCAGTGTTCAGCAACGCGATCATCAGTCCGGACGGGCAGACCACCGCGCTACTGGTCAGTTTCGTGCGCGACCAGCGCTACCACGATCTGATCCAGCGCCGTGAAGACCTGCGTAACAAGCGCAGCAACGAGGGGCTGAGCGGCGACGAGTCTGCGGAGCTGGCCAAAGTTAGTGCCGAGTTCGACGCTTACAGCAGCATCACTGCTGAACAGCGCCACGATGACATCAGCCGGATTCGCGAGATCATGGCGGGTTATCAGGACAGTGCAACCGTCTACCTGGGTGGCGCCCCGATGATTGCCGACGATCTTGTGACTTTCGTTCGCAATGACCTCACCACGTTCAGTCTTGGTGTGTTCGCCTTCATTGTGATTGCGCTTGGCTTGATTTTCCGCCGTCTGCGTTGGGTGTTGCTGCCACTCATCTGCTGCGGACTCGCGGGGGTGATCGTGGTTGGTATTCTGGGGCTCATGGACTGGCGGGTGACTGTAGTGTCTTCCAACTTCATGTCGCTGCTGCTGATCATCACTATCTCTCTGACTGTGCATCTGATGGTGCGTTATCGCCAGTTGCGGGCGACCAGACGCTTCAGTAGTCACGATAAACTGCTTCGCCACACGGTGTTGTCTATGTGGAAGCCCTGCCTGTATACCTCACTGACCACGATAGTGGCGTTTGCATCGTTGCTCATCAGTGGCATTTCCCCGATCATCTCCTTCGGATGGATCATGGTGATGGGAGTGGCGACGGCTCTGCTGGTTGTCTTCACTCTGTTTCCCGCCATGATGAGTCTGTTGCCGAAGGACGAAACGAAACTCGAAAACCAGACCTCGCTGGCGATTACGGCGGCTCTGGCTCGCAGCACCGACGCGCTGGGAAACAAGGTCCTGTGGATCGCTCTGCTGCTCATGGTGCTGGGAGTCATCGGACTGTCGCGATTGAAAGTGGAAAACAGTTTCATCGATTACTTTCGCGAAGACACCGAAATTTTCAAGGGCATGACGCTGTTCGACGAGAAGCTGGGAGGCACACTGTCATTCGATGTCGTCGTGAATTTGCCGGAAGCAGAAAAGGATGATTTCGACGACGGGTTTGATGACGGTTTCGAAGAAGAGCCTAACGAGGCGTATTGGTTCACTGGCGACAAGATGGATGAGGTCAAACGCATTCACGACTATCTCGACAATAATCCGCAGACAGGCAAGGTGCTGTCTTTCGGTTCCGTGATTCATCTGGCGGAGAGGCTGAACGGCAACGCGCCGGTAGACAGCTTTGTATGGGCGTTGCTGTATTCCAGGATTCCGGAAACACTGAAAGAGTCAGTGCTGACCCCATTCGTGTCTGTCGCGCAAAATCAGGTGCGCTTCAACGTGCGGGTGATCGAGTCCGACGAGAATCTCAATCGAAATGAACTCATCAACGGCATTCAACAGGGGCTGCAGGACGAGTTCGGATATGCCGCAGATCAGGTGCATGTCACCGGTATTCTGGTGCTGTACAACAACGTGCTGCAGAGTCTGTATCAATCGCAGATTCTCACGCTGGGCGTGGTGCTTTTCGTCATCATGATCATGTTCCTGGTGCTGTTCCGTTCACTGAAAATAGCTGTGGTGTGCATCATTCCGAATATTCTGGCTGCAGTATTTGTGTTGGGTATCATGGGATGGTTGGGAATCCCGCTGGACATCATGACGATCACCATCGCGGCGATTGCGGTTGGCATCGGTGTCGACAATACCATCCACTACATGCATCGCTTCAAGCGCGAGTTCCATCATCTTGGCAATTATCGACAAACCATGTATTTCTGCCACGGCAGCATCGCGAGAGCCATGTACTTCACAACGATGACAATTGTGGCTGGTTTCTCGATTCTGGTACTTTCCAATTTCATTCCCACCATCGTCTTTGGCCTGTTGACCAGCATAGCGATGATGGTGGCGCTGCTTGGCGCACTCACCCTGTTGCCGCAGTTGCTCATCGCCTTCAAACCGCTGGGCGAGGAAACTCATCCGGCGATGGATGTGCCGAGTGGAGAAATGGCGAAGTCGGTATAAGGGTGTTCACCTAATCAAGAATTCTGCGGCTATAATTGCCGCTGCTTAAAACCTGTGGAGAAGCAAGATGCAAAACGATACCCCTGACCAGACTGTTGTAGAGCCGCCGGTCAGCCGGTTTATGGATGAGAAACTGTTCAAGTCCCGTTCCATTACCATTTTCGGAGAGATTGACGAGAAGATCGCTCGCTCTGTGACAGAAAAACTGCTGGCACTCGCCGCCGATGGTGATTCACCTATCACGATCTATATCAGTTCGCCGGGTGGTCACGTGGAGTCCGGAGATGTTGTCTACGACATGATCAAGTTCATCAAGCCGGAAGTGCGTGTTATCGGTACCGGCTGGGTGGCGAGTGCAGCCACCACGATCTATCTGGCTGCGAAGAAAGAGAATCGCTACAGCTTGCCCAACACCCGGTTTCTGGTACATCAACCCTCAGGTGGTTCACGCGGACGCGCTTCTGACATCGCCATACAGGCCGAGCAGATCATCAAGATGCGCGAGCGCATCAACAAGTTGATTGCAGATGAGACAGGGCAGTCCCTCGAGCGGGTAATCAAGGACACTGACAGGGATCATTGGATGACGGTGGCCGAGGCTATTGACTACGGTATAGTCGGCAAGCAGATCACATCAGTGGCCGAGCTCAACTGATTTGATATTTCAGTTGCCGCCCATATCGGCAGACTGATTGCGGTTGCTGGCGTCTGCAGTCTGGGCGCCTGCTGCATCTATCCTCACGAAGCGTGCTTGCTGGTTTTGTACCAGTGCACAGACAACATGGTAGTCAGGCTGGCAGCTCAGCGGCCTGACCATCGCCGTGTCTCCCTCACCCAACTGCACCAGTATGGTTCCGACGACACCCTGATAATTCACTTCGACTGTGGCACTCTCGCCATTGATCTTGCCAACGCTATTGCTCCAGATAAAACCCAGAGACTCCACCGGCTCGATATGCAACTGATCATTCTGACGTGTCACTCTGAGAGTAAATGGCGTGCCTTGGGCCTGCCAGACACCTGACCAGACTTTGGTCGAAGTTTGAGCGTGCGTGGTAATGCTGCCAGCGCAAAGAAGTATTCCGATGACACGTGGCACGATGTGAGACAAGGTTTGCATGGGTAAAGCTCTCCCGTTTTACTTCTCCCCTAGATGGGGCCGATCAGGGCAAATCCAAACAGGTGCCCATGAAACACCAAAAGTACGCTGTAGGCAATCATCCCGACAATTATCGCAGCCGCATCCCACTGAAGTCCGGGGTTTCGCTTGGGCGCGGGCGAGTCCTGCATCTTGCGAGCGCGCTCAAGGCTGATGATTTTTACTACGGCCCAGATCGGCAGAGTGACAAATATCAGCATGGAGGCGAGATCACCATTGGAAAGCAGATGCGAGACGCCCCAAACGATCACGCCAATCAGCATTGGATGCACCACCATTTCCCGCGTGTATGAGTGCGGGAGACTGCCTGCCACAAAGAGGATAGTGGCCGAGATCATCAGAAGATGAGTCAACGAGCGCCAATTGAAGGGAGGCACCCACAATTGAACGAATGGTGCGCCCGCCTTGCCTTCCATGATCATGATCAGACTTATGACGATGCCAAGGCTGAATAGAGTCTTGTACCGACGGACTCCCAGACGTTGTTGCAGAGTGGCTCGCAGACCGAACTCGCGCAGCAGGTGCAACCCCATGAACATCAGCAGTCCGGGAATCAGAAGCAATATCAAGACAGCCAATTCGAGGTACCTATTAAACGGCCCTTGCGCGGGCCTTGCCTGGGACGCGCAAAGATACCTCGGCAGTGCCGGGTGACACAAGCTGGGTGTCTGACATGGAATCCGGGCAAAAAAAACCGAAGTCACCAAGGGGCTGGTAGACTTCGGCTGAAGGGCCTGTCGCTCGTAACCTTCCTGCAACCTCTTGAATCAGAAGCAGAGTGGCTGTGCTCTGTTGCTCCAGAATTCAACATGGGGCCATTCTAGGTTGCTGCAAGTGTATTTATAAAATGCATTAAAACTATTGCCATGATTTGAAAACCGGATTAGCCTCGCCGCTAACGCATTTGTCATCGGGTCATATTTTCATCAAGAGGGCTGGCATGAATCACTTACCAACCACCAAGCAGCTGCGCTACTTCGTTGCGCTTGAGCAGATCGGCCACTTTGGCAAGGCAGCGGAATCCTGCTTTGTTTCACAGCCTGCATTCAGCGTTGCGATTCGCGAACTGGAAAGCACTCTCAATATTCAGCTTGTCGACCGCACCAATAAAAACGTTACTGTGACCAGCCTCGGACGCGACATCGCCATGCAGGCACGTCAGGTGTTGCGCGATCTGGAGGAACTCGTGGATATTGCTCAGGGTAATCAGCAACCTCTCACAGGGCAGCTCAAGCTTGGTGTCATCCCTACCATTGCCCCCTTCCTGTTGCCACGCTTGTTACCAGCGTTGCGCAAGGCCTACCCTGATCTCAAGCTGCACCTGAAGGAAGATCTGACGGATCGCGTCTACAGTAAGCTCATGGATGGCGAGTTGGATATCATCCTGATCGCGCTCCCCTACGAGTTGCGCAATGTCACGGAGATGCAGTTGTTTCGTGATCGCTTCTATCTGGCTCATCAGGCCAAGACTACACTGGTGGATCCGGCGCACTATCATGTGAGCGAACTGCCCGAAGACAGTATCCTTCTGCTTGAAGACGGCCATTGCATGCGTGATCACGCGCTTTCGGCGTGCAGCATCAAGAATGCTGACAAGGTCAGCAACATCACGGCGACAAGTCTGCTGACGCTGGTGCAGATGGTTGATGCGGATTTGGGTGTGACCTATCTGCCTGAAATGGCCATTGGTACTTCTTTGCTCAAGAACACTCGCATCAAGACCACTGCACTTGATAAGGACAGTTACCGCGACATTGGTCTGGTGTGGCGCAAGGCCAGTACTCGTAGCGACGAGTTCGAGTTGCTGGGGCGTTTCATCAAGGAAAACTACCAGAGCGGGAAGTGACTTGCAGGAGCGGGTTTGCTCCTGTACATGAGCCCGTTTTCCTCGCCTGACGGGCTTTCCACAGTCCATAAAAACCTTCGTTCATCACCGAAAATTGAAATCTGTTATCAGATACTGAAATGCTCAGCATTGCTGACAGCCCTTGATACTTTGTCGTTCTCGAATGCTCTACTATCGGCAGCTGTTGCAGTCCTTCGGGTCCGGAAGTTGTTTTCGCCCCACAGTTGTCTTGATCCGATAGTTATCCTGGAGAATCCCATGAGCAGTACGTTTATCGCGTTTCGCCGTGTCATCTTCGTTGGTGTTATTTCCGCTCTGATGCCGGTGGGCGTATTCGCTGCGGAGAGGATTGGCAATTTCACTCTGCTTGATGAGCGCGGCAAAGCGGTGGAGTTGCACTATCATCGTCAGGCACCTGCCATTGTGTTGCTTGCGCACCGTAGTGAGTCTTCACTGGTGGCACGGGCCTCGGCACTTGTTGAAGAGCTGCGCGCAGTCAGGCAAATCCCATTCTTTCTGATCAATCCGGTGACAAGTGAGTCTCGTGCCAGTCTCCAGCGAGACAAGGAACGGCAGGGCATCAGTGCTGCGATTCTGCAAGACGACAGCCAACTCGTCAGCGAGACATTGGGGTTGAGTTATGCCGGCGAGGTACTCGTCATCAACCCGCGTAGCTGGGAGATTGTTTATCGTGGACCAGTTACAGAACATGCAGATGGCAGTGGTGAACCATATCTGCAGGCGGCACTGATGGCGCTGGACACGGGTGCAGCACCTGGGGTGGCCAGTGTGCCTGCACCCGCTGATTACAGTGGCGAATTGTTCGATCTTCCCGGTCGCGATGTCGCGCAGCACACCAGCATTTCCTACAGTACCGATATTGCACCATTGCTTCAGGAGAAGTGTGCGAATTGTCACCGCACTGGTGGCATCGGACCTTGGGCCATGACAAGTCATGCCATGGTGCAGGGTTTCTCGCCCATGATCCGGGAAGTCCTGCTGACCAAGCGCATGCCGCCATGGCACGCTGATCCTCAGGTCAACACGTTCAGTCACGATATGGGGCTAAGCATTGCGGAGATGCAGACGCTGGTGCACTGGATAGACGCCGGCGCGCAACGCGGTGCAGGTGAAGATCCTCTTGCGGCCATGATCGATGTTGCCAGTGAATGGGAGCTGGGTGAGCCAGACCTGATTGTGGATCTGCCGGCCTTTACCGCGCCCGCCACGGGCACCATCGACTATCAGTTTCTGGAAGCGATCAATCCGCTGGATCGAGATGTCTGGGTACGCGCTGTGCAGATCGTGCCTGGCGACCGGCAGGTGCTGCATCACGCGATTGCGACCTTCGGCACTGCCGAGACAAGGAACATGGCAGGTATCGATAGTGGAGGAGCTTTGTTTCAGTCTCAGTTGATGACGTTCGTGCCCGGCAATGAAACCTATGTTTACCCGGAAGGAACCGGCGTGTTGGTGCCAGCAGGAACTACCTTCCACAGTCAGATGCACTACACGACATATGGCCGTGAGACAGTGGATCAGACGCGCATTGGTCTCTACTTCATGGACGAAGAGCCGCAGTTCAATCTGCAGCATTACGCCATCCTCAATCTCGATCTGGAGATACCACCCGGGGTTGCCGAGCACGAGGAAGTGGCCTACTACGACTTCAGAAAGGATGCGGTGATCTACAGCCTGTTTCCCCATGCCCACTATCGTGGACGCAGTGCCTCGTTCTCGATCCAGTATCCGGATGGCCACGAAGAGTTGGTGCTGTCAGTGCCCAACTACGACTTCAATTGGCAGCGCTACTTTCAGTTGGCCAATCCGTTGGAGGTGCCCGCTGGCACGAGACTTGTGCAGCGTATGGTGTTCGACAATTCGGACAACAACCTGAGCAACCCGGATCCGACCAGAACGGTGGAATTTGGTGAACAGACCTGGGAGGAGATGTTGTACGGTGGAGTCTCGTTCCGCTACGCGAACAAGGAAGATGATGTGCGCGACATTGATGCTCTGGAGTACATGACCAGTATTTCGATGGGGTTCATGGACAAGAATCTTGATGGCAAGATCGAGTTGAACGAAATGCCTGAGCGTGCGCGCCAGCGTCTGGCCATGGCGTTTGTAATTCTCGACAAGGACAAGAGTGGCGGATTGGAGCTGCTGGAGTTCCAGCAGCTCATGGATCGGCCGTAACTACTATCGAAAATCATTTCTGTGGTAGTGAGGCCTGCCCGCGATTGAACCAGCGTTTCAGTCAATCGCGGACAGAGCCCGCTCCTGTGATTCGCTCAATCTTGTTACACATTCTCCGTAGGTACAGCCGCAAATCTGTAATTCTTGAGAGGCAGTTCGCGCACACGCTGGCCAGTGAGAATGTACACAGCGTTGGCCACTGCCGCAGCAATCGGTGGTGTTGCCGGTTCGCCCAGGCCACCAAGAGACGCACCGGATTCGATGGTTACTACGTCGATCTCAGGTGAGTCAGCAAGACGTACCATCTCATAATCGGTGAAATTGGTCTGTGCCACCCGACCCTGTTCAATAGTGATCTCTCCATAGAGCGCAGCGGTCAATCCGAAGATGACACCGCTTTCCGCCTGCGAAGCAACAGTATCGGGATTGATTGCGCGACCGCAATCGATGGCACAGGTTACGCGATGCACACGTACTTGGCCTGCAGGGGTGATGGAAACCTCGGCCACTTGCGCGACGATACTGCCAAAGCTTTCCTGCAGAGCGATGCCCTGAGCGTGTCCTTCCGGCAAGTTGCGCTCCCACCCTGCGCGTTCTGCGGCAGCGCGCAGCACTGCAGCATGGCGTGGTTTGTCGGCCAACATGTCGAGGCGGAATTGATAAGGATTTTGTCCGGAGCGGTGTGCCAGTTCGTCCACGAATGATTCCATGAAAAACGTATGCTGCGAATGCGCCACACTGCGCCACGCACCGAAAGGTACGTGCGTCGGACTTTCGGCGAATGCAATCGATTTGTTGGGAATCGAGTATGGTGTGTGGGCAGCTTCTGCTGGTTCGTTCTGCCCGATGTAGTGATTCTCCCAGGCGATCAATCTGTTGTTGGTGTCAAAGCCCGCACGGAATTTACTGGTGACTGCGGGGCGATAGTAATCCTGCTGAATATCCTCTTCGCGACTCCAGATGGTTTTCACTGGCACATCGAATTGTTGTGCGATGCGCGTGGCCTGATCGATTGTGTTGGTCGCGTTCGGCAGGCGTCTGCCAAAGCCGCCGCCCAGATAGAAGGCGTGCAGCGTTACATCGTTTTCGTTCATGTCTGCGATTGAGGCGACACGCCCGCGAATACCCAGGTTGTCTTGGGTGCCGGTCCACACATCACACTTGCCATTGTGGAAGTGTACCGTACAGTTCATTGGTTCCATGGCAGCGTGAGCAAGGTAGGGTACACGGTAGGTGGCATCTATCACTGTGGCTGCACCGGCCAGCGCCGCGCGCGTATCACCTTCTTCCACATCTTCATCCAACTTACCCTGCAGAGCAGCATCGTATTGGGCGTAGATGGATTGTGTGGATACCTGGTTGTTTTCCGTTTCCTCGAAGCGGATATCCAGCGCGGCGAGAGCTTCCTTGGCGCGCCAGTAGTTGTCTGCCACCACGGCCACTGCATCTTCCAATTCGACCACGCGAACGATACCGCGCCGCTGCATGACTGAGGCACTGTTCACAGCAACAAGGTTGTTGCCGAACACTGGCGATGTCTTGACTGCCGCGTAAAGCATGCCGGGTGGTTGTGCGTCGATGCCGAACTCTGCGCTGCCATCCACTTTGGCGGGGATATCAATGCGCGGGATGGATCTGCCCATCAGTGTAAACGCGCTGGGGTCTTTCAGTACTGGTTGAGCGGATGGCTCGAAGCGCGCAGCATCGGTGGCCAGCTCGCCAAAAGTGAATGCGCGGCCGGTGGCATCGTGATGGACGTGGCTCATGCGTGCGGTCAATTCACTCTCTGGCACATCCCAGCGTGCGGCAGCCGTCTTGATGAGCATTTCACGGGCTGCAGCTCCTGCTACGCGCATGCCGTTCTCGCCGGTAAAGCGCACCGAACTGCTACCGCCGGTAATCTGGATGTTCATTATTTCCGCGCCCTTGTAGATGAGGCCATCCAGAAATCGGGGCAGACTCACACCCATTGAAGCAGCGAAACCCTTGATCAGTACGCCGTTGGCGAACAGATCCGTGGCAGGAGCCTGTTCAACGCGCACTTTGCTCCAGTCGGCATCCATTTCGTCGGCTGCCATCATGGGTAGCGAAGTGTGTACGCCCTGGCCCATTTCGGAATGAGGTACGATTACTGTGACAGTGTTGTCGGGGTCGATACGCAACCAAGTGGTCAGAAAACTCTGGCCATCGGCTGCGTAATCCCGGTTTGCAAGCGAATGGCGACTTGGGCGCGTGGAGGCATACCCGATAAGCAGACCTCCGCCGATGATAGTAGTAGCAAGCAGAAAGCGCCTTCGATTCATTTTCATGACGTTCTCCCTTCCTACGCAGTTGTCGCTGATGTCAGCGAACGGATGGCCCGACGGACCCGTGGATAGGTGCCACAGCGACAGACGTTGGTGATGGCACCATCAATGTCTGCGTCACTGGGACTGGGATTGCTGGTCAGCAGAGCCGACACCGCCATGATCATGCCGGACTGGCAATAACCACATTGCGGCACCTGATGTTCTATCCAGGCCTGTTGTACCGGGTTGAGAAGTGCTCCCGCATTGGCGGTCAGGCCTTCAATGGTGGTGATCTCCGTGCCTTCCACGGCGCTGACCGGTGTCACGCAACTGCGTACCGGATTGCCATTGACCTGGACTGTGCATGCGCCACAGGCGGCAACACCGCAACCGAATTTTGTGCCGGTGAGGCCCATCTCATCGCGGAGCGCCCACAACAATGGCATCTCCGGTTCGATATCCAACTCATGCTCGACTCCGTTGACTCGAAAGCGTGCCATAACTATTCCTCAGTATTGTTTGGATGGATTGGTTGTCCTGCCTGCTACGGCTATGAAAAGCGACGGAACAGCTGAAGGGGATCTGTTCCTTTTGACTGTTGGGTTGAGCGGTTTGTCACCGAGCATATAGCAGTTTTTGCAGGCCAGCAATTTCAGCATCTTGTGCTGTGAGTTTGATTGTTCACGGATTTCTTGAAATTCGATAAATCGGTCAAAACGCTGAAAAAATACTGGAAGGCTTGCCAGATTATCGTTGACTCAGGATTGATTCCGGAGAAAATAGCTCAGCGTTACAGATTTACACACATTATCACCGGCTGACTGTCGGGAATAGAAAAAGGGGAAATCATGAAAAGAATATCTATGGGCTCCATCATCGTTGCTGCGGCTTTGTTTCTGTCCGCATGTGCCTCTTCCACGCCGCCCAATCCGTTCGTAGGTCTTTGGGATGTCAGTATCGATACTCCGGTAGGCTCAATGGCTGCAGTGCTGGATATCGAGCAGGATCTGTCAGGCATCATGTCTTCCAATGACCTTGGTTCAACGCCACTGAACAACGTCAGCGTGACAGACAATGCTGTAACTTTTGCCGCTACTGTGGATGCTCAGGGTCAGACGCTGACACTGCGTTTTGCAGGCACGATTGCTGGTAACAGACTGGCAGGCAATTTCGACACGGATTTCGGTCCGATCCCTCTGACTGGTACCAAGCGATAAGGTAGACGGAGGAAGGGCTGGGTTGCAAAGCATGGTGCGTTTGTTCTGCCTTCCAATCCTCCATCACTATCAACACATGGGTGATCAGGACACTCTTCAATCGGTGAGTGCTGGTCAGAATTGATCGGCACTGGCTTTGTGCCAGTCTTCCACATATGCGTCGGGGACGCTGCTGGTAAGTAGCTGTCCCGTGCTTAATGGGGAGTAGATCTGATCGAAATGTTTCAGGTCCTTGCCCACTCGCTGAAACAAATCGCAGGGTTTCAGCATGTCGGGATCGTCGTAGCCAAGCGCGCCGCACATTTCCAGAAACGCTTCTACTGTACCGTGGTGATAATTGGCCACGCGCTTCGATTTGTCCTCGATATCAATGGCTTTGCCGCGCACCGGATCCGTCGTGGCAATTCCCGTTGGACATTTATTGGTATTGCAGGACTTTGACTGCACACAGCCCAGTGCCAGCATCATGGAGCGTGCCGCGTTCACGGTATCTGCGCCGACTGCCATCTTGCTCAGCATGTCGAAACCACTGGCTGTCTTGCCGGCACTGATGATACGGATGTTGTCGCGCAGGCCTGCACCGACCAACACCTGATGCACGAAGTAAGTGGCTTCAAGGCACGGTAATCCCAGTCGGTTGGAAAATTCGACCGGGGCTGCACCGGTGCCACCTTCAGCACCATCGACAGTGATGAAGTCGGGATATATCCCGGAGACCAGCATCGCCTTGACAATGCTCATGAATTCGCTTTTTCTGCCAATACACAGCTTGAAACCGGTTGGTTTCCCTCCGCTGAGTTCGCGCAAGCGCTGCACGAAATCGAGCAGTCCACCGGGTGTGTCGAATTCCGGATGATTGGCCGGCGAGGCCACTGTCTTGCCTACTTCTACCAGCCTGATCCGGGCAATTTCTGCAGTCACCTTTGCGCCGGGCAGCACTCCGCCGTGTGATGGTTTGGCCCCTTGGGATATCTTGATCTCAATCATTTTCACTGCTTCGGACAAGGCATTCTTTGCAAATGCCTGGTCGTTGAACGAACCGTCCAGATTGCGGCAGCCAAAATAGCCAGTACCGATTTGCCAGATCAAGTCACCGCCCCACGTACGGTGGTAGTCGCTGATACTGCCTTCGCCAGTATTATGGGCGAACTGGCCGATTGCTGCCGCCTTGTTCAGTGCGCTGATGGCATTGGCACTCAGGGCGCCGAAACTCATGCCGGAGATATTCAGCAAGGATGCGCTGTATGGTTTTCTGCACTGCGGCCCCCCGAACAACACCCGAGTCTTGTGCTCTGGAACTACAGTGGCCTTGATAGAATGGAATACCGTCAGATAACCCTCGGACATCAGATCGTTCTCGGTACCGAACGGAATGGTGTCGTTGAGATTCTTCGCGCGTCGATAAATCAGATCACGGGCTTCGCGATTGAACGGAGCCTCTTCAAGATTACTGGCGATGAAGTATTGACGAATCTCTGGCCGGATGCTTTCGAACAGGTATCGCAGGTTCGCGAATACGGGGTAATTTCTGCGCAAATTGCTTTCGCTGAAGTACAGATCATGTAATCCAATCGCAACGAAAATGGCCGCCAGCAAGAACGAAATTAACGCTCGCGGTTGATCCGCAAGTGCGATTGGCGTGATCTCCCATTGTGTGGCGCTGACGAGCCAATAGAAACTCAGTGGCAACCAGAGGATGCTGACGATCCAGAAAAAACGCACTGCAGGTGTCATGGCGAGTCTCGGTGCTACAGGCGCAGCAGCAGGGTGACAGAGGCTTCAGTATCTGCCTTCTTTCGGTCAATCGGCACTTCAGACTGGTGTTTGACCTTGACAGTGAATTTCATGGAGAGGTTCGCCATGATGTCCGATTGTATGGAGGTTTCTGAACGGCTGATACGCGACTCATCGCCCGCTTCGATACTGAGTTTTTGCATAAACAGTGCGTTATCGGAAACCTGCCATTCGAACTCGGTTCCCAGTCGCAGGATCGGTTCCTGGAAATCTTCAGCTGGCGAGCGAGAAGTCCGCATACCGGCACCGATGGTGTAGTTCCAATCCATGTTTTCGCTATTGGGCAGGAGATTCTGTCCGAAGCTGACCGTAATATCGGACTGGCTGTCATAGCCGCTGAATCTGTCGTCTTCGTGTGCGGCACGAGTGAGAATAAATGTGTTGGGCGTCATGTTATACGTGGCGCTCCCCACAGTGTAGAGGCGCTGTGCAGCGAGTTCATCGTCTTTGGACGAGCGGAATCCATCGAGAGAAAAGCCGTACTCCCATCTTCCACGCAGCCAGGCCACTGTACCCTTGAACTTGATGTTTTCATCCTTGGTGTTCCCCGAAGTGAAAATTGCCCCGAGCTCCAATTCTGTTGACATTGAATTGCTGGTTTCCTGCGCCTGGGCAGGGAGCGTCGCGCAAGTGGCGAGCAGTAACAGGGTGGCAAGGAAGGTTCGGTTGTATGTCTTGTGCATCGTTCGGTACCTGTAGTCGTGATTTCCCAGATTTTGAGTCCCGGGCATTCTACAAGTTGACGCTGGAAATGGCTAACTCAGGAAAAAATGCTGGCGGGAACTCATCCTGCGTTTCCGCCAGCGTTCCCCCGCTTTACTCGGGCACGCGCGCCGCACGAATCTCGATTTCGACGAGCCAGCCCTCCACGACCAGATCGCTGATGACTACAACCGAACGGACTGGTTTCATCGGATTTTCTTCGGTTCCGAAGAATTGTTGATAGCCTGCATTGAAGCCTGCAAAATCGAACACACCATCATCGCCGGCGACACCGAATACGCGCACTTGCACGATATCGGCCATGGACCAGCCCTGCTCTTCCAGTGACACCTTGAATCTTTCGAAGGTGTTCACTGTCTGCTGCTCCATGTTGCCGTAAGTGCCATCAGCCTGCCGGGATGCACCCGCGCCACTCAGGTAAAGAGTCTCGGCACCGGCGGGAATCTTGATGGAATTGAAGAAAAGCCTGCCCTCACCCTGACGATCTATTCCCTGTGCGCTGGAAGTGACAGCGAAGGAAGTGGCAATCAGGGCGGAGGTCAGGGAAAGCGCTTTGATGAATTTCGACATAGTCAGTGTCCTTTGCATGTTGAATGATCTTGTTGAATGGTCATGTGCTGCTTGACCGTAGCGAACGGATTAACGGCCCAGCGTGTTGATATAGCTGACGACATCAATGATGGCCTGTTCGTTTGCCAGACTGGATGTCATCGCTCGCATTGGTGCTCCATAGCGGTCCTTGGGGTCGGTGCCACGGTATCCCGCTTTGAAGTTCTTCAGTTGCGTCACCAGGTACCAATCATTCTGTCCCTGCAACGCAGGGGCATTCATGGCTTCGTTGCCTTGTGCTGCGTCACCATGACACATGACACAAGCCTGATAAAGCCTGCGCCCGTTATCCACGTTGCCACCAGTAAGAGTCGGTTCGGCGGGTTTATATTCCCAGGTGCCAGCCCAGTCGATAATGTCGGCGATGTGCTCGTCAGTCAGGATGACAGCCATGGGCTGCATCTCCATGCCTTCGATATCGGACGGATGCTTGCCGCGCCCACCTTCGCGGAACAGCTCCAGTTGTCTTTTCAAATACCATGGCTCCATTCCCGCAAGACGGGGAGCCTGAATGCCTTCGCTGCCCATGCCATCGGTGCCGTGACAGGTAAAACAGAACCGGTGATCCACAGGCTCGAAGGGTTCGGCAGCCCACGTGCCTGCACAGGCAATCGCCGCCAATGTCACTGCCACCAGAACGGGTAAAACTTTGCGCATCATAAAATTTAATCTCCGGGTGAAAGAGGGGTGCCACTCGCGGCACCCCTCCAGTTTACCAGCCTAAGGTTTGGACAATTGCTGCCTAGATGTCCATCTTGAAGCGCGCATACAGGAATCGACCATTCGGGCTGAACCCGGCATTGGTCACGTACTTGTTGCTGGTGCCTGAGTTGACGTTAACAGGTCGCACTTTCTCTGGCATGGTGTTGAGGAGGTTGTCTGCGCCCACTACAACAGTGTAACGGTCGCGGAACGTGTAAGCCGCTTCACCGCCAAAGATGACTTCAGAGCCAACCCAGTAGTCGCGCGCCGGAACAGCATTGGCTGGTACTGAGAAGTACTCGTCGTAGTAGTTCGCCTGCAGCGTGAATCTCCAGTCACCCAGGTTGTGGTTGGCGCGGAAGTTACCACGATTGGCCGGGATGCCTTTTTCCAGGTCAGCGACATTCGCACGGGTCAGCAGGCCTGGCGTGAAGCTGTCCAGACGCTGTTTGGTCCATGCCCATGAAGCCTGGAATTCGGTGCGACCGAAGTCGTCCCAGTCCATGGACCATGAACCCACCAGTTCGACGCCCTGATTGGTTGTCGACATGTCGTTGGTGTAGTAGTTGAAGGATACGATGCTGCGTGCGCCGGAGATGCCGGAAGCTTCCAGTTGATCCGCGAGTTCCGGAGTGATATCGAAAGTCGCAGAGTTCAGGATGCGATCACGCAGCTCAATGCGGTAGTAGTCCAGTGTCAGATCCAGACCACCGATCTCTGTCGCCACACCAACACTGAAGTTTCTGGATTTCTCCGGAGTCAGCTCGGTGCCGCCAAACAGTTGTGATATCGGATTGGTTGGTGGGATCTGGCCCTGTGTTACCGGGATGCTGTCCACAACACCGGTGCTGATGTTGGAGATGTTGGCCTGGCCCGGTGATGGCGCTCTGAAGCCGGTGCTCACGGTACTGCGCAGATTGGTATTATCTGTCAGCGCGTAGCGGGCGGTCAGTTTACCGTTGGTGGTGTCGCCGAAGGTGTCATAGAAGTCTTCGTAGCGGATTGCAGCACCGAGGAGCAGCCGGTCAGTCGCGTCCACTTCGAGGTCGGCATAGATACTCCAGTTCTTGCGATCCCAGGTACCCTGTTGATCCGGACCGAAGCCCTGGAAGCCATCGGAACCTACACCTGCGCCCAGGTTGGCGTAAGGTCCGATGCGGTAGGAGTTCTGATCCTTGGAGGCGACCTTGAACACTTCGCGACGCCACTCGATACCGTAGGCAACGTTCAGAGGCGAGTACAGGCCGACGTCAAATGGCTTGGAGAGGTCCAGGTTCACGTTGTTCTCGATGGTAGTGTAGATGCCGGGCGAGAAGCTGGTCGGTGAGTCCGGGCCCATGGAGGGGTTGGTAGTGTTGGAGATGTAGTAAGTGATCTCCGAGAACCCATTGCCGATGCTCAGGTCGTATGAGGTACCGTCGTCCAGTTCGCCCTTGATTCCGGTGACATTGGACATATCGGTCACTTCACCCCCGAAGTCAGGAGTGTATCCACCCGGGAACCACTCAAGGAACGTGAAGCACTGTGGATCGGAAATGCCGTACTCGTAAGCGGCCACGGAGCTGGTCTTGCCGGTTACAGGATTGACACCCCTTGGAATGGTCGGACAGGTAGTGCCGCTACCGGGTGTCAGATCAAAGAACAACTGGTTGGCTCCGCGGGTGAACACTCCGGCACGGTTTTCCGGATTACGGTAGAAGAAGCCAAGTTGTACTTCCTTCTCGCTGTAGCCAGTGAAAGAGTACAGCGTCTGGTCGCCGCCGAGATCCACACCAATGTTGGCGAACAAGTTAATGATTTCGGTATCTGGCAGTCCCTGGTGCTGAGCGTTCACACGCACGGCTTTATTGCCTGCATTGATCAGACCCTGGGCGTCGCCACGCTGAATTGAGCGGTCGCTGCGCTTCTGATTGGTCATATCCATGCTGAGGCTGGCAAAACCGGTATTGCCCAAAGGCAGTCCCAGATTGGCTGCCATGTAGTTCAGTTGGCCGTCGTCTGTCTTGGTGTAATGGCCGGTCTTGGTCTCGATGGAAAGTCCTTCCCGATTTTCCTTGAGAATGAAGTTGATGACGCCTGCGATGGCATCAGAACCATACTGTGCAGCCGCGCCGTCACGCAATACTTCGACTTGGCGCAGGGCGATTGGGGGAATCTGGGCGATATCAGGGAAATGGGTACCTTCGCGCCCGAACTGCACGGCGGCAGAGCGATGACGGCGCTTGCCATTCACCAGTACCAGTGTGTCGTCCGCAGGCAGTCCGCGCAGTGTGGCTGGGCGCACAAGGCTGTTGGAGTCGTTGATGTCCTGCGTATCGACGTTGAACGTCGGCACCAGATTACGCAGCAGGTCGTTCAGGTCAGCGGTGCCCTGGTCCTGAAAGTCTGTCGCTGAGAACACGTCGACTGGAGCAGCGGAGTCAAGCGCAGTTCTTGGTGCGCGGCGTGAACCGGTGACTACCACTTCTTCAATATCGGCACCTTGGCTTTGTGCCATGGCGACTGGGGCAGTTGTGGCTGCCACGGAGCCCAGAAGGGCGGCAACCGACGACATAGTCAGCAAGTTTGAGATTTTCATATTTATGTTTCCCTTTGGTCTTCATGTCTTGTTTGCGAAAGATGGTTCAAATTGACTTCTTCGGAGGAGAGGAAGTGACTCGACCACATAGCACTTGGGATTATCGAGACGGGGTTTTGGAAAGTCCTCCTAAAAACATTCTGAATACCTCCTCAAAGTCTGGAGCGTACTGTTTCAGGGGGGAGGGGGTCAGAGGAGCCCAGGTGGAACTATGTTGCATGAGGATGAGCACAGCAGTGACTGAGCCTGATTTGCAGGCAGGTGACGGACGAGGGTTATGTCTCAGGATATAGTGCGGAGGACTTGGTGTTTTCAGGAATCAACAAGTATTCAAGGAATAATGGTGGCCTGCAGGTCGGCAAGCTTGCGTGACTCCAGATCTGACCATTCTTCTGCAGTCCACAGATTATTGCGGCTCATGAACGTATCAGATTCGTATGCTTTGCGGGATTGCTCGTGGAGAGCCACGCCGGTGACAGACTCCATTTCCATTACCCCCTCCATCAATTGTCGCTGCCAGCTCTTGCCGAGGCCCAATTCTTCCAGCAACGCCTGGTATCGAGGGTCTTCAAGAACTCTTTGCGGGAAGTATTTCTCCGCAGAGTGGGTGACATTGAATAGCCTGCGCTTTTGGGGCGGCGCCAGGTCGCGCCAGAAGGCAACACCTGTTTCGACATCTCCCAGCATGAAGCTCAGGGCTCCCTTGTTGAATGTGAAGTCGCCATCTCTGGACAAGATCTCACGGTAGGCGTCGCTGCCGAGCCTGATTTCACCACTCAGGAAGCCGATGACTGCTTCGCTGTAGTGCGCGAGGATTCCCTCGCTATCCACGTCGCGCTGACGGTTCAGGTACATTTCCGCTTGGCGGAAATCGCCAGCCAGTGCCAGATTAGTGGCGACCGTACCCAGGAAGGAGATGTGGTAGGGGCGCTCCTGCAGTTGCCCTTTGGCTGAGAGCAACATGGCTCTGGGGGGTTGAATATTGCTGCGATAACTCCAGACCTCGTCCGGGGATATCTCGAATGGACCAACCTCGCCAGCGGCGTCCAGGAATTGTGCGGCCTCGGCGTACATCCGGGCCCCGATCAGAAATAACGCGTAGTGCGCCACGGCAAACTCGGGTGGGTTACCAGACAGGATCTGTTTTCGTAGTTGCATTTCCTGCTGTATCTGGTTGTTCCCGCTCATGCGTAGCTTGATTTCATTGATGGAGCTGAGTATCAAGCTGTCCGGCGCCAGGCGCGAGACTTCGCGGTGGATGTCTGAGATCAGTTTGCTGAGTTCGTTGATCTTCGCAGAGCTGCTGTAGACGGCCAGGTTGTTGGCTGCGGTGGCAGCGCCGTGATATGCATTCAGGAAATTGGGGTCGAGCTCGATTGCTGACAGGTGGTAATCGATAGCTCTTTGAAAGTCGGCGGGGCTGAACTGGTTGTAGTAAAACTCACCGCGCAGAAATCTCTCGTAGGCCAGTGCATCCGTGGTGCCCCAGTCGAGCATCTGTGCCCGCTCGGTTTCATTCAAGTGTACGCTCAAGGCGCTGACCACATTGGATACGATCTGATCCTGAACGC
Organism: Gammaproteobacteria bacterium; assembly: GCA_030682575.1. Lineage (GTDB taxonomy): Bacteria > Pseudomonadota > Gammaproteobacteria > Pseudomonadales > Pseudohongiellaceae > UBA5078. The sequence goes on from JAUXNX010000026.1 coordinate 60,132, forward strand.
CGAACAGATCCTGAATTGGCAGATCAAACTGGTCAGAATACTGATGAACGCCATCGCTGACACGGATCAGTTGCACCATGACTCGCAAACGTCCTTCGGCCGCTTGCATGCTGCCTTGCAGGACATGGTCGGCGCGCAAAGCCTTGGCGCGATCTGCTGCCCGTTCCGCCGTCCGACTGCCATCGGGACCATCGAACCCTCGCGCAGGAGAGAGGACTTCCAGATGACTCAGCTTGGAGAGTCCGTGGACGAGAGACTCGCGCAGGCCGTCTGTCAGAAACTGGTTCTCGGTGTTCAGTTCGCGATTCACGAATGGCAGCACGGCCAGGCGAACCACTTCGTCCTTGTCGCTGGACACCTGGGTGCCGGGCCAGATCAATACTGCCAGGAAGATGGCTGCGGCAGCACTGCCTGCAAGGATGCGCTTGTCCAGCAGGGCGCTGATATGGAATTTCGTGGCCGAAACATGTGTCAGTGCCAAGTGTGAGGCGGCTTCGCCATCGTCTATTGTTGATGTTGGCGGGGGATGGTTGACCTCTGCAATCAGAGAGTAGCCGCGTTTTGGTATCGTCCTTATATAGACAGGATGGTGAGCATCATCTCCCAGCGCCCCTCGCAGTTCGGCGATAGCCTTGTGGACGGCGTGATCGGAAGGGAAAGAGCCTTGCCAGAAGTGGTTAAGCAACTCATCGTGGCTGACTACCTCACCTGCATGATCGGCCAGATAATTGAGCACATCCATACTGCGGGGCGTCACTTTAACCTCTTGCGATCCCTGGGTCAGGGTGCAGGTGGCCAGGGATGCTTCCCAATCGCCAATTTTCATTCTGTTCAGCTTGTCTGTTGCCACGGCCCGTCTCATCCGGCTTGCAATTAATGTCCCGTCATCACGACAGAGTCGAATTCAGTAGATAACAGAAACCGTTAGAGGTCAAGGCGCTCCAAATTTACCCGCAGGCTTGTCAGAAGTATGTGTGCCTTTCTTTAGGAGGTTTTCAGAAGAATTTTAGGAGGACTTTACTGAGCCTCCCCGTAATAATTCGCCTGTCTTGCCAAACCGCATGATTACAATTTCCAGACATTCCGTAGCAGAGCCATATTATTGCCTGCGCATAATTTATAAAGCCCGTAAGAGCAACCTGTTTAAGTTCAAGAGGATCAAGCAAGTGTCGAAACCAGTTTCCCGTCGAGAGTTTCTAAACCTGATTGCTGCCACCAGCGGCACCGCCGCCGTGCTCGGTATCACCAGCGCCCTGGGCATGATCCCTGCCAGTGCTTCCGCTTCTGTGCCGGATTTGCTGCGCCTCAGCAACCAGAGCCGTAAGGTTGTGATTCTCGGTGGCGGTATCTCCGGCCTGACTGTGGCATACGAACTTGGCAAGGCTGGTTATGACTGTACTGTACTGGAAGCTTCGCACCGCGTCGGCGGCCGCATATTCACTGTGCGTGCCGGTACTCTGGTTGACGAAATCGGCAACCCACAATACTGCGACTTCGATGATGAACCCCATATGTACTTCAACGCTGGTGCAGCCCGCATTCCCAGCACCCACACCAACGTCCTTCATTACTGCAAGGAGTTGGGGGTTGATCTGGAGCTGTTCATCAACGAGAACAAGATGGCCTGGATTCAGGACGACAACATCATGGGTGGCAAGCCAATCCGCAATGGTGAGTTCACCACCAATGTGCGGGGCTTCATGGCCGAGCTGATGGCAAAGGCCATGACAGAGGTGGAGCTCGATCAGCCCTTTACCGATGAAGAAGCAAGTCTGGTTCTGAGCATGATCCGCGCCTTTGGTGATCTCGGTCCGAACAATCGTTTTACCGGCAGCAGCCGCGCCGGTTACGCCTCCGGTGACTACGTCACCAATACCGTCCAGAAGGACATCATCGACATCAGGAACCTGCTGCGGGCCAACGCTGCGCGTCAGGTGATAAGCGACAATGAGGGTGAGACCGGGCCAATGCTCATGCAACCCACCGGCGGCATGGATCGCATTCCGGCTGGCTTTGCCCGCCAACTCGAATCGAAGATCAAGTACAAGGCTCTCGTACTCAGTCTTGATATTCGGGACGATGGCGTCACCGTGGAATTCCAGCAGGATGGCCAGCGTCAGGTTATCGACGCCGACTACTGCTTCAACTGTATCCCCAGCCATTTCATGAATGGCATTACCAACAACCTGCCTGCCGATTACACCCAGGCCATGAAGTACATCCGTCGTGGGGTCGCTTACAAGGCAGCGTTCCAGGCCAAGGAACGCTTCTGGGAGAAGCAGGGTATTTACGGGGGCATCAGTTGGACCAACCAGCCAATTCGTCAGATCTGGTATCCACCGCATGGCATCCACAAGGCCAAGGGTGTGGTGCTGGCTGCCTACGATTACGGCAACGGTATGCCCTTCACTCGCATGACCCAGGCAGAGCGCCTGGAGGCACATGTAGCACAGGGTGAAAAAGTACATCCGGACTATCGTCAACAGGTCGAGAAAGGCATCACCATTGCGTGGCATCGCATGAATTACATGCTGGGCTGTTCGGCGCGCTGGAATGTGGATACACCTGAAGAGCAGGCGATCTTTGACAAGTTGCAGGCATCGGTGAACGGTCGTCACTGGTTTATCGGCGACCAGATCAGCAAGCACACAGCCTGGATGGAGAGTGCCATCCAGTCTGCACACGTCGCTTTGGCCGATCTCGATCGGCGAGTACGCGCAGAAGCGGCGAGTGCCTGATGGTTTGCACCGTGATCGGGGCACTGCAGCCTCACCGATTCCGGCTACGGTGACGCAAATTCCATTGTGATCAGAAATGGTCAGATCGAGGCAACATCGGATCCTCGCAGCGTGGGCGGGGCTTCGGCTTACTGAAGGGGCCGGAACAAACTCTTTTCTCTCCTTGCAGAGTTTGTTTCGGTCCCGTCAGTTCCTTGCAATAAAAAGGGAGGAACCCGTAAAGGTTCCTCCACTTCTTTTCCTTCCAGTTTGTTTCTCCCCCCACTACCGCGAGGCAGTGGGGGGAGTTTTTTACTGCAATCTTCCGAGCTTACAGATTCCAGTCTGCTGACAACCAGAAACCACGGTTCCATGGAGTATGCAAACGTGACTCGAATCCGCCTTCTACTGGCAGACGCTGAGCTTTCTGGTCGAACAGGTTGCTGATACCACCGCTCAGAGTCAGCTCGCTACCCATGAAATCATCGAACACATAGGCGTACTGTGCATTGACGATGACCTGTGAGTCGATCTGACGATCCATCTTGTAACCGTCGAAAATGGACACTGCCACTTTGTCGATTACCACGTGGTGCTGGTAGTTGGCGCTGATTGATGCGCTGTGATTGCCCATGAACCAGTTGGTACGCAGGTTGCTCTTGATCTTCGGAAGAGGCGGTGCGATACCGGTGTTGGCATTCTGGAAGCCACGACCATCCCGAACAATTTTTGTGGAATCTGCGTACTCGTAGTTCGAGTAGTAGGTTGCACTCAATGTTGTCTGGAAGGTGCCCAGGTCACTGGTCTCGTACGTGTAACGTGCGCGGGCATCATACAACTCAACCCACAGGCTGCTCACGTTGTCAGTGAAGGCCAGAGTACGAACGACGCGGTAGTTGTTGGCCGGGTCGCGTTGCACGTAAGGGTTGGGATTTGCTGCCAGGAAAGCAACACCTTGAGCCAGGTGAGCGGGGTTGGCGGCACTGTAGTTGCTGATGCCAGTAGCCAGCTTCATGCGCTCAAACTCCTGATTGGTCACGTCCTGTGGCAACAGTGCAGCGAAGCGGTCGGTGTACTCGATGTCCTGGTAATCCAGGCTCAGTTCGAGCGAGTCGATCGGCTGCCAGGTGAAACCAATATTCTTGATTTCAGATTTTTCGGGCTTCAGGTTTGGATTGCCGGTGCTGCAACGGGCAGAGCCGTTGAGCTGAGTGCCGGTGATCAGATCGTTACCGCTGAAAGACTCGGCGCAAGGCTCGTTCGGGTCGAATGGACGTGAAGCCAAAGGTGTTGGTGCCAGGAAGCTTTCGCCCCATGACGCACGAATGGCCAGGTTTGGTAACGCTTCCCAGCGCAAGGCCACTTTTGGTGTTGTTGCTTCCAGGCCCTGGTCACCGAAACGCTCGGTACGACCGGCAAGCTGCATGCTCAATGTTTCCAGAATCGGTACTTCCAATTCCAGGAATATTGCCTTCACGCCTTGATCCAGATCTCTGTCCACCGGCAATGCCGCAGCAGGAGTGGCATCTGTACCATAGTCCTGACGCAGTTTTGCGTAGGTGCCGGCATAGGTCTTGTCATTACGATCACGCCACTGGAAACCAAATGCGGTCTGCAGCGCGCCCGCAGGCAGTTGCAGCACTTCGCCGGTCAACGTGGTTTCGAAGATCTCATAGAACACTTCGGCAGTAGTGCGCGAGTTCACGTGCTCCCACATCCAGTCTACAAGCTCCTGGCTGTTGCTGGTCACGCCGGCAACGTAGAACGGCGAACGCGGGTCTTGAGAGCCGAAGGGGTTCCACCACTCATTACCATTGACGCCACCTCGGCCATTGAGAGCGGCCTGCATTCTTGGCAGCAACAGCACTGGGTCGTCGGCATTGGTGCGGTTCTTCTGTCTGGAGTAGTAGGAATAGCCTGTCCAGGTATCGGAAACGTCGTAGCGTGCCGAGAGTTTGTGGCTCCAGGTGTAGTTGGCGCCGCGTACGCCCAGCGAGCCGTTGCTCTGATGCAGATGGCTTGGCAGGGTGCCATAGTCACTGAAAGGACGCCAGTTGGTGGGGCGTACTGCCACGCCAAAAGGGTTGGCCGGGTGATTTGCCGGAATTGGCAGCAATGTGTGGTTGGTGGTGACCGCAGTGGTCGCACTGGTACGTGTTGTGCTCTCACTGTAGTTGAGGTTGGATTGCAGCTCGAACTGCAGCCAATCCTGTGCATCCCAGGTCAGGTTGTTGAACATCCCCATCTGCTGGCTTTCACGAGCGTAGTCATGCTGGGTGCCGTAGTTGAATCGGCAGACAGTGCCTTGGCGAACGCCGCTCGGCTGACCGTTCTTGTCCGTTTGCACGCCATTGTTGAAGGTGCCGCACGAAGGATCAACCAAAGCTGTTGTGGCGCCGGTCAATCGTACAAACGAACCGGGGTTGCCGGTTGCAGACTCCTGGTTGTCATAATCGAACTCGCGTGGTCGTTCGGTACGCATCAGTGGGGTCTTCTTGCTGTACTCCAGCGAGTTCACCCAGTTGATGTCGTTGTCGAAGCTCTTGCCGAACAGATAGGAAACGCGTGGTTCTTCCATGCCACCGTCAAACGGCGTGCTGTAATAGGCACGCACACGGAAGCCATCGTATTGCTTGATGGGGATCAGGTTGACCACACCAGCAACGGCGTCTGAACCGTACAGAGCCGAGCCGCCATCCAGAACGACTTCCAGGCGCTGTGTCGCGATATCCGGCAACAGGCTGGCGATGGCTGTATCGCGAATCACACGAGTGCCGTCCATCAGAGTCAGGGTGCTGTTGTCGCCCAGGCCGCGCAGGTTGAAGCCGGTGGTGACAGAGTCTTGTCCGCCAGTGTTGGTGGAACCGAGTACGTTGGCCACTGTGTCAGTGTTCTGAGTGTAGGTCAGGTCGCGGATGTATTGACCCAGACCTGGAGATCCGGACTGCAACAGATCGTCCTGGCTGATGGAGTCGATTGGAGATGCGCCAGTGAATTTGCTGTTGCGGATATAGGAGCCTGTTACGACGACTTCTTCGATCTCGTCTTCGGCAGCCTGTGCGTTGACTACCACGGGTACTGCCAGAGAAGAAACAAGGCAGCTGTGGATAAGGTGACGCAGATAAGCGTGCTTACGTGCTTTCGGGTTATGTGACATAAAATCTCTCCGATGATTACTTTACTTGTAGTTGCTTGCGCCAGCACAGAAATGAAAAATCCGGCTGCGTCCCTGGGGACAAACCGGTGCATTAATATGCTGGCGGCGTAACTTCAGGCGAATGGTTCCTGAACCACTTGCTTTTCCGGTTCAGGGCTACAAACCTTTCGTCTATTACACTCTGTGACGATCATGCGCTATACCGTTGTGGGCGGAAAATACAGCGATAAATCATCACGAAGTGTTGAGCGGCGAGCTTATAGTTTTTGGGTGCAAAACCCCATACGGCACGGCTGTTATTCCCATTACCCCACCCTGTTTTTCGTTCCTGTCATCGCAGTTGTTGAAAAAATGACCGCCAGGAACGAAAAAACACCGCCAGCGTTTCTTGCTTGAAGTTATTGACGTAAAATGTCGACACGCTGCCATTTCGGTGTCGAAAAAAGGACAACGCACACCACATGAAGACTCTTTACTTGCTGCGCCACGCCAAATCAAGCTGGGCCAGCCCCGATGTGAAGGATTTTGATCGGCCCCTCAATCAGCGTGGTTTCGATGATGCGCCGGATATGGCGATGAGGTTGAAAGAGCGCGGTGTCACAATTGATCTTATGGTGAGCAGTCCTGCGTTGCGGGCCTACACCACAGCGACAATTTTCTGCGAAGTTCTCGGAATGGAGGTTGAGAAAATTGTGCAGGATCGGCAGATATATCTGGCAGGAAGTGCGAAGTTGTTGCAGTTGATCACACTCTTCGACGAGAGTGCCAGCAGTGCCATGTTGGTGGCTCATAATCCTGCACTCACCGATCTGGCCAATGATCTTGCACATGCTGGAATCGACAATATTCCCACCACCGGTCTGGTCACATTGCAACTACCTGTTGAGCATTGGTTCGACACACATTTCGGTCAGGCACAGTTGTTCAGCTTCGATTTCCCTAAAAATCCGGATTGATTCCTCATGAAGTTTCACCAATTCTTGTTGTGCGCGTTTGTCGCCGGGACTTTGCAGGCTTGCATGGGTGCTGTTTCAGAACGTGACTCCGAGTGGCTTGCGCCGCTGCATCAGGATCATGCTTTGGTTGGCAATATCTGGCGCAGCAGCGATCAGCGCTTCATTTCGCTGGAAGAATTGTTTCAGGATTTCACACGGCATCGTTTCATCCTGCTCGGAGAAAAACATGACAATCCCGATCATCACCGACTGCAGCGATTCATTCTGCAGGAGCTTCAGCAGAACGCGAGTCTCGGTGCCGCAGTGTTCGAGATGTTGAACAGCGATCAGCAGGACGCGGTAGACACACTCGGTTCCGTAAATCTGGCGTCAGAACCAAGTGTGCGTGAACATTTGCAGTGGGATGATGCAGGCTGGGAATGGCCGTTTTACGGACCGATGCTGATGGATGTGGTCAGTGCTGGTGTGCCGGTGAAGGCCGGCAACATCAGTCGTGATGAAATGATGGAGATCTATCAGGGCGAGCCTGATCCTCGTATTGCCGATGTGCTGGATGCCGGGCAAGTGGAGCAACTCTATCGCGATATCGATGAAAGTCATTGCGGCATGTTGCCCGCCAGCCAGTTTCCGGCGATGGTACGGGTGCAACAGGCGCGGGATGCCCGCATGGCTGAAGGCTTGCTTGTCGCCGCCGAGGGAGCAGTTCGACAGCATGCGTTGATTGCCGGAAATTTTCATGTGCGTCGTGATCTTGGCGTACCAAATTATCTGCCCACAAGCGAAGGCAGTGTTGCGGCTCTTGCCTTCATGGAAGTCAATCCCGAGTCACAGAATCCCGCTGATTATCTGCAGGGTTTTTCGGAGAGAATTTCATACGACTATTTGTGGTTTACACCGGCAGTCACGACAGAGGATTACTGCGCGTCCATGCGTGGTGACACCAGCGTTGATCAGTGAGTCAATGAGTAGATCAGATAGTTGATGCCGAGTTGATATGCCAGGTTCGCATAGCGTGTCGGATAACGTGGATCATAGGTGTGTTCCCAGCCGTCCCCCATATCCGAATTCCAGTTGATCAGGACCATCACGCGACCTGCATCATCAAGAATTGCATGGTTGCTTGCGCGATCCACATCCTGTTCGGGATAGTTTTCAGGATTGCCTATGACAGGGATCATCTGCGGACCGTCAATGTCGTAGTAACTGCGGAAAATTTCGTGGTCGGGTTGTAGCTCAATAATTTCTCGATCAGGGAAGACATCGGTGAAAGCGCGATAAAAACTGTCCCATTGCCGTGTTCCCCAGAAGTCATCAATCAACAGAAAACCACCACGCAGCAGATACTCCCGCATATTCTCTTTTTCCTTCGGGCTGAAGTCCGGGCCGCCGCTGCGCCCCATTTCCAACGCATACAGGAAGGGGTAATCGAAGATCCTTTGGTCGTCAAAACGAAGCACAATGGGGTCGCTCATCACACGCACGTTGGTCAGGCGTGAGACGCCGCGCAGAAAATTGGAGTCGGCGCTGGGAAAGTCGGTGCGCCAGGTGCCGTAGCCAAAACCATCGTTGTAGTAGTTGTCATACTGCAGGCGCACAAAGGCGAACTCGCCCGCGATATCCTGGGGGCCGATATTGCTTTGCGGATCGATACCCTGAGAAAAAAGATCGCTCGGTAGCGAGAATGGCTGCGCCGCAACCGGCAGTGAAACCAATACACAGACTGTTGCCAGCGTCAGTGCTGCGAGTCCTCTGTTTTTCAAGGATGTCGGGGAGAATGCGGGTTTCATCTTCTGGGTGGGCCTGTACGGAAAACCTGAGTACAAACTACCCTGCCATCCTGCCATTTGCAAGGCGGGCAGTCCGCGGTGACGTTTAATGAAGAGGGGCTGCGTCATACGGAGGTGGCGGCAATATTGCTCAGTTCTGGTCAAAGGAGGTACAGTCTGCACAGATCCGTTCTTCAATAATAATAACGAGAGCAATGATGAGTCACTCAACGCCAAAACACTGTCAATATGCCCGCCCGCTCTGCTTGTTCGGCGCCATTGTCCTGTTGGCAGCTTGCACCCCCGATGTGTCTGAGGTTCCCGTCCAGATCAGCATGGAAGTAGTGTCCAATCAGCCGCATCTGATCAGCGGCGGCAATGCTCTGATCGAGATCACCTCTACTGTAGCTGCAGCCAATGAGCTGTCTTTTAAGATCAATGAGTTACCTGTGAAATTTGATATTCACAGCACAGGATATGCTGATGGACTCTACACTTACAAGGCACTTGTCACTGGCTTGGCTGATGGCACGAATACGCTCCAGGTAACGGCTGGCAGTGGTGCTGCCATGATGTCACTGATGAACTATCCGATTACAGGACCGATTATTTCCGGGGAGCATCAAACCCCTTACTTCTGTCTGGCCGAACTGAGCCCTGAGGCAGATGGCAGCAAGCGCCGATTCGCCATTGGTAATGGCGAGTTTCTGGATGATGCAGCAACGGACCAGTTCTGTTCCCTGCCCACGCGGGTGGATTATGTATATCGTAGCAATGCCGAGGGGGAGACATTCAAGCCTTTGAGTGACGTTTCAGTCCGGCCGGCTGATCTGGCAGTGACGACAACCCTTGAAGGTGTGGAAACCCCTTACATCGTGCGTCTGGAAACCGGGACCATCAATCGCGCCATCTATCAGATTGCAATGCTGCATGATCCGGCAACACCGGCGCCAACAGCTCATGCGCCGTCAGTCGCCTGGAATGACAGGGTTGTCTATACCTTTGGTGGTGGTTGTCAGCCCGGTTTTTTCCAGGCTACCAGCACGGGGGGAGTGCTGCGGGACAGCATGCTTGCCGAAGGCTATGCCGTCGTCTCGTCCACACTCAACGTCAACAACACAGGTGGCTGTAACGACGTGATTTCTGCCGAGACAGCAATGATGGTGAAGGAGCACTTCATTGAGAACTATGGTGAGCCCGTGTACACCATTGGCAATGGTGGATCTGGTGGTGCGATGCAGCAGTTGCTGATCGCCGGAGCGTACCCTGGCATTCTTGATGGCATCATTCCGAGCATGACCTTTCCGGATGCGGTGAGTTACATGACGGACTCGGAAGAGTGCGCCATGCCGTTTCGCAATTTCGTCAATGACCCCGCGCTTGGCTTGAGCGAGGAAACCAAGGCCATCATTGGTGGATGGCCGAACTGGTATTTGTGTGATGTGTCGCTGGGCGAGCGTCCGGATCGCATTGCACCGGATGATTGCTCAGAAGAAATTCCTGTTGCAGAGCGTTATGACCCAGTGACAAATCCTAATGGGGTCAGATGTTCCATCTATGATGGCATGCGTAATGTCTTCGGTGAAAAACTGTACCCGGAGATCAATACTGCGCGGGAGTTTGCCAGAAGTCCCCACGACAATGTTGGCGTGCAATACGGTCTGGTGGCGCTGAACGAAGGGCATATCGACAAGACCTTGTTTCTGGACCTCAACGAGAAGATCGGTGGCTGGAGCATTGACTTCATGCCGACAGCGGAGCGCGTTGCGGGCGACGACGATGCAATTCGCATAGCCTATGAGACTGGGCGCATTACCAGCGGTGCAGCCGGATTGTCGATGGTGCCCATCATTGATGACAGGACCTATCTGGATTTCGAAGGAAATTTCCATGCCAGCATCTACTCTTTCGTCACACGGGCTCGATTGGAGCGTGACAATGGTCATGCGGACAACTATGTGATCAGAAGGCATTTCTCGGGGTTGTCACTGGCAGACGAGAATCTGGCGCTCATGGATCAGTGGCTGGCGGCCCTCAAGTCGGATACTTCGGACCTGCCGTTGCTGGACAAGATTGTGAGGACGAAACCTGCTGACCTGCAGGATGACTGTTTCGCCGAGAACGGCGAGCGCATTGTCGAGAAGGCCGTATTTGATCCAGATCGTCTGTTCGACAATACCGGTAGCCGCTGCAACAGTATCTTCCCTCCACACGCGGGCTTGCGTCTGGTGGCAGGTGGACCTCTGAGCAACGATGTACTCAAGTGTCAGCTCAAACCTATTGACTACAGCGACTACAACATCGCGTTTACTGATGAAGAGAAGGTGAGGCTGGAGGCGACATTCCCTGAGGGCGTCTGTGACTGGAGCAAGCCAGGCGTACACCAGGAAGTCAATGAGATCTGGCTTTCCTATGGTCCGTCCCCCGTCAATCGATATCAGCAATGATGCTGAGCGTGACCAATTACCACTTGATTGGTTGACAGTAACGGGTCACGATGACAACATGCTGCCCATAACCATTGGAGGCAGTCATGGCTCATTCCCCCAAGCGTAAGCTTTTCCTTGATCTGGTGTTGTCGCTGTTTCGTCTCAACGGCCTTCTGGTTGCCGAGGGTGACCGGATGGCGGAGTCCCTTGGCTTGACCAGCGCCCGCTGGAAAGTGATCGGTGTCATCGCACTGGCCCACTCAGGCGTGACCGTACCGGGCATTGCTCGTGTGCTGGGACAGTCCAGACAGGCGGTGCAGCGTATCACTGATGTCATGGAGGCCGATGGCCTGTTGCGCTATCAGAAGAACCCCGACCATAAGCGCTCCGTGCTGGTTTGCCTCACTGATAGTGGTCAGGAGGTCTATAGTGCTCTGCGTGCAGTGCAGGATCCCTGGGCTATCGAGAACACGGAAACCGTGCCTGTCGAGGAGCTGGAGATCGCGCTCCAGCTGGTGCGCCGACTTATCAATCAGTTCGACCGCTGAGCAGTCTCTCGCCCCTGTGGTCATCGCAGCATTGCCTGCCAGGAGTCACCCCCTTGAACAGATCCGCCAACATGACTCGTTTGCCGCGTACTCTCTATACCGCTGCACAGGTGCGCGAACTGGATCGATTCGCCATTGAACAGGGTGGCATTCCTGGCGCCGAACTCATGGAGAGGGCGGCCAGCGTGGTGTTGAATGTCATTCTGCAACGATGGCCCCAGGTAAGGCGCCTGATTGTTGTGGCTGGTACTGGCAACAACGGTGGCGATGGCTATCTTGTAGCTGCTCTCGCTGCCGCCCAGGGTTTGAGTGCTCAGGTGTTTGAGGTGGGAGAATCGGCACGCTTGCAGGGTGACGCACTGGCTGCACGAGAGCGGGCGCTGGCCGAGTCGGTTGCGTGTAGCCCCATGCAATCCATCAATGGGTACGCCTCCGACACGGTGGTGGTGGATGCGCTCCTTGGCACGGGTTTCAACGGAGAGTTACGACCTCAATATAGCGCCGCGATTACCGTTATTAATGACAGTTCATTGCCGGTGGTGGCAGTTGATGTGCCTTCCGGGCTCCACAGCGATACTGGTGTTGCAGCGAGCGTTGCGGTTTGTGCCAGCGTTACTGTTTGTTTCATCGGCTTGAAACAAGGACTGTTCACTGCTGATGGGCCGAACCTGGCCGGTGAGATCGTCTTTCACGATCTTGGTCTTGCTGAGTGGGTTTTGCAATGCGAGATCGCTGGCTCACCTTTTACATCACGGATCGATATCAACTCGGTCACCGCGCTAATGCAGCCACGACGCGCTGGAACACACAAGGGTGAGTGTGGTCATGTGCTTGTCGTTGGTGGGGATGTTGGCTATGGTGGCGCCGCTTTGATGGCGGCGGAAGCTGCAACCAGGGCTGGTGCAGGCACAGTCAGTCTGTTGACCCGTGCGGCACATGTCACGGCTGCTCTCGCCAGACGTCCTGAAGTCATGGTGCGAGGCATTGAAGATCCTGACGGTGCGGACGCTGAATTGCTGTCCGGTCTTGTAAAGCGTGCAGATGTGGTTGTAATCGGTCCAGGTCTTGGGCGTACGTCGTGGTCACGCTCTTTGCTGCGGTTGGTTCTCCAGTATTCGGCGGATCGAGTACCGCTTGTTGTTGATGCTGATGCCCTGAACCTGTTGGCAGAGGCAGCAGCAGAGCGTCGGGAGACGGCAGCGGCTGATGAACAGTCTGCGACGGTACGCAGACAACACTGGGTGCTGACACCGCACCCTGGCGAAGCTGGCCGGTTATTGGGGTGCAGTACTGCCCAAGTGCAGGCTGATCGTTTTGCAGCAGTGCGTCGCCTGCAAAGTACATGGGGAGGAGTCTGTCTGCTCAAGGGCGCGGGCAGTCTGATCAGCTACGAAAGTAATGCTGATGTTGTGCGCTGCGATCTGTGTACCGAGGGTAATCCTGGTATGGCGACCGGTGGTATGGGAGATGTACTAAGTGGTCTGACAGGTGCATTCATCGCACAAGGGCTCTCTCTTGCGGATAGTGTGCGTTGTGCCGTGTGCGTCCATGGTGAAAGCGCAGATTTGGCGGCGTCTGTAGATGGCGAGCGAGGCTTGCTTGCAAGTGATCTGTTCGTCCATATTCAGCAGTTGGTAAATAATGTCCGATAGGCTCTTGAGAGCAGCCAAACAGGAATAGAAAGATATCAGGAAGAGAGGCTATGACGGTACACACGCGATATCTGGAAGATGAGACTACAACCGAGGCTCTTGGCCGTCTGCTGGCAACGGCTACGCAGCCCGATGGCTCGGGAGCGAATGCTGTCAAGGCGGGGCATGATACACTCGGCGGCAGAATTTTCCTCTCCGGTGATCTGGGTGCGGGCAAGACCACGCTTACACGTGGATTGATGCGCGGCTATGGTGTTCAAGGAGCGGTAAAAAGCCCTACCTATACTCTGGTGGAACCCTACGAATTGGATGACTGCAAGCTTTACCATTTCGATCTTTACCGGCTTGCTGATCCGGAAGAGGTTGAATTTCTTGGGGTTTCAGAATATTTTGACGAGGCCAACCTGTGCGTCATTGAGTGGGCCGAGAAAGGAAAGGGCTATCTGCCCTGTCCTGATCTGGAGATTGCGCTCAGTGTTGAGGGTGAGGGGCGACGCATCACCTGGGTAGATCGCACGGCCAAAGGTGAAACCATTGGTCATAGATTATCTGTGTTGTCTGAGCACTTTACGGGTCGGAATTTATAAGCCATGAATTTTACTGATGAGCTTTACCGCTCGGATATTGAAAAGGAATCACGAGTGCCCGTCTGTGGCCGTGCGAGCGGTTTAGTGCGCGCTCTGATATTTTTTCTCTCACTTTCGTTGCAAGTGTTCTCTGATCTGCATGCCGCCGAGGTTCAAGAGGTGCGTCTGTGGCGCGCACCTGATTACACCCGGGTGGTTTTCGATCTGGATGAGCAGGTACAGTACAGCGTATTTGCGCTTGAAAATCCTAATCGTATCGTCATTGATCTGACAAATTCGGTGGTCAGAGCCGATCTAACTCGCCTGGACTACAAGGACAGTCCCGTGACAGGCATGCGCAGCGCTGCACGCAATAGCAACGATGTACGTGTGGTTCTCGATTTGGCTAATGCGGTCAACCCCAGCAGCTTCACTCTCACTGAAAACGGTGAACTCAAGAACCGACTGGTGGTAGATCTTTATGACGTGGGACGTGTGCCCGCTGTGCAGGAAGAAGAAGTTGTGCCGCCGCCCGTGAACAATTCTGCTGCACAGCAGCGTGACATTGTTGTGGCTATTGATGCCGGTCACGGAGGTGAAGATCCGGGTGCGATCGGTTATGACAACCGTATCCGTGAGAAGGACGTTGCACTGGCAATTTCTCGCGCTATATATGACCGTCTGTTGTCCACGCCAGGATATCGCCCGGTCATGGTTAGGGATGGAGACTATTCGGTACAAATCCAACGCAGGCCACAGATTGCCAGGCAAAACCGCGCGGATATCTTTCTGTCGATTCATGCAGACTCTTACAGCACCACGCGCGCCGAGGGAGTCACAATCTATGCTCTATCAGAACGCATCGCAGAAGATGAAAATGCCCGGCGCGTAGCTGAAAAAGAGAATAGTGCGGATCTGTTGGGTGGTGTGGCCGGTGATACCAGTCTGCGCAATATCGAGGACGATCTCGCACGCACACTGTTGGATCTCTCAATGGCGTGGAGCATTGAGCAGAGCATCACGGCCGGGTCTTATATATTGAACTCCCTTAGCGATGTCGCAACGCTGCGCAGAGACAAGGCGCAACAAGGTAATCTGTGGGTGTTGCGCTCGCCGGATATTCCCTCGCTGTTGATCGAGACCGGTTATCTCTCGAATCCGGATGAGGCGCGTAAACTCAATACGGCGGCATATCAGCGTCGGTTGGCTGATGGAATTGTGAAAGGCGTCATGGCTTACTTCTATGACAGGCCGCCCG
The DNA here is from genome assembly GCA_030682575.1 of Gammaproteobacteria bacterium. Classification (GTDB taxonomy): domain Bacteria; phylum Pseudomonadota; class Gammaproteobacteria; order Pseudomonadales; family Pseudohongiellaceae; genus UBA5078. The sequence continues at coordinate 75,181 of JAUXNX010000026.1, forward strand.
AAGACACGCTGGTCGCATGGCAGAAAGAAAACAATATTGCTCCCAGTCTTGGTATTGCCTCCGGAGGTCGATATGAGGTCAAGAGAGGAGACAGTATTTCTGTGATCGCGCAGCGTTACGGTGTAAGCACCAGTGAACTTCGTTCGTTCAATAATCTTCGTAACGATGTGATTCACGTAGGCCAGGAGCTATTGATTCCCGGACTGGCGACAGCTCCCGTTACGCGGATCGTGGAGCACAGGACTGTGCGAGGAGAGACTCTGTCGGGAATCGCTGAACGCTATCGGATCAGCCTTTCCAGTCTGCGTGCAGCCAATAGTCTGCGCAACGATGTCATTCACGTCGGGCAGGTGTTAAAGATACCTGCCCCTTGAAAATTTTGAAATCGACTCCCAAGGTCTGGCCGACGGCCACGAAAATACCATGACACGTATTGCCCTTCTAAGCCAACGTCTGGCGAATCAGATTGCCGCCGGAGAGGTCGTTGAGCGCCCCGCTTCCGTTGTAAAGGAGTTGCTCGAGAACAGTCTTGATGCCGGTGCTGATCGCATTGAGATTGATATCGAACAGGGGGGCGGCAAGCTTATCCGCATCCGTGACAATGGTGCAGGTATCGTCAAGGAGGATCTTGGGCTGGCACTCAGTCGTCACGCCACAAGCAAGATTGCGAACCTTGATGATCTTGAGAATATTGCGAGTCTTGGTTTTCGCGGTGAGGCGCTGGCAAGTATCTGTTCTGTATCCCGTCTGGAGTTGATCTCACGAGCAAGATCCTCCTCCGATGAGACCGCATGGCGTGTGGAAGCAGAAGGACAGGAGATGACCACAGCCATTTCTCCTGCGGCACATCCTCAGGGGACAACGGTCGAAGTGCGCGACCTGTTTTTCAATACGCCAGCGCGCAAGAAGTTCCTGCGTACCGAAAAGACTGAATTCGACAGGCTCGAAGAAGTCGTCAAGCGCCTGGCTCTCAGCCGTTTCGATGTCGCATTCAGTCTTCGCCACAATCAACGCGCGATCCATCACTTGCACGCTGCCATTAGTAGTCAGGAGCAACAGCGTCGCGTCGCACTCGTGTGTGGTCCTGCGTTTGTAGAGAATGCCATCCAGATTGACATCGAAGCTTCCGGACTGCGTTTGTGGGGTTGGGTTAGTCTGCCAACCTTCTCTCGCAGTCAGGCAGACCTGCAGTATTTTTACGTTAATGGGCGCATCATAAGAGACAAACTGGTCAGTCATGCCGTCAAGCAAGCGTATCAGGACGTACTCTTTCACGGTCGCCATCCAGCCTTTGTGCTTTACTTGGAGCTGCAGCCAGCGCTGGTGGATGTCAACGTGCATCCGACCAAGCACGAGGTCCGTTTCCGTGACGGTCGCTTGGTGCACGATTTCCTGTTTCGCGCTCTACACAAGGCGCTGGCCGGAGTGCGTCCGCAGGACCGCTTGGCTCACGATGTGCAAGCTTCCGGACAGGTTTCCGCCCAAGGACGAGAACTGCCCGGAGCATCGGAGTATCAGGAAGTAGAGCGCGGCGCTTCCACGACGGGAGATTTTTCCGGACAGGGTAGAATCAGCTTTGCACCCGGCTACGGCGCGAGTCAGGGATATGCCTTTACACCTCAGTCTTCTACTCTGTACTCCGGCACTTCAACTCAACAACTGGTATCCGAGCAAATGGCAACCTATGCCAGGCTGCACAATGAGAACGACGTGCCCCCTTTGGGTTTTGCCATCGCGCAGTTGCACGGCGTGTACATCCTTTCTCAGAATGTACAGGGCCTGATCATCGTAGACATGCACGCAGCCCATGAGCGCATCACCTACGAACATATGAAGAGCGCTGCTCAGAATGAAGGCATCAAGGCGCAGCCTTTGCTGGTGCCATTGTCCATTGCCGTCAGTCAGGCTGAAGCTGATTGTGCCGAACAGCAGGCAGAGGCGTTGCTGGCGCTGGGTGTTGGCATTGAGCGTGTCGCGACAGAATCGATTGTGGTCAGGCAGGTGCCTGTCATTCTTGCGGGCGCCGACATCGAGCAACTGGTCAGGGATGTGTTGTCTGATGTGTTGGAACACGGTAGCAGTGAGCGCATCCGCAACTATCAGGACGAGCTTCTCGGAACCATGGCCTGCCATGGCTCTGTAAGGGCCAACCGACAACTCAGCATTCCCGAGATGAACGCACTGTTGCGTGACATGGAAAGAACAGAGAGAAGTGGACAGTGCAATCATGGCAGGCCGACATGGGTGCTGCAGAGTCTGGATCAGCTCGACAAACTGTTTCTGCGTGGCCAGTGATGCCACACGTTCCATTGTCAGTTTCAAAGACTCCCGCGATCTGCCTGCTGGGACCAACTGCCTCTGGTAAAACCAGTCTTGCCATAGATGTTGTGCAGCGATTACCGTGCGAAATCATCAATGTGGACTCCGTTCAGGTGTTCCGGGAGATGAATATTGGTACTGGCAAGCCGGATACACAAACCCTTCTGCAAGCACCCCATCGGCTGATAGATATACTCGACCCTGCACAGGCGTACTCGGTGTCACAGTTTCGCGATGATGCATTGCGGGAGATGGCAAACATTCGCGACAGTGGCAAAGTGCCGTTGCTGGTCGGGGGTACCATGTTGTATTTCAAGGCGTTGCGTGATGGATTGGCAAACATGCCGGCTGCGGACGAGAGTGTGCGAGCAAAGATTCTGCAGTTGGCTGAAGTTCAGGGTTGGGCTGCGGTGCATGAGAGGTTGAGTCAGGTTGATCCCGAGTCAGCCTTGCGAATTCACCCTAACGATCCACAACGACTACAGCGCGCACTTGAGGTGTTCATGATCTCTGGCAAGAGCATGACAGCGTTTCATCGCGACGAGGCTGAGGGACTGAATAACACCGATATTCCCTTTGAACTGCACTTTTTTTCGATCCAACCGGGTCTACGCAGCGTACTGCATGAGAAGATTGCAAGGCGTTTCCACCAAATGATCAAAGATGGATTTGTCGAAGAAGTAGAAAGGTTGTTTCGGCGCGGTGATCTTGATCTGACCATGCCCTCTATGCGTGCTGTAGGATATCGACAGGTATGGCAGTATATCGCGGGTGAATTGAGCTTTGATGCAATGCTGGAAAGGGGTATTATTGCGACGAGGCAACTGGCGAAACGGCAGGTAACCTGGATGCGCGGCTGGGATGAATTGTGCGACTTTGACAGTGAAAACCCGGAAACTCTTGATCTGGTCTTGAAATCAATAGAACGGATCGCAATATAGAGCCTGAATTGGATGCAACCCGCTGGGCTTTTCCAGCTTACACTTTAATGCTTAAGGAGAAAGTAAATGTCAAAAGGGCATTCTTTACAAGACCCTTTCTTGAATGTGCTTCGCAAGGAGCGTATCCCCGTTTCAATATACCTGGTAAGTGGTATCAAGCTTCAGGGGCAGATTGAGTCGTTCGACCAGTTTGTGATTCTGCTCAAGAATGCAGTCAATCAAATGGTCTACAAGCACGCCATATCCACCGTCGTCCCCGCCCGGTCGGTCAAGATTCCGATGCAGAATTCGGGAGAATTCCAACTGGACGATGAAGACACAACACCAGGTAATGCTGCCTGAGTTGAGGTTGTTTTTTGTTCTTTGAAAGACCCGATCGTGGAGAAACCGCAGTCCTCGTGCATATTGTTCTGGAAGCAGAACAGGAACAGGAGGATCCCGCCGAATTTGAAGAACTGGTGCTTTCCGCAGGCGCCGTTCCCGTCAGCTACATAAAAGGCACTCGGAAGCGCCCTGATGCCGGACATTTTGTCGGCTCAGGGAAGTTGGATGAAATTGCTGCCGCCGTGAAGGAGCACGGAGCCGAACTGGTGTTATTCAATCATTCTCTGACCCCCAGCCAGGAGCGCAATCTCGAGAAACGTCTCCAGTGTCGCGTGCTTGATCGCACGGGTCTGATTTTGGATATCTTCGCCCAGCGCGCCCGCAGTTATGAAGGCAAGCTGCAGGTGGAGCTCGCACAGTTGGAGCATACAGTCACCCGGTTAAAACGGGGTTGGACTCACTTGGATCGACAGAAAGGGGGTATCGGCTTGAAGGGGGCGGGTGAGACCCAGTTGGAACTCGACCAGCGGATGATCAGGCAGCGTATCAAGAACATCAACAAGAGCCTGGTGAAGGTGCGTAGTCAGCGAGAGCAGGGAAGACGCTCGCGGAAGCGCGCCGACATTCCCACCATTTCCCTCGTGGGTTACACGAATGCGGGTAAATCTTCCCTGTTCAATGCCATGGCCGGGGCTCAGGCATATGCCGCGGATCAGTTGTTTGCAACTCTGGATTCCACCCTGCGGCGCATAGAACTACCGAACTACGGAGGCGCGATTCTCGCTGATACAGTGGGCTTCATAAGTCATCTACCTCACAAACTGGTGGAAGCGTTCCGCGCCACGCTGGAAGAGACGGTTCAGGCCTCGCTGCTCCTGCATGTGATTGATGCAGCCAATGAACAGCATGAATACTTTACTGAGCAAGTGAATGAAGTCTTGACAGAAATCGGCGCAGATCAGGTCCCTTGTCTGCGTGTCTACAACAAGATCGATCTGTTGCACGACAGAGAGCCCATGCTGGAGCGTGATCAGGATGGCTCGCCGATCAAGATTTGGCTTTCTGCCCGCACAGGGGCAGGTGTGGATGTGTTGCTGGCGGCCATTAGCGAATTACTTGGCGAGGACGTTGTCCAGCGCCGCGTAACGCTGCTGCCAGAGCATGGCCGGTTGCGTGCCAGACTATATGCAAGGGGTGCCGTGCGCAGCGAGACTGTTGACGCTGCCGGAACGGTGAGTCTGGAGATCAGGCTGCCCCGAAATGATCTGGATAGATTGCTGGTGGACGAAGGGATCACCCCAGCCAGTTTTGGTCTGAGCCTCTGATTGTGCCCGTGCCGCGATCCGGCGCCCCATCTGCGTCAGCAGTCTTCAAGTCCGCAGAAGTGAGCGGCTGGGTAAAAAGCTGGGTTAATCATCAATAATTCGTTAAAATCACCCCCCGTATTTTCGTTGGGGTATGGAGAAGCCGATGGCTTGGAATGAACCTGGAAACAAAGGCAATGGTAATGATCCCTGGGGTGGGGGAGGACGCGGCAATGGTGATCAACGCCCTCCTGATATCGATGAAGTCATAAAGACCATTACCCGCAAGGTCAACAGCCTCTTTGGTGGTGGCAACAAATCTGCTGGATCTACTGGTGGCAGTGCTGGTGGTGGAACAGGAGGTGGGGTTTCCTCCGGTCTGTTCGGTGGAGTCATCGTGATGCTGGTGGTGATCTGGGCTGCCATGGGTTTCTATACTGTCGATGAATCTGAACGTGGAGTTGTCATGCGCTTCGGGGCCCTGCGCGATGAGACGGTTATGCCGGGGCTGCGCTGGAACCCCCCCATTATTGACTCAGTGCAGAAAGTTAATATCTCCAGGGTAAACACCCGCTCCTATGCCCGAGATATGCTGACGACTGATGAAAACATCGTGAATGTTTCCATCGATGTGCAGTATGTGATTCAGGATCCCATTAAATTTGTCGTGGTCGTACGTGATCCGGAAATGAGCCTGGATCATGCCGCCGAGTCTGCCATTCGTCATGTAGCCGGTGGCACGACGATGGATCGTGTACTGACGCAAGGACGTGCCGGGGTGGCCGCCGAGGTGCGCGAGAGATTGCAGCGCTACATGGACACTTACGATTCCGGAATTCTGATTTCCCAGGTCACGGTGCGCAACGCCCAGCCTCCTGATGCTGTGCAAGGCGCCTTTGACGATGTGATCAAAGCACGTGAGGACGAGCAGCGCGTTCAGAATGAAGCGCTCGCATATGCCAATCGTGTTATTCCGGTAGCCCGTGGTGAGGCTCAGCGTATCATTGAGCAGGCCAATGCATATCGGGATCAGGTTATTGCTCGTGCTGCGGGTGAGGCCTCCCGATTCGAACAATTGTTGACAGAGTATGAAAAGGCGCCAGCAGTCACTCGTGAGCGTTTGTATATTGATGCCATGCAGGCGGTAATGACCAACAGCAGCAAAGTGCTTATCGATGTAGAGGGAGGAAACAGTATGTTCTACTTGCCTCTGGATCAGATAATCCAGCAGAACAATACGCGCAGTGCCGGTGCAACGCAATTGACGCAGCAACAGATGCGGGAGCAGTCGGATCAGTTGGCGAGAGAGGCGGCAATCACTGCCGCTGACCGCGCTCGTGCTCAGACCGCACCTGTGCGAGGAGGCCGATAATGAAGAACATGTTTGCAGGTATAGTTCTGTTTCTGGTGGTAGTTCTGGGGTCCGATGCGCTGTTTGTCGTGAAGGAAACCGAACGTGCGATTCTTCTGCGCTTTGGCGACGTTGTGGATGCAGATATTGCACCTGGATTACATTTCAAACTGCCGTTTGTCAACACAGTCAGAAAGTTTGATGCCCGTGTATTGACTGTTACGGCGGATGCTCAGCGTTATCTGACGCTGGAGCAGAAGGCGCTGGTAGTGGACTCCTTCGCCAAGTGGCGTATTGTTGATGTGCAGAAGTTCTACACCGCCACTTCCGGCGAAGAAGCGCGCGCGAGCAACCTGCTTGCGCAGCGCATCAACGATGGTCTTCGTAACAAATTTGGTGAGCGCGATTTGCAAGAAGTCGTTTCCGGCCAGCGCGACCGTCTGATGGAAGAACTGACTCGTGAGCTCAATCTATCTACGGCCGATGAATATGGTATCGAAGTGATTGATGTCAGAGTCAAGCAGATCGAGCTGCCGTTGGATGTACGCTCATCAGTGTATGAGCGCATGACTTCTGAACGTCAGCGCGAAGCGCAGCAGTTGCGTTCACGCGGCAATGAGCTGGCAATTGGTATCGAAGCGGATGCTGATCGTCAGGAAGCCGTGCTGTTGGTTGAAGCGTATCGTGACGCCGAACGGATTCGTGGTGAGGGGGATGCGCAGGCAGCCGCTACCTATGCTGCGGCTTACACCAGGAACGAAGAGTTCTATGCGTTCACACGTAGCCTGAATTCCTACCAGGAGAGCTTCTCGAATAAAGGAGATATCCTGTTGGTTGATCCGGATAGCGACTACTTCAAGTATCTGCGCGGCAGCGGCATCCAGTAATAAAGCACGACCACGAAAGACCAGCCGTAAGAGTTCTTACCGCTGGTCTTTGTTCGTCACGGGAATGAGTTCAGGATATAAAATGACAGCGAGTGATCGTTGGTTACTGCCTGAGGGCGTAGAGGAAATTCTGCCGGCTGAGGCGTTTCGACTGGAGTCTTTGCGCCGCCAATTATTGGACTTGTATGCGGCCTGGGGTTATGAGCTGGTTATCACTCCGCTGATTGAATATCTCGATTCGCTGTTGGTAGGCTCCTCTCATGATCTGGATTTGCATACCTTCAAGATTACCGATCAATTAACCGGACGCATGATGGGTGTGCGTGCTGATATCACACCCCAGGTGGCACGCATTGATGCACATTGCCTCGGTAGACAAGGCGGTGTGGAACAGAATGCTCCGGTGCGTCTATGTTATGCTGACAACGTGTTGCATACGAAGCCGCGAGGTCTTTTGGCTTCGCGCGTTCCAATACGTATAGGCGCTGAATTGTTCGGCCATGCCGGAGTAGGTGCTGATATCGAACTGATCTGTTTGATGCACGAGACACTGGAGACGGCGGAAATAAGTGATGTCTTCATCGTACTTGGGCACGTGGGCATTTTCCGAAGTTTGGTGAAAGCGGCTCAATTATCGGAGTCCAGCGAGAGCGAGTTGTTTGATGCCTTGCAACGCAAGGCTTACGAAGATATCGATGGGCTGCTGGACACTCATGTTGATGACGATAACATCCGTACCATGCTGCGTGATTTGTCGCGCTTGAGTGGTGATGAGTCAGTGCTCGTTGAGGCGTTGGCTACCTTCAATAATGCTCCCAGCAGCGTTCGCAAAGAGCTTTCCGAACTGGCGGAGATCGCGGCAGGTGTGAAGAAACGTTTGCCATCGATTGAGCTCGGTTTCGATTTGTGCGAATTGCGTGGGTATGAATACCACACGGGAATTGTGTTTGCTGCGTACACACCTGGTTACGGTCGTGCGGTGGCGCAGGGCGGTCGATACGATGATATTGGTCAGGTATTCGGGCGAGCGCGTCCAGCCTCCGGTTTTGATTCCGATTTGAAGGTAATCGCCAGACTTTCCAACAAGGAGTTCAAACGAAGCAAGGCGGTATCTGCTCCTTGCGAAGAAGATGCCGAACTCGCGCAAATGATCGCGCAATTACGCGCAAGTGGCGAACGGGTCATTGTTGATCTTGACAATGAGGCGTTGCCCGTAAAGACACTACAGTCCCTCGGCTGTGACAGGCGGATCATCAGGCAACAAGATGGGTGGCAGATAGAAATTTTGCGGTAGCCAATGGCAATATCAGGTTGGGAATTTCGAGATAAACTCTGCAGAGGTCAAAGCAGGGATCATGATTTAATCAGGCGATTTTTCAAGAAGAGATGAGAGCAAATGGGTAGAAGCGTAGTTGTGCTGGGAACACAGTGGGGTGATGAAGGCAAGGGCAAGATAGTTGATCTGCTCACCGAGCAGGCGGCTGTTGTTGCACGCTTTCAAGGCGGTCACAACGCTGGTCATACCCTGGTGATCAAGGGGGAGAAAACAGTACTGCACTTGTTGCCCTCTGGTATCCTGCGCGACGGAGTTACATGCGTTATCGGCAATGGTGTTGTGCTCAGCATGGAAGCACTGATCAGCGAGATTAGCAGGCTGGAGGAGCGAGGCATTTCTGTGCGTCCGAAGCTCAAGATCAGCGCCTCCTGTCCTCTCATTCTCCCTTCACATGCGGCGCTTGATCAGGCGCGTGAAAAGCGCCTTGGCAGCGAGAAGATCGGCACTACTGGTCGCGGCATTGGTCCTGCCTATGAAGACAAGGTGGCTCGCCGTGGCATTCGTGTCGGTGAGTTGTTCAATGCTACGCATTTTGCAACACGTTTGAAGGAAGTCATGGAGTACCACAACTTCATGCTGAAGAATTATTATGGCGCCGACGAAGTTGACTACGTCCGCACGCTGGAGCAGAGCCTTGCCTTGGGCGAGCAGATCAAGCCGATGGTCAGCGATACCATAGAGATTCTGCATGGGCATCGCAAAGCGAACAACAATATCCTGTTCGAAGGTGCTCAAGGTTCATTGCTCGATATTGACCACGGTACATACCCATTCGTGACTTCTTCCAACACAACTGCCGGTGGTACAGCGACAGGCAGTGGCTATGGACCGCTCTATCTTGATTACGTTCTCGGCATCACAAAGGCTTACACAACACGTGTGGGATCCGGGCCTTTTCCAACTGAATTGTTCGATAGCACAGGCAAGCACCTGGCTGCAGTTGGCAAAGAAAAGGGAGCGACCACAGGCCGTGATCGCCGTTGCGGCTGGTTCGATGCGGCCGCAGTCAGGCTGGCGATTCGTATCAACAGCGTCTCAGGTATATGTCTTACCAAGTTGGACGTGCTGGATGGCCTGAAGACTATCAAGGTGTGCACAGGTTACAAGGGCATTGATGCCGACACATCATCTTGCCTGATGAATATGGACAGCTATCAAAATCTTGAGCCTGTCTATGTTGAGCTTCCCGGTTGGAAAGAAACCACCGTCGGCGTGAAGAGTCTTGCTGACTTGCCAGAGAACGCGAGAGCCTATATTCGTTATATCGAAAAGATCATTGAAGCGCCTGTGGATATCATTTCGACTGGTCCGGATCGCGAAGAGACCATTATTCTTCGTCACCCATTTGGTGGTTGAGTTCTCTGTCCTTAGTTCCATAACAGTTGCTTCGAGACTGTAGTAACCACTACAGCTGGATATTGATTGTGCTAGTTTCCGTTAATGATTTTCTTCAAAAATGGTTGTTCAAAGTTCGAACAGCCAATTGTAATCTTCCTCGATTCTTTCCTGTAATCATGATTGACATCACATATCCGCGCCTGTAGCTTTGACTTCGATGAATTGACAGACGGGGAATTTACCGGAAATGAGTGAGACCAAGATGGCAGGAATCGCAGAACTCAATGCTGCGGCTAGTGTCGGGGTGCAAAGCCTGGAAGCCGGATCCTGGCAACAGGAGAACGTAGAAGAAAAAGTGAGAGGCAAGCTGGTCGAATTTGCTGCGGAGCTGCAACGAATCAAGAGGTTGCGTGAATCCAATTAAGTCGGACCGACGGTTTGTTCTCCGGTACTGCCCGCAGTGGTGGAAGTCGAGTGTTTGTGCATTCCCTTCTGTTACTATCTCATAAGATTAAACCAATCCTGCCCCGCAACAGTCACATGGTGATATTCTCCCCGGAAAGTCCGGATGTTATTGATAACAGGCGTGCAGTTCTTTACTTGACAGCCTTGTAACTATCGCCTGCGGCCTCATATATCCAAGCCAGGATGACTCCAACCAATTAGATATAGCGGATACAGCGTGAAGGCAGAAAGGTACAGCACTATCGATTCTTGCGCGCGAACAATCCGGCAATTCCTGCTGCTAACCCTTCTTTTATCCAGCGTTGTATTTGGCGTTAACGTCGACTACGCTCCGCTCTCTGGCAAGCTGCTCAATCTTCCGTCTCAGCTCAATTTGATCAGTTCTGATCATGTGGCTCTGATCGGTCAGCAGGAAGCGCTGAGGACTATCAAGCGGCTGAATTACGACGACTCTGCAGACTTGCCGTGGTTGCTTTCCCCTTCAGTCACTGATATCAATCTGCCATCGCATGTCGTGCGACTGCGTGTCAGCTCCTTTGAATCCACAGCTACAGCCGTCTCGGCAAATCCCCAGTCTCCTCGCGCTCCTCCTGTTTTCTCTTAGTTCACGGCTTTCCCGTCAACCAAGAGTGCGACACCGTTGCCATGCAGATGGTTCGGTTGTCCTGGAGAATTTATGCGTTATCTGTCCTCTCGTGCCGTGACATACGGCCTGATTGTTTTGCTTGGCCTGCTCAGTGCTTTACCTAATGTTCTACCATCTTCCTGGCGTGACCCCCTGCCGGATTGGTATGCCTCGAATACCCTCACTTTGGGATTGGACCTGCGTGGTGGATCCCATCTCCTGATGGCAATAGATTCCGTTGGATTGATTCGGGATCAGAATCAGCAACTGGCGGACGAAGTGGTAGAAAGATTGCGTGAGGCAGGGGTTCGCTACCTACGTCCACACGTGTCCGAAACTACGGTTGCGTTGACCGCGCGGGATCCGACAGATGCCGATGCGCTTGCCCGCATTGCTCGGACATTGATTACGGAGAAGGCGCAGGGTGGTCCTGTTCCGCTCTACACCAGTGAGACTGGCGAGGCAGGTATCAGTCTGCATATCACTCCGAACCATGTGAAGAATGTAGTAGCAGAAGCGCTCGAGCAAAGTCTTGAGGTTGTGCGCAGACGTCTGGATGAGAGTGGGATGGTCGACCCGACCATTGCCAGTCAGGGCAGCGACAGCATTTCCGTGCAACTGCCAGGTGTGACGGAGCCTCAGCGCATCCGTGAGTTGCTCGGTACTACAGCAAAGATGACATTCCACTGGCTCGCACGTTCTGGTGCCGGCGATACGATGACGCTGGAAGGGGCGACACCTGGAGAGCAGTACGAAGTGGAGCGTCGGGTTGCCATGGAAGGGCGTCATGTACGCGGGGCGGTTATGTCCTTCAGTCCGGACACTGGAGCACCCGTGGTGAACTTTACTCTTGACCAGGAAGGGGCACGGCTGTTCGGTGACATGACCACGGAAAATATCGGACGCCCTCTGGCTGTTGTGCTGGATAATCTGGTAATCACTGCTCCGGTGATTCGCAGCGCAATCACCGGTGGCAGTGGTGAAATTAGTGGCGGTTTCACGCCGACAGATGCGGCAGATCTTGCGGTAATGCTGAGAGCCGGTGCGCTGCCAGCGGAACTCAATGTTATCGAGGAGCGCACGGTCGGCCCGAATTTGGGCAGTGATGCCATCGCGATGGGAATCACCACCGGCATCATCGGAGGGTTGCTGGTGCTGGTGTTCATGATTGCCGTGTATGGCAGTTGGGGACTCATCGCCTGGTTCGCTCTCAGCATCAACGTGGGACTCATCTTTGGTGTGCTGAGTCTGTTAGGCGCCACGCTGACCCTGCCGGGTATCGCAGGCTTGATCCTCAGTATCGGCATGGCTGTGGATGCAAACATCCTCATCAACGAACGCATCCGCGAGGAAACCGCGCGGGGCCGTTCAGCCATGCTGGCGCTGGATACCGGATTCAGGAAAGCCTACAGCACCATTCTCGATTCCAACGTGACGACGCTGATCGCCATCAGTTTGCTGTTCATGATGGGATCGGGGCCAGTGCGCGGGTTCGCCGTTACCATGGGGATTGGATTGATCACCTCCATGTTCACGGCCATCTCGGTAACCCGATTGCTAATGGAATGGCGTGTTGCGCGTTTCGGACGGGGCCCCTTGTCTATCTCCGGACTCGGATTCGTCGATCGCATGGGGGCACGTTACAACAGTGGTGGCAACGTCATCAATTTCATGCGCGCCAGTCTGGTGGGTATTGTTCTCTCGGCAATTCTCTCCACCGCTTCTGTGGCTTTATTGATCAAGCCTGGACCAGAGTACGGCATCGACTTCAGCGGAGGTGCCCTTCTGGAGGTGCAGACCTCATCGGCTTCGATAGAGCAGTTGCGTACCGGCATGGAGAGCGCAGGCTTTACAACAGCATCTATTCAGGAATTTGGCAGTGACTCCGATTATCTGCTGCGTCTGCCCCTGCTTGATATAGAGCCGGGGGCAGGCAGCACTCTCATAGACGGTCTTCGCGATGCTGTACTCAGTGTTGCACCCGATGCCGACTTCCCTCGTTCGGAAGTTGTGGGGCCACGAGTGAGTGGTGATTTTGCGGACAAGAGCATTCTGGCCATCCTGCTCGCGGGTTTCGGAATGCTGGGCTATTTGTGGCTGCGTTTCGAAAATCACTTTGCCATTGGCGCAATTGTCACAATTGCTCTGGATCTGACCAAGACTCTTGGCTTTTTCGTGCTGGCGGGTGTTGAGTTCAATCTGACTGCAGTGGCCGCGTTGCTGGCGTTGGTTGGTTACTCGGTAAACGACAAGGTAGTGGTGTTCGACCGCATTCGGGAGAATTTGCGACTGATGCCTGAAATGCCCTTGCCGGAGTTGGTCAATATGAGCATCACCTCCACATTGACCAGAACCGTTTTCACCTCTGCAAGTACGTTCCTGGCGATTCTGCCGATGGCAGTTGCGGGGGGCGCGGCAGTTGCGAGTTTTGCACTGCCCATGCTGTTTGGCATTGTGATCAGCACCAGTTCTTCGATTTTGATTGCGGCACCCATCGTGCTTTATCTGGGTAATCGCCGTGCACAAAAGGGACTTGCCCAGTTGCATGTCGAGTCTGAGGAGGAGCGCAGGCGGGAGGCCTTGCGACCATAGATCAATTAGCCGAGCTTGGTGAAAGGGAGAGCCTGGGGCAAAATGCCTGCTTAACCAATTTCGGAGTAGTAGATGGACGCAGTTACGATTAACAGCCTGTTTCTCATTGGCGCCATGCTGGTGGGCTTCAGTGTACTGGTGAGTGCTGTGTCATCGCGCCTTGGCGTACCGATCCTGTTGATATTTCTCGGTGTTGGCATGCTCGCTGGAGAGGATGGTATTGGGGGCATCCAGTTCGACGACTACTCCCTTGCCTATCTCGCCAGCAACCTTGCGCTGGCCATTATTCTTCTCGATGGTGGTATGCGAACCCGAGTGGCAACGTTCACCGTTGCTCTGGGGCCTGCACTCTCCCTGGCGACGTTCGGGGTGCTGCTGACAACGGCGTTGACAGGCATGGTTGCTGCCTGGCTCTTTGACCTCAATCTGCTCCAAGGGCTTCTGATCGGAGCGATTGTGGGTTCCACCGACGCAGCAGCAGTGTTCTCGCTGCTGGGTCAGCGCAGTCTGAACGAGCGGGTTGGCGCCACACTGGAGATCGAGTCGGGCAGCAACGACCCGATGGCGATATTCCTGACGGTAACCCTGATTGAGATGTTGTCCACCGGGCAGCAGGATTTAGGTTGGTTCTTCCTGATCAATCTGATCCAGCAGTTCGGTCTGGGCGTGTTGTTCGGATTCTGTGGCGGCTGGTTGTTATTGCAATTGATCAATCGCATTACGCTTGCCAATGGGCTATATCCGTTACTGGCCGTCAGTGGTGGTCTGTTGATCTTTGCTGTCACCAACATGCTCGGCGGCAGCGGTATCCTCGCGATTTACTTGTGTGGCCTGCTGCTTGGCAATCAGCCCATACGCAGCCGTACTTCCATCCTCAGCATCTTCGACGGGTTGGCCTGGTTGAGCCAGATCAGTATGTTCCTCATTCTCGGTCTATTGCTGACGCCCAGCGATCTGTGGCCTATTGCGTTACCAGGACTGTTGCTGGCGCTGTGGATGATTCTGGTGGCGCGGCCGATTGCCGTATGGATCAGTCTCGCACCGTTCAGCCGATTCAAGCATCGCGAGCGCTGGTTTATTTCCTGGGTGGGTTTGCGCGGAGCCGTGCCAATCATTCTGGCCGTGTACCCGATCATGGCAGGATTGCCGGATGCCCAACTGTTCTTCAATCTCGCATTCTTCGTTGTGCTGGTGTCGCTGTTGCTGCAAGGCAGCTCGTTACCCTTGGCAACCCGTCTTGCCCGGGTGGAAGTGCCCGCACAACCTTCACCTATTTCCAGATCCGGACTGGAGATCCATCCTACCAGCGAGTGGGAATTGTTCGTCTATCGCCTCGGCCAGGAGAAGTGGTGCATCAATACGGAACTGCGCAGACTCAATATGCCTGAGGGTACCCGTATTGCTGCTCTGTTCAGAGGAAAGGAGCTCCTGCACCCCAGTGGCAGCACTCGACTGATGGCAGACGATATTCTTTGTATCGTGGGGCATGAATTCAACTTGCCCGCCCTTGGCAAACTGTTCAGTCAGGCGCCAGCCTCCGGCACCGACACATGGTTCTTCGGTGACTTTATTCTGGATGCCAATGCCCGACTCATGGATCTGGCTCCAGTCTATGGTTTGTCGCTGCAGGACTGTAGCGGAGAGCTGCCAATAGGAGAATTCTTCAGCAAGCGAATGGGTGGCAAGCCGGTGGTTGGTGATCAGTTGCAATGGCAGGGGTTTGTGTGGACCGTTGCTGCGATGGATCACGGCAAAATCCTGAAGATGGGCCTCAAAGTGGCGCACAAGGCAGAGTGAGAAGGCTGCTTGCGGCAGGGTGCTGGAATACCTTGTTGTGTACTCGGTAGATGCGTATTGCAGCTCGTGGCTAGGATGCTATGCTCCGCTCTCGTTTTACTATTCACGTTCTATTGAAGGAGGACACCATGTCCACGAACAGCACACTCTGGCGATGTGCCGGATTTCTGGTCGCCAGCCTGTTGATGACAGGCAGCGGTCATGTGTTTGCCCAAGGCTCGACTCCGCCGAGCGAACCTCCTGCTGATTGGGGGCCACTTTCCTCTACGTTGGAAGAAATCCCGTATCCGCATCCTGTGCAGTACTTGGATGTGACCCATTTTGGCAAAGACGGACGCATGGCCTATATGGATGTGGCTCCTGTGGGTGCCGCCAATGGGCAAACGGCAATGCTCTTTCACGGCATGAATTTCGCCGGCAAAGGTTTTGAAGTCACTATCACGGCATTGACCGAAGCGGGCTTCCGGGTGCTGGTGCCGGATCGCATTGGCTACGGACGTTCCTCCAAGCTGGACATCCCCTACAACCTGCATATTTTTGCACTGGATTCCAAACGTCTGCTGGACCACCTCGGCATTGAGAGGGCGGCAATTGTAGGACACTCCATGGGAGGTATGGTAGCCAGCCGTTTTGCGATGACTTATCCGGAAGTCACTACTCATGTGGCACTGGTGAATCAGATAGGCCTGACTGATCAACGTCCTGGTCGCCCTTGGCGCGATATTGAGGCGCTTTATGAAGGCACCCTCAACAATACGACCTACCAGTCCATTCTGCGCAACCACATGAGCTACTATCCGGAGTGGAAGCCGGAGTATCTGGAGTGGGTTCGTTTCCAGTATGGCCAGACTTTAACAGCGGAATGGCCATTGCTGGCGCGTATCCGCGCCTGGCAGCAGCATATCTTGTACTTCGACCCCGTGGTCTACGACTGGCAGTACATTCAGGCAAGATCTCTGGTGATCGGGGGCGCGGATGATGGCCTTACGGCCAACTATGCAGAGTTGGCCCGCAACGTGTCCGAGACTATTCCCAATGCGGAGCTGATTCTTTATCCCGGTATTGGACACAATCCGCATTTTGAAATTCCCGATCAATACCACGGCGATCTCATTCGTTTCCTGAGAACTGCACCGCTCTGAGTGAGCGAATTCTTCGGAGGAGGTTGCTCCCTCCTCCGGTTCCTTCAAGATGCTTCTATCTCTGATACATCTATCCCCATGTACGTTATTCGACCAAGTCGGCGACTCTTGCGGCAAGTGGTTGACAGGTATGTTCTCAGTGCCCGTCATATGCGCGACAGTTAGCGCACCACGAAAATGTAATCAGCAGCTTCAATCTGATTGAGCTCTGATTCACCTTTTGATGTGGTGTAAGTCGGTACCACGGAGGGTAGTAGTTCATCCGCCTACAACTAAAATAATATTCAGTGGAGAATTCTATGAAGTGTCGCTCTCGAAAGGGCAGTCGCCCGTTCGCCCATGATTACCTGTTAGGTGCTTTTGCTCTTTTTCTCATTCCTGTCACAGCACTCGGTCAGCAGAATGCGCAAGACACCGATATTGAAGAAGTTGTTGTCACCGGCTCCTTCATCCGCAACAGCCAATTCACCAACGCATCACCCGTTGAAACAATTACGCAGGAAGACATACGAAATTCAGGGGCAGCGAATCTTGGTGAATACCTGCGCGATCTTCCCTACATGGAGAACATCGACACTGTCGCCTCCGTTCTGGCCACCCAGGATGGCCAGCAGGACTCCAACTCTGCCCGCTTCAACCTGCGCGGACTTGGTACCGAAAGTACGTTGACTCTGATGGATGGTCGTCGGCAGATAAACGATAGCGCTGTGTCAGCCTTGTTACCGGGCATCGCTCAGCGCTCTGTTGAAATCGTCACCGACGGTGGTGCCGCGCTGTACGGTTCTGACGCCGTTGCCGGTGTGGCCAACATCATTCCCTACAAGGAATACGATGGTATGACCGGTCGGGTTTACTACAAGACCGACCAGGAGAACAGCTCAGAGCAGTACACTGCCGAGTTCATGATGGGGCGGAGCTTCGATGTGGGTAATGGTCTGGACTGGGTCGGCGCCATAGAAATCGCCAAGCGCACCGCGTTCCTGGTTTCTGAGCGTCCCAAGTATCAGGAGTACTATGATCAGGACAGTGCCTACAATAATCCGGGACGCTGGACGGGTTCACCCACCGGTGCTGCCGCGAATGACCCGAGTTGTGGCACCTTCAACGGCACCCAGACGGACATCAGCCAGTTCGGCTCATACCCCAGCGGTCAACCGTATGCCACCGGATGTCGTCTCTACTTCGGTGAGTGGCAGGATTTTGGCCGCCCTTCACAAGGCATAACCTTCTACAGCAATCTGCGTTACCAGGCGACCGACTGGCTGACACTGGAATTCCAAGTGAATGTCAATGACCGGACTTCTACGCTGGCCAGCTCCCCCAGTACCGCTGTTACATCGAATCTGACCACGCTGGTAGTGCCGGCCAACCACCCTGCCAACCCCTTCGGCAGGGCGATGCGGCCATTGACATGGAGGCCAATCACCAAGGCTGGCACACGGCCCAGCGTACTCTCCGGCAATGGCATGGCGCTGACCGACTACAATTACTACGCCGACGCCTACAAGTTCGGTGGCGAGTTCGAGATATCCAGTACTACCTGGCAAGGAGAGGCATGGATTGGCTATCAGGATTCCATGCGTGAATACGATGGTCGCGCCTGGCCATTGTCCCGCATGCGGGCAGCACTGAGAGGACAGGGCGGACCCAGTGGGAATCAATGGTTCAACCCCTTCGGATCGGCCGATCCGCGTTCCCCTTTCTACAATGCGGCGACTACCGCAAACAGTCAGGAGATGATGGACTGGCTGGTAGTCCCGAACAAGTACCGTGATACACAGGATCGGCAGACGTATTTCGACTTTGTATTCAACGGTGAAGTAATGGACGTGCCTAACGGCACAATACTTGCGGCAGTAGGTGGTCAGTGGCGCGAGCATACGGAATTTGAATTCGATAACCCCGTCACTGCTCAGTACGACAACCTTTATGCCAACGCATTGTTGCCTTTGGTCCCGCCACAAGATCGTCCGTCCGCCGTACGTGCCGTCTTTGCCGAAGTCGAAATTCCGATTCTTGAAAATCTCGGGATCAAGGCTGCTGTCAGGAGCGAGGATTTCTACACCATTGGCTTCAGTGCGACCAAGCCCAAGATTTCCGTTCTGTGGGAGCCTTTGGAAACTTTGGCACTGCGTGCCAGTTTCGGGGAAAGCTTCTTGGCGCCAACTGCCAGACAGTTGCGTCCGTTGGGCAAGGATTCCTGCACCATCGTCACCACTGGCACCGATCCGCTGACTGGCATCTCCCTCGACGGCGTCGATAGCTGTACTTCCGGTAATCCTGTGCTGGGCGCCGAAGAGTCAGAGCTCGTCAATTTCGGTCTGAGCTGGAGACCCATCGAGGGGCTGAGCCTTGATCTGGATTATCAGGAGATCGAGTACATCGGGCGTATTTCCACCTTGGTCACCGCAGACGTGACTCGACGTGAGCTTAATGCGTTCCTGGCAGCCACTGGGCAGACTGCCGCGCAGCACACTCCGGCGACTGACGCGGCGGACAGAGCAGCGGGGATCGCCTGGGCGAATGCCAGCAACAACATTCTGATCACGCGAGCAGCTGACGGATCGGGTCGGGTGACGGACGTGTACAGGGCCCCCATCAATCTGTCATCACAGTTTGTGGAAGGCATCGACTTCCGCCTGCGTTACAGCTTCGATGTGGGTGATCTAGGCAGTTTCACCGCCAGTCTGGGTGGGAACTACTACACCCGTTGGGAGTATCTGCCAGACGAATTCTCAGCCATGACCAGCGGCGTCGCAAGGCAGAATGCGGATACCAACCTGGCGCCACCGCTGCCTCGCTACAAGGGCAACCTTGGATTATCCTGGTTCCGTCAAAATCACAGTGCCAGCGTGACGTTACGTCACCTCGGCAAGATGAAGTTCGACGATACTGCGTTCTCTCTGGGCTATGAAGCATTCGTGCCAGACTACATCGAGCCGATCACGAAAGTTGACGCCCGATACTCTTATCGCTTCAATGCGTTCAATGCTGACTCGAACCTGACGGTGGGTATCAACAATCTGTTCGATCGTGATGCACAGCGGCTGCCGATAGAGGGTGGTCTGGAAACCCGGATTGATGATCCGTTCGGACGTCAGTTCTACATGTCGATCGACTTCGATCTTTGAAGTTGGCTTGATGATTTGAAAGGAGATGGGGAGGCATGAGGCCTCCCTTTCTCTATCTCACTCTTTTTCTGTAACACATTGCCAAACCTTTACCCCCCTTTTGGATGGACTTCCGGAAGCAGTGCTTCTATCCTTCGCAGTAATGTTGCGGAGGCCTGATCTCCGCATTTTCAGAGACTTTGCGGGGGTTAGAATGCTTAAGAGAGCGCTTCAAAACGTACTTATTGGAATGACCTTTGTCGGACTGGCAGCGCCAGGTGTACTGCATGCCCAAGAGGCCGGAGGCATGCTGCAGGCTCGATTTCCCGAACTCGCCAACTATCTCAATGCATCAGAAGTGCTGCAAGCGACTGTTTTTGAAGAAATAGCGCTGACCAATGAGTCGCCCGATTCCGCTATAGGCAAGACTCTGCTGCGAGAATCTCTCGTGGAACTCAGCAAAGCCAGCTACTCCCACTACCACACTTCCGCCAACCATTTGGCTATGCTCGGGCCACACCGCTTGGCCGAGAGCCGAGCAACACCCGGGATCCAGGCCATGGTGCGTGAGGAATACAGTGCTGCCGAGATCGAGAGAGCACTGCTGGCCAATGGCAGTATTCCACCCAGAGCAATGGGTGTGCTCAAGCGGGGACGTGAATTTGCTGAACAGTTGCTGGACATCTACCTCAACGATGCCATTTACGATAAGCATGGTGCTATTGATGAGGCGCTTGCCAATTACCTCAGCAATAACGAACTTTCGGTTGCCGCGCTGCCCAAGTCCTCCGATCTGCTGTCCAAGCACCAGTATGCTTACGCCTTTCGTGTTGGATTCCCGCAGTTGAGCGGCATGACTTGGGCTTCCCAGTGGTTGCAGCTTGCGACATTGGAAATCACTATGATGGCTAGCTCACAGGCTTCCCTTGAAGCTGGTATTGCCAACGTCGCGGATCTTTACGTACAGAAGATCGCCCGCGCCCACGGCAGTATGATGTCGTTGCCAACAGACATTCCCACCATGCCGGTAATTGCTCCCAACGTATACAGCTTCCATCCTGGTGCGGCCTATGTGATTGACAATATTGCTGCATTGAAGGTAGTCATTGGCGATATTCTGGCGCACCCTGACGTGCCAGATCGTGGCGCTGCCATTGAAAACATGGTCGCGCAGTTCACAGCGAAGGAAGAATATTTGGATCAGGAAATGAATTATCTAACCTTTGTATTGCGTGGTGGCATATTCAATCAGGGTGGTCCTGCCCTTGGTGGCATGGAGCAATCCGAACGTAACCGCTCCAGGGTAGCAACAGAAAGTCAGCACATCAGCAATTACCCCATGCGTTAGAACAGGCGGGAGTTGAGTGGCATAGTCTGAAGTGGTTTCCTTTCATCATATGAGGCAGTCGATTAATCGCTATGAACAAAGTTCACGTATCCTGTATCAGCGCCGCTATTCTGGGGCTTGGATCCACTGGTGCTACAGCCGCCCTTGACCGCACAGGAGACTTTGCGCTGCTCGACAACAGCGGCGAGTTCCATCAATTGAGTCGTTACCAACACCGCAAAGCTGTGGTGTTGATGTCTTATGCGCAGAACTGCCATGGCATGGAAGACATGCTTTCGGAGTATCGTGCCCTCCAGAGTCGTTACGGGGGGCAGGGAATCGAGTTTCTGCTTCTGGATTCTCATGATCTCGGCAGAGCGGCTCTTGCGGATCTGAATGCCGGTCTGCCAATCCTGCAGGACAGTGGACAGCTCGTTTCCGAAGCGCTTGGTATTCGAAGTGCGGGTGAGGTCAGAGTCCTGAATCCTGACCGCATGTCATTATTCTACAGCGGGATGGTCAGCACGGAGCTTGATCAAACTCTCTCAGGATTGCTGCAAGGCCCCATCAGAGACACGGTCAAGGTCGAGGGAAGCAATAGCTGTGAGATCGCTTATCCAGTCAGGGATGCACATCTCGCCAGCGTCCCCGACTACGCTACTGAAGTGGCGCCTGTCATTATCGAAAATTGTGTCCAATGTCATCGGCAGTTCGGTGCAGGCCCGTTCCCCATGGACCGATATATTTCCCTTTTGGGTTGGTCACCCATGATCAAGGAAGTGTTGCTTAACAAGCGTATGCCCCCTGCCCAGATTGATCCTGAAAGAGGACATTCTCCTACTGCCCGCTATCTTGCCACTGAGGATATTCAGACTATCGTTCACTGGATCAACGCCGGAGGCCCGAGGGGTGAAGGAGCTGATCCGCTTGCAGAGCTGAGGTTTGAAGCAGATCAGGCTTGGATTCTTGGCGAGCCGGACTATGTGTTGACCACTCCCGTGCATGCTGTGCCAGCAAGCGGCATCCTTGACGAAATATATGTCGACATGGAATTACCCTTCGAAGAAGACAAGTGGTTGCGAGCTGTACAGTTTCAACCAACAGCCAATGGCACGCTTCACCATTTGATTGCTGTCGTCACCGAGCCTGACGAAGATTTCTGGGGCGATGAGCGTAGCAGTACGACCGCTACCCGCCGCTTTGTTGAAGGGTATCAGCCAGGCAAGGCAATCGTCTCCGAGTTCTCGGAAGGTACTGGAGTCTTTATTCCCAAGGGACACAAGTTGTCCATGCAATTCCAGTATGTGGGGATGGGGGTGGCGGTCAGCAACGTCAACAAGATTGGGTTCTACTTTGCGGAAGAAAGCAGCTCTGAGTTAACTGAGAGGCTTGTGCAGGCTGTCTCCACACCTTTTGTGTTGCCACCCAACCAGCACGACATTCCGGTAGAGGCAGAGTATGTCTTTACAGAAGACGTGGTAATAACCGGGGTTAGAGCGCGTATGAATGAGCGTGGCAAGAAAATGAGTTTCTCTGTCACCCACCCCGACGGTACGACTCACGATATTCTCAGTATTCCGGCCTACAACTATGCTTGGCAGCCTCATTATGTGCTTGCCAACCCTGTGCGCGTCCCGGCGGGCAGCATTGTTCATGTTATTGGTGCTTTTGATAATTCCGTTTCCAATCCTTTCAATCCTGATCCGGGCGCGGAAGTCAGATCCGGTTTGGGTAATGATGAGGAAATGTTCACAGGTTACTTTACCTTTCACCGTGCGAGTGAATAACACTCAGTGGGGTTCGTCCTTAATCAGGCTCGATTGAATCTCAAATCACCTGCCGGGCGGGCACCCACAAACAATCGACTTAATACACAGAAAACAAAAAGGGGCAAAGATATTAATCTTTGCCCCTTTTTGTTTCTTGCTTCTTCAAGTTCAGTCACCGGACCGGGATCCGGCGACCTGCTTTCAAGAGTATTTACTCAGCTGCAACTGAACGCTGTTTAGCTGCTTCACGCTGTGCAACGATCTCTGCATAACCCTCGTCATCGAGGTGAGTGATCGCGATCCAGGCATGAGACATCTCGTCAGCAGTACGGCTACCACCTACAACCCACATATCTGGATCTGGGTTGTTCGGGTTGTTAGCTGTGTTGTCGTACCACTGCTTGATCACCAGAACTGCGCCTGTTGGAAGCAGCGGAGCGACATCCGGCTCATACAGGTGGCTGTGGTGCCAAGTGGCGCTCCAGTTGGAGATCTGGCTGATCTGCTCTGTACGACCAGTCGCTGGGTAGAATATCTCCAGTGACGCAGCGCGCAGACGCAGGTGGCCGTGAGGCTGGAAGCTGTCAACACGTACTGGGTGGTCG
Source organism: Gammaproteobacteria bacterium (assembly GCA_030682575.1). Taxonomy (GTDB): domain Bacteria; phylum Pseudomonadota; class Gammaproteobacteria; order Pseudomonadales; family Pseudohongiellaceae; genus UBA5078. The sequence goes on from JAUXNX010000026.1 coordinate 98,413, forward strand.
AATGAGTGGAAGCCCTGAGTCATGGCAGTGCCATGCGGAGGAACAATCAGCTCGCCGTGACGCAGACCGTACAGCTTCAGATCCTGCTTGAAGCGTGCTTTCTCTGCGTAGTCTTCCGGGTGCAGCCAAATGCCGATTTCAACCACGTTGTCTTCGATCATCGCGCCAGGTGCAGTTGCACCTACTCCGCCTGGGAACAGGTGAATGTCCCAACGTACGCGTGAGTTTGCAGGGATGGTGCGGCACACGCCATCAGGCATGATCTCGCCCCACTTGCCCATTGCGTACTCAGTCAGTTGACCGTAGTCCTCGTACTCGCCAGTCTCTGGGTTCATGATTTCCAGATCAGAGTTGGCGTGGTGAACCACAGTCTTGGCATTGGCGCGCGGCTTTACCTGTATTGCCTTGATGCAGCGGTCCTGAGTCAGGCCGGTCATCACGTACGGGCGGTGCCACATGTCGTTACCAATAGCGGGAACGTCAATAGACTCGGAGTCCAGAATCAGGTTAGGTTGGCCGAACTGGGCTGCAAAGTTCCACTCGTCCAGGCTTGGGATATCCGGTACGGGAGGAGTACGATCACCCCAATCGCCTTCCGGAGCACCTTGCTGTACCCAGGCAGTGATCGTATCGATCTCTGACTGATCCAGACGCCAGTCGCCTTGCAGCTGCTGGATGCCAATACCGTGGTCGTACGAATAGGGAGGCATTTCACGCGTCTCTACTTTGTACTGAATGAGCGGAGCCCAAGGACGGATCTGCTCATAGTTAGTGAACTGCATTGGGCCGATACCGCCTTCGCGGTGGCAGACTACACAGTTCTCATTGATGATCTCTGCAACGTGGTCTGCATAAGTCACTTGACCTGCGTCAATTGACAGACCTGTTGATTGTGCTTGAGCCTGGGCGTTAAGCCCCAACACTGCAAGTACTGCAAAGCCCAAAACGGCCTTTCCTGCATGTTGTTTCTTCGTAAAACACTGCTTTATTCTCATGATCCTCTCCTCGTTTGGGTGAGCAGTGCCAGCAATGTAAATCTACCGCCAGTACTTGTCCACCATTTCATTATTGTATCTGCAACGATTTGTGACGACCTGACAACCATGCCTTCAGAAGAAGAGTGTTTGCCAGGTTTTCCTGCTGATCAATCATTAAAACAACTTTCTTATCAAGGTGTTACGGTCACCTTATGGTAGGCGTTTGTCCAGCAGCACTGGTCGCCATAACTGCTGTCCGCTGCATCGTGGTTGGTCACCGCTGCGCGAATAATGTATTCACCTGGTACAGAGAACGTAGCTACTACGCTTGCGACACCGTGGCCCAGTGGTAGACGAACCTGATTGGGGTCGTTTGCCTGCGCTCCACGAGGACGTCGTGCGCCTTCCACTGGTGTTGTGGGGGCTGGTGTAGATTCGTGCCTTGTGAAGGTCACATTGGCTGCTGCACCTTGATGAGCCTGCCACGTCACCATGACTGGCACTGGCTCTACGTAACGTGGATCAGTAGTGTCGCGCACAGAAATATCTTCTGCATGTACTGTCAACGTCAATGGGCTTCCTGCTGCCACGGTCAGCGGTGCATCCGCAATGATACCCATCGGATCCTGGCCGCGGGGGCCATTCGCAGTAAATCCCACCAGTGGAGCAACGGTACCTGCAGGACGTGGCTTCTTGTCGAGCGTGTAACCAAGTCTGCCAATACGGCCTGGGACCCGCAACATTTCGCCATTTCCGGTCTTGATGTTCCACCAGATTGACTGATCGCGCATGGACGCCGGAACGGTCACTGTGAATACGCCAACGGATCGGCCTGTTGCGAAGTGCGTGGGCTGCATGCCGTTGAACTGCTCAGGCTCAAGGAAGTTGTTCGGACCGATTGGAATGTCCAGTGTCTGGTCTGTGTTTCTGTTGTGATAGCCGAACGATACGGTGAAAGACCCGTCTTCGTTGTCATACGAGCCTTCCATGATTGGAAGCACCGGCAAGCCGGTAGGCGTATTCAGGCTCAAAGGCCGCGGCGGGGGGGTTGGTTGGGCTTGGGCAGGCATCATACTGGCCGCTACCAGGGTCATGCCCAGCAGAAGACCAACAACTGTCCGAATGTTCATTTTCATCGACTTTCTCTCCCAGAAATACCATTGTGTTTTTTTTAAGAACGAGCGTCACGGGCGTAATTGAAGCAGGAGTCTCCCTCTGCCGCAAGCACCAAGCGTGATTACTACACTGAGATAGCATACCTCAGCCCTGTCAGCATGACTGAAACGATCTGTAACTTTCAAGTTCTGCGAGACTCGGGGCGGGACTGCACTGACCTTAATGCCCTGTCTACCTGTGGATCGTGAGGTGCTTATTCAACAAAGACAACAATGGGTTCAACACAGCAGGAGCATTATTGATGTAGATCAAGGTGCAGGCGGGGCCCTGTTCAGCATTCGTGGTGGTTCAATCTCTTTCCAGAATCGCCGCAGCGCCCATGCCGCCTGCGGTACAGATGGATATCAAACCTTTGCCTGCCCCTTTTTCCGAGAGCAGTTTTGCCAGGGTGGCAATGATGCGGGAGCCGGTGGCGGCGAACGGATGCCCAACTGCCAGGGAACTGCCCTTGACGTTCAGGCGTGCCCGATCAATGGGGCCAAGTGCGCCCTGAAGCCCCAGAGTGTTGCGGCAGAAGTCTTCACTCTCCCATGCCCGGAGCGTACACAGCACTTGAGCGGCGAATGCCTCATGAATTTCGTAGAAATCAAAATCCTGCAGATGCATACCCGTCGCCGTGAGAAGTTCGCTGACGGCGACTGTCGGTGCCATGAGCAGCCCTTCGCCGCCAACGAAATCGACAGCAGCCGTGCGGGCGTGGGTCATCCAGGCCAGCACAGGCAGGTTGTGTGTGTGAGCATATTCTTCGCTGGTGAGCAGAACTGCAGAGGCACCATCAGTCAGTGGTGTGCTGTTGCCCGCAGTCAACGTGCCGCCAGGACCACGGTCGAAGGATGGTTTCAACGCCGCAAGTTTCTCCAGACTGCTGTCTGCCCGCAAATTGTTGTCGCGAGCCACGCCTTGATACGGGCTGACGAGGTCGTCAAAGAAACCCTCAGCGTAGGCTGCCGCCGCATTCAGGTGACTGGCAAGGGCCAACTGATCCTGTTCAACTCGTGAGATACCCCACTCCTTGGCCATGCGCTCGCAGTGCTCACCCATCGACAGCCTGGTGCGTGGCTCGGCATTGGCGGGTGCCTGCGGAGCGAGTTCCGAAGGGCGGAAGCGCTTGAATGCCCGCAACTTGCTCCCGAAGTCTCGCGCCTGGTTGAACTTGATCAGGCGTTTCGCAAAGCGCTTTTGAAATACTAGTGGAACGTCGCTGGTGGTGTCCGAGCCTGCCGCAATGGCACAGTCGATCTGTCCGCTGGCAATGCGACCTGCCGCCAGCATTGCCGCCTGAAGCGATGTACCGCACGCCATCTGCAGCGTGGTTCCGGGTGTAGCAGGTGAAAGCTTGGTGCTGAGGACCGCCTCGCGCGCCAGGTTCCAGTCCCGGGAATGAGTAGTGACTGCACCGGCGATCACTTCGTCGATCTTACGGCCGCCAAGTTGATATCTATCCACGAGCTTCTGCAGTGTGTCAGCGAGCATGTCCAGATTGCTCAGTTCCGAATACACCGTATTCGAGCGACAGAACGGGGTACGGGTACCACCGATGATCGCGACGCGCTTGAGCACCTTCATCTCAATTCTCCCTCGCTATGGTGTTCGGATCTTCAACAGAGGGTTGGTTGCTCGGTACCTCACTCTTCAAGGTTTGAGTCTTCAGGTAATGCAATGGTCCTCCACGGAAGGGAGCAAATCCGGTGCCAAACACCATGCCAGCATCAAGCAGGTCTGCGTCAGCCACAATGCCATCGGCGAGAGCAGCCTGACATTCGTCGGTATAGGTTTTGATCAGCCTTGCGCCGATCGCGGCGAGATCATGCCCTGCAATCTTTTCTTTATTCTTGCTCGGCTTGTCCTTCTCCCAGCGATAGAAGCCCTGACCGGATTTGCGCCCCAGGTGTCCCTGCTCAGTCAAATGTTTGAGCTGTGCTGTGGCTTTGTCCATCGCCGGATTTGCCGAAGACTCCGCACGGTGTGCAAGAGTTTTCGTCACCATCAGGCAAACATCCAAGCCTACCGTGTCGGCCAACTCCACCGGTCCCATCGGCATGCCAAAGGCCTCGGCGGCAGCATCAATGGCCTCGATGGGCACTCCCTCCTGATGGATGATCATTGCCTCCATCATATAAGGAGCAAGAACCCGATTGACGAGAAAACCCGGACTGCTCTTGACCGGCAGCGGGTAACGATTGATTTGTCCACAGAAGGCCGCACCACGGCGCAGCATCTCCGGGTCGCTCTGCGCGCCTTGCACGACCTCCACCAACGGCATTTTGGCAACGGGATTGAAGAAGTGAAGACCAATGAGTCGGCCAGGCTCCTTAAGCGCAGTGGCCAACTCTTCAAGCGGGATGGATGAAGTGTTGGTGGCCAGAACAGCGCCGGGTTTCAGGCGCGGCTCAAGACTGCCAAGTAACGCCTGCTTGGCATCCAGTCTCTCGATGATGATTTCGATCACGACATCTGCCTGGGGCACCAGATCACCGTCGACATCCGGTCGCAGTCTGTCCATGGCGGCCTTCACGGCGGCCGGTTCCAGCCGTTTTTTCTTGAACAGCGCTTCCGCCCGTTTCATCGCCGATTCGATGAATTTCATTTCGCGATCCTGCAGGCTTACCTCCAGTCCCTGCAGGACACACCAGGCAGCAATGTCGCCTCCCATGACGCCGGCACCTATCACGTGCACCCGACGGGCACGAAAGTCGCTCTGCTTGCCTTCCTTCTTGAGACGTTCCATCAACCCGAAGACACGGCGCAACCCCGCCGCCTGTGGCGTTACCATCAGGCGACCAACGGCCAGTGCCTCGGCCTTCATCATCGCATTGCGATCACCTCCGTACTGCTCCCAAGTATCGATCAGCCAATAAGGTGCAGGATAATGTTCCTCGCGAGCACGCAGTGCAGTCTGTTTGCGCATCTGTTTTGCCAGCAGATGTCTGGCCGGGTTGGTATTGGTCAGTCTCGCAAGAAAGCTGGGGGAGCGACTCTTTCTGCGGCCTGTAATCGCGCGGCGTGCAGCCCAGAACAGCTCCTCATGCCTGCCAATCACCTCGTCGACCAGTCCCAGCGCTTGAGCCTGCCGGGCATTGATCTGACGTGCGGAGAGCATCAGTTCCATCGCTTTCAGTCCACCGATGCGGGTGATGGATCGCGCTGAACCGCCAAAACCAGGAAAGATACCGAGTTGAATTTCGGGGAAACCAATCTTCGTTGCCGGCAGATCGCGCACGATCCGATAGTTGCAGCTCAGGGCCAGCTCCAGGCCACCGCCGAGGCAATAGCCTTCGAACGCGGCGACTGTTGGGCAGGGCAGTTTTTCGAGTCGCGAGAAGATGTCGTGAACCTGTTGTATGGATCGCGTCACAGCCTCTGCTTCTGTAAAGGTGCCAAACTGCCGAATGTCAGCGCCGAGAATAAATCCAGTGGTTTTGTCTGACAGGATGGCCAAGCCACTCGGAGTCCTTCTTTCTGCGTGACCGATCAGCGCATCAAGTTCCAGCAGCACTTCCGCCGACAGGGAATTCACGGCCTCGCCCTTGCGATTCAGAAAGAGCCAAAGGATGTCGTCGCTGTCGCGTTCAACACGCCAATGTTCGCAGGAAGGAATGGTCTCGTTCATGATGGTAGTTCGATCCTTTCCGGCGGGTAACCGACTGGAACCAGCACTGGGCGAATGGTCGTGGACTGTGGTATCAAACAGGATTCAAACACCTTTCAGGAAACAAGACAACACGCCTGCAGCGGACGTTGTGGCAGCAGAGCTCGCACCCGCAATGTTGAACCGTGAGGGTCGCGTCAGACAGATACTGCGCACGCAAACTCAACTCCACGTGCAGGCAGCGATGTGCGAATAGTTGTTCCGTTGCCAAACTCCGAGTGCCAGTAAACCTTTGCTCCGATTTCAGTAGCTCGCGACTTTATATTGTTGATGCCATTTCCCATGACGCCGTGTCGATCAAAGCCTCTGCCATTGTCGGCAATGGTGAATTCCCAACAGAGAGATTCAAGCGCTATTGTCACTACCACCTGGTCCGCGTTGGCATGTCGGATGATGTTGCTGACCACTTCTTTCAGTATTCTGTTCAGATTGAAAGCGATGGCGGAGGGAATGATGACGTTTGGAATATCTTCGCTCTGACGCCAGATCACTTCATGCCCAGAACCACCCAGGCGCAGTTCCGTTTCCTCTCTGATGTCTGTCAGAAAAGTGCGGAGAGGCTGATCAGGGTTGTTCGCTTTTGATACTGCCTGGCGCAGACTTTCCAGCGCAGAACGCGCCATATTACCCAGTTTGCTGCTTTGATCTGCGTGAATGATCGACAGGAGCTTGGAGCCAACGTCGTCGTGAAGATCCCGATAGATTTTCGTGCGCTCCTGCTCTGCGGCCTGATTGATTTCAAGGAGACGGCGCTCTGCAAAATTCTTTTCGATGACCTGGCGGCTCAGCTCCACCTTGGTTTCCAATTCCCGATTGAGATTCTCCGCTTCGGCGAGCGCACTTGTGAATCGTTTGAGCAGTGTCCCCACAAACACCATGAACAGTAATGGGATGCCGAAGTGCGCGTAGAAGATCGAGCCTTCCCAGCGCTCGCTTGGCGCAAGGAACATCAGGTAGACATTGTGCACAAACAGGCCAATTTGAATCAGCATGGCGATGGAAATTATCACTGCCTGACTCCTGTGTTCGCGCAGCGCTATCCTGGTAACTCTCAACACGATGGCGGCGAGAGCGACAGTGCCAACAAGGTGGAAGGCATAAGCCGCAATCCAGAAATAGTCCGGCGGAATCAGGAAATGTGTGACGGAGGCGAGCAGCGTCCACGCGAGGAAAAATTGTTCCCTGCGCGGTTTCTTGACGCTACCGATCAGGCGGCCGATGAACCCGTACATGCAAAAGATTGAACCATCGATGCCTACATGCACAAGGGGAAGCCAGTAGTCGTAAGGAATTGGATTGTGATAGATCACCATGTGGGCGGTTACCGTGCTCCAGCACAGGCACATGCCACTGAACCACAGATAGACCGTGTCGTTGCGGCGTACCGCCCAAAGAGTGAAGCTGATCAGAGAGAGCCCCAAGCCGAAAGCCAGGAGAATTTCGTTGATCTCTACTTGACGAAACATCCGCTCTGCCCACAGTTGCTGCATGGTAGAAGTATCGCCGAACAGGATAGGTGCAAAATTGCCACCCCAGGCGCTGCGATACAGGCGCATCAGCACTTCGTTGGAACCATCACGCCAACTTGGTTGCTGGATTTCGACGAGCAGTGGATGATTCCAGGACATCGTGTCCCGACCCTCACGATAGGTGCTGCCCCCGATCTCCGTGCCGTTGAGAAATACATTCAGCGCCAGGTTGTAGCGCCAGAAGTAGAGACTGTAGCGCCCTTCTTCTGTCGGTTTCTGCAGGTTGAAGCGAAACCAGATGTAGGGAGAGTCAGGATTCGGGATCGCGGATGTTGCCACATCCTCGCGTGTGTTGAAGGGCAGGGTCATGGCGCGCCACTGAACTTCTGCCGGAGGAGGATCGAGAGAATTCCAGTACACGAATTCCATGTCTTCGATAACTTGTGGCTGGATATTGACTGGTTGCTGGGGGTAGGCAGAATTCTGCCAGAACAACATCGCCAGCATGATGGACACGGCTACAGAAGCAGCGCAGTGGAAGTGCGTTCGCTGTGCAGGATTGCTGGCGTGATCGAGGTTCATAAATGCAAGTGTTCCCGCCGCGATTGCTCTTGCGGCTGAATGACTACAACGACTCATGCTACCTCACACAGCGCAGTTTTCGGAAGCTGCGCCAACGCCCCCCTTTCGGGTGTATACAATGGAGTGGCCGTTCTCTAAAGTCGACTTCGCTCCGATTCGGGGCAACGAACTTGCGTCAAGGCAGAAACGGATCAGCCATGTTGCCTCTTGAAAATGGACAAGCCCTGATTGTAGAAGACAACCCGGAGACCCGGGAGTGGCTCATTTCATGTGTGCAGACGGCGTTTCCAATGCTCAGGGTCAGCACGGCTGACGACCTCGCAAGCGCGCGCCAGGTTATTGCGGCAGGTCGTTTCGATTTGGCACTGGTGGATCTGGGACTGCCCGATGGCAGTGGGTTGGATCTGATCAGAATACTGTCATCACAAACCCATCCTTGCTACATCGTGGTAGCAACGATCTATGACGATGATCGCAATCTTTTTACCGCACTGAAGTCTGGAGCCCGGGGTTATATTCTGAAGGATCAGGACAGGGAACGTATCGTGAGCTATCTGCAGGGCATCAAGAAGAACCGCCCCGCTCTTTCCGCAGCTTCGTCTCAGCGATTGATCGAGCACTTCAACAATAAGGGCAGTGCGCTGGAGCAGACCGGCCTCACACCTCGTGAGACCGACGTCATCTGCCTGATAGGTAAGGGTTATAGTGTTGAGGATGTGGCTGGAATGCTCAATCTTTCGCCAGACACCATCAAGGGATACGTCAAAAGTATCTATGCCAAGCTGGGAGTCTCCAATCGCTCGGAGGTAACACTGGAGGCGATCCGTCTTGGAATAATCGACTCGGTATAGCGCCTTGCTGGTAATCTCATTGGATCCATGACCCCGTTCCCGGCAAGCCATGCACTGCGAACTGTCTGAGCAGCGCGATGGCGTCGCGATCATTCTGGACGTACGCAGCCTTGAGGTACTCGTCCACATCCAATCCACCCGGCTCATTCCCGGAGTCCCGACGATACATGAAGCGCACAAAAAGGTGCCCGGGTAGTGGCTCCTCTATCCTTGTGATGCTCTCTGCGAACATTTGCTGCGCGGATCCTGCCGTACTGGTGCGGATTTCCTGTCCTTCAGTCAGCATGACCTCATCCCGCAGTTCCCCGGAGCCAAACCGCAGATAGCGAACGAAACCCGCATGGGTGACATTTTCCAGTCGCGCACTTAGCGTGGCGTTGAAGTGCCCCGGATACTTGGTTCGAAAGACCAGCCCCTCCCAAAGCTGTTCCCGGTGGAGGCGGGGGATGACTGGTTCGTCGGGGGTGTTGATCTGAATAATGTGCTGAAATTCGAGCAACGAGTTCTCCTCACTGGTTATTTCAGGGGCTTGGCAAGTAATCCAGAACTCTTCCGGTCACCCTTGGCACGGACTGTCCAGCCGCCTTGAGGCCTCTATTTTCAATGCTAATGACCTTTTGTCACAACTGTGGCGAAAAAGTTATTTTATAATTCACAAATGATAATGAATTGCATCTCGAAGGGTTTTTGACTAGCGTACGCACTTATTTTTTTTCAGCATAGGCACTTTCAGAATGATATTGACCGTCCGAAGATCGATCCTGTCAGCCTCAATCATGCTTGCAGCAGTCAGCTTCAGCACCTCCTCGCAAGCTCAGGAAACAGGCACCGACTCTACAGTCCGTTACCCATCCGAGTACTTTCAGGAATGGGCCCCCACGACAGCCCAGGACATGCTTAACCGTATTCCCGGTGTCAATGTTGGCGGCGGTGGTGGCCCAGGTGGCCCAGGTGGGCCAGGTGGCGGAGGCAGAGGCGGTGGTGGCGGTGGTCGAGGACTCGGTGGTGGTGGTGGCGATCAGATACTGATTGATGGCAAGCGCATGGCGGGTAAGGACAATCAAGCCAGCAGCACGCTGGGCCGGATCAGTGCTTCCCAGGTGAATTACATCGAAATTATCCGGGGTACCTCAGGTGCCTTGGATGTGCGTGGCAGCAGTCAGGTCATCAATGTGGTGCTGTTCGAAGCATTGGATACGACTTCAATTTCCTACCAACTTACTGTTGATCGTTACCTGGATAGTCAAGTGGAGCCAGGTGGTTCTCTTTCCTACAGCGGGCAGTCAGGAGCGCTCACATATCTCTTCAGCGCACAAGCGCAGCCGCGTTACGACCACTATGTCAGCAAGGAGACCAGTCGTTTGGGTGACTGGTCCTTCAACGATAAAGTGCGAGAAGAGCGCATCCGCGATCAGACTGCCTACACCTATTCCACCAACCTTGGCTACAGCATCAGTGAGAACAGCAGTGTGCGTCTCAATGGCATGTACAGCCAGGAGGATGCCTCTACAGACCTCATGCGCTGGACCACTAATCTGCGTACAACTCCGAACACATTGAGTATCGAGCGCGAGGATACCCCTATCAAGGAGGATGGCTGGGAAATTGGGGGGGACTACGAGTACAACTTCAATAATGGCCACCGCTTCAAGATTCTCCTCATCACCAACGAAGACAACGAATCAAGTGTGCGTGAACGCTACGCAGTATTGAACGGCGGCGCAGAGGACAAGAACAGGTTCCTGGCAACTGACAGTATCACGACCGAGGACATTGTTCGCAGTTCCTACACCATGGACCTGGTAGATGGTCAGGATCTGGAGTTCGGTGTCGAGCGCGCCAAGACGGTTCTGGATTCTTCACTGCGACTCGGTCTGAAATCGATCAACGGTGTGCCATCCGCAGACTTTGGCGGGCTGGTGCCACAGAGCGTCTCCAATGCCAATTCGACTGTGCAGGAAATCCGCTACGAACCCTTCGCGGTGCACAACTGGCAGATCAGCTCCAGAATGTCACTTGAGACCTCGGTGATCTACGAGATGTCCGAGATCACCCAGTCCGGCGACGTGAGCAACCAGCGTGACTTCTCGTTCGTCAAGCCGAAGGTGGACTGGCGCTTTGACGTAACGCCAAGCTTTCAGATCAACTGGACGGCTGACAAATCTGTGCGCCAGCTCAGTTTCAGTGACTTCGTGGCGGCCAGTGACAATCAGGACAATGATCGGAACACCCAGGCCGGTAACGCCAACTTGAAGCAGGAACAGGTCATGAGGACCGAGTTGGGCTTCGAGTATCGCCTGCCCGATGACATCGGCGTCGTGGACGGGGATGTGTTCTGGGCAAAGCACACTGATGTGATTGATCGTCTGGACGTTTCACCTTCACCCACGAATCTGGTATCCGTGAATGGCAACATTGGTGATGGCATAAACTATGGCATGACTCTGAATGCCAGCATCCGCATGCGCATGATAAACATGCCGAATTTGCTGGTCACAACTAATTTTACGGTGCAGGATTCCAAGATCGAAGACCCTTTCCTTGGCATCGATCGACGCTTTGCAAACTCCGACCGTGGTCGTTTCACGTTGGGCTTCCGTCACGATATCCCGAGCCTGCGCGTGAATTATGGTCTGACCTGGAACAATCGCTTCGACGGCAACAGAAAGACCTATGATATTGACGATATCGAGATGACTGCGGGCGACCCGAATGTGCAGGCGTTCGTGGAGTTTTCTGCGTTCAACGGGATTACGTTCCGTCTGGACGCGCGAAATGCTACAAACAATCTGCAATGCCGTGAGCGCCATCGCTACCTCGGCCCGATTACCAGTGGCATCATCCAGGAATACGAGGATCAGTGCGGTGGTTCCGGCCGAACGGTGTCGTTCAGAGTCAACGGTACGTTCTAGGTTCACGACGTGAGAGAGTGGTGCAAGCACCGCTCTCTCACTCGAAGTTCCCACTTGATTTACCCAATTGATGTACCCCGGGAGCAGGATGCAAGCGCAATACGAAGCCGCCCTGGAGTGGCTGGAAAAATATCCTGAGCTCTACACGGTGCTGAGTGTCAGCGTGCTGTTACTCGCGGCGTGGATCGCCAACTGGATTGTCAAGCGCATTCTGGTGCGTGGTATCTACCGCGCGCTGCGCGCCACAGCGATGGGCGAGGACAGAGCCCTCTACGACTCTCATATCATTTCCCGCCTGGCCAATGTCGTGCCCGCCCTGATCATCTCCATCGGCACCGGCTTGATTCCGGATCTACAGCCGGAAGTTGTCACCGTGGTACGCAATGTCTGCAACGGGGTAATAATCCTGGTGGTCGCGCTCGCCATCAGTGGTGTGTTTACCCTGATTGAAACTCTCTATCAGCGCAGACCCGATGCACACATGAAGCCCATCAAGGGTTATGTGCAGGTGGTCAAGATTGCCATCTTCGCGCTTTCCTTCATTCTGGTGATTGCCGCGCTGATCGATCGCTCTCCACTGATTCTGCTCTCCGGCCTTGGTGCGATGGCTGCTGTGCTGATTCTGATTTTCCAGGATACGCTGTTGTCGCTGGTGGCCAGTGTGCAGATTTCCTCAAACGATATCGTGCGTGTCGGTGACTGGGTGGAGATGCCTCAGCTCAATGCCGATGGTGACGTGATCGACATTGCACTACACACGATCAAGATCCAGAATTTCGACAAGACCATTACCACGATACCGACCAAGCGTTTCATCTCCGATCCGTTCAAGAACTGGCGAGGGATGCAGGAGGCCGGAGGGCGCCGCATCAAGCGCCCTGTGTTGCTGGATCAGAACAGTGTGCACTTCCTGTCGCTTGATGAAATACGCCATCTGCATCGCTTCAATCTGCTGGATGACTATCTGACGAAAAAAGAGCAGGAAATTACCGATTGGAATCAGAAACTTGCCGAGGCAGGCAAGGAACCGGTGAACACGCGTCGCATCACCAACATCGGCTCTTTCAGAGCCTATGTCGAACGCTACTTGCGTAACCACTCCGGTATCAATCAAGACCTGACTTTGATCGTGCGCCAAATGGCACCTACAGCCGATGGCTTGCCGTTGGAAGTTTACTGTTTTACCAATACAGTTATCTGGGTGGAGTACGAAGGGATTCAGTCTGATATTTTCGATCACCTGCTGGCGATCTTGCCCGAGTTCGAGCTGCGAGTATTCCAGCATCCAAGTGGTACGGACATGCGCGAGATGGGAGTCAGTCTTGGCAGGAGCACTCACGCAGAGCAGATACCGACTAGTGAATATAAAGGGAGCGAAGATGTCGAGTAGTCAAACAGCACCACAGAAGGCCCATGATCGCGGGCAAAGTCTGTGGCTGGACAACATCACCCGCGAACTTCTCGACGATGGCACACTGGCTCGTTATATCGCTGAGTTGTCAGTCACAGGGCTGACTTCCAACCCCAGCATCTTTGATGCAGCCATCGGCAATGGCAATGCCTACGACGAGAGCATTCGCAGGAAGGCGAAGGACGGCATGTTCGGCGAAGACCTGTTCATCGAACTGGCACTGGAAGACTTGCGCCGCGCTGCTGATTTGTTCATGCCGATTTTCGATTCCACTCAACAGAAGGACGGCTGGGTTTCCATGGAAATTTCCCCACTGCTGGCCACCGACACCCAGGGCAGTCTTGCCGCCGCGCAGCACATTCATCGCAAGAGTGCGAGGCCGAATCTGTTCGTGAAGATTCCCGGTACCCCAGAAAGTATTCCTGCTATTGAAGAGGCGATCTTTGCGGGGATACCTGTCAATGTGACGCTGTTGTTTTCATGCAGTCAGTACATGGCGGCAGCGGAGGCTTATCTGCGCGGAATTGAAAGGCGGGTTCAGGCTGGTTTGAATCCGCAGGTCGCCAGCGTTGCATCGCTGTTCGTCAGTCGCTGGGATGTGGCGGTTAGTGGCAAGGTGCCACGTGACCTTGAAAACACATTGGGGCTGGCCGTTTGCGGACAGACCCTCGCAGCGTGGCATGACCTGTTGAAGTCTGCGCGCTGGCAACGATTGGCTGCAGCAGGCGCGGTTCCGCAACGCCTGCTATGGGCGAGCACAGGCACGAAGGATCCAACGGCATCGGACACCTTGTATGTGGACGCGCTTGTCGCGCCGGATACCATCAACACATTGCCTGAGAAAACACTGCTGGCATTTGCCGATCATGGTGCTGTCGATAACGTGATGGCAGTGGATGGCAGCGCAGCGCAGCGCACGCTCGACAGATTCAAGGCAGAGGGTATTGATCTGAATGCTTTGGCAAAGCAGTTGCAGTTGGATGGAGCCCAGGCGTTTGTCAAATCCTGGCGTCAGTTGTTGCAGCGTATAGCGGACAAGGGATCTGCACTCTCAGATAAGTAGGCAAGGTCTGGCAAACGATTGCCAATCAGATGTCCGTTGTAACCAGACGCTGCAACAGACGCTGACCGAAATCCACGAGCAATGGTTCGTCACAGATCCGCGGCTGGTTTCTGTAATGCAATTCGGTCCCATACGGTGGCAGATGCACGAACAGTACCGTGTGCAGAAACTCATTCCTGACACGCAAACCTTCCAGTGTGTAGAGCAATTCCTCGCAGAGAAAGGCCCCTGCATCAGCAGACAATTTCACGGGGATTCCCTGTGCTGCGAGTGCGCGCTCCATACCTGCACAGTCTGCGCTCGCAGTGCGGGATTCCGGTCCGTTCGTTTCGATGCGTTCACCCTCAGGGCAGAGACCATCGTTATCGGGTCGTTCCCGGCGGGTATTGCGAGCAACGGTCTCCAGACGAAAGACGCCTGCTTCTCCTTCTCCCATGCTGATGATGCCGTCGGGTTGCCACTCCGCCAAAGTAGAATCCAGAATTCGTCCTGGCGCTCCCCAGCACACCGGGATAAGTACTGCTCGCAACTCCAGTCCGGGAAAAGACGTGGCGGCGAGTGCTCTGGCAGCGATCCAAGAGGCATTCTGTTCGCGACCATCGAAGGGGGTGAAGCCGGTGAGAAGGATTTTTTTCATGAGGTTACCATAGAAACTTTGTAATGGCTGTTCATCGCACCAGTCATTGCACTACTCATTGAACTGCACCAGTCTCCACTTCAAACAGTTGACGCAGCAGCTCGCGCCACTGTGCGTATTGTTCCTCCACTGGCCCCGTCAGGCCGTTGACATTACGGCTCAGTTCCAGAATCGCCGGCGCAGTCTCGCTGACGAAGCCCGATGCCAGTGCCACGAATTCCTGTTCGAAAATCTTGGCCCACTTGTAGCGATTGTAGTTTTGGCTGAGTGCCTCGAAGCTGCCGCCGCCACCGCGACGAGCCATTTCCCGGCTCTCCTGTTCTTCGATGACCTGATCGTGGGAGTACTGGCGCCACACGTCATAGACTGGTTTCACGTCCTGATACAGCGCCTCGTAATACTCGTCGATGGTGTCGATGAAGACATTGTGTCGGGCACGGATCTCGGCCACGCGCCCCAGCATCGGATCGTTTTGAGCAGGCAGGCGATTGAGTGTGACAAGCCCTTGTTCGTCGCGCTGCAATGTCCCCGCAAAGGCGTCGGGTGACAGGTCGCTCGCGTATGTCATCTGCGTGACCTGCATCAGATGGTCGATGCTCTCCGCGCTCAATGAGTCGCGAACGGCCAGCAGATCATTGGCGATCTGCTCGTGGATGTCCTGGAAGGGATCTTCCATGTAGCGGGTAGTGGCTCTGTCACGCAGAGAAGGCACGAATTCGGGATAGTCGCCGCTGTTGGCAACATCGGTGTAGGTTCGGTTGAGCCATTCCCTTCCCGTGCTGTCGACGGCCTGAATCACCAGCGTGAGTGTGACCCCATCGGAATGCGTGATCGTGCCATTGATCTGCAGATCGACAGAAGGGTCGTCCTGAGGCAGCACGCGCACAACTCCCCACTGATTCGAGGCCACCAGTGTGCTGCGCAGCACCACGGGGAGGTAGTGTGTCTCGGTGCGGCGGATCTCGGCAAAAATGGCAGCACCAGCCTGCGAGATGGCGTTGGCATCGGCGGCGGTATCAAACACCCGGACACCGATATTCAACAGACTGCTTTCATCGGGCGTGACTGGCGCTGTCATGAGAGACACGGCGCCTACCGGCAGTGGACCGGCTACCTGCGGAGAAGGCGTCTGTGCGCAGGAGACCAGCAACACACACACAAGGCAGTGCCACTTCATTCCGGCACCCGTACGGGGCTGCACACCAACCCGCGACTGAGGGTCTGCACGCAGTCGTAGTTGTCGTCCGGTGCATCGTAGCGATTGAAGAACTGGATCAGGTTGAAAGGCACGGAGTTCCTGTCCGTCACCGTGGTCAGCATGCTCAGTGTCTGTCCATCGGTATCCACGCTGAAGCGATGCGTGATGAGCACGCCTGCCGATAGTACGATTTCGAACACGAGTTGCGTGCGATCCCAGCCGCAGTATTCAGTGCCATGTGCGCTGCTGAAGGTATCCTCGGCATTGTTGGCCGTGCTGCAGATCAGTGCTGCATCGCCCTGACGCTCTATACGCACCTCGCTGGCAGTCTGCGTGATGCGCATCGTGTTCTGACGGCTGATCAACTCTGCCAGGCGCGCGTTGGCGATCACGTTGCCTGCACTGCGTCGGGGATTGCTCATGCCGATGGCACTGCCATCGCTGCGCCGCTGCTGTATCTGCGCCTCGCGGTTCAACTGGTCGATGGTGCGCTGTATTTCTTCTTCCCAGCGGTCGCTGCGCGCGAAGTCTTTTTCCCAACTGCCGGAGAAGTCCGGTCTGAGCGGACTGCTGCGCCCCAGAGGTCCTTCCGCCGCTATGGCAATCAAGGAGCAGCAGAAAACCCCGAGCAATAACACACCCAGCCGAAGCGCGTTCTGCGGAAGTGGGGCGCGCAAATAGTGATGATGACTGAGCTTCATGGCCTCGGCAGACTTGGTATTTGCATGGGGTGTGACAGAAGACGCCTGTGATTCTATCTGATCGATGTTACGGGTTATAGCGAATAAACCGTCTGACGCGTACTGCTCCATGTTTGTGCGCCACCGCACTTCTTGTTGTGATGCAAGCTGCCATCATGAAATCTCAACAAATTGGAGGGAAACCATGAATATTCAATCGACTACCGGTAACACCATCAAAATCACCCCTGTTGTGCAGCTACTGAAGGCAGTAGTTCTGACGCTGGCCACCGGGTTCGCACTGTTGGCTCTGAGCAGCGGCACCTATGCCGCGACAGCAGAGGATCTCAATCAGGATTCCAGACAGGCGCTGGAGCGCTTGTACAGCTCCGACCCCGTTGCGCCCACGCTTGCCAGTCGAGCCAAGGCGATACTGGTGTTTCCCAACATCGTCAAGGCTGGTCTGGTCTTTGGTGGCAGCTACGGCGAAGGTGTGCTTATCAAGGGTAATCAGATCACTGACTACTACAATTCCGTTACAGCTTCATGGGGACTGCAGGTAGGTGCTCAGTCGTACGGCTATGCATTGTTTCTGATGACGGACGAAGCGGTGTCCTATCTTGAAGACACCGACGGATGGGAACTGGGTGTAGGCCCAACCGTCGTGGTGGTAACTGAGGGCATTGCTGCGAATCTGTCGACATCGACCATTCAGAACGATGCATATGCGTTCATCTTTGATCAGCAGGGACTGATGGCGGGTGTCAGTATTGAGGGTACGAAAATTTCGCACATTCAGCGTTGAGCCGGAGCTTGATTCTTGGGAAGGATATAGGGAAATCTGGTGCCCAGGAGAGGACTTGAACCTCCACGACCTTTCGATCACCAGCACCTGAAGCTGGCGTGTCTACCAATTCCACCACCTGGGCAGGAGGGGATAATGCAGGCGCGCACTTTAGCCCTCAGCGTGGCGCCTGTCAATTCCCGGATTGGCATTTCTTTGGGTAAAACCCCGCCTTCCTGTGTATACTGGCCGCACAAATTTCTATCAATTCTGGCAGGTTATGACTAAGAAGAAGCAAGACCCCACATCCATCGCAGACCCCTTCGCAGGCCGGGAAGCGGAGAACTACGAGAACCCCATCCCCAGTCGCGAGTACATTCTCGAATACATGGAAAAGACCGGCGAGCCGGTCAGCTACCCGATGCTCTGCGAGCACCTCAAGCTTGAATCCTATGAACAGACCGAGGCACTGCGCCGTCGTCTGATCGCCATGGCCCGTGATGGACAGCTGATCAGCAATCGCCGAGGTGTGTACGGTCTGGTCAATCGCATGGAGCTGACCAAGGGGCGCGTGCAGGGCAACAAGGATGGCTATGGCTTCTTCATTCCCGTGGACGGTTCCGGGGACCTGGTGCTGCCTTCAACTGAAATGCAGAAGGTCTTCGATGGCGACATCGTGCTGGCGCGGGTGTCGGGCGTGGATCGCCGTGGTCGCAAGGAAGGCATGATCGTCGAGGTGCTCGAGCGTCGCTGCAAGCAGATAGTGGGGCGTTATTACTGGGAGCAGGGCTTTGGCGTGGTGGTGCCGGACAACAAGCGCATCAGCCAGGAGATCATGATTCCCGAGAAGGAGAATCGTGGTGCGCAGGACGGCCAGTTCGTGGTGGCCGAGATCAGCGCTTATCCGACTCAGCGCCGCAAGGCCGTGGGATCAGTGGTCGAGATTCTGGGCGATCACATGAAGCCCGGCATGGAGATCGACGTAGCGGTGCGCAGCCACGACATTCCTTACAAGTGGCCACGAGAGGTGCTGGACGAGGTCAAGCGCTTCAGTCCCGACGTGCCGGAATCCGAATCAGCTCAGCGTATTGATCTGCGTCATCTACCCTTCGTCACCATCGATGGAGAGGACGCCAAGGACTTCGACGATGCCGTGTACTGCGAGCAGGAAGCGGGCGGCGCGTGTCGTCTGTATGTGGCGATTGCCGATGTCTCTCACTATGTAGCGGTGAAATCCGCGCTGGATCAGGAGGCTCAGAACCGGGGCAACTCGGTGTACTTCCCCGGCCACGTGATTCCGATGCTGCCCGAGATGCTGTCCAACGGACTGTGTTCGCTGAAACCAGATGTAGACAGATTGGTAATGGTCTGCGAGATGCAGATGAGCAAGGCGGGGCAGGTGGTTGACTACACCTTCTATGAAGGGGTCATCCACTCTCACGCCCGCATGACCTATACCGAAGTGTCCGACATTCTCGAAGAGCCGCAGACGGCGATTCAGGAGAAGTCCAGGGCCAGACTGCGCAAGAAGTACGACGCGATCCTGCCTGCGCTGGAATCCCTGTATGTCATCTACAAGAAACTCGCGAAGCTGCGTCAGCAGGCCGGGGCGCTGGATTTCATCAGCACCGAGACTCGCATCGTGTTCGGCGAGACGCGCAAGATTGCCGAGATCGTGCCCGTGGCGCGCAACGAAGCCCACCGCCTGATCGAGGAATGCATGCTGGCGGCCAACGTCTGCACGGCGCAGTTCCTCGCCAAGTCATCGTTGCCCGTGCTGTACCGTGTGCACGACGGTCCCAATATGGACAGGTTGGAGAACCTGAAAGCCTTCCTGAAGGAAATGGGCATTGTGCTGACGCGCTCTGCCAAGCCGGAGCCCAAGGACTACCAGCGTGTGCTGCTCAAGATAGCCGATCGTCCCGATGCACATCTTATCCAGACAGTGCTGATCCGGTCGCTGCTGCAGGCCGTCTATCAGCCGGAAAACCTCGGCCACTTTGGTCTTGGGTTTGCGGCCTACACGCACTTCACTTCGCCGATTCGTCGCTATCCTGATCTGCTGGTGCATCGTGCGCTGCGCTTCCTGATTCGCAGCAAGGACCAGGCAGCACACGTACGCAAAGTCACAGGCGTGAAATCGCTCACGCGCAAGGAAATCTATCCCTACGAGCTGAATCACATGCAGAGCTTCGGCGAAGCCTGTTCGATGATGGAGCGGCGTGCCGATGCCGCAAGCTACGACGTGATTGATTGGCTCAAGTGCGAGTACATCAAGGATCGCGTGGGCGATGAGTTCCCCGGTACGGTCAGCAGCGTGACGGCCTTCGGTCTGTTCGTGGAATTGCGGGATATATATGTAGAAGGATTGGTGCACATCACTGCACTGAAGAACGACTACTATCAGTTCGACCCGGTGCGGCATTTGCTGCGCGGCGAGCGCAGTGGCGTCACCTATCACCTTGGCGACCCGGTGCGCGTGAAAGTTGTACGGGTAGACCTTGATGACCGCAAGATCGATCTGGTGATGATGGATGGTTCTGCAGACAAACCTGAGGGAGGACGTGGGCAACCCGAAGGGCGCAATCAGAAAGGGTCGTATAAGAAAGACTCTGGCAAAAAGAATTCTGGTAAAAAAGGCCATGGTTCGAAGACATCTGACAAGCCTGCCAATGCTGCCGACAAAGGTCGCAAAGGACAGGGGCAGTCAAAGTCCACGTCAGGACTGGGCAAACCCGCTGCTGCGAAGGTGGCAGGCAAGAGCAAGGGCAAGCGCTCCGCTGTGGCCAAACCTGCCGAAGGCATGAGCCTGCGCCAGCAGGTAGCCTCGGGACTGGTGACGGCGCCGACAGCGGGCAGTGCGCCAAAGGAAGTCCGTGTTTCTGGAAGACGCCGCACGGCGAAGAAGCCGAAGCCGTAATTTGCACAACCAAACCGCTCCCACAGGGTTGCAACAGAATCAGGATCACGAATTGAGCAACAAAGAGTGGGTATACGGCATTCACACCGTCGGCGAGCTGCTGCGGCAGCATCCAGAGGATGTGCTTGAGTTGTTTCTACAGCAGGATCGCGAAGACAAGCGTATCAATGAATTGAAGGCACTGGCGTCTGCCGCCGGGGTGACCTGGCAGGGTCTTGATCGCAAGGATCTGGACAAGCGTCTGCGTAACCTGCAACAGGGTGCGGTGCATCAGGGCGTGATCGCGTTGTGTCGGCTTGGCGGTTCGGTGCTGGATGAGCGTGGCCTGGAGTCATTGCTGGATACCCTTGCACATCCTCCGCTGCTGCTGATCCTGGACGAAGTCACTGATCCCCATAACCTGGGTGCCTGCCTGCGCACGGCCGATGCTGCAGGCGTGGATGCCGTGATTGTCCCCAAGGATCGGTCAGCCCCGCTGAACATGACTGCCCGCAAGGTTGCCTGTGGCGCTGCCGACACCATCGCGTTTGCCGAGGTGACCAACCTCAGCCGTACGCTCAAGGAGTTGAAGCAGCGCGGCATCTGGATTGCCGGAGCGGCGGGAGAGGCGCAGGACAGCCTTTACAGTATCGATTTCAAGGTGCCCATCGCGATTGTCATGGGCTCGGAAGGCAAAGGGCTGCGGCGCCTGACCCGTGAGCACTGCGATTACCTCATGTCCATTCCCATGGCGGGAGCGCTCAGCAGCCTGAATGTCTCCGTTGCCACCGGTCTGTGTCTGTTCGAAGCGGTGCGCCAAAGACAGAGCTGATCCCCCCTGAATTTGCGAGTTGGCACTTCTTTTTACTTCGAACGGTGGCGGGAGGCAGGGTCCGGTTCTGCGGCTGACCTGCGCCGCTCCGCCGTGCCCTCCCTCCGCAAAAAGCCGGGCGCGCCTCTGAGGCGCCCATGTCTTTTTGCTGCGTTCGGCTTGGTCTTTATGCCGCTGAACCGGACCCTGCCTCCCGCCACCTTGGAGTGTGCCAAGTGGAGGGCTTGCAGATTCGGTAGAAGTATTTGGACTCAAGATGCCGTGCATCAGTACAAGTCTTGATTAAATCCATTGGCACAAAGAAGGAAACGTTACACTTCCCGTCCGCCAAGGGTAGTCGCCAGCAGGCACAGGCTGCACCCCGGGATGCTCAGAAGAATCCACGGCTTGAACAAAGCCCGTGAGACCAGGGACTGCAACGCCAAAAACAGTTTGCATGTTCACCGGCGGTTCTCTAGAATGCCCGCTCTTTAATTTCGGGGAGCTGTCTTCAGGCAAAACCCCTTAACTCCTTGCCTTACCGCCCATCGGTCTCTCAAACCGGTGCCCGTCGGAAGGCTTCATCCGAGAGGAGTCTCTATGAGACACTACGAAGTAGTATTTTTGGTACATCCAGACCAAACAGACCAAGTGCCTGTCATGGTTGAGCGTTACACTCAGATGATCAAGGACAGCGGCGGAGCGATCCACCGTCTTGAAGACTGGGGCCGCCGTCAACTCGCCTACCCGATCAACAAGATCCACAAAGCTCACTACATCCTCATGAACATCGAGTGTGGCAGTGCTGTGCTGGAAGAGATCGTGACCCTGTTCCGTTACAACGATGCGATCCTGCGCAACCTGGTCATGAAGACCAGCGGCCCCGTCACTGAAGAATCACTGATTCTGAAGGGCGAGCGTGAGAGCCGTGAGCGTCGTCAGCGCGCCGAACAGAAGCGCAAACTTGAAGAAGACGCAGCAGCCCGTGAAGCGGAAACTGCTGATGGCGACGAAGAAGTCGCAGAAGAGTTTGAAGGCTTCGATGATGCGGACGATCTGGATGCGGATGCAGACGATTCCAAGGATTGATATCCGGAAGTCGTTTTGCTCCGCTTCATGAATGGTCGTAATAAACAGTCACAGCAAAATTAGTTGAAAGGATAGTTACCATGGCTCGATTTTTCAGAAGGCGTAAATTCTGCAAATTTACTGCTGAAGGCACCATTGAGATCGATTACAAAGATATCGAAACTTTGAAGGCCTATGTGTCAGAAACCGGCAAGATTGTGCCAAGCCGCATCACAGGAACCAAGGCGCGTTACCAGCGTCAGTTGGCCACTGCCGTGAAGCGTGCGCGTCACCTGGCGCTGATTCCGTACACAGACAGCCACACCGCCTGATTCCGTCACGTTCTGGCTGAGCGCTTTGAGTGCCGGCCGCAGTACGGAGATTATTTATGAGAGCTCTGGCTGAGTTCGCAATGGCAGGACGCCGTCAGGCAGTCCAGGCAGCGATGCTTCTCGGAGTTCTGCCGTTGGTCAATTTTCTCAGCGCGCCTGTGGTGGCGCTGGTCTTCCTGCGTTACGGCAGGAATGAAGGATTGATCGTACTGGCCTGGGCTGTGCTGCCAGCGTTGGGATGGGCCGTGGCGGGGGACATGATTCCCTTGTTGCTGCTGATGGGAATCTCTGTGCTCGCCATGGTGCTTCGCACCAGCGGTTCCTGGGAAGTGACTGTGTTGTCCGGGATCGGCGTTGGCATGGGTGCCCAGTTGGGCATGCTGCTGCAGCCCGAGTTGCTGCAGGTTCTGCAGCAGCAGATTGAGCTGATGCTGAACACTCCGGAGATGCAGGTGCAGATGGCGCCACTGGAGCCGGAGCAGTTGCAGCAGATGTTGCGCATTTTCTTCGGCACCATGCTGATGTTCCTGTCGCTGGTGTTGTTGATGATGGCCAGAAACTGGCAGGCAAAATTGTATAACCCCGGGGGGTTCCGGGATGAGTTCCACCAGTTGCGGTTGAGCTGGAAGAGCTCGGCGGCATTGTTGTTGATGTTCGTGCTGGCAGGGTTGGGCGTTCCGCTGTTACAGCAGCTCTCACTGTTCTTCGTGATGCCGCTGTTGTTTGCCGGTGTGGCATTGGTCCACGGCATGGTGGGGCTGAAGAAGTGGCCTGGCGCAGTGCTGGTGGTTTTCTACGCGTCATTGCTGAGCCCGGTGGTGACACAGATTGTGGTGTTTGCTGCGATCGCCGACAGTTGGTACGACTTCAGGTCGCGGCTGAGACCGAAGCAAGGATCTCAAGGCGGGTCAGATGGATCGCAGGACGGATTGTAGGACTGAGCGAGTGGCCCGAAACAACAGGGCAGAGAATTCAAGCAAGATTTGATGAGGAAACAAAAATGAACGTAATTCTGTTGGAAAAAGTAGGCAAACTGGGCGCTGTGGGTGACACGGCTGCAGTGAAGGCAGGTTACGCACGTAACTTCCTGTTCCCCACTGGCAAGGCGATCCCTGCCACCAGAACCAATCTGGAGAACTTCGAAGTGCGTCGCGCCGAATTGCTGGCCGCACACAATCAGAAAGTTGCTGCTGCTCAGGGCCGTGCAGCCAAGCTGAAGGAACTGCGCGTTGCCATCGCTGTGAATGCCGGCGAAGAAGGCAAGCTGTTTGGTTCCATCGGTACGCGTGACATCGCTGATGCGATCAACACGGCTGTCGGTTCCGATTTGAACAAATCCGAAGTGCGTCTGCCCAACGGTGCGCTGCGCGAAGTGGGTGAGTATGTGATCACCATCGACCTCGGATACGAAGTTGAGGAAGTGATTACTCTGGCGATTGTTCCAGCTTAAGTCAGTTCATCGACCGGCTCCTGCGGGACTGTTCCTGGTGTTGTTCGGGGCGGGTCAATAGTAGACAATGAGGCGCTGTCACTCACTGGAGTGGCGGCGCCTTTTTCATCTGCGGGAGCTGCCTTGCAAGCGATGATTTTCAGAGGATTCACTTGCAGGGCAGGCTCCCTCAGGGCCAGAGCTTAATATGTCCGAGATTTTCGAAAAGAACAGAAGACCTGTCGATGCGGGCAATCTCACTTCCCTGAAGGTCCCACCGCACTCGGTGGAAGCCGAGCAGGCCGTGCTGGGCGGGCTAATGCTCGACAACACCGTCTGGGACAACGTCGCTGAAAAACTCATCGAAGAAGATTTCTACCGACACGAACATCAACTGATCTTCCGTGTCATGTTCACGCAGACCGAGTCCAACAAGCCGCTTGATGTCGTGACACTTGTGGAGGCACTCGACAGCCTCGGCGAACTCGACAGCGCCGGTGGCCTCGATTATCTCAGCGACCTCGCCAGCAACGCGCGGGGATCCGCCAACATCTCTGCCTATGCCGACATCATTGCCGAGCGTGCCAAGCTGCGCAAACTGATCCGCGTCGCCTACGAGATTGCCGACAGTGGTTACAACCCTGCCGGGCAGCGCGCCGATGACGTGCTGGATGTTGCCGAACAGAAAGTCTTCCAGATTGCCGATGATCGGCCTAAGGATGGTGGCCCCCAGGCCATCAACCCACTATTGCAGGCGGCGGTGGGACGTATTGATGAGTTGTTCCGTTCCGATGGCGCACTGACCGGTCTGCCGACCGGCTACAAGGATCTCGACGAGAAAACCTCCGGCTTGCAGAAATCCGATCTGATCATCGTGGCGGGCCGTCCCTCGATGGGGAAAACTTCGTTCGCGATGAATCTTGCGGAGAACGCCCTGTTGCTCAGCAACAAACCCGTCCTGGTGTTCAGTCTGGAAATGCCGGCGGAGAGTCTCATATTTCGTATGCTCAGCTCCATTGGACGAATCGACCAGAAGCGTCTGCGTACCGGCAAGCTGGAAGAGGAGGACTGGCCGAAGCTGACTGCTGCAGTGAGCAAGCTCAAGGACAAGCCGTTGTTGATCGATGACAGCGTGGGCCTCAGCCCAATGGAGATGCGTTCGCGCGCGCGTCGCGTGGTGCGCGAATATGGGCAGCTTGGTCTGGTGGTCGTCGACTATCTGCAGTTGATGCAGATAAAAGGCTATGGCGACAATCGTGTCGGTGAGATCTCCGAGATCTCACGCTCGCTTAAAACCATGGCGCGGGAATTCGAATGTCCGGTCATTGCCCTGTCACAGCTTAACCGTAGTCTTGAGCAGCGTCCCAACAAGCGACCCGTGATGTCGGATCTTCGTGAATCTGGCGCGATAGAACAGGATGCAGACATTATCGCTTTCGTGTACCGCGACGAAGTCTACAACGAAGACACGCCCGACAAGGGCGTTGCCGAGATCATTATCGGCAAACAGCGAAACGGGCCAATTGGCACAGTAAGGCTGAGCTTTATGGGTCAGTACACACGCTTCGAAAATCTCGCACGACAGGACTACGATGACAGCTATACGCACGGCAGCTGAGTTTCGTGCCTGGGCCACTATCGATCTGCAGGCGTTGAACTCCAATCTCGCACTTGCCCGCAGCAAGAACCCCGATTGTTCCGTGGTTGCCGTCGTCAAGGCCAACGGTTATGGGCATGGCGCGGTTCCGGTCTCCAAATCTCTACGCTCGCAATTGCGTGACGGCGACTGCTTCGGTGTTGCCACGATAGAGGAAGCATTGGAACTGCGGCGCGCTGGAATCACGGAACAGATTTTGTTGCTGGAGGGGTTCGTGACTGCCGATGAGTTGGAGGTGGTTGCGGCTCATGGATTTCAGTGCGTGCTGCATTCGCTGTATCAGTTGGAATCCTTGCTTAAGATCTGCTCCGGAGGAGTGTCGCCAGAACCGCTCGTCATATGGTTGAAAGTGGATACGGGTATGCATCGGCTGGGGCTGGGCCCGGAAGAGTTCGCCATAGCCTGGAGCGCATTGCATGGCCACGCTGCTATTCGCAAGCTCGTGGTCATGTCGCATTTTGCCTGTGCTGATGATGCGACAAGTCCTGCAACAGGGCGTCAGGTCGCTGTTCTCCAGAAGACTCTTCATGACACGAACATCGATATTGCAAAAATGGAAATAAGTCTTGCCGCGTCTGCCGCCATTCTGATCTGGCCGCAGACTCATTATCAGTGGCTGCGTCCCGGCATCATGCTCTATGGTGGCGCGGCAGTCATTGGTGAGAATGGAGTTGATCGCGGATTGCGCCCGGTGATGACGCTGCGTTCGCGCCTGATTGCGGTCAAGACAGTTGCTGCCGGCGAAGCGGTTGGGTATGGCGCAAGCTATATCTGTGACAAGGAGCTGCGCATCGGAATTGTGTCAATCGGCTACGGTGACGGTTATCCACGTCGCGCCCCCGCTGGCACGCCGGTGCTGATCAACTCTCGTCGCGATGGGAACATCATTCAACAACGCGCTGGCCTTGCCGGCCGAGTCTCCATGGACATGATCATCGTTGATCTTGCCGGATGCGAGCACGCGGCCATAGGTGACGAAGTAATCCTGTGGGGCCAGGGATTGCCTGCAGACGAAATCGCGAGACACTGTGATACGATTTCCTACGAACTCTTCTGTCAGGTCACGCCGCGTGTACACTATCTGTATGAGTGAACTGTATGCGTGTGATTGTATGTCTGTCGATTCCAGGGAGAGAGGAATAGCCCCATGGCAAAAGTGAAGTCCGCCTACGTCTGCACGCAGTGCGGTGCCGAGCATGGCCAGTGGCAAGGGCAATGCGTTGCCTGCAAAGAATGGAACACTCTGTCCAAAATCAGCCTTGGCAGTGCAGCGTCGCCTGCAGCAAAGCCCGATTTTCGCAAGCAGGGGTATGCAGGCACAACTTCCGGTGTGCAGGATCTATCCGAAGTTGATCTGGAGTCAGTGCCACGTGTCTCCACCAGTATCGGTGAACTCGATCGCGTGCTTGGTGGTGGGCTGGTGCCTGGCTCGGCGATTCTGATTGGCGGTAATCCCGGTGCGGGGAAGAGTACGTTGCTGCTGCAGGTGATGTGTCTGCTCGCGCAATCCATGAGTGCTTTGTACGTGACCGGTGAGGAATCCATTCAGCAGGTTGGCATGCGCGCCCGCCGTCTGGGATTGCCGGAAAAGAACCTGAAGCTGCTCGCCGAAACCAATGTCGAGAAGATCTGTCAGATCTCCCAGCAGAACCTGCCTCAGGTGCTGGTGGTCGACTCCATCCAGGTCATGCACAGCAGTGACATCCCTTCGGCGCCGGGCAGTGTTTCCCAGGTGCGTGAATGTGCCGCTTATCTTATTCAATACGCGAAGCAGACCAATACCATTCTGTTTCTGGTAGGGCACGTGACGAAGGACGGCAATCTCGCCGGACCCAAAGTGCTTGAGCACATGATTGACTGCTTCCTCATGCTGGACGGTGGCAACGACAGCAAATTCCGCACATTGCGCGGGCAGAAGAACCGCTTCGGCGCCGTTAACGAGCTGGGCGTATTCGCGATGACCGAGAAAGGTTTGAAGGAAGTGAAGAATCCCTCGGCGATATTTCTGGCACGGGCAGAAGAAGAGAGTCCCGGTTCCTTGGTCATGGTGCTGTGGGAAGGTACCCGCCCCTTGTTGGTCGAGATTCAGGCGTTGGTGGACGGGACGCAGATGGGCAATCCACGCCGTCTTGCCGTGGGTCTTGATCAGAACCGCCTGGCAATGCTGCTCGCTGTCCTGCACCGCCATGGCGGTGTCTACATGGCCGATCAGGATGTCTTCGTCAACGTGGTCGGCGGCGTGAAGGTGACGGAAACCAGTGCTGATCTGGCGCTGATACTCGCGATAGTATCCAGTTTCAGGGACAAGGCGTTGCCGCACGATCTTGTAGTCTTTGGCGAGGTGGGGTTGTCCGGCGAAATACGTCCGGTGCCAAGCGGGCACGAGAGACTGCTGGAAGCAGCCAAGCACGGCTTCAAGCGTGCCATCGTGCCGAAGGCGAATGTGCCCCGCGGTGGTGTGGATGGCATGCAGGTGATTGGTGTGGTGAAGTTGTCAGAAGCAATCGAGGCGGTATAACAATGGATATCAGAACTTTCCTGCAGAGCAATATCGGCAACATTGTTGCTGTAGTGTGGTTCCTGATCTGTTTTCGCGGCTACTTCCGCTACACCAGTCTGCGCAGTCTGGACACGCCCACCTTGGCCTATGCCATGCACCGCTTCCGCAAGCAATGGATTCGCAAGGCATTGCGCCGTGAGAATCGCATCGCCGATACCAACATCATCGCCAATCTGGAACGCAATGTGTCGTTCTTTGCTTCCACTACGCTGTTCATTCTCGCTGGTCTTATGACGGTGTTGGGCACGTCCTCGGAAACGGTCATCATGATGCTCAGCGAGATTCCATTCTCGGATCAGAACACGCGCGGCGAATGGGAACTGAAAGTCTTGTTGTTGATTTGCCTGTTCGTCTACGCGTTTTTCAAATTCACCTGGGGACTGCGACAGTTTGGTCAGGTTTCGGTGATGTTGGGTGGTGTGCCCGAGAAGCACGAGAACCCTTCCGACGAAGAAACCCAGCGGCATGTCGAGAGTATCTCCACCATGGCTTCCAAGGCGGCAGGCAACTTCAATAATGGATTGCGTACCTACTACTTCAGCATGGCAGTGCTCGGGTGGTTCGTGAACTTCTGGGTGTTCATGATTCTCTCAGTGCTTGTGGTTGGCGTCCTGTATCGTCGAGAGTTTCGTTCCGATACACTGGCGATCATGATGGCAGACCTGCCGGATTGAACCCGTCCGACGTCTCTCTGGCGCCATGATTTTGCGCTTGTGTCCGCCGTTGATGTGGTTTACTTTCGATGCCAATAACAATATCGAGAGCACATCCCCATGCTGAGCCTCTACAGTATCGTCAACCTGGCACTCTTTTGTGGTCTTCTCTTCCTCATACTACTCTCCAGAAAAAGATCATTCAGTCTCTCGCGTCAGGTTTTTCTGGGCTTGTTGCTCGGAATCGCTTTCGGTTTCTTCCTCCAGATTGTCTATGGTTATGATTCGCCAGTCATGGCCGAGACGCTGAATTGGACCAATGTTGTTGGTGATGTGTACGTCCGGTTGCTGCGCATGATCATCATGCCACTGATCCTGATCACAATGATCGCCGCCGTGTTGCGGATGGATGCAATTGCTTCGGTTGGCAAGATCGGAGTGTCGGTGGTAGGGCTGCTTGTGGGTACGGCAATGATTGCAGCCCTCGTGGGAATCATTGTCACGCTGGTTGCGGGTCTCAGTGCTGAAGGTATGACGGCGGGTGCGCGAGAGCTGGCCCGTGCCGATGTGCTGGTCACGCGCCAGGCCACGGTCAGCGATCTGAGCCTTGCTGACGTGCTTGTCGGTTTCGTGCCGACCAACATCTTCTCCGACCTGACAGGTGCAAGAGACAGCTCGATCATCGCCGTGGTGATCTTCGGTATTCTCAGCGGCATTGCTGCCTTGCTGGTTGCTCGCGACAAGCCGGAACTTGGTCTTGCGATCAAGAAATTCGTGGAGGCCACTCAACAGGTTGTCATGCAGCTGGTGAAGATTGTGATGTCCCTGACCCCTTACGGCATCCTGGGATTGATGACCTATGTGGTCGCCAGCTCCAACGGTTCCGACATTCTCAATCTCATCAGTTTCGTTCTGGCCTCCTACGCTGCGATTGCGATCATGTTTGCGCTTCACGGGGTGATGGTCATGCTGGTGGGTGGCAACCCGCGTGAATACTTCAGCAAGGTCTGGCCTGTACTGAGCTTTGCATTCGCGACCCGTAGCTCCGCTGCGACCATTCCTCTGACAATCAAGGTCCAGGTTGAAGAATTGAAAGTGCCCGCACCAATTGCCAATCTCTCCGCCACGTTTGGTGCAACGATCGGACAGAACGGCTGCGCGGGTATCTATCCGGCCATGCTTGCAGTGATGGTGGCGCCAACTGTCGGCGTGGACCCGACTTCAATTGGTTTCATCCTGAGTCTGCTCGGCATCATTGCCATCAGTTCATTTGGTATTGCCGGTGTCGGCGGCGGTGCGACTTTTGCTGCACTCGTCGTGTTGCCCGCGATGGGGCTGCCGGTGACACTGGTTGCGCTGCTCATCTCGATAGAGCCATTGATAGACATGGGCAGAACGGCACTGAATGTAAATGGCGCCATCACTACAGGCGTAGTGACGACGAAGTGGTTGCCGGGAGTGGGCGAGGTAGAAGCGGAGAATGCGCTGGTCTGAAAGGGCAGGGCACAATGCCCGGGCATGACCCCGGGCCTGTTGCATCAGACGTAATAGGATTTCAGCGGAGGAAAGCCGTTGAATTCGATGGCGCTGTAACTGGTGGTGTATGCTCCGGCAGAAAACCAGTACATGCGATCTCCGACTGCCAGATTCAACGGCAGACCATACTTGTAGTTCTCGTACATGATGTCGGCGCTGTCGCAGGTAGGACCTGCAATCACTACTTCTTCCAGCTCACCATGCTTTTCCACATAGATCGGGTACTTGATGCACTCGTCCATGGTTTCGATCAGGCCGGAGAATTTGCCGACGTCGGTAAAGATCCAGCGCTGCAGAGCCGTGTGGGATTTGCGGGAGATCAGCACCACTTCCGATACCAGGATGCCAGCGTTGGAGATCAGGGAGCGACCCGGCTCCAGAATGATTTCGGGAAAGTCGCTGCCAAAATCTTCTTCGATGAAGCGCGTGATTTCCTCTGCGTAGGTTTCCAGAGCGTTTGCGCGAGTAATGTAGTTCGCGGGAAAGCCGCCACCCAGGTTCACCATCTTCAGAATGATGTTGTCTTCTTCCTTGAGGCGCTCAAAGATTACCTTCACCTTGCCGATGGCCGCATCCCACGCACCGATGTCGCGTTGTTGCGAGCCCACATGGAAGGACACGCCGTAGGGGATCAAACCGAGATCACGGGCCAGGACCATCAGATCCATTGCCATGTCGCTTTGGCAGCCGAACTTGCGTGACAGAGGCCAGTCGGCAGTGCCGCTGCCTTCGGTCAGGATTCTTACATAGACTTTCGAACCCGGTGCCGCTTTGGCGATGTTGCGCACATCGGCCTCGGAGTCGGTGGCGTACATGCGGACACCCTTTTCATAGAAGTAGCGTATGTCGCGACTCTTCTTGATGGTATTGCCGTAACTGCAACGGTCTGCCGTCACGCCGTGGGCGAGCAGCTTGTCCAATTCATAGATGGAGGCGACGTCGAAATTCGAACCCTTGTCCCGGAGAAGGGTAATAATCTCCGGAGCTGGATTCGCCTTCACCGCATAGTAGACACTGGCGTAGGGGAAGAGCTCCTGCAGTACGTCATAGTGACGCTCCACGGTCGCGAGATCGATGACTACGAAGGGGGTTTCCTTGGTGTCCGCGAGGGACTTGATGCGCTTGAAGGTTTCCTTGTCGTAGTAGTCTTCCACTAGCGTGTGTTCTGTATTCATTGGTGAAGTGGTCTCCTCCGCGTGAAGCTGTCTTGATAGGGGGCGGGCGTTAGGGTGCGCTATTGTAACAAACACAATCCTCAGGTAAATGCAGAATTTCAGAATCGGGAAAATTACTTGCGGTACTACTCTTTTTTCTGACATCCGGGTGTCCAATTGATTGGATAACATTCTGATATATATTGATAAATCACATTTTTGTCCGTGTAGAATAAATCCCGCTGAAAGCCTGCTAGACTGCCTGCTTTCTCGAAAGTGAGTGGTGCATCTCCCGGCTGGATTGATCGAGGAGCGGCAGCGCCACCGCAGGACTTTACATGGGACTGTTTTTCAAACTGGGGTGGTACTTCAAGGCGCAGTGGCGTCGCTATGCGGCCGCGATCCTGATGTTCATCGGTGTCGATGTTCTGGAGATGTCGATTCCGTGGATCACCGGCCGAGTCATCGATCACGTCCTCGATCAGACACTCACCCAGGCTTTGCTGCTGCGCTACGTTGGCATCGTGGTCACCATTGCGTTGGCGGTGTATGTCATGCGTTTTTTCTGGCGCGTGTTTCTCTTTTATTCGTCATTCAATCTGGCCGAGACGATGCGTCAGCGCATCTTCGCTCACATGACATTGATGGCTCCGCAGTTTTTCCAACAGCATCGCACGGGTGACTTGATGGCACGTGCCACCAATGACATTTCGGCAGTGGAGATGACGGCAGGTGAAGGAGTGTTGTCCGGTATCGACGGACTGGTGACAGGTGTCCTTGTCATCGCAATCATGACGGTGCTGATCAGTTGGGAGCTGACACTCATTGCGCTGCTGCCTTTTCCCTTCATGGCCTGGTACTTCGTCGTGTTGGGCGATCGTCTGCACAAAGGCTTTCGTGATGCACAGGAGCGCTTCTCCGATTTGAATGATCGCGTGCAGGAGAGTGTGTCTGGCATCCGCATGATTCGCGCGTTTGGTCGCGAGGCGCGCGAAGACGAAGAATTTCTTCGCATTGCCGATCGTGCAGCAGAGGCTAACATCCGTGTTGCGGCCACAGACTCGCTCTATGATCCGGCCATCTTCATCACCGTTGGATCTTCTTTCATGCTGTGCGTTGGCATGGGCGCATGGCTTGTTGAGCAGGACAGACTCACCCTCGGACAACTCACCAGCTTCACGATGTATCTCGGCTTTCTTATCTGGCCGATGTTCGCCTACGGCTGGCTGCTCAACATTGTCGAGCGTGGCTCGGCTGCTTACAAACGCATCGAACAATTGTTGCAGGCTGAGTCGCCGGTTGCAGACACGGGAGCGATCACACAGATCGACAGTGCGGATATCTCTTTCGAGATTGAATCCTTCACACATCACGACGGCCACAAACCGGTTCTGAAAAATATATTTGTGCAAGTGAGGGGGGGAGAAACACTCGGTATCGTGGGTCCAACGGGCGCAGGCAAGACAACATTGATAAATGTTCTGCAGCGCTATTTCGATGCACCGCACTGCACGGTCAAGATTGGTGGTACGCAGATACAACAGTTGAGCCTGCAGGCCTTGCGCAGTGCAGTCGCACTGGTGCCTCAGGATCCGTTTCTATTCACGGCAACAATTGCCGAGAACATCGCGCTGGGCAAACCCGATGCGACAAGGGAGCAGATCCGCGCAGTCGCGCAACTGGCTTCGATCGACAAGGACATTCTGCGTTTCCCCGCCGGTTATGACACTTTGGTAGGTGAGCGCGGTATCACCCTTTCCGGGGGACAGAAACAACGCATTGCGATTGCCCGCGCTCTGCTGCTTGATGCGCCGATACTCATTCTTGATGATGCACTTTCGGCAGTGGATGTCGGTACCGAGAGAAGCATTCTCGCGCACTTGCGAGAAGTCCGCGTCGATCGCACGACACTGGTGCTGTGTCACCGTCTCTCTGCAGTGGAATACGCGCAGCAAATCATCGTACTCAATCATGGCGAGATCGCCGAGCGCGGTACTCACCGTGAGTTGATGACGCGCAAGGGTTGGTACGCACAGATGATCGACTATCAGAAGCTGGAGCAGGCCGTTGAATCAGGACGATGACATAGTCAAGAGCATCAAGCTGTCGTCGCTGTGGCGACTACTGCGCTATGCACTGGCCTATCCACGTCTCTTGAAAGAGGCCGCTGTGCTTCTATTGCTCGCCACACTGGGGCAGGTGCTGGGACCTGTACTGGTGAAGATATTCATCGACGACTACATCACACCGGGGGAGTATCCCATTCGGGAGCTCGCCACACTCGCGTTTGCCTATGCCGTCTTCTATGGTCTATCGGCGTGGGCTGGCTATCAGAACGCGATGCGATTCAATGAAGTGGCGTTCTCGGTGGTACGCACGGTGCGCGCGCAAGTATTCGCTGCCGTGATGCGCAAGCCGCTCAGTTATTTCGACCATCGTCCCACCGGGAGCCTTGTGTCACGCATTACCAACGATACGGAAGCCATCAAGGAACTATTTGTGCAGGTGATGTCCACGTTCGTGCAGAACGTCACGCTTATCATCGCCATTTTTATCGCGATGGCGTGGCTGGACCTGCGTCTGATGCTGGTGTGCAGCATCATCCTGCCAGTTGTCGTCACTGTCATGTTCTTTTATCAGCGCATGAGTTCGCCGCGCTATCACAAGGCGCGCAGTGTGTTGAGTAGAATCAATGCGATACTCAGCGAGTCGATTCAGGGTATGCGCATCATTCAGGTGCTTAACCAGCAAAAGCGTTTTGCGGGGCAGTTCCGTGGTGTGAGTCAGGAGCTTTTCAATGCACGCATGAGCAACCTGCGGCTCGATGCGCTGATGCTCCGGCCGCTGCCGGATCTGCTGCGCACGCTGATGCTGGCGGCAGTGTTGCTCTACTTCGGCACGCAGTCGTTCACGACGGTAGTGGAGGTAGGCGTGATCTATGCATTTGTGAATTATCTGTCGCGGATCACGCAACCGGTGGTGGAGATGACGCAGCGCCTCAGTCTGTTGCAGCAGGCAGTGGTGGCTGGCGAACGCGTCTTCGGCATTATCGACGAGCCAGGGGAAACACAGTTTGCTACTGACCAGCGCATCACTCGTGGCGCAGTGCGTTTCGAGCAAGTCGGTTTCAGTTACGATGGCGAACATCCGGTGCTGGAGGATATCGATTTCTCAGTGGCACCAGGACAGTTTTATGCGATTGTCGGCCATACCGGCAGTGGCAAGAGCACACTGATGAGTCTGCTGCTGCGCTTCTACGATCCGCAGCAGGGACGTATTCTTCTCGACGACATGCCGCTGGCCGATATTGATCAGAGGGATCTGCGTGCTCAGGTGGGCGTAGTGCTGCAGGACCCTTTCATCACCGTGGGTACCGTGCGCGAGAACATCACGCTGGGGCTCGACATCTCCGAAGAGAGAATCATTGAGGCCGCGCGCAAGGCACAGTTGCATGATTTCGTGATGAGTTTGCCTGATGGCTACGACACAAAACTTGGTGAGCGCGGCGGTAACCTGTCCACCGGACAAAGACAACTGTTGTCATTGGCTCGAACGCTTGCGCGCGAGCCGCGCATCCTCATTCTTGATGAGGCGACGGCGAATATCGACAGTCATACCGAAGCCGTGATTCAGCAGGCGCTTGCACTGTTGCGTGGCAACACCACTATTCTGGCCATCGCTCACAGGCTGAGCACGATCACCAGTGCCGATTCCATCATCGTGCTGCATCAGGGACATATCATGCAGCAGGGAAGTCATCAGGAATTGCTGAGAATTGACGGGTTGTATCGCCATATGTATGAGTTGCAGAGACAGAGGGCGTTGGTGGAGGACGCAGAGATATTGTGACTGGATGTGTCAACACTATCTTGATTAAGGACAGGAAAATGAAAAGGGGCGGCAACCGGCATTCGCCTGATCGCCACCCCTTCTGTTTGTCACTCCTCTAAACCTCCTTGATAACTACTGACCGGAATAGACATCGACCTGGATGAGTATCTCGTTCGGAAGTGCAATGGTGTCATCCCAGTAGCCCGTACCCACGTCGAAGTCCAGACGCTTCACGGTGACCTCACTGGCCAAATGGAAGCGTGGCTGACCGTCGTACATCTCCATTTCGAAGGTGAATGGGAAACTGATCGGATGAGTCTTGTCGCGGATCGTCAGGCTGCCATCGGCCACAAAGGAGTTCATCGACTCCAGACGGCATCGCGTTGCCTGAAAACTGGCTGTCGGAAACTGGGCGGCATCGAACAATTCAACATCCAGCAGGTACTCGAGCACTTCCGGAGTGTCGACGGCCATATCAGCGATGGGGATAGTCACTGAGATATTGCAGGCACCAGGGTTCGCTGGATCTATGTCAAAAGTAGCGTCCACGTTCCTGAACTCACCTTTCGAGGGGGCGCCTTCGTAGGAATAGTTGAAAATAACACGGGACTCGCTGGGTTCGAGTGTCCAGACAGCGGCTTGCGCTGCTACTCCGGTGAGCAATGCAAGTGGCACCAGCCCCGCACGGAAAAACAAAGTTCGCATAGTAAAGTGACTCCTGATTCAAGGTTAAGGTAAAGCTTAGACCATCAGTTCTGTAGAGTGGCCTGATCCACTGATGAAGTTTGCAATGTTTTGCTGGCCGCCATGGTCATAAGTGAGTGGTTGCCCGGTTTGAATATTGAGCAATTCGGTTTCGGCGATTATATCGCTGTTTCCTGCTATGTGATCTCACTATTTCCGCAGTTTAGTGTTTTTGTCTGGATACTTCGAGTCGCTTTCATTTATGTTTCTTTGCTCAATTTGCAAACTCAACGTAGTATTGGCAGCGCAAAGACAGGGGAACACAAGGTTCCGAGCCTGGTGATAAACTCGAATTCAACAAGTAATGGTAGATTTTGATAATTCAAAATGAAGAGGAAGGAAATTATGCTTCGTAACGTGTTAAAGCTTGTCAGCGCCAGTTTGATACTGGTTGTTGCCGCCTCAGCCAGCGCGCAGGACAAAACTTACTATGCAGCCTATCACAACTATCGTATAGCGACTGTTGCTGATGGACTGGTACATCCGTGGTCCATGGCCTGGCTACCTAACGGCGATATGCTCGTAACGGAGAAACCGGGTCGTCTGCGCATGATCCGCGATGGTCGACTTCTGCCAGAAGCAATCCCTGGTGTGCCGCCAGTGTTTTACCAGGGTCAGGGTGGTTTGTTCGAGATTCTGCCGCATCCGAATTTTGAAGAAAATCAATGGGTTTACCTGAGCTTTGCCAAGCCGGTTGGTGACAATTCAACCACTGCCATCGTCCGGGCGCGTCTCGTGAATGATCGCCTTACCGATGTCACCGAAATTTTTGCGGCACAGGCAGAAGGTCGCAGCCACTATGGCGGCAAGTTGGCTTTCGATAACGACGGCTACCTGTACCTGTCCCTTGGTGACCGTCAAGCCCCACCCAGCGGTGATCTGGAGGCGCACCCTGCGCAGGACCTGAGCAACCATCACGGTGTTATCGTGCGTTTGCACGATGATGGAAGAGTGCCTACTGATAATCCCTTCGTTGGACAGGCGGGTGTGCTTCCGGAAATCTGGAGCTATGGACACCGCAGCCCTCAGGGGCTGGCCGTGCATCCGATGACTGGAGATCTGTGGATGACGGAGCACGGCCCTCAGGGCGGTGACGAACTCAACCTGATCACTCCGACTGCCAACTATGGCTGGCCTGTTGTTGGCTATGGTGTGAACTATGGTTCCAGCGCCCCTATCCATGAGCGTCAGACGCTCACTGGCATGGAGTTGCCCACACGCTTCTGGGTTCCGTCCATTGCCACATCCGGCCTCATGATCTACAACGGTGACAAGTTCCCCATGTGGCGTGGCAGCATCTTCGTTGGCGCACTGGCCGGCGAGCGAATCTCCCGCCTTGAAATGGACGAGACCTACCGCGCGGTAATTCGCGAAGAAGAGCTGGCCTATGACATAGGCAGAGTCCGGGATGTTCGTGAGGGGCCGGATGGCTTTATCTATATAGCCATTGAAGACCGTGCTGGCGCTCCGACGGCAATCGTCAGGATGGAGCCGATCCAGTAACACTGGCATCAGTAAGAAAAAAGGACTCTCACGAGTCCTTTTTTTTGCCATGCAGAAACAACAGAATGGCTCTGGCGCACTCGGTGGGTCGAGTTTGCGCCAGCATATGAGGTCCTCTGATAGTGCTAGCGTCCACGTTGGGCAAACCGTCCATCAACTGACGACACAGCATGTTGTTGACTACCCGATCGTCGCTTGCCCGCAGACACAGCACAGGATGCTTGATGCTGCTCAGCAAAGGACGCAAGTCTACCCTCGAAAGCATCTTCAGGCGGGACTTTGTCACGGCGTCGGGAACACTGCGAACCACTGCCATGACCTCCGGCACAATGTCATGATGAATTTCACTGTTGAGCGCGAAGTGGCGGATGAGAGTGCCGCGTAGAGGGCTGGCCTGAAAGACCCAGGTTGGCAGCATACCCGCAACACCACATAGGAAACGCAGCGGACTGACAGCAAAAGTGGCGCAAAGTACTGCACACCGGATTTGTGAAGGGAAGCGAGACATCAGTGCGAGAGCGACGGGGCCTGAAAATGATTCCGCGATCAGCACAGTGTCGGCATCAGCCATGTTGGCGGCGACCGTCTCCACATAGTCTTCCAGAAGACGTTCATCGCCATAGGCGATGGCAGTGGTGTCCAGGTTTCCAGCAAGTGCTGCCTGCAGTGGCGCAAAAAGTCGACCGGTGCCGTCGAGGCCGGGGAGCAGCAGTACTTTCTGTGCGAGGTCGACATTCATCTCATATGATGATTTCACTCCGCATCCCGTATCACGCCATCAAGTTACAAGGTGCCATTACCCGGAAGAGCAAGAAAACTGACTGTTGCTTACTCGAAGAACTGGTAGTTCCCAGTAAGCACACCAGTAGCAAGGATATGCCCTTGCATCGCTTCCAGAAGGTTCTGCTTGTTGTGACCATCAGGGAGGTTCAGCTCGTAGTCCAGAGCGTAGATGCGGAAGTTGTAGGTATGCATCTTGCCATCTGCAGGCGGGCGCGGACCGAAGTAGCCGGTGCGGCGGGTGCCATTGGCGCCATTGATCATGCCTTCCAGACCGGGATGGGTGACGATGGCGTCAGTTGACAATCCTTCCGGCAAACCCGTTGCGGTAGCGGGGATGTTGTAGGCGACCCAGTGCACGAAAGGCTGAAAGCCAAAGACGGGGTCATCCAGAATCAGGGCGAGTTGGCGGGTTCCTTCCGGCAGGTTGAGCCAGGAAATATCCGGAGAGATACCTTCGCCGTAAGCGGAATAGCGCAGTGGAATGTCGGTGTTGTGTTCGAAGGCACGGCTGCTGACGAGGATGGTTTCCGGTGCGTCAACCGACCATGCGGGGGCACTGCCAAGGAGCATCAATGTCAGTGCCAGCAGTTTGCCGAGCGCGGATCGGATGGTTTTCATTCTTATATCTCCGTTGTATTAACAAACGAGTCGACTGCTGGATCGGCTGAATGTGCCGGCTGAATTTGTGGACAGTATGTCCGTTTCTGCGATGCTCCTCCAGCCTGGTCGTCTCAGAACCGTGCGTATTGGCGAGAAAGTTTCCTGTCAGTCTGTTTCTGAAGACAGTGATTCATCGAACTTCTTCCAGCCATCGCGCTTTCCCGCGAATCAAACGAGTTCAGCGGCGGAGGCGTTCCATTTTGTCTCATTGCTGGTAAGGTAGCGCAGTGGTAAAAGTTCCCCTTGGACGTAGACAGCGCTCAGCCGATTGCGAGGAGCATCGATCATGAATAACAAGAACAAGACCCATGAGAAAGGCGACGGAAATACTGAACAGGCGTCGCTGTCCCGCCGGAATCTCCTGAAGGGCGTTGGCTTGACTGGAGCCGCTCTCATGACGGCTGGCAGCGCTTCGGTCATGGCGCAGACACCGGCAATTCCGGCGCGTATCCGCGTCACCGAAGCTCTTGAAACTCTCACTGCTGCAGAGAGCGCAGCACTGGACGCCATGTGCTCACGCATACTCCCCAGCGACGATGGCACTCCGGGTGCTCACGAAGCCCGCGCCGTGCACTACATCGATCGTGGTCTGACCAGTGCCATGGCTGCATCCAGGGAGCAGTACGCAGTGGGACTGGCAGCGCTGGACACCTACGCCATGCAGGTCGGTGGCAAGGAGTTCTGTCTCCTGACTGCCGATCAACAGGACTCCATCATCGATGCGATGACACGCAATGCGATCCCCGAGTTTCCGATGCTTGGCACAGCCTTCTTCAACACCGTCAGAACTCACACGATCGATGGCACTTTCAGCGATCCCT
Source organism: Gammaproteobacteria bacterium (assembly GCA_030682575.1). Classification (GTDB taxonomy): domain Bacteria; phylum Pseudomonadota; class Gammaproteobacteria; order Pseudomonadales; family Pseudohongiellaceae; genus UBA5078. The sequence continues at coordinate 138,243 of JAUXNX010000026.1, forward strand.
ACTACGGTGGCAATCGGGATTTCGTCGGCTGGGATCTGATCGGGTATCCGGGAGTGCGAGCAGTGTCGAGCCCGGGAGAAATCAGTCAGGGGCGAGCGTTGGCTCCCAGCCGACAATCGGCCTACGATATGCCTCCCTACACGAAGGACCCGGTCGGTCCTGCTTCTGCGCAGACAGGAGGTGCATCCCATGGCCACTGAACTCCCACGAACAGACGTAGTGGTGATCGGCCTCGGCGCCGTTGGCGGCGTGGCAGTATTGCCGCTGGTCAATGCCGGTCTCAATGTGATCGGACTCGAAGCCGGTGGCTGGATGACCACTCGCGACTTCGCCCCGGATGAGGTCCGCAACAACCTTCGCGACTGGCCCCAGGCCGTGCCCAAGGCCAAGAACGAAATCCCGACCTCCCGTGCCAATATCAACTTCGAGGCAGTGCAGGGCGGCGGTCACCCAATGATGAATGGCGTCGGCGGTACCTCGCTGCACTACTGGGCGCAGAGTTGGCGCCTCAATCCCTGGGACTTCAAGACGGTCAGTGAGACCACACGTCGCTATGGTGCGCATCGTATCCCGGAGGATTCGACAGTCGAGGACTGGCCGATCAGTTATGCGGATCTTGAGCCTTGGTACGACCGCGTCGAGTATGCGCTGGGAGTGTCCGGAAATGCAGGCAATATCAATGGCACGCGGCAACCCAATGGCAATCCCTTTGAAGGTCCAAGGTCGCGGGCCTATCCGATGCCGGGCCTGCGCAGCTCCGGCTTCACCGACATGATGAGCGAAGCGGCACGACAACTCGGCTGGCAGCCGTTTCAGGGGCCGGCAGCGATCAACTCCGAGGTCTACGGTGACCGCCCCGGTTGTTTCTATCACGGTTTCTGCGATCGGGGAGGGTGCCACGTGGCCGCGAAAAGCTCGACTGCAGTGACTACGATTCCCGAGGCGCTGAAGTCAGGTTTGTTGAAGGTGGTCACTCATGCGCGCGTACTCAAGATCGTCAATGATGCCGATGGTCGTGCGACTGGCGTGGAGTATTTGAGCGGCAACCAGGTCATCTTCCAGCCTGCGGATGCGGTCCTGCTGGCCAGTCACACTTACGAAAACACTCGCTTGCTGTTGCTATCGAAGTCACGGGAATTCGCCAATGGTCTGGCCAATAACAGAGGTCAGGTCGGCCAGCATTATCTCAGCCACCATCAGGGCGCGCCGGTGATTGCGCTGTTCCCCAGGAATCTCAACAACTGGTATGGACTGCCGGCTCAGGGTGTTGCCATCGACGAGTGGGCGGACGACAACTTCGATCACAGCGATCTGGATTTCATCGGTGGCGGCAACTTGTGGGTGCACACCGATCGCAAGCCGATTTCGGCTGCCAAGATGTCCACCTTCGATCTGGTGCCGAACTGGGGGGCGAAGTGGAAGGCATTCATCAGTGAGAACGCCGACAGAACGAACGGCTCCTATATCCAGAAAACCACGCTGCCTTATCGCGGCAACTATCTCGATCTGGATCCTTTCGTGAAGGACAGACTCGGTTTCCCGGTTATTCGCATCACGGGCGAGCACAGGCAGAATGAATTGCGTATTGCTGCCTTCACACAGGATCGCATGGAGGAATGGTATCGGGCGGCAGGGGCAGCCCAGATCGTTCGCACAGCGCTGGGTGGACCAATGGGAGCCTCAACGCACGCCTACGGTGGCACTCGAATGGGCGACAATCCGGAAACCAATGTCACCGATCGCTTCGGGTTTGCCCACGAGGTGAAAAATCTCGGTGTGCTCGGCGCGTCCGTGATGGGTACCAGTGGTGCCAGGAACCCCACACTGACGGCGCAGGCTCTGGCGTGGCGAACAGCCCAGCACCTGGTCGACAATTGGGACACCATTACTCGATAAAAACAACGCCCTGTGGGAGCGAGCCCTGCCCGCGATCCTGTAGATTCTGTCGCAGATCCCGGGGTGTTGCACATGCCCACCTGCAACGGATCTGCGCCGCTCGAAGCAACCCGAATCCCAGAACGCAAAAAGCCCCGGATGCCAACAGCACGCGGGGCTTCTCATTTCAGAACAAGATTACTTTTTTTCGCGCAATGCTGCCTGAGCAGCCGCCAATCTGGCAATTGGCACGCGGGGTGGTGAACAACTCACGTAGTGCAGGCCAAGTCGGTGACAGAAATCGATCGAATCAGGATCACCGGCATGCTCGCCGCAGATACCCAGCTTCAGATCCGGACGCGACTTGCGACCATTCTCCACCGCAAACTGCATCAACTTGCCCACACCAGTCTGGTCGAGACTTGCGAAGGGATTCTTGTTGTAGATTTCCTTGCGCTGATACTCGTCGTAGAACAAGCCCATGTCGTCGCGGCTCAGACCCAGTGTTGTCTGGGTCAAATCGTTGGTGCCGAAACTGAAGAACTCCGCTTGCTGTGCGATTTCTTCAGCTGTAATAGCGGCACGTGGCACCTCTATCATGGTGCCGACGATGTACTTGATCTCGATCTTGTTCTTTTCCATTACTTCCTGTGCCACGCGATGCACAATGGCGAGCTGATCCGCCAGCTCGGCCTTGAAGCCGACCAGCGGAATCATGATCTCGGGATTCACTTCCACCGGCGTCTTCGCTGTCATCACCAGAGCGGCAGCTTCGAATACGGCCCGCACCTGCATCTCGGTGATTTCCGGATAGAGGATACCCAGGCGACAGCCACGGCAACCCAGCATGGGATTCTCTTCGTGCAGGGCCTTGATGCGCTCGATCACAAACTCCAGTGGCAGGCCCAGCTTGTCTGCCAGTTGGCGACGCACTGCGTCGTCCTGCGGCAGGAACTCATGTAATGGCGGGTCGAGCAGGCGAATGGTCACGGGACGTCCAGCCATGGCCTTGAACAGCCCCACGAAATCCTTGCGCTGGAATGGCAGCAGCTTCTTCAGGGCTTCCTTGCGTTGTACTTGATCTACGGCCAGGATCATCTGGCGCATGTAGTCGATGCGGTCGCCTTCGAAGAACATATGCTCAGTGCGGCACAGGCCGATGCCTTCCGCGCCATAGGCCACGGCAGTCTCCGCCATTGCCGGTGTATCAGCATTGGTGCGGATGCGCAGTCTGCGGAACTTGTCGGACCACTCCATCACTGTCTGGAACAATTGATAGGTATAGCTCTTCTCGGGCTTCATGGCACCTTCGAGTACGCGCTTGACTTCAGAGTCGGCGCTCTCGATCAGGCCTTTGTAGATTGCGCCCGTTGTACCATTAATGGAAATGTAGTCGCCTTCCTGCAGCACTACACCGCCTGCAGTCAGCGTGCGCTTCTCGTAATTAATGGTGACTTCACCAGCGCCGCATACGCAGACTTTGCCCAGCTGACGTGCAACGAGCGCGGCGTGGGACGACACACCGCCGCGTGTGGTCAGAATGCCTTGTGAGTAGAGCATGCCCTTGAGGTCGTCAGGTGACGTTTCGGTGCGGCACAGCACTACCTTGTTGCCCTTGCGCGATTCGATTTCGGCGGCAGCAGCGGTGAATGCGATGCGACCTGTGGCAGCGCCTGGGCCTGCAGGCAGACCCTTGCCGATCATCTGCGCTTCTTTCTGTGATTTGGTATCGAAAATTGGAACGAGCAGTGAGTCCACCGACTCCGCCGGAATCTTCAGCAGCGCGGTGCGCTGGTCCATCAGTTTCTCTTTCACCATCTCCACGGCGATGCGGATCGCGGCGAGACCGGTGCGCTTGCCATTGCGAGTTTGCAGCATGAACAGGCGACCCTTCTCGATGGTGAACTCGAAATCCTGCATATCCTTGAAGTGTTTCTCGAGTTTGGCGCGCACCTTTTCAAGTGCGGCGAAACTCTCAGGCAGTTCCTTTTCCATGGCAGCGATAGGCTTCGGTGTGCGAACACCGGCCACCACGTCTTCGCCTTGAGCATTGACAAGGTATTCCCCATAGAACGCCTTCTCACCGTTGGCAGGGTCTCGTGTGAACGCTACACCTGTAGCGCAGTCGTCACCAGCGTTGCCGAAGACCATAGCCTGGATATTGACCGCAGTGCCCCATTCGGCAGGTATGCCGTACTGCTGGCGATAGAGAATGGCGCGCTCGTTTCTCCAGGAGCCGAACACGGCACCTGTAGCGCCCCAGAGTTGTTCATACACGTCCTGTGGGAAGTCTTTGCCGGTGCGCTTGCGAATCAGCTCCTTGTATTGGTCTACCAGAACGCGCAAGTCATTGACGTTGAGATCATTGTCCTGTGGTTTGCCAAGGGATTTCTTCAATGCGTCGAGCAATTCGTGGAAGGGGTCGTGTGACTCTTCATCGGCGGCCTGCACGCCCATGACCACATCACCATACATCTGAATGAAACGACGGTAGCAGTCCCACGCAAAGCGCGGATTGCCGGAAATCTTCGCCAGCCCTTCCACAGTGACATCGTTGAGACCCAGGTTGAGGATCGTGTCCATCATGCCAGGCATGGAGTCGCGGGCACCGGAGCGCACGGAGACGAGCAGAGGGTTGTCCTTGCCGCCGAAGACTTTCTTCAGCTGGGATTCGATCAGCCCCACCGCTGTCTTCACGTCTGAGGAGAGCGAGCGAGGATAGCTGCGGTCATGAGCGTAGAAATATGTGCAGACTTCCGTGCTGATGGTGAAGCCGGGGGGCACGGGCAACCCTATGGCCGCCATCTCTGCCAGGTTGGCTCCCTTGCCGCCCAGCAGCTCGCGCATGCCTGCATTGCCGTCAGTCTGACGACCGAAGTTGTATACGTATTGGGAAGTCTTTGCCGGTTTCGCGGGGGTGGTCACCGTGGTCTTGGTCTTGGCGGTCTTGCCTTTAGCGCTTTGTTTCATAGTCCCAGGTCTGCTCATGAGAAGTGGAGCGGCAGGATAAATCAACTGCCCCTTAAAATCCAGAGTGGCGCACCCTCATGGTGGCGCCGAATGCCCTGAAAATCAGGGGCTGAGCAGGGTTCTAACCGGAAATTTCCTTATACTTGTCGGTGGGGTATTCTTGGGCTTCACCCCATCCGGTTGAGAGTCCTGTGTCTCATTTTCCTGCCCCGAAAGAACTTGAATCATCCTTCTTCACCTCGGATAGATGGACTATTTTCTGTGCCGTCATCGATAACCACGGTGATATGGGTGTGTGCTGGCGTCTGGCTCGGCAACTCGTCAGGGAGTATGGATTCGAGGTTGTACTGTGGATTGACGAGCTGCAGGGGTTCGCCCGCTTTCTTGGTTTACAGGAAATTGGCGATTCACTAGACGGCGTGCAGGTTCGCCACTGGGTCTCGCCGTGGCCGTCCTCGGTTGCGACCGATACCTCGATTGCCGGATCGGCCGTCGTCATTGAGGCATTTGCCTGTGAGCTGCCGGAGTCCGTGACTGCAGCAATAGAACAGAGCGATACGCCTCCACTGTGGATCAATCTTGAATACCTGAGTGCGGAGCCCTGGGTGACGCAGTGTCATGGCCTGCGCTCAATGCACAGCGTGACTGATAGTGAAGGCCAGACTGGCAGGATTATGGGCAAGACCTTCTTCTTTCCAGGTTTCGTGCCAGACACCGGGGGCCTGCTGCGCGAGCGGGATCTTCTGGCACAGCACGAAGGCTGGCAGAAAGACGAGCAGTTTTCACGAAGACAATTGCTTAGCGATTTGGGGGTGTCGCAGATACAGGAGTTGGTACAGGACTCTCTGCTGGACTCGCGCCAAGAGGTATTGTGGATTTCCCTCTTTACCTACGAGAGTTCCTCACTCGCAAGCCTGTTCACCGCGCTGGCGGAAGGCATGGATCCCGTTCTCTGCCTGGTGCCGCAAGGGCGTGTGCTGGCCACAATTGGTGAGTATCTCAACCGGAAATCACCGCTGAACGCCGGAGACTTTGTACGCATCGGCTCCCTGTCGATTGCCGCGATTCCTTTTCTTTCCCAGGATGACTACGACAGGCTGCTGAGCGTATGCGATCTGAATTTCGTGCGCGGAGAGGATTCCTTCGTGCGTGCCCAATGGGCAGGGAGGCCATTGTTGTGGCATATATATGCCCAGGATGAAAATGTGCATATGGAGAAGATGAGGGCATTTCTGACGTTGTATTGCAGCACTGACGGGCAGGAATTGAGAGCCCTGGCGCGGTTCTGGGAGTTCTGGAATCTGGGTGAAGATTGCCGGGAATTATGGCATCATCTGCGCCCACAACTTCCGGGCTTGCGCGAGCGGGCCGGGGAATGGCAACGAAAATTGGCGCAACTACCTGATCTGGCTGCAAATCTGGTGAAATATCACCGACAGCAGTTGAAAGAAAAAGATCAAGAACAGCCTGTGGTGTAGCCTGATTTTTCAGCAACAGTTTCAACCATTATGTCGGGCAGGGCCCGTTCAATATCGAGTAAACATTCATGAAAACAGCGCAAGAAGTTCGTGCCGGCCAGGTCATCATGATCGGCGGGTCTCCCTGGAAAGTGCAGAAGAGCGAGTTCACCAAATCCGGCCGCAACTCCGCCATCTGCAAGATGAAGCTGAAGAACCTGCTCAACGGCGTACAGACGGAGACTGTGTACAAGGCAGACGACAAGTTCGAGATGGTCATCCTTGAGCAGAAGGAAGTGACCTACTCCTATTTCGCAGATCCGATGTACGTGTTTGTCGATACCGACTACGAACAGATCGAAATCGAGAAAGACGACCTGGACAGCGTGATCGACTACATCGAAGACGGTATGGAAGATGTCTGCAACGCAGTGTTCTACAACGGCAAGGTAATTTCCATCGACCTGCCGACGACCATCGTGCGCGAGATTGCCTACACGGAGCCGTCCGCCCGTGGTGATACGTCCGGCAAAGTGATGAAAACAGCCCGCCTGAAAAGTGGTTACGAGATGCAGGTTTCTGCATTCTGCGAGATCGGCGATTTTGTCGAAATCGACACACGTACCGGGGAATACAAGTCCCGCGTCAAGCGTTGATTCGGCGCCGGGAATTATTTTTCTTTCCCGGCCAATCCGTATTGATACTGCTGTGAATCAAGGAGTAAAGTACATCCGCCGGAGCTCACTCCGGCGGCGTTCATACTCCCCCACCCAAGGAAGCAGATCATGTCGAAAGAGCGCAATGCCAAGAAAGAGGTAAAGAAGAAGCCAGCCTTGTCCATGAAGGAAAAGAAGGTCGCCAAGAAGACCAAGAAAGAAAGCAGAGGCGACTAGTCGGTTTGGTTTTTTCGTGAATATCTGTTCGATGATACTCCTGTGTCCGAGCTCTGTCGGACACAGTGAGATGCCAGTCGTCTGTGTCGTTGATTGGGTCCACTGCGTGCGTTTTAGTGATGACTGACTATCAGGTATTGGTGATTGGACCGAGGCGGGGGCTCATTGATGTGCTACGGGCTCGTAGCATTCCCTTTTCGCTTTGGCAAGAAAAGGATGTCTTCAACGCAACGCGCTCTTCAATTCGCCCGCAATCTCCTTCGCAAGCATCCTCAAGAAATTTTTCACAACCCCCAGTGCATAAAAGTGTTACCGCCCCCCTATGGAGCTCGGCAGAGAAAATTCGCGAGCAGATTCGCAAGTCGTTTCCTGGGCATAAATTTACTCACGTCATCGCCGGTACTGAAGCAGCTGTTTTGCCTGCGGCTATTGCGCGACGTCAGGTAGGCGCCAGATTGTCGAGTGCTGCTACCGGCACCCGGTGTCGCGACAAGCTTGTGATGAAGCAGTATCTCGGTGAGTTTGGTATTCCCATGACGCGCTACATGGCAGACGGTGCTGAGCTTGATCCCCGCGAGGTATTCGCGAAGCTCGGTAGTCCGGTTGTGCGCAAGTATCGCAAGTCTTCCGGTGGCAAGGGGTTGCAGGTCATTCATCGGCTTGAGGAATATGTGCCAGGTGCTCACGGACTCTCACTGCTGGAACGTTTCATCGATGCTCCTGAAGCGAGTATCGAATCCTTCATCGACAATGGCCGCATCCGCTTTACCAATATCACGCAATACCAGGTCAAGGGGCATACCAATTTCATCCCGGCAATTCTCGATTCGCAGCAGCAACGCACACTACGTGCGTTGAACGAGCGCGTAATCGAAGCACTCAATATTGGTTGGGGAATGACGCATCTGGAAGTCTATCTCACAGAAAAAGGTCCACTGTTCGGCGAGATCGCGCTGCGCCCACCAGGTGGTTACATCATGAACGCCATTCAACATGCGTGGGATTTTAATCCGTGGGAAGCGTTTCTTGCGATGGAGCTTGGAGAGGAATTTGTTTTTCCGAATGATCCCGTTAGCTATGCAGCGTCGGAAGTATTGCACCCGGGGCCGGGAAAAATCATCGCTGTCCATGGCAAGTCGAAGGTGCTGGATGAGCAGGGCGTGAGGGAGTTTCGCATCAAGGTGAAACCAGGAGATGTCATGGACGGACGCAGCGGGCTTGGTCAGGACGCTGGGTTTGTCGTACACGCAAGCCCCACACCCCAGGAGAGATTGAGGTTGCATGAACGGATCGTGCAGTCACTGGTGATTGATATACAGAAGTTGTAGGCGCTTGATCCTGCACGGTCAATCTTTTACAAAAAGAGTGACGAGCGGCACGTCTCCCACTTGTCTGCTCCAGTGTCCGTGTACGCTCGGATCGAATGTCGCGTCAGGTGGCAACAGATCCGCCGAGTAGAAATGTTCCCCCGCGTTGAATATCCGCGAGGTTCCGTCAGCAAGTCCTATCTCCATGGCGCCGCTTAACACGAATAGCCACTGTGGCGAACTGGTGCAATGCATCTCGCTGCGAAAACCCACAGGGCTTTCCCGCAACTGCAGTGCCTGGGCAGCGAAGAGGCGCGACATCCTGGCCTCCGGAGTGCCTTCTGTCAGAGGAACTTCTACTGTGCGGAATTTCGCACGCCCATCGTCATCCGTGAATAACACTACTTTTGTAAAGGTCTGCATACACTCTCCAAATAAACAGCTGCGCCAGCACTACGGGTCTGCCGAAAAATTTTCGGCAGACCTACCTCGCTGCGAGCATGGAAAACTACATGGAACGACGAGCTTCATTGATGACGACTTCAACCGGGGTGGTTCCGGCATTGCGAACCTGATAGGTACTGTGGGCATTACGCCATGTCCAGCTTCCCATGGCGGTGAGTTCGGCGGTGATGCCATCTTCGCGCGTGACATGGGTGAGCCCCTCGCCAACCTGCACGACAATGCTGGGATTATGGTGCATCTGCATTGCAGTGCTCTCACCCGGCTGCAGAGTCACGCGGTAGGCACGGAACCAGAGATTCTCGATCTCCGGTTCACCCGTCAGGCCGGTCGGTCGGTCTGTGTTGAGTGCTGCCATGGGTGGGCCGTAGTTGGTCAGGGCGATGATACGGAACAGTCCCGGGCCCTCATTGCTGACCTGGTGCGTGAAATTCTCCGTGACATAGTCGGTGTTGCTGGACAGGCGGCCACCGGATGGGCCAGAGCCAGAGCTGATGAAGGTGTACATGATCGCGGCGTCATGGGTGTGCTGCAGAGTCATGTCGCCAGGATTGATCTGCACGTCGAGAACCTTGATGTCGCCATCCTGATGCATCAGGCGATGACGGGGTTCCTGCAGGATGTTGACGACGCGATTGGGATCGCCGATGGTTGCAGCTTCCTGAGCCTGCGAGCTGCTGACGCCCAATGATCCGGCGAGACTGAGTACGATGAGAGAGAAAAGGGCGGAACTGCCTTGAACGGACAGACTTGGAATGCGCATCGGGATATCCCTCGTGCTTTGTTATTTTAGTTATGGACGTTGTGATGGATCTGGTTATTTCGCTCCCGCAAGAGCTTCTTCGGCGCATAAAGGCGCAGTGAGACAAGAGTAAACAGGCTCTGCCTCGGACGCAATCGTCTTGTTGTGCAAATCGATAGGCAAATCGGTATGCGTCCGGGCGGTGCCGTCGAGCGCCGGGTTCAGTGGCGAATGAACCAGGTACGGTGAATCTTCTGGTTGCGGGTAAAGTCCCGATCAATGCTGGCTTGCGAGCAGTCTTCAATGCGGTACTTTTCCTGCAGGCCCTCATCCAGTTTGAAGCGGCGATTGTTGTTCGAAAAAATCAGCAGGCCATCTTTTGGCAGCAGGGCCAAGCACTGTTCTATCAGCCCTACGTGATCGCGCTGTACATCCAGTACGTTCTCCGTGCTCTTGGAGTTAGAGAACGTGGGGGGGTCGAGGAAGATCAGATCGAACTGCTCGCCGCCGGTTCTTGAGAGCTGCTCCAGATACTTCAGACAGTCCATCTGCACCAGTTGGTGGGTGCGCGGATCGATCTCGTTGAGCTCGAAGTTGCGTGCTGCCCAGTGCAGGTACGTGCGCGACATATCGACGCTGGTGGAGGAGTGCGCGCCGCCCAGCGCTGCATGCACTGTAACTGAGGCGGTGTAACAGAACAGGTTCAGGAAGCGGCAACCCTCTGCGTGCTCGCGAATCCAGTGCCGGATCGGGCGATGGTCGAGGAACAGACCGGTGTCCAGATAACGCTCCAGATTGATGATGAATCGGGCCGGCCCCTCGTTGACCACGAAGTCTTCACCTTCCTTCTGCAATGGCTTGTACTGCTCGTTGCCACGCTGGCGCTCGCGCACCTTGAGAACGATATTGGCAGCCGGAATTTGCAACTCCTGCGCCATCACCAGGCACAGGGCCTGGTAGGCCTGGCGGCGCCGCAATGCTGCATCCTCTTCTCCCACAGACAATGGCGCCTTGTACTCCTGCATATGAATGTGGCGGCCGTAGCAATCGATAGCGAAGGCATACTCCGGCATGTCTGCATCGTAGAGCCGGTAGCACTCGTTGCCCTGTTGACGCGCCCACTTGCCCAGCGTTTTCAGATTCTTGCGCAGGCGATTGGCAAACATCTGCGCACCGGCATCCAACTCGACTGGCGCGTGGGTCTGCGATGAATTCTGTGGTGTCTGCCGGGATGCAGCGTTTGTGGAAGCGTTGTCGGACGAAGCGCCGTCGGCAATGGTTTCCTGCGTCGCGCTGCGAGCATGCTTCTGATAGATCGCGTCGGTGTTGATATTCATCAGCAGCAACTTGGCAGGCAAGGCGCCGTTGAAGAGTGAGTATTGCTTGTGACTGTGAATGCCGAGCAGTTTTCCCCACTCCGGCTTCGCGGTGAAGATTGCGGCCCTCGCACCAACGGCGTGACGGCGCAGCAGTCCGCCAAGCTCGCCATACAGCAACTCCACTTCCGTCTGTTCTCCAAGCCGTTCTGCGTAAGGCGGGTTGCAGATTACCAGCGTGGGAGCAACAGGCGGTACAGCCTCAGTAATACTGCACTCCACGAATTCGATATAGTCGGCCACGCCTGCTCTGTGCGCATTGCGTCGGGCAAAGCCGATTGCGCGTGCGTCCACATCGCTGCCGAACGCACGACCCTGCCACTGCGCTCCCGCTTCCTTGCGGGTCAGCGCTTCAGCGCGGACGCGCTCCATGGCCGCTGCGTCGTGATGAGGCCAACGAGTCAGTTCGCTGCCTCGCACAAGTCCCGGAGCAATATCCAGCGCCATCAACACACCCTCTATAAGCAGCGTGCCCGAGCCACACATCGGATCATAAAGCACGGGCTTCACCACATCCGTCTGCGGCCAGCCCGCACGCATCAGCAATGCAGCGGCCAGCGTTTCCTTGAGCGGAGCCTCGCCCTGTTCGGTGCGATAGTGACGTCGGTGCAGACTTGCACCTGCCAGATCGATGCCCAGACTGAGACGATCTTTCTTGATGACGGCGTGAATGAGGAGATCTGGCGCTTCCTTCGACACATCCGGGCGCGGTACGCCTTTGCTGCGAAACTGATCGACGATGGCGTCCTTGATTTTCTGTGCGATGAATTGCGTGTGAATCAAATGCTCAGTGCCGCCCGCCGCGCTGATGGCAAGTGTTTGTCCTGGTAGAAGGTGATCGCTCCAGTCCACGACGCCGGCACTGTTGTAGAGGTCTTCTGCAGTGAGCACAGGACCTTCTGCCAACAGCAGAATAACGCGATTGCACAAGCGCGAGAACATGATGGCGCGGTAGGCGACTTCGATGGTGGTCGAGCAGAATACACCGGCCACGCTTTGGCGAACCTTGATTGCTCCGTACGCGATCATTTCCTGTTCGACCAGAGCTTCAAGTCCCTTGGAGCAGGTGACGAACAAGGCCAGTGGCTGTTCTGTTTGTTGTGTGGAGTTGATCATTGTCATGGTGTCAAAATTGCAGCCAGTTCATGAGTAGGGCAAGGCCAGCCGAACCACCGAAGATGTAGATGGCGCAGATGATGCCCTCGCCAATGGAAACGCCTAGCAGGGTCTTCCACACGTTGATGCGTAGCACACTGCAGATGCACACAATCATATCGCTGGGGATAAAGGGCGCGAAGCCCCACACACTGATGACCGGGAGTTCCCGCTTACGCAACAGAACAATCAGCTTCTCTACCTGTATCGGGTAGCGCGTGTAGAAAAAATTGTCGAAGTGCATATTGCGGGTCATGTAGTAAAGAATAGCGGACGATGTATAAACACAAAGCTGATTGACGAGCCACAACGGCCAGGGAGGGAATACCAGAATGCCTGCCAGTACGATCGGCGTGGATGGAATCAGCGTAAAACCGCGCAATGTGGAGATAATGAAATAGACGACAAGACCTCCAGCCATATTGGCGGAGAAGAATTGGCGGATACGCTCGGGCTCGAACAGGTCGGGGCGGAATATATAGAGCGACAGGCTGCCTGCTATCAGTGCCAGCCACAGATAGAGGCCCAGAGAATTGACGGATTCAATTTTTTCGTCGCTCACGGTCGCGGAATCACTTGGTCATGCTGTAGACAAATGCGGGGAGGATATTAAGGGGGACGAAGTCGATCTCGTCCATCTCCTTGCCGAAGACTCTCTCGATATCGGATTTGTTGCTTCTGAAATATTGATATTGCAGGTAGATTCCACCGTCCTTGAGAGCAAACTTGAAGCCCTCGATGATACGGTAGAGGAAGGCGTTCTGATCCTTCATGCGCTCGAAATTCTTCAGCGGCAGGGATGAGACGATAACGTCATAAGTATCGGCAGTGGTCAGTAACTCGGTCACACAACCATTATGAAGGGTAACACGCTTGTCTTGGTTGGCGGCCATCAGACGCTCTATCCAGGGGTTGTATTCGCTTTTGATCTCGCAGACATCCAGTACCGATTCAGGTGACATTCTGCGGATGATTTCCCGTGTGAACGGACCCTTGCCGCTGCCGATCTCGAGAATGCGCAGAGGGCGAGAGAAGTCGATCTTGCTGACCATGGTGTTGACCAGAAAGCCGGAGCTGCTGACGATGAGACCGTCTTCGGTAATGTTGCGTTTGATTTTTCTGTAGATATTGATTGCCACAACACACTCTTGTTAAACACGGGCTTGGGAGAGTCGGGCCCATGGCCCGGAACAGCGGATCGCAGGGAGCGGCTACACTAGCACAGAAAGTGATTTTGAACATCGCGGCCGAGGCATTATTCTTTTGCTGGAAATTTTTCTATATCATGCGCCCTGAGCGGCGTAACGCGGGGCTGGGCAAAGGCTTGCAGCCTGCGAGGCCGATGTGTTTGTCTGGCTTGTGACCACCTACTCAGGGATAAATTATGCTGCTTGCACTCGTTACTGTGTATCTTGTGATTTCCATTGGCATCGGTCTCATTGCATCGCGTCGTGTGCATTCCGCTCGCGACTACATAACAGCGGGCCGCAGTCTTCCCATGCCCATGGTCATGGCCATGGTGTTTGCGACCTGGTTCGGCGCGGAAACCGTTCTGGGTATTTCGGCCACTTTTCTTGACGAGGGGTTTCGCGGGCTGATCTCGGACCCCCTTGGCGCGTCTGTCTGTCTGGTCTTGTTCGGTCTGGTGTTCGCGTTGCCTTTGTACCGTCTCAATCTCATGACTCTGGGTGACTTCTTCCATATCCGCTACAACAAAAAGACCGAGATGATCCTGTCTACCTGCATCGTACTCTCCTACCTGGGCTGGGTGTCAGCCCAGGTGACTGCGCTGGGTCTCGTGTTCAATGTGCTGTCCGAAGGCTCGGTAACGATGACCCAGGGCATGATAATCGGGGCCGCAGTAGTGCTGGCCTATACGCTCTTCGGCGGCATGTGGTCGGTGGCGGTTACCACATTCGTGCAGATGATTGTGATCGTGATTGGTTTGCTTCTTGTTACCAGTGAAGCAGGCCGGATGGCTGGCGGCATAGGTGTGGTAATCGAACAGGCAGCGGCCGAGGGTAAGTTCGATTGGTTGCCCAGTCTGGATATTGTGGATATGTTGGGGTGGATGGCAGCGCTGTTCACGATGGCGTTGGGCTCCATTCCTCAGCAAGACGTCTTTCAGCGTGTCAATACCTCCAAGAGCGAATTCGTGGCAGTCTGGGCTACCACACTAGGTGGCCTTGCCTATTTCTTCTTTGCGGCAGTGCCGCTGTTCCTGGCTTACAGCTCCAGCCTGGTTGATCCGGCGATGACTGCGGAGTTGATGGCAGAAGACTCGCAACTGGTGCTGCCGACGTTCGTGGCTACCCATATGCCGTTCTGGATGCAGGCGGTATTCTTTGGAGCTCTGCTGTCCGTCATCATGAGTACTGCCTCCGGTACCCTGCTGGCACCCTCGGTCACGTTTACTGAAAACGTGCTCAAGAACTTCATTCCAGACATGACCGATAAGCAATTGTTGACCTATACACGCTACACGGTTTTTGTCTTTACCCTATTGGTGGTTGCCAATGCAGTTCTGTCCAGTTCGGACATCCACGCCATGGTTGAGAACGCCTATCGCATCACGCTGGCTGGTGTGTTTGTACCGTTGACGGCCGGCCTGTTCTGGCGTCGTGCCAGCAATACTGGAGCAGCCTGGTCCATGGGGTTAGGTCTGGGTAGTTGGTTGTTCCTGGAGATATTCGTGCCTGATGTGGCGTTCGAACCGCAACTTGTGGGATTAGTCTTCAGTCTGATCGGTATGGTTGCCGGTTCATTGATCTCCCCCAACCCTCACAGCGCCAATCACCGTGGTCTGGCGGAAGTCCGTCCCGCCTGATCCAATATCTGCGGAGCCGAACAGCTCCGACACTGATCCCGTTCTGTCTGTTGAGGCGGAACGGGATGCCTCTGGAGGCTCATGCTCAGTTACCGTCACGGCTACCACGCTGGCAATCATGCCGACGTGGTCAAGCATCTGGTTTTGTTGGGTCTGCTGCAGAAAATGCTGGCCAAGGACAAGCCATTTACCTATATCGATTCTCACAGTGGCGCAGGTCTGTACAATCTGGATTCCCAAGAGGCGCGGCTGAATGCCGAGCATCTCTCTGGGGTCGTTCGTCTGTGGCAGGATCGCGGGTCTGACCCGCTGTTGAACCTTTATCTGGACAAGGTCAGCGAATTCAACAGCGCTCGGGCACTGCACCATTATCCAGGCTCGCCTGCGCTCGCATTCAGTTGTCTGCGCCCGGATGACCGTATGCATCTGCTCGAACTGCACCCCGCGGAAGTGGAGACGTTGCGCTTCAATATGGGGCGCGATAGCAGGGTCAGCATTCACCACAGGGATGCTTTCGAGGGATTGCTGGCGTTGACGCCGCCGGAGCCTCGGCGTGGGCTCGCTCTGATAGACCCCGCCTTCGAGGACAAGGACGACTACCAGCGTGTCTTGAATGTACTGGTGAAGCTGCAGCGGCGCTGGCCAGTGGGGGTGCTTGCATTGTGGTATCCGATGTTGGCCCGACAGCGTGATCGCAGTATCTGGCTGAAGGCTGCCATTAAACGTGAGAATCTCCCCGACGTCCTCAGCGTCGAACTCGTGGTGCAGGACCAGGAGGAGGAGTTCGGGATGCACGGTTCCGGCATGCTCATCATCAATGCTCCGTGGCAGTTTCGCGAGCAGATACAGGCTACGTTTACAGAGGTTGTGTCTGTGCTGGGTGATGGCGCGCAATACCATTGTGAGGTATTGACGACCTCTGCGCACAAGGCATGAATTGCTGGGAAGCACGGATTCACGGATGGACACGGCTTTTCCCCTGCGCTACTCTTGATCCTCGGGGAAAGGCCGAGGCTACTGCAGGATGCGTAGCGGGAATCGAATAATGGGCCGACAAGATAAAAGTTGGAAAATTTGTTAAGAGGTTAGTCAAGTCAGATTGCAGTTCAATTTTTGCTCAGTGAGGAAAAAAACAATGATAAGAGAGCATGCTGGGTCGGGAATCTCCCGACAGCCTGCGCGCAAGCGTTGGTCTTCGTTAACCCGGTCACTTATGAGAGCGCTGCCACTGGGTTTGTTGGTTGCTGCGACATCTCCTGCCAGTGCCCAGGATACTATTGAGTGGACCCACCTTGGTGGCGATGCTCATCACACCCGCTACACCCCCGCCAACAAAATCACCCCGCAAAACCTCAGCGAGCTGAAACAAGCGTGGGTATGGGATGGCGCCAGCTTTAATGCATCCAGCGGGCGTTCCACGCCCAGCTATGTCGATGGCAAGCTGTTTACCGTTGCCGGCCCGCGTCGTCACGTGGTGGCGATGGATCCGATGACAGGTGAAACTCTGTGGTCTTACCGTGAACCGAATACTTTCCGCTGGGAATACTCGATGCGTGCCGATTACGGCAAAGGTGTTGCCTATGCGGAAGTGGATGGCAAAGGTGTGATCTACATCATCAGCCCCGCGTTCTTCCTGACAGCGCTGGATGCCGATACTGGCGCCCCACTGCAAGGCTTCGGCAAGCCGGTTCCCATCGAAGGCTTCGCACAGACCGGCGTGGTAGACATGCTGGCTGACCTTGGTCATGAATACGATCCCTATTATGGTATTCCCAAGGAAGTCGGTTATGTCACTTCCTCTGCACCGCCCATCGTCGTCAATGGCGTCGTGGTAGTGGGTAACTCTGCCGAGCAGGGCTACAACCAGAGCCGTATCGAGAACATTCCTGGCGATGTTCTGGCGTATGACGCCAAAACCGGTGACTTCAAGTGGAAGTTCAACGTGATTCCGCGTCCGGGCGAATTCGGCCACGACACCTGGGAAAATGATGCCTGGCAGTACACCGGTGACGTGTCACCCTGGGCACCGCTGTCTGCAGACCCGGAGCTGGGTCTGGTCTATATTCCGACCAACCCGCCCACAGTGGATTACTATGGCGGCTTCAGTCCCGGTGACAATCTGTTCGGCACCAGCCTGATTGCTTTGGATGTGCAGACTGGCGAGCGCCGCTGGCACTTCCAGTTGGTTCACCATGACATCTGGAACTACGACGTGCCAACTGCGCCAGTACTGTTGGATGTCACCATAAACGGCCAGCGTATTCCTGCGGTGGCTCAGGCTACCAAGCAGACACTGCTGTTCGCGTTTAACCGTGCAACCGGTGAACCACTGTTCCCTATCGAAGAGCGCCCTGTGCCTCCATCACTGGTACCCGGTGAGCATGCATCACCGACTCAGCCGTTCCCGACCAAACCTTTGCCCTATGATCTCAACGGTCTGACGGAAGACGATCTGATCGACTTCACGCCGGAGCTGCGTGCCCAGGCAATTGCTGCGCTGGAAGACTGGCAGATCGGCCCACTCTACAACCCGCCACTGCATCGCGATAATCCCTTGGGTAAGCGCGGCGCCTACTGGTGTCCGGGTGGTGGTGGTGGTTCCAATATTACAGGTCCGGCAGTGGGCGATCCCCAGACTGGTGTTATTTTCGTGACTTCTATTGCTGCGTGTAGCGCGATTCAATTACTGCCCGGTGCGGAAGCGGATCTGCGCTACATGACTGACAATGGCACAACTACTACCGGTGTGACGCCTGCTCAGTACGCGAATGGTCCGGGTGCTGGTGCGCCACGTCATCCGAGTGGTTTGCCCCTTTGGAAGCCGCCCTATAGTCGTATCACTGCCATCGATCTGAACACCGGTGAACATCTGTGGTACATCCCTGTTGGCGAGACACCAGCACGTATCCGGGACAACCCCGCCCTTGCTGGTATCAATGTTGGCAACACGGGCACGGGTGCGATGGCCATCATGATGGCAACGCCTTCCATGCTGCTGTATGCCGCTGATGCTGCTGATGGGACTCCCCATCTGTTTGCAGTGGACAAGGCAACCGGGCGCGAACTGGCGCGAGTGCAGGTTCCTGCTTCCAGCCGCTACGGCATGATGAGCTATGTCCACGAAGGTGAGCAGTATATTGTGTTGCAGACCGGCAGCAAGCTGACAGCAATGTCTCTGCACGGGCCAATGGCTCAGGGTGCTGCTCACTAAGTACATGTCCTAAACGAAGGACTGCACGCATGTGCAGTCCGATATTACGATAAAGCCCGATAACCGCCAGGTTGTCGGGCTTTCTTGTTTGTGGGAGTGCGCTGCTCGCGATTATGAGGTGCTTCAAGGTCTGCGTTAGCGGGTCTCGCTCCGGCTTGCTGCACTATCGACAGGGTGAGTTCAAGGCACGGTTTGTTTATAGACTTGCCGTTCAGGCCTGCGTTATGCTCGGCGCATCACCCAGCTTGATACCTCCCCCTCAAGTGTGTCTCGGCTGAGTGACCTACCTGAGTGCTCAACGAGGAAAATAATAATGATAAAAATGCACGTTGGGTCGGGAAATTCCCGACAATCGGAACGAAGTCGCTGGACATTTTTAACCCGGACATTGATGAGAGCATTGCCGCTTGGCCTTCTGGTCACAGCCGGTTCCTCCGTCCTTGCCCAGGACACAGTTGAGTGGACCCACCTCGGTGGCAACGCTCATCACACCCGCTCCACACCCGCCAACAACATCACTCCGAACAATTTCGCTGAACTCAAGCAAGCCTGGATCTGGGATGGTGCCAGCTTTGGTGCGGCCAGTGGGCGCTCCACACCCAGCTATGTTGATGGCAAGCTGTTCACCGTTGCTGGTCCACGTCGTCATGTGGTGGCAATGGATCCAATGACGGGCGAAACCCTCTGGTCCTACCGTGAACCGAACACGTTCCGCTGGGAATACTCCATGCGAGCCGACTATGGTAAAGGTGTGGCCTACGCTGAAGTCGATGGCAAGGGCGTGATCTACATCATCAGCCCCGCCTTCTTCCTGACAGCGCTGGATGCTGATACCGGCGCCCCACTGGAAGGTTTCGGCAAACCGGTACCCATCGAAGGCTTTGCTCAGACCGGTGTGGTGGATCTGCTTGCCCACCTTGGCCATGAATACGATCCCTATTACGGCATTCCCAAGGAGGTCGGTTATGTAACCTCCTCGTCCCCACCCATCGTCGTCAATGGGGTAGTGGTAGTGGGTAACTCTGCCGAGCAGGGCTACAACCAGAGCCGCATCGAAAACATTCCTGGCGACATTCTGGCTTTCGACGCCAAGACCGGCGACTTCAAGTGGAAGTTCAATGTGATCCCACGTCCAGGCGAGTTTGGCCATGACACCTGGGAAAATGATGCCTGGCAGTACACCGGTGACGTGTCACCCTGGGCCCCACTGTCTGCTGATCCGGAACTTGGCCTTGTCTATCTGGCGACTAATCCGCCCACAGTGGATTACTACGGAGGTTTCAGCCCTGGTGACAACCTGTTCGGTACCAGTCTGATTGCTTTGGATGTGCAGACTGGCGAGCGCCGTTGGCATTTCCAACTGGTACACCATGATGTCTGGAACTATGACATTCCAACAGCTCCCGTCCTGCTGGATGTAACGCATAACGGCCGGCGCATTCCTGCGGTGGCTCAGGCTACCAAACAGGCGTTGCTGTTTGCGTTTAATCGCGAAACCGGCGAGCCGTTGTGGCCGATCGAAGAGCGTCCAGTACCAGCCTCTTTGATTCCAGGCGAGCAACTGTCTCCGACCCAGCCTTTCCCGACCAAACCTCTGCCCTACGAGCCCAGTGGTCTGACCGAAGACGATCTGATCGACTTCACACCGGAAATGCGTCAGCAGGCGATTGCGGCGTTGGCCGACTGGCAGATTGGTCCTCTCTACAACCCACCACTGCATCGCGACAATCCCTTGGGCAAGCGCGGTGCATTCTGGTGTCCGAGTGGCGGCTCCAACATCACCGGACCGGCAGTGGCTGATCCCGAGTCGGGTGTTATCTTCGTCACCTCGCGCATGGGTTGCAGCGCCAACCAGATGTTGCCGGGTGAAGAGGCCGATCTGCGCTACATGACCGACAACGGCACAACCACCACCGGCGTGACAGTGGCGCGTTATGCGAACGGTCCGGGTGCTGGTGCACCGCGTCATCCGAGTGGACTGCCTCTTTGGAAGCCGCCCTACAGCCGTATCACCGCAATCGATCTGAACACAGGCGAACACCTGTGGATGATTCCGGTCGGTGAGACGCCTGACCGCATCAAGAACAACCCTGCTCTGGCAGGCATTGATGTTGGCAATACAGGCAGTGGCGCCCACGCGCCTATGCTGGTAACTCCTTCCATGTTGGTATACGCGGACACTATCAGTGACGGTACCCCGTACATGTTTGCCATCGACAAGGCCACGGGCAGAGAGTTGGCCCGAGTGCCAGTTCCGGCAGCCAGCCGTTACGGCATGATGAGTTACGTGCATGAAGGTGAGCAGTACATTGTGCTGCAGACCGGCAGCACGCTGACGGCCATGTCGCTGCACGGCCCGATGGCTCAAGGCGCCGCTCACTAGCAGAGTGCTATGACTGTGTTTCGAGAAGCCCGGCCGCCTATAGGTAGTCGGGCTTTTTATTGCAGGAGCGAGATTGCTCGCGATTCTTTGGCTTTGCAAACAGCTTCGATCGGCGGCAGGAGGCAGGGCGCAGATCTGTCGCAGGTGGGCACAGGCAATGACCCTGGGATATATAAAAGATGGCTGGCTTTCTGTATACACATCGCTGTCACCAATTGTCACGATTGGGCACGATTCCAGCCCCTCTTGTCGATGGACTTGGCGTAGCGCGATACGCTATGCTCGGCGCCCGTCTATCCGTATTTGTTTACAACCAGAACCGCTCAACGAGGAAAACAAGAATGATAAAAGAGCAAGCAGAGTCGGGAGTTTCCCGGCAACCCGCGCGCAAGCGTTGGTCTTCATTAACCCGGTCTCTGATGAGAGCCCTGCCGCTCGGCCTTCTTGTTGCCGCGACATCGCCCGCCAGTGCCCAGGACACTGTTGAATGGACCCACCTCGGTGGCGATGCTCATCACACCCGTTACACACCCGCCAATAACATCACTCCGCAAAACCTCAGCGAGCTGAAACAAGCCTGGGTGTGGGATGGCGCCAGCTTTGATGCAGCCAGTGGACGTTCAACGCCCAGCTATGTCGATGGCAAGCTGTTTACCGTTGCCGGCCCGCGTCGTCACGTGGTGGCGATGGATCCGATGACAGGTGAAACTCTGTGGTCTTACCGTGAACCGAATACCTTCCGCTGGGAATACTCCATGCGTCAGGATTACGGCAAGGGCGTGGCCTATGCGGAAGTGGACGGCAAGGGCGTGATCTACATCATCAGCCCCGCGTTCTTCCTGACAGCGCTGGATGCCGATACTGGCGCCCCACTGCAAGGCTTCGGCAACCCGGTTCCCATCGAAGGCTTCGCACAGACCGGTGTGGTAGACATGCTGGCTGATCTGGGACACGAATATGACCCCTACTATGGCATTCCGAAGGAAGTCGGCTATGTGACTTCCTCAGCGCCACCCATCGTCGTCAATGGTGTCGTGGTAGTCGGTAACTCTGCGGAACAGGGCTACAACCAGAGTCGTATCGAGAATATTCCTGGTGACATCCTGGCGTATGACGCCAAGACCGGTGACTTCAAGTGGAAGTTCAATGTGATTCCCCAGCCTGGCGAATTCGGCCACGACACCTGGGAAAATGATGCCTGGCAGTACACCGGTGACGTGTCACCCTGGGCACCTCTGTCTGCAGATCCGGAGCTGGGTCTGGTCTATATTCCGACCAACCCGCCCACAGTGGACTATTACGGCGGTTTCCGTCCAGGTGATGGTCTCTTTGGTACCAGCCTGATTGCATTGGATGTGCAGACAGGACAGCGCAAGTGGCATTTTCAGTTGGTACACCACGACGTCTGGAACTATGACATTCCGACAGCCCCGGTATTGCTCGATGTGACAGTGAACGGTCGCCGTATTCCTGCGGTGGCTCAGGCTACAAAGCAGACCTTGTTGTTTGCATTCAACCGCGAGACTGGCGAGCCGCTGTGGCCGATCGAAGAACGCCCTGTGCCACAATCACTGGTACCCGGCGAGAAACTTTCAGCGACTCAACCGTTCCCGACCAAACCAGCACCTTATGATCTGGCTGGTCTGACAGAGGACGATCTGATCGACTTCACCCCGGAACTGCGTGCGCAGGCAATTGCTGCACTGGCAGACTGGGAAATCGGTCCTCTGTACAATCCGCCACTGCATCGCGATAACCCACTGGGCAAGCGCGGCTCCTACTGGTGTCCGGGTGATGGTGGTGGTACCAACATTACAGGTCCTGCCGCTGCTGATCCAGAAACCGGCATCATCTATCTGACCTCCCAGAGTGCATGCAGTGCACACACACTGGTGCCAGGTGATGAGGCAGATCTGCGCTACATGACTGATGCAGGTACCACCACAACTGGTCTGACTCCTGCCCAGTACGCAAATGGCTCCGGTGGCGGTGCTCCGCGTCATCCAAGTGGCCTGCCATTGATGAAGCCGCCCTATAGCCGTATCACTGCGATCGATCTGAATACGGGCGAACATCTGTGGATGATTCCGATCGGAGAGACCCCCGCGCGCATAAGAGATAACCCCGCTTTGGCTGGCGTAAATGTTGGTAACACTGGCACGGGTGCTCAGGCCCCGATGATGGTGACGCCTTCCATGCTGGTCTATGCCGGTGATGTCAGTGATGGCACGCCACATCTCTTCGCGATCGACAAGGCGACAGGTCGTGAGTTGGCACGAGTGCCGGTTCCAGCTTCCAGCCGTTACGGCATGATGAGCTATGTTCACCACGGTGAGCAGTACATCATCCTGCAGACAGGCAGCAAACTGACGGCGATGTCCTTGCACGGACCTGTTGCCAGCGGAGCTGCTCACTAAGATAGACACTGTTTATGCCGGTGATCGTTTGAGACAAGCCCGGACGCCTTGATGGTGTTCGGGCTTTTTCATTTTCGCATCTGCTTGCGGCACAAGGCGAACAATGCCTGGAGTTTTTCCGGTCTTGAAAGAGCAAGATTTACGAGTCACCCGTCAGATGCACCCCTTGACCAGAGGGGCTGTGCAGCTGGGCTGCTCTTCGTGGACTTGAATAATCAGCTGGGGTATTCTGCCCGCTCTTTTTGATCCAGTGCTGGTGGATGGACCTGCCAAGACCAAAGGGTAACGGATGATCCGAACTGCTTTAGATCAGTCGGTATTTTTACTCAACGAGGAAATCACAATGATAAACGCGCATGTTGAGTCGGGGGCTTCCCGGCAGCCAGCAGGTAATCGCTGGCGAACGCTCAAGAGCACGCTGGCTGTAGGCTTGCTTTTGACGGCAGCGGCATCGGTAAATGCACAGGACACAGTAGAGTGGGTACATCTTGGTGGCAACGCCGACCATACCCGTTATTCTCCTGCAGCCAACATCACTGCTGAGAACTTTGGTGAACTTAAAGAAGCATGGGTATGGAATGGTGCGAGCTACGATGCTTCCAGCGGCCGCTCTACCCCCAGTTATGTAGATGGCAAACTCTTCACTGTTGCCGGCCCCCGTCGTCATGTTGTGGCAATGGATCCCGCTACCGGCGAGACCTTGTGGTCCTACCGTGAACCGAACACCTACCGTTACGAATACTCCATGCGCGCTGACTACGGCAAGGGTGTTGCCTATGCCGAAGTGGATGGCAAAGGTGTCATTTATATCTCCACACCAGCCTTCTTCCTGGTGGCACTGGATGCAGAAACCGGTGCTCCACTGGAAGGGTTTGGCAAGCAGGTTCCGGTAGAAGGTTTCCCCGAGTACGGCATCGTTGACATGCTGGCTGACCTGGGGCACGAGTTCGATCCCTACTACGGTATTCCCAAGGAAGTCGGTTATGTCACTACTTCTTCTCCACCCATCGTTGTCAACGGTGTGGTCGTAGTGGGTAACTCTGCAGAGCAGGGTTACAACCAGTCCCGTATCGAGAACATCCCTGGCGATATTCTGGCCTATGATGCCAAGACAGGTGAATTCCTCTGGAAGTTCAACGTCATTCCCCGTCCGGGTGAATTTGGCTACGAAACCTGGGAGAACGGCTCTGCAGAGTATTCAGGTGACGTCTCCTCTTGGGCGCCGATGTCTGCTGACCCGGAGTTGGGGCTGGTCTATATCCCAACCAACGGCGGCACGATCGATTTCTACGGTGGTGCCCGTCCTGGAGACAACCTGTTTGGCACAAGCCTGATAGCGCTGGATGTGAAGACAGGCGAGCGCAGGTGGCACTTCCAGATGGTGAAACACGACGTCTGGAACTATGACACCCCGACTGCTCCGGTACTGCTTGACGTGACCCAGAATGGCCGCACTATTCCCGCAGTTGCTCAGGTAACCAAGCAAGCGTTCACTTATGTGTTCAACCGCGAGACCGGAGAGCCGCTGTGGCCGATCGAAGACCGTCCGGTTCCGCAGTCGCACATCCCGGGCGAGCGTCTGGCCGCCACCCAGCCATTTCCGACCAAACCGGCTCCCTACGACCTGCAGGGTCTGACAGAAGACGACCTGATTGACTACACGCCGGAACTGCGTGCCCAGGCAATCGAGATTCTTTCTGAGTGGGAAATCGGCCCATTGTTCACTCCTCCACTGCACCGCGACAATGCCCTGGGCAAGCGTGGTTCACTGTGGTGTCCGGGTGACGTCGGCGGCGTGAACATCAGTGGCCCGGCCGCAGGTGATCCCGAGACCGGTATTCTCTATGTCACGTCTCTGTCAGGCTGCACCACTCGCCAGGTTGTACCAGGAGCGGAAGCAGACCTGCGCTACATGACTGACGAAGGCACCACCACTACCGGTACCACCATTGCCCAGTACGCTGTAGGCACTGGCGCCGGTGGCCCCCGTGGTCCCCAGGGTCTGCCGCTGTTCAAGCCACCCTACAGCCGTATCACAGCGATCGACCTGAACACCGGCGAACACCTGTGGATGATCCCTGTTGGTGAGACGCCTGACCGCATCAGAAATAATCCAGCTCTGGCTGGCGTCGATGTGGGCAACACCGGAACCGGGGCTCATGCGCCGATGACTGTGACCAAGACCATGCTGATCTACGCATCACAGTCCAGTGATGGTTCCCCTGCGCTGTTTGCAGTCGACAAGATGACTGGCAGACAACTAGGCAAAGTGGCTGTTCCAAGCAACAGTCGCTACGGCATGATGACTTACGTGCATGAGGGCGAGCAGTACATCATTCTGCAGACTGGCAGCACGCTGACGGCCATGTCTCTGCACGGACCACGTGCTTCAGGCGCAGCTCACTAAGAGTTCTGCCACTGAAAAAGCAAGAAGCCCGGCCGCCGCAAGGTAGCCGGGCTTTTTTCATTCTGTAGGAGCGAGCTTGCTCGCGATACTGACGTTGAGTGGATTCTAACGGCGGCGGGAGGCAGGACCCGGTTCTGCGGCTGACCTGCGCCGCTCCGCGGTGCCCTCTCTCCACAAAAAGCCCTCAAAAGCCGAGGTCTTTTTGCTGCGCTCGGCGCCGGTCTTTCATGCCGCTGAACCAGGCCCTGCCTCCCACCACCTTGTAGATTGCAAAACGACTGGTTTTGCAGATTCTTTGAAAGTGCTACAAGATCAGCGTGGGGATCATCGCGGGCGGACCCGCTCCCACAGAGTCAGAAGTGGTCTTGTGTTCGTGAGTTGCATTTGCAGGGCGTAAAGGGGGGTTGCCTGTGCCCGCCAGCGACAATCAGGGCTGCGCCGAACGCAGCAAAAAGACCTCGGCTTTTGAGGGCTTTTTGTGGAGAGAGGGGACCGCGGAGCGGCGCAGATCCGTCGCAGGTGGGCACAGGCAACACCCCTGGGATATCCAAAAGTTTTTCAACCGTTCAACAGGAGAAGGTCATGACAGTTCCAAGAATTGCGATTAATGGATTTGGCCGAATCGGGCGCACCGTGATGCGGATCGCCAAGCTGCGGGGTCACTATAACGTGGTGGCCGTAAACGACCTGGCGAGTGCCGACCACTTGGCCTACGCCTTCAAGTACGACAGCATCCACGGTATCTATCCGGGTGAAGTGTCCATCAACGGCAATCGAATGCAGATCGATGGCGACCCCTTCGATGTGCTCGCCGAACGCGATCCCGCGAAGCTGCCGTGGAAAGAGCTGGGCGTTGACTATGTAGTCGAGAGCAGTGGTCAGTTTCGAAAGATCTCCGAGCTCAACAAGCATCTTGAGGCAGGCGCTCGACGCGTGATCGTAACGGTGCCGACCAAGGAGCCTCTGCCTGCCACTCTGGTGGCAGGCATCAACGATCATGTGGTGACTGGTGACAGCACCATTATCAGCAACGCCAGTTGCACGACAAATTGTGCGGCCCCACTGGTCAAGGTACTGCACGACGCATTTGGTATTCGCCATGGTCTGCTGACCACCGTGCACGCCTATACGTCCGACCAGAGACTGATTGATGCGCCCCATGATGACAAGCGTCGGTCACGCAACGCGGCGACCAACATCGTACCGACTTCAACGGGGGCCGCCCGCACCATTGGTGTGATTCTGCCTGAGCTGGCTGGCAAGCTGGATGGCGTGGCGATGCGGGTGCCCGTGGCAGATGGCAGTCTGGTCGATCTCACCGTGGAAGTGCAGCGCGATGTGACGGTGGAAGAAGTCAATGCGGCGATGTTGAAGGCGGCCAGCGGAACACTGCGTGGAATCTTGTCCTACTGCACAGACCCGATTGTCTCCAGTGATATCATCGGCAACTCCCACTCCAGCATTTTTGATGCGGAGTTGACCCAGGTGATGCAAAAGCGCATGGTGAAAGTGGTGGCGTGGTACGACAATGAATGGGGATACAGTACGCGCGTGGAAGAACTGATTGAACGGCTGGCGATAATGGACGGCATGACACCGGGCTGACACGGTGATGTACAAATAAATCGAGCAATGGGCACAGGGGGAGTGATGCAGAAGCGCACGACATTGATGTTGCGTGGCCGCCGTTTCTGCCTATGGATTGCCGGACTGCTGGGAACGTATTCTCTGTTGGGTTTCGTGCTGGCACCCTGGGTCATCGAGAGGCAACTGGTGGCGCTGCTGCAGGAGCGCGCCAATCTGCAGGTGATTGTCGAGGATATCCGCCTCAATCCCTTCACTTTGACGTTCAGCATCGACGGACTCGATACCATCGACGAGGATGGCAAGCGCCTGATGTCACTCGAATATGGCTTCGTCAATCTGCAATTGAACAGCCTCACGCAGCGCGCCGTGATGCTGGATACGGTGCTGTTGCAGGGGTTGCATTTTTCCGTGCGCCGCTACAGTGCCAGCGACAACAATATCGCTCGCACTGCAGCGAACTGGAGCGCCAGTGCGGGGCCCGCACCAGACCCCGCACCGCCGATGCAACCTACTGTGATTCCACGTCTGCTGATCGCCGATCTGCGTGTGGAAGATACCAGTCTTGCCTTTTCGGATGACGTGCCATCGCCACCTTTCTTCACCACCATCGATGCTCTGGATTTTGCAGTACAGAATCTCACAACGTTCCCGGATGCCACTGCCGGACAGACACTGAGTCTGACTCTTGGCAATGGATCGCAGTTGCACTGGTCCGGCACCACCAGTATCAGTCCGCTGCGCTCAGAGGGTGATGTCACACTGCGAGGCCCCTATCCCGATCTTCTCTATCGCTATTTTCGTTCGCAACTGTCGGTGCGTCTGGAGGATGGTTGGCTCGACAGTGGGTTTCACTACTCGGTGGGTCTGAGAGGTGGGGATGGGCTGCAGGCGGCCGTTACCGATCTGCATGTCAGCCTGAGCGATCTGGTCGTTTCTGATGTTGCCAGTGGCTCGATGCTGGCGAACCTGCCGCTGATTGCGCTGGAAGGCGGCGCGCTGCAATGGCCGCAGCGTAGGTTGAGTCTTGCCACGGCAAGGCTGGATGGTTTCGATCTGCGTCCAGAGAGAATGCGTGATGGTCAAATCAATTTCCTGACACTGCTGCCGGAAAGTACGCCGGAAGAACCCGTCCCATCGGTACCCGCAATCACAGGGTCAGGAGCGAGTGCTCCATGGCAGTTGAATGTGGGGCAGCTGGCGCTTGGTGGCTGGACTGTCAACGTCGTCGATCGTGTGCCAGCAGATCCGGTGGCATTGACTCTGGACATCGATGCCACCGTGGACGACATCAGCAACGCTCCGGACGCGAGCATGGCGCTCAACGGCACATTGAATCTGAGCACAGGCGGGGCTCTGCGAGTGGATGGTGCGCTGACGGTATTGCCCGCCGTCCGATTCGACGGTGACATCGCCCTGGAGCAACTGTTGTTGACCATAGCGCAACCCTACCTTGCAGAGTTTGCGAACATCAGTATCGACGATGGCCGTTTCAGTATTGCTGGCGAAGTCGGTGCCGCACCGGGATCGCTCAGTTATCAGGGTTCGCTGACGCTTGCGGATCTGGCGGTGACGGACACGGTGGAGCAGGAGTCTCTGGTGGCTGTCGAGAGAGTGCAGATCGATTCACTGTCAGTGCAGGCTGGCGAACGAATGCAGGTGGACATTACCGACATCACCGTAACGGCACCGTATGCCCGCGTGGAGATCGAGGTGGATGGCTCCACCAATATTGGTCGTACATTGATCGTGAGCGAGTCAGATCAGGCTGTTGATGAAACCGCGACTGCCGAAGACACTGTGGCGGAAGAAGTGTCCGCCCCCCTCATGCCGGTGACCATTCAAAGTATTCGCATAGAGCAGGGCAGTGCTGATTTCGCAGACAGGTCGTTGCCATTGCCATTCGAAGTTCACATGACCGACCTGCGTGGTCAAATATCTGCGCTGTCAACGCGCTCGTCCGAACCGGCGCGGGTCTCGGTGGAAGGGCAGGTCGATGAGTTCGGGCAAGTGACCATCGGCGGACAGCTGCGGCCGCTGGCGTTTTCCGAATTCACTGAAATCGACATGCGCTTTCGCAATCTCGATATCCCCTCGATGTCGCCCTACATCATAAAATTTGCAGGACGTCGCATTGACGAAGGTGCTCTGGATGTGGACCTGTCCTACCGCATCAACGACAGTCAACTCAGTGGCGACAACGCGATGGTGATGCGTGATCTTGTGCTGGGCGAGCGCGTGCCACACCCCGATGCAATGGATCTGCCGCTGGGACTGGCGGTGGCATTGCTGAAGGATCGCAATGGCGTCATCGATCTCGAAGTACCGGTCAGCGGTGATCTGAACAATCCGCAGTTCGCCTACGGATCTCTGATTCGTAACGCGCTGGCAAACATCATCACCAACATTGTCGCTGCGCCATTCCGTTTTCTCTCCAGATTGATCGGTGGAGGCGATGATGAGGACATGGGAGTCATTGGCTTCCTGCCGGGACGCGCCGATCTGTCGCCACCGGAGCGGCAGAAGCTGTTACGACTGGCCACGGCCTTGACCGAACGGCCGCAACTGCAACTCAGTATCACCGGTGCATACGCCAGCGATGAAGATACGGCAGTGCTTCGGGAGCAATTCCTGGCGCGCCGTATCGCCATGGAAATGGCGCTGGCGGCGCAGGCGCCTGAGCAGGAATCAGTGGTTGTCAGTCGCACCACCATTCTTGAAAATCTGTACCGCGCTGCACAGCCCGCCACCGCTTCAGGCGCTGATCCGGAAGCATTTCTGGAAAGCCTGCGCACGCAGCATACCCGTGCAGCCACGGACTCGGAGCCGGAGATGTTTGATGAGCTGGCCTACTCCGAGGCATTGCGCAGAGAACTGCTGCCTCTCGAACCGGTCGGTCAGGCCGATCTGGAGGGCCTGGCAGCCGTGCGTGCCGGCGCGGTGTCGCGACAACTGGCAGCGACCAGCCCCGAACTGGCCGCCCGAATTGAGCTGGCGGGCACAACCGGTATCGATGAATTGACCGATGGTCTGATCAGTCAGGAGATGGAGCTTGCGGCCAATTGAGAAGGGTTCGCATTTCGATGCATTTTTAGTATCGATAGGATAGATATTAATAGATTTTAATTTTATTGCTGGACGGCTAACCTGACGCTGTCAAATTGTCGGGAGACGCTCAGCATGACCAAGACCATCAGCTTTGCCATCGTGCACTTTACTGTCGCCTTCACTGTTGCCTGGGCGATGACGGGCAGTTGGATCGTAGGCGGCGCGCTGGCTCTCGTGGAACCTGCCATCAATACCGTGGCCTATTTCTTCCATGAAAAAATCTGGAAAGGTATCGAAGCCCGTGAGGCGGAGCAGCGCGCGATTCTGGTGTAAACCCCTGCAGGAGCGAGCTTGCTCGCGAAATATTTCAGCGCGGCACAATTTCGCGGGCGGGCTCGCTCCTACGTTGCCCACTGGCAAGTCACCATGCCTGTGGTAGCATTGCCCCACCAGACCAGTCGCTCCGACACAGCCAAATCAGAAACCAAATCATCCCAGGCCGATCATGCAGTCCTCGCTCGTACCCGAAAGACCATTGGTGATATCACCGACACTTGCCGCCACCATTGGCCTCGAAGAGGCGGTGATGCTGCATGTGCTCAGCGAGCTGATGGTCCATCGCGATGTGCGGGTGAAGGATCGTCTGAGCTGGATCGAACTGGGTCATCCTGATCTCTGCCGCGCATTTCCTTTCTGGGCGCTGATCGATATCAAACGGGTACAGAAGAGTCTGCAGGACCTTGGCCTGATCCTGATTGATCCGGAAACCGGTCGGCAGGACACCTCCTGGTTCGCGATCAATCAGCCGCGCGATGATGTGCAGGAACAGTCGCGTGCAGTGCCAGCGGCGACTACGAGAACTTCTGCCGCGCGTGCGGCTCACGAAGAGTATGCAATGCCCGCCAGTGCCGCAGTGCTCAATCCTGCCGCCTCACAAGGTGCCAGTTACATTCCATCCAACTGGCAGCCGGGTGAAGACTGGATCAAGCAATGTCGCCAGCAGAATATTCCGGAAGAGTTCGTGCAACAGTTGGTGCCCGGATTTGTCATGTACTGGCGAGAGCGACGTCAGGCGCGCTTTTCCTGGGGCAATGCGTTCTACAAGTATGTGCTGCGCGAGTGGCGTCAGGAGCAAACGCGGCGCGGCGTCAGCGAGATGGATACCGAAATGTCCACGGACTGGTGGCCGAGCGCGGAGGCGATCAGCATTCTGGAGAACGCGGGCATCAGTGGCACTTTCATTGAAGATGCGATTCCCGAATTCGTGCTGTACTGGCGTGAGCGGGGTGTGACAACGGGAGCGTGGAACACTCGCTTCATCGAACATATCCGCAGACAGTGGGGCAAGTATTCCGCGTCGATTCATCATGACACGCAGCCGCGTCGCATCAACGAAGATTGGCAACCAAGTCCGGAGTGTTTCGACATTCTGCGCATGGCCGAGATCGACGAGGAGTTCGCGCGCAGCAAGGTCAGTGAATTTGTCCTGTACTGGCGCGACACAAATCAGGTGCACGCGTCCTGGAACACCCGGTTTTTGCAGTTCATCAAATTTCAATGGGCAAGGCGACTCGATGGGTCGCAGGAAACGAGCTTGATCGATGCACAAGATAAATCCTTTACTGGAAAAAACCAGCAAGGCCTTGGCGCGGCATTCCAGCGCTTCACAGACCGAAGCTGGGCAGAGTAGCGACAGCGCTGAACAGACTGGCGCCAGCGTCGACAACGGTCCCGATCGTATCGATGCGATCAATCAGTTGTTTGCGGAGTTCGAACTCGCGTATCACAATCAGTACTACAAGGCGTATGGAACGGAAGAGCGTCTGGTGCTGGCCAAGAAGTACTGGCTGAGTTGCCTGTCGCAATACAGCCCCATGCAGATCGTGGCAGCAGCACGTCAGGTCGTGAAGACCAATGATTTCCTGCCCACGGTGTCGGTCGTGATTCGTACCTGCGAGGAGGGAGTGTCGCTGTTCGGATTGCCCCGCGCGCGTGAGGCGTACTATGAGGCCTGTCGAGCCCATGCACCCAAGGCGCAATTTCCGTGGACCCACGAGGCGATCTACTTCGCAGGCAAGGCAACCGATTGGTACATTCTCGCCACCGAACCCGAAGACAAAGTGCTGCCGTTGTTCACCTACTACTACGACGAACTGTGTCAGCGCGTGATGCGAGGCGAGAAACTCGAACTGCCGCAGCGACAGGCTCTGCCAGAGCGGTCGGGCACACCTCTGAGTCCGGAGGAGAATCAGGCCCGCATGCAGAAGTTGCGTGAGCAGATGGGACTGTAGAAAATCCCCGATTGACTTAGTGTTAATTCAAAACCTGCTGTGGCGGCATTTCAACACTATGGTGCCCCGCTGTGTCTTCCACCTATCAATACCCGCGCGCGGCGAGACTTTATCGCTTTGATGAAAAGGAATACCGCCGTCTTGTCAAAGCGGGGCTCCATTTCGAGTTATAGGGGAACCACGATCACATCAACGTGGAGCAGAAATGAAAGCTGTTATCTGGACCACCTGCGGGCCATCTAAGGAGTCATGATGCACAATTTCCCCAACCAGAAGCTTTCGATCTCAGCATTGGCAATCGCCGCAGTACTGATGACGTTTGGCAATCATGCCACTGCACAGGCATTGAGTGGTGCTGGTGTGATGACTGACTATGCCGCTAGATACGACCCATCCGGTGTACTGCGTGTACCACTTGTCAATGTCTGGTCTGGTGTCATTGGTCGCAACGCTGATGAGTGGCTGTTCAATGTGCAATTGCGTCATGAAGGCAACAACTTGTTTCGGCTGCAAAGCGCTGACAGTGCCAATCCGAAGGTGGAGTGTACTGAGGCAGAAATCATTGCCGCAATACCGCAGCTGACCTTGTCACTCAGTCTTGCTCAAGCAGAAGCTATCATTGGTTGCTTCGCCAATCTGAGCAACGAGGTTGTCGATCTTGAAACTGGCATGACGGTCATGGCGCACTGGACAGCAAGCGATGGTATGGCCAACTCAATGAATGAATCGCCTGGTGAGCCTGACACTTTTCCTGAAACATTTGCAATGCATTATGGGCGATCGGAACCAGCGATTCGCATGATTTTCCAGGAAGGTGTTATCCAGTCTGTAGGCTATCTGCCGCGCACTACCTATGATATTTGTTCTCCTTGGGATTTCGACGTGCGCTTTCGGACACTGACGGCAAGCATGCGCTATGCCGAGGTAGCCTCAGCGCTGAATTGTGCGGGTACACTTGTGGAGATTCGAGTTGATCAGGAAGGACAGCGGCATCATTACATCTGGCCGACTGAGAGTGTTCTTTCTGTTGCTGACTCTGCTCTCGCCGCGACAGCAGCTTCGAGCGCTGTACACTTCGGTCTGGTGGCCGGTGATGCAGTCTTCAAGGAGAACAGGTTGTCCACGTATACCCTGACGAGCCGCGACAGTCGATTCGCTCCGGAGGGTTGTTCGTATGAGATTCTCCAGGAAGCCTATGCTTCGATAATGATTGGCCAGTCAATAGCGGACATGGAAGGCAGGCTCGACTGCTCCGTTCACACTATAATTGCAACCGAAACCAACGGCACCCACAAGACCAGCTACACCTGGAGTACCGCTCTTCGGCAGGCGCAATTGCAAACGCTCAATCGTCGACTGAAGATTGTGCTGGAAGAGGGAGTGGTGGCGACAAAGGAATTGTCTCGCTTCTAGAGGCTATCTGGCACGTTGAGCGGTGTAGAGTATGGATCAGCGAGTGTTGCTGTCCCTCGGACTCCGAGTGCATCTCACTCCGCATCATGAAAAATAATCCCCAGTGTATGCCGATGCCCGCTGCACAGACGGCTGACGCCGTGGCGCATGTTGACGCGATAAATTCCTCGCACTCCGTTCACCGGTCGTTGATTGACGGCGAAGATCACCGCATCGCCACGTCGCAGCGGCACAACTTCCGGCCGTGACTGCATGCGTGGTCGTTGTTCCGTCAGTATGAACTCGCCACCCGTGAAATCTTCTTCGGGTTGTGACAGCAGTATCGCCACCTGCAAAAGAAACTGATGTTCGCCGTATAGATCCTGATGGAGGCAATTGAAATCGCCTTCGCGATATTTCAGCAGCAAAGGTGTGGGGCGAGTCTGCCCGGCCGCATTGCAGCGGGAAATGAAATCGCCGTGCTGTGCCGGGTACTGCATCGGCAATTTCATCAGCGCGTTCCATTGATTGGCGATGGGCGCCAGATGTGCATAGAGTGTGGCACGCAGAGTGGCGATCGGGTCTGGCAGGGGATAGGCGAAGTACTGGTACTCACCACGACCATAGCCATGACGTTCCATGACGATGCGTTTGCGAAACAATGTTTCCTGTGAGTAGAGCGCGATCAGCGATTTACATTCCTCGGTGCCGACAAGTTTCGGAATGATTGCGTTACCGGAGCAGGCCAGGTCGTCGTGAATCTTCTCCCATGGCAGGGTCTGCAGTCGCGTGATGATTGTCGGTGCTTGTAGCGCCAATGGTTCAGTATGCAATGCACTCATGTCAGCAGTCTCCCGATTTTTCTTATCGAGATGCTACCCCAGCCGCAATGATTTCACTCGCCACTTTCGGACGGGATAGTCGAAGACCTATACCCTTATGACGGTGAGCAGCTCCGCCACTCCTCCAGCCGCTGAAAAAAGCTCAGAGTTTCCGGTGCCGCATAGTTGCTTCTGCGGATTTCATGGTGACCCACAGGGCAGGTGCCGATGCACCCCTGAGAAAGTGCAGCGCTATCTGGAGAAGATATCTGGCCCCTTGCTGGACCGCATCGACTTGATCGTCAACGTGCCACGTATCGCTCATCAAGAACTGCGCGCGATGGCCGTTCCGGAAAATAGGCGCAAGGCACTATCCGAACCTTCGGAAAGCGAAGTGGCGCGCAGCAGGATCATCCGCTGTCGCAACTTGCAGAAGGCGTGGTGCGGCAAATTGAACAGCGACCTGGGGAATCCCGAAATAGAAGAGGTGTGCGGGCTGGATGACGCGAGCGAGAAGCTCCTGGCCACTGCGGTCGACAAGTTGCGGCTATCGGCTCGCGCCTGTCACCGCATTCTAAAGATTGCCCGTACTATTGCGGATATGGCAAACCACGAGGAGATTGAGCTGTGCGATCTTACGGAGGCCATCGCCTATCGGCGCATGGATCGCTACTTCCAGCCTGGCCATCAGGCTTTAGAGTCAATATTGAAATAGCCTACTGATCAGATACATATATCGGAACCTATCAATAAAAACCTGAGATTATGGGAGGTTTGTCGGTTGACCTTACAATCAATTTTAACAGTCGCTTCTTTCTATATGATTGGCAAAATTCCTACAGACGTGCGCGCTTCACAGACATCGGATGCCGCGAGACAGAATCTCGACTGCGGCAGTTCACTCAAGAATTTCACGGACAGCGTCCTCTATCAAAGTCCACATTTAGGGAAAACTTCGCCTCAATCAGATGGACGCGGATTCATCTCCTTCCATCGATAAGGGGAGGGGGTCCTACAAAACTTCCTACATACAAGATTAATTCCCGCAGATATCTTAATGGAACGAACACTGAAAGGTGATCTTAAAATCACGGAACAAATACCGAAACCAAGGAGTTACCATGTCAATAGTTAAGAACCCACCTTATGGTTGCATAGCACTCATTCTATTGTTGATGACTTCTATGCAATCGACTTATGCGCAAGATTTAGAAGCTAAGACCAAATTGGCGAAAGCATTTGAAGAAAGCACAAAGAAAGTCACTATTTCAGACAATTTCGAAGAGATTCCTCAGCACAAGATATATCGCTCCATATTCCTCAAAGCACTTCTCAATCCAGAATTTGGGGAAAAATTCCTTGGGCAGGATTGGGAGATAATATATGGCCTGCCGTCACATAGCGATGTCCAGTTTACTGAGTTTGCGAGAGAAACATTGATGGAGTCGTGCTCGGTTATTGAAAGCATATATGGGAAAGACGACAGATCAGCCAACGAAGCTGGAATGGAGTTCGAGAGCGCGAAGGCCAGAATAATGCAGCAGCTAGACCAACATTATGAAGTGGTCCTAGAGTCCCTTTCAGAAGAAGGAAGAAAAATTGTCTATGCCGAGATCCTGGAAAAAATTGAAGCTGGATTGGTCACGTATTCCGATGTGAACTTCGCTTCCTTGGGCTCAATTGAGCCAGAATTTACTGTGAAATTCCTTAGAGAGTCATGCAGCAATGTTGAAAAAGCTCCAGGACTGAATCACAAGAACGTTGTGTACCTCCGTGACGAATTAGCTGAGGCATACAAAGTAGACTCAGTTCAAGAATTCACACCTGAAGCAGCCAACCAATTAAATTAAGGAATGTAGGAAAGACAAAAGAGGAATACCATGAAATCCACAATTTCAAAAATCGCTGGTGTTGCAGCGCTCGCTCTCAGTGGACAAACGTTTGCGATTGATAGCGACTGCGATGTTTTCGGGAACACCACGCTATATCATGTAGCCACAATGAACTCATGGGAGCAATCCTTTCCATATACGCGAACCAATATCAATACTAGTGTTGTGGGACCTATATCACCCTGGATGTCTAATACTTGGAATGCAGTAAACTCTTGGCATATATTCACTGACATGCCTGCTGGGCAATATGCATGGGCTGGTGAGTCTGAGTTGCAATTAGGCGACATTGGCGGAGTCTGGGAAGGAGTGGGATACGACTCTTGCGTAGATACACATGTAGTACAACTGACCTCAGTCGGAGTGAATACTACTGCTGGAGTTATCGGGTATATTAACAAGAATTTGGCTATGCCAAGCATTCAGTTCTCTGCATCAGTTAGCCCATCGAATACTGCTTTGTCTGATTTGACTTTCCACTGGTATCTAGAGCTTCGCTACAATACAGACGGCAGTAATCATTACCACAGAATCCCGTCATCGGGTACTGTGAATATTACGGGAAGTAATACGTGGCAGCCGAATTGGAACGGGTTACTTGCGGGAGGAAATGATCTGAAAGTATACGTTTCCGCGTCTGCTCCTGGTTCGTCCACAGGTACCATCTCAAAGAGTGGGTTTGCAATTCATGGCGAAAACCCTACTACGGCAGAGGTCCAATCGTATGCTGGCTCCACCCCGTGGTTTCTTCATAAACTTATTATGAAAGAATCCACCTACAGACAGTTTCTGGGGGGCATAGGAATGCCATTAGTAAATCTTGGTGGTCCCGCCTATGGCCTCATGCAAATAAATACGTCGCCGACTGAAGCTGAAAAATGGAACTGGCAGCAGAATATTGTAGGTGGTAAGAGCCGTCTTAATGGAATGAACGCGGAGGCTGTTAATTTTCATAATAATCAGATCTCGCAGTGGACGACTTACCTCCTTTCGAACCCTCCAGTGGCAGTACCTTGGCCTATTACCTATGGATCAATTACATATAACCACAATCCCACAGGTGGGCAGAAGCCACTAAGTGACGGCAATTGGATAAAAATGTATAACGGTGCACCTCGCCACTGGCTAACTTGGCAGGACGATGGCGGGCCGGGGGCTTCATACTGGTTGGTCGACGACTCCGCAAACTATGTGTACGGTGTAAGCACCGCACTTTAAGGATAGCAGAATGATAAAGCAGGGGCGTGATCGGCTTATTTTCAAGATGATATTGCCGTTGTGTTGGTTAAGTTTGGCGATCAGCGCCGATGCTCAAGAGCACAGGATGTTCGCAGTGGCGGCCAGCCCACTCAACCAGTTTACAGAGGATTTCCCTGTTGTACTTTACGAGATTGCAGGTTCCGAGTTCCTGGAAGTCGGCAGGATTGCGGAGCAGCAAGATAAAGTGTTCTTTGTCAGACTTTACCATGATCATGGTTTAATACTGGTAGGAAGTGAACCTGAAATTGGTTCGATACATCTTACAGTTGTGGATATTAATGACATTGAAGATAGAACAACTTTTGAAGTAGATATTTGCGAAAATTGCATCCTCGCATTCAGTCACTTACTGGAGATGCCAGACAATCAGTTGACATATGCATTTGTTGTCAGCGAGGTGGTCCAAGGAACGGCAACTTTACACGTGGAGGGAATTATATTGGAGAGCGGAACTCGCGTCCCCTTAACCCTGGCTGATCTACAATACGCCGTTAACTTCGGGTTTCCTGGAGGGAGCGTGGATGGTGGAGATCAGCTTCGTTCAATTTATTCGGTTGGAAAAGAAGCTGTTTTTGGCTATTACCAGCAACTCCCTCTGAATTGGACTCTCCCTGAAGAGCTTACGCTCAAGCCAGAAGATACCATCTTTCAGATGGTCAACACTAACGACATCAGGGTCATTACAACTCCAACCCTAACAACGTCGGAAGATAGTGAAAGCACAGTCCTTTATGTGTATGACAAGCCCTCTCAGGGATGGTCTTCAATCACTGTAAACGGAAATTTGTTAAGAGTTAGAGGATTTAAGGATTGGGTCGCAACTGAGGAGGCGTATCGGGAGAGTGAGATTGGCAATGTTAAGTTCAATTTTTCTGCAGGGACTTTCCTCCCAGCGGAGGAAAGGATCGCCTACTCTCAAACAAGACAAACTGGTCGTTTGTATTTATACAATGCCTCATCCAAAGTATTCATCGAGCACATGACAGGGAACCCAGATAGTGAGGTTTTGCTTATAGATGGTGCGGACATCTATATTCGTGTAGGTGACGAGCTTAGAAAAGGCCAGATTGCAGGAGATCAGCTTGCAGACCAAGAAGTGCTCGTGAAAGCACCAGAAGTACTTGATATTCACTGGCTAGCAATATCAACACAGGACTAGCTCAGGCAATTTTTCCTCAGTAACGATTTAAACCAGAAAGAAGGTGCGATCCAGCCGATCAATGATAAAGCGGTCGGTGTCAGTGCTGACATCGTTCCTCAGGGCAGAGTACACAGTCTCGGCATTGATTCGTGCGCTCTGGCCATTGATATCGTACTCACGACCTTCGTCATCCCAGTCCATCATCTCCATGGCCTTCCAGCCTTCGTCGGCCAACATTGAGGCAATCATTTCCTGCGCCACTTCGGCTTGGTTCCAGCGCAGTTCCCTGGCGCTTTACAGGTTGCTTTGCCCGAATTGGTAAATGCTGCTGAAGGCCGCAATCAGGCCGCCGACGATGCCAATCAGCTTACCCAATGAGTCCATGTGATCAGATTTCATGTCTGGTTCCGGTTCGTTATGCATGATCGTCACCGACCGAAGTATTGAAGGGGGGGTCAACCCAGAGCAGAGAGTTCTCGTTCAAGAAGAGAGTTGTCGCCCGTGTTGAGCTCGACGAGGCGGCGCAGGTGGATCATGCTGTCCAGATCGATGTGCTCGCACAGCATGCCAAAGAGATCCCCTTCCACATGCTTCACCCGGACTTGCATGCTGATCACCAGCGCACCAGTCAGATGAATGGAGACTTCCGCAGGCTGTGATTTGTCCAGCGCCATGTCGCCCGGATTTTTCACCAGCACACCGCGCAGGGATATGTCGATCAACTCGACAGGCCAGATGTGTTCGCCCTGAGTGACTACGGTTTCCGCGTCAAAGAAGATACGCGTGAAGTTGCGGCGTTCAGCGCTGCTTTTTTCGTCGGACATTTCTCTCGTTCTCCTGTCGAATGACCATGCCCTTATAGCGGCCGAT
Organism: Gammaproteobacteria bacterium; assembly: GCA_030682575.1. GTDB lineage: Bacteria > Pseudomonadota > Gammaproteobacteria > Pseudomonadales > Pseudohongiellaceae > UBA5078. The sequence goes on from JAUXNX010000026.1 coordinate 178,024, forward strand.
CAGGCCAGCTTCTTGTACTTCAGGCGCGTTGGCTGGGCATTGTCGCCCAGACGCTTCTTGCGGTCGGCTTCATAGTCGCTGTAGTTGCCTTCGTGGAACACCACCTGACTGTTGCCCTCGAACGCGAGAATGTGCGTACACAGGCGGTCAAGGAACCAGCGGTCGTGGGATACCACAATGACGTTGCCTGGGAAGTTCATCAGACCTTCCTCCAGCGCGCGCAGGGTTTCCACGTCCAGATCGTTGGTTGGTTCGTCCAGCAGCAGGACGTTGGCACCTCGCTTGAGCAGCTTGGCCAGATGCAGACGGTTGCGCTCACCACCCGACAGATCCTTCACGAACTTCTGCTGATCGCTGCCCCGGAAGTTGAAGCGGCTGGCGTAGGAGCGTGACTGCACCTCGTAGCGACCGATCTGCAGGACCTCGTGACCGCCGGAGATTTCCTCCCACACCGTCACGTTGTCGTTCAGGGCGTCGCGGCTCTGGTCCACATAGGCCAGCTCCACTGTCTCGCCCAGGCGGATGCTGCCGCTGTCCGGCTGTTCCTGTCCGACCAGCATGCGCAGGAAGGTGGTTTTACCGGCACCGTTGCCGCCGATGATGCCGACGATGCTGCCCTTGGGGATGCTGAAACTGAGGTTATCGATCAGCGTGCGGTCGCCGAAGCCTTTGCACAGATTGTTGACCTCGATGACCATGTCACCCAAGCGCTGACCGGGCGGAATGTACAGCTCGGAGGTCTCGTTGCGCTTCTGGAAGTCCTGGGAGTTCAACTCCTCGAAGCGAGCGATACGCGCCTTGCTCTTGGCCTGACGGCCCTTCGGATTGGCGCGTACCCACTCCAGTTCGGCCTTGATGGTGCGCTCGCGGGCGGCTTCCTGCTTGGCTTCGGTCGCCAGGCGTGCCTCCTTGGTTTCGAGCCAGTTCGTGTAATTGCCCTCGTACGGGATGCCGTGGCCACGGTCGAGTTCGAGAATCCAGCCGGCGGCGTTGTCGAGGAAGTAGCGGTCGTGGGTGATCGCCACCACGGTGCCAGGGTAATCGTGCAGGAAGCGTTCGAGCCAGCCCACGCTCTCAGCGTCCAGATGGTTGGTCGGTTCGTCGAGCAGGAGCATGTCGGGGTTGGAGAGCAGCAGACGGCAGAGGGCCACGCGGCGCTTCTCACCACCGGAGAGAGTGCTCACATCGGCGTCCCAAGGCGGAAGACGCAGCGCGTCGGCGGCGATCTCCAGCTTGCGCTCGATGTCCCAGCCCTCGGCCGAGTCGATGGCGTTCTGCAGTTCACCCTGCTTCTCCAGCAACTCGTTCATCTCGTCGTCGCTCATCGGCTCGGCGAAACGGTCGCTGATGGCGTTGAAATCCTCGATCAGCTTGATGACCGGGCCCATGGCCTCCTCCACATTGCCGCGCACGTCCTTGTCCGGATTCAGTGCCGGCTCCTGGGGCAGGTAGCCGATGTTGATGCCGGTCTGGGCACGCGCTTCGCCGAGGTGATCCTTGTCGATGCCTGCCATGATGCGCAGCAGCGTGGATTTACCCGAGCCATTCAGACCGAGCACGCCGATCTTGGCGCCGGGGAAGAATGAAAGGGAGATGTCCTTGAGGATTTCCTTTTTGGGTGGAACAACTTTGCCCACGCGATGCATGGTGTAAACGAACTGAGCCATAACGTGCGAATTCCCGAAATGTGGTGTCTGAATTGAGCGCGGCCATTATGGCACAGCTCCCTGTGGGAGCGGGCCCTGCCCGCGATGCTTTTCTTCCCTGAAGGGAGCACTTTGGATGCCGATCGATGCTGCGGGTCAGGCCGAGAACCTGCCCAGAGTTGAATTGACATAATAGGTAGCCCCGGCGCCCAGGCTTAACTCTCTGCCGGACCGTCGGCCGCCAGGGACGGCGGACGACGAGCCTACAGGGATGTATTCACGGCGTGTCCGGCAGAGAGTTAAGCCTGGGTGCCGGGGCGGAATGCAGAGCGTTCACGCACTATCATGAGGGAAGAAAAGCATCGCGGGCAGGGCCCGTTCCCACAGGCGTCAGGTGCCGTACCCCATGATGGCCTTGGTTTCGAGAAACTCCTCAAAGCCTTCGACTCCCCACTCACGCCCATTACCCGACTGCTTGTAGCCACCAAACGGCGCAGCAAAATCAGTGCTCGCTCCATTGATATGGACCATGCCCGTGCGCAGGCGGCGGGCCACCTTGCGGGCGTGCTCCGGTTCGCCGGACACGTAGCCTGAAAGACCATAATCGGTGTCATTGGCCTGATTGATCGCGTCCTCCTCATCCTCGTAGCCAAGGATGGTCAGCACCGGGCCGAAGATTTCCTCGCGCGCTATAGTCATTTGATTGTTGGCGTTGACGAAGATGGTGGGGCGTACGAAGTAGCCGGTCTCCAGGCCTTCCGGTTTACCCGATCCGCCGACTATGGCCTCGGCCCCTTCCTCGATGCCCTTGCGGATCAACTGCTGGATGCGCTCGTACTGGGCGCGACTCACGACCGGGCCGATGCGGGTGGTCTCCTCCGCAGGGTTACCGGGAATGGCTTTGGCGGCGGCGGCTTTGGCAAGCTCGATAGCCTCGGCCAGGCGCTGCTTCGGCACCAGCATGCGCGTGGGAGCGTTGCAGGACTGGCCACAGTTGCCGAAGCAGGCGGCCACTCCCGTGCTCACGGCGCGGGCGAAGTCGGCGTCATCAAGAATTATGTTGGCGGATTTACCGCCCAGTTCCTGAGTGACTTTCTTGATGCTGTCTGCGGCGGCACGGGCCACTTCCCGGCCAGCGCGGGTAGAACCGGTGAAGGACACCAGATCGATATCGGGATGCGCAGAGATGGCGGCACCAACATTGGGGCCATCCCCATTGATCATGTTGAAGACCCCGGCAGGCAGTCCCGAATCGGCAATGATCTCGGCAAGGATGAAGGCACTGACCGGCGACATCTCGCTGGGCTTGAGCACCATGGTGCAACCGGCAGCGATGGCCGGAGCAACCTTGCAACTGACCTGATTGAGCGGCCAGTTCCACGGGGTGATGAAGCCGCACACACCGATCGGTTCTTTGACGATGCGGGTATTGCCTCGTGACTCTTCGAATTCATAGTTGCTGAGGATGGTACGTGCCGTCATGAAGTGACCGATGCCGGTGCCGACCTGTGCCGCGCGGGCAAATGCGATGGGGGCGCCCATCTCGCTGGAGATGGCTTTCGCCAGTTCTTCCGTGCGCTCCTTTATCCCGGCGATGATCTTGTCCAGCACCGCGAGCCGCTCGGCCACACTGCTCTGCGACCAGGCAGGGAATGCCGCACGGGCTGCCTTGACTGCCACATCGACATCGGCGGCAGTGCCCATGCTGATAGTGGCATATTCCTTCTCGGTGGCAGGATTGATGACGTGATGAATGGGGCGATGTGCCGGCGTCAGCCAGATGCCGTTGATATAGAATCTTGTGCAGTCCACGGTCATGAAGAGTCCCCCTCTTTTCTGTTTGGTCTGCAGTATAACTGAATTTTTTCAGCACTTGAGGTAAGTTATAGCGCCTGCCTGAGGATGCCGGAATGTTGCAACGAATGGTCACTGAACGAGACAGTCAACAATGCTGAAGATCACCCGTACCCTTGGACGTCATCTGGCCGCCTACCTGAGCAAGCCTCTGCCAGACTACGAGCGGCACGATACAGCGTCACTGGAAAAATTCATGCGGGTGATCGAGCCCGGCGATATCCTACTGGTCGATGGTAATAGTCGCATCAGCACCGCAATCAAATACCTCACACAATCGACATGGTCACACGCATGTATGTATATGGGATCTGTCGACCCTTCACCGGACATTCCTTCTCTGGTGGAAGCTGACCTTCTTGACGGCGTGACGCTGGTGCCATTCAGCAAATATGAGCATTACAATCTGCGGATCTGTCGCCCGGTGGGATTGACGAGAGAGGAGAAAAAAAGGCTGCTGAGTTTCGTAGAGGCGCGGTTGGGATATCGTTACGATCTGAAGAACATCATCGATCTGATGCGTTACCTGGTTCAGAACCCGATGGTGCCGCCACGCTTCAGACGGCAGTTGATAAGTCTCGGCAGCGGAGAACCGACCAAGGCAATCTGCTCGACGCTGATTGCCCAGGCGTTCCAATCAATCAATTATCCGATTCTGCCGCGGCCGCATCCGGGAACAGATGCAGCGGAGATCGAATATCGTCAGCGCCATTTCACACACTTTGTGCCGAGGGACTTCGATCTCTCACCGTATTTCCGAGTTGTGAAACCGACTCTGGAGCAGGGCTTCGATTTCCGCAGCGTTGTATGGCGGCTGGACCCGGGCGCCGAATAAACGATCCGGCTGTCTATTGTTCTCAGCGTTGAAACCACGGGGTCTTGATCAGCAGTGCTGGATCAACGCCCGGCTTCGGCACCATCTTCTGCGAGCGGCCGTACTGGTTGTCGCCACCATAGAGATTCAGTTCGGAATCCACTGAGAACGCGTGTACTTCGAGGAAGCCGGTGGGACCATCGCGCTCGACGATCCACGAGTAGAGGCGGTTGCCGTTGAAGTCCAGTTTCACGAAGCGCAGCGGATTCAAGTCGGTGATCCACAGCGAGTCCTCGTTGACAATCATGTCCAGCGGCAGGCTGAAACCGCTCCAGGTGTCCACATGCTCGATCACGGCAGGATCATCGGTAAGGCGATACTTGTTGATACGGCCGCCGGAACGATCCAGCGCATAGATCATGTTGTTCGGGCCCGCCGCGACGGAATGCACACCGTTGAACTGTCCTGGCGCATTGCCATGACCGCCGAATTCACCGATGTACTTGCCTTCCGCATTGAGAATTACCACGCGGTGATTGACGAGGCCATCCGCGACCAGCACACGGCCGTCAGGCAGGAAAGCGACGTCCTGGGGCTGACCGAAATGGGTCTCATCCCATGCCGAAACACCTTTTTCGCCCAGCGTCATCAGCAGTTCACTGCCGTCATTGCTGAAGACGTAAATGACATGGAAGGTTTCGTTGATGACCCACACGCGCTTCTCCGGATCATAGGGGCTGATGCGCAGACGGTGGGGACCTGGGCCGTCGGAGTTGGCGCACAGGACATCCCACTGCGTCCAGTTCTCGATGATGTTGCCGTCACCATCCAGTGCGTAAATACAGTTCTGCCAGGTGCGTAGCTGGGTCTCGCGCAGCACGTTGATGCCGATGGAGCCAGCATAACCCGCATACTCGGGGGGAATTGGTTCGGGCAGACGAGCCTCACCGCGCATGGCGATCAGAATGCGATTCGGAGATTCTGCAAACACGCCGGAGTTACCGCCGAAGGCGAAGCCGGGTTGCTGAAAGGGTTTGTGCCAACCGGGAATGATGTCGTAAGGGCTGGGGCCGACCGGGCCGAGGATGACTTCGTTCTGGGCGATGACCTGGGAGGTCAGGGCCAGGAAAGCAGCGGTTTTCAGAAGGCTTCTTATCATTGTTGTTATCTCACTTTTTGAATGTATTCGTGGGTATCAGAAGAACAGATTGCCGTGCGGGTGTAAAGTGGGTGAGTGTGACAGATGTTGTTAAGACGAATGTCGCGGATGGGGTGAGTGGAAAGTCTTGGAGGAGAATTGGAGCTGCTCATCTGTGGACTTTTCACTTACCATCACGATCGTTCGGCCAGACCATCCATGCCGAAAGACTATCCATGTCAACAGACCGGGCCTGCTTGAAATATCCCCAATGGAGAGATTCATGACTTATAACAAGAACAACAGAACGTATATGCTGCTCATCCTGATGGTGCTGTTTACCGCCTGTACCTCCGAAACTTCCAGCACGGCAAACAATGCCTCCGGCATTCCCAACCCGTGGCTACGTGGCGAAGAAGCGTGGGGTAATCTACCCGAAGGCCGCAGTTGGGGCGCTGGCAGTGCCATCCACTACGCTGGTAATGACATGGTTTGGGTCGCAGATCGCTGTGGCGGCAACCGTGGCCCCGGTAGCTGCGAAGACCGGCTCGATGTCGATCCCATCATGCTGATGGACACAGATGGCAACATCATTCGCAGCTTCGGTGCGGGGATGTTCGTGTGGCCTCACGGTATGTTTGTCGATCACGAAGGCAACGTCTGGGTGACTGACGCAGCTGTAGCGCGCGAAGGACGCAAGGGCAATCAGGTGCACAAGTTCAGCCCCGAGGGCGAGCGGTTGATGAGTCTGGGCATTGCGGGTGTCGCAGGTACCGGGCGCTACTTCTTCAATGCTCCCAATGACGTACTTGTGGCACCCAATGGCGACATCTACGTGGCCGATGGTCACAGCGCCAACACAGATAATCGCATCATCAAGTACAACAGCGAAGGCGAGTACATCATGGAGTGGGGCACAGTGGGTGCAGAGGACGGTGAGTTCCGCGTGCCGCACGCGCTGGCGATGGATTCCCTCGGCAGATTGTTCGTGGCGGACCGTGGCAACAGTCGCACGCAGATCTTCGATGAACTGGGCAATCACCTGATGACATGGACGCAGTTCGGCAGGCCGAGTGATGTGTACATTGACGCGAACGACATTCTCTATGCGGCCGATTCGGAATCCGGCACAGGCCCGGATCGTAATCCTGGCTGGGAGCGCGGTATTCGAGCAGGCAGTGTGCGCGATGGTGTGGTGACGATGTTCACGGTAGACCCTGTTACCAATCCAAGCGGTACTACCAGTCATGCCGAGGGCGCCACGGCGGACGACGATGGCAATCTCTATGCAGCAGAGGTCGCGGAGAGTGCAATGCGCAAGTTCACGCGCGTGCGCCCCTGAGACAGCCCTTGTGGGAGCGAGACTCGCTCCCATGCAGCAAAGTCAATGCACGGACAGTGTTCACGCTGCGTTGAGCGCAGGGGCTCGCTTCGGTCGCTGGCCGGACTTGATGAGTTCGGCCAGCTCCGTCCACTTCAGTATCTCCAACTTGCCGTTGCGGTTCTCCACCATCGCCGTGCAGCTCTCCACCCAGTCGCCTGTGTTGCAGTAGAGTGTGTCGCCGAACATTGTGATTTCGGCATGGTGGATGTGGCCGCAAACGACACCCTGCACGCCTTGACTGCGAGCGGAATTCACTACGGCCTCTTCGAAACGTCCGATGTAACTCACCACATTCTTGACCTTGTGTTTCAAGTGAGCGGCGAGGGACCAGTAGGGCAGTCCGAGCAGGCCGCGTACAGCGTTGATCACACGATTCAAGGTAAGCAGGCGTCCATACATCGTTGATCCGGCCTTGGAGAGAAATCGGTTGCACTGTACTACCGTGTCGAACTGATCTCCGTGCAGCACCAGAAGTTTTCTGCCGTCCGCAGCCTCGTGCATCGCGGTGTCGCGGATTTCAATATTGTCGAACGTATGCCCGCAGTAGTGGCGCGCGCTCTCATCGTGGTTGCCAGGCGTGTAGATCACACGAGTGCCGGTGGCAGCCTTTTTCAGAATCGCATTGACGACCTTCTGGTGCGATGCGGGCCAGTAGGATTTCTTCTTCATCTCCCAGCCATCGAAAATGTCACCGACAAGGTAGAGAAAATCGGATTCGGTTCTGCTGAGAAAATCGAGGAGGAAGTCGGCCTGACAGCCTTTGAAGCCGAGATGAATGTCGGAGAGAAATATCGTGCGGTACTTTTTCGGGTTCTTGAGGGTGCGCAGTTTCTTCCCATCGTTCATGCCAGTCACCTCGCTCATTTCCATCTCCTGTCGGGCTCGGTTTTGAGCAGCAAGATAGAGTAGCGATATGACAGGGTGATTAAGGGAAGGTGTCCCTTTTGTGACAGAAACGGGGGGATCTACTCTATTGCAGCAGTCTCGATGACCCAGCGCGAGTAAGGGTTTTGCATGAGTTCGTAGTTGGAATAACGTGGATCGGCACTGACTTCGCAATCGACCCAGTCGGGCAAAGCGAACGCCTGCGCCTCATCGGTCAGTTCGATTTCGGCAACGATCAGCCCGCTGTTTTCTCCGGAAAAGATATCCAACTCCCAGAGCATGCCTTCGTGCAGTATTTCATGGCGCACCTTGTCGATAGTGCCGCCGCTGCAGAACTGATCGATCATCTGTTGCGCGTCCACCAATGGAATCGGATATTCAAACTCTGAACGGCTCACACCAATGCTTGGCCCTTTCAGCGCAATGAAAGCCTGTGAGCCGCTCAGTCTGATCCTCACCGTGGTGCGATTCAGCGTGGGAATGTAGGCCTGGCAGATGCGAGTGCCGACCGGAAGTGGCGGCAGCCTGTCCGTGCGCACAAGAAACTTGCGTTCGATTTCGATGGCCATGGGTGATCTGATCCGTTCTTCTTCAGTCGCAGAGAAAGCGTTCCAGACGCTGTTGCAGCATCGCGTTTTCGCGGCGCAGTTGCTCGCGTTCATCCAGCAACTCCAGCACCAGTGCAATGGCAGACCATTCCAGATGCAGATCGCGCTGTAGTCGCAATGCACGTTTCGCTGTGCTGATCATGTGCAGATCGAAGCGCCAGTCATCCGGTGAGTCGCCCTGGGGGGTGATGATGCCGTATTCGACAATTTCGAACAGGTGCCGGGATTCCAGTCCGGTTGCGTGACAGGCATCAATGAGGGTCAGGCTTGTCGTGTACTCGATGTTCATCTCATGCCTCCCAGTCTTTTCGAGGATTGAAGCGGGCCTTTTCGGATAGTTCCTGCCATAGCTTGTTCATGTCATTGTCCGACTGCTGTGGCATGACAACCTTCAGCACCGCATAAAGGTCTCCCTGACCCGTTCGAGTCTTCAGTCCGCGGCCCTTGATGCGCAGTCGCTGACCGCTCTGACTGTTCGGTACCACGGTCAGGCTGATTTTTCCTGCAAGAGTTGGCACGTTGATTTTGGTGCCAAGCGCCGCCTCCCATGGAGCCAGGGGAACCGTGATGGTCAGATCGGAGCCAACGACGTCAAACAACGGATGCGGTACCAGGCGGATGCGCAGATAGAGATCACCTGCGGGGCCATTCCCGAATCCCGGGCCACCCTGACCCTTGAGGCGGATGCGCTCACCATCGGTCACTCCGGCTGGAATCTTCACTTTCAATGTCTTGCGAATATCCGGAAGGCGGCCGGTCTCACCGTAATGCGGCAGGTTGTATTCAATGCTGCGTGCTTCCTCGCTTAGCGTATCCTCAAGAAACAGCGGCAGTTCAACTTCTACATCGCGGCCACGGCTGGATGTGAAGTCCTCGCTGCCGTCGAAGCCTGATGCACCGCGTCCGGTAGACTGGCGGAAGCGTCCGCTGCCAAAGATATTCTCAAAGAAATCGGAGAAATCCGCGTTGCTGTATTGCTGATTTTGATTGTCGGCACCTGCGGCACTCTGCCAGCCGGGAGGAGGTTCAAAGGATTGCCCGGCGCGACCATACTTTCGTAACTGGTCGTATTCGGAACGCTTCTTGTCGTCAGAGAGTACTTCGTAAGCCTCGGCAACTTCCTTGAATTGCTTTTCAGCATTGTGTTCGGTGCTGACATCCGGATGGTATTTGCGGGCCAGCTTGCGGTAGGCGGTCTTGATGGTCTTGAGATCGGCGTCCGTCTCGACGCCCAGAATCTTGTAGTAATCCTTGAAGTCCATGATTGAGTCGGTTTTGAGGTTAAGTGGCGAATAGCAGTTGCCGCAGATACTACAGGATTCCAGTGGGAGGAGACAGCGTGAGGGACGGGTCTGAAGATGGGTTGTCGGCACGCACTGGTGGTGCCGACAACCCGCAGGTCATCAGTCGATCGCGAAGCAGTAGAAATAGCCGTTGCCGCCGGTAGCGATAAGGTCTTCCTGACTACAGCTGCGCGTGCCGTGAGCGCTGTTCCATGATGTTGGGTTGGCGCCGCCGCCTTGACGGTCATGGTGACCAGCCTGTGCAGAGCCCTCGCTGTTGCTTGTCCAGTTGTTGCAGGTCAGGTTGTCGCCGGAGAACGCAGTACCATCAACCTGTGAGCCGGTCAGGATGTCGTGCTGGTTTGGTGTGTCGCCACGGCCATTCACCATGTTCCCCGCTTCGGTCAGCGAGTTCTCTTTGCCAGTCATGGCATCTTCACTGTGCAGTTGTGCCACGTTCTGCGCGATCATCACTCCTCTGGCGTTGTACCACGGGCCAGTACCGATGCGGTCACGGGCGTTCACACCGCCTGCACCCTGGGTGCTGAGGTAGGCACGCCATGTCTTGCCACCAGCGCCAACAGCGGTTGCCAGCGCTGCGCAGTGTGCATCTGCTCCTGCCAGTCCACCGAGATTCGCCCCATCGCCAGAACCAACGCTGGTAATGAAGAAGCTCATGCTGTTGTCCTGGGAACTGATGATCGTTGTGAAGCAGGCCAGCGCGAGGGCCGAGGCTGTCATAATGGTCTTTTTCATGGTGGGTCTCCTTGCTAAGTCCCCGGGTTGATGTTCTGATTATTCAGGGTTTTCCGCTGTTCTGGTTCACTTCTTGTTCAGGGGAGGCCTGTTAGTGTCGCCCGTACCTGCGATATGAGTCAATGTTGGTGGTCTGCCCAGGAGATTCCGCGCAAGGAATCCCCTGCAAGAGATTTAGTGATTGATATGAGAAAACTGCTGTTCCCAGGACTGATCATCCCTCCGCGCTGGATCAAAGGCGTGGTGTCTCTATTCATACTGCTGACAGTACAGGGAGTGCTGGCTGCCGATGGCGATTCCTCTCGCGTTGGTGCGCCTACGGTCGGTGCCAGGGTTATTCTTGACGGTGCCCCGCTGTTTGACGACACAATCTATGATGGGGCGGTCCATGGCGCTGATGCTGCCGGAAGCGCACCAGAAGTGGATCAGAAGACCGCACTGGAGATCAGTCAACAACTGACCCGTTTCGAGGAAAACATAACAGCTCTCGAAGGCGAATCAGGGCCCTATGATGCCAGCCTGATCGAGGCGCTCATGGATCAGGGGCGCTATCTCGCCGGGATCGGTCAGCACCAGTCAGCTGCGATAGTCTATGAGCGCGCACTCAACATCACCCGCATAAGCGATGGCTTGCTCAGTGAGCAACAGTTGCCGGTACTAGACGATTTGACCGAGGCCCACAAGGCCGCCGGAGACTGGCAGAAAGCCGACGACAGAGAGCATCTGACCTATTATCTGCAGTCTCGTCTGCACGCACCGGGTTCGGTCGCCCACGCTGAAGCTTTGATCGAATATGGCAACTGGAAGATGCAGGTAGTGCGCGGCAATTTGCTGGGCCGCTCCACGCGCGCGAATTATGAGGATCTCGAGTATTTACAGCAGGCCTATGGGGCCGCTGTCGAGCAGATTGCGATGGCTCCGGCTGCAGATTCGGAGGCCGCCCTGTCTGCAGCGTTGCAGTTCTCTCTCCTGCAGGGCAAAGCCCGGACCGAACATGTGCTGGCTGACTATCTGATCAGATCACTGCCGTCAGCTGTGGATCGTTATGTGCCGCGCTTTGTTTCGGTGCAGGTTTGCGAGAACGTGCAGGGTCCCAATGGCGTGCTTTCCCGGGTCTGCCGTACAGATCGAGTGGAGAACCCCCGCTATCGTGAAGTCGAAATGCAGAAGCAACTTTACGAGGATCGTATCCGGACAGCCGTTCATGCGATGCGCTCCTCCATTGACGGTATGCAGGCGATTCTTGACGTCAATCCGGAATTGCAACTGGCTGAAGGCATGGCCGCTCAGCAAACCCTGGATGAAGTGGCGGCGGGATATGGCAGATTGAATCAGGAGTATCGGCGCACGACCTTGTTCTGGTGATTGCAGACAAGCCCCTTGTATTTGCATTTGCCCGGCGGCCGATGATGGACGCAGTTTGAGTGCTCTGCCTATAATTGCCGCCCCTTACAGCCATAACACTGGCCGGAGTACTGATTGGAAGCATTCCTCATTTCCACCGGAGCGGTGGCGCTCGCCGAAATCGGTGACAAGACGCAGTTGCTTGCCTTCATTCTCGCAGCCAAATTTCGCAAACCAGTCCCCATCATTCTCGGTATTCTGGTGGCCACACTCGCCAATCACGGCCTTGCGGGTGTCATCGGGGCCTGGCTTACTGCACTGATTGCCCCAGATGCCATGCGCTGGATTCTTGGCCTGTCTTTCATCGGCATGGCGATCTGGACGCTGATCCCTGACAAGTTTGATGAAGATGATGCGAAGCTGGCACGTCTGGGGGTTTTCGGCGCTACTTTGGTGGCATTCTTTCTGGCCGAGATGGGCGACAAGACTCAGGTAGCGACAGTGGCACTGGCAGCCCATTATGAGTCCATTGGTCAGTCCTTGTTCGCGGTGGTGCTTGGCACCACATTGGGAATGATGATCGCCAATGTACCCGCCGTCATTCTGGGTGATCGCATAGCAGACAAGGTGCCGGTGCGCACAGTACACATGGTTGCAGCTTTGATTTTTTCTGTTCTGGGCGTGGCGATCCTTCTCGGTGTGGGTGACAGTGTGGCCCTCGTGCTGGATTGAATTGGGCGTAGTGCGGACTGCGGCAACAATCTGTCACATGATTCTGTTGCAATCGTGGCGATAGCAGGCAACATGCTGATATCAAAGGCGTTGACTTGCCGCTCTACAGGGGCTGTGCAAAAATGGCGCCCGTTCGTTGTACACTTCGCGACTTCCTTATTTTGCTGAATATTCAGGGGTTCTTATGGCAAACAAGAGTATGGCCATCATCGCTGCAATAGCTGTGATCGGACTGCTGTTTCTGGTCTATCTGGCTGCCACGTTCGAGACACCCGATGGGACACGAACTGTCGAGCTTGAGCAGCCCGTTCCCCGTCCTGCCGAGCCAGTGCAGAGAGTGGTTGAACCTGCACCCGTGCTGCCAACAGTAACCGAACCACTGCCTGTCGAACGACCGCAGGTTGTCGAAGTGCCAACCCCGGCAGTCGTTGAAGAGGTGGTCGAGCTGCCCACACTCAACATGAGTGATGCCTTCGTGTTGGCACGTCTTGGCGCCCTCGAAACAGGGGCAACACTGATGAACATTGTTGCGTCCGAAGAATTGATCCGCAAGTTCGTGGTCTTTGTAGACAACGTGGCCGGAGGCAATCTGCCGCAACTGGAATACCCGGTGGATCGTCTCCCGCAGGCCATGGCGATACGTGAACTGGATCAGAATCTGTTCGAGATGCAGACTGTGTCCTATCAGCGTTACAACCCTGTGGTTGATGCTCTGGTGGCGGTAAATCCCGATCAGGCGATTGCGATCTATCGCATCCTGCGCCCATTGTTTCAGGAAGCTTATGCCGAGATTGGCTATCCCAATCGCAACTTCGACGACACCGTGGTGCGGGCGATCAATGAAGTGACCAGTGCCAGAACGGCCGAAGGGCCATTCCAACTGATCAGACCCAAGGAAATGTATGTGTACGCGAACTCGGACATTGAAAGCATGAGCCCGGTGGAGAAACAACTCCTGCGCATGGGGCCGCAGAATGCAGAGAAACTGAAGGCAGCTTTGGCGCAGTATGGCGAGCGTCTGAACGCGGCACGCTGAACGACATTCAGAGCTGCACAGCGGCCCGTCCGGTCCATGCGATCGGGCGGGCCGTTTGCATTTCGAGAGCCATCGCGAAGCCTCCTCGGTCACGCTCGAAGAGCGAACCGTCAGGCCATTCCCGTATGGTCTACACTTGTTCCCATCTTCAACACCGAAACCTGTCATAATCGCCGCCGATGAAATCGACCCCCGAACAGATCCTCAAGGACATCTTCGGCTATGAGCATTTCCGTGGTCCGCAGAGCGAGATCATTCAGGAAGTCATGGCCGGGCGACACTGCCTCGTACTCATGCCCACCGGCGGCGGCAAGTCGCTGTGCTATCAGATTCCATCTCTCTTGCGTGACGGTGTCGGCATCGTCATCTCTCCTCTGATCGCATTGATGCAGGATCAAGTGGATGCGCTGCAACAGCTTGGTGTGCGTGCCAGTTTTCTCAACTCGTCTTTGACGCCAGACGCTCAGCGCGCAGTTGTGCATGATCTTCGCGATGGTAATCTCGATCTTTTGTATGTTGCGCCCGAGCGACTGAATCAGGATTCGACACTGCAATTGCTGCGAACCTTGAAGATTGCGCTCTTCGCGATAGACGAGGCTCATTGTGTGTCACAGTGGGGACACGACTTCCGCGCCGACTATCTGCAGCTCTCCCTGCTTGAGCAGTTTTTTCCCGAGGTGCCACGTATCGCCTTAACGGCGACCGCTGATGCCAACACGCGTACGGAAATAGCGGAGAGGCTTGCTCTTGTCGAAGCCCGCCACTTTGTCAGCGGTTTCGACAGGCCCAACATTCAGTACCGCATCACGCAGAAACAGAATCCACGCCAGCAATTGCTGCGCTTTCTGCGCCGCGAGCATGAGAAGGACGCGGGCATCGTTTATTGTCTTTCGCGCAAGAAAGTGGATGACACCGCTGCATGGTTGGAGGAGCAGGGCTTTGCTGCCGTGCCGTATCACGCGGGTCTGAGTGCTGAGCAGCGCCAGCGTAATCAGCAACGCTTCCTGCGTGAGGACGGTGTGATCGTCGTGGCAACCATTGCGTTCGGGATGGGCATCGACAAACCCGATGTGCGTTTCATAGTGCACCTCGATCTGCCCAAAAGTCTGGAAGCCTACTATCAGGAAACCGGACGTGCCGGGCGTGACGGCGAGCCCGCCACTGCGTGGATGGTCTATGGTCTGCAGGACGTCATCATGCTGCGTCAGATGATGGATGCCTCCCAGGGCAACGACAAGTTCAAACGCATCGAGCGCGCGAAACTGGATGCCATGCTGGGATTGTGCGAGATCACTACCTGCAGACGACAAGCGCTGTTGCATTACTTTGGCGAGACTGCGCCCGATTTCTGCGGCAATTGCGATGCCTGTCTGAATCCTGTGCCAACGTGGGACGGCACCAAAGCGGCTCAGAAGGCACTCTCGTGTGTCTATCGCACCGGGCAGCGTTTCGGTGTGAACTATTTGATCGACGTACTGTTGGGTGCCGATTCCGACAAGATATTCCAGAATAACCACCATCACATTTCTACTTATGGGATTGGCAAGGAGTTGGAGGGTAATGCCTGGCGCTCGGTATTTCGGCAACTGGTGGCACGTGGCTATCTTAGTGTCGATCACTCCACCTATGGGGGGCTGCATCTGAGCGAAAAAGCACGCCCGCTGCTTAAAAGCGAGGAGACAATTGCCCTGCGCATTGACGTACAGGAAGTCGTGGTCAAGACCGTGAAGAAGGCGCGCAGCAGCAAGCAGGTGGTAGCCGATGCCGATCGCGCGCTGTGGGAAGCGCTGCGCACCTGTCGCAAGCAACTTGCGGATGAACACGATGTGCCGCCCTATGTAATCTTTCATGATGCCAGCCTGATGGACATGGTGCATTACCGCCCGCTGACCGAGCAGCAGTTCCTGACCATCAGTGGAGTGGGACAGAGCAAGCTGGAGAAGTACGGCGCGGTGTTCATGCAGGTGATCAGGGAGCATGAAGCCTAGAGGGTAATTGGAATATGCGCTAGAATTGCGCCCGCTCCGCCTGCCGGAGCACGTCATCAACTTTGCGCCGGATTTACGTTCCGGGCAGCAATGGAGAAACAACATGTCTACCTTTGTCGTGGCGGCAATGTACAAATTCGCCCGTCTTCCTGATTTTGAATCCCTGCGCGGGCCCCTGCATGAGCTAATGAGTGACAATCAGGTGCGTGGCACAGTGCTGCTCGCTGCTGAAGGTGTGAATGGCACGATTGCCGGACCCCGCGACGGCATTGATCGCGTGCTTGCGTGGCTGCGCTCCGATCCGCGCCTCCAGACCCTGGAGGCCAAGGAATCGCTCGCCGACGAGAACCCGTTCTACCGCACCAAGGTAAAACTGAAGAAAGAGATCGTCACGATGGGTGTCGAAGACATTGATCCGAACGACATTGTTGGCACCTATGTGAAACCTGCCGAATGGAATAAATTGATCTCTGACCCCAATATTTTGTTGGTCGATACGCGCAACGACTATGAAGTGCAGATCGGCACGTTCCGCAATGCGCTCAACCCCCGGACGGAAACCTTCCGGGAGTTTCCCGAATTCGCGAAGCAGAATCTGGATCCGCAGAAGCACAAGAAAGTCGCCATGTTCTGCACTGGCGGCATTCGCTGTGAGAAGTCCACGGCATTCATGAAGCAGCAGGGCTTCACTGAGGTCTATCATCTGGAAGGAGGCATTCTGAAGTATCTCGAAGAGGTGCCTGAGGATGAGTCACTGTGGGAGGGCGAGTGCTTCGTGTTCGACAATCGCGTGACGGTTAATCACCGGTTGGAGAAGGGCAACTACGACCAGTGCCATGCCTGCCGCATGCCCATCACTGCGGAAGAGAAGCAGGCATCAGAATATGTGCAGGGGGTGAGTTGTCCCTACTGCTACGCTGAACATGACGAGGAACAGCGCCAGCGTTACGCCGAGCGCGAGCGGCAAGTGCAACTGGCGAAAGAGCGTGGTGAGAGTCATATCGGCGAGTCCATGGCCCAGACCATCGTGCGGCGCCGCCGTGAAAAACTGTTGGCCAAGGATGCTCAGAGAAAAGTGGAAGGACTCGAATAATTCTTTCAGCCTTCTTCGACAAAGGCAAAACGCTTGACCTTGATGCCCTCGACTTCGATAGTCTCGTCAAACATCGACAGCGGACGAATCCACAGGCCGCTGTCGTTGTAGAGTGGCCGATAGACGACGTGCTCTTCCTCAGTTTCGCTGTGTCTCGCGACGCCAATGACCTTGTAGAGGTTATTCTTGTAGTGTTTGTAAATGCCTGCCTTCACTGTCATGTTCGTCTTGTCTTCCCTTGTGTCTGTCATCTCGGCGCAATGCTGGTGCTCCGCCAAGCTTAGCAGTAGTATCAGCAGCCTGTTAAACGGAATCGCTATTCACAACCAATGTACTGATACAAAATGCACTCAGAGGGAGTCCCCGGAATGAACTGTCTACGACCTATTGTTGCTGCTGCCGCTCTGTTTATTCTGGCGGCGTGCGCAGTGTCCATGCCATCCAAGCAGGAGATGATTCTTGGACGCTGGCAAGCCGACTTTCAAGGTCAGAGCATCGTGCTGAACTATTCCGCAACGGAAGTTTCGGTGGATTCATTCGGTGTGAGTTTTCCCTACTCATGGTTGGATGATGATCGTATCAGACTCGATGCGATGGGTCAGGAAGTGATCAGCACTGTGGAGTTTGTGTCACCCAATGAAATGGTACAGCGCAGCAATCAGGGGGTGCAGACTTTGCGCAGGGTTCAATAGACGGATCGCAACACGAGGGCGAGAGAGCAGGCTACCGGTCTCTGCTATTTGTATCCCGCTCAAGACTATCCCGGTCGCGTCGTGAATCCAGCGGATCGCGCCGCTCATCCATGAAGCTCAGCGCCAGCTTGCGCTGCTCTTCGGTCAGAAGCTCGAAGATCGCAATGGTCTGGGTGTGAGTGGTTTCCTGATACTCAAGACTGGCCTTGCGCAGTTCATCAAAGGCGAGTGCAATTGCCTCCTTGTTCATGGGCTCCTCCAGAATCAAATCATTGACCTGGCGCTGAGCACGGAAAACGGCTCCTCTCAGTGGTCGCACGACCTCACCGAATTCACGCAGGCGGGGGCGCAGCGTGGCACGGGTTTCTTCCTCCAGATTGTCCAGAATCCAAGAAAGGTTTGGGGGGATCGGGCGACCTTCAGAGCGACTCATCACGCGTGCAGTGATGCCGCCCACAACCAGCAGGTTGAAGCCGAGCGATACCACCAGCAGCCAGGTCATGAGTCGTCTTCGGTTGATCGTCATTCCAGCGTCTCCGCATAGTCATTCAAAGAGAGAAGATAGAGCTCTTCTTCCCAGGAATTCTGGGTGCCGTCGATACCGAAGGAAAAGTAGTCGGCAAGATATATCCCGCATATCAGTGGCAGACAGGCCACCATTGTTGGTCGCCAAACCCAGGCCAGGACGCGACCTGAATGTGGCAACAGCCAGTCCATCAGGCGGTCGAAAGCATTGCCTGTCGATATGTTCTGAGCCTGATTGATGACATGCTGTTCCAGTGCCGGCAGTGAGACGATTCGGTAGTGATCCAACCACTCGTCAAGCACTTGATACTCGGCCACCAGAGCCTGGGCTTGGGCGCTTTGTGCCAGGTAGTCACTTGCTGCAGCGCGTTCGTCGGTTGGCCAACGCCCAGGCTGGCTGCCATAAGCTTCAATAATGGTTGCAAATCGTTCAGGTGAAATTTTCATGGTTAGTCCTGAATCCTGTTTATCTCAAGGCTTCTCTCTGTGGAGGAGCTCGGTTTTGCCAGTAGTTGTGCCTTCAGTCCCCTTCTTGCCCTTGCCAGTATCGACTCCAGAGCATCCACTGAGATATCCATGATCTCGGCAATTTCACGGTTGGAGAACCCGTGATAATGGTTCAATACCAGAGCGCTGCGCTGACGTTCGGGCAACAATTCCAGCGCCTGCTTGAGTGCCGCAAGCTTGTTGACATTGTCTGGCATGTCCATGGGTTTATCATCCATGTCGAGTTCATCCATGTACTCACTGGTAACTGCTGATTTGTCTTTACGCAGATAGTCGATGCAAAGATTATGTGCTATGCGGTGTAACCACGTGGAAACACTCGCTTTTTCGCTCCGCCAACTGTCTGCATGCGTCCACAGTCGCAGGAAGGTCTCTTGGGTAATGTCTTCCGTGTCCTTGGTGTTACCCAGCATGCGGAACGCGTAGTGACTGATCGACTTCATATGCTTCTTGACGGCGGACTCGTACGCCTGTGCGTCTCCAGTCTGTATTGCCGTCATCAGCTCTTGGTCGTCTGTCATTTTCAGATCGGTGCTCCGGAGATCTGTTGCCAGGGTATCGTTGCCAAAATATCAGTAAAGCGCTGGCATTCGTAGAGATCTCACCCGTTCTGCTTATTCTGCTGCATTCAGCATCTAAAGTAACCGTTCGATGATCTATACGCAGTCTGTGCTGAAATCCGTCGGGATTCGCAAAGGGAACGGCTGCAACAGGTCAGACAGGGGAAATGCAAAGCGCCCCGGCGATTACTCGACGAGGCGCTTGTAACCAGCAGTATTGCTGCTGTCAAAGCCGGATCAGTTGACTACTCCGGCAGGGCAAACCACTGCGTGTGCCACAATATCCAGAATCGGATCGATTTGGTTATAAAGTGGCAGGACCACCACTGGTGCACCACCACCCTGCATCGAGGTGCCATACTGGAGAGGGGACACGTTCACGAAGCTGCCAACAGCTCCTGCATACGCATTAACGCTGTGGAATCCATTCATCACACTGTCAAGTGAGTAGTAAAGCTCCAGGGTACCATTGCCTGGCAACCAGCCCGTGACGCGACCAACTACCTGATTGCTTCCATTGACCAAGGGCGCAACGTAGCCGCGATATGCCGCGTGCAGCGTGTAGATCCAGCCAGTGCTGTTGTCAGTGACACCAACCGGGCTGAATGCAGTCTGTCCCTGACCGAATACGTTGTAGCAACCCGCCGGGTAGGTCACAACTGGGGGATTTTCCGGCTCTTCCGGCTCTTCTGGCTCTTCCGGATCAGGATCTTGTCCACCGCCGCAGAAATCGTTGTTGAACGAGAAAACACGGGCCCAACTACCACCTACGCTTAGCTGCGTTGCGCCAGCCCACGCTGACTCTGTGCCGCTGCCTTTCTTGCCACTGGAAGACGACGTTTGGGCTACGACGCCGTGCGCGGCAACGAAGATTTCTGCTTCACAGAAAGTATCGGCGTTGACATTAAGGGCGCTAACGGGAACGGTGAAGCTATAGTGAGTGAGGCTGCCAAGGCCTGAAGCGCTTTGTGGGAAACGGCCTATCTGCGGATTGCCCTTTTTGTTCTGGGGCATGCTGCTCATGCTGTCACCAATCCAGGCGTGTGCCTCGGATAAGGTCCACCCGCCTTCAAGCAGGTAGTCAATGATAACTTTGTCGGCGTCTACGGTGACACACACCTGGCCTGCCACAATTGTCTGGCCTGCGTAGAACAGATCACATGATGGGTCATCAGACTGTGCAAACGCGGGGCTTCCCGAGAACAAGCTCAGGAGCAGGAACAGCGCTGCCAGCGGTTTCGCGAATTTCATATACCTACCTCAATTCCAGAGAATTTGGTGTTGCTTGGTCAAACGCAAGTCCTCATGGTCCGTGCAAGGACTCGAAACGACAGTTCATCCATGATCCGAGTTGAGTCATTCTACTCCTCGCGGCGGGGTGAACCATCACTAACTGTGGTAAAAACGGGGTAATTTAACCCTCATCGACAAGGTTTTCGCCCAGTTCTGTGAGGCCTGTCACAGATACTTCCATATCAATACTGGCCAGTGATTAACCAACCAGCATTCTGTGTTTCGCAGCACAGTCTATCGGCCTGAAAGGTCGATACTTGAGCCCTGATCTCCTAAAGTTTGTCTGCGTGCTGGCTCAAGTATGACGCCACGCCTGCAGGTGTCGCGTTCATACCCTTGTCGCCCCTGGTCCAGCCTGCAGGGCAGACTTCGCCGTGTTCTTCATGAAATTGCAGTGCATCGACAAGGCGGATCAGTTCGTCGATGTTGCGGCCCAGCGGCAGGTCGTTGACGATCTGTGAGCGCACCATGCCCGCCGTGTCGATCAGGAAGGCGCCACGGAACGCCATGCCACCTGCAGACTCGACGTCGTAGGCACGGCAGATAGCGTGATTCATGTCGGCAGCGAGCGTATAGCCCAGCTGCCCGATGCCACCCGCGTTTACAGGGGTGTTGCGCCAGGCGTTGTGGGTGAAGTGGGAGTCGATGGACACACCGATCACTTCCACATTGCGAGCCTTGAAGTCAGCGATGCGCTTGTCCAGCGCGATCAGCTCTGATGGGCAGACGAAGGTGAAATCCAGCGGATAAAAGAACACCAGCCCGTACTTTCCTTTGATGGCCGAGGAGAGGCTGAAACTATCTACTATTTCGCCAGTTGCCAGTACAGCGGGAACATTGAAATCAGGGGCTTGCTTGCCTACCAGTACACTCATGACTACTTCCTGTTACTTGGGGTTGTTGAATTGCCTTGTTGAAAAAACGCAACCCCGGTAGGTGGGGACTAAAACTCCCAGTGCAAGCCCTCATTGCAGATTATTTTCCGGATTACAGATCCCTGGCGCGGCGACGAGCCTCGCGATAAGCATTATCCACTGCACGTTCGTGACCACGCTCCAGTTCTGGATAAAGTGCCATCGCAGCCGCCAGCGCCTTTTCGTAGTCCGCTTCGCCATTGAACCGGGAATGCATATAGACGGACAGGTCGGCAAGGCTGTCGAACGAGGTGTCAGTATTCTCGCGGATGAAATCCCAGCCACCGATAGCGATGACAGCGCCCGTTTCCTTCGCCTTGCTCTTCGCTGCGCCGGCGAGAAATCCGCCCAGCGGCACTCGACTGGCCAGTGAATTTATGGCGCCATCCGCTGCGCGTCCGCCCACTTCAGCACCCACCTGTGCGTTCAGGGCTTTGTCTGCCCAGGCGGTCAGGTAGCCACTCTGGTCATATGGGAAGAAGAACTCCCCGGTATTGCCTTCTATGGGTTCCGGGATTTCCAGTTCGATGGTGCCTGCGTTGAGCAGGTCCTGCACGTCTTGATACTTGTTGGCGATCTGAGTGATCTGGCCGAGGATAACCTGAGCCTTGATTATGCCGCCCATGTCTGCGGCTTGTACTGTCACTGAGCCGAGCAGGCAGAATCCCGCCAGCAGGCCTATCGTTGTTTTTCTCATGGTGATATTTCCGTCAGAAGGTGAATGATTGAATTGCCGGGTGCTGCTGACGGCAAGTCTAATCCTGATGGAATGGTGGAATCGTCCCCCTGAAAAGGGGGAGCGGTTGTGGGGACGGACCCAGCCCGCGACGAACTGGAATTACCCCTGCAGCATCCGCACCTCGCGCTGCGGGAAGGGAATCTCGATGCCGGCGAGCCGCAAAGCGTCGTGGATGGCCATATTGGCAATGTAATGGGTTTCATAACGCACTTCGGTCCTGGCCCAGAAGCGGATGCCGAGATTGATGCTGCTATCCCCAAACACTTCGATACCAACCTGTGGCTTGCGTCGTTTGCTGATGCCCGCAACACCTTCGAGCGCCTTGAGTATGGCTGTGATTGCCACTCTGGGATCGGATTTGTAGGCGATGCCAACGGTCAGCTCCACGATGCTGTCGGCCTGCGAGTTATGAATGATCTCGCCCACGATATGCTTGTTGGGAACGGTGATGTTGACTTCGTCCTCGTCGGTGAGGATGGTGTAGGCAAGATGCACCTCTTTCACAACTCCGCTGACGCCCTGCACGGAAATGGTGTCACCTACCACGAAGGGTCTGGCCAGGATAATGTTCAGTCCGGCACCATAGTTGGACAGGAGCCCCTGCATGGCGAGACCTGCGCCGAGAGAAACGGCACCGATGGCGGCGACAAATGGAGTAATGCTGATCCCCAGATTGCTCAGCGCGATGATCCCGATCATGACAATGATGATCAGGCGAACCGTATTGGCGATGAAACTGCTCAGCGTAACGTCGAGTTTTTTCTTCAGGCACAGGCGTAACACAAGATTGCTGATTCGGCGTGCGACGACAATCCCGATAACGAAGATGATGATCGCGCCGATGATCTGAAAACTGTAATTCACCAGAAAGGTAATCACCAGGTTGTAAACCTCGGTGAATTGTTCGAGTTCTTGTTCCATGTAGCAGTTCCTTTTGTGCCGGACACCGATGACGCAGAGAGTTCTATGTTCTCTGACATTTGCATTGATCGCAGGAAGAGAGATGCCTGCGAATTCCTGCAGTTCGGCATTGTGCCATCGAAAGCGAGGTACGGGGAGAGTGCGACAGCAGAGCAGCGATCTACTTCTATCGACTCCGTCCGTACCGCTGGGGTATTCTTCGGGCGACATCGGTCTCAAAGAACACTCACAATGAAGTCTCCGATCACCACCGACGACCATTTCACACGCTCTGCCGGACGGGAGTTGGCGCGCTATGCGTTGATCGCCGTGACAGTGCTGGTGATGCTGATGTATTTCCTCAACTTTGTTGCGGGCCTGACCAGCAGTGGAGCAGGGGGCGTTGCCGGGGCGGTGGATGTTGAGAACAACGAGATCAGTATCTATCTGCGCGAAGAGCCACCACAGATGAACAGTATGCTGTCCAGTGATGTGATCAGCGGGACAGTGCTGGGGCATGTCATGGAAGGTCTGCTGCGTTATGACGACAACAGTCAAATCGTTGCCGGTCTTGCCGAACGCTGGGAGATCCAAGGCACCCGCGCTACCTTCTGGATACGCGAGAATGCCCGCTGGAGCAATGGTGATCCCGTCACCGCCCATGATTTCGAGTTCGCCTGGAAGACCGCGCTCGCTCCCATCACTGCCTCTCAGTACGCCTTCATCTTCTATCCAATCAAGAATGCCGAGGCGGCCAATACCGGCCAGATGCCGTTGGAGTCTGTTGGCGTTCGCGCCCTGAACGATCGGACACTGGAGGTGGAGCTTGAGCAGCCGGTTGCCTATTTCGACAAGTTGGTGGCTTTTCCTACTTATCTCCCTGTGCAGGAAGCCTTCTTCAATGCCACCAATGGCCGCTATGGTGCAGATGCAGATGAGATGCTGTATACCGGCCCGTTCTACATTTCCAGCTGGGTGCATGGCGCCAGCATGCGCATGGAGAAGAATCCTTACTACTGGGATGCCAACCGCATCCGCATCGATGCTCTCAACGTTGCCTACATCACCTCCGACTCGAATACTCTGCTCAATCTCTTCAAGGATGGCCGCATTGCTCAGGTGGATCTCACGGCCGAGATGCTGGAGGGGGCCATGCAGCAGAAGTGGCACCTGGATCGCTTCATGGATGGCAGTGTATTTTTCATGGACTTCAACCATCGGGATAATCGACTGACCCGTAATCTGAATCTGCGCAAAGCCATGTTCCTCGCGCAAGACGGCAATGAGTTGGTGAACAGCGTTATCAAATTGCCTGGGTATTTGCCTGCCAAGAGTCTGTTTCCCGTTTGGTTGCAGGGAATGGAGAAAACCTTCAGGGAGGAGTATCCAGCGCCTGAATCTCCTTACAATGTCGCTCTGGCCAAGGAGTATCTGGAGCAGGCGAAACGGGAGCTGGGGCTGAGTGAGATTCCACCTCTTGTCCTGCTTGCCGACACGTCCCCAGTGGCAACGATTTCAAGCCAGTACTATCAGGCAGTGTTCAGAAAGAATCTGGGGCTCAACATCATCATAGATGCGCAGACATTCCAACAACGCATTGCCAAAATGAATGCGGGGGACTTCGATATCGTGCTGGCAGGTTGGGGGCCGGACTATAACGATCCGCTGACCTTCGCTGATCTCTACGCATCCTGGAATCTCAACAATCGTGGCAACTACAGGAGCACAGTATTGGACGAGCAGGTTCGCATCGCCCAGACATCCACCGACACGAAGACCCGCATGGACGCCTTCGGTGAAATACAGCGTATCCTCCACGAGGACGTAGTCTACATAGGCAACTACGAGCGTGGCCGCGTCTACGCCACGCATCCGCAGGTCAAGGGTGTATTGCGTCGCGTGATTGGCGCGGAGTTTGATTACACCGGCGCGTATATCGACAACACGGGAACTCCATAACTCCAATGTGGCAGTACACACTCAAACGTCTCTTGCAGGGAGTTATCACGGTCTGGTTCATCGCCACTGCGACCTTCCTGGCCATGCATAACGTGCCCGGTGATCCTCTTTCCGGGGAGCGTGCCATGAGCGCGTCCATTCGCGCCAATCTGGAAGCGCGCTACGGTCTCGACAAATCGCTCACCCAGCAGTATTTCATTTATATCGGTAATTTCCTCAAGGGTGACTTTGGCGTGTCATTCGCGCAGGAAAATCGCCAGGTCAATGACATCATTCGCGAACATTTTCCTGTCTCCGCAACGCTCGGTATCCTCGCGGTGATCTTCGCTGCCCTCGGTGGCGTGTTGTGGGGAGCGCTCACTGCGCTGTATCGCAATCGGCTGCCCGACACCATCATCATGTTCCTGGTCATTCTTGGTATATCTGTTCCGAGTTTTGTATTCGCTGCATTGGGGCAACTGACACTGGTGAATCTGAACGCGTTTTTCGGTGTCTCGTTTCTGCCTGTGGCGGGCTGGGGTACCGTGAGTCACATGTTATTGCCCGCACTGGTCCTGGGCATGGGGACGATGGCTTATCTCACCCGACTCATGCGTTCGTCGATGCTCGAGATCATTCACTCCGACTACGTTCGTACCGCCAAGGCCAAGGGTCTGCCTCCGGCCAGAATCTTCACCCGCCACCAATTGCGCAACGCTATCCTCCCTGTCATTACCGTACTTGGCCCTGCGATAGCTGCGATTACCACGGGCGGTTTCGTGGTGGAGCTGGTGTTCGCGATCCCCGGACTGGGCCGCTACTTTGTGCAGGCGGTACAGCAGCTTGACTACACCGTGATAATGGGCACGACGGTTTTCTATGGTGCATTTCTCGTGTTCATGGTGATCGTGGTGGATCTGCTGTACGGCTGGATTGATCCGAGGGTGCGGCTGCAATGACGAACCCTGTCCTGATTAGTTCCGGAGCGAATTCGGAAGCACTTGCAGTTGCGGACTTCGCGCCCATCGCACATCGTCCGGATATTCACGGCATCAGTCGCCCTTCGCGCTCTTACTGGCAGGATGCGTGGATTCGGCTGAAGAAGAATCGACGGGCAATGGTGTCTCTGTGGCTTATCGTTGGACTGCTCGCCTTCGCGGTGATCGGGCCCTTGCTTTGGCAGGTTGACCCAGCTCGACAGGACATCGATCAGATCAGTCAGGCGCCTGGTGCAGATCGCAGTGCCAGAATTGTCGCGCCATATGAATTCTGGGGTGGTCAGGCGTTCTCGGGTTTTGGTGAGGGCAGTGGTCTGCGTACCGGGGCAGAGGCCAACTCCCAGGCGGTGCGCCTGATCTGGGATGCTGTTCCGGGAGCTGGTGGTTACCGCCTCTATCGCAACATCTTTCCGATTGATGACGAGATGGCATTCGGTCTGCCAATCGCCGAGTTTCCGAATGCCTCGGCGGGTTTCTACGAAGACCGGTTGAATCTGCGACCCGATACCTATTACTACTCTCTGGTGGTGCTTGATGCCAATGGCGGTTTGACCAGCGACTATCAGGTGCTGGAAGTGCCGGTGCATCGTGTGATTACCGTGGATGAGGTGCGTGAACGCAGTCTGGTGCCTGCTACTGTCGCGCTTGCCACTGGCGATGAGGTATTCCTCGCCCTGCATCCATTGGGGACAGATTACCTCGGTCGCGACATGCTGGCGCGCCTTATGTCTGGTGCTCGAGTGTCCCTCTTCATAGGCATCGTGGCGCCGTTCCTGTACGTGTTGCTGGGAGTTGCCTACGGCGCAACTGCAGGATTTCTCGGCGGCAAGGTGGATCAGGTGATGATGCGCTTTGCCGACTTCGTTGTGGCATTGCCCTTCCTGCTGTTCATGATTCTGTTTCAGGTGGTGTTCGGCATCGGGCCTGGGGAGAGTGGCATCCTGCCCATGCTTGTCGCTCTCGTAGTGCTCGCATGGCCGGCGACAGCGCGTCTGGTACGGGGGCAGATACTGCAGATCCGTCAGGAAGCCTATGTCAGCGCTTCAAGATTACTCGGAGCAAAGAGTGGCTATCTCGTGTGGCGCCACATGATCCCCAACACCATGGGCGTGATTCTGGTGACGCTGACTTTCGCGGTGCCAAGTGCCATCTTTACCGAAGCGTTTCTCTCCTTCATTGGCATGGGTGTGGCGCCGCCCACTGCATCGTGGGGCAGCATGAGCAACGAAGGTCTCGCCACGATGCTGACGCATCCTCATGAGCTGATTTTTCCCTCGCTGTTCATCAGCATCACTGTGCTTGCCTTCAACCTGCTGGGTGATGGTTTGCGTGACGCGCTCGATGCCCGCATGAGGAGTTTCGAATGAGGGCAGGGGAATGACGACGAAATTGCTGGAAGTGAAAGATCTGCAGGTCGAGTTTGATACTTATGGGGGCATCGTCAAGGCTGTGCGTGGCGTCGATTTCGCTGTGCAGGCAGGCAAGACGCTGGCAATTGTAGGGGAGTCCGGCTGCGGCAAGTCGGTAACCGTGCAGGCGATGATGGGACTGATCCCGATGCCGCCCGGTCGCATCATGGGCGGTTCTGCAAGACTGCGCGGCACCGACATTCTCGGCCGCAAGATGATTGAAGGCAGGGAGGTGCGAGGTGCCGAGATTGGCATGATCTTTCAGGACCCGATGTCGTCACTCAATCCCACCATGACCATTGGCGATCAGATTGCTGAACCGCTGCAGGTGCATCGTGGCTATGGCCAGAAAAAAGCTTACGCCCGCGCCATTGAGTTGCTCGGACTGGTGCGCATTCCCGAGGCTGCGCGCCGTGCGACACAGTATCCCTTCGAGTTCTCCGGTGGCATGCTGCAGCGCGCGATGATTGCCATGGCGATTTCCTGTAACCCTACCATTCTCATTGCCGACGAACCCACCACAGCCTTGGACGTGACGATACAGGCGCAGATTCTCGACTTGCTCAAGAGCCTGCAGGCTGAAACCGGCATGGCCATCATCCTGATCACCCATGATCTGGGCGTCGTGGCACGCATGGCGGATGAAGTAGCTGTGATGTACGCAGGCAAGATCGTGGAGTTCGGAACGACGGACGATGTGTTCTACCGCCCCTCGCATCCGTACACGCTGGGATTGAAGCAGGCCATGCCGACCAATCATCGGGATGCGGTGCAGAAACTCATGCCCATCGAGGGTAGTCCTCCGGATATGTTTTCACCTCCCGTTGGTTGTGCCTATGCGGCGCGCTGCCCGCACGCGATGACGGTCTGTGAGGCTCGCCAGCCTCCCGCATTCGCTGTGACGGTGCAGCATTACTCCTGTTGCTGGCTGCAGCATTCCCAGGTGCCACACAAAGCCGCCGGAATTTTCTACGGAGGCGGACATGACTGATCTGGTTCGCATCAACGAACTGACCCGTTATTTCGAGATGGGTAAAGGAAAACGCGTCCATGCCGTGGACAAGGTGAGCTTCGCGATTGGCGAGCGCGAAATTGTCGGGCTGGTAGGTGAGAGCGGCTCCGGCAAGTCCACGCTGGGAAAGACCATGCTTGGATTGCATGACAAGACATCGGGAACTGTAAGCTATCGTGGCGAGACCTTGCCGGCTCATTACTCATCAAGAGACTTCCAGCGCTTCTCCCGAAAGATGCAGATGATCTTCCAGGACCCGTATTCCTCATTGAATCCGCGCATGACGGTAGGTGAAATCATCGCCGAGGGTCTGTTGCTGCATGGTCTGGCGACTCAGAGCGCGGCGCGCGACAAGGCTGCACACTGGCTGGAGCGCGTCGGGCTGAATGCGGACCACATGTCCCGTTATCCCCACGAATTTTCCGGTGGGCAGCGCCAGCGCATCGGCATTGCGCGCGCCCTGATTCTCGATCCTGAGTTTGTGGTCTGCGACGAACCCATCTCGGCGTTGGATGTTTCAGTACAGGCGCAGGTAGTGAACCTGCTCAACGAGTTGAAGCAGTCACTCGGTTTGACCATGCTCTTCATCGCCCACGACTTGTCGATGGTGCGTTATGTGAGCGATCGCATGGCGGTGATGTATCTGGGTTCTCTGGTCGAGATCGGCCCGGTTAACGATGTTTATTTCAACCCGTTGCATCCCTACACGCAGATTCTCATTGCATCCAATCCCGAGCCTGATCCGGATACCGAGCGCGCAAGACTGTCCACACCCATCACGGGCGAGATACCGTCGCCGGTGAACGTGCCGGAAGGCTGTCGTTTCGCCAGCCGCTGTCCGAAGGTGATGGATGTGTGCAGGCAGAAGACGCCGTTGCTGCTGCAGCCAGTGCAGTCCGAGGGGCGTCTGGTCGCCTGTCATCTATACTGATCACGAAAAAAAACGGCAGACCTCGCGGCCTGCCGTATAAAGTAGAGAGAGTTGACCTCTTTCGCACATCTGGTCTGGCGCGGCAACGAGGAGAGCATTGTGCAGCCGCGTGACTGACATGCGTGCATTCTGCTCCTCGTCCATGACATACCAAGGACAATCCAGTGACACTTCTGTGACAACTTCTCCCGCAGATTGCTGCGGGAAGAAAAGCTAATATTCTTCGCTCTACAGTTAAAACCGGGTATGCTCACGGCTGCCACGGCCCTTGAGAATAGACAAAGCCGTTGAAAGATAATAAATTTTCGCACCAATTTGAGCCCTCTTTTGTGGCATGAGCTTGACGGGCTGCCCAGGCAGCGAGCATATCGGGCTTGTTGACAATAGATTGACATAAACAGTTCTGGACAAGACACAAGAAGAACCCGATGCGTGATTATTTTCTCCGCCGTCTGCTGCTGATTCCGCCAACGCTGATTGGTATCACGATAATTGTTTTCATCATTACCCGGTTGGTTCCGGGTGGTCCTATCGAGCGCGCCATCATGGAAGCGCAGCTCGGCGCGGGCAATACACGCGGCGCGGTGGCTGGACAGAACATGGCACTTTCCGAGGCACAGTTGCAGCGTCTTCGTGAGTACTACGGTTTCGACAAGCCGGTTTTGCAAAGTTATGTCGAGTGGGTGGGAAAAGTAGCCACCGGCGATCTGGGCACCTCCTACCGCTACAACATGCCCGTGTGGGACGTAATGGCAAGCCGGTTCCCGGTCTCACTCTATTACGGATTGGTGACACTCATACTCACCTACATGATCTGTATCCCCTTGGGCATTCTCAAGGCAATCAAGCATCGGACCGCCGTCGATAACGTCAGCTCAATTCTCATCTTCATTGGTTATGCCGTGCCGGGTTATGCGCTCGGCTCGCTCCTGCTATTGTATTTTTCCGTGCGTCTGGAATGGTTTCCGATGGGAGGCTTCACAAGTCTGCAATTCAACGACTTGAGCATGTGGGGCAAGTTCAAGGACCTGGTGTCCCATTCAGTGTTGCCATTAATCTGTTATCTGATGGGCAGCTTCGCGCTTGTCACTCTGCTGCTCAAGAACCATCTGATGGACAATCTTGCATCTGACTACATTCGTACTGCGATTGCGAAGGGCGTTTCGTTCCGCAAGGCGGTGACCAACCATGCGCTGCGCAACTCGATGATCCCTATTGCTACCACCTTTGGTCAAAACATCACGCTGCTGGTATCAGGCTCCTTCCTGATTGAAACCATTTTCGACATCAACGGGTTTGGTCTGCTCGGGCTGACTTCGATCGTGGATCGTGACTACCCGGTAGTGATGGGGGTGGTGTTCCTGGCCAGTGTGCTGCTGCTGATCGGCAACATACTCTCCGACATTCTGGTTGCGCTGGTTGATCCGCGCATACGATTCAACTAGGGCAGAATGATGGGCATCAAATTCAATCCACAGACCATCAAGAAACTGCGCCGCTTCCGCGAGATCAAGCGTGGTTATTACAGCTTCATCATTCTTGCCACCTTCCTCTTGCTGAGTCTGTTTGGTGAATTGCTCATCAATAATCGCGCGTTGATCGTCAGTTATGAAGGCAGCCTGTATTTCCCGACGTATTCCGCATTTCATCCTGGCACGGATTTCGGACTCGACTATCCATATGAGACGAACTATCGACAGTTGCAACAGCTCTGGCGCGACACCGGGTCGCAAAACTGGGTGCTGATGCCAATCATCCCCTATAGCGCATTCGAGAACGATGCCTCCAGCGGAATCTTCCGGCCTGAGGCGCCGAACCTGGAGAAAGAACACTATCTCGGTACCGATACCACAAGCAGGGACATTCTGGCGCGTCTATTCTACGGCACGCGCATTGCGTTGGTATTTGCCATCGGTTTCATGCTGGCGGTTTACCTGATTGGCGTTGCAGTAGGATGTGCCATGGGCTATATCGGTGGCACATTCGATATTCTCAGTCAGCGCGTGATCGAGATATGGAGCAACATTCCTTTTCTATACATGGTCATCATCGTGTTCTCGGTGATACCGGACGCCTTCACCATCTTCACAAGAATACTCATCCTGCTCTCGGTGATGGTGCTGTTCTCGTGGACATCGATGACGTACTACATGCGGACGGAAACCTATAAAGAAAAATCGCGGGACTACGTGTCCGCAGCACGCGTGCTGGGTGCGTCCAATACCCGCATCGTGTTCCGGCATATTCTGCCAAATGTACTGTCCACGCTTGTGACCTTCATGCCCTTCACTATAGTCGCCGCCATCTCCGCCATTACTGCACTCGATTTTCTGGGCTTTGGTTTGCCACCTCCCACGCCGAGTCTTGGCGAACTTCTCAAACAGGGCACCAGCACGTTGCGGACTGCGCCTTGGATCGTGATGTCTGCATTTGGTACGCTCGTGATTCTGCTGACGCTGGTGACATTCGTGGGTGAGGCCATTCGCGAATCGTTTGATCCGAAAAAATTTACTGTTTACAAATAAAATTCCTGAACGAGAACTGCCGGGAGATTGCTGTCATGATGAAAATACACGGTTGGAAGTTGTTGCTGTTGGTGGCAGTGACACTGCTTGTGGCGTGTGGTGGATCTGATCAGGACGATGGGGAAGCACGAGATAACACCCAGGAAGTACTCGACTTTTATGCAGCCAATCCGGAGCTGTTCACGTTCGCAACTCCCGCGGATATTCCTGCTGATCTGGTGTGGGAAGACGGGATGGATTTGCCTGAGATAGGCTCGCCTGAGGCAAAAAAAGGAGGGACATTCTTTCAGCCGATCGAAGACTTCCCACCTACGCTGAGATTTGTTGGGCCGGATTCCAACTTCTCCTCCCGCTCATGGATCAGCGGTTTTTACAAGATGACCTGGGCGCTGCCGCATCCTGACGGTGGTGGCTATATTCCGGGTATCGCCCAGAGCTGGGCGATATCCCCGGATACGAAAACCGTTTACATCAAGATCAATCCTAACGCCCGATGGACAGATGACGAGCCGATCACAGCCGATGACCAGATGTTCGCGCTGTTTTTTTATCTTTCCGAATACATTCAAGCTCCTTTCTACAATAACCACTATGGAAACGAGTACACGAATATCACCAAGTACGACGATCATACTTTCTCCATGACTGTGACGAACGCCAAGCCGGATATGGCCGAGTTCGTGTTGTTCCTCAATCCGGTACCGCAGCATTTCTACAAGGAGCTCGGAACCGATTTTCCAGAACGCTATCAGTGGCGTTACGAGCCTCATGCGGGACCATACTTCATCGACGATAGAAACATCGACATGGGTGTGCGGATTGTCCTTGAGCGCAAGCGGGACTGGTGGGCGAAAGACAACAAGTATTGGCGTTATCTCTTCAATCCGGATCGCATCAATCTGACAGTCATCAGAGATGCCTCGAATCGATATGAGGCCTTCAGAGCGGGCAATGTCGATATCATGACGATCGCCACAGCTGAAATGTGGTACGACAACCTGCCGGAAACTGATCGTGATGTGGCCAACGGCTACATTCACAAGACGACATTTTACAACGATGGTCCGCGCAGTAATTGGGGGCTGTGGATGAACTCTTCGCGCCCACTTCTGGATAATGTGGAGATCAGGCAGGGTATTCAATATGCCGCCAACTGGGATCTCGTTATCAGCAATTATTTCCGAGGCGACATGGATCGCTTGAACGGTCAGAATCAGGGGTACCCTGATTTCACTCATCCCACTCTTACGGCCAGACCCTTTGATATTCCAAAAGCACTGGAGCACTTCGCAAACGCTGGATTTGTGAACAGAGGGCCGGATGGCATTCTTGTCAACGAACAGGGTCAGAGACTCGCGTTCACATTGACCAGCAACTACGATCGCTTTTCCGATGTGTTTACAATCCTCAAGCAGGAAGCGATCAAGGCCGGTCTGGATCTGCGCATTGAAATACTGGATGGTGCGGCGGGATTCCGCAAGCTCCAGGAAAAGCAGCACGATATCTACTTCGTGAGTTTCTCTCCCGTATTGTCCATGTATCCCGATTACTGGCAGTACTTCCACTCTGACAATGCCTACG
Organism: Gammaproteobacteria bacterium; assembly: GCA_030682575.1. GTDB lineage: Bacteria > Pseudomonadota > Gammaproteobacteria > Pseudomonadales > Pseudohongiellaceae > UBA5078. Next base: position 211,109 of record JAUXNX010000026.1, read on the forward strand.
ACGATGCCTTTCTGGACGATGGCAGCGTGAATCCCGATCGCAAACTCAAGCCGCAGACCAACAATGTGCAGGTGGTCGCCGATTTCGAACTGGATCAGTGGATTGAAGAGTACGATCGCTCAGAGGACAAGGAGCGAATGATCGAGCTGTCGCACATGATCCAGCAGCGTCACTATGAATATGCGTCATTCTCGCCGGGTTTTGTCGAAACCTCTTATCGCACAGCATATTGGCGCTGGGTACGTTGGCCGGAAGGTTTCAACTACCGGTACACAACCTATCCTTATGAACTCTTTGTGCACTGGATAGATACGGACATGAAGACGGAAACACTGCAAGCACGGGCAGCAGGACGGGCGTTTGAACCGCATATTAAAGTTTACGATCAGTTCCGTAAGCCGTAATGCATAATGCTGATTCAGCAGGGGCCAGGATGAATATTTACGCGATGCGATTTGTGCAGGGATGCTGCCTCGCCGTTTTGCTGACCGCATGCGGTGATGGCGGCACACCCTCTGGAGGCCGGATGCAGGCAGACATCAGCGCGGATGTCCAGGCATTCTATGCCGCAGATCCCGAGATGTATTCATTCAAGACGCCTGCGGACATTCCCGATGATCTTGTGTGGGAGAACGGCATGGATCTGCCCGACATCGGTTCTCCGGCGGCGACGAAGGGCGGTACTCAGTATGAATACATGCCGGACTTTCCTGCCACACTGCGCGTGAATGGGCCGGACGCCAATGGTGAGTTTCGGCGCTGGATTCTGGATTACGTGGCATTGACATTGGCCCATCGACATCCAAACGAATTTGAGTTTTATCCAGCAATTGCTTCTGAATGGGCTGTGGACTTTCCAGGCAAGACTGTCTACGCCCGGCTCAATCCAAAGGCACGATTCACAGATGGTGAGCCGATCACTGCTGATGATTTCCTTTTCATGTTTTACTTTTTCCTGTCAGAAGATATCAACGATCCCTGGTCTGCCAACTGGTATTCCACCCAATACACCAATATCACCAAATACGATGACCATACCATCTCCATCAGCATGACCGAGGCGAAACCGGACATGGCTGCATTGGCGCTTGGTCTTGCACCGGTGCCGGAACACTTTTTCCAAGAGCTTGGGCCTGATTTTGCAGAACGTTATCAGTGGCGCTTTGTTCCTCACGCCGGTGCCTACGAGATTCGACCTGAGAACGTCAACATGGGCATCAACATCGTGATGACTCGTGTACAAGACTGGTGGGCAAAGGATCTGAAATTCTTCCGTAATCGCTACAACATGGACCGCATCAATTTCAATGTGATACGTGACACTGCCAATCAGTTCGAAGCCTTCCGGCGCGGAGATCTGGATCAGTTCAAGATTCGCACGGCCGACTATTGGTACGAAAATCTGCCGGATTCAGATCCTGATGTAGCGAACGGGTATATTCACAAATCACAGTTCTACAACGATGGCCCACGTTCACCCTGGGGGTTGTGGATCAACTCCGCCAGGCCCCATCTGGATAATCTGGATGTACGCCTCGGGATGCAGTACGCATCGAATTGGGACTTGGTGCTGCAGCGATATTTCAGAGGTGACTTTACTCGACTCGATTCAGCCCAGGTTGGGTATGGTGATTTCTCGAACCCTGCTGTGACCGCAAGACCATTTGATATTACGCTTGCGCGTGAATATTTTGCGCGTGCTGGTTTTGATCGCAGTGGACCCGACGGGATATTGATGAACGCCAACGGAGAGCGACTCTCCTTTACTTTGTCCACTCACTACGAGCGATATCGCGACGTTTTTACCATTCTCCGTGAGGAGGCTACCAAGGCTGGACTCGAGTATCGATTGGAGATGCTGGATGTGGCGGCAGGTTCTCGAAAGGTCAGTGAGAAGCAGCACGATATTTACTTCATTGGACTCAACTATGGTTTGGAGATGTATCCGCGTTACTGGGATGGCTATCACTCCGATAACGCCTACGACGATGCCTTTCTGGAAGATGGCAGCGTGAACCCCGCACGACAGATCAAGACGCAAACCAATAATCTGGAAAGTTTCGCCAACTTCGAAATGGATCAATTGATTGGTCACTACAATGCGTCCTCTTCCCGGAACGAAATGATTGCGCTGGCCCATCAGATGACGCAGATTCATCACGACAACGCATCCTTCGTGCCTGGGTTCGTGGAACCCTTCTACTGGCATGCTTCATGGCGCTGGGTGCGCTGGCCAGACGATTTCAATGTCCGGTATTCCAGCTACGCTGAAGACGCCTTCGTCCACTGGATCGACATGGATATGAAAGAACAGACGCTCGCCGCACGCCGATCAGGGCAGACTTTCGAGCCACAAATCAACGTGTACGATCAGTACTTTCAGCAGTAGAGCCCTATGTCACAAGCAATGTTGTCAGTCAGAAATCTGATCACCGAGTTCGAAACCGATGAAGGTCGGGTGCGCGCGGTGGATAACATCAGTTTTGAAGTGAATGCGGGAGAAACGCTTGGCATAGTCGGTGAGTCCGGTTGCGGGAAGAGCGTTACGGCACAGTCCATCATGCGTCTTTTGCCCCAGCCGATGGGACAGATTGTTGGTGGTGAGATACTCTTTCAGGGGCGAGATCTTGTCAGTTTGAGTGTGGCGGAGATGCAGAAAGTTCGTGGCGCCCGCATCGGCATGGTCTTTCAGGAGCCCATGACTGCTCTGAATCCCGTGCATACCATTGGACGTCAACTTACCGAAGTCCTGTTGATACACAAACCCATCACCAAGGATCAGGCGATACGCGAAGCGATCGTGATGCTCGACAAGGTTGGCATTCCGTCGCCTGATATCCGCATGACCGAGTATCCGCACCAACTCTCCGGTGGTATGCGTCAGCGTGTTGTGATTGCGATGGCGCTCGCTTGTCAGCCGAGTCTGCTGATTGCTGATGAGCCAACGACAGCGCTTGATGTGACGATTCAAGCGCAAATTCTCGAGCTCATTAAAGAATTGCAAACGCATATGGGTATGGCAGTGATGTTGATCACTCACGACCTGGGGGTGATCGCGGAGACTTGTTCGTCGGTTGTCGTGATGTACGCAGGCAAGGTGGCGGAGAAGGGCAGTGTCTATGATGTCTTTGATCGCCCCACGCATCCCTACACGCGCGGCCTGCTTGAATCCATTCCCCGGCTCGATACTCCCCCGAAATCGAAACTCACGATCATTCCCGGCATGGTGCCAGGTCTGCTTGATCTTCCGCAGGGTTGCCGTTTCGAGAACCGCTGCAGATATCGCAAGGATTCCTGTACGGTCGCATCACCACCGATTGAAACTGTGGAACCAGGACATGAGGTCAGTTGCTACGAGTGGCGTGATCTGAAAGCCAATGAATCCAAAATCGATGTCGTTACCGGCGGTGGCGATAGCATTACTTTCAAGATGAGTGCTGTCGCATGAGTGTGATTCCATTGGATACTTCATCTGTTTCTCCACTATTGCAGGTGCGCGATCTGAAGATGCATTTCCCCGTGAAGGAAGGCGTCTTCATGCGTACTGGAAAATTCAACAAGGCCGTCGATGGTGTGAGCATCAATATCATGCCGGGGGAGACGTTGGGATTGGTTGGCGAGTCGGGTTGTGGCAAGTCCACCCTGGGGCGCTGCATCGCGCGGCTGTATCAACCGACCAGTGGCACCGTCGAGTTTGGCGGTACTGATATCAGTCGTCTCGGGCGCAGGGCCCTGATGCCATTTCGCCGTGACATTCAAATGATTTTTCAGGATCCAATGGAGTCCCTCAACTCGCGCCACACCGTAGGGCAGATTCTGGAAGAACCCTTCATCGTCCAGAATATCGGCGACAAGCAGTTCCGGCAGACGCGCGTGAAGGAATTGCTCAATGTTGTGGGTTTGCCGGCACGATCAGTGACACGGTACCCCTTCGAGTTTTCCGGGGGTCAGCGTCAGCGCATCGGCATTGCCCGCTCCATTGCGTTGAATCCGAAACTGATCATCTGTGATGAACCTGTGTCGGCACTTGATGTGTCGATCCAGAGTCAAATTCTGAATCTGCTGATCGAGCTACAGAAGGAGTTCAACCTCTCGTATTTGTTCATCGCTCATGACCTGGCGGTAGTGAAACATATCTCTGATCGGATCGCGATCATGTATCTGGGAAAGATCGTCGAGACGGGTGATGGTGAGAGCATTTATCGCACCGCGCGGCATCCTTATACGCAATCATTGATCTCCGCGATTCCGGTGCCGGATCCGCATCACAAGTCGCATCGCCAGGTGTTGGTGGGTGATGTGCCTTCGCCTATCAATCCTCCTTCAGGTTGTGCGTTCCATACCCGCTGCCCGAAAGTCATGGACGTGTGCCGCACTGTCACGCCAGTGCTCAGTGATGATCGGCAGCCGGTGTCGTGTCACCTCTATCCTTCCTGAGTCTCACTCGTGAAGGAAAGCTGTTTCCAGTCGAGATCCCGGTCTGTTGTCTGTGTACCACTCCCTGATGGAGTCCCCGGTCTGCTGCCTGTGCCCACTTGCGACGAGTCGGCGCCCCTCCGGGGTGCCCTCTCTCCGCAAAAAGCCAAGGTCTTTTTGCTGCACTCGGCGCTCGCCTTTAATTGTCGCCAGCGGGCACAGGCAACAGCCCTTGCATGCTGCTGGCGCAATGCTTCTTTCGGGAAACCGTCACACAGGCCAGAACTTAAATGTGCTCAGAACTCCATAGTTTCCGCTGATGCAAATACTCAGGTTGAGCACAGAATCTGTTGAACTTGGAGTCAGCACATTCCAAGGTGATGGGTGGCAGGGTCCGGTTCAGCGGCATAAAAGACCAGCGCCGAGCGCAGTAAAATGACCTTGGGCATTTTATGTAGCGAGGGCATCCCGGAGGGACGCGGTCAGCCGCAGAACCGGCCCCTGTCACCCGCCACCGCTCGAAGCTGTCCAAACAAGAACACCACCGCTCGAAGCTACTCAGCATCAACGATGTTTGAACACACTAAATTCCCTTTCGCATCTCCATGTGATTCCCGTCACTTAGCCAGTTCCATACTTTCACTATAGTGCGCCTCACATGTGTGGGAAAGAATCCCACGAAACTATGTGTCATCAGTTCTTACAGGAGTTCGCTATGGATAAGCGCATTAAATCACTGTTTTTCATTATGTCTTTTGCAACTGCCCCAGCATGGGCGCAATGGGCTGAGATCGTCGACGTCGAGGTTTCACCTGCCGTGTTGACGGATCGCAGCCAGATTGAAATCACCATCAGCGGCCAGAAGGGCGATCCCTGCCACATCATCGAGCACAGCTACACGATCGATGACAATCAGATCGCGATCGATGTGACAGTCACCGGCAATCCGGTGGCGATTTGCCCCGCAGTAGTGGTGCCTTACGAGTTCACCACAATTGTAGGTAGTCTCAGTGCTGGTGATTACACCTTAACGGTGACGATCAACGACACGCTGGACCGCGGCGAAGCGGAATTCACCGTGGCACCACACACACAATCCCTGACGTTGTCGCCGGTGACCGGCACTTACGCGTCAATGCAACAGTTTGATTTCGGCATGGTGCTGGAGCACGAAGCCGAAGTGGTCTCGGGAGAGGCCTACATTTTCGGGCAGAACACAGGACGTGAAGATTGGGTCGATATTTCAGCCCCGCTGGCTCAATGCCTGCGGTCAGGAGTGCTGGAGCCGCAAGGCAAGACCTATCGCTGCCCGTCCTTATCGGAGCACCTTGGCGAGGGAACGCACACCATTCTGGTGAAGCTCAGGCTGAGCGATGCAACAGAGGTGACTGGCGCGGTAACGTGGACGATTTTGGGTGGAATCGAGTAGGAAGGTAACCCGTTGTTGTGGGAGCGAGTCCTGCTCGCGATGAAGAAGCTTCGACCTGGCTGCGTGCCTGACATTAGCTGATCGCGAGCAGGACTCGCTCCCACAATTTTTTCAGCCCTTGCCTTTCATCTTGTTCGGCCCTTTCAGGCTGTCTTTCTCGATGTACTGAATGATCGCGCTGGCGATGTCCTTGCCGGTAGCCTTTTCAATCCCCTCCAATCCCGGCGAGGAGTTGACCTCCAGCACCAGCGGGCCATGATTCGAACGAATGATATCCACACCCGCCACGTCCAGTCCCATCACCTGTGCAGCCTTTACCGCCAGCTTGCGCTCGTCGGGGCGCAGCCGTACCACCGATGCCGTACCGCCGCGGTGCAGATTGGAGCGGAACTCTCCGGGTTGTGCTGTACGTTGCATGGCAGCAATGACCTTGTCACCGATCACGAAGCAGCGAATGTCGGCGCCACCGGATTCCTTGATGAACTCCTGCACCAGAAAGTCGGCTTCCAGCCCGCGGAAGGCATTGATCAATGCTTCTGCTGCCTTGTCGGTTTCGGCGAGCACGACGCCGTTGCCATGGGTGCTCTCCATGATCTTCACGACCAGTGGCGCACCGCCAACTGAAGCAATGAGATCACTGGTGGCATCAGCGGAGTGAGCGTAACTGGTGATCGGTTGACCGATGCCTTTGCGGGCAAGCAACTGATGGGCGCGCAGCTTGTCGCGGGAACGGGTAATGGCGATGGATTCGTTGACCGAGTAGGTGCCGCAGACTTCGAACTGTCGCAGCACGGCGCAGCCGTAGCCGGTCACGCTGGCGCCAATGCGCGGAATCACTGCATCGAACTCAAGCGCCTCGGGAGCTGCCGATCCCGGCCCCTTGTAATACACCAGAGGGTTATTGGCGGTGATATTCATGTAGCATTTGAGGACGTCGACCACCCGCACGTCGTGGCCTCGCGCCTTGGCTGCCTCCACCATTCGCGTCGTTGAGTACAGTTTGCTGTTCCTGGATAAAACGCCGATCTTCATGCTGGTGGATCCTTGATAATGAGCTTCAGTGCGGTCTTCAAACGGCTGGGTAAGTTATCACAACGCCCTGACAAAAGAGACGGGGCGCCTCAAAAAGAATGACCCGGATTGGTACCGGGTTTGAAAAAAACACAGGTTTACTCTGGCCCGGTTGCGCTTTACTCTGGCAATCTCTGTACCATAACCCGCGACAAGAAAAACATGAAAGGTACCCGCGTGCTAAAGGAAGTTTCTCTCGGAAGACTGCGAATCCGTATCAATCCGCTGATTGCTGTCAGTGTCATATTGACGCTGGGCCTGCTCATCAATCTGGGTTTCTGGCAGCTCGGCAGAGCTGAGGAAAAACGGCAGTTGCAGCGCGAGATGCAAGCGCGGCAACTGGAATCCGCCGTGCCCATTGCTCAGATACCACAGGGCTCCATCAGCGAGGAGCAAGCGCAGGCTCTGGAAAACCAGAACGTCATCGCCACTGGCACCTACTGGAATGAGGCATCCTTCGTTGTGGCATTTCAGTTCTTTCAGGGCGCGCCGGGTTTCGAGCTGGTGACGCCGTTCGAACTGAGTGATACGGGGGAATTTGTGCTGGTCAGCCGTGGTTGGATTGCGCCAGGTCCGGGGGATGATGGCATGCCTTTCATAGTGCCTGTTGATGGCGAGCAAACACTTACAGGTCAATTACATATTCCCCCCGCAGCAGTTGGCACCACTCAGGTCGAGGGTGAAGCCTGGCCGCTGCGGTTCCGCAGACTTGATATTGCTCGTGTCGCTGCGGTGATTGATCGTGAATTGCAGCCCTGGGTTGTGCGGCTTGCAGCAGGAGGGCCGGGAGTCCTCGCACGGCACTGGCCGACTGTCACCGTCAGCACGCGCTCCAACATACAGTACGCCCTGCAGTGGTTCGGCATGGCGTTGTTGGTGTTGGTGATTACTGTGCTGATGAGCACCAATGTGTTGGCATTGAAGGAATAAAGCTGCGAGCCAAGAGGGTTAAACCGTTGCGGCCACACTGATCCTCGGTGCGATTCGCTCTTCAGAAGACGGATCGATTCGCTTTTATGTGGTCATGGGAATATTGTTGCTTCTCTCCATCTTTCCTGCGCGGTATCTAAAGAGCGCCTGACCGTTGCCGATAAATTGAACATCAACGGACGCTCCTGTCAGGGTCGTGCCTGAAGTCTTGCCGAGTCTGGGTTCGGCAGACTCTCGGCCAGGGGCAGCACTCCAGAAAAATTCACGGACCCCACGCATGAGCCGCACCCACCAGCAAATCACCGAGCACCTGCTTGATCTGATCGACACGGATGAGCTGATATTGCCGACTCTGCCGGAAGTGGCGCTGCGAATTCGCGAGGTGGCCAATGACCCCAACGTCAGTACCCGCGAACTGAGCGAGTTGTTGGGCAGTGATCCTGCGATCTCTGCGCGGCTGATCCGTATCGCCAACAGCCCGTTGATGCGCAGCATGCAGCGCATCGATAGCTTGCCTGCCGCCATCAATCGTCTGGGGATGTCCTACAGTTGCAACCTGGTCATGGGGTTGGCAATGGAGCAGCTTTTCCAGGCCACCAGCGATGTGGTTGATGATCGTTTGCGCCAGGTCTGGCAACACAGCACAGAGTTGGCCGCTGTGGCATCCGTGCTGGCACAGCACTACACCCGACTGAAGCCGGATCAAGCCACGCTGGCAGCGCTTGTGCACGAGATCGGCGTGTTGCCGGTGCTGGCCTACGTGGAGGAGCACGATCTCTACACCCGCTGGGAAGAGAGTGCCGAACTGGATCAGCTCATTGCCGTCGCTCACCCGGTGCTTGGAGAACGCATCCTTTCTGCCTGGCGTTTCCCGGACAACTTGTTGATGGTTCCACTGGAGCACGTCAATCAGCAGCGTGTAGTGGACAAAGTGGACTACGTGGACATCGTCATCGTGGCCAAGCTGCAATGCCAGAGCGATGGTTATGCGTCGCTGCCGGAAGAAGACTGGCATACAGTGTCCGCCTTCAGTCGGCTGGGACTGAATGCCAACCGCGATGTGCTGGAAGCCACAGGGCTGAGCGAAGAGATGCAGGCCAACTTGTCAGCATGGCAATAGCCACGCCGCAGCAGGGCTTTTACTTCTTTTCAACCTTGGTCATTTGCTTTCCGCAGCAGATCTCGGAATGTGGCATCGTGCTGGGACAGGGGCAGCCCTTCTCGTACACCAGCTCGGCTTTGCATGAATCACAGCGGTAGCGATCACCAGTTGCCCTAGACATTTTTCAGACTCCTTTGCGACAAGTATCAGGTATGTGTTGCCACTCCTTTCCGAGAGGGGCGAGCCCATCATGTCACTCGCTACACAAGCTCGCAACGCATCTGCCTCACCGCTCCCGTGTAATCGGAGTTTCTCTGCGCTGCGTCAATTTATTCAGAGACGAGTTGCTCTCTAATGGGGAGGATCAACAAGGGGAGCCGTTCATGGGCAGCAGGCAATCCTTTGCGCCTGACTGCAACAGGGATGTCTCCAGTCGATGCCCGGGGTATACTCCTGCTGTACCCGGTTCTGGAGGCTCCGCCCATGACGACATCCGATGCACTTCGCCGCGTTCCTTTTCACGCGCTGCTGCACTCACTTCGACATTTCAGCCGCATCAGCGCGCTGGTGGCGATACTGTGCTGGCCGCTGCTTGGAGAAGCTCAGGATGCGTCTGAAGAGTCTGCTGCGGTACATCCCATAGTCGGTACGTGGACAATCAATGAACAACTCAGTGATGATCCCGATGAGCAGGTGGAAGCAGCGATAATTGCGGCTGGTGGTCGCGTCGAGCGCCGCTGGTTTGGTCGCAAGGAGAAGGGCCGTTACCGTGGTGGTCCTGAGGAGCATGAACTTTATGACCGCATCTCCTACGACGAAGTGCTGCGTATCGACTATGACGAACCCGAGTTCTGGTTCGGTTACGCAGATGGCTACCAGCGGGTCTTCCATATGGATGGACGCACCCAGGTCATTGGTGCCAATGATCACTACAGCAATGGCGCTCAGGATTTTTCCTTCGGGGACTGGGAAGAAGACACCCTGATTGTAGAGGCCCGTCCCCGTGATGGTGGCTTTACGATGGAAACCTATACTCTGGAAGCCAACAACACCCGGCTGCGGGTGGAGCTTAGAATCAAGCCCGGTAACTTCGGCGCCCCCATTAGAATGACCCGCGTTTACGACCGTCAGCCCGACTGAATCAGGCTGCCACTTTCCCTGCATGCCTTTTCCTGAGAACTGCCTCGCAAAGTCTCATCTGCTTTCTCTCCCTGCTATTTAATACTGGTATGGTTCCGTCGTGTGAGCTAGACTTATTTGCGGGATAGTTTCCCACATGAGAAATATTATCATTCTGCCATGGAGCGCGGAGACGGAGTATGAGGGATCAGAGCGGAGCACTTTCCGTCACTTGTGGCCAGATTCAAAGTCGTCCGTCTGTCCGGATGTTGATTCAGGAGAACTACGGGCTGTTGCTGTTGGCGCTGCTGGTGTTTCTGCTGAACCAGGGACTCGAGTACGTGCTGCTGCGCCATGCAGGTGCCGACTATCGCGTACTTTGTGGTTGGGACTGCGGCTGGTATACGGGCGTGGTCGAAAGCGGTTATGACCTGCAGCCTCACGCACATCCACGTGGCGATGCTGCGAACTGGGCATTTTTCCCGGCCTTTCCCCTGGCAGCAGAGGCGATCGGAGCGGTCGCGAATGTCTCTGCAGGGGCGGCGCTCCTGATGACAGCCAAGCTGTTCTTTCTGTTTTCCATCTTCGCGTTTGTGAAGTTTGCGCAGGTCTGGGCACCCGGGGTACCCGCCTGGCTTGCCGCTGCAGTGGTCGGATTTCAACCCTATGCAATTTACGGAAACGTCGGTTACACCGAATCCATGTTCTTGTTGTTCACGTGTCTGGCGTTCCTCGCCCTTGGAAAGGGACGCTTCGTCGCGGCGGGACTGTTCGGGGCAGTGCTCAGCGCCGTGCGCCCGGTCGGAGTGTTGTTCGTGGTGCCCTTGTTGATCGCTGGCCTGCGTCGCCTCCCCACCTCAGACCTGGATGAACGCGGTCGCATCCTGCTTGGCGCGATGCTGGTGCCTGTGGGACTGTCCATGTTCATGATCTTTCTCTATCAGCATACCGGCGATGCGCTGGCTTTCTCCCATGTCCAGATCGCCTGGGACAGGATTCCGGCCAGTCCCGTTGAGCATCTGTGGCAGGGGCTGTGGGGGGGCGACCCGATGCCGCAGTTATGGGCGGTCATGAGCCTCGTGGCACTGGCAATGGTGGCAGTTCTCTTCTTCAAGCGCGAATACGAGCTTGCCTCCTTCTCTCTGGTTGCCACACTGGTGCCGCTTTCTACCGGCCTGCTGGCGATGCCGCGCTATCTGTGGTGGCAGGCGCCATTGCTGTTGTTGATTGCGCAGTTGCTGAACGTGCACTTCGCTTCTTTGCGCTGGCATGGACGTAACGGTGATTGGAGCAGGCATGAGCAGCATGGGACTGAAGCACACGGAGTTGAGCTGAGAGTCTGGATGCTGCTGTTGCCGCTGAGTCTGTGGGGCAGCGTTGTCATGACGATGGCCTGGATCAATGGGGAGTGGTTTGTTGTATGAAAGGGATGCATTGGTATTACACCGCGATGGCTGCATTGGGGCTGTTGCATGTGTTTGTCTTCAGTCTCATGCTGAGGCCGAGCGTCAGTGACGAATACAGGGACTACTACATTACACGCGAGACAACGCTGAGTCCGATGCAGCGCAGAAATCTCACGCCGATCGAGCCGGGAGAGTATTTCGATCATCATTCCACCGCCGTCGGCTTTGATGGCTGGTCCTTCGCAGAACGCGATCACCGCTGGTCACTCGGCAGCAGTGCGAAATTGATATTCCTGCTTGAAGAGATACAAGGCTCTGAAGTTGCGCAGCACCTGGTGCTGCGATTCGCCACGCTGGGCGAGCAGACCGTGCAGATATTCCTGAACGATGAACCGCTTCTCGAGCGCAGATTCGATGGTGCAGGGGAGGTAGAGCTGCGCATCCCCGTACCGGATTCGCTGCTGCAGGAAGGCGAGAACATCGTGCGTTTCGATCTGCCGGATGCACGTCAACCTGGCAATGGCGACGCACGCATACTGGCCGTTGCACTAAGGTCTTTCTCTCTGAGCTGATTGTTGGTGGGAGAAAACCTGGTTTTCAAGGTTGACGTGTCAAAACGGCCTCAGTAAGCTGCACTGGCTGTTACCAGTCGCCAGGATCTCTCCAGTGTTAAAAAAAGTCCTCATTGCCAACCGCGGCGAAATCGCCGTCCGGATTGCCCGCGCCTGTCGCGAATTGAGCGTGCGCTCCGTTGCCATCTATACGGAAGCCGATCGCTATGCGCTGCACGTCAAGAAGGCTGACGAAGCCTACTTTGTGGGACTTGACCCTCTGCAGGGATACCTCAATCCTCACCAACTGGTGAACCTTGCCGTGGAAACCGGTTGCGATGGTCTGCATCCCGGCTATGGATTTCTTTCGGAGAATCCGGAGTTGGCAGAGATATGCGCCAAGCGCGGGGTGAAGTTCATCGGGCCGGATGCGCGAGTGATTCAGGCCATGGGCGACAAGACCGAAGCACGACGTTCTGCCGAACGCGCGGGAGTGCCGGTGACGCCCGGCACGGACGGCAATCTTGCCGATGTCCAGGAAGCTCTCAAGGTTGCCAAAGAGATCGGCTATCCGATCATGTTGAAGGCGACTTCCGGTGGCGGAGGTCGCGGCATTCGTCGCTGTAACGACCCGAAGGATTTGCAACAGAATTATCAGCGCGTGATCTCCGAGGCCACCAAGGCTTTCGGCCGCGCAGATGTGTTTCTTGAAAAATGCATCGTCAATCCGCGCCATATAGAAGTGCAGATACTGGCCGATTCCTTCGGAAACACCGTTCACCTGTTTGAGCGTGACTGCTCCATTCAGCGTCGCAACCAGAAACTGATTGAGCTGGCACCTTCTCCGCAGCTCAATGACGAACAGCGTCAGTATATCGGTGAATTGGCAGTAAAGGTGGCGCGTGAAGTAGGTTACGAAAATGCCGGTACCGTGGAATTTCTGCTCGACAGCGATGGCAGTTTCTACTTCATGGAAATGAATACGCGCGTGCAGGTTGAGCACACGATCACCGAAGAGATTACCGGCATTGATATCGTGCGTGAACAGATTCGCATTGCATCGGGTCTGCCCCTTTCCGTGCAGCAGGAGACCATTACTTACACAGGATTCTCCGCGCAGTTCCGTATCAATGCTGAAGATCCCAAGAACGGCTTTCTGCCCAGCTTCGGACGCATCAGTCGTTACTATTCTCCGGGCGGACCAGGTGTGCGCACCGACGCGGCCATCTACACCGGCTACACTATTCCCCCGTACTACGATTCCATGTGCGCGAAGCTGGTCGTGTGGGCGCGCAACTGGGATGAGTTGCTGGAACGTTCATTGCGTGCACTGGATGACATGCAGATCTATGGCATCCAGACTACGCGCTCCTATTACAAGGAAATTCTGAAACACCCCGAGTTTCGCTCGGGCAACTTCAACACCGGCTTTGTGGAAGCACATCCGGAGTTGACACAATATTCGACCAAGCGCCGCCCCGAATTTCTGGCGGCGGCGATTGCGGCGGCCATCGCCGCGCAGTCAGGCATGTAGGAGATCCATCGCATGAGCAGAAAGATACACATCACCGATGTCGTGCTGCGAGACGGCAATCAATCGTTGATCGCCACCCGTCTGCGCATGGAAGACATGCTGCCCGTGTGCGATGCGCTGGACAAGGCGGGCTACTGGTCGCTGGAAGTGTGGGGCGGTGCCACGTTCGATGCCTGCGTGCGCTTTCTGAAGGAAGATCCGTGGGAGCGTCTGCGTACCTTCCGCAAGGCGTTGCCGAACACGCGTCTGCAGATGCTGCTGCGCGGCCAGAACCTGCTCGGCTATCGCCACTATCCTGATGATGTCGTCGAAGCCTTTGTGGCCAAGTCCTCCGAGAATGGCATCGACGTGTTTCGCATCTTTGACGCGCTCAACGATGTGCGCAATCTCAAGACTGCCATCGCTGCCACCATTGCTGCCGGCAAGCACGCCCAGGGCACGCTGTGTTACACCGCGAGCCCGGTGCATACGGTGAAGGGTTTCGTGAAACAGGCGAAACAGATGGCGAAGATGGGCTGTCACAGCATCGCGATCAAGGACATGGCGGGACTCCTGACGCCCGAGATCACGTTCCAGCTGGTCAGCAGCTTGAAGAAGGAAATCGACCTGCCGCTGTTTCTGCATTCGCACTATACCTCTGGCATGGCGTCAATGTGCCAGCTCAAGGCAGTGGAGGCAGGCATCGATCATCTGGATACCGCAATTTCTGCGTTTGCCGGTGGCACGAGTCATCCGCCCACGGAGACCATGAAGGCAGTGCTGGAAGCAGCGGGTTATGACACGGGCCTCGATTCCGTGCTGCTGGAGCAGGTTGCCTCACACCTTCGCGAAGTGCGCCGCAAATACCATCAGTTCGAGAGCGAGTACAACGGCGTCGATACTCAGGTTCTGCTTAGCCAGGTGCCAGGTGGCATGATGTCGAATCTTGCCAACCAGTTGAAGGAGCAAGGCGCGCTGGATCGCATTCAGGAAGTGTTCGCCGAGATTCCCCGTGTTCGGCAGGATCTGGGGTATCCGCCGCTGGTGACACCGAGCTCGCAAATTGTCGGCACGCAGGCCGTGCTGAACGTGTTGAGTGGCAAGCGCTATGACACTATTACCAATGAAGTGAAGCGTTATCTCCAGGGGCTGTACGGTGCTGCACCGGCGCCGGTGGACGAACAACTGCGCAAGCGCGCCATCGGTAACGAGGAAGTGGTGGAGTGTCGTCCTGCAGATCTGCTTGCCCCTGAGCTGAATGCGCTGCGCGAGAAGATTGGTGCCGATGCGAAATGTGAAGAGGACGTTCTTACTTACGCGATGTTTCCGGATGTCGGCATGAGCTATCTGCAGCAGCGCAACAAGGGCACGCTCAAACCCGAGGCGTTGTTGCCTGCGGTCTCTGGCGCGGTGGCAGGCGGTGTTGCTCATGAATTCAAGATCACTGTGCACGGCGAGACCTATGATATTCACGTCACGGGCGTGAGTCCCTCCAGTGATTCGGAGCGGCGTTTCTACATGACGGTGGATGGTGAGCCGGAGGAAATTACACTGGAAACAGCCGGATCAGCCGCGCCGACGGAGGGGCGTGCAGGACGTCGTACTCGCGCAACGGCCCCGGGCCATGTTACGTCCACCATGCCGGGCAATGTAGTCGAGGTATTGGTCAAGGAAGGACAGAGTGTCAATGCAGGAGACGCGGTGCTGGTGATCGAAGCCATGAAGATGGAAACGGAGATCAAGGCGCCTGTCAGTGGCACTGTGGCAGGGGTTTTCGTCAAGAAGGGTGATCGCGTCACACCATCGGAAACGCTGGTGGATATCGGCTGAATTCGTACGTGATCCGTGCCCGAATCCGCACAGCCGGGCCGGCTGTACTTTGACGGCATACTCTGGTTAGATTGGCGGGCATTTTCAGGACGAGGATGCCCATTCCAGTTATCAGAACATGAACATTAGGGGGGCCTTATGTCATTCAATGTCTTGTCGTCACTCATTCGCCAATCTCTGGCACTGTCCGTTGCAATTCTCTGTTCAGCTACCACTGTCCCTGCTCATGCAGACAATCTTTCCTACTCGTCGCCCGAATCGGTTGGCATGTCTGCCGAGGCACTGGCGCGCATAGCGCCGGTCATGCAGAGCTATGTCGATAGTGGTGAACTGGTGGGCGTCGTCACCATGGTCGCCCGCCGCGGCGAGATCGTGCACTTCGAAGAGATTGGGGTCCTGAACAAGGACACCGGGCAGGCGATGGAGACAGACAGCCTGTTCCGGATTTACTCGATGACCAAACCCATCACTACGGTCGCGGCGATGATGCTGTACGAGGAAGGCCAGTTCCTTCTCAACGATCCTGTGTCGAAGTACCTGCCCGAGTTCGCTAATCTGCGCGTGGCGGAGCAGGGCGGCAGCCTGGTGGCATCAACCCGTCCGATGACTATTCAGATGCTGATGACTCATAGCTCGGGACTGACTTACGGTGTCTTTGGCGACACCCTGGTAGATCGACAGTACCGGGACGCACAGATTCTCGCGAACACAGATCTGGCGGAAATGATCACGCGCCTTGGCGAGATTCCGTTGCAGTATCAACCAGGCACGCGCTTTCACTACGGTGTCTCCACTGATGTGCTTGGTCGTGTGGTGGAAGTGATCTCGGGTATGACGCTTGCCGAATTCTTCGAGCAAAGAATTTTCAAACCTCTGGCAATGACAGACACGTTCTTTGAGGTGCCCGCAGACAAGAAACCCCGCTTCGGTACCAACCACACCTACGATCCTCGTTCACAGACGCTGGTCGTGAGTGATGCTCCTGAGACCAGTCAGTTCGCCAACCCGGTGACGTTCTATTCCGGTGGTGGTGGTCTCGTCTCCACAGCCGAGGATTACATGCGTTTCACACAGATGATGCTCAACGGTGGTGAACTGAACGGCGTGCGTATTCTTGGCAGCAAGACCATTGAGTACATGACGCAGAATCACCTGCCGGGAATATTCGGACCGGATGCCGAGTTCTCGGGGATGGATCTGGGGACGATGGCGAAGGGTACCGGTTTTGGTCTTGGTTTTGCGGTGGTGGAGGATCCAACTGCGGTGGGCACCATTGGCTCTGTTGGTGAATATTACTGGGGAGGTGCCGCAGGTACCGTGTTCTGGATCGATCCCCAGGAGGAAGTGATTGGTATTGCCATGATCCAGCACATGAATGTACGTGTGCCACTGCGCGCCACCTTCAAGGCGCTGGTCAATGGGGCCATCATTGACTGATTGTAGTTTGATACTGTGGGAGCGGGCCCTGTCCGCGATGGTTTTAATGTGCTGTTTGAAGCTCGGGACTGCGCAAGCGTCCATCGCTGGCAGGCTGCAATCATTTCCAGATCAATGGCTCCACCTTGATTGCGATGAATTGACCCGCGACCATCGCGGCCACGAACAGAAAGATCGCTGGAGAGAGCGATGCCAACCCGGCCAGTGCCGGCCCCGGGCACAATCCAGCCAATCCCCAGCCCACACCAAAAAGAATTGCACCACTGAGTAGTGGTGAATCAATCTTCGTCTTGGTGGGCAGAACAAAACGCTCTTCAAGCACCGGTTTGGCACGGCGCGTAATCAGCGGAAAAGCGACGATGGTGACAATCAGCGCACTTCCCATCACCAGCAACAGGGTCAGATCCCACTCTCCAGTAACATCGAGAAAACCAATCACCCGCGCCGGGTTGATCATTTCTGAAACCGAGAGACCCAGGCCGAACAGAATTCCGCACAACAGAGAAGCAATGGTATTTTTCATGACAGAAGATGCCTCGTGATATAGACCGTGATAACGGCAACGACCATGAAGGTGATGGTTGCTGTAAGTGATCGTGGTGAGCGTCGCGCGATACCGCAGACACCATGCCCGGAAGTACAGCCGGAACCCAGACGTGTCCCGATCCCTACCAGCAGTCCGGCGATAATCAGCAGCGGCCCGCTGGCCTGCATTTCGATCGGCAAGGGACCGATGAAGATTTGATACAACACTGCGCCGAGGATGAGTCCGCCGATGAATGCAGTGCGCCAGGGAAGCCCATCGCCAGTGTTCCAGGTGATTATTCCGGTCAGAATGCCGGAGATGCCGGTAATACGGCCGAGCAGTAACAACATCAACACGCTGGCCAAGCCAATCATGCCGCCGCCGATCAGTCCGCCTGCCACATTGGGTTCAATCATTTCGGTATCCCCTCGGTAAACTCAGATGAAACGTTGCGGGGCCATCATGGCACTGCTCCCCGATGACGGCAATATTACCCACGGGAAACAGGCTTGGCCCTATCCCTCTGAGACTATAGTTTGTTACTCTTGCAAGAATGTTATCTTATATCAAACTATACCGTGAGCCCGGGACCGATAATCATGCCTGACAATATGGTGATTCAGGGTTTTGAGTCTGCAGAACATGATCATGGCGACTGTGTCGCAGATGCTCTGCGCGAAGCGGAACGGGTCTGTACTGAGCGTGGTGAGCGCTTTACCCCGTTGCGGCGCACTGTGTTCGAGTTGCTCTGGTCAAGCCACAAACCGGTGAAGGCTTATGACCTGCTTGCCCAACTGGCATTGACGCACGACAGGCCTGCACCACCGACAGTCTATCGTGCGCTGGATTTTCTGCAGGAAGCAGGATTGGTACACAAGCTCGAGTCTCTCAATGCGTATATTGGCTGTGGTGAACCGGGGCGGCGTCATCAGGGTCAGTTCATGATCTGCGAAGAGTGTGGTGTGGTGGCGGAGCTTGACGACGAGACGCTGACCTCCCGCATTGATACCAATGCCAGGAAAATCGGCTTCAAGGTCAACGATGAGACCATCGAGATCAGTGGTCTGTGCAGACAATGCCAACAGCCATAATGCCCCTTCGCGCTCTGGGTGTATTGCGGTAGACACCCATAGAAAGAGCGTTTATTCTTCCCGACCATCAAATCAGAACCTGGATGAGTGAGCCACCATGAGCCTTTACAACAATCTGTTTGTCGTCATTGACCCCACCAGCAAAGCCCAGCCAGCGATGGAGCGGGCTGCGGCCATTGCCAAAAAAAGCAAGGGGCGCGTGACGGCATTCTCGGCTATCCATAAAGCAATCGAAGATATGGGTGCGGCAAGTTCACGCAAGTCTGGCAAACATGCCGAATTGAAGGCCTGGGACGCGCAAGTGAAGGACATGATTGCGCCTTACAAGGACAAGGGCCTGAAGGTCAAGAGTGATCGTTACTGGACTGCCGACTGGTATGCAGCGGTCAGTCGTGCCGCTCTGCGTGATGGTGCCGACCTCGTCATCAAGTCCACGTTCCGTCATGGCAAGTTGCAGCGCCTGCTGCATAGCACATCAGACTTCACCATCATGCGTCACAGCCCGGCACCGGTGTTGCTGGTGCGCGAGCGCAAGAGTTTCAGTGGCAAGGTCATTCTGGCCGCGCTCGATCTGCAGTCGAAGGATGAGGGGCATCTGGCACTTAACAATGCCGTGATGAGACACGCTCATCAGCTTGCTGAATTTACCGGCATGCCGTTGCACGTGGTTTCCGCCACTGCAGCAAAGCCTGACTTCAGCCACCTGCTGGCCGGTGCCGAAGAGCAGGAAGGCGGAGTGATTCCAACGCTGGCGCATGCGTTCGGTGTGAAGCCACAGAATTTCCACGTTGTGCGCGGCGACGCCCGCAACGTGATTCCCAGGAAAGCGGAAGAGCTGAAGGCCGATATGGTCGTTATCGGTGTCTCTGCGCGCAGTGGTGTCAAGGGAGTGCTGGTTGGTACGACCGTGCAGAAAGTACTCGACAAGCTTGACTGCGATGTCATGGCAGTCAACTGATCAGCCATATTTCCCGCAGGCCACTCCAGGCCTGTATCCGCAATAGTTGATCCATGTCAGTACCCTGAACACCCTGCCACCTAGAATGGGCGGCAGGGTGTTTGCGTGTACGCTGCAATGGCCTGAAATCGCGTAAAGCGCCAATAGTGATTGATTGAGTGGAGCGTAAGCATGGCGATTGATCGACGCAAGTTTGTGTTGGGCCTGGGGTCGGGAGGTCTTCTGCTGGCAGGTTCGCGACATTTGCTGGCGGCGGACCACCGGATGTTGCTCCCGGCAACCGCCACGCCTGGATTTGATCCTGATATCGAATTGGAACTCGTGGCCGAACCTGGAGTTGCAGAAATGCTGCAGGGGCAACGAACCAGCATCTGGCGATATTCTGGCTCCGTTCTCAAGGGCAATGACAGCTCGCTCACCTGGCTTGATGGTTCCGGTTATCTGCCCGTTATCCGTGTGCACCGTGGTCAGAAGCTGCGCATTCATTTCACCAACAACTTGCCCGAAGCTTCGATCGTCCATTGGCATGGATTGCATATGCCCCAGCCCATGGATGGCCATCCCATGTACGCGATCGATCCCGGCAGCAGTTTTGTCTACGAGTTCACGGTGGACACCCGCGCTGGCACCTACTGGTTCCATCCCCACCCCCATCAACGCACCGGGTTTCAGGTCTATCAAGGTCTGGCAGGGCTTTTCCTCGTTCACGATGATGAGGAAGATGCGGCACATCTCCCTCCGGTGGAGCGGGAGTTGCCTCTCGTGCTTCAGGATCGCAGCTTTGATGCACAAGGACAGCTTGTGTATCTGGGTGGAATGCGCCACGACTACATGATGGGCTTCAGCGGACAGCGTGTGTTGGTGAATGGCGTGGCTGACTATCAACGCGAAGTGGCACGGACTGCTCACCGGGTACGATTGTTCAATGGTTCCAACGCCACGCTTTATCACCTCAGATGGAGCGACAACCGCCCCCTCGTGGTGATTGGCACTGATGGCGGGCTATTGGAACACTCCATCAGCCGGAACACGCTGACATTGGGAGTCGGAGAGCGTGCTGATGTCTGGGTGGATTTCTCTGACCGGGAGCCCGGTGCGTCAGTCTCACTGCTGGCTGAGAGTTACTCTCCATCCCTTGTCAACTTCACGGCGCAGCAGCGTGGTGCACCCCTTCAGGATGATGCCAGGGCAGTCGCTACTTTCACCATCAGCTCAGGCGCTGCCACTCCAGTTGAAGCGCCGCAAATGTTGTCGCGATTCCCCGCACTTGTGCTGGAAGAGGCGGTAAATGGCAATAACCCGCGCAGCATTCGCATATCGATGGGAATGGGCAGTGCCATGCTCAACAACCGGACATTCGGCGCGATGGATGAAGTGGCCGATGATGATAGAGTGCGGCTTGGCACCACAGAAGTCTGGGAATTTGCCAACGACGCCAGTATGGGGATGGGCATGGGTGGACGTGGCGGAGGTATGGGCGGCATGATGAGCATGGCGCATCCCATGCACGTGCACAACGTGCAATTCCGGGTGCTGTCGAGGACGCGCAATGATCGCGCCGACAGCACTCAACAGAGATTGAGCGAAGGGTTTACTGACTTTGGTCTCAAGGATGTGGTACTGGTGCTGCCGGGTGAGAGGGTGAGGGTGCTGATGAGTTTTCAGACGCACACTGGCATCTATCTCTATCATTGTCATATCCTCGAGCACGAAGATCTGGGCATGATGCGCAACTTCTTGATCGAGGCTTGAGTACCCAATATTGATCACTGCGCTGCATCGTATCGTCACAATGCGTTCTGACAACAATTAGAAGAGGATGAAACAGCCATGAAAAGACGAGTATTCACGAAAGGGTTGTTGAGTGCGCTGGCAACTGCGCCAGTATTGGGTGGAGTGAGTTCGCTGGTGTCGGCTCAAGGACAGCGCTGGTCGCTGGTTGCCGACCTGGCGGAGTGCTGCAGCTGCGAGATCCCCTGTCCCTGCAACTTCGGGCGCCCTACGGAACTGCGCTGCGATGGCAATCGCCTGATCCAGATTCGCGAGGGGCAGTTCGAGGGCGAGAATCTGGCGGGCATCAGTTTCGTGGTGACCTTCCTGATGGGCAACTGGACTCGCATTCACATCGACGACAGCATGAGCGATGCGCAGTTCGCCACCTTTGAAAAGATGTTTCCTGTCGCCTTTGCCGGGTTTGATCGTCTGGCTCGCACGAAGGCGCGGGTGCCGCTCAATATCGTGCGCACCGATTCCACCATCAACTTCACTGTGCCGGAGTCTTCCGTGGAGATGAAGCTGATACCAGGACTCGGGGGAGAACCCATAGTCA
Source organism: Gammaproteobacteria bacterium (assembly GCA_030682575.1). Lineage (GTDB taxonomy): Bacteria > Pseudomonadota > Gammaproteobacteria > Pseudomonadales > Pseudohongiellaceae > UBA5078. The sequence goes on from JAUXNX010000026.1 coordinate 232,817, forward strand.
TCAATGGTCTGCCCAACCCGGCCTATCATGAGTACGTGCAGTATGAATCGGTCAATCACCGACACGAGAGCACGGATGCGACGTGGACTTATTCCGGCACCAATGGTTTCACTTCGGTGATGCGCGTCAGCGGCTAAGTCATGTGGGAGCGGGCAGGGCCTGCTCTCACAGTTATTTTTTCAAGAGTTGCTGCAGCGCTTCAGGCAGCGTTTCATGCTGCCAGACGAATCCCATTTCCTGAAGTCGTTGCGGCAGTGCCCTGGTGCTGCCGAGCATCAGGCTTGCGCGCTCTCCGAGCAGCAATCGCAGCACCCATGCCGGAGGTGTCAACCATACCGGGCACTGAAGTACAGAGCCAAGCACTTCGGCAAATTCCCGATAGCGCACCGGGTTCGGCGCAGTGAGATTGAAGGGCCCTGTTGCGTCTGCGGAATCCAGCAGAAACAGAGTCGCATTGACCCAATCCTGAACATGAATCCAGCTGTACCAGAACTGTCCTCGCCCCAGCGAACCGCCGAGGCGCAGACGGAACATTGGGAGCAGCGGTTTCAGCAGGCCGCCATCGCCAAGCACAAGCCCGGTGCGCAACAGCACCGTACGCACGCCGATGGAACTGGCCGGTGCGGTCGCCTTTTCCCAATCGCCGACCAGTGCTGAGGCCCAATCCGTTCCGGGTGGGCTATCCTCAGTAAGCGCCAGTTCGCCCCCATCACCATAGAAGCCGATAGCAGAGCCGGACAAAAGTATGCCTGGTGGTTCGGCTTGCGAGCAGATCCAGCTCACCAGTTTCCAGGTAAATGCGATGCGGCTGTCACGCAGCACTTCCTTGCGTGCTGCCGACCAGGAGTGTGTGAATAGATTTTCACCGGTGAGGTTGATGACGGCATCGACCTGACCCTGTATCTGGTTCAGATCGGAGACCCATGTAGAGGCAGCCTTGCCGACCTGCTTTTGCGGACGGCGACTCGCTCCGATGACCTCATCACCGCGCGACAGCAGCGCCTTGGTCAGAGCCTGGCCCAGAAAACCGCTGCCACCGGTGATGAGAATTCGCATGAGGTTCTAGAAATGTGCCTTGGTCAGTTCGACATCGGCATCTTCCCAGGCTTCGTCGAAGCGTTCGCGCGCCACGGCAGCCTCCGCCGTCTTGCCCTGTGCTTCCAGCGCGTCGGTCAGACCGTGTAGTGCCCAACCATTGTCCTGCAACAGTACCAGGTCTTCCAGAAACACGGCTTCCGCTTCGGCAGGTTGTCCGGCGTTCAGGTAAGCCTGGCCCAGGAACAGGCGCATGGATTGAATCCAGTCAGGCGGTTCCATGTAACGCAGTTGATCCTGCAGAGCGACGGCCTGAGAAAATTCGGTGATCGCAGTGGTGAAATCACCCTTGGCATTGGCGATCTCGCCAGCCAGCGAGTGGCGGGCAACGGCCAGAATCCTGTCGGCCGAATTGACTGACGCGCGCTGGGATTGCAGCGCCGGGTTCTGCAGTACAACGTCCAGTGCGGCAAGTTCTGCTTCGGCACCGGCGACGTCACCGGTTGCCGCCAGGGCAGCGCCACGAATGTGATTCATTGTGCCCTGCAGGAACGGACGTGTGTCCGGTTGTGCGGGCAGTGCGAGAATCCGATCCCACTGGCCGAAGGCTTTCAGAGTCATCCATTCAACCGAAACGTTACGCAGCGAGGCGCCGCGGTCCAGCGCTTCGGGGGTCACTGATGCAGATAGCGGCGAGGCAATTTCCAGAGCGAGTGCCAGGTTGCCCTGCAATACGCCCGCCCAGTGGATGAATGCACGGGCATGACCGCGATGGTTCGTGGCGGACAGGAAGTAGGTACCATAATCGGGCAGTGATCGGTCGCCCCACTGCTCGACGAAGTATTCGTCCGCGAGCACGGAGCGTCGATTGGAGGCAATGGCATCGTTGTAACGACCGAGCCGCATGAAGATGTGGGCTGGCATGTGCGCCATGTGTCCTACTTGTGGCGTCAGCGGCTCCAGCGCATCGGCCGAAGTCTCGGCACGTACCGGTTCGCGTGAGGCTTCCATCAGGTGAATATGCAGGTGTGTCAGTCCGGGGTGGTAGGGGTTCTCCTGCATACCCTTTTCCTGTACCTGCATTGCCAGCTCGGTGTTCGGGCGTGGTGTGCCGTCCCACTCGAAGTAGAACCAGGGCGATGCCATCATGATCGCGTGCGTGAGCAGGAATGCAATTTCGTGATCTTCCGGGTACTTGTCATACGCTGCCTTGGCTGCTTCGATCACTGCCTGGCTCCGTGCTGCCTGATCGGGATAGTTCTCCGTGTCGAACATCGGTGCCAGAGCTTGAATCATGTCCTTCCAGATTTCCGGCTGATTGGCGGACAATGCAATCGCACGGTCCATGGATTTCTTGCCTTCGCCAAAGGGGTCATCCGGTTGAGCGCCATTGCGACTGTTGGCATTGGGGCCGAGTGCCTGAGCGCGCGCCCAGTGGATACGGGCATTGTCAGGATCGAAGCAGAGAGCTGCGTTGAACGAGCCAATCGCTTCCGGGAAGTAGTAGCCGTAGGAGAGTCGCAGGCCCTGATCGAAATATAGCTGTGCTTCGGGCGATGGTGAGTCGATATCGCGACTGTAATTGCCGCTGCCTTCGACCAGTACGGCGTGAGTGTCGGCACAAGCGAGCATTTCCGGTGTGGCGGCCCAGGGGCCTGCAACTGTCTGCTGTTCGTTGGCGGGAGTGCAGGCAACCTGCAACAGGACTACTGCCAGTGCTGTTGCACTCAAGCGGGAATATGGGGTCATTGGCACCTCTGCTATTTGATTGAGCGGGTCCGCGCTCTGGATTTTATTCTCGAGCGCAGACTTTAGCAGAGGGTCGAACGATGGTCATCAGTTGATTGAATTGACTGTCATCGCAGGTTGGCTGATGCGTTACTGATTCGACGACAGCGGTGCGGCCATGGCGTCGCTCCCCGTCAAAAATGTCCAACTATGTGGCCTCGTCATGGCAATGCCGGCCATATCCGTAGCGCCAGTGCCAATTGTCACCACACAGGTGCTGCCAGGTGGCAGGCTGTCAGGCAATGTCAGAGTGGCAATATTGCCACGGGCAGCATAGGTAACCGTGCCCGCTTGCTGGATTCCGGCCGGACAGGCGAGCGAAAAATTGGCGGTTGTGATCGTCATCGGATCCATTGCCTTGCTGAAGGTAGCCGTGATTTCGCCCGTACTCGTCATGACCATGTCGTCATTGTCAGCAGGGGTGGAAGAGATGACGGCAGGCGGTTCCGTGTCCGGTGCACGTTGCGTGGTGACTTGCGGAGACGAAGGATTCTGCACGCCGGGATTTTCGACAACAACTGCTTCACGTTCACTACAGGCGACGATGGAAGTGGCGAGCGCGATCGGCGTCAACCATCGCAGTGATATGGAGGGCTGAGTAGATTTAGATGCGGTCCTGGTAGGGCGTATGGAGGGTATAGTCATGATCTCTCTCTTTTGAGTGTATGAGCGGGTCGTGAGAGAGGAGCCTACAGAGTGAGGTGGAGAGCGTATATGCGCGGAACCACATAGGCACGAAGATCAGGTCATTTATATCAAGTCATAAACCCAGCTCACGTCTGAGCTCGTCCACCGATCCCACAATACTGCGTGGAGCAAAGCGCCCGAGAGATTCATCGTCGTGAGAACCCCAGCGCACACCGATCGAGGGCATGCCGATGCGTTGCGCCATTTCCAGATCAAACGTGGTATCGCCGATCATGACGGCCTCTGCTGGGCTGATGTGGTAGAAGCGCAGTATCTCCTCAAGCATCGCCGGATGTGGTTTGGAGCGTGTCTCATCAGCGCATCGCGTCACGTCGAAATGACTGTGCAGACCGCTGGATTGCAACGCCCGGTCCAGCCCCCGGCGGCTCTTGCCAGTGGCAACGGCGCGTCCCTTGCCCGCCGTGCGCAGATCGATGATGACGTCGGTCATGCCGCTGAATATCTGCTGCGGTGTTGCTTCCTTTGCAAAGAAGTAGTGGCTGTATGCGTCGCGGATTCTGTCGATGTCGAGATCGGTGGCAGCAGGGTAGAGAGTCTTGAGCGCGTCGACCATGCCCAGCCCGATGATGTTGCGATAGGCTGCCTTCTCCAGTGTGGGGAATCCGAGTTCAGCCGCTGCCTGATGCAGACTGCTGGCGATGTGTTCGATGGAATCGACAATGGTGCCGTCCCAGTCGAAGATGACGACCTTGATATTCATGCAGCCCAATCTCCCGCGTCTACTTGTGCATTATTCACTGACGTTGGATGATACCGCGCAACAACTAATTTCGTCAGAGGGTAAAGTGTGAGCATCGCCGCTGTATTGACGTTTCTCGGAGGAATTGGTCTCTTTCTGTTGGGTATGCGGCTCATGACCGAGGGCTTGACAACGGCCACCGGTGACGCATTGCGCAACTCTCTGGCCACTGCCACCCGTAGTCGAGGCCGAGCGCTGGCTTCCGGAGTGCTGATCACTACCTTGGTGCAATCCTCCAGTGCTGTGATTTTCACCACGGTCGGGTTCGTCAATGCAGGACTGCTCTCTCTCACTCAGTCTGTAGGTGTTGTTTACGGTGCCAACCTGGGAACCACATTGACCTCCTGGGTTGTTGCCCTGCTCGGTTTCAATGTCGACTTGCAGGCCATGTCGCTGCCTTTCGTCGGCATTGGTATGTTCATGTCTGTGATTTATCGCAGCGGCCGGTATGGCGCGATCGGGCAGGCGCTGGCTGGCTTCGGCCTCTTCTTTCTTGGTGTCGATGTGCTCAAAGGTGCCTTCGATACGCTTGGGCAAACGGTGTCGCTGGAGGATTTTGCAGCGCACGGCATACAGTCATTGCTCTTGTTTGTTCTGATCGGGACTATCATGACTCTGTTCATGCAGTCCTCCACTGCTGCCATGACGGTGACGCTCACTGCCACCGCAGGTGGCCTGATCCCGCTGGAAGCTGCTGCAGCCATTGCGATCGGAGCCAACATGGGGACAACCTCCACGGGCCTGTTCGCCTCCATCGGAGCCACCGCTCCGGCGAAACGGGCCGCCTTCATACATGTGCTGTTCAGTGTGGTTACGGCGATTGTCTGCTTTCTGTTGCTTTCACCTCTCATGTGGCTTGTGAAGGCGATTGCCGATCTGATCGGTTCGCAGGACCAGCCTGCGTTGATGCTGGCGATCTTCCATACGCTGATGAAGCTGATGGGCCTCGCCATCATGTGGCCACTCACGGACACTCTGGTGACCTGGCTGGAGAAGTTCATCAAGTCCGAAGAAGAGAACGATGCTCGTCCACAATTTCTTGATCGCAGCGTGCAGACAAGTGTCAGTCTCGCCATGAACGCGCTGGAGCTTGAACTGCATCGTATGAGCAGAATGGCGCGGCGTTTGGCCCGTGAGGCCATCAGTGCAGAAGAGGTCAACAGTCGGCAACTGGCAGGTGGTCATCGCGCGCTCGAATCCTTGAATGTCGCGCTGGGAGAATTTGCCAGCGGCATTCCCCGTCAGGGGGTCCCCAGTGCTATCCTCAACTCGTTACCTGATGCGCAGCGCGTCGGTCAGTATCTGGTGAACGTCGCAGAGCATGCGCTGGAAATGGCAGTCGAGCATCCATCCGCGCAGATTGCCCACCCTGCGTTGAGTCAGGCCCGGGATCAACTGCTGGCACATGCAGTGGCGCTGCTTGATGCCGCCACGGTAGACAGCCCGGATTGGAGCGCTGATGCTCTGGCAGAACAGCGCCGCGAATTCGAGTCCGGGTATCAGGCATTCAAGAGACAACTGCTGCATGCCGGCACAGCGGGCGACCTGGCACCCAAACGCATGGCGGAAAGTCTGGAGCGTTTCAGTGAATTGCACAGGATCGTTGATCAGGCGGCCAAGGCGGCGATCTATCTGGATCGCTTCATGGCGCAAAATGGCGTTGTTTCGGTGTCTCTGGATGACGCACTGCATGTGCAGGCGCCGTCGTTGGAGTCTGATCAGGAATCGAATCCGGAGACGCCACCTGTATCAGAATCAGAATTGCGTATCGAACCGGAACAGGCCCCTCGATGAACACATCAATGCAGAAAGGGTTTTTCCTGGCACCTTTGGTTTTTGTATTGATGTTGAAAGTCTCGATTGTGCACGCACAGACAGAGCCGCCGGAGACTCCTGTCCTTCCTGCTACACAGGCCTATCTGGATGGTGATTTCCTCACAGCCCACTCTCTCTGGCAACCGCTGGCGCTGGCTGGTGATGCCGACGCTCAGACCAATCTCGGCATTCTTTTTCGCCATGGGCTCGGTGTAGTGCAGGATCAATCGGCTGCACTGCACTGGTTCCAGCAGGCGGCAGGACAGAGTTATCCGCGTGGCAAGTTCCAGCTTGGTCAGCTCTACGATTATGGGCTGGGTGTTCAGCAAAACCACACCGAAGCCCTGCGCTGGTATCGCGCGTCGGCAGATCAGGGGTATGTGCGGGCGCAGTTCATTCTGGGGGCAATGTATGGCGAAGGACGCGGCGTGCCCCGGAGTGCGAGCGAGGCTGCCCGTTGGTACAGACTTGCGGCAGAGCAGGGCGATGCCAATGCACAGAATATTCTGGGACGCATGCTGATGGATGCAGATGGCGTGGAGCGCGATGACGCTGACGCCCTGAAGTGGTTTGTTGCTGCTGCGCTGCAGGGACATGCCGATGCGCAGGAGAATCTGCGCCGTGTCTGCGAAACTCAAGTCAGCGACGACTGTCCGTAACACGTTGAGTTATTCAGAGGTTCCTTGACTCTGCGCTGCATCTCTTTCCTGCACTCGCGCACCTGTTTCCTTCTCCCTTTGTGCGTCGCCGGGTGTCCACTCTTCAATGCCTTTGTAGTATTCCTGCATCAGCGGGTAACGCTCAGTCCGTTGCGCTCCAATGCGGCGTATGACACGAGACAGAGGCACATCCAGCAACAGCAGCGCCTGCGATGCAATCATCAGCCCGGCTTCCAGCGTTTCTGGAATCACCTGCGATGCACCCGCTTTCTGCAGCTCCAGCACGTGTTTTTCGTCCCGTGTGCGCACCATGACAGGTAACTCCGGTCGGGCGCGCCGCAGGCATCCAAGAATCTTCAACGCCGCTTCGTAGTCGTTGTGTGCAATGACGAGCAGTCGGGCACGATCCAGTCCGAGTTGGTCGAGGATGTCCTTCTCACTGGCGTCTCCGTAGAACACCGGCTCTCCTGCACTGTGCGCTTCCTTGACCCGGGTGGAATCAAGGTCGAGTGCAATGAAGGGAATATGTTCTTCGTTGAGGAAGTGCCCAACGCTCTGACCGATTCGCCCGAAGCCGCAGATGATCACGTGCCCTTGCAACTCACTGGTGAGTTCGGCATTCACTTTTGGTATATGGTCATCCGTTGGTTCGGTGCGATGCATGAGTTTGCAGGCAATGGCGTGGTTGAAGCGAATCAGGAACGGCCCGGCGATCATCGCCAGCAATACGGAGGAGAGCACGATCTGCCCGAGAGTGGCGTCGATTACGTTGGCGCTCAGTGCGATGGCCAGTAGTGCGAAGCCGAACTCGCCGCCCACTGCCAGCAGCAGACCGGTGCGCCAGGCGGTCATGAGGTCCACACCGGAGCGACGGACAATCACGGTCACCAAAAGCGTCTTGCTGATGATCAGTATCAGCGCGCCCAGCAGCGTCCAGTACCAGGTCTGCACGAGCGACGCAGGATCGAACAGCATGCCGATGCCTACAAAGAACAGACCAAGAAGGACATCGCGAAACGGTCGAATGGTCGACTCGATCTGGTGCCGAAACTCGGTCTCACCCAGCATCATGCCTGCCAGAAACGCACCGAAAGCCAGCGACAGCCCCAGACTGTTGGTCACCCAGGCAGATAGCAGTGCCACCAGCAACACTGTCAGAGTGAATATTTCCTGGGAGCGGCGCTGTGTCACTACATGAAAGAGCGGGCGCAGCAACCATCTGCCCACGACAAATACAATCACCAATGCCAGCGCTGCCTTGGCTATTGCCCACACCAGCGCGCTGGTCACCTCGTTGGCGCTGGCAGCAATCCCCAGTACAGGAATGACCACCACAAAAGGCACTGCAGTCACATCCTGGAAGACTGACATTGCCAGCCCCAGTCGGCCGTGTTGACTCGTGTCTTCGCCCTGTTCGCTGAGTTGCTTGCTGATGATGGTGGTCGAGGACTGCGCGAACACGGCGCCAATGACAAATGCGGCGGCAGCGGGAATGCCGACCGCCCATCCTCCCAGAGCGACGACCGCAGTGGTGAGCGCAACCTGTCCCGTACCAAGGCCGAGCACCTGATGGCGCATGGCATTCAACTGTGGCAGCGAAAAGTTGAGGCCGATGGTGAACAACAGAAACACCACGCCGAATTCGGCAATCGCGCCGATTTGTGGCAGATCAATAATGGGGCCGACGGTGAACGGTCCGAGAATCATCCCCACCAGCAGATAACCAAGGCTGGAAGGTATATGCAGGCGCTGAAACGCGACCACGATTGATACGGTCACTCCCAGCAGCAACAGGACTTGAGCAAATGGGTCCGGCAAGGGAAATCTCCGCACAGAGGTGTAAACAAGGAACTGTGAACCAACAGCCTTGAACCAAAGGCCTGGACAACCGCTCCAAGTTAACCGCTCTTCGATCTCCCGGCAACCTGTATGCTTGTCACTGCGACAGGCGCCCGGCATGATGGCACCCGGCGCCATCGGAGTCGAAAGAAGTCCGGGGCTATTGAACACTTGCCAATGAGGGATTGCCATGTCGCACAGTCGTCGACAGTTTCTGAAAACGCTGGTGCTGTTTTCTTCAGCACTGATGCTGCCGTTCAAAACACTCGCCCAGCAAATCGTGACCCGGGTGCTGACAGTGGCAGGCACCGGTGTCGCCGGATACGAGTTCGAGGGCGAAACGGGACTGCCCGCAGTGGCTACGCTTATCAATAATCCCTACGGAGTGGTGGTCGGGCCGGACGGTGCGCTGTATTTTTGTGAAGTTGATACTGGCAGAACGCGGCGGATGGGGCTCGATGACGGGTTGCTGACCACAGTTGCAGGCAATGGTGAGAAATCCTACACAGGTAATGGTGGTCCGGCGCTGGCCGCTGCATTCTCTGCACCTCACGAAATCCGTTTCGATGCGGGAGGCAGTCTCTATGTGGTGGAACGCGATTCTCATGTGGTGCGGCGTGTGGACGCCGTGACTGGCATTGTTTCCACTGTGGCGGGCACTGGCGAGCCCGGTTTCTCCGGCGATGGTGGTCCAGCCGTATCTGCACAGTTGCGCCAGCCCCACAGCATTGCCTTCGATGCCGATGGCAATCTGCTGATATGTGACATCGGCAACCATCGTGTACGTCTGGTGGATATGACCAGTGGCACCATCAGCACACTGTCGGGAACGGGAGAGCGCGAGCAGACACCGGACTCCGCGCCACTGGCAGGTACCCACCTGCGCGGCCCACGCTCCATCGACACCGACAATGACGGTAATGCTTATCTCGTGCTGCGCGAGGGCAACGCGGTGTTCAAACTTGATCTGCGAGCGCAGCGTTTGCAGCGCATTGCGGGTACCGGCCAGAGTGGTTACGCGGGCGATGGTGGCCCGGCAATTGACTGCACGTTCAATGGTCCCAAGGGAATTGCCTACTCTGCAGAAGATCACAGCCTCTATATTGTGGACACGGAGAACCACGTCATTCGTCGTATGGATCTGACCAGTGGCATCATCACGACAGTGCTTGGCACAGGCTCAGTGGCTGATGGCCCCGATGGCGATCCGCTGCAGTGTGCATTGGCGAGGCCGCACGGTGTGTTCGTGCATCAGGGTGTGGTGTACGTGACCGATAGCGAGAACCATCGCATCCGGGCTGTTACTGCATGATTGCAGGAGCATTAAGGCTTGATGTCATTCCGATTGGCAAAGGCATACAGCTCCACGCGATTGCTGAGCGCCAATTTGGCGTATATCGAGGTCAGATGGTTGCGTAGTGTGTGATCACTGATGTGCAATCGTGCCGCAATCTCTGGAGTACTGGCCGAAGCATCGCGTCCGATTTCCACGACGGTCAGCCGCTCCTTGCGAGTCAGGGTTGCAATCCTGGTCTGTTCGCTGCTTTGTTTCGGATCTGGCTTCTTGCGCAACATTTGTTGGAAAACCCTGCCAGTCGTGACCCGGTCCAGCCACAACTCTCCGTGCGCCACCCGTTCCAGCGCCTTGTAATAGACATCTACTGGATCAGTCTTCTTGACGATACCGCTGGCTCCCAGCGCTACCGCGCCATCGATCACCTCCGTGTCATTGGAATCGGTCATGACCAGCACCCGCCCGGGCAAGGCCGCCAGCAATTCGGCTATGATTTCCAGACCCGCTGTCGTACTGATCTCGATCAGCACCACGTCCGGGGTTTGCTTGGTCAGCGCCGCAATGGCCGCTTCGCGATCAGTGGCCGCCCCCACAACTTTGATTGCAGGGCGGTGGTTTTCCAACAGGCGTTCAAGACCATAGATCACGATAGGGAACCTGCTCAGCAGCAGCACTTTTATGGGAGGTGTCTGGAGGACGGACATGGTGATTCTCTCTGATCGATGGGTTGTGACTTTTATCTTGGATTCGACCAGGAGTTTTCTCCTGATTTGGCACTTGTGGGCATAGGATAAGTTACTGAGAAAAAAGTAGAAAGCTCCTTTGCTGCATAAATCGCGAGTCCCTAGAATGTGCATCACGTTAAGCACTGGCTGATGCCGCAGTTTGTACAATGCGCAGTTCGGCTTGCCCAGGCTTCAACATTATTTTTTTTTGCAGTTTTGATTGTATCCCAGGAGATAGCGCATGGCCCGTTCGATGAGTTTTTTGATCAATAAAGCATCAACCGAAAGCACCATCCCGCAAGTCCGCATCACCATTACCGAGTCTGCCACTGGCAACCTGTCGTTCAGTATCACTCAGGAAGACGGCATTGTGGGAGACCTGCGGGGTCTGTTCTTTGACCTGGCCGACAAATCTCTGGTAGGCAGTCTCAGCACCAGTACGGCGAACACAGGTTTTCGTCAGGGTACTGATGCGGTGAAGGATCTGGGGGAAGGCGTGAACATGAATGGCCTGACCGGTTCGGGTAAAGGTTTTGATGCCGGAATCAAAATCGGCACCGCCGGTGTTGGCAAGGACGACATCCGCAGCTATGACTTTACTCTGTCCAGCAGCGTGCGAGCTCTGAGCATAGATGATTTTGCGAATGTTGATTTCGGTGTGCGTTTGACCTCGGTCGGTGTATTGGGTGGCAGTCGCAATGATTCGTCCAAGATCATTGAAACCACGTCAACCGGTGTGAATGCAATTGACGATAACTCTGGCGTTGTCGTTGAGAACAATACCGCCAGCGGCAATCTGTTTGCTAATGATTACAGTGCTGCTGGAAGCATCAACACACTGACTTCCTGGAGTGGTGGAGCCATCGGTGCCACTGTGGCGCTGAGTAGCGATGATGCGGACGCGTTAGCTATCGGATCAGTCACGCTGGGCAGTGACGGTCAGTGGGTAGTGTCTGCGGACGGTGCTCAGGCCGACCAGCTTTCAGCCAATGAATCGATCACCAAAACTTTCACCTACACAGTGAAGAATGCATTAAGCGATGCATCAGACGATTGGAGTTCAGATACTGCCACATTCACTATCGTGATCAATGGCGAGAACGACGGTCCTGTAGCACTGGATGACGTGGAAGCTGCGATTCAGGAAGGGCAGGCAATAGTGAATGCCAGTGTCACCGCCAACGATTCGGATGTAGACCGTCTGGATACTCACATCTGGAGTTTGCAGGACGGCACCTTCGTGGATGCTCAGGGCAGTCAGGCCAAGGGCACACTGGTGTTCAATGCTGACGGCACCTGGTCATATGATTCCGGTGATGCTTACAACTACCTGAACGATGGCGAGTCTGTGACGCTGTCATTTCAGTATGCAATGACCGACAACCACGGAGCGTTCTCCATTGCCACTGTCAGTTTCGCCATCGAAGGCAAGGGCAGTGCGCCAATAGTGGTGCCGCCGCTTCCTGCCAACGATTTTGCCAGCTGGGCTCAGGAAATTTCTCACTTCACGCTGGTATTTGACACAGCGGCCGGCGACAAGACAGACCAGGGAAGTGACGGCTTCTACACGGTCAAGTTTAACTTTGACCCGGGTGTGCGTGATCTGGACCTGATCATTAAAGACGTTCTGGCAGGATTGGTGGCAAATGACCCCTACGTCGACAGCAACACCGATTTGCTGGGAGTGGTGATCAAGGGTGGTCAGCAGACGACTTCGTTCTTCTCGTATGGTGTACACAACACCAATGGTGAAGCAGCTGATGTATTGCCAGTGGGTGTTGGATTCTGGCTTGATGGCACCCAAGCGGGTGAGCAGAGCGCTCCTGCGATTGATGTCAGTTATGCAGCAGGCTTCATTTACTGATCCTGACAACTGCGATCAGAAGTGCGGCAACGCCCGGCAGGATTCACTTGTCCTGCCGGGCGTTGTACCTTTGAATGTGCGGCGCCAGAATCTCCAGCGCGGTCTGATGGCAGGGTGGCAACTCGGCATCACTGATGGAGAGTGGAGTGATCCGCTCCCCCCATTTGACGAGACCTGCCCCCCAGGTGAGACCCGCGCCGAAAGTCGCCATCAACACATGATCCCCCGCTTTGATACGGCTTTCTTCAAGCGCCTCGGTCAGCGCAACAGGAATCGTGCCCGCAGAGGTATTGCCGTACTTGTGCACGTTCACCATGATCTTTTCTTCAGGAATTCCCAGGCGTTTCGCCAGCGCATCGAGAATACGCCGATTGGCCTGGTGAGGCACCATGATGTTCACATCTTCGACAGTCAAGCCGCTTTGCTGCAGTACATCTTCGCAGGCGAAGGCCATCGACTTGATCGCGCGCTTGAACACTTCCTGGCCTTCGAAATTCCAGTCCGGATACAGAAAGTCATCACTCAGGCGGCTGTAGCCACTGCCGAGATTGGTGATCTGAATGGCCGAGCCCGTGTCCAGTTCGCAACCGATCTTCGCGGCGAGCAGGCCAGTGGCTTCGTCACTTGCCTCCAGCACAACCGCTCCGCAGGCATCGCCAAACAACACAGCCACATCGCGGCGTGACCAGTTCATGTAATGGCTGATGAACTCACCACCAATCACCAGCACTTTGCGGTGGGCGCCAGTTCTGATCAGATTGGTGCCGATGTGCAGACCATAGAGAAAGCCGGTGCAGGCTGAGTTGATGTCGATGGCGGCTGCATCGCGCGCGCCGATGGCGTTCTGCACGATGGAAGCAGTGTTGGGACACAGTGAGTCCATGGTGAGACTGCCTAGCAGGATGAGATCGATCTCGGCGGCATCCAGATTGGCAGCAGCGAGAGCACGCCTGGCGGCGACGATGGCCATATCAGAGAAGTTGCAGTGGCAGATACGCCGTTCCTGTATTCCGGTACGGGAGGTTATCCACTCGTCCGAGGTTTCCATGAACGTTGCCAGATCATCATTGCTGAGTACAGCAGGCGGCAGGCATTTTCCCCATCCTGTTATCTGAGCAAAGTGCATGCACGTCTCCTGAATCGGAAGTGACTGATGGGTTCAGAACAGTCTGCCGGATGTTGTGTTGGCGTGACTGATCGGAAAAATTGCAGCGAGTGTAACGCAATGTTGAGCTTTGCTCACTAACTTGCTTTCATCGCACTTCGAGATTGATTTCACTCATGATGAGCCACTGTGAGTCTTCTCTTACCAGATTCAGTTTCTTCAGTGTGTCATCGCTGTAGTCCGGGGACGAGTATTTGAGCCAGAACTGCAATTCAGTGTAGGAGTCGGAAGTAGTGAGAACCTCCATGTCGGTAATGTCGATCTCGATCCAGGCCTTGGTGGTGATGCTGCGACGCCTGTCCTGACGCCATGCATCGACAGTGGGATGATTGCGTGGCACGAAGTTGCCGTGGTAGCTGGCAAAGTAGCCGTCCATGTCTCTGGCCTCCCACGCGCTGACCCAAGCTTCGACGGCTTGCTCTGGCGCGACCTCAGTGCCGGTCACGGTTTCCGCAATTGCTACTGGTTCAGTCGCAGGTGTGACGTCTGGCACCACCACCTCCACTTCGGGGAGCGGCACCGGAGTGAGCACGGTGCTTTCGACAGCAGAGGCAATGTTGGAATCTGCCGGGATCTCGGCAGTGGATTCTGGCTCAATTGCAGGAGTAACCTCGGGAGCGGCAACAATTTCAGGCTCGGTGATAGTGGGTTCAATGCGAGCAGTTTCCACGGTTGAAGGTTCCACGGTTGAAGATTCGACAATCAGTGGCACTATAGTGGGAGGGGCAACTGCTGTGGAAGCTGGACTGGCAGCGACTTCGCTCACCACGGGAGTACTGGGCGCCTCTCGCAAATTCTGATATGCCAGACCAAAGACCAGCAGCGCCAGTACCGCAAATACAGGGGCGGCCACTGCTATCCCGTTGTAAGAGAAATAGTATGTCCTGCCACCATCTCCGGTGTTGGCGGAAGGGTGTTTCAGTGCGGCCAACACTTCGAGCCGGCCGATCGAATCAAGTTCGGTGCTATCGGCGCGCGACTCTGCTATCAGTTTGCAGACATTCAGCACAGTGCCCGGTCTTCCACCGGTGGCCTTGTACAACATGCTCAATGCAGCAGGATCGAACTGCACACCAGGTTGGTCGATGGACTGGTAGTATTGGGACACGAACTCGGCAAGTGCTTTCTTGTTGGGAAGCCCAAGGCTCACGGTGTAGGAAATTCGTTGCCGCAGTGGCTGCAGTTGTTTCGAATTGGCAATGTGCCTGGCCATTGCCGGAGTACCACACATGATGATGTTCATCATGCGGCTGTCGTCGATCTGGATGTCTGTGAGTCTGCACATTTCCAGAAGTGTCTTGTCCGACATGAACTGGCAGTCATCAAAGATCAGCACGACGCCCTTGCAGGATTCGTTTTCGTGAATCAACTGCTCCTGCAGTCTACGTGAAAAATTGTAGGAGCTTGGCAATTCAAAAAACTCTCCGACGAGTTTGCGCAGTTCCTCTGGTGAATCCGGACAAACGGGGAAAAAACCTGTGCGAAAGCCGTTATCTTCGAATCGATTTTGCAGTTGATGAAGCAGTGCAGTCTTGCCACCACCTTCTTCACCGACCAACAGCGAGAAGAATTGCGGGTCGTGCAGCGACGCTTCAAAACGTGCGAGAACGCTATGGTAAGGTTCGATACTGAAGTACATGGCTAGTCCCATTAGCGCTGCGGCGATGTGAATAGAGGACGAAAATTCCGGGAGTTTTTAGTCTGGTGGTCATTGTAGACCAAGTTTTTAGCACTGCCGAGGGGGCAGGTCGACTGTGATCATCTGGCAACTCCTTACCTTTTTGTGAAACAAGTTCCTCTAAGTGCTTGCATTCAAAAGACTTGTTGGATATTCTCCCTCGGCATAAAACTTCGAGGATACCTCTGGTGAAGAAGAAGGTCTTGAAAATCTCCTCCCGCCGTAATTTTTCTCTCTGGATTTTTTTTCTGGCAGCCTTGGCCCCCCCTGAATTATTGGCCCAGGCCGGAGCATTTCCTGCCATCTCTCTGGAGTCCGGCAACAGCAGCAGTCTCCACAATCTGATCGAATCCGGTGAAGGCGGTTCGGGCAGACTTGAAGCCATCGCAGAACCGCAAAGACCGGAAGGCATCCTGAAACTGGCTGACGGTCAGCGCTACCTTATATGGGTGGAATTGCAGCGCGGTCGTCTGAACGTCATGGAAAAGCAGGACAACGGCGGCCTGGTCACGCGCAAGATCATCCCCATCTCCATTGGCAAGAACGGCTACGGCAAGGAAGTCGAAGGCGACAAGCTGACCCCGGTCGGCGTCTACAGGCTGACCAGTTACCTTGACGACAATACATTGGATGATTTCTATGGTCGCGGCGCTTATCCGCTGAACTATCCCAATGCACATGACCGTTTGCTGAAACGCACTGGTCACGGCATCTGGCTGCATGGTCTGCCCAAAGATCAAAAGCAACGCCCGCTACTCGACAGCGACGGTTGTGTGGTAGTCGATAACGCGACACTGCAGGAGCTTGCCAACTACATCCAGACTGGCGCTACGCACATCGTTCTATCCGAAGGCGATATCAAATGGTCTCCGGTGCAGAATTTCAAAGAGCGAGAGGCGGCACTTGCCAGTGCATTCGAGGACTGGCGGTTGTCATGGCAGGAAATCGACAACACCGGGTATCTATCCCACTATGCCGATGATTTCCACGATCTCATCAATTTCGACAAGGCGGCCTGGTCGCGCTACAAGTCCCGCGTCAACAACGCCAAGTCCTATATCAAGGTTGATATTTCGCAGGCCAGTTTCATCGCCGATCCGCGCGATGAGGCCCTCGTGACAGTACGTTTCTATCAGAACTACCAGAGCAGCAATCACAACTGGACAGGTTGGAAGGAACAGCTTTGGCAGGAAACCGACGACGGCTGGAAAATTCTGTACGAAGGCAACGGGTAAGTCTGATGAGTTGGAAGCACCCTCTGATCCTGGTGTGTATCGCTCTTGCAGCGTGCCAGGTGCCTGTACGTGATTCTGCGCAAGTATCCGAGAATGTATCGGAGTCGGCTCTGCCCGCGATTGCTGCCGACACGACTGCACCTGCCGCCGAGATTGTCGCGCCTGATATAGATTTCCCGACTCCCATCGCCGAGACTGCTACGACTGCTGCTGCATCTGATGCAATTCAAACTCCCCCACAAGACCAGGCTCTGCCCGCGATTGCCGCAGAGAATGCGTCCACGCCATCAGCATCTGAACCTCCGTCAGTAGTCGTGAGCGAAGCCCGCTCTGACAAAACTCCAGCAATGTCCACCGCTTCCGCCCGGCACCCACTGATCGATTCTCTGTGCAGGGAAATTGGTGGCAAGCTCGGCAGTGTCACCATTGAAGATTGTAAGGCGCAGGACCTGCAGTTCTCCGGCAGCCTGTCCGTGAACGAAAGAGCGCTGGCCTTCAAGGATGTGCTGCCACCTGCAAATCAGCCTGTTTCCCGCGTGATGATCATCGGTGGCATCCACGGCGACGAATACTCGTCCATCTCCATCATGTTTCGTTGGATGGAAATTCTGCAAAGGACGCCGAGCGACTTCTTCCACTGGCGCTTCCTGCCTGCCGCTAATCCCGACGGCCTGCTCGACGGTACGGCAGTGCGACAAAATGCCAACGGCGTGGATCTGAATCGCAACTTTCCCTCAGGAGACTGGCTGCTCGCCGCGCATGACACCTGGAGAAAAACCACCGGCAGCAACCCGCGCCGCTTCCCCGGTCATGCCCCCGCCAGCGAACCCGAAACACAGTGGCTGGTCGCACAGATTGAGGAATTCAAGCCTGACGTGATCGTTTCCGTGCATGCGCCCTACGACCTGCTCGACTACGACGGCCCGCCCGAGGCACCGCACAAGATCGGCCAGCTCTATCTGCATCAACTGGGTGTGTATCCAGGTTCGCTCGGCAATTACGGTGGAATCAATCTTGGCATTCCAGTTGTAACACTTGAGTTGCCATCCGCTGGCATCATGCCCAACAGACAGAATATCCAGGGTATGTGGGACGATCTGCATACCTGGCTGGCTACTCACCCTACCACGCTTTCCCGTGCCGACTTCAAGCACGAACCCATCGCCGAGCAGTAATCGGCGTTCCATTCCAGGTCATCCCCAGGAGGACGCACGCCATGCAATCCGAGATTGAAAACCTGGTAGACAAATACGAAAGCAAAACCCTGAATCGCCGCGAACTGATCGCCTCACTGCTTGGCCTCGCCGCTGCAGTGACTGCATCGCCAGTCGTGCGTGCACAGCAGGTGCAGCCCTCGGCCATAGGACTCTCGTTGAACCACGTGTCGCTTTCGGTCGCGGACGTGAACCGCTCAGCGGATTTCTACAACCGAGTGCTCGGGCTGGAAGTGATCAGCCGCCCTGCCAACGGCGGCATCAACATGGGACTGGGCAGCGAGAGCTTCCTCGGTCTGTATCAACTGCAGAATCCCGGTTCCATGCATCACCTGTGCATCGGCGTGAACAACTACGACCCGGACGCCATGGCAGCAAGACTGCTCGACCACGGCATCACTGGCTCGGTCAATCGTGACCCGGCCAATCGCACTGCAGGCGGCGACCAGCTCTACTTCAACGACCCTGATGGCATTCGGCTGCAACTGGCGCAGCACGGGTATCTGGGGTGATGTTGCACTAAAGTTGGACGCTTACTGCGCCTTCGGGAAATTGAACATCCACAGTGTTCCGAACTTGTCCGTGAGCGTGCCGTAATAGTCGCCCCAGAACATGTCCTGCAAAGGCATATCCACTGTGCCGCCCTCGCTCAACTCTGCGAACAACCGATCTGTCTCTTCGCGGCTCTCCGGGCTCAGCGTGATATGGACATTGTTGCCCTGTACCAGGGGAGGGAAGCCCATCCAGTCGCACGCGTCGGCACCCATCAGGTGGTGTCCGGCCACAATAGGCAGCGTGATGTTGCAGATCAGGTTGAGAGCATTCTCGGGAACAGGGGGAAAACTGGGGTCTGAGGGAACGTCACACATGCGCGTGATGGCGCCCAGAAACTCGCTGCGAAATACTTTCCGGTAGAACTGAAATGCCTGATCGCAATTGCCGGGAAAGTTGAGGTAAGTGCTGACGCTGGCCATGGGGGTCTCCTAAAAGTGAATGTCGATATGACGACCTGCGCAGGATTGCGGGGCCGTTGTAGTTCAGGTTCCAGTGTAGTCGGATGGGGAGGGGGGATTTCGACATCGCAACCTTCTGATGAATTCCAGATCATGGGCTAGACTTCTTTTGGCTGGCATCCTCTTCTGGGGGGGGGGTTGTCAGTTGACAACCTCCATAAGCCCATTCTAAGCTCCAATACCAAGGATCGGTATGCCGCGCCCTAGACACCCGAAGAAGGATATAGAGAAAGCAATTGCGTACGCAGAAGCGCATGGCTGGCGAATAGTTCATGGCGGCGCCCATGCCTGGGGACAGATGTATTGCCCTTGGAATGATCGGAATTGCCGATGTCATGAGTTCTGTAGAACCAGTATTGCCAGCACACCGAAGAATCCGGGCGACCACGCCATGGACCTGAAGAGAATCGTGAAGAACTGTGTGCATACAGAGGTTGAGGGCTAGCAATGAACAAGTATGAGTTTACTCTCAGGTTTTCACTTCCCGGCAACGAAAGCGATGTCGATGCAGTTGTGGAAAGACTGTATTCGGAGGGTTGCGATGATTCTATTGCCGGGACAGGTGTGCCGGGAAGAATTGCCTTGATGTTCACGCGCGAGGCGGCAAGCGCTGAAGAGGCGATGTTGAGCGCCATTCGGGATGCCAGGCGCGCAATGCCGGACAGCAAGCTCATCGAGGCCGGACCGGACTACGTCGGGCTCTCCGACATTGCAGATTTCTTTGGCTTCACCCGGCAAAACATGCGAAAGCTCATGCTCTCGTACCCAACCACATTTCCGTTGGCAGTACACGAGGGTTCGACCGCCATCTGGCATCTGGCCGACGTACTGGACTGGTTTCAACACCACAGGAATCGCCGCGTGGCTGCAGCAAAAATGGATGTCGCCGTCATCAGCATGCGTCTGAATGTTGCACGCGAATTCTGCAAGAACGATGTTGATCTCTTGAGTTTGGTCTCGGACAAAGGATGGAACACGATGAGAGAGACACTTTCCCTCACTTCACCGTAATCACCGCCATCGTGATCCGCGAGATGCACGTCGGCTTGCCCTCCTCATTGACGATCCTGATCTCCCACACCTGCGTGCTGCCGCCGATATGAATCGGCCTCGCCGTGCCGGTCACCCACCCCGAGGCCACCGCGCGCAAATGGTTGGCATTGATCTCCAGCCCCACCGCGCGCTGGTTGTCGCCCCGCACACAATGATTCGCGGCGATGCTGCCCAGCGTTTCAGCCAGCAACACTGACGAGCCGCCGTGCAGAATGCCGTAGGGCTGCACCGTGCGATGATCCACGGGCATGCGGCCGGTGAGGTAGTCGTCGCCCACCTCCGTCAACTCGATGCCCAGGTTGGACACGGCGGTGTTCTGCGCGTGGGCATTGGTCTGTTCCAGCGTGATTGGTCGGGTCCATACGGGCGTTGTGGTCATGATTAATGGCGCTCCTTGTGGTGGCATTGCGTGTGGAGGGATTGTGCCTCACTCGTTCTCGGCCGTCTTGTGTTGGAGAGGAATTCGGGGTGGACGGGCTGATCCTGAGATGACCCCGCCCAATCAGCGGTTCTCTTTGCTCCCCGTGTGGTTTACTCTTGGTTCAACTCCTATAAAACCAAAGCCACGGAGACCTACCATGGCGCGTGCACTCCCCTTGTTACCCGGCGTTCTTCCCGCCCTGCTCACCACCATCGTGACCCTGCTCACTTTCTACCCATCTGTCACCACCGCCCAAACCGCTGAAGAAGTGGATCTGGACATGGTCACCCGCATCCGGCTGGAAGGCTTCTACCGCTCCCAGGTGATGGAAACGCTGCAGCACCTCACTGATGTCATTGGCTCGCGCCTCACTGGTTCGCCCGGCATGGACGCGGCCAATGCGTGGACGCGCGACAAACTAAGCGAGTGGGGCCTGAGCGATGCGCGGCTCGAAGGCTTCTACTTTGGCAAGGGCTGGTCATTCGACAGAGTGTCCGTGCACATGGAAGCGCCGCGTCAGGAAACCCTCATTGCGTACCCGCGTGCGTGGACACCAGCCACCAACGGACTGGTGCGGGGCCAGGTGCAGCGCATCACGCTCGAAGACGAAGAAGACCTGGAAGAACATCGCGGCAAACTCGCGGGCAAGATCCTGCTCATGGAAAGCCCGCGCGAGCTGACCGAAGTCACCACGCCCATGCTGCAGCGTCACGACGATGACACCCTCGACAACCTCATCAACTTCCCGATTCCCGACGAAGCCGAACCACCCGAGCCCGGCGCGCGTGCCAAGACCTTCCACTTCCGGGAGACTCTCAACGCCTATCTGCAGGAAGAGGGCGTGGTTGCCACACTTTACATCAGCTCCCGCGACTACGGCATCGTGCGCCTCGGCGCCGGTGCAGCCCACGACGCCGGAGCACACCCCGGCGTGCCCTCGCTGCAGATGGCCTCCGAACACTACAACATGCTCGCGCGCCTGGTAGAGGACGAACACACCGTCGAAGTGTCACTCGAAGTCGTCGCACAATTCCATGAAGACGACCTGAACGCCTACAACACCATCGCCGAAATTCCCGGCACCGGCCGCAACGCCGACGAGATCGTCCTCGTTGGCGCGCACATGGATTCCTGGCACGCCGGCACCGGCGCCACCGACAACGCCGGCAGCGTCGCCGCTATCATGGAAGCCGTGCGCATCCTCAAGGCCATCGGCGCAGAACCCGACCGCACCATACGCATTGTCCTGTGGTCCGGCGAAGAACAGGGCCTGCTCGGCAGCCGCGCCTACGTCGAAGAACACATCGCCACGCGCCCGGCACCCACCGACGAAGCACAACTGGCACTGCCCCCACGCGTGCGCGACAACACCTGGCCCATCCAACCGCTGCGCGGCCACGAGCAACACGTCGCCTACCTGAACATGGACAACGGCAGCGGCAAGATCCGCGGCGTCTACGCGCAGGAAAACTCCGCCGCAGTGCCCATCTTCGAAGCGTGGCTCAAACCGTTCAACGATCTGGGCGCCGACACCGTGACGATGCGCAACACAGGATCAACGGATCACATTCCGTTTGATAACGTGGGCATCCCCGGGTTTCAGTTTGTGCAGGATCAGATGGATTACTTCACGAGGACGCATCATTCGCATCTGGATACTTACGATTATGCGAGGAGAGATGATCTGGTGCAGGCTTCGGTGGTGATTGCGGGGTTCTTGTATCATGCGGCGATGAGGGGGGAGCCACTTCCCCGGAAGCCGGTGCCGGTGGAGCCGGAGAGCGATTGAGAGTCTGCTAGTTCACGATTGGAGCGTTAACATTGGATGTTCAACAGTTGGCTTTGGATGTATTTCTCACTGTATGGTGGGTGCTGCCAGTATTCATCTTCGCAGCATTATTAAAATTTCCCGTTGTAAAAGGTTGGATCGGAGAGGGGATAGTCAATGTCTCGTTCAGGCTGTTTCTGGATAAGACGATTTATCATCAGCTCCACAATGTAACCCTACCGACGTTGGATGGTACGACTCAGATTGACCACATAGTTGTGTCCCCATATGGCATCTTTGTTGTGGAAACGAAGAACATGCAGGGGTGGATATTTGGGTCGGAGAACCAGGCGCAGTGGACTCAGAAAATCTATCGAAACTCCTTTCGATTTCAGAATCCGCTGCGGCAGAACTACAAGCATGTGAAGGCTGTTGAGTCGGCACTGTCGATTGCTCTGGAGACAATTCATTCGCTAGTTATCTTCATTGGTGGCGCAACGCTGAAGACCGAAATGCCTGATAACGTTCAGCATGGTGGTGGCGGGATTCGATTCATCAAGTCGTTCACTGAGCCGGTGTTTAGTGAAGAACAGACTTTGGAGATTGTTGAGCAACTGCAGTCTGGACGACTGGCGAAGACCAGATCTACGCATAGAGAGCATGTGGAGCGTTTGCGCATGCGCGCTGACGTGACTGCAGAGCGGTTGTGTCCGAAGTGTGGGAGTGCGCTTGTGGTGAGAGTGAAGAAAGCTGGAGCGAATGCAGGGGAGAAATTTTGGGGGTGTAGTAGTTATCCGAAATGTAGAACTATGCAGCGAATATCGACGGAATAGATTATGGCAGCAACGAATAACTGGACTCGACAACAATTGCTCGTGGCTTTTGCGCTTTACTGCCAGATGCCTTACGGGAAAATGCATTCGCGAAATCCAGAGATCATTAAGATTGCTGAACAAATTGGTAGAACTCCATCAGCTTTGGCAATGAAATTGACCAACATCGCCAGCCTTGATCCAGAAATTACGTCTACGGGAAGAACTGGACTTCGTGGCGCGTCATCTGCTGATAAGAGTATGTGGGATGAGATGCAAGGCGACTGGGAAGGCTTTGCTGTCAAGTCAGGCGAAGCGATGCGGGTCGCCTTGCAAGGCACGGAAATTCCAAGCCTGGAAATTGACGAGGAAGAAATCGACTACAGCGGAAAAGACAAAGTTGTTATTACAACAGCGCGCGACGGCCAGCGATTCTTCAGAAATTCTGTGTTAAGTGCATATGACTTCAAGTGCTGCATTAGTGGGCTTGCTAATCCGAGGCTATTGGTTGCCAGTCATATCGTTCCTTGGCGGAATGAAGTATCGAATCGACTTAACCCGGCTAATGGCCTGTCATTGTCCGTCCTTCACGACAAAGCATTTGATATTGGACTGATCACTATCAATGAAGATATGACAGTGCGAGTATCCAAGAAATCCCTTGATGAGTTGGATTACTTCTATCGTGACACTATTTTGAGTTATGAAGGCAAGCCGATTTCGCTGCCAGAAAAATTTTTCCCGAAATTGGAATTTCTTGCATATCATCGCGCAGAGGTGTTTGAAAAACCAAGGAGGTCGAGATGAATGTTTGTTTTGAGTACCTTTACAGAGATGCTGGGAATTTCAAATTATGGGGCGAAGTGGTTTTTGCCAACAAGGAAGGTCTCGACATTGATGAAATTGAGTCGAAGATTCGTAACTCGCTCATTGATGGAGAGTATTTTTATGCCAGTAAAATCGGTGTTCCAGTGCTAAGATTTGAAAAATTGGTTCCCGCTATGGATCATGATTGGCATGAGTTCGTTGGTGTTGCTGAGTCAACAAATGATGTGACTGATCAAGCTAATCGAGATGTCTGTGAGTTATTGCGAACTTTTGAGAAAATGTATTCTCCTACTAAGTCAGCAGCTTGACGCTAGCGATGCTCCACTTTCTTTTGTCCGAGTAACACAGCCATGAAGCTAAAGAAATTAACCAGTTCAAAGCCTACAAGAGAGCAAATTATTCAATCTGTTGCTACTTCTACTGCTATTGATAAAAAGCAATCGTCGAGAGAATTGAAGAATGCATTAAGGGCAGGTATATCGAAGTACGCACACATAGAACTTGCTCGGTAGCTGGCAGCCAGTACTAGCGACAGCGCTTTGGTGCGAGACGACGACTCAGGTTTTACTTGCCCCCCACTCCCCCAACTGCTGCCCCGCCCGCAACTTCGCCCTCTGATACTGCAACGCCTGAAACACCCCCTCCGTATCCTGCGACTCCGCACTCACCAGCGGCAACGCCGACTCCGCTTCAATGAAGAACCGCTCTCGCATTCCCTCGTCGTCGAGATACGCCCGCTCCCACCATTGCATGATGTGCGGACGCGAATGCTGCAACAGCGCCGCCGATGGCAGTTTGTCGCCCTTGGAGTTGTTTGCCTGCACGGTGGTCGGCATCAGGTTCCACAGGTCATTGTTCAGCCAGCGCGACCACGGGAAGCAGTGGTCCACCGCGTAGCTTTCCAGGCGCAGGTTCTTCTGCGTCCACACGCAGGAGACCGGCTGGCCCTGGCCATGTAACTGTTGTACGCGTGCGCGGACGTTTATCGTGGATCGCTCGGCGTCTATCCACTGGAAGGCGTTGCTGTAGACGCTCAAGTCGTACTGGTTGCGCCAGCTCTGCATCAGTCGCACCCATTCGTTGAAGATGGCAGGCTCCAGCCAGCATGCGTACTGACTGAAGGTTTGCCATAGAGCAGCGGGTATGCGGAACGTGCCGAACTGTTGCAGGCTGTCGCGGGTGATCCGCCATGGTGTGGCGCCGTGTTTGACGCTGCGCGTTTCGCACTCGAACACCTGTCGGCTCTGGCCGGGGTAGGTGATGTAGTGGGCGGGCATGAGTTTGATGTTGGCGCAGGCGTCGCGGATGGCACCGACAAGTCGAGGCGCCACGTTGGAGTCGAATGCGGCGCCGACGCGCAGGTCGTAGGGCGACAGGTCCTGCAGGCTGTAGAAGTTGTGTTCCTTGGCCCAGCCGTAGCCGCGTTTGTTGGCGTGATCGGCCGTCGGGGATTGAATGAGGTTGTGGCGCAGCACCAATGGCATGTACGTCTTGAGCCAATACAATCCGACCAGACCGAAGGGGATCTCCACCCAGTCATCGGTGCGCTTGATCACCATGCCGGGCGCGCCTTCGGCAATGCGGATCAGCACGCGCAGCAGGCCGAGTTTGTAGGTGGCGGCCTTGTTGTCGTTGACGATGATGTGGCGCAGCAGTGGCAGGCTGCCGGTGCCGTCGTCGGGCAACTGCAACACCACCGTCTCCCACTCCACCTCCGCCCGCATCAAATCGTTTCCGCGGAAACGTCTTTTGTTCACCAGCGCCCGATCCTGCGCATGGCGGATCACTTCCTCCGCGCTGATCGGGTGGAATCTTCTTTCTTCGTCCGGCCCGTGTCGCAACGTGATGACGAGCAGGCCGCCGGGGGCGAGCAGTTCGCTGACGATGCGCATAGCGCGTTCGTGCTGGGTGGGGAGCAGATGCATCCACACGGCGCTGATCAGGATGAGTTGGAAGCGTTGGTCCAGTGAGCGCAGGGCCTTGAGTTCGGGCAGGGCGTCGTCGAGCCAGGTGATGCTGCCGCGTGGTGGGGATGACTGGGGTGATGACTGGGGTGATGAATTGGCTGAGGAGTGGAGTTGGGAGCTGGTGTGTTGTTCGGCAAGTGCACGCAGCTCGGCACTGGGTTCCACGGCAATCACGTCCCAGCCCATGCTGGCCAGCCAGCGTGCATCGCGGCCAGATCCGGCTCCGATGTCGCAGGCGAGGCCTGGGGTTGTGGAAGTTGTGGACGATGCAGACGCTGCCGAGAGGGTGGGCAGCAGGTCGCGCCAGCCCTTGTGGACGTCTTCGGAGTTCATCGCGTTGTAGCGTTCGGTCAGGGCCCTGGCGTTTTGGGAGTAGTAGTTCATGGGGCGTACGTGGGTCCCAGGGCGCGATTGGTGCGTTGAGTGTGGGGAGAGCGATGCCGGTTGTGCCAAGTGTCGTGTCAATTGTTGCGCCAAGGAGTTTCGGGGGAGGGGTGGGAAATGTCAACTGTGAGGTCGGTTATCGGGCTGGAGGTATTGCGGATGGTGGGCCATAATCGAGCCAGTCCCAGACGAATTTCGGATTTCCGAATCGAGCCTCGATCATGAAGATCAAACCTGAAGCAAACGGCAAACCCCCCCGCGAGCGGATCATTCGCGCGATCGCCAGTTCGACCGCCATTGAAACCGGGCAGTCGGTGGCGTCGATTGAGCAGCGGCTAAAGGCCATGAATGCCCGTGACTCCGAGAAGCCTGACCTTCTGGATTTTCTACATGTCCATAGAGATCGTATCAATGCCCTTGGTGTCCAGTACGGGGCTCGACGTATTCGGGTGTTCGGATCTGTGGCCCGGCGCGAAGAGGGACCAGAGAGCGATGTGGATTTCCTAGTGGATTTCCCAAGGGGCTACGACATGCTCACTCAACGCCTCGCACTGGTTGGTGAGCTTGAGCGCTTGCTGGCCAGAAATGTTGAAGTGATTCCCGAGCATGAACTGAATCGTCACCTCAAGGAGCGGGTGATTGGGGAGGCCATTGAGTTGTAACCAATCCAAACACGTTTCTGCGGAAACGTTTTTCCATCCTCAGGCCTGATCTCTTTCCGGGCCACAATTTCGCGCCAATCAGACTCCCTTGAGGGTTCCTCAAAAGTGAACTATGGTTCATCAAATATGAACTATTGAGGATTCAGGCCCATGAGCAAACTGGCAGACGCACTCTTCACGACAACCCAGCAGCAGGTGCTGACCCTTCTCTATGGAAGCCCGCATCGGAGTTTCTATACCAAGGAAATCCTGCGCCTGACCGGCATGGGTGTGGCCACTATCAAGCGCGAGCTGGATCGCATGCTGGCGGCGGGCATTCTGACCATGACGCCGATTGGCAATCAGCACCACTACCAGGCGAATCCGCAATGTCCCATCTATACTGATCTTGTGAATATCGTGAGCAAGACGCTTGGGGTCGTCGCGATACTTCGTCAGGCGTTGGTGCCAATGAGCGAGGCGATTGACTGGGCCTTCGTGTATGGCTCAGTCGCCAGGGGCCGCGAGTCATCTGCAAGCGATGTTGATGTGTTGATTATCGGGGAAGTCGCTTTTGCTGAAGTGGTGGCAGCGCTCTATCCAGTGCAGGGAGTTCTGGGTAGGGAGGTGAACCCCAAGTTATACAGCCGGCAGGAATGGAAGAAAAAAGTTGCAGCAGATGACGCCTTCATCGAAGAGCTGTTATCGAAACCGCGCATGGACGTGATCGGGAGTGCAAATGTCGTTGGAGAATCTGGAGGGGATCTCGTTGGAGAAAGTCAAACCTGACGCAGAAATGATCCAGCGTCTGATCTCTGCTGCCGAACGAAATCTACGTGATGCGAGAGTGATCTCGATAAGTCCCGAGAACCGCTTCGATGCGGCGTACAAGGCCATCATGCAGCTTTCGAACGCGGCACTTCTGGCTAATGGCTTTCGAACTTTGACCAGCCAGCCCGGCCACCATATGACAATGATACAGTCACTTCGTCACACCATCGGATTGGATACACAGTCCGTTATTGTGCTGGACGCGCTGCGGAAGCAACGTAACGTTGCTGACTACTCAGGCGATACAATCCCAGAAGGTACAGTTGGAGAGTGTATTTCGAGAGCTGAATTCTTGTTTGAAAATGTCAGGATGTGGATGGCGGATAGGTGAGGTATTGAATAAAAACGTTTCCGCAGAAACGTTTCTGCTGTCTGATTCATCCCCACTGCTGCAGGCTGGCATGTCAGCTGGGCGGCGGCAGTTCCACAATCTTGTCTGCAACAATTCGAGTAGCGATTATCAGATCCATTACAAGTCGCTCATCCACATTGAGATATCCCTCATACTCACCCAGGTTTCGCACATCGTGCGACTTGGCCAGTACACGCCAGACTTCCGGACCTGCTTGGAGCGTGTGTGGGAGAACTTGAAAAACGATGTAGCGATTGGCGGGGCGATATCCATGCCAGCGCAATGCGGCCAGTGAGAGCGAATGAGCTGCGTTGTAGGCGAGATCGAACCGACTCTCGATCGATAATTGCTCCAAAGAGGCATCCTTCAGCCTCTTCAAGCCTGATTCCTTCAGGCCCATAAATTCGCGCTGATCAGGTTTTTCTGCCGTCAGCGATTTCCCCGGTCCGCAGAGATTCTGTAGTTGAGAGTTCACTTTCCTTCCCCGCTATCCATAGCCTGGGTTGTTCCAGCACACGCATGACAAAGGCATTGCCCTCACCGATCCGCTTCTGCAATTCCTTGCGCGAATAGACTGTGGGGTTGATCGGCCGCATGAGAGTGTGTGCAGTCTCTTCGAGTGTAGTAAAGACTTCGGCATACGTCAGGTGGTCGCTGATGATCATCAGGTCGATATCACTGGCAGCAGTGTCCTGGCTCTTGGCGACGGAGCCGAAGATGAACGCGCAGGCAATCTGATCCTGCAAGGGCGCCAGAGCCGCGCGCAATACCTCGACGAGGCCACATGTTTTCATGATGAGTCCGCGCAACTCCACGAAAACCGGTGACGCCACATTGGCTTGGTAGTGCTTCTGTCGGCCGATCTGGATGGCTGTCACTAGCCCCGAGGACTCGAGGCGGGCGAGTTCGCGTTGCACAGCTCCGGTGCCGGACCCCACGAGGCCGATGATTTCGTTTGTGTAGAAGTTGCGGTCGGGATGAGTGAACAGCAGGCTCAATACGCGTTGCTGCACTTTGGTGAAGAGGGCATCGGAGATGGAGATTGGTTGCATGTTTGAAGTACTCATTTTGGGCATGATAGACCCCGAATTGGGAATGAGCAATCTGACTCTTGGCGCCTGACGTTTCTGCGGAAACGTTTTCCTCGCGTTTGAACGTCGGCCACCAATGCGTGTTCGCTATTCATTGGGGGGATCTCCATTCTTGTGTTACCTTACCAACGGTAAGGCGAACATTTGGATTCCTATCCCCGGAGGGCAACATGTCCAGCGCGACAGTCAGCAGCAAAAGCCAGATCACGATCCCGGCCTCAGTCAGATCGGCACTGAAGATCGGCCCGGGGGATCGCATTGATTTCATCCAGACGGCTGCTGATCGATTCGAGGTCGTGGCTGCGACCCAGGAAGTGACCCGGCTGCGCGGTATGGTGGAAGCTCGAAGAGTGGTCACCATTGAAGAAATGGACAGCGCCATTCGTGCCAAGGCTGGCAAGGCATGATCGGTTTGGATACCAATGTCCTTGTTCGCTATCTGACCCAGGACGACGCCGCACAGGCAGGCATCGCGAACGAGATGATAGAAAAGGAGTTGAGTCCGCAGAATCCGGGCGTTGTGACTCTTGTCTGTTTGGTCGAAGTCGTTTGGGTGCTTGAGTCTTGTTACGACCAGGACAAGGCGGCCATCGAGGCAGTCCTTCAGGGGCTGCTGACCACGCGTCAACTCTTGGTGGAGAATTCGGAGGTGGCGTGGCAGGCACTCAAGAAATTTTCTCAGGGCTCGGCAGATTTCAGCGATGCTCTGATCATGGCCAGCGCCGAGCACCTGGGGTGCAATACGGTAATGACTTTCGACAAGCGTGCGAGATATGTTGGGATGACGCTGTTATGAGAGTCTCATTGGCAATCAGCACCACTACCAGGCGAATCCGCAGTCGTTGGAGAATCTGGTGGGGATTCGTGACGTGAGCCAAATACGTTTCTGCAGAAACGTGTTTTCGTCTGCTGGTTGACTAGGCACAAAAGTCGTACCGGCATATCGCTGTTACATCGGCTTGAAGAACGACGAAGGCCTGTCCGACTTGAGTCGGGAGTAGAATTCAACTGCGTATGTATCCGTCATGCACGAGATGAAGTCGCAAACCACCCGATACTTTTTGTGCTTGGTGTCGGCCTGTTGGTACAACAGCTTGCAGTCGTCCGGCATGAGCTCGTAGCCGCTGTCTGCCGTCAACGTATCGAAGAGGTATGTGACGATCTCGCGGGCCCGTCTGGCAACCACCTTCCATCGTGGGGAATGGATGAGAAAATGAAATGCCAGATGCTTCAGGGTTTCGATCTTGATCCACACTTTCTTGTCGAGATAGATTTCTGCGAAGACCGTGTCGTTTCCAGGGGCGACGCGCACTTGTACTGCTTGAATGAATTCTCCAACCAGGTGGGACGTAAGTTGATTTCGCTGGTATGCCTGCGTGCCGACATCGATTTCGGATCGCAGCAGAGCGCCCAGTTTGTATGCGAGGTCCGAAACACTTTCACTTGGGTCTCGATCCTTCAATCCATCAAGAACCATCTGCGATTCCAGAATGCTAATGAGCGCTTCCCAAACGTCTGTAGGTAATACTTCTTGTCCAATGTTGGCGCTGATTGCCTTGTTGGTCTTTCGCGCAATCTCCGTGAGAGCCGAATCGTCGAGCGAAATGATATCCAGGATTCGAATAAGTCCGGACTTGAGCGCGTCATCGAGATCATAGGTGGAGTAGGCGATATCGTCGGCTATATCCATGATCTGACATTCGATGGTCTTGAAAGGGTCGACCTCAAGTGAATGGGTAAGTCTGTTTCGGAAGTAGTCGCCTTCGGAGTCCGGGAAGAGTTGCATCTTCCCCTTCAGTCGTCGAAATGAAGTGCTGTGAATCAGGCGCGCGAAGTCGCGTCGGAAGTCGCTGCGATAGGGTTCTGCAGCCAGTCCATTTTTTTGAGGTGGTTCCGGCAGTTGTCTTTGCAGATCAGAGGGTTGATACAGGGTCTTTCGAGACATCCTTGTCATCTTTGACTCCGAGCTGCGCTATATCACTTTGCTTTCTTGTCAGAGGCCTGTGCAGGTCGAGCCGTCTTGGCAGGATCAGTCTGAGCCGACTGTGATTCCCGTTGCTGCTTTGCATAGTCTCTGGCAATAGTCATTTTTTCCAGATTCTGCTTGTACGCTGTCTGAAATGCTGTGGCCATGGTCGCTACTTGTTACCGGATTGGCTGATTATTATGTTGAGGTGAACTTGCATGTGGATTATAGACGCCCCTATTGACGGATGTCATGAACTCTTTCTCCCCTGCTATCTATCGCTCGTGGCCGTGTCCTGTCCTTTTGCATCCGAGCCGAAAACAAAGGCGCAGTGGATCTGTATCTGCACTGGAGCGATTGTGGCGCGTAGCAGATCGACGAGCCCGCAGGTCTTGAGGATCAGTCCGCGCAGCTCCGCAAACACCGGTGACTGCGCGTTGGCCTGGTAGTGCTTTTGGCGACCGATATGAACGGCTGTGATCAACCCGGTAGATTCAAGCCCCAGCAGTTCGCGCTGGACTGCACCAGTGCCGGAATGGACGAGAGAGATGATTTCGTTGGCGTAATAGTTGCGATCAGGATCGCCGTAAAGCAGGGCCAATACGCGTGGCTGCACTTTGGCGAAAAACGCATCTGCGATGGAGGTTGGCTGAGAGTCTGAAATACCCATATCGGGCCTGATAGACCCCGTATTGGGGTTGAGCAACTGTAGGAGCGAGCTTGCTCGCGAATGGGGTTAGTGCCATTCCCTTCGCGAGCGAGCTCGCTCCTTGTATGTTCATCCCGTAGCAGTTGCTATGCTCTGAGGCAGTTACCGGGGAGGCCGTACGCTCCTTGAGGCAGAGATTTTCTGACCTCGTCTGTAGAGAGGCTCCCCGCCTCATTGCTTATCTCGAGGAGTATCAG
>JAUXNX010000002.1 GCA_030682575.1 Gammaproteobacteria bacterium
GGCAACTACTGGCGCCAACATCGCTGGCGTGAACAGCGGTGAGGTCACTACGGCTGAAACTCTCACGCTGACCGGCGGCATCACCATGACCCGCAATCAGCACCAGGGCTTCAGCGCTATCACAGCGGCAGGCGGTGCAGATTTCATCACGCTGACCACAGCCGGTACGATCACGGCGGCAGCGAGCATCGAGACCTATAACATCGTGGGCGCCTCCAACATCACGGTAGCGGCGGCAACCAATGTCAATGGCGAGGATGACACGAATCAGACCGTGACGGTCGGTGGTCTGACGGTCACCGGTAACTATGCCCTGGGCACTGGCACGGACGTGATTGCGGCAACCAACGGAGCCAACATCGCTGGGGTGAACGGCGGTGATGCCACCACGGCGGAAACTCTCTCTCTGGCGAATAACGCCACGATAACGATGACGGCCGCGCAGTACCTGGACTTTGCGTCCATCACCGCTGCCGGATCGGAAACCATCATCCTCACTACTGCGCTGACCGGCGCTGCAGCGCTGGATGCCAACATCGAGACTTTCACGCTCGCTGCGGGTGACAACAGTGTGACCACAGGCGCGAATGGCCAGACCATCAATGCCAATGCGCTGGCAGATACAAAGGTGCTGACACTGGCAGGCGAGCACAACGTGACTGTGACTTTGGTGGCCGGTGATCTGGATGCTGCCACTGCCACAGGCAGCATCACGGTGACGGCAACCACAGGCAGCAATGTGATCACAACAGGGTCCGGCAACGACATCATTACCGGTGGTGCAGGCATCGATACTCTCACTGGTGGCGAGGGCAACGATATATTCATCATTACTGCCACTGGCGATGACGCTGCTGGCGAGACCTACGCTGGTGGTGACGGCACCGACATCCTGCGCATCACAGGGACCACGCAGGCTGATCTGTATGACGACACGCTGTCCAGCATCGAGATTCTCGATCTCACCACATCGTCTGCATTGCAGACAGTCAGGCTGACCGCTGCGCAGTTTAACGGGTTCACCACTGTCAATGCGGATGCAGGGGATACTCTCGTTGTGCTGGACATTAACGGAGCCACGCTTGCCGGCACAGATGGTATCGATAAGTACAGTTTCGGCAATACGGTTGCTAGTGTCACGATCACCGGATTTACCTCCGGCACCGACAAGATCGATTTCATCCAAGGTGGGTTGTTCATCACCTTGACCGAAGTCGAAGGTGCGGTCGCAAGTGTAGGGAGCAGGTTCTACTTCCTGGGTGGCCAAGCCGCTGGTGCAGCCGATGACGCCGCCGCCTCGGCCACTGCACTTAATGGCGCAGCGGTGTGGGGAATCCCAGCGGGTAACAACACCAGCTACGTGGCCGTTGCAGCTGACGGAAAAACCGCTATCTACCGATTGAACGATGTGTTTAACGTAGATGATGAAATCCAGGCAGCAGAGCTAACGCTGCTTGGGACGATCGATTCCATGCTTGTAGCAACGGATTTCGTAACATTGTGATCTAACCCCACGCACCGGCTAACCCCGGTGCAATATCACAACCCGCCGTTGCTCCACTGAACGGCGGGTTGTTGCATTAAGGACTTTCAATATCAGAGATGAGTTTGTTCTGCTTTCAGGTTGCCAATCCACCATGACATCAAATTCCCCACCCCCCATTGCCACCGCCGCCGCCCAACTGCGCGAACTCCACGAGCAATCCCGCTTCGAGGAAGCCGAGCAACTGGCGCGGGCGTTGATGCAGCAGTATCCCCGTGAACCGTTCTTTCCCAATGCGCTGGGCAACATCCAGAAGCAGTTGCAGGATATCGACGGCGCTGCCGAGAGTTACGACGCGGCGCTGCAGATCGATCCGGACTTTCAGGCGGCGTGGGTCAACGCAGGGCACATTGCCATCGTGCGCTTGCAGTATGCCCGCGCCCTGGAGTGCTTCGAGAAGGCCCGTGAGTTGCAGCCGGATTCGCCCGATGCCTGGTTCGGGCAGGCCAGGGCACAGCAGTTATGCGGCGACACTGCGGCGGCGGAACGGGACTATCGCAAGGCGCTGGAGTTGAAGCCGGACCTTGAGCTGGCGTGGAACAACCTGGGCTGCCTGTATCAGGACACTCTTCAGTTGCAGGAATCGGAAGATTGCCTGCGGCGCGCGCTGGCCCTGAAGCCGGACCATCCAGAGGCATTGCTGAATCTGGCGGTGACGCTGGGCAGGCGGGGCAATTACCTGGGGGCGGAGTTGAGCTGCCGGGAGGCGCTGGCGCTGAATCCGGACAATTATTCCAACCACAACAATCTGGGCAAGATTCTCGCGGACTGCGGCCGGCTGGAAGAAGCCCTGAGCTGTTATCTCACCGCCATGCAACTGGCGCCGGACAAGCTCAGCGTACACAGCAATATGCTGTTCACACTGCATTACCTGAGTGACGGCAACCCCGAGGAGTTGTATCAGGAGGCGCGGCATTTCGGCGCCGCCGCTGCACGGCAGGCCGACCATGTGTACGACTCCTGGCCGGCCGCCGTCAACGGCCCGCGCCTGCGCGTGGGGTTTGTTTCAGGGGACTTGATCAACCATCCGGTAGGGTATTTTCTGGAGAGTGTGGTGCGGCACCTTGATCCGGAGCGTATCGAATTGCTGGCGTTCCCTACCCGCAGCCGCACCGATGAACTGACCGAACGCCTGCGGCCATACTTCAGTGCATGGCACCCGCTGACAGCACTGGAGGACGCCGAAGCGGCAACCCTCATTCGCGACTGTGGCGTGCACATTCTTGTGGACCTGTCCGGCCATACCGGCCATAACCGGCTGCCGCTGTTTGCCCGCAAACCAGCGCCGGTGCAGGTGAGCTGGCTGGGTTACTTTGCCAGCACCGGGCTCGACGCCATGGACTATGTGCTGACCGACCCCACGGGCGTGCCGCCGGGGAAGCAACGCTACTTCTGTGAGCGCATCGAGTATCTGCCGAAGACGCGTCTGTGTTTCACACCACCGGATGTGGATCTGGTACCCAACGCTCTGCCCGCATTGAGCAATGGCCGACTGACTTTTGCCTGCTTTCAGAAATTGTCCAAGATCACCGATGCAGTGATCGCCCTGTGGGCGGCGGTGATGACCGCTCTGCCTCACAGCCGTCTGTTGTTGCAGACTCAGGCGCTGAACGACCGCACCGTGGCCGATGCACTTGGTGCGCGGCTGCAGAAGGCGGGAATCGCGCGTGACCGGTTTCGCCTGCTGGGTGTGGTGGGCCGCAACACCTATCTGCAGCAATACCACGCCATCGACTTCCTGCTCGACACCTTTCCCTACCCCGGTGGCACAACTACCAGTGAAGCGTTATGGATGGGGGTGCCTACGCTGACACTGGCAGGCGACTCGATGCTGGCCCGTCAAGGTGCCAGCCTGCTGGAGGCGGCGGGGTTGTCGGACTGGATTGCGTGGTCGCCAGAGGCCTATGTGAAGAAGGCGATTGATTTTGGTACCAACCTTCCGGCGTTGGCAGGACTGCGCAGCAGGTTGCGCAACCAGTTGCTGGAGTCACCGTTGTGCGACGCGCCGCACTTTGCCCGCGATCTTGAAAAGGCCTTCTTCAGGATGTGGGAGCGTCATCCGCAGGGGCACCACTGACCAGGGCCTCCAGTCTTGTCATTTCAGCTTCCAGCAGGCGAATTCTCTCT
This sequence comes from Gammaproteobacteria bacterium, assembly GCA_030682575.1. GTDB lineage: Bacteria > Pseudomonadota > Gammaproteobacteria > Pseudomonadales > Pseudohongiellaceae > UBA5078. The sequence continues at coordinate 3,671 of JAUXNX010000002.1, forward strand.
TCTGCCCGGGCCAGTGCTGCGGACTGTGCCTCGAACTCCTCCCGCGTCAGCAGGTCCAGCCGCGCGAAACCCTTCTGCATCACTGCAGAGACGGTTTTCTTCACGTCTTCACCCACGGCGCCCGCCTGAGGGATCAGTTTGGCAATCTGCTGGCTGAGTTCTTCAAAAAACTGTTTGTCTATCATGAGGGTCAGATCCGCTGGTAAGGAGGACGCGCGATGCAATGGTGCGCCGCCGGATTGTAGCGCAGCGCCCATGCTTCCGGAAACGTTGTCCCTGCCCGCAAGCGGTGCACAACCGGATGTCGATTCGCTCTCATTGGGTGCTGCACGAAGAATCGAAACGAACCAAAACGGTGCGCGATATGAATTTACATGGCTCCGGTGTGAGGGAATCCCGCATCGCCATTCATTTCGTGCACGGCCACCCTCTTGAAAACAAAGGGCTGCAAGGCATTTTCCGGAATTGTTACAAAATGGGCACGCATCGTGCTTATTACCTTGGCGAGCATTACAGAACGTGTCCACGAGAACTGCAACACACGTTTTTATGGTGCACATGCACAGAATTGAAACTTTACTAAAACGTCAAGGAGTTACTTGAACATGAAAAAATTTACCAAAGCATTGTTGGCCACTGGATTGATGACGGCAGCTTTTGCTGCACAGGCGCAAGAGAGCTCATTCAGCGGCAACGTTGCTCTGACTACCGACTACATCTACCGCGGCATCTCCCAGACCAGCGGTGGTCCGGCGATTCAGGGCGGCTTTGACTGGGCGGGCGACTCAGGTTTCTACCTGGGCACCTGGGCATCCAGCATCACTTTCGACGACAGCATCGAGATCGACTACTACGGCGGTTTCACTGGCAGTCTGACTGACGAAGTGGATTACGACATCGGTTTCCTGTACTACGATTACCCCGGCATGAGCAGCGATGACTTCCTGGAATTCTACGGCGTACTCAGCTATGGCGGGCTGTCTGGCTCGATCAACTACTCCGATGACTTCTATGCAGGTTCCGGTAAAGCCTGGTTCTACACACTGGATTACGGCTTTGATCTGGGCAATGACTTCGGTCTGAACCTGCACTACGGTTTCCAGGACTTCGATCAGAACGTGTTTGGTACCGAGGACAGCTACTCCGAGTACAACATCTCCCTGTCCAAGTCTTATGGCGGCCTTGATTTCAGCCTGATGTACACAGACACAGACCTCAGCAAGACCAATTGCGGTGGCTCTTCAGATTGCTCCAGCACAATCGTGTTCACGATTGGCAAGTCTCTGTAAGCCATTGCTGCTCGCGTAAGCGGGCAATACAGCAAGCAAACAAAAGGCCCGTCAGTGGGAACACTGGCGGGCCTTTTGCTTTTGTCGGCAAGGCTTTTTCTTTCACTCCGACAGCGGGTGTTCGATCTTGGTGCGCTCACCAAGGGAATGCGCCAATCAGGTGCAAATATTCAGCATGAGAAAGTCTGTGTTCGCGGTGAATGCCATGGAAGTCATGTATCTCAATGTTTTCAATCATTTTTTTGTTTGTGGCACGCCCCGTGCATTAAGCAGATTCAGGTGTATCTGCACTGAATCGGCGGAGCAGATATTAATAGGTAAGGAGCAAATTTATGAAGTTAGTGACGGCAATAATCAAGCCTTTCAAATTGGACGATGCCCGTGAGGCGCTATCAGAAATTGGCGTGCAAGGTATCACCGTAACCGAGGTGAAGGGTTTTGGCAGACAAAAGGGGCACACCGAGCTGTACCGTGGCGCTGAATACGTCGTTGATTTTCTACCGAAGGTAAAAATTGAAGTAGCGATTGGTGACGACTTGCTGGATCAGACGCTGGAAGCGATCACGAAGGCGGCGAACACAGGAAAGATTGGTGACGGCAAGATCTTCGTTACTGACCTGCTCCAGGTGATCCGTATTCGTACTGGCGAGACCGGCGAAGAGGCTGTGTAAGACAACTGATCCGCGTGATCACAACTAAACGACTACTCAATTTAATCAGGCGTTAAAAACTCGAACCTGGTTCGGAGGTAAGTAAGGTGGAAGAACAAATTTATCAACTGCAGTACGCAATCGACACATTCTACTTTCTGGTATGTGGCGCCCTTGTAATGTGGATGGCGGCAGGCTTCAGCATGCTCGAAGCTGGTCTGGTTCGCGCCAAGAACACCACGGAGATTCTGACCAAGAATGTCGCGCTGTTTGCGATCTCCTGCATCATGTATCTGATCTGTGGTTACGCAATCATGTACGGCGGCACGATCTTCCTCTCAGGAATTGAGGGTGGAGATTCTCTTGTGGCAGACGCACTCGCGTCAAAAGCAGAAGAAGGCTTTGATGGCGGCTCGGTCTACTCCACTGCCTCGGACTTCTTCTTCCAGGTGGTGTTTGTTGCCACGGCGATGTCGATTGTCTCTGGTGCGGTTGCAGAGCGCATGAAACTGTGGGCATTCCTGTTGTTTGCTGTCGTGATGACCGGCTTCATCTATCCAATGGAAGGTTCATGGACATGGGGCGGCAATGCAGTATTCGGTCTGTATACCCTTGGTGACCTGGGCTTCTCCGACTTCGCAGGCTCAGGCATCGTTCACATGGCTGGTGCCGCTGCAGCTCTGGCGGGCGTGATTCTGCTGGGCGCCCGTAAAGGCAAATATGCTTCTGATGGCAGCATCAAGGCGATCCCCGGTGCCAACCTTCCGATGGCGACACTTGGCACCTTCATTCTGTGGATGGGCTGGTTCGGTTTCAACGGCGGTTCCGTTCTGAAGCTGGCTGATGTCAGCAGCGCCAATGCAGTTGCGATGGTGTTCCTGAACACCAACGCTGCGGCTGCCGGTGGTCTGATTGCAGCACTGCTGCTTGCTCACGCACTGTTCGGCAAGGCCGATCTGACCATGGCACTGAACGGCGCACTGGCCGGTCTGGTAGCCATCACGGCTGAACCTTCAACACCGACTGCTCTGCAGGCGACAATCTTCGGTGGAATGGGTGGCGTGCTGGTGGTGTTCAGCATCATCTTCCTGGACAAGATCAAGATCGACGATCCAGTCGGTGCGATCTCCGTACACGGTAGCTGTGGTCTGCTCGGCCTGTTGCTGGTTCCGATCACGAATGGCGATGTGTCGTTCACGGGCCAGATCCTGGGTGCGCTGACAATCTTCATCTGGGTATTCGTGACCAGCTTCATCGTCTGGATGATCATCAAGGCGGTTATCGGCATCAGAGTATCTGAAGAAGAAGAGGCTCAAGGTGTGGATCAGTCCGAGTGTGGTCTGGAAGCGTACCCTGAGTTCACCAAGTAACATCTCTGCTTGAAGGAAGGAATTGTAAAATCTCTCACTAGCGTCAATTCTTAACGTAAGCGCCCTTCGGGGCGCTTTTTTTTGCCTGCGAAAATGGCTCCTGTATACGGTTTGGTTAGCGGTAGTCGCCCCAGAGATGCTGGGCGAGAGAAATGGCAATCACCGGAGCAGTCTCCGTGCGCAGTACGCGCGGCCCGAGCTTTACCGACTGGAAGTCCTTCTGATTTGCAGCACCGACTTCTTCATCGGATAACCCACCTTCCGGCCCAACCAGTAACGTCACAGATGTCGGCGCAGCAGTGGATGGAAAACCAGCCGAGCCACGATGATCAAGCACAAAACTCACGCCGCTGCGACTTTGCGACAGCCACTCGTGCAATGTCACCGGTGACTCAATCATCGGCACACGACAGCGTCCGGACTGCTCGCACGCGCTGATGGCGATGCGTGTCCAATGTGTCAGGCGATTGTCGACACGATCGCTCTTGAGTTTGACTTCACACCGTTCGGTGAGCAGTGGAATGATGCTGCTGACGCCTGCCTCTGTCGCTTTCTGCACGGCGAAATCAAAGCGCTCTCCACGCGAAATGCCAAGGCCGAGATGAATCGGCAACACAGGATCGGCACTGCTGTCGACAATGCTGCGCAAGTGCACGGACACTCCGCGCTTCTCCACAGCGACCACCTCGGCCAGATGTTCGCCATCGTTGCCATTGAAGAGCGCAAGCGCATCGCCCACACGCAACCGCAACACCTTGCCGACATAGTGCGCTGCCTCATCGGCGAGCTGCACCGTGGTACCGGTGGTGAGTGATTGGGTGGTGTGGATGCGCGAGACCCGCATGTCAGCGATCGCTCAGACCGAGGTTGTTCCAGATAGTGCCAACTGGCCCGACCTGATTCATGGTGTAGAAGTGCAGGCCGGGCGCGCCACCTTCGAGCAACACCTCGCACAGGCTGGAGACAACATCTTCGCCAAAGGACTTGATGCTCTCGACATCGTCGCCGAACGCTTCCAGCCGCTGCCTGATCCAGCGTGGAATCTCGGCACCGCAGTTGTCGCTGAAACGGGCCAGGTTGGCGTAGTTGGTGATGGGCATGATGCCGGGAACAATCGGCACATCAATACCGATTTCCGCGCAGTTGTCCACGTAGTAGAAATAGGCGTCCGGGTTGTAGAAGTACTGAGTGATCGCGCTGTTGGCACCAGCGTCAATCTTCTGTTTGAAGAAGTGCAGATCGGAGGCATAGCTGACCGATTTGGGATGAATCTCCGGGTAGCACGCCACCTCGATGTGGAAGTGATCACCGGTCCTTCTGCGAATCAACTCTATGAGCTCGTTCGCGTAATAGAAAGTGCTGGTTGTGCCGGTGCCGGAAGGAACATCCCCGCGCAGTGCCACCAGTCGGGTAATACCCAGATCCTTGTAGAACTGCAGCAGCGCAACAATTTCCTCTTCACTGGAACCGCCAAAGGAAAGATGAGGCGCAACATTGGAACCAGCGTTGTGGATATTCACGACCGCCTGCCTGGTGCCATCGCGTGTCGAACCGCCCGCGCCATAGGTGACGGAAAAGAAATCCGGCTTCAGCAGGGCGAGCTGGCGATGCACCTCTTTGAGTTTCTCCTCACCGACTTCCGTCTTCGGAGGAAAGAACTCGAAGCTGAAGCGGGCAGGGGTCTGAACTTCGACTTCGGCGGTTTGTTGGAGCGTTGTCATTTGTATCTACTCTTTAGAAGATTGTGCATGCTCGGGGAATCGCGAGCAGGGCTTGCACCCACAGTGGGGGGCGAGCCTGTCCGCGATGTCTTTCCCTCAATACTTGTAAGTATCTGCCTTGTACGGCCCTTCGGGTTTCACTTTGATGTATTTCGCTTGCGCCGGAGTCAGCTTCGTCAACACACCGCCGAAACCACCGACCATCAGAGCCGCAACCTGCTCGTCCAGATGCTTCGGCAAAACTTCCACAGTGATGCTGCTCTTCTTGAAGTCCGGTGACAGCGCCGCGAACTTTCTCTCGTACAGATACATCTGCGCGATCACCTGGTTGGCGAACGAACCGTCCATGATGCGTGACGGGTGACCGGTCGCGTTGCCGAGGTTGATCAGGCGGCCTTCAGACAACAGCAACAGATAGTTGGTCTTGTCTTTCTCCGCATCGCCACGATAGATCTTGTGCACCTGCGGCTTGATCTCTTCCCACGTCCAGTTCTTGCGCATGTACGCAGTGTCGATCTCGTTGTCGAAGTGGCCGATGTTGCAGATCACGGCGCCGGACTTCACAGTCTGCAGCATGTTCTTGTCGCACACGTCGATGTTGCCGGTGGTGGTCACGATCAGATCGAGCTTGCCGAGCAGCGCACGATCGATGTCCTCGATGCGGCCGGTGTTGTTGCCGTTGACATACGGAGACACGACTTCATAGCCGTCCATGCACGCCTGCATCGCGCAGATCGGATCGATCTCGGAAACCTTCACGATCATGCCTTCCTGACGCAGACTCTGCGCAGAGCCCTTGCCCACATCACCGTAGCCGACGACGAGTGCATGACGGCCAGACAGCAGCATGTCGGTGCCGCGCTTGATGCCGTCGTTCAGGCTGTGACGGCAACCGTACTTGTTGTCGTTCTTGGATTTCGTCACCGAGTCGTTGACGTTGATGGCCGGCACTTTCAACGTGCCCTCTTCCATCATCTCGATCAGACGGTGTACACCAGTGGTTGTCTCTTCCGTGATGCCATTGATCTTGTCGAGCATCTCGGGATACTTGTTGTGGATCATGCCGGTGAGATCGCCGCCATCGTCGAGAATCATGTTGCAGTCCCACGGCTTGCCATCCTTCAGAATGGTTTGCTCGATGCACCAGTCACCTTCTTCCAGTGTCTGCCCTTTCCATGCGTAAACGGCAATGCCCTTCGATGCGATGTATGCCGCAGCGTGGTCCTGCGTGGAAAAAATGTTGCACGAAGACCAGCGCACTTCCGCGCCCAGTTCCACGAGCGTTTCAATCAGCACGGCGGTCTGGATGGTCATGTGGATGCAGCCGATGATCTTCGCGCCTGCCAGTGGCTTGCTCTCTGAATAACGTGCGCGCAGCGTCATCAGTGCGGGCATTTCCGATTCAGCCAGGATGGTTTCCCTGCGGCCGAAATCGGCCAGTGTGATGTCGGCAACTTTGTAATCGTGTTTGCTCATTCTTGAATCCTGTTTCTGTAAATGAATGTATTGATCAGTGCAGGAGATCAGAGTCCGGCGGCAGAACGCAACGCCTCAGCCTTGTCCGTCTTCTCCCAGGTGAAATTCTCTTCCTCGCGGCCAAAGTGTCCGTATGCAGCCGTAGGCAGATAGATCGGACGCAACAGGTCCAGCATCTTGATCAAGCCTTTCGGACGCAGCTCGAAGAATTCGCGCACCAGCTCCACAATGCGCTCTTCGGAAATCTTGCCGGTGCCGAAGGTTTCGATGCTGATCGACGTTGGCTCCGCTACACCGATGGCGTAGGAGAGTTGCAGTTCGCAACGATCGGCGATGCCGGCGGCGACGATGTTCTTGGCAACATAACGTGCCACGTAGGCTGCAGAGCGATCCACCTTCGATGGGTCCTTGCCGGAGAACGCGCCGCCACCGTGACGTGCCATGCCGCCGTAAGTGTCGACGATGATCTTTCTGCCGGTCAGGCCGCAGTCACCATATGGACCGCCGATTACAAAACGACCGGTCGGGTTGATGAAGTACTTGGTGTTCTTGTCCAGCCACTCGGCAGGCAGAACGTGCTTGATGATCTCTTCCATCACCGCTTCCTGCAGCGCCTTCTGACTGATGTCGGGGCTGTGCTGGGTAGAGAGCACGACAGCATCAACAGACACTGGCTTGTGGTCCTGGTAGCGGAAAGTGATCTGGCTCTTTGCATCCGGACGCAACCAGGGCAGCGTGCCGTTCTTGCGAACTTCTGCCTGACGCTTCACCAGACGATGCGAATAAGTGATTGGAGCAGGCATCAGCACGTCGGTTTCGTTGGAGGCATAACCGAACATCAGGCCTTGGTCGCCGGCACCCTGTTCGTGATCTTCGCTGTCATCCACGCCCATGGAGATGTCAGGAGACTGTTTGCCAATGGCGTTGAGTACGGCGCAGGACTGGCCGTCGAAGCCCTTGTCGGAATGATCGTATCCGATGTCACACACCACCTTGCGGGTCAGCTCTTCGATATCGACGTAGGCTTCCGTTGTGACTTCGCCCGCGACCACGACCATGCCGGTCTTGATCAGCGTCTCACACGCCACACGTGCCTTGGGGTCCTGTGCAAGAATCGCATCCAGAACGGCATCGGAAATCTGGTCTGCCATCTTGTCGGGATGACCTTCAGAGACGGATTCGGAGGTGAAAAGTGATGTTGCCATAGGGTTTTCCTTTCTCGGATCGTTGGTTGATTATGGTTGTTGAAATACGGGTTTGTGAAAAACGCACATCTGGATCTGGAAGCCATTACGCAGTCCCAGATAGACACTCTGTTCGGGGCGCAGGCCAGCCTGCGTTGCCCAGTCATGCAATTCGTCCGGATCGAAACCGAGCCACAGATCGCCACAGGATTCACGCACCCAGTCCTGATCGTGACGGCACAGGTCCACGATCAACAGCAGGCCACCTTCATTGAGCAGGTTGGTCGCGTGCTGAAATGCTTCCTGCGGTGACGGCAGATGGTGCAGCACCATGTCGTACAGAATCACATCGCAGCGAGTGTTCAGTGCCAGCGCGGTATGAGTGTCGCCGTGGATGAAGCTGACGTTGTCCAGCTTGCCGGCCGCGATGGTGGTCTTGGCGAGATTGAGCATCTCCAGCGCATTGTCCAGGGCAATCACGTTGCTGAACTGCTGTGCGAGCTTTGCCAACAACTCACCTTCGCCCGGGCCTACTTCCATGACCTTGAGGTCGGCACTGAGTTCCAGCTCGTGCAGCAGGTCGAGCACACTGCTCATGTACTGACTGTGTTCGGCCACCAGCCCCTGCTTCTCGCGGAACTTGTCAGAGTGCCTGCTGAAGAATTGCAGCGATTGCTCGGAACGTTCCTGCTGCACGAGATTGAGCCTTTCGCGAAGTTCTTCCCGCAGAGGTACCCGGTCGATGGTCTCGAAGGCGCTCTTCTTGAAGCTGTGCAGTGGATCATCGCTGACCAGCAGCGGGCGGCGATAGAAGATGCTGTTGCCTTCGCGTCGGGTAGTAGCCAGCCCGGCGGTGGCCAGAATCTTGAGGTGATGACTGAGGGCCGATTGCCGAATATCCAGAATGCGGCAGATCTCCAGCACGCCGAAGGAGCTGGTACGCAGCAGGCGCAGAATCTCCAGACGCAGGCTGTCCGCCAGTGCCTTGCACACCAGCGTGAGCGCGTCCGCATCATCCAGCGCGGTGCTGTCGTCCTTTCTGAGAGCCGTGATGGTCAAGGCTGATCCTGTTGTTTACAGTCAAGTTTGTGTTCGAATGGGCCGGGACTATAACAGGGATGACAATCTATATCAAAATTAATTGATATAGATGAGGGGGATCCTTTTGGAGATCCCGGGAGTACGGCCTGTGCCCACCTGCGACGGTCCTGCGCCGCTCCGCGGTGCCCTCCCTCCGCAAAAAGCCTGGGATCTTTTTGCTGCGCTCGGCGCTGGCCCTGATTGTCGCTGGCGGGCACAGGCCATACTCCCTTGCGCTCTGCGAATGCAACACACCTGTCTAAAACCAAACATGGGGTGAGTGAATTCACGTTGCCTGTCAATTTCGAAGTGGGGGCGCAGATGTCTCTCCCCCGAGCGAATCGGGCGTTTCGACAGAATCTACGAATCCAGTCGTCTGAAGTTCAACAAGGTGGCGGGAGGCAGGGCCCGGTTCAGCGGCATGAAAGACCAGCGCCGAACGCAACAAAAAGACCCTGGGCTTTTTGTGGAGAGAGGGCACCGCGGAGCGGCGCGGGTCAGCCGCAGAACCGGGCCCTGCCTCCCGCCGCCGTTAGAATCTACAAGAATTCGCGAGCAGGCTCGCCCTTGCAGGGTGGGGGCATAGCTACGGCAAAATAAAAGAAAGCCCGGGTAGCATATTCACCAGAGGTGCGGGAAAATGGCCGCCTTGCAAATCAGCCAGCCAGAAACAGGAGCCAGACCCGTATGCCCAGCCGTGTTCCCTCGCGCAGAGACTGTGCCAACGCCATCCGCGCCCTCAGCATGGACGCTGTCCAGAAAGCCAACTCCGGACACCCCGGTGCGCCCATGGGCATGGCAGACATCGCCGAAGTGCTCTGGAATGACTTCCTGCAACACAGCCCGGTCAATCCAGGCTGGGTCAACCGCGACCGCTTCGTCATGTCCAATGGTCACGGTTCCATGCTGGTGTATTCGCTGCTGCATCTGAGCGGTTACGATGTCCCGATGGACGAGATTCGCAACTTCCGCCAACTGCATTCCAAGACTCCTGGCCATCCCGAGTACGGCTATACCCCCGGCGTGGAAACCACCACCGGACCGCTCGGTCAGGGTCTCGCCAATGGCGTCGGCATGGCCATCGCCGAGAAGACTTTGGCGGCACAGTTCAATCGCCCCGGTCATGAAGTCGTGAGTCACTACACCTATGTTTTCGCCGGTGACGGTTGTCTGATGGAGGGTGTCTCCCACGAAGTCTGCTCACTGGCAGGCACATTGGGTCTGGGCAAACTGATCGTGTTCTATGACGACAATGGCATCTCCATCGACGGCGATGTGGAAGGCTGGTTCACGGATGACACGACAAAGCGTTTTGAATCGTATGGCTGGCAGGTACTGTCCGTAGACGGTCACAACCCGGATGAAATCGCCGCAGCCATCAAGTCAGCACAGGCCGATACCGCGCGGCCCACCATCATCAAGTGCAAGACCGTGATCGGTTTCGGTTCGCCAGGCAAGCAGGGCACTCACCATGTGCACGGCTCGCCGCTGGGTGATGCAGAGATTGCAGCCACTCGTGCAGCACTGGGCTGGGAGCACGCTCCATTCGAAGTGCCCGAAGACATCATGCGCGCATGGGATGCACGCGAGAGAGGGTTTGCCGCAGAGTCCGCGTGGAAAGAAACCCTGGTGCGTTACGAAGAGGCATATCCCGAGCTGGCCATGGAGCTTGTGCGGCGCCTCAAGGGCCAGTTGCCCGGCCACTTCGCCAGCAAGGCCGACGAATACATCCGCGTCTGTCAGGAGAAGGGCGAGAACATCGCCAGCCGCAAGGCTTCGCAGAATTGTCTCGCTGCCTTTGGTCAACACTTGCCGGAAATGATCGGCGGTTCTGCTGACCTGGCCGGTTCCAATTTGACCACATGGTCTGGCAGCAGAGTGATTACCGACACGGCCGATGGCAACTACATCAACTACGGCGTGCGTGAGTTCGGCATGTCCGCGATCATGAACGGCATCGCGTTGCACGGCGGGTTCATTCCATTCGGTGGCACCTTCCTGATCTTCATGGAATACGCGCGCAATGCCGTGCGCATGTCTGCGCTGATGAAGCAGCACTGTATCTTTGTCTACACCCACGATTCCATTGGTCAGGGCGAAGATGGTCCGACGCACCAGCCAATCGAGCAGGTATCGAATCTGCGCGTGACACCAAACATGTCCGTATGGCGTCCGTGTGATGCCGTTGAGTCTGCTGTGTCATGGAAGGCTGCGATCGAGCGCACTGGCGGGCCAACCTCACTGGTGTTCTCGCGTCAGAATCTCAATCACCAGCAGCGCACTCCTGAACAAGTGAATGCGATTGCACGTGGCGCCTATGTGCTGAAGGATTGTGCTGGCGTTCCCGAAGTCATCATCATCGCCACGGGTTCCGAGGTGGCGATCTGTGCCGATGCAGTGACACAACTGCAGGAATCCGGTGTGCGTGCGCGTCTGGTGTCGATGCCTTCGACTGATGTATTCGAAGCACAGGATGAGGCTTACCGCGAGAAAGTGTTGCCACGCACTGTGCGAGCACGTCTTGCGGTGGAAGCGGCTGCGGCTGACTACTGGTACAAGTATGTCGGCCTGGATGGCAAGGTGATTGGCATGACCACGTTTGGTGAGTCGGCACCCGGCCCCGTGCTGATGAAGGAATTCGGTTTTACCGTTGATAACGTAGTGAGCACTGCCACTGCCTTGTGCAGGAAGTAGTCGTCGTTCATTGCCCGGATAATTTATGTCCTACCGCATTGCAATAAATGGTTACGGACGCATTGGTCGCTGCGTGTTGCGGGCGTTGTATGAGTCAGGAAATTATCCGGATCTGCAAATTGTCGCTCTCAATGATCTGACGGACACCAACTCACTCGTCTACCTGACGAAGTACGACAGTACACACGGCCGGTTTCCTGGAACGGTTGGCAGCCGTGACGGTGTGCTGTGCATCAATGACGATGAGATCGCGGTTTTCTCGGAAGCGCAGATCGATAAATTGCCGTGGCAGGATCTCGGCATTGATCTGGTGATGGAGTGTACCGGAGCATTCTCGGACAGAGCCATGGCAGCCCAGCACCTGCACAGCGGCGCACAGCGCGTGCTGTTCTCGAATCCGGCACAGAGCGATGTGGACGCCACTGTCATTTACGGCGTCAATCACGAGTCGTTGCGCGCGACAGACAGAATCATTTCGAATGCGTCCTGCACAACGAATTGCGTGGTGCCGGTCATCAAGTGTCTCGATGACAAATTCGGTATCGAGAATGGCGTGATCACCACGATTCATTCAGCGATGAACGATCAGCCGGTGATTGATGCTTATCATCACTTCGATCTGCGCAAGACCCGCAGTGCAGTGCAGTCAATCATTCCGGTCAATACCGAAATCGACAAGGGCATCGGGCGCATCCTGCCACATCTGGACGGACGCTTTGCGGCGCAGGCGATGCGAGTGCCTACGATCAATGTCTCCGCGATTGATCTGACGGTCACTCTGCGTATGGATGTGAGCGTCGAGACTGTCAATGGAGCAATACGTCAAGGTGCACGTGATTCGTTGCCACTGGTGCTGGATTGCACAGACGAGCCTCTGGCATCCTGCGATTTCAATCACGATGCCAGATCGGCTATCGTCGATCTCAGCCAGACACGAGTCAGTGGCACGCGCCTGGTGAAGGTGCTGGCGTGGTTCGACAACGAATGGGCGTTTGCAAACCGCATGCTCGACGTGGCAGAAACAATAAGAAAGCTCGAATTGACCAAGCACTGAAAAGAGGCCAGGTGGAACCATGACAATATTGAGAATGCAGGATCTGGATTTGCAGGGTAAGCGGGTTCTGATTCGTGAAGACCTCAACGTTCCCATCAAGAATGGCGTGATCGCCAACGACACACGTATCGCCGCTGCGGTGCCAACCATCAAACTGGCATTGGCAGCGGGCGCGCACGTCATCGTGATGTCACACCTGGGGCGGCCGGAAGAAGGCAAGCCCATCGATGAACAGCCTGCCTCGTCACTTGCGCCCGTTGCGGAACGGCTCGGCAAGCTGCTTGGTACCAAGGTGGTTTTGTCACAGAACTATTTCCACAATCCTGCCGAGGCGGTTCCCGCAGCGGGTGAGGTAGTGCTGCTGGAAAATATCCGCATCAATGCCGGTGAAGAAGCGAACGACGATGCGCTGGCGAAGAAGTACGCCGCGCTCTGCGATGTGTTTGTCATGGATGCCTTCGGCACGGCGCATCGCGCTCAGGCCAGCACGCACGGTGTTGCGAAGTTCGCGCCCGTGGCCTGCGCCGGCCCGTTGCTCGCCAGTGAATTGGATGCATTGGAGCTGGCGCTGAAGAAACCCGAAAGACCTATGCTCGCCATCGTTGGTGGTGCAAAGGTTTCCAGCAAATTGAAAGTGCTGGAGAGTCTGGCGACCATCGTGGATCAGTTGATCGTTGGCGGTGGCATCGCCAACACCTTCCTGCTCGCTGCTGGCTACAGTGTGGGCAAGTCGCTGGTCGAGCGTGATCTGGTCGATACCGCGAAGGCATTGATGAAGACCACCAGCATCCCGTTGCCAATTGATGTCGTGGTGGCGAAAACTTTCTCTGCCGATGCCGAGGCCACCATCAAGCTGGTCAGTGACATCGCTGACGATGACATGATCCTCGACATCGGTCCGCAGACTGCGCAGGAGTTTGCCAACATCATCGCGCAGATGCAGACCATCATCTGGAATGGCCCGGTGGGCGTATTCGAGTTCGAGAAATTTTCGAAAGGCACGCAGGCTGTAGCCAAAGCGGTTGCAGCCAACAAGGGATTCTCGATTGCCGGTGGCGGTGAAACCATCGAAGCCATCGACAAGTTTGCAGTGACCGGAGATATTTCCTATATCTCCACCGGTGGCGGTGCGTTCCTGGAGTTCGTGCAGGGCGAGACGTTGCCAGCCGTACAGATACTGGACACCGAACAATGAACATCAATCAATTACCGAATGGAATGCGAGGTTACATATGGCACTAATCAGTTTACGGCAGCTGCTCGATCACGCAGCTGAGCACAGCTACGGCGTACCGGCATTCAACGTCAACAACCTGGAGCAGGTGCGCGCGATCATGGAGGCCGCGAGCGAAGTCAACAGCCCGGTGATCCTGCAGGCATCGGCAGGCGCACGCAAATACGCGGGTTCCAATTTTCTCAAGCATCTGATTCAGGCGGCCATAGAAGAATTTCCACATGTGCCGATCGTGATGCATCAGGATCACGGTGTGTCTCCGGCGGTGTGTCAGCGTTCAATCCAGTTGGGTTTCTCCTCTGTGATGATGGATGGCTCGCTCGGTGAAGACGGCAAGACACCAATGGATTTCGACTACAACGTGGGTGTCACGAAACTGACTGTGCAGATGGCCCATGCGTGCGGCGTTTCAGTGGAAGGCGAGATCGGCTGTCTCGGCTCCCTGGAGACTGGCATGGCAGGTGAAGAGGATGGCATCGGTGCAGAAGGTATTCTTTCGATGCATCAGATGCTGACCGATCCCGAAGAAGCTGCCGTATTCGTGGAAGCTACCGGTGTGGATGCCCTGGCGATTGCGGTGGGAACGAGTCACGGTGCCTACAAGTTCAGCCGTCCGCCCACAGGCGATATTCTGGCCATCGAACGCATCAAGGAAATTCACCGCCGCATTCCGAATACACATCTGGTGATGCACGGCTCTTCTTCTGTTCCTCAGGAATGGCTCGCGGTCATCAACAAGTACGGCGGCGAGATTCCAGAGACCTACGGCGTGCCGGTGGAAGAAATTCAGGAAGGCATCCGCCATGGTGTGCGCAAGGTGAACATTGATACGGATCTGCGTCTGGCTTCTACCGGCGCGGTACGCAAGTTCCTTGCAGAAAATCCGTCGGAGTTTGATCCGCGCAAGTTTCTCGCGCCCACTATCAAGGCAATGAAATCAGTCGTCGTGCAGCGCCTGCAAGCCTTCGGCGCGGCGGGACAGATTGCCAATATTGGCAAGGTGTATACCCTGGAAGAAATGGCAGAGCGTTACGCTCGCCGTTCATGATGGTGATATCTGTCTGCTCCTTGCGCATGAGGAGCAGGCACCCCTGATTGTCAGCGCAGTGTCCTCAGAGCAGGTCGCTTACTGCAGGCTAGTACCATGTTCAGAGTTGCCGACATTGATGTTTTGCGAAACAGTCTTCAGGAAATCGATTTTCGTTCGGAGAAATTCGTTTCGTTTGAAATCAGCCGTTATCTGAATCACTACGGACTCAACGCCGACAGCCTTTTCTTGCGACAGAGCAGCCGCAACATTCACCAGTTCGGTTACTTCCCCTGCGCAGGTTTCCGCATCGCCTGCCACTATTTTTCACCACCTCCCGAAGAAGTCAGCGGTACTGCCTTCATTGTTCATGGTTACTATGATCACGCCGGTCTTTACGGGCATCTCATCGAGTACTGTTTGAGCAAGAATCTTGCCGTGGTGATTTTCGATCTGCCCGGGCACGGATTATCGACCGGTGAAGTCGCCAGAATCGATTCCTTTGGTCAGTATCGCGAAGTGTTCAGCGCCTGTCTCAGGCTTGCGAAAACTGCAGGACTCAAGACACCTTGGCGAGTTCTGGGGCAAAGCACCGGTGCGGCCATTGTCATGGATACATGTCTTGCCACATGCGAAGAGAGTCTGGATCGATTTGAAAGCATCACGTTGCTGGCGCCTCTGGTGAGGCCGCAGGGGTGGCTGCGCGGAAGTCTGGTGCACAGTTTGCTGGAGCCGTTTGTGGAGACGGTGGCAAGAAAATTTGTCGACAACAGCAATGACGAGGAGTTTCTGCGTTTTCAGCGCGAAAGCGATCCATTGCAGAGTAAAGTGCTCTCGGCTCGCTGGGTAGGAGCGTTGAAGCAGTGGCTGGTTGAATTCGAAAAATACTCACCCTGCCCTGTGCGGATTTCTGTGGTGCAGGGGGCGGAAGATACGACAGTGGACTGGCGCTACAATCTGAAAGCGATCGAGAGAAAATTTCCCAACGTCACCACTTACATGATTGCTGAAGCGCGCCATCACTTGGCCAATGAAAGCGCGGACATTCGCGAACGTCTCTATTCCATACTTGACGACGTTTTCTAGATCAGAACAGCACTCGACAACGAATCGTGCCCTTCACCTTGTTCAACTTCTCCAGCGCGACCTTGCTGTATTCGACATCAATGTCGGTGACTACGTAACCGATTTCGTCATTGGTCTGCAGGTACTGCGAACGAATGTTGATTCCGGTTGCCGAGAAGATGCTGTTGATTTCAGAAAGCACGCCGGGGATGTTCTTGTGGATGTGCAGCAGTCTGTGCTTGCCGGGGTGAGCGGGCAGCGCCACTTCCGGGAAGTTCACTGACGTGAACGAAGAGCCATTGTCGCTGTACTTGATGAGTTTCTCGCTCACTTCCAGGCCGATGTTTTCCTGTGCTTCCATCGTGCTGCCGCCCACGTGCGGGGTCAGGATGCAGTTGTCGAACTCACGCAGTGGCGAGATGAACTCGTCGTCATTCGAGCGTGGCTCCACCGGAAAAACGTCGATTGCAGCTCCAGCGATCTGACCATTCTTCAGCGCAGCAGCGAGAGCGTCGATATCCACCACGGAACCGCGTGATGCGTTGATGAGAATACTGCCCTTCTTCATCCAGGAAATCTGTTCAGCGCCAATCATGTTCTCGGTTTGCGGAGTTTCAGGCACATGCAGGCTGATGACATCACAGGTCTGCATCAACTCCTTGAGCGACGCAACTTGTACAGCATTGCCCAATGGCAGTTTGGTCACGATGTCGAACAGGTAGACCTTCATGCCCATGGATTCGGCCAGCACGCTCAACTGCGAGCCGATATTGCCGTAACCGACCAGACCAAGTTTCTTGCCGCGCGCCTCGAAGGAGCCGGTCGCCACTTTTTGCCAGACACCACGATGCGCCTGAGCATTCTTTTCGGGAATGCCGCGCAGCAGCAGGATTGCTTGCCCGATTACCAGCTCCGCAACGCTGCGGGTGTTGGAAAACGGCGCATTGAATACTGGAACACCACGGATCAATGCGGCGCTGAGGTCAACCTGATTGGTGCCAATGCAGAAACAACCGACTGCCTGCAGCTTCTCTGCAGCCGCGAATACTTGAGCTGTCATCTGTGTGCGCGAGCGGATGCCGATGAAATGAACGTCCCGAATCTTCTCAATCAACTGCTCTTCGGAAAGGGACGTTTTCAGATATTCGATATTGGTATACCCCGCATCGTTGAGTGTTTTCACGGCGCTTTGGTGCAGCCCTTCGAGCAGCAGAAATTTGATCTTGCTCTTTTGCAGTGATGTCAGATTCATGGTTCAGTGATTTCTCTTTTATGAGGCTATCCTGATGTTCAGCAGGTTTTTGTCAGGATCGGCTCGGGTTTTCAAGTACAGGAGAACAGGCGCGCATGTTACCATAAGCCCCGCTGCCAGGCTGATGAAAACTCTTACCGACAACCTCCAGGTCACGAAATCTGATGAATCAATCCCATGCTGAACTCATTGCCGCTCTCGGCGCCATTGTCGGAGAAGACAAGGTCAAAACCGATGCGGAGTCTCTATCACTCTATGGGAAGGACTGGACCAAGGTCTACGACCCGCGCCCATCCGTCATCGTGTTTCCTTCCACAATCGAACAGGTGCAGGCGCTGGTCAGGCACGCCAATGAGCACGGTGTTGCATTGGTTCCATCCGGCGGACGTACGGGCTTGAGCGGGGGCGCAGTAGCGACCAGCGGCGAGGTGGTGGTTGCATTCGATCGCATGAACCGGATTCTGGATTTCGATGCGACCGACCGGCAGGTCGTCTGCCAGCCAGGGGTAGTGACCGAACAACTGCAGAATTTCGCGGAAGAGAAAGGGTTGTTCTATCCGGTGGACTTCGCATCCTCTGGTTCCAGTCAGCTTGGAGGCAACGTCGCTACCAATGCCGGTGGCATCAAGGTCATCAAGTATGGCCTGACCCGCGACTGGGTGGCAGGCATGAAGGTCGTGACCGGCTCAGGTGAGCTATTGGATCTGAACAAGGGTCTTGTCAAGAACGCCACGGGATATGACCTGCGCCATCTGTTCATAGGGTCGGAAGGGACGCTGGGTTTTGTGGTGGAATTGACCATGAGGCTGGCCACTCTGCCCAAGGATCCAACGGTGCTGGTGCTGGCCGTGGATGCCATGGAATCGGCCATGCATGTGCTGCAGATTTTCCAGACCCGATTGCCCTTGATGGCGTTCGAGTTCTTCTCAGAAAAGGCGCTTGCCCATGTGGTTGAAGAAAAAGGGTTGCAGCGACCCTGTGAAACCAGGGGAGAATTTTACGCTTTGATCGAATTCGAAAATTCGAATGATCAGATTGTGGAAGAGGCGATGGCTGCATTCGAACACTGTGTTGAACAGGGCTGGGCTCTGGACGGGACACTCAGCCAGAACAGCAGCCAGGCGCGTGATCTGTGGCGATTACGCGAAGATATATCGGAAACCATTTCCAGGTTTACTCCCTACAAGAATGACATTTCGGTCAAGGTCTCACAGGTGCCGGCATTCCTGCGGGAAGTGGATGAGATCGTCAGTCGCCAGCATCCGGATTTCGAGATCATCTGGTTTGGTCACATCGGTGACGGCAATGTGCATCTCAACATCCTGAAACCTGACGCCTTGGATAAAGCCACATTCTTTGAACAGTGCTTCAAGGTCAGCCATGACATCTTCGATAGTGTGCAGCGTTATGGTGGCAGCATTTCTGCAGAACATGGTGTCGGGTTGCTCAAGAAACCTTATCTTTCCTACAGTCGCAGCGCCGCAGAAATCGATTACATGAAAGCATTGAAGAAGGTGTTTGATCCGAATGGAATCATGAATCCAGGAAAAATATTTGACTGATGGTCGTTTTTGGCAATGGTTTTGCGACGAAATCGCGATTATTTGTCAGTTTTCCTTTGATTTAGTGTAAAACCCGTATTCCATCCGCCCAGATATAGCGGTACACTTCGGAAGAATCCTAATGGATTCAAGGGTTGGCAGTGATGTTGGCCATGTAATTAATTTTTAAGAACAAGAGAGAAATATGTCAGAGCAAGTAGAAGGTACTGTTAAGTGGTTCAATGACGAGAAGGGCTTTGGTTTCATTGAGCAGGAAGGTGGAAAGGATGTATTCGTTCACTTCAGCGCAATTAACGGTTCCGGAAGAAAAACTCTTCACGAAGGCCAGAAAGTTACGATGGATGTGACCCAAGGTCAAAAAGGCCCGCAAGCAGAGAACGTGACTCCTCTGTAACGAAAAAGCAGAGCGCTGAAACGCTCTGCTTTTTTTATTGCAGACAAGGTTTGAATGATCTGTTCAAGCCGTGGGATTATTTTTTCGAATAGCTTAGCTAGAGCGTAGTTATCAGGCTTTGACAGTTCTGATGCCATCTCTTGTTCCCAGGATCAGCAGATCCGCAGGGCGTATCGCAAACAGTCCGTTGGTGACTACCCCTGTGATTTGATTGAGCTGCTGCTCCAGTTCTCTGGGATCCACGATACTCATATTGTGGATATCGATGATCTGGTTGCCGTTATCGGTGATGAACCCCTCACGGTAAACCGGATCACCTCCCAGCCTCACAATCGCTCTTCCAACATGGCTTCTCGCCATTGGTATGACTTCCACAGGCAGTGGGAATTTGCCAAGCACGGGAACCAGCTTGCTTTCATCCGCGATACACACAAATTCCCTGGCTACGGCTGCAATGATCTTTTCTCTGGTAAGTGCTCCGCCGCCGCCCTTGATCAGGTGCAGTTGAGCGTTCGATTCGTCGGCTCCATCCACATAGATGGATACCTCATCCACACTGTTCAGATCCATCACAGGAATGCCGAGTTTGAGCAGGCGTGACTTTGTCTCTTCCGAGCTGGCCACGGTGCTGTTGATGCGATCCCTGAAAGGCGCCAGACATTCGATGAAGTAGTTTGCGGTAGACCCGGTACCCACGCCGATCACGGTTCCTGGCTCCAGTCTTTCTTCCACATACTTTGCAGCAGCGGTGGCAACCGCCTTTTTCATTTCATTCTGATCCATGCTAATTTCCCGGCTTCAAGTGCTCTTGTGAACTTCGGTGGATTATACGGAGTTGATCTGTGCCCTGCCCGCAATTTTCTGAGATAAAGGCCAACGATGGAAAAGTACGTAAAGGACATTCTCTCCGCCAAAGTATACGACGTGGCTATCGAGACCCCCATACAAAAGGCGGCGATCCTGTCACAGCGTTTCAAC
This sequence comes from Gammaproteobacteria bacterium, assembly GCA_030682575.1. Classification (GTDB taxonomy): domain Bacteria; phylum Pseudomonadota; class Gammaproteobacteria; order Pseudomonadales; family Pseudohongiellaceae; genus UBA5078. The sequence goes on from JAUXNX010000002.1 coordinate 23,701, forward strand.
AATGAAGTGCTGCTGAAGCGAGAGGATCTGCAACCGGTACACAGTTTCAAGTTGCGCGGCGCCTACAACAAGATGGTTGGTCTATCTGACGAAGCTGCAAAAAAGGGAGTGATTGCGGCGTCTGCAGGTAATCACGCGCAGGGCGTGGCGATGGCGGGCACGCGGCTTGGCATCAAGACCATCATCGTGATGCCGGTGACTACGCCGAAGATCAAGATCGATGCCGTGAAATCACTTGGTGGCAAAGTCATTCTGCATGGAGACACCTACAACGAGGCCGCTACCCACGCTCAGGAACTGGTGAAGGAAAAGGGCTACACCTTTGTACACGCCTTTGATGATGCTGCGGTCATTGCCGGACAGGGAACTGTAGGGCTGGAGATTGTGCGACAGCACAGTGGCAGACTGGATGCCATTTTTGTTCCGGTTGGCGGCGGCGGTCTCATGGCTGGCATTGCGGCTTACATCAAATTCATTCGTCCGGAAATCAAACTGATTGCGGTGGAAGCGGAAGACTCCGCCTGTTTGCAGGCGGCATTGAAGGCGCAGCGGCGCGTGGTGTTATCCCAGGTGGGATTATTCGCTGACGGTGTTGCTGTTGCCCAGATTGGCAAGGAGACGTTCCGAATCCTGCGCAAGCTGGTAGATGACGTGGTGACTGTGACCACCGATGAAATCTGCGCTGCTGTCAAAGACGTTTTCGACGATACGCGAGCGGTAACTGAACCTGCTGGCGCGCTTGCGATTGCAGGTATGAAAAAATATGTAAGGGAGTACGCACTCACCGGCAAGACATTGCTGGCTGTTGTCACCGGCGCCAACGTCAACTTTGATCGTCTGCGGCATATCTCCGAGCGCACCGAGTTGGGCGAACATCGCGAGGCAGTGCTGGCTGTCACGATTGACGAGCGACCCGGCAGCTTCAGGCATTTCTCAAGTGCACTGGGCAAACGCAATATTACCGAGTTCAATTATCGCTATGGAGACCCCGTCAGCGCCAAGATATTTGTCGGAATCGAAATCAATGATACGGAGAATGGACGCCGTGAATTGCTGACAGATCTGAAGAGCAAGCACTTCAAAGTTGTCGATATGTCAGACAATGAAGCTGCCAAATTGCACATCCGTCATATGGTAGGTGGGCGCAATCAAGAAATAGACAATGAGCGGGTATACCGCTTCGAATTCCCCGAAAGACCCGGTGCGCTGATGAAGTTTCTGGATCTGCTGGGAGGGCGTTGGAACATCTCCATGTTCCACTATCGCAATCACGGAGCTGCCTATGGGCGAGTACTTGTCGGGGTACAGATCCCCTCGAAGGACAAGAAGCAATTCGCGGGATTCTTGAAAGAGATAGGCTACCGCCATTGGGATGAAACAGACAATATCGCCTATCAAACTTTCCTGGCTGCTGAGTGATCAGCGCACAGAAAACGATTTACGAGCCGTTCGGAGCCCGTGCTAGAATCGGCGCCCGTTTTACAAGTCCTCAACCCTTTCCAAACAGAATCATCTACAGAGAATCAGCATGAGCAAATTTGAGAACGTCACCGTTGTGAAGGCAGCAAATGTTTACTTCGACGGTAAAGTGACCAGCCGTACCGTGGAATTCGCCAGTGGCGAGAAGAAGACCCTGGGCATCATGTTGCCAGGTGAGTACAAGTTCTCCACTGCCAAGAAAGAGATCATGGAGATTCTGTCCGGTACTGTCGAGATTCTGTTGCCCGGCTCACAGACCTGGCAAACCATCCGTGGCGGCGAGAGTTTTGAAGTTGACGCCAATGCCGCTTTCGGCATCAAGGTGCTGACTGTCACAGATTACTGCTGCTCGTATCTGGATTGATTGCCAGCAGGGTGCCAAGTCGCTGTCCCATCCTGACCGGATCGCCTGCGCACAAACTGTCTTCCAGCGCAGCGATTCCGGGTCCGAACACGACAATCACCGTCGATCCCAGTTTGAAGCGACCCATCTCTTCACCCTTCAATATCTGAATGGGTGGGGAGTGGTCGTGATAACTCACCTCCGCACAGGCCGTTCTTCCGGGACAGACCTGCCCTGCCCAGACCGTTTCCACGCCAGCCACAATCATCGCACCTACCAGCACCAACGCCATCGGACCGAAATCGGTATCGAACAGGCACACCACGCGCTCATTGCGGGCAAACAGATCCGGCACGTTCTCACTGGTCAGTTGATTCACGGAGAACAGCTTGCCGGGGACATGGATCATTTTGGTCAGCGTGCCAGTGACGGGCATATGCACGCGGTGGTAGTCCCGTGGCGACAGATAGACCGTGGCGAAACATCCTTCCTGAAAGGGTTCTGCCCGCTCGATATCTCCACCCAGCAGATTGACCAGACTGAAGTGACGGCCTTTGGCTTGCAGCAGAGCGCCTTGCGTGATCGCCCCTGACTGGCTGATGGCACCATCGGCCGGACTCACGATTGCTTCCGGTGAATCGTCCACGACCCGCGCTCCCGCTTTCAGTTCGCGGGTAAAGAACTCGTTGAAGTTTTTGAACTGCAGCGGGTCGCTGCAGCAGGCCTCCAGCATGTCCACGCGATAGCGCTTCACGAACCAGCCGATGAAGGTATTTTTGACAATCGCCCAGCGGCAATTGGCCAACCAGCCGATAACTCTGGAGAGCGCGTGCTGTGGGACGATGTGCTGGAAAACAAGGAAGACTCTGCCTTTCATAAAAATGTTCTGATGCAACCGCGTTGATGCTGCTTGAGTGGATGGGCGAGGCGTTGATGTCGCTGCTGTAAAGGGGTCACAGCTTAATCAAGGGGGCGTGGTGACACAAGTTTCATCAGGAATTCGCTACATTCAGATGACTGTTCGCGGGACAGAACCGGGCTAAAAGTGCTGGTTGTGCTAATGCTTTCCAGTGATTGACCGATTTATAGGGGACAGAGCGCGAACAGAAATAGGGGGATTGTCGCCCGCGTTTCTGCACCCACCGATTTCCGGGGGCCATCTGCACAACGAAGAATCAGTCCAGAGGTAAGGTAAAACATGCTGTTTATTGTCGGAGTCCTTGTTGTCCTCGTGAGTGTTGGTGGGGGCTACATGATGCACGGCGGCGTCATGGGCGTCCTGTGGCAGCCATCGGAGGTGATCATCATCCTCGGGGCGGCCTTTGGTGCATTTCTGATTGCCAACAGTATGCATCTGGTGATGGAAACCGGTAAGCAGTTACCACGCGCCATCTTCGGCTCCAACAAGAATTCCGCTCTTTATCTGGATCTGCTTGGCCTGTTGTTCGACATATTCAACAAGGCGCGCCGCGAAGGCATGATGGCGGTGGAAGCGGACATCGAATCCCCTACTGACAGCGGCATCTTCACCCGCTACCCCAAGCTGCTCAAAGACACGCGCATGATCGAATTCATCGCCGACAACCTGCGTATTCTCACGACCAGTAACCTGGCACCTCATGAAATCGAAGCGATGATGGAGTCCGAGATCGAGACCCAGTTGCATGAGCTTTCGGAACCTTCCCATGCCATCCACCGGATCGCCGATGGCCTCCCCGGGTTCGGCATCGTGGCCGCAGTGCTTGGTATCGTGATCACGATGCAGAAGCTCGGTGGTCCGCCGGAAGCGCTTGGACAGAGCGTGGCAGCGGCACTCGTAGGTACCTTCCTGGGTATCTTTGTTGCTTACGGTTTCGTTGGCCCCATGAGCACACGGCTTCAGTCTGTGGCGGAAGAAGACATCAAGATGTTCCAGTGCGTGAAGGCGGCAATCGTCGCGACCTCCAACGGTCTGCCACCGCAGATGGCGGTGGAGTTTGCCCGCAAGACCCTGTTCTCTGCAGACCGTCCGAGTTTCTCCGAGTTGGAGAACCATGTCCGCAGCCGCTGATTCGCAGCATCAATACCCGTAGATTGACCAACCAACGAATCGACTAAGAGCCAGATCTTGGAAAAAGCTGAACAAACCATTGTTGTCAAACGCGTCAAGAAGGTTGCCGGGGGTGCGCACGGTGGCTCGTGGAAGATCGCGTTCGCCGACTTCGCACTCGCGCTGATGTCCTTCTTTCTGGTGCTGTGGCTCATCGAGTCCACCACCAATCTGGAGAAGATGGCGATTGCCGGCTATTTCTCTGACCCGACCAACCTCGGAGCTATCGGTGATGGCGGTACGCCTTACGTGCTGGACCTGCAAGGCCGCCCGCTCAACGTCACCAACCAGGGAATGAACCTCTCATTGGTACGGCAGGACGAAAGTACGCTGATAGATTCTCCCCCCGAGTTGGAGAATCCCGAGTTCGTGGAACTGGCCAGACTACGACAGATCGAGGTCTTCGAAAGGATGCGCGGTGAACTGGAGAGCGAGATCAATCTGAACCAGCAGTTCGAATGGTTTCAGGACAGCGTGTCCTTCACGGTGACGGAAGAGGGGCTGATGGTGCAGATCATCGACCGCGACAATCGTCCCCTGTTTGACAGAGGTCAGTCGCGATTACGGCCCTACGCGATGGAGATTCTCTGGACCATGGGCAGAATCTTTGGCACCGTGCCGAACAAGGTCAGCATCTTCGGGCATACGGACGGCATTCCATTCGGAGCCTCTGAGACTTACAGCAATTGGGAATTATCCAGTGATCGCGCCAACTCCGCCCGCAGAGCTCTTGCCGATGGTGGTGTCAGACCGGAGCAGTTTGCACAGATCATAGGTATGGCCGATTCGGTACCGCTGGATGCAGAGAATCCCCAGAACCCGGCCAACCGCCGGATCGTGATCATGATTCTGAACGAGATTGCCGAGGCCAGGCTTAATGATCAGTCGGAGAATGGCCGACAGGCTGGCACTCTCAATCAGGGATTGCTGCCAGAGGTGCCGCCGATAGAGATATTCTGATCCGGCCCGGGGGTGAGTGCAGTGGCCTGGACCAGGATTCAATCTCCTGTGCTGGAACTCAGGATCAGGAATCGGGGTTCAGGGTGTTCAGCAACGAGAAATAGCTGGCAAGCCGCTCACGTGTGATGTGACCGTCCTCGACCGCCTGCAGCAACGCGCAACCAGGCTCCTGTTGATGGCTGCAGTCACGGAAGCGACACGCTCCCCGATAGGGATCAAACTCCGCAAAGCCATCGAAAATCATCTGCGAGTCCATGTGCCACAGGCCAAACTCACGAATGCCGGGTGAGTCGATCAGATCACCGCTACCGGGCAGATGGTAAAGCCGCGCCGCAGTCGTGGTGTGTGTGCCCTTGTCCTGACCTACGGACATGTCCCCTACCAGCGCATCGGTGTATTCCTCGGCGTCGCCACGCAGCGCATTCACGAGTGAGGACTTGCCAACTCCGGACTGCCCGACAAACACTACCGTCTGATCGGCCAGAAACGCCTTCAACTCATCAATCCCCATATCCTTCTTGCACGACACGCGCAGTACCGGATAACCAATCCGCGTATAGATCGTGAGCATGGCTTCGATTTCCGTATCCCGTCCCACCATGAAGGCATCGACCTTGTTCAAGACGATGAGCGGACGCAGGCCCAGGTGCTCGGCCATCACGAGGTAACGGTCGATGAGGTTCGCGAAAGGTTGCGGTAGAGGTGCTATGACGATGGCCACGACGCTGACGTTGGCGGCAATTGGTCGCAGTGTTGCCTGTTGATTGGGACGTGACATCAGGGAGGTGCGTTCCTGCAATGCCACTACCACGCCGCTGCAGTCGCTGTCTGCCTGCCAGATGACTCTGTCGCCAGTTGCAAGAGGTGGCAAATTGGTACGCTGAAAACAGCGGAAGATTCGACCGGCACTCTCTGCAGCCAGACTTTCGATTTCCAACTGTTGACCATAATGACACATCACCAGCCCTGGAATTTCCGGCCCCAGCTCCTCGCCACTGATCTGCTCCACCGCACGGCTGTTGCTGCGCTCAAGGCGCGCCTGGCGCTGCTCCTGATTGCGGTTGATACGGCCGCGCTGCTGCTGACTGAGACGACGTTTGGTCATGTAGGTGTGAAGACTGCCTGCTGGTGTTGATGAAGGTTGATGATAGCTGCAAGTGTGAGGCGGGCAGTTTACAGTAATTCCCTGCTACAATTCTCTGCCCCGTTCTCTGCCATGAGCGCGTCGGCCATTTTGGCCCCAAATTCGCTCCGATTTTCATACCATTCGTACCGACAGGACTCTCCGCATGACTGCCATCGACAAGAAACAAACCCTCATCTGGATCGACCTGGAAATGACTGGACTGGTGCCGGAGACAGATCGCATCATCGAGATCGCCACGCTGGTGACCGATGCCGACCTGAACGTGATTGCCGAAGGTCCGGTGCTGGCCGTGAAGCAGTCGGATGCCGCACTGGCGGGCATGGATGACTGGAATCAGAAGACCCATGGCGCTTCGGGCCTGATCGATCGCGTGCGTGCCAGTCTGCATGGCGATGCGGAAGCCGAAGCACTGACGCTGGAATTCCTGCAGAAATATTCCGAGAAACGCAGCTCACCGATGTGCGGCAACAGCATCTGTCAGGATCGTCGCTTTCTGGCGCGCTACATGCCAACACTGGAAGACTTTTTCCACTACCGCAATCTCGATGTCAGCACGGTGAAGGAACTGGCGCGGCGCTGGCGTCCGGAAGTGCTGGCCTCGCTTACCAAGCAGGCCAAGCATCAGGCGATGGATGACATCAAGGATTCAATCGCGGAGCTGCAACATTACCGCGAGCATTTCATCCGCTGAGCCAGCGCCCACGCCACATGCTCACGCACCAGTGCCGATGGATGTTCGCGTCGTGACTCCAGCGCCGCGACAATCTCAGGCGTTGTTGGCGCATTGCCCAGCGCCACCGCGAGATTGCGCAACCAGCACTCGTAGCCGATGCGGCGAATCGCCGAACCCTCGGTAAAGCGCAGAAATTCTTCCTCCGTCCACGCGAACAGCTTCGTCAATTCCACATCATCCAATCCGTGGCGTGGGGAAAAATCCGGCTCGCTGCTCATACGTGTGAATTTGTTCCACGGGCAGATGATCTGACAATCGTCGCAGCCGAACACGCGGTTGCCCATCAGCGGGCGCAGCTCCACAGGAATCGCCGTGCGCAGTTCAATGGTGAGGTAGGAGATGCAGCGCGTGGCATCCAGCACGTTCGGCGCGACGAAGGCTTGCGTAGGGCAGATGTCGAGGCATGCCGTGCAGGAGCCACAGTGTGCAGTTGTCGGTTCGTCCACTGGCAGAGGCATATCCGTGAACAACTCCGCAAGGAAAAACCACGAGCCAGCCTGACGATTGATCAGCATGGTATTCTTGCCAATCCAGCCCATGCCGGCTTTCTCCGCGAGTGCACGCTCCAGCACAGGCGCGCTGTCCACAAATGCTCGATAACCGAAGGGGCCAGCTGCCTCACTTATCTGATCGGCCAGCTTCTGCAGACGCTTGCGAATCAGCTTGTGGTAGTCACGGCCGCGCGCGTAGCGGGAAATGTAGGCCTTATCAGGCGTCTTCAATTCCGCGAGAGAGTTGGTGGTGGTGAGCGCATAGTCCATGCGCACACAGATGGCGCGTAATGTTCCCGGCACCAATTCAACTGGTTTCAACCGCAACGCGCTGTGGCGTTCCATGTAGTCCATCTCGCCGTGGTAGTGATGCGCGAGCCAGGATTCCAGATGGGGGCGGTACTGCTCCAGATCCACATCTGCAATCGCCACATCCTGAAAGCCAAGTTCGCGGCCCCAAAGTTTGATGTTGGTGGCAAGTTGGTGGAGATCAGGGTTCTGATTCACAGCTTGCACAGAATCTCCGCCGCCGCTTCCAGCGTCGAATCATCCTTGCAGAAGCAGAACCTCAGGAGTGTGTTTTGCGGCGCCTTTTCGTAGAACGGAGAAAGTGGAATGGCTGCCACACCCTTCACCTGTGTCAGATAATTTGCAAACTCGGCATCGCGCTGTGTACTGATGGCGCCGTAGTCCACCAACTGAAAATAAGTGCCGCGCGATGGTGTGAATGTGAAGCGCGAATTGCTGATCAGGCGGCAGAACGTGTCGCGCTTCTCTTCATAGAATGCTGGCAATTCCTTCGCATGCTCGGGGCATTCCTTCATGAAATCCGCAATCGCGTATTGAATGAAACTCGGTGACGTGAACGTGACGAACTGATGCACCTTGCGAAATTCTGTGGTCAGTGCAGGAGGAGCCACGCAATAGGCAAGCTTCCAGCCAGTGGCGTGATAGGTCTTGCCGAAGGAGAACACGGCGAAGCTGCGCTGGCGCAACTCTTCATGGCGCAACACACTCTCGTGAGTGCCACCGTCGTAGACCATGTGCTCGTACACTTCGTCGGAGATCACATAGATCTCGCGGCCGCGAATCAGTTCTGCCAGCGTGTGCATGTCCTGTGCACTGAACACGGCGCCACTGGGATTATGTGGTGTGTTGATGATGATGAGGCGCGTGCGCTCCGTGATGTTGTCCTTCACCAGATTCCAATCCACGTGAAAGTCCGGCAGTGCCAATGGGATATGCACTGCAATCCCTCCTGCCAAGGTGATCGCGGGTACATAGGAATCATAGGCAGGGTCGAACACAATCACCTCGTCGCCGCTGCACACCGTCGCCTGCACCGCATCGAAGATCGCCTCGGTGGCGCCAGACGTCACTGTCACCTCCTGATCCATATCCGCATGGCAACCGTACAAGTCCAACACCTTCGCGGCAATCTGCTCGCGCAGCGCGGGGATGCCGGTCATGGGTGGGTATTGGTTCTTGTGATCATTCAGATAATGGGCAACCAGCTCCCGCAGGCGCAGCGGGCAATCGAAGTCTGGAAAGCCCTGGGAAAGGTTGATGGCACCATGCTCCTGTGCCATTCTCGACATCACTGTGAATATGGTGGTACCGACATCGGGGAGTTTGCTGCGCAAAATGGTCTCTCGCCTTGCTGAGCTTTAAGTAAGTTGGCGGCCAGTTTACCCGAACCCGCCTTCAACTCAACCGCAGGCAAAAGTACGCTCGCCGCATATGCCAATGTAACGAATCAGGTCGGAGATCGTCCTATATGGATGATTTCATCCCCTGAGAAGATCACACAGAACCTGACAAAGAATTGGAATCCATGAAAAAAACAGCCGCAGACTCTGGAACACAGTCATCGCCTTTAGCAGAACCCAAGTTCATCTCAGAGGAGGGCCTGACCTCCAAACCCATATCCTCCCTGAAGCTGCTCAACCTCAATGCCGGTCGCGCCGCCATCCTGCACTATTTCGAGAACACCTGGGCCCTCACGGAAACCCTGTTCTCGGCACTGACCAGCGACGAAGCCTACTATCTGCGGCCTTACCACAAGACCCGCCACCCGCTGATCTTCTATTACACCCATCCTGTCACCTTCTATATCAACAAGCTGATTGTGGCCGGGCTGATTACCGAGCCGGTCAACAAACACTTTGAATTCCTGTTCGAGACCGGCGTGGACGAGATGAGCTGGGACGACCTGCACGAGGGAGACCAGAGCATCTGGCCAGCGCTGCAGGAAGTCGTCGACTACCGCCAGCAGGTCTTCCAGATCGTGCGCAACCTGATTCAGACGCACCCGATCTTCGACAAACCCATCACCATGGACAGCCCCGGCTGGGCACTGGTCATGTGTTTCGAGCATGAGCGCATCCACCTGGAAACCTCCAGCGTGCTCATGCGCGAGCTTCCCGCACACTACGTGAAGACCCCGGTGCACTGGCCGCAGGTCATGCTCCGGGATGACGTCCAGCCCAATACAAAACCCGTCGCTGGCGTGCACTTCCCAGCGGAGAACCCGCTGATCGGCGTGGCGCAGAGCAGTGTGCGACTCGGCAAACCGCGCGCCTGGCCCAGCTTCGGCTGGGACAACGAATATGGTGAAGACAAACGTCAGACGGCAGCTTTCAAGGCCAGCCAGCGCCTCATCAGCAATGGCGAGTTCTACGAGTTCGTCGCCAGCGGTGCCTATCTCGACGAACAATACTGGAGCAAGGATGGCTGGGGTTGGAGACGCTTCCGCAACACCCGTTGGCCCAGCTTCTGGGTGCAGGATGGCCCGGTCGGTTCCCATCAATTCAAGCTGCGCACCACGTTCAGCGTCGAAGACATGCAGTGGGACTGGCCCGCCGTTGTCAACTTCTATGAAGCCAAGGCCTATTGCGCCTGGCGCAGTACACGCGATGGCGTGAAGACCCCTTATCGTCTGCTGCAAGAGAGCGAGCATCTGGCCATCCGCGAACCAGCGTTGCAGAACGCCTTCGATTGGCAGCCCGGAAAAGAGCCATTGCTGGATCTCGACCGCGTCATGGCCGATGAAGCCGAGCTTGCTGCGGGCTACGAGGTGAACAACAACCTGCACTTTGGCAGCGAAAGCCCCGTGGATCGCTTTGCCCCCAACAGCCTCGGCTTCAACGACGTGTTCGGCAACCTGTGGCAATGGTGCGAAGACACTTTCCATCCGCTGCCCGGCTTCCGCATTCATCCGTACTACGTGGACTTCAGCACTCCCTGCTTCGACGACCAGCACCAGATGATCCTCGGCGGCTCCTTCATCAGCACCGGCGATGAAGCCAGCATGTGGTCGCGCTTCCATTTCCGCCCGCACTTCTTCCAGCATGCCGGTTTTCGCATTGTGCAGAGCGAAGAGACCACTGCGCAGAAGAAGGATCGCTACGAATCTGATGCATTGCTTAACCAATACATGCTCTTCCACTGGGGCAGCGAAGCAGAGCAGCGCGACGAAGAGATCACATCGCGTGTTGGCCATCCACAAGTACAGCAGTTCGTGCCTGCCACTGTAGCGTTGGTGAATCACTTCGCGGCTGCGCGCAGCCGCGTGCTTGATCTGGGTTGTGCTGTGGGCCGTGCGAGCTTCGAACTGGCGCGCACGTTCAATGAAGTGATCGGCCTCGACTACAGTCAGGCCTTTATCGATGCGGCGAACACATTGAAAGCCGAAGGCAGACTTGAATATGTGCGTCACGACAGCGGCCGTTTCAGTTCTGCGCTGTGTGCGTTAGTCAACACCGCCATTGATCGGGAACGTGTAGAGTTCGTCAATGGTGACGCCTCGGATCTGCGCGCGTCTGAATGGCAGAAACAGTCGCAGGATCGGTTACAGGGTCGCATGCAGGCCGTCATGCAGGGCTTCGATGCCGCGCTGCTGAGCAACCTGCTCTGTCGTCTGCCAGATCCTGCGGCGTGTCTGCGTCAGTTCGTGCACGATGACAAGTTGCTCAATAAAAATGGCGTACTGGTTCTGTGTTCGCCCAACAGTTGGATGGAGCAATACACGCCGTCGGAGAATTTCATCGATGGCGACAGCAACGCAACTGCACTGGCCAAGCTTGGTGCAATACTCGAAGGGTTCGAATTGATCCACGAAGAAGATTTGCCATTCATGATTCGCGAACACCGTCGTAAGTATGAATACATCGTCAGTCAGGTGTCGGTGTGGAGGAAGAGATAAGCGAATGCCCATCTGGGACACGATACTGAACACCATCGGCGCCGAATTTTCGGACCTTTCCGATATCGAGATGGGTACACGCATAACGCTGCGCCTCTTGCTTGCTGCGCTACTGGGAGGAATGCTCGGCTATGAACGAGCATCGCAGGGAAAAGCCGCTGGCGTGCGCACGCATATGCTGGTGGCTCTCGGTGCAGCGTTGTTCGTCGTAGTGCCAGAGCAGGCCGGTGTAGCAGAGGACGCGATGAGCCGTGTGACACAGGGTGTGATTGCTGGGGTTGGATTTCTCTGTGCCGGCACAATTTTGAAGAGTGAGCGGGACACTGATGTAAGAGGACTAACCACAGCAGCAGGCATATGGTTGACCGCCGCCATCGGCGTGGCGGTGGGCGTTGGTTACGAGATCACTGCAATCATCAGTGCGCTGATGGTGTTGTTTGTTCTGAATGTCATACCGAGCTCCAGTGACAAGAAATCTACGCAAGAGTAGCGCTTCATTAAAGTAATCCCAATCGATCCAATGGGCTTGCCGTTCCGGCATAGTGCTTCCCGAGCACATGAGTGTAGATTTGCGTCGTGCTGACGTCGTTGTGTCCCAGCAGCTCCTGCACGGTGCGGATATCAGTGCCGTTGGCCAGCAAGTGTGTAGCGAAGGAATGGCGAAACGTGTGAGTGCCGATCTTCTTCTGAGTCACCCCAGCATTCTTGACGGCAACAGCCAGAAATTTTCTCACCACCGAGTCATCAAGATGGTGGCGGCACAAGGTACCGTCGTAGGGATCGGCGCAAAGTCCTGATGATGGAAAAAGGAATGCCCACGCAGGAGATTTGAATGCGCTCGGATATTTCTTTGCCAACGCGGTAGGCAGCGAGCATCCAACACCTTGTTTGTTGTCCTTGGTTTGAATGGCAATGGCAGTTTCAATGCGCTGCTGCAATGGTGCAACCAATCCCGAAGCCAGCAATGTCTGCCGATCCTTTCGTCCTTTGCCATCCCGCACAGTGAGTGAGAGGCGGTCGACATCAATATCCTGCACGCGAAGCCGAAGACATTCAGAAACGCGCAAACCGCTGCCGTACAGCAGGCTGATGATCAATCGATTTCGCCCCTCCAGCTGATCAAGAATCAGCCCGACTTCTCTGACTGAAAGGACACACGGCAAGTGTCTCTGCTTGGAAGCCAGCGTAAAGCCCAGATCGCCCAACTCCACTTTGAAGTACTTGTGATAGAGATAAACCACTGCGTTCAACGCGACCTTCTGCGTATTGACTGCCACCTTGCGCTGCACAGCAAGGTGCGTGAGGAATTCCTTCACTTCCCTGGCACCAGCCTCGGAGGGGTGACGTCTGTTGATGAAGTAAATGTACTGCTTGATCCACTCCAGGTAGGTGTGTTCGGTTCTGATGCTGTAGCCGCGTAGGCGCATATCGGCGCGAATTGATTCCAGAAAGGGACTTGTCATGGCAACCTCGTTATTGAGATGGACTACTTCATAGATAGGCTGAAGAAGGCGATCGGTCAAACCGGTTGCACGATTTGGGGCGGTGGAAGGGCCTGATTGCAAGGCGATAGCGCCATAAAGCCTTTTGGAATCAGGGCGTTATAGACGGCGCACGGTGGATAGTGTGCGCACGCTGATGATAATAGGGCGTGCACGCACGGGATTTCAGAGGAGGCGATGCGATCTTGTGTTTAACCGACTGTCTTTTGGGGGGATTCCGATTTAGACTCCCGTCAAACCAAAGACAAGGTGTGCGGGCACACTATACAAATGTTATAAGGCAAGGGCAGCATAGTGCTTAGAATCACTTTTCTTCTTTTTTTGGTACTGTCTATCTCCGGCTGTGAATATACCTTTACCGAGGAGGCAGAAATTGAAGATCAGCTACTCTCCGTTACACCGCTTGGAACAAG
>JAUXNX010000027.1 GCA_030682575.1 Gammaproteobacteria bacterium
ATACAGGCCCTGTGTGCAGTGATGCGCAAGTACCTGACGGGACTTTGGGCCTGCATCAAGAACGATGTTCCGTTCGATTCAAGCAGCTTGTTCAGCGACATTCATCTGAAAAGCACTTGATCTCGAACGGAGTATCTACAGATTCATTCAGGTCGACGTCCAACGTGCTCCCAGGCCACCGGGAGGCAACTCCCTGGCACTTAACATTGCCCCCACTGCCATGTCGTAATCCATCCGCTCACCCTGCCAGAGCGTCACCGCTGTACGCGCATCAATCTGCAGTCCGATCTGATCATGCTCCCGCTCAATCGCAAGTGTTTCCGTCAGTCGATCTACTTCGACAAACTGCGGCGAAACAGCTCTCGCCATCCTTCTCCCCTGCGGAGTCACAAACTCAAACACCCCGTCCGCGCCTCGCTTGATCTCATATCCTTCCTGATGCAACAGCCGGTGATGATGACGACACAAGAGCACCAGATTATCCATTTTGGTTTCACCACCATCGCACCAGTGCCGCACATGGTGTGCGTCCACGTAGCGCGACTCGCAGCATCCGGGGAATCGGCAGCCGCCATCACGGATCTGCAACGCACGACGGATTGAAGGCGGAATTGTGCGTGTCCTGCGACCAATATCAAGGACGTTTCCGCTGAAATCTTCCAGCACTGTGACCATTGAGGCATCGCAGCACAGGCGTCGGGTGGTGGCCTCCGACAGCGGGAAGTGGGAGGTGCCGCATTCGATGGTGCATTGATGGTGGCCTGCATGGTGAATTGCTTGTTGATCTGCAAGGAGATCCGCATGTTGATGCCCATGCGTGCCGTTCAGGTCCGAAGAATTCGGCACTGCATTATTTGCATCCACCGCAGCCCCGTCAGCCATTGCGATTCGCTCACGCTCGATGTGCACCACCACCTGATACTTCTCGGCAGAGAACACTGGCTTCAGTCCTTCCTCCATTGTGCTCACCGCCTGCTCCGCAATCGCCAGCAACGCATCGGCGCGTTTCTGCAGAAACGTCTTTCTCGAAGAGATTTCACTGGCGTGCGACGCCTCTGCCACTTCCGACATCGCTGACATTTCCGAAGCAGCCACTGGCGGATTCAACGCCACCATCATCGCATCCATCGCCTTCATGAACACAGCACCATCCTCCGGTGTCAGGCGAGCACGCAACACCAGCATGCCATCCTCGTCGAAATGACAGGTGAACTCACGCGCTTCGTAATTGTTTCTATCACGCGCTGCATCACTCAACCGCTCCGTGCGGCGATACTTGCGCGTCAACTGTTCCATGTGTTGCGCCGTGCCATGGCGGGCGATCTGTAACAGGAATGCTTCATTCTGCGGTGTCGCCGAACGGGTCATGGCGCGCACTTTGGAGTAACTGATCTCGCCGCTGCGAAACGCCTCATCAATGCTTGGCAAATTCGCCAGACATTTCGCCACGCGCACTTTCTCGCGCGCGGCGCCGAGATCGATGCCGCAATGATAGTTGAGCCAGTGGGCTGGGGATTTCATGCCGGCACCTTCCCACGCGTTGCGTTCGATCAGCGCAGCGAGCAGTTTCAGGAACCGATGTTGTGCCGCGTTGATGTGGCCGGCGAGGCGGGTGATTTCATTGCTGAGTGTGGCGTTGTCTTCGGGAATGAAGGACATGCTGACTGGCAGACCTGTATGAGGAACTGGGTGCACAGATGGGAGCGGAGACAGGTGTGTCATGGAACGATTCCTCCATGGATTTGTTGTGATGACAAAACACTGATTATATATACAGATTATAGTTCTTATCTGTTGATCTTGCATGGAAATATGCTGGTTTTACGCGGATTTTTGGAGAGATGAGTATTTGGGCACAAGGATTGGAAAGTGCATCTGCAGGAGCTTGCTTGCAAGCAAAACGACATCCATCTCTGGTTTGCACAGACGACGGAGTGGGGCGTCATTCGCGAGCGAGCTCGCTCCTTCAGGTTTTGCGATGAGTCAGGAAGTTAGTTAACTTCGCGGCCCATAATGCGGCAACTCCCCCCCCACCTCCAGCGCCCCAAGATCCGGCGCCGCACCACTGAATCCATCGGTGACATTCGGCAGATGCACTCCCTTGTCCACCGGTGCTGAACCCGGCACCAGGCCGAAATCAAAGTCACTGGCGTCGTAGACGTTCTGCAGATTGGCTGCATCGCTGGAGTCCAGCATGGGGACATTCCGGAACACGCTGTAGTCGAGCATGATGCTGTTCCGGTCCTGCCCGGTGGCTTGCGAGTACTCTGCCAATGAGCTGAACGTACGGGATTCCAGTTGCGGTGTCTTGCCCGGGCCGGGGTAGTCGGCGAGTACGCTCATCGGTGGCGAATTCCAGGTGAAGGGAGAGGGGGAGTCTGACGCGGCGAAGAAGCCGTTGTAGTCAGAAGAGGAGTAATTGGTGTAGCTGGTGATATTGAAAAGCGCAGGGGTGGCGTTCTGACCAAGGAAAAGATTGTTGCGCCAGTGGGTGTTCTGCAGTGTGCCCTGAGTCTCGGAGAAAACCGTGTTGTTGTAGAACACTGCGCCGGTCGAGCCGATCGTCAATCGAGTTGATCCGCCCGGCAGGTTGTAGGCAATGTTGCGAATCCAGTAGATGGGGCCGCCCAATGCCGGTTGATTGCAGAACGCGTGGGACGGGTGGTTGATCAGCATGTTTCGCATCACGCGGACGTTGTGCATGCTGCCATCGATCTCGATGGGATTGTCGTGGCTGTTGGTGATGTAGTTGTTGTAGAAGTCGATGGCGACAGGGCGACGATCCCAGTACTCGCGCGGTGGATATTTGGGGCCGTAGATGCCTGAACCGGAAGCGACGGTGCCATCGGGATTGCCATAGGTCTCCACGTTGATGCCGTCATGGAAATCGGCAATGTAGTTGTAGGCGACCACGTGGCCAGGACCATACACTTTGACTGCTACATAAGAGTCCATCGCTGGCGGGTGGATCTGTCCATCGACGCCGTTGAACTGTCCCCACAGATAGGCATCTGACCAGCCAATCATGCGCTGCGGGTCGTTGCGACCATAGAACCAGTTGTCGGCAATGTAGAAATTGCTGGAGCCGGAGTAGTTGCTGAACACACCTGCACCGACATCTTCGAAGCGCGAGTGTTTGACCGTAAGTCCCTTCGAGCCGACGATGAATTGTGTGCCCGCAAGTATGGCGATCTCGGAATTTCTGAAGGTGATGCCTTCAAAGTAGTTGTAGTCGGCTGCCTGCACATTGAACAGAGCGTAGTTGCCGTCGCCATCGAAGATCACTTCGCCATCGCCCGCCGCCTTGATGACAATCGGGCGATCTTCTGTCCCGTCGGCTGTCAGATAGTAAGTGCCGTCCAGAGGAACGGTGCGATTGACGTCACTGGTGGTGTATTCGTAGCGGTTGTATTTGTACAGGCCAGCGTGCACAAGGAGCGTATCGCCCGGGCGTACTCGTGGTCGGCCCGCAGTGGCCCAGTCAGTTCCGGAGCAGGAAAAATTGTAGGCACACATCAGCCCTTCAAAGGACGGTTCGATGCGGTCGCCTTCGTGGTCGTGGGGATAAACATGGAATACCCGACCCCCAGCGTAGGGCATGGGTTCAGGCCGTGTGCGTACCAGCACGGTCTGGCTGGCAACGCCAGTGACTCCGTCAGGATCACTCATCTCGAAGCGGGCTTCGTATGCGGTGTCCGGTTCCAGATCCATGATGCTGCCCGCGAACATCGGTGGCAGTTCCACATCGAATTGCGTGCCGGCGTACACGCGCTCGTCACCAATGCGCATCATCGGCAAGCCTTCGATCCATTCGCTGCTGCCTTGTTTGCGCCAGGAGACTGCCACCGACGCATTGCGATTGGCGTCACCCCGGATAAACCACTCGAAACCAAGATTTTCCAGCGTGGGCGGCTCGACTACCAGCTCGCCGGGAAGTGTCTCCAGTTGCCCGGTACTGGCTGGTTGCGCCTGGGCTTCAGTTGGCCCGGAGATGGTAATCAGCAGGAGCGTTGAAAAAGAGACGATGGTGAAGGCGATTCGTGTGAACAGTGCCAGCAAGGCTGCCATTGGTCTGATGCATGCAAATTGGAAGTTCATGGTGGGGTCCATTTTTCTGATTGTTATAAACCGCTAATTGTGAGATGCGCCCCGGTGATCTAGACTTGCGGCATTCTCAAATGCCACCGTCAGTTAGAGATCACTCATGTCGCCAAGATACTTACTACTTTGTACCACGATCCTTTCTACCACAGCTCTTTCTACCACACTGATGTCCAGTAGTATCCACGCTCAGTCGGCACAACCCTGGCGGCTCATCGATTCAACCGAGCAGACCCGCGTGCAGTTCAATCATCTGCTGCGCCTGGAGAGCCTCGATGGTCAGTTTCGCGCCGGACGGCAAGGCAGCAGCGATCAGGTGCTGCTCTCGCGCACCATCATGACCGCTGAGTTTCGCCGAGACAATCTCGCGTTGGGCCTGGAAGTGCTGGATGTGCGGCAGGCGCTCGCGGATTCCGGCAGTTCGCTGAGCAGCGGCATCGTCAACACGGCAGCATTGCAACAGTTGTATGTGAGTGCTCGTGGCAGCGACTTCGTGCAGCAGGGTAGCGCTCTTGATGTGAAGCTCGGCAGACAGAGTGTGGATATTGCCAGTCGACGCCTGATGTCACGCAGCGGGTACAACACCGCACCCGTTAGTTTCACAGGCGTTACGTCAGACTTCAGGTTGTCCGACGGCAAGCGGCTGCAGGCATTCTATCTGCTGCCCATGCAGAACCTTCCGGGTGATTTGCCCAGTCTGCTGGACAACCGCACAGAGCGTGATCGCGAGAGCGAGACGGTAAAGCTCTGGGGCATGTTTGCGGAGTTGCCCGCGCTGACAGAATGGTTGCGGGGAGACTTCTACTATATTCGCCTCAACGAGAAGGACACGCGTGCGCAACCTGGCACCAATCGCAGAATCAATACGTTTGGCACCCGTCTGTTTCGGCCCGCAGCGCTTCAGCAGTTCGATTTCGAAGTGGAAGGCGTTAGCCAGCGCGGCAGTTCGCATGCGACAGCAGCAGTGACAGACGTGCGCGAGCTCGATCATCGCGCATACCTGTTCCACGCAGAAGTCGGGTATACATTCGATAGTGCCTGGAGGCCCAGATTGCAGTTGCAGTTCGATCACGCCTCCGGTGACGAAGATCCGACCGATGGCCGCAACGGACGTTTCGACACGCTCTATGGTGATCGACGTTTCGACTTTGGCCCTACCAGCATCTACGGACCGTTTTCGCGCTCCAATCTGGTATCGCTGGGATATCGTGTGACGGCGACACCGAAGACCGGAGTGCGTCTGATGCTGGCGCATCGAGAATTCCGACTGGCAGAGTCGAGAGATCAATGGGTGGGTACAGGATTGCGTGATGCCAGTGGTCGCTCCGGGCGTGGGCTTGGTCAGCAGCTTGAAGCGCGAGTGCAGTGGGATGCAGTGCCGGGGAATCTGATGGTGGAAAGCGGCATTGCGTTGATTGCCGCGTCCGGATTCGCGCGTCGTCTGCCGGGATCTGATATTCCGTCAACGACGCGCTACTTTTATCTGCAGAGTGTGTTGTCCTTCTAGCGTTCACTCAGCCGCAGCTACTCGCGACCCAGTTCCGTATACACGGACTGGAGGAATCGTGCCGGGTCGCCCCATTGAGCGTCATAGCGTGCGGTTGGTGCCGCCGCCGTGACCTGTTCGAAAGTCATGCCACCTTCCACTAGTGGTTTCACTCGATCCACTACATCCAGAATCATGTCGCGAAATGCCATGACGTCCTCGCGGGTAGAGACATCGCCGTGGCCTGGGATGATGATGGTGTTCGGGCCTGACATGCCGATCGCGAGGCCGAGTGCGGAAATCGTACCGTGCAGGCTGCCGCCGTTGGCCAGGTCAATGAACGGATAGCCGGTGGTGCGGAAGACGTCACCCATGTGCAGCACATCGGACTCCGTAAAATAGATGTAGCTGTCGCCATCGGTGTGCGCAGGAGGTACGGAGATCGAGATCACTTCCTCACCGTTCAGATGTAATGTGATGTCCTCGGAATACGTCAATACCGGCAGCGCGATTTTCGGCTGGGTTGTCGCCATGCGAACGCGCACTTCATCCCGTGCCAGAATCACGATACCCAGGCGACCGAGATTTTCATTTCCACCTGTATGGTCGCCGTGCATGTGAGTGTTGATGAGGAAACGGATTTCGCCGTCACTCAGTCCGCGTATGGCGGCAAGAATCTTGTCGGTCAGCGGCGCGAACTGGTCATCGATCATGATGATGCCGTCCTCCCCGATTGACAGGCCGATGTTGCCACCGGCGCCCTGCAGATAGTGCACGGTGCCGCGCACTTCATGGGGGATGATCTCGACTGTGCTGTAGTCGGTCTGGGCCTGCGCGGTACTGATCAGGGTGGCGCCAAACAGGGACATGCCTGCCAGCAGTAAGGCGCCGGAACGCTTGGAAGCAGATTTGCGGAACGAGCGGTGAGGCTGGTGCATGAGAGTCTCCTGGGCGGATTGAGGTGCCGTCTTCTTGTACGATCCAAAGCATAAGAGGGCTGCTGCGACTTGTCCATTTCCGTGTAATCGCCGGCGTCAGGATTATTTTCCGCAGGCGGAAACGGGTTGATCCGCATTAACTTTGTTTTACAAAGTACTTGACACTCCAATATCGGACAGGCAATCTTCCCCGCCATGAGCGATCAACTCAAACACAAATCCGACCCCATTGCCCTGCATCAGCATGCCGAGGACAACCTGCGCTACATCCGAGCCACGATGGAGAGTGCCACGTCGTTTACCGGCGTCTCCGGGCTGGGATATGTGATGGCGGGGTTGTCTGCATTACCCGCAGCATGGCTGGCGGCGCGGCAACCGGACGCAGCAGGTTGGCTTGTCATCTGGATGCTGGAACTGGTTCTGGCCAGCGGCGTTGCCCTTGCACTGACGGCCTGCAAAGCTGTGAAGCAAGGTGGGTCGCTGGCTTCTCCCAGCGGCAGAAAGTTGCTCCTGGCCTTTCTGCCTGCGATGGCGGCCGGCGGTCTCGTGACGCTGTCATTCTTTCTGTCGGGTCACGTGGCACTGCTGCCTGGCATCTGGCTCAGCCTCTACGGTGCTGCAGTCATGACGGCGGGAGCCTGGTCGGTGCGCATCATTCCTGTCATGGGGGGGATGTTCATGGTGTTCGGTGCAGTGACCTTGCTTGGCCCCGTATCCGGCGATTTCATGCTGGCGCTGGGCATGGGTGGACTGCATATCATTTTCGGCATTCTTATCTGGAGGCATCATGGTGGCTGATTCACGCTCCAAGAAAGCAGACATCTTGAAAACGACTGACTCGAATCCAGTTGCAGAACCGTTGGTAAAGAAAAAGCAGCAAGCGGACTCTGCGGCCGATCTGGATCGGCTGATTCATGAGCGTACGCGACTCGCTCTGGTCAGCGCCCTCGCTGCCAATGCGATGCTCACGTTCAACGATCTGAAGGCACTGCTTGCCATCTCTGATGGCAACCTCAGTGCCCACGCCCGCAAACTTGAAGATGCAGGCTACATCGTCTGCAGCAAGAGCTTCGATGGCCGGGTGCCGCGCACCGAGTACCGACTGACCGATGAAGGCCGCGCTGCACTGCAGAAATACATCGGTCATATGGAAGCGCTGATCAAGGCAATGAAGAAGATCTGAAGACGGGGATTCTCATGCCCGGCCTTCTGGTCTTTTTTTTTGGCTTTTTAACTTTGCAATACAAAGTACTTTTAACAACATCATGGAAAGTGTTTCTGTTGAACACTGACAGGAGTAAGAGATGAGCACGACGGCAACAATGACAGGCACAATACGCGACAACACTTCGACCCGCACACTTCTGGCCGCGCTTGCACTCGGAGTTGCCGGAGACCTCCTTTTCTGGGAGGTAGGGCCCTTTGGCCCGACGCTGAGCATCTGGGTAGCACTTCTGGGTGTCGCGACCTTTGTGCTGAACCGTCACGCGGAACCGGCATGGCGAAAGGCTCTCGTTCTGTGGTCGTGTGTGGCGTTTGCGGCGACGCTGGTGTTGACGTTCCGGGCAGCAGAAGAATTGATTTCTCTCACGCTGCTGGTGCTGTTGCTGTGTTCATCAACGGTGCTGCTGCAGGCAAGGGGCACGCACTTGCTGGCAGCAAGAGTCGTTGATTATTTTCGAAGCGGATTCCAGATGCCTGTGCAGGTCCTGCTGGGCATCATCCCGTTGCTTGGCAAGGTGCCGCTGCACGATGCTTCGATCAGTGCACGCACTCGCGGAATCGTGCGCGGGCTGATGATGGTGACGCCGCTGCTGCTGGTGTTCGTCGGATTATTCTCGGCAGCAGATTCGACGTTCGAGCGTTATGCGTCCAGGTTGGGCGATGTGCTGTCGCTGGACACTCCGCAGCATATTCTGGTCGTGCTGATCATCAGCTGGATCGCGACAGGGCTGTTGACGTGTACGTTTCGCCGCGAGGGTGAAGAAGATTCATCGCGAGCAAGGCTCGCTCCCACAAGCGAAATCCTCCCTGTGGGAGCGGGCCCCGCCCGCAATGCATTTCTCCCGCACTGGGCAATTGGCGACGAAGAAACTGGCGTCATCATGGGCTCACTGGTCGCGCTGTTTCTGGCGTTCGTGATCCTCCAGGCGACCTACCTTTTCGGTGGCAGTGAGATGATCGAACGCACAAGTGGCCTGACAGTAGCAGGGTACGCGCGGCGCGGATTCTTCGAGTTGCTCGCGGTGTCAGTGCTCACACTTGCGGTGCTGCTGATGATATCCGCCTCGCAGTGCAACCAGCGCATCTTCCGCCCGCTGGCACTGGTGCTGATCGCCTGCGTGCTGCTGATTCTGGTGTCAGCGGCGCAGCGACTGAGTCTGTACACCGACGCATTCGGCCTCACGATGTCACGTGTACTGGCCGTTGCCTTCATGGTGTGGTTGGCCGGCAATCTGATTTCGTTTGCAGCGACCGTACTGAGAGGTAGACGTGACGGCTTTGCATCGGGGCTGGTGCTATCGGGAATCGTTGCGATCATTCTGCTAGGGACTGCAAATCCTGCGGCTGTAGTGGCGCGAGTGAATGTGGAGAGAATGATGCAGGAAGGAGTGAGTCTGGACATTCCGTATTTGAGCAGTCTTGGAGCGGACGCAGTGCCTGTGTTGATGGAACACTTCGATGCGTTATCGGAGTCCGACCAGTGCCAGGTGGCGTTCGATTTCTACAACCGCTGGCACCCCGAAGGAAACATGAACGCGGACAAGAGATCGCAGAACTGGCGCACCTGGAACGTCAGCAAGGCTCGAGCCCGCAGTCTGGTGATCGAGCGCGAGGAGACGTTCCGGCAGATTACGAAGGCCTGTTAAGCCATCAGCGGTGGTATTCGCCAGAGCGTTCCGGTTGATAGAGCACTTCTTCGATGCGAACACTCAGCATGCCGCCACCAGGCTTCGGCCATTCGATCACATCGCCCTGAGACAACCCCAGCAGCGCACTGCCCACTGGAGCAAATACTGAAATTTTCGTGCCGCTTGTGTCCACATCCTTTGGGTACACCAGCGTCATGGAAAACTCTTCCGAGGAGGACTCAACCTTGAACTTGACAGTCGAATTCATGGTCACCACCGTTGGTGGAATATCCTGCGGTTCCACAATCTCAGCCCTTGCCAGCTCTGCTTCCAAAGCCTGTTTGCCAGGAAAGGCGCCCACCGGCATGGATTCCAGCAGTGCATCAAGGCGGTCTGAATCAATTGAAGAAATCACGGCATTCGGTTTGCTGTTCACTGCGTCTCTCTCATCTAAGGGGTTGAAGGTTGCGCTTGGCTGTTTGCGTCCTCCGGATGGTACCTCAGAAAGGGGGATAGAAGCAGCCCTGTGACTCTATTGAAACTCCTGCGAGATTGTTGCGCGATCCACCTGCCTTCCACCCAGATACACCTGATGGATGTTGCGAGTATTGCGAATATCGTCCAGCGGATTCTGATCGAGAATCAGCAGGTCCGCGCGAAAGCCCGCCTTGATCTGTCCGGAGTCTGGCAATCCCAGCGCTCTCGCGGCAACGCTGGTGGCAGCGTTGATCGCCTGGGCAGGGCTCATGCCGTGACGTACAAATATCTCCAGCTCCCGGTGCCCGGTATAGCCATAGGGATGATCGCGCACGGCGCCAGCATCAGTCCCCAGCACGATGTCCACGTTCGCGTTCAACAACATTGCAAAACTGTTGCGAAGTGTCTGTTCCAACTGCGGATCACGTACCGGTATCGGCAGACGCTGTTGCGATGCTGACAAACGCTGTGCGGTTTCTGCTGGCAGTGTGTGTGCCAGAAACAGATCCTCGCCAATTGCCTCGCGCCGAAGTTCCGCGAGTCCCAGATTGGGCACGATGAACACATTGTTGCGCTGAGCCGCGCTTGCGATTTCCTGCGTGAATCCATTCTCCAATCGGCCGTGCAGAAAACCTCGCACACCTGCCGCAATCAGATCAGGCATGTCACTTGCGAACTGTTGATGCACGACAGTGGCAATCCCTGATCGACTCGCCTCTGCGATGACCACACGATAGATCTCCGGGCTCAACTTCTCCTGCGTGCCGCCACGATCATCCACCCAGAGCTTGATGAAGGGAATACTCTGATCTGCCACAGCCTGCACCGCGACACGTGCCTGCTCCGCATTACCCAGTCCGCGCAGGATGGTATTCCCTGTCTGCTGCTCCACCGCCAATGTTTCGACCAGAAACTGATTGTTGGGACCTTGCCCGGGAGGCGCCATCCCCGCTGCGAATACAAGTCGTGCCCCGCCCGCTTGCCCTGCTGACTGTTGTCGTTGAATTTCCAGAGCGAGAACATCAGGATCACTGCCAGCGGAAAACACCGCCCCAAAGCCGTAGTAAGCGTAACGATGTAACTGCTCGATAAGGTTGTCGCGCGTGTAGTTCTGCGCGCCCCAGCTGCTCACGCCGTCGTAACCAAGATGGGCGTGGGCGTCGATCAATGCAGGCAGCAAGGTCTTGCCCGCGAGATCGATGCGCGTGGTGTCTGCGGGGATATCCATCATGTCGCTGTCGCCAACTGCAACGATGGTGTCGCCCTCAATCAGCACTGCTGCATCGGTCAGCACATTGCCGTCACCGACGATCACGCGAAGCTGATCAAGCAGGACATGTCTGCCGTTGCTCTCCTGGGCGTTAGCGCTGTGCAAACTGAAGATCATGATCAGAGTCAGCAGCGATGATTTCATGGAATTCTCGGTAATTGGATTTTCAGTTGATGTCAGGGGGGGCTTCAATCTGTTTGAAGAGAGTCTATGCCCAAATTCAGATTGATGGAAGTTTCGCCATATGTGCGCCAACCCACGACCTCCAGCGTGGTCATTCCTTATAGTCAAGCATCAGACAATCCGTCCGCATCGCAGGAGTGAACTTATGAATTACGTCAACACCAAAGACAAATCCAAACTTTACGTCAAGGACTGGGGCAATGGTCAACCAGTGATTCTGATTCATGGCTGGCCACTTTCCGCCGACAGTTGGGATGATCAGGCGATGGCAATTGCCGACGCCGGCTTTCGCGCTGTGTTCTACGATCGCCGTGGATTTGGCCGCTCATCGCAGCCATGGAGTGGTTATGACTACGACACGCTTAGCGACGATCTTGCAGCGGTAATTGAATACACGGGAGAAAAGAACGTCATCATCATCGGTTTTTCCATGGGTGGCGGCGAGGTGGCACGCTATATGTCGCGTCATGGCGGCAAGTCGGTGTCGAAAGCGGGGCTCATCTCTTCCGTGGTGCCATTTCGTCTGAAGACCAAAGACAATCCGACAGGCACCGAACAGGAAGCATTCGACAAGACAGCGCAGGCACTCAACGAGGATCGCGCAGGATTCTTTACCGGCTTCTTCAAGAAATTCTTCGAAGTTGAGGCTGGAGGGAGCACCGTCAGCGATGAGCTGCGCTGGAATATGCACAACATCGCCATGCAGGCGAGCCTGAAGGCGACACTGG
The DNA here is from genome assembly GCA_030682575.1 of Gammaproteobacteria bacterium. GTDB lineage: Bacteria > Pseudomonadota > Gammaproteobacteria > Pseudomonadales > Pseudohongiellaceae > UBA5078. The sequence goes on from JAUXNX010000027.1 coordinate 12,036, forward strand.
AATGTCTGAAGTCATTTTCGACCACAGACTTTCGCGGTGATCTGGCACATTTCAAGGTGCCGACGCTGATCATTCACGGCACCGATGACAAGACGGTGCCTATCGATGCCTCTTCCAGACCAGCCGCGAAAGGAATCAGTCAGTCAACGCTGATCGAATACGAAGGTGCCCCACATGGGTTATTCGCCACGCACAAGGAAAAACTCACCAAGGATCTGCTGACGTTCATTCGCAAGAAGTAAGTGAGTTGTTATCGAGAATTCGCAGCGAAGGGGTTCGGCTCACTGAGCCACCACATCCGACACTTCCTTGCAGATGCCGAACTCCTCGCAACAGCATTGCAGCATGATTCTGAGGCTACCCTCGTACGAGTTGATAAATCTGAATCAAGTTCCCGCAAGTGTCCGCAAAGATCGCCAGCTTCACCGTTCCTGCGTCGGTCGCATCCATCGTGAAGCGCACGTCGTGCTGTTTCAGGCGCTTCACTTCAGCATCAATATCATCCACTTCGAACGCCGTGATCGGAATGCCCTGTGCGAAGAGTGCTTCTTGATACGTCTTTGCTGCGGGATTGGCGTTGGGTTCGAAGACAAGCTCCACATCGGGATGACCATCGGGTGATGTCACGGTCAACCATCTGAATTCGCCCAGGGGAATATCGTTGCACTTCTTGAAACCGAGCACGTCGGTGTAAAACGCCAGTGCCTTATCCTGATTGTCTACGAAGATACTGTTCAGTTTGATTTTCATGAAGGCTATTCCTCAAGGTAATTATTCTCGAGCGGATAGTAGCAAATGTCTTCCGCGCGTACTTCTCTGAAATTGCTCACTTCATTAAGGTGTTTCCCATGAGAGAAAAGCAACCGGGGATGAGACTTGGCGGCAACTGTCGTGGCTCTCCCGGTGCTGGCCGGTAGCGCTGTTGAAAAGCTGAAGGTGACATTCCCACACGCCGGGAAAACAATGCACTGAAACTCCCGAGACTGGAAAGGCCAACAGCCATACACACTTCCGTGACAGATGAATCGGTGAGAATCAGAAGCTGCTTTGCCTTTTCGATCTGGGCCTGAACCTGATACTGATGTGGAGTCTCGCCGAAGACGGCCTTGAACAGGCGAATGAAATGGAAGCAGGAGAAACCGGATTGCCGCGCAACTTCGTGGACGGAGAGTGGGGCTGCTTCGCAGGTACGCAGCAGGTCGCGCGCGTGGCAAAGGCGGTTCAGGAGATTGGGATGGATCATGGCTCTTCACACCTGATTTGCGGATGGAGCGCTTTGACACTTCCAGCATACCTCGAAGCTACCGTCATTCTCTTCGTTGCAGGCCGAACAAATCCATGAATCCTTTGGAGACTGATTCTCGACTTCGTTCTCTATGATTGCGGCGGCCTTTTCATGATCCTCGTCATTCAGAATCCAGAGTTCAAGGAATGTGTTGTTGATGCCGTGGACTGATCCAATCGGAGTGGTGTGCTCATTCTTCACAAAGGATTCAATGCCATTCAACGCAAGAATATTCTTTGCGGAATGCAGAACCACTATATTGTCGTGGGTGTAGATGTGTTTCATGAGTGCTCACTTCTTCCCGTGGTCAGATCTACGAGAAGCCTGCCAGTGGCCGCTCTGGCAACGCAGGCCGCTCTCAGAAATTGTCTGTGATATGTGTTCACAGGATTCGTTGAAGTCATCCCCACGGTTGTTGCCTTCTCCATAGAATTTGCGTGCATATGGCAAAGCAGATAGTCCTTCCCTTCAAGTGTCACTAGAAACCATGACTCTTCAGTACCTCCTGGTACGCATTCATGCGCACAGATTTCATGCAAACACAACAAGGTCGCGCTCACTGCCTGCATGCGAAAGATGATGGCCACCTTGAACGCAATGGTGCGTGACAATCAGGAGCGGCAAAAAAACCAGAAAATTATGCTGCTATTGATCTGGGATCACAGTCGTTTGTCAGGTGGCGTTCCGGGGTTCTCCGCGATGTCCTCTTACTTCGTAACAGAGTGCCACCATGCCGCTCTTGTAGGCTTTGACCTCTGCAAGGTGGAGGGCGACGTCTCTGTCGAGCTTTTCGAAGAACTGCATCCCATCGCCTATCAAGATCGGCAGGATCGAATAACGAATTTCATCGGCCAGCCCGAGACGAAGACACTCGCCGGAAACTACACCTCCTCCAACAAACCAGATGGTATTAAACTTGGGCTTCAGACGTCCATTCACAAACTGCGCGAGATCGCCTGAGTGGAACTCGACAGTGTCACGTGCTCGCGCCAGATTGCGACTGGTGAGGACGTATACGGGTTTGTCGCCGTAGGCCCACCCAAACCCCTGGGCTTCAAAATTCAATGCAGTCTCGTAGGTTCGTGACCCCATGACGTAGCAGTCGATTGTCTTGAGAAATGCTGCGGCGAACTCAGGGTCCAGAGTGTCCCCGTCTGCGAATTCATCCGAGGTTTCGATCCAGTCGACGCCTCCGTCCTTTCGAGCAATGAAGCCGTCGAGGCTCGCTGCCATGTGAATCGTTACGCGTGAATCAGTGTTTGTCATCATGTTGCCCCGTCATCGAGTGCGACCAACGGTGCCTTGCCTGATAATGGGTATGCGCATAGACTATACGCATTGTTCATATGGAGCAGCCACCATGAATTACACATACAACACCCAAGCCCCTAAAAAGCCAACTAATGTCAGTATAAACAGCGACTTACTTAAAAAAGCGAAAGACCTGAAGATAAACTTATCAGCAACTCTCGAACATGCCTTGGCTGAGCAGCTGCGGAATGAGCAACGCACCGAATGGCTCCGCGTAAACGCTGACGCAATTCAAGCATACAATCAGTTTGTTGAAACAAACGGCACATTCAGCGATAGCGTCAGGAAATTCTGATGGGCCAATTTTGCGCTTATAAAAACCCAAACCCTGCGACTCGCGTCCAGTACCCTTACTTGCTGGACATACAAAGCGATTTACTGAGCGAGTTGCGAACGACCGTTGTTATTCCGCTGACACCCTCCAAACTTGCTGCAGCAATGAGTTTGACCCAGCTAAACCCTACCATTGTTATTGACGGTAAAAATTTTACTGTCATGACACAAGAGATTGCAGGCGTAGATCGCAACCAGCTCGGTGCTCAAGCATATAACTTATCGTCGTATCGCTCAGAAATAATCGCTGCACTCGATTTTGTACTCTCTGGCATATAACGCTTTTGTTCTGGCGCCAAGGTGAATTGGCGCGGGGATTGCGAAAGCAAGCGCCGGGACAACACATCTTGGTCTCTCAGAAACTTTGTTATGCGCGGTGCCCAGACTGTGCACTTGTCTCACTCCATGGACGAATATTTATTAGTTGTTCCGCCAGGGCAGCTTCAGCCACTTCCGTGTCATATGCTGCTTGAACACGTAACCAATAACCGTTGGATAATCCAAAGAAACGGCAAAGCCGCAAATCGGTGTCAGCTGTAACCGAACGATTCCCGGCGATAATTTCTCCAATCCGTTGTGCAGGAACTCCAATTTCTTTAGCGAGTCGGTATTGAGTAATCCCCATTGGCTCAAGGAACTCCTCTTTCAGTAACTCGCCAGGAGTTACAGGATCAATACTACGCATGAGTTACCTCTTAATGATAATCGACAATTTCAATATCTTCTGTGCCTGCCTTAGTCCAGCGAAAACAAATGCGAAACTGCTTGTTGATTCTAATACTATGTTGCCCTTCACGATCATGAGACAAAGCTTCGAGCATATTGCCAGGTGGTACCTTCAAGTCATCGAGACGGATGACTGCCTGAAGCTGACGAATCTTCCTCAGTGCAATTCGCTCAAAATTCACGAATCGCCTGACTCTTACCCCACCAGCAAGCTTCTCCGTATCCTTACATTTGAAAGAAATGATCATGCCGGGGATAGTAACGTCACTCGATAATAACGTCAAACGTTACTATTTGGAAAAATCTGGATCACTATGACAAGCGCACAACGCCTGTATTCACGCGCCAGCTCTGCTTGTCGCGTGGAATTGATGGTTAGAAGGCTCCTTCGGTGACATTTGCACTGTAATCTGCAATCCAAGCGCCTTCGCCACTTTCGCCACTGTTGTGAATGTAGGATTTCCGTCAGAGGAAAATGCCTTGTACAAGCCTTCACGTGTCAAACCAGTGTCTCTTGCCAATTGGCTCATGTTTTTAGCGCGAGCGATAACACCCAACGCATGGACAATGAATGCAGGATCATCACCAGCCTCCTCGATACACGCTTCCAGATAAAGTTGAATGTCTTCATCAGTTTTTAGATGTTCTGCAGAATCCCATCGAGTTGTTTTGATACCCATAATCTATACCTCTACTTGCTTGGCGATTTCTTTGGCTTTGGCGATGTCAGATTGCTGCGAGTCTTTGTCACCACCCGATAGAAGTATCACGAGAACAGCACTACTTTGCATAAAGTACACGCGATATCCAGGGCCATAAAAAATGCGCAATTCGCTGACGCCCTCACCAACCGGCTCCACGTCACCAAAGTGGCCCATCTCAACTCTGTCAATCCTGGCTTGGATTCGAGCTCTGGCTTTACGATCCTTGAGGGAATCGAACCATTTGGTGAATTGAGCTGTTTTACGAACTTCTATCATGCGTGAACTATAGTTAACGATTGAGGGGGTGTCAACTGGAGTTAACGCCACAGTTGGGGTGGATGGAGCCTTCTAACGCCGCTGCTCAGGCGTCAAAGGAAGCTGGCGTGGCCCTTGCGACAGCAAGGGCCATGACAGGTTTTTTTGATCGCTCTGGAGCGGATTGTATGATCGAAATTCCATTATTTCCCTGTCATTCATAAAGCGATAAGGTGAGGCCCATACCTGCAGCAACAGGTATTCAGCACAGCAGCCCGGTGGAACGGTGGCGCCGATTTATCGAGCCCGTTAACAAGCGTGGGCGCTGTGCTGATTCTTCGTTTAACTCGAACAGTCGAAGGGGCCTCGAGCCCGAATGTAGCAAGGGTGAGTCATGAAAACAACGTCCTCAGCACGCATTGGAAACACAGAACGAAACGTGGGTATCGATGTTGGTAAAAGCACGCTCGATGTCCTGATTCTGGAGGCGGATATCTACCTGCAGGAGCCCAACTCACCGGAAGGAATCAAACGTCTGGTGAGTAAACTATCTCGCTACAAGCTCAGCCGCATTGTCGTAGAGGCCACCGGCGGTTATGAGCGACTCCTGGTGGAAGCCTGTGCCGAGAAGGCTCTGCCCATCATCATTGTCCAGCCCATGCAGGTCCGGCAGTTTGCCCGAGCACAGGGGCTGCAGGCCAAGACCGATAAGCTCGATGCCCGGCTCATTGCCCAGTTCGGCGCCGTGATGAAGCCTGAGCCTCGGCCTATTGCAAGCAAAAAAGTCCGCTATATCCGAGACCTGCTGGCTCGCAAAAGACAACTCAACGAAGCCAGAACCCAGGAATTGAATCGTACTCAAAAAGCGCCTTCGGTACTTGTTCCGTCCCACACACGCATGCTCAAACTGCTGGACAAGGAGATCGCCTGGCTCAACGACAAGCTCGCCAAAGAGGTTGCTGAAGTCACCGAATGGCAACGCACCTACGAGATCCTCAGCTCAGTGCCGGGCATTGGAGACGGGGTCGCCTTTACCTTGTTGGGGGAATTGCCAGAACTCGGAGCATTATCGTCAAGACAGGTCGGCGCGCTTTGTGGGCTGGCCCCTTACAACCGCGACAGTGGATCCATGAAAGGCAGACGGCGCATCAAAGGTGGGCGCGCACCGATCCGCACTGTTCTGTACATGGCCATGTTGAGCGCGATACAGCACAACACCATCATGAAAACCTTTTACCAAAAACTTGTCGCTCAAGGTAAGCACAAGAAGGTTGCGCTCACTGCCTGCATGCGAAAGATGATGACCATTTTGAACGCAATGGTGCGTGACAATCAGGAGTGGCAAACACACTAGAAAATTATGCTGCAGCTATTGATTTGGGATCACAGTCGCTTGTTATGTTTTTTCAAGCCAATCTCCTAAATCATTCTCCACAAACCCTCCTGCCCTTACTTCTTCTGCCAGCTCCGTAACCTCTAAAAGCGAGCGCGAAGCTTGTTGCACGGCTGCGACTGAGCCAAAGCGAGTGGCGATTTGCTCCAAACACTCCAGATAGTATCGGAGGCTTAAGATGGAAATGTAAATACTGAAATTTCCGGTCTCACGTTTAAGCTTGGTAGATAGACCATCGATGCCCCGAACGGACTCCGCGGGTTCTACCCCGATTTTACGGACACTTCAAAGAAGCCTCATAATAGGCAAAAGGAGTGTTTATGTCGAAGCGAAGAAAGTTCAGTTTGGAGTTCAAGAAGGGTGCGGTTGAGCAGGTTCGTCAGCCAGGTGTCAGTTGT
>JAUXNX010000003.1 GCA_030682575.1 Gammaproteobacteria bacterium
TTGCCCTCCTCACGTCAGACCGTCGGCCGCCAGGGACGGCGGACGACGAGCCCCCATGGATGGGTTCACGGCGTGTCTGGCGTGAGGAGGGCAAGCACCGCCGCTCGGCAATCAGAGTACTGCGAGCACTGATTTAAATTAATCGACGCATGTCGTTCATATATAGAATTTGCTGGAAATATTTATGCTGCTTTACAGACTTTCGAACTTGTCACTGGCTTATGGTGATCGTCCCCTGCTGGATAAAGTGGATCTCACCATTCACAAGGGCGAACGCATCGGCATTCTCGGCCAGAATGGCGCCGGCAAATCCACGTTCATGAAATTGCTGTGCGGGCAGGCTCTGCCCGACAGCGGCGAACTCTGGCGTGCCAGCGAAGTGCGTGTGGCGTATCTCGATCAGAATCTCCCCGAACTCAGCGAAGAGACTGTGTATGACTACGTCGCCAGCGGCCTCGCCGAACTGGGCGACCTGCTACGTCGCTATCACGCGATGACGCACACGGATGCCGACACCATCGACTGGAGTGATCCAAAGCAACTCGATGCCATGGCCCATCTGCAGAAACAGATCGAGGCACGTGATGGCTGGGCGTTTCAGCATCGCATCGACAGCATCATTGACAGCTTGAAGCTGCCTGCTGATTCGCTGATGCGCAATCTTTCCGGCGGCAGCCGCCGTCGGGCGGCGCTCGGCCGTGCACTGGTGTGTGACCCGGACATGCTGCTGCTCGACGAGCCCACCAACCATCTCGACATTCCCACCATCGAGTGGCTGGAGAAGCATCTCAACTCCTTCAACGGCGCGGTGCTGGTGATCAGTCACGACAGACAGTTCCTGCAGCGCATCACCAATCGCATCATCGAAGTGGATCGCGGGAAGCTGCGCTGCTGGGAGTACGATTACGAAAGCTTCCTCGTGTTCCGCGATCAGCAGTTGGATGCAGAGGAAAAATTCAACAGCGAGTTCGACAAGAAACTTGCCGAGGAAGAGAAGTGGATTCGCACCGGCATCAAGGCGCGCCGCACGCGCAACGAAGGCCGTGTGCGCGCACTGGAACAGATGCGTTATGAGCGTCAGCAGCGTCGTGAATTGAGCGGCAAGGCGAAGTTCGAGCTCGAGCAATCTTCCTCGTCCGGCAAGATTGTCATCGAGGCCACGAAGATCACTCACAGCTTCGGTGGTGAGCCTCTCATCAAGAATTTTTCCACGAAGATTCTGCGCGGCGATCGCATCGGTTTCATCGGCGCGAATGGTTGCGGAAAGACCACCCTGCTGAAGATACTGCTCGGCAATCTCCAGCCAGATCAGGGCGAGGTAAAGGTCGGCACGAATCTCGAACTGCTCTACTTCGATCAGCTGCGAAATCAACTCGATCTCGACAAGACCATCATCGACAATCTTTGCGAGGGCCGCGACTTCATCGAGATCAATGGCAAACAGCGCCACGTCATCTCCTATCTGCAGGACTTCCTGTTCGTGCCCGCACGCATGCGCCAGCCGGTGAAGTCACTCTCTGGCGGAGAACAGAATCGACTGATCCTCGCGAAGCTGTTCAGCAAGCCCGCGAACCTGATCGTGCTCGACGAACCGACCAACGACCTCGACATGGAAACGCTGGAACTGCTCGAAGAAATCCTTCTGGAATTCTCCGGCACCATTCTGCTGGTGAGCCACGACCGTCGCTTCCTCGACAATGTTGTGACCAGCAGCATTGTGTTTGAGGGTAACGGTGAAGTGAGAGAGTACGTCGGCGGCTATCAGGACTGGGTGAACCAAGGTGGCAAGCTGGTGTCTTTCGCGGATCAGGGGAAGGAGGCGAAAGCGGAAGCGAAGCCCGTCGCGACAGTTGCGCCTGCACCTGTCGCACAACCGAAGGAATCGAAACTCTCCTACAAGCAACAGCAGGAGTTGGAGAAGATTCCGAAGGACATCGAGAAATTGGAAGAGCAGATGGCCGCTTTCGAATCTGTCATCGCCGCCGATGGTTTCTATTCACAGGATCAGAAAATTATCGAGGCGAAGCTTGCTGAACTGGCTGCGCTGCAATCGAAGCTTGATGTGCTGTATGCGCGGTGGGAGGAACTATCGTTATGATCAAAGGGTGGCAAACAATAGCGGCCCTTACATTCGCCCCCACTTGGCCTGCCAGCTGACGTGCCATCCCGGCAGATCCTCCGCAGCCATCGGCTTCCCGATGAAATATCCTTGGGCCAGATCGCATCCGACTTGACGCAGATACTGCCAATCCGCCTCGTCTTCAACCCCTTCTGCGACACAAACCATTCCCAAATGTTTAGCCATTCCCATACTCCCCTCGAAAATCGCTCGGAGCGCGGGATTATCCGCAGCACCGTGCGTGAATCCCCTGTCGATCTTGAGTTCATTGAACGGGATGTCTCGCAACTGTGCCAACGATGAGTGTCCGGTGCCGAAATCATCGATGGACAGTCCGACCTTCTTGAGTCGCAATCGCGTCAGATTGTCGAGAGATATCAAACGGTCCTTCATCAATCGCGATTCCGTCACCTCAAGCACCAACTGCGTCACCGGTACGTTCGCGTCACTTGCTACTCGCATTACAAAGTCGGGGAACTCCAGATGCACAAGGTTATCCATTGACACGTTCACGGACAGGTTGATATCCATCCCGCTGCGATTCCTGTCATCTATAAATCGTAGACCCTCCAACAACACTGCCTCAGTCAAGCGTCCGATGAGATTGGACTCTTCCGCCAGGCCGATGAACTGATCCGGGAATACCATTCCATCCATCGGGTGTTGCCAGCGGACCAGTGCCTCTACTGCGACGAAGTCGCCGCTGGCCACGGACACTTGCGGCTGGTAATGATTAATCAGCTCATGCCTGTCGAGAGCAGCGAGAAGGTCATCGGCGCAGTAGCGCTGGGGCGCGGAACGGACTCGGCCGCATCCTGCCTCTCCCTTCACGTGCTTGAGGATATCGGCGAGCGTTGTCGGCAAAACGGGTTTCTCGACTGCACCCAGAATATTCAGTTTGTGCGCCTTCGCGAGCAGCTGGGCGGCCTGGAGAATCCGCGGATCCTCACCACTGATCAGAACCAGCCCCCCAACGTATGCTGTACCCACAAGGTGCCGTATGAACTCAATACCATCCATCCCCGGCATACCCAGGTCGCAAAAAATGACCTGGTACGTCGCAGGATCTGCACCGAGCGCCTCCAACCCGTCTTCCGCCCGGGTGCACGCCACGACGTCCCGATAGCCAAGATTGTTGAGCTGCCTGGTGAGAATCTTCAGGAAAAACGGCTCGTCGTCGATCACGAGAATCCGGATTTCATACATATCGCTCATGGTGTTGTCCCTTTCAATGCTTCGTTGATTATCCTCTTGACCTCGTGGACCATGGCTTTGAAACCCGGCACGATATGGGACACCTGATCCTTGTCCCGAGACCGTCCGGCGCGCTCCAACTGTTCACAAATGTCGCCAAGCTGCATCGCGCCCACCGAGCGTGAGGCCGATTTGAGCTTGTGCGCGACCGATCCGACCTGGCTGGCATTCCCAGCTCTTGCCGCGGCAGCCAGCTCCTGCGCAAGCAGGACAAGCGTAGTACGATAGTCGTTGAGGAACTCGTTAACCAAATCCGGATCATCCCCTATCATCGACTTGAGGACATTGACGTCAAGCATCGCAGCGGAGTCACCTTTGTGCGTGACTGACTGCGGCGCGTCCTTCGTCGCCATCAGCGGAAGCCACTTGTGAAGGGTGACACGCAAGGTTTCCAGCGGGGATGGCTTGGTCAGGTACTCGTCCATGCCAGCGTCCAGTGCACGGCGCTCCTCGCCACGCAGAGCATTTGCAGTCAACGCGATGATGGGGATCCGCTGTCGTCCGGTTTCTTCCGCCCGGATGGCTTCCGCCAGGGAATAGCCATCGAATTCGGGCATGTGCAGATCGGTTAACACCAGTGCGAACCCACCCCGGCGCCACATCTCCAGTGCAACAGCACCATCGCTGGCAATTTCTGCGGCATAACCAAGCAGAGAAAGTTGCTGGCGGATGACCTTCTGGTTGATGGCATCGTCCTCGGCAACCAGAATCAGTTGCCCCGCTGCCCGTGCCGCCTCGATGGTCGGCGGTTCCATGCCCGGGCCACGCAGGTCATCTGTGTCCTCGTGGAATATCTCAGGTGATTCGCGGCCCGATGCCACCGCCACCGCGCGGAGAAAGGATTGGCATCGCATCGCGTCGCCATCTATCAGCACGACATTGGGCGACTGCACCCGCCCCCGTCGGCGACGACCCCGCATCACTTGCAGGATCCTGACATTCGATGCGTCGTCAACGTTCACCGGCTCCGTCGCTTCAATCACCACGACAACCGGGTCTGTGACAGACCTGGACGCGCTGATCGCTGCATCGAAGTCATCTGCAATACGGGTGTCTGCACCGGCATGTTCAAGATAGGCGACAAGATTGTCAGCCCCCAGCCGCGGCCCGCCCACGACAATGCACTTGAGATCTGACAAATCCGGATCCGTCGACGAGAGTTGTTCATCGGGGACCGTCAGACCCAATTCGACCGTGAACCGGGAACCTACCCCCTTCTCGCTCTCGACCTCGATCGTCCCTCCCATCAGGTCTACGATGCGCTTGCATATTGCCAAGCCAAGACCGGAGCCACCAAACCGGCGCGTCGTCGAGACTTCCGCCTGCGCGAACGCCTGAAAAAGCCCCTCCACGGTCCTCTGATCCATACCGATCCCGTTGTCCTCGACACTGAACAGCAGTGTAAATGGCTTTTTCCGCACCACCTCAGCCCGCACCTCAACACGGCCACGACGGCCGGTCTCGGCACCACAGAACTTGATTGCATTACCGGCGAGATTGTAAATAACCTGGCGCAGGCGCAGCTCATCCCCCAGCACTGATCCCGGAATCTCCGGCGAAACGAACAGGACAAGGTCAATGTCCTTGCTGCTGGCCAGCGGTAACAGTGACACACACACACCCTCCACCAACGCGGTGATGGCGACGGGCTCCGCCTCCAGTTCGAGCCGACCAGCCTCGATCTTCGAGAAATCAAGAATGTCGTCAATGATCCGCAGCAGCACCATGGCGGAATCGCGGATAGTGCGCACAAGGTCCTTCTGGTGTTCGGTCAAACTGCTGTAAGTGAGCACATCTACCATACCGACAACGCCGTTCATGGGAGTACGGATCTCGTGGCTCATCGTGGCAAGGAACGCCGATTTCGCCCGCGTGGCGTACTCCGCCGCTTGCCGTGCCTCGGTCAGATCCTTGATCATCCGTTCGCGTTCTTCCTCGGCCAGCCTGGCTGCAGTCACATCGCGCAACATCACCAGTGCTCCGGGCTTGCCCTCGTGCTCATACGGAACCGCAATCGCCTCGCTGAAGAACGGCGTCCCATCGAGGCGCAACAATTTTTCGCCCTCCATCGGCACCGGGACCCCCTCCTCATGCAATGCTGTGAGTCGAGACTTTGCTTTTTCCAGGCTATCGGGATGCACGATGTCCAAACCGTCACGACCAATGATCTGTGCCGGGTCAGTCGCCCCGAACAAGTCCATCGCCATTGGGTTCAGGTAGGCAAATTTCCCTTCGCTCAGTACGGCGATGGCGTACGGCGCCATTTCAATCAGCTCGCGGAACCGGCGCTCGCTTGCCTCGAGCCGACGCTCTGCTGCGCGCTCCTGAGACACATCACGGAACACCAGGACGACCCCCCACATCGCCCCGTCCGGCCCGAATATCGGGGCTGCGCTGTCGGCTATTGCACGCTCGGTCCCGTCTCTTGAAATGAGGATCGTATGGTTGGCCAGCCCCTGCACCTTCCCTGTCTCCAGAACACGCGCCACCGGGATTTCCGTTGCCTTGCGTGTCTGCTCGTTGATGATGTTGAACACCTCGGCAACAGGGCGACCGTTTGCCGCCTCCTGTGTCCAACCGGTCAATTCCTCGGCGACGGGATTCAGGCGGGTTACCCGTCCCTCTGCGTCGGTGGCCATGACCGCGTCACCAATGGAATCCATCGTCACGGCAAGATCCTGTTCGCGTGCGCGTAGTTCTTCGGTGCGCGCTGCGACCTGTGCCTCCATGACAGCACTGCGTCCAACGGCACCCAATGCCGCGAACCCCACAAGGAACGCCGCCAGCACCGAGAATCCGAGGTAGCCCCGCGCGGCGAGACTGGTGCCGGACAGCCAGCGGGGTTCGGCACTCACCATCTCCAGACTCAAGATCCGGCCGCCGAACTCGACGTCGTGTCTGTCGCTGACCAGCGCATCAAGGGGCATCGACGCCAGCAACACCTCCGCATCGTAGCCCGGCGTGATGTCCACGACCCGGTAGTGCAGGCCGCGTTCTGTCGCCATGACGACGACTGGTGCAAGCAGACGCTCGACGTCGAACACGCCCATCACAAAGCCTCGGAGCGCGCTACGACGCCCAGCCTCGTCGAGCGCCTCTGGTTCGACCCCGCGCTGGAATACCGGCACGAAAACCGGGATTCCCTGGCGACCTGTCTGGACCAGAGGTACCGATGCCGCCGCCGCCGCGTCTGCTATAAGCACGGCTCGTTCCATCGCCGCTCGGCGCGTCGGCATGGCACCAAAGTCCAGTCCGATCGTTGCATTGTTCGAGTCCACAGGTTCTACGAAATAGCCGGGGAAATACTCCTCTCGGATTGCAGCGTCCACGAAACCGTCCCCAGGCGACATTTCTTGAATCCGATAGCCTGGGAAGCCAGCCTCACGCGCGGCGCGTTCGAAATCCAGCCGCTCAGATGCGAGCACGCGAGGAACCCACTCCACCGCCTGAAGCCCTGGCCACTGCAGGATGGAGCGGGTGAATACGGCAAACTCCTCTCGCGCTACCTCGTCACTGGCGGCGTAGAAGCGCTCGACGCTTTCCAGCGCAGCGACCGCCTGGGGCAAAGTCTGCAACCCTGACTTGTACACTTCCAGAATCAGGCTGGATTCCTCGCTTGCAGCGTCAGACTTCTCGATTCGGTCCAGCGCCAGATTTCCCGCTGCGAGCAACCCCGCGATGACGACGAGCGGTACCGCGACCCGGTGTCCCCACAGCGCACGATATCGGTTCTCTCCAGGCCAAACCGTCATCAATATCGGGGCGACCAACAGGACGCCCAATGTGTTGCCAGCCCACCAGCCGAAGGTAGTCGTGACCGCGCCCAATGTGGGTTTTGCTTCGGGTGCAACGCCGAGCACCGCAACGACTGCCGCGCCGAGTGCGCAGGCCACCGGACCTGCAAGAAGCAGGAACCAGGCCGCATCACCGTCATTACGAAGCGGAACACTACCCGCGAGGAAGCGCCGTACAACCAGCGCGCCGATCCCCGCTTGCGCTGTCGCCGCCAAGGCCAGAATCAGCGCCGTCGATGACCACGCTAGCGCGGTGCCTGAAACAAAGACCTGGAATATCAGGTAGGCTCCAAGTGCGATACCCGCAAGGGTACGCCAGCCCCATAACAGGCATAATACGAGCGCTGCACCGGAAGCTGGCCAGACCGGGGGGATGCCCGGCGACAGAGAGGCAATGGCAGCACCGACGGACGCAACGACTGCATAAACCATTGCCGCGACCACCATAGTCCAAAATGCAGTCGATAGTACTGGGTTCGCCGCAGCATCTGCTCTTGCAGGCTGAGATTTTAGATACATCGTGACCCCTTCCGATGCTTAGCTGTTATTCTGGAGTAACGTCCTCGCCTGGCACGATGATTCTCAAACCTTTTTGGTAGACGCAGGTACCATGCTCTGGCATAGACTATTGTGCTGTCAAAAGTCTGCTGCGGGCCCGTAATTGTCGTATTGACCTATGACAATATCATGTTCGAAAATTATTGTTCGACTACAGTTTTCACCTGCATGCAATTCTCACTCACCTGGAAATGGATGTCGCCTTCGTCTCTGAATTTACACAAGGACGAAGTTTTTTGCACAATGTTTCCGACGATTGGCTTCCGATTGATTCTAACAATCGCATTGAAAGGTGGCGATATTTAGGGGACATTTTGTTGTTTTGGTAATACACCGGATCAGTCTCTGTATGAAAGAGACTTGGGCATAGTTCAATTTGGCTCCATGTGTCTCTCTTATTCTTCTAACGCCGCCTGCGGTTACTTAATCGCAGGTTGATCGGAGCGAGTGCAGGCTTGTCACGTTGTCGTCCAATCGCGCTGTTTTCATCACTGAACTGATTTGTATCTGTGTGTTTTTTTCAGCGCGAGATGTCTTCGTGTCAATGCCGGTAAGTGGCAGCAAGGCCAGAAGTTGTCGGCATGAGATCGGCCCGCATTACCCAGACCTCACCGCCCATTTTACCGACCAGTTGCCCCAGATCATCGAGCATGTCATCAACCTGGGGACTGCTCAGATCAGCAATGTCGATAGCGCCGGTGGTGAAATCCAGGCGGCCAGGAATCTGACGCCCGGATTCAATCAACAGTGTAGCCACCCGTCCGCTGGCGGCAGCTTCAGCAACTTGTGCAAGATCATAGCTGCCAAGCCCCACTGACATTGCATCGGTATAGGCCTCTGCCATTGCGACTTGCCGCGCTTGATGCTGGGGTTCAACGAGCTTCCACACACGCTCCCGAAGCTCATCAAGCGAGAGGCTTTCAGGATTGACCGTCAGTCCCTCTTCCATCAACAAGGGATTGTGGCTGACTTTGCGGAATATTGCGTGATGTTCGGGCAGTGCTACCAATATCAGGGGTAATTCCGATGGCCTGGAATGGTGCTCAAGGACAGCACGGTCGACTGCGCGGAAAAAGCGCTCCGCATCATGATCAACCTCATCCTTCTTGCCGCCATGTCCATGGTGCATTGCACCTTGTGATCCGCCCACGCCTCCGTAGGAAGCAACCGTATGACGCGGCTCGGTAAGCTCATCACCCAGCGCTGCAGACATTGTCTGTGGCACTCCAGTCTCAGGTGTAATTTCATCCAAAGTATCGCGGTTGCCCTCGAAGAACCTCAGCCCACCCCGGCTGAGTCCCAGCACCTGAAAGCGTTCGGCGGACTGCAGATAGTGACGCAAGGGCTTGGAATGAAAAGTGCCAGCCACTATAGCCAATTCTGGTGCAGACCTTTGGAGCCTAAACACCCGGAAATAGCTTGGCCCACCCAGAACAGCTAAACCATCGAGCGCGTGGTTCCAGAAATTCTGATCCTGTGCCAGTGCAACAAAGGGTTCCAGCAGAGCCTTGGTCTCTGCTGCTGAATGCTCCTCACGAAGCGAAGTCTCCAACGACTTCACCAGATTGCGGAAACGGATCGGATCCTGTTGGTTATCAGGGCTTTTTCGGTGCGTCGGCTGATACAAGGAAAGACATACAGGCAGATCCAGCAATGATATTTCCTGCAATGTCGCGGCGGTAAGTTTGTCAGTCATGAGTACCTCTTTGACAGGAATTGTTGATGTGGATATCTGTCCGGTCACAAAAACGCTTTGAGGGGATATCCACCGGGGAGTCATTGTTGCTTTTTTCAGCAGGGTGTTCTGTACGATTGCGAACGCGAAACTCAAGTATGAAGTGCAGTCTCGTTTAAAACTGGCTAAATCTCTCTGGCACGAGGGAGATGCGGGAGTGAGAATTGATTCCGTATGCTGACATTCCTGCGTTCACTCCACGATCTTGATCCAGTCGCCCGGCTGCGGGTTGCCGGTAGGATAGTAGCCGTTGATAAGACGCAAGGTCTCTTCGGGGTAATTGGCGATGGGGCTCATGCGCGCCAACGCGGGCCAGGTGAAGCCCTCGCCAACCTGCACGTAGCGAATCTTGCTCTCGTTGCCAGAGAAACGCTCATTGCTCTGAATGGCGCGGAAAGTGCGGATCGACGCCAGCAACTGCGCGTCAAGTTCATCCTCGCGTGCACTGTCCTTCATCTCTCCCGTGAAAATAAAGACTCGTGGCCCCATGTAGATTACCGCTATACGCTGGCTCGCGCCTTCCCTGCTGACGACTCCTGTGTAGCCGGTGAGGCGGAACTGCGAAAGCGCTTCGGATTTCTGCAGATTGGTGATACCCAGCTTGTCGCGGATGAACAGGCGCGGCTCAATGCTCTCCTGCATACGCTGTACTTCCACACGCAGACTGCTGGTGCCATCGCTGCTCGCAGCGGAGGCGGTCGAGGGCGTCTCTGTCACCGACCAACCGTCCGGAAATACCATCGTGTAGCCCATGACTTCCTGGTAGTACCGATTGCGCGCCGCGGTACCGGTGATGGCCTGGCTCTCGCCAACGATCAGCCCGTCCATCTCATCACGAAATCTCTGGTTATCCACCAGGGTAGCCTGGTTGGCTGGCAATGCCCCTACACTCGCAACGGCTTGTTGCAGCCGCGTATCGTTGCGCGGGTGTGTGGCGAACAAACCATGATAACTGGGTTGCTTGTTGGCCACCTTGACGTTGAAGTCTTCCTGATTCTTCAGCACAGTCACCACGCGAATGACAGCCTGCGGATCGTAGCCAGCCCTCAGGAGATACTCTGCACCCAAGCTGTCAGCTTCCAGTTCGTGCTCACGACCGAAGCCGCTCAAACCCGCCTGAGCCCAAATGGAGCCCACATCCATGATCTGGGAGCCGATGTATCCACTGCCTGTCGCAACAGCTGCCACGACACCACCGACGCCAGCAGCAATACGTGCCAGGTTACCACTGGATTGCTGCTGCACTGCATGCCGTGCGGTGATATGACCAATCTCGTGACCCAGCACGGCGGCCAGTTCGGCTTCGGAATTCAGATAGGCCATGAGGCCACGGTTGATGTAAACGTAACCGCCAGGCAACGCGAACGCATTGATTTCGGGACTGTCGATCACAGTGAAGGTAAAGGTAAGATCGGGCCGATGACTGACAGCGGCCAGTCTCTGGCCCACTTCGTTGACATAGGCGGTGAGCTGCTCGTCTGTCATGACGGCCATGCTCTGCATGACCTTGTCGTGTTCTTCCTTGCCGATCTCCATCTCGCGCCGCTCGGACATCATGACGATGTTGCCCTGTCCCGTCGCCGGATTGATCGCACAGGAAGACAGCACAAGCAGACAGGTGAGGGCCAGCAGGCTGATCCTGCTGATGGCGGAAGGAATGTGGTTACTCAGAATGCCCATGTCTACCTTGCCTTGACCACTCGATACCGGTCAGTTGATTACTAATCACCATTCACGAACTGCTGTAGCTGCACAGCAAGACTGTTGCAGGCATTTGCCTCCACTCTCGCGATCAGTGGAATGGGTACGACCACGGCAGGGAGATAGGACTGGCCTGTGGCGTCAGTGCTGATGGTACCGACCGAGGCGAAAGAGGAGACATCCCAGACCCGCGCATCGAAGTTGGAATCGTCTTCCCACGAGCCGAAGCCGAAGCAGCCACCACCGCCGGGACCAACCGCACAGGAAATGGAACCCATGCGATTGCTGGTTTCCGTCTGTCCATCGACCCATACGATATAGCGAATGCCGTAATCCGCAATCTTCTGTGACACCAGAGGCTCTTCCATCAGCACTTGCAGATCGGCGGTACGCAGCGGCGCTGTGCGCGGCTCGAACCACGGAAACAGCGAGTCGATGAACTCCTTCTCGGGAATCACGCGGATACCGGCTGCGCCGCGCGAGACCCGTTGTCCAACACAGTTCACGAACTCCTCGCGCGTCTCATAGGTACTGCCCTGACGCCGCCCCAGAATCACGATTGACTCGTGGGACTCGATGCCCGTTGCCCCTTGCCGGAACTCGTCCACCGTTGTTGTAGTGCAGGCGCCCAGTGTGAAGATTATCGCCAACGCCCCTGTCGCCTGAAGCAGGGCGCCACGGATTCTTTTTATTTTTCTGCTGTTGTCAGTAGTCATGATGCCTCTGGAAAACTCTATGCCCATCGTCCCTGACCAGGTAAAACCAAATTACTGTTTACTTGCCAACCAATCTCTCACCTCTGGTACCGAACCAAAGCTGAGTGAAAAATTCGAAGCCAGATCGCGCAACGCACCAACAGTAGCGTCGTTGATTCCCGACTCGACTGATCGCATCGACTCGGTAGGGGTCTTGCCATAAGAGGTCACTACCCAGTCCGCAATATATCCGCCGTCCGGCGCCAGCAGACGCATGTTGTACTTGACCCATACTTCGTAGGCATCCAGACGGGTCTTCTGCGGAAGTGCCAGCTGAAATTCTTCGATGCTTGGTGCAAACACGGCGTCCACGCCGGCACTGGTTGCGTCCGAGAGTTCATCCAGTACCACGACTCTCGCGAACATCGCTGGCAGCACCGAACCGAACAGCTGTATGTGTGTCAGACCGCTGTCCACTTTGTATTCTTCCTTGCCCGTCTCGCTATATTCCGTGTAGCTGAAATTTCTTAGCTCATCACCGTAATACACACCCACTGCCAGAGGAATTTGGCGGATATTGGGGCTGGGGTAGCTGCCCTGCACCACCACTGAATTGACGCCACAGCTACTGATGAATAGCGCCAGGGATGCGATTACCACGGTCTTCAGCTTCTTTACACGAATCACTGCATTTCTCCGGATTACTGATACCGATCTTGCCAGACCTTCCATTACAACCAGTGTGTTTGTCTGTCTGCTGTCCCGCACTTACCGAAAACTGTTCAGCCCGACAAAGGTTCCGCCATTGCGCTGTGTCAGCTCGCGCATGAGGTTGGCGAAACGGTAGGCGCTCTGGTGATAGCGCGCCTCCAGACTGAAAATGACAGGAAAACCCACCCCATGTATACGCACCATCGGATTGCCGTCGGCATCCTTGGCATTGAGTCGATCAATAGTCCTCAACACCTGAGTGATCGAGCCACCGGGCTGAAAGTCGTCCCCCATCACATAAATGCTGATCTTCTTGTCCGGAGCATAGTACGTATTGATGGCTGCCGTGACCCCTTCAACCGGACTGCTGTTGCTGAACGGACTCCAGTTTCGCAGGGTGCTGATGATGGTCGAGCGCCGAGCGGGCGTATCGGGAATCCACTGCCCCCGGAACGAGTTGAACATGTAGTCGCCCATGTCGTTCATGATCTGGATACCCTTTACCTCGGGATAGACATCCAGTGTGTTGACAATCGTGTCGATCAACTTGGGCCATGCGTTCTGAAACATACTGCCGGAGGTATCGATGACAAAGATGATGTACTCGCTGTCGACCGGAATACCACCCACCAGATTGTTGCGGCGTGTGGAGTCTTCTCCCAGGAGACGCTGCATTTCGTCTGTCAGTGACTGCTTGGCAGAGGCAAGGGTCTGCGCCTCGATGATGCGCTCGTCGGCAACGCTGTTGGAGGATTCGAAGCGCCCCTGTACGGCATAGAGCTCACGGCGCAGATTGGCGATACGATCCTGGAAGGCGGAGAGCTGTTCACGCTTGGCATTCAGATCACGATTGACGACCTGCGTCTCACCACGAATCTCGAACAACTGCGCCTGCAGGTTGGAGACCGGCAATTCCTGGGGCACCAGTGCGGCCTCTATGGTGACTATCGGGGAGCTGTCGGTAATCAGCAGCAACAGAATCATCGCTCCGAAACCGCAGGAGATCACGTCGAGGAAAGCGATGCTTGAAGCATCTGAATCATCACGTCGTTTACGCATTATGGCCAGTCTCGCGCTGGACTGAGGAATGAACCCCGGGTGATCTGAGCCAGTTGCCAGTACGCCGCCGATGCACTCGGGTCGCCCTCAAGCGGCAGCAGTATTACGTTTACCGGCGTGCGCTGAGGAAGATACTCTACCGCATCCTCGAAAAGTTCAAGCCTTTTTGCCGGGGTGATCAGCGTGTCGTTGGAGCGCGCGCCGGACAGTGTAGGCAGCCCATCGGTTATCAGATAGATATTGTCGGGTGGCGGTGACATCCGTGCGGCAGCCTGGAATACCCCGGCCAGATTGGTGCCTTCCTGGGGAATAAAGCGCTTCACTCCATCTATGGCCTGATTCAACTCATCACGATCAGCGACCTCCCTCCAGGTACCTTCGGTACCGGCAAGGGCCGCAGTCACGCCATTACTGAAACCGTATATCTGATACTGGCTCGCTACGGGCAACTGGCTGCTGATCCACTCAACCGTGCGCACGGCCCGTTGCCATTTTTCGGCAGCACGCTTGTTCTGATCCGACATGTTGCGAGTGCGGATGATGTTGACCAAGGTCTCGTCGAGCATGCTCGCCGAGGTGTCGATGAGAATCAGCACACGGTTGCCACCGAGAAACATGCCGGTCAGGTACTGACGATCCCCTTCCCCGACGAACGCACGGGCATTGGTCCCGGTTTGCTCAATGGCGCTGGCCTGCAATCTTTGCAGTTCCTCCTCCAGCGAACGGATATCCGCCCGCAATTGTTCGAGGCTCTCGTCGCTCGCCAGCGAGGTGTTCTCCAGCATCGCCAGTTGCTGCATGAAATTCTGTATCTCTTCTTCAATGCGTCTGGCCAGACCTTCTGCTGTCACCACCTCAAGACTGACATCAGCAAGCGTGTTCCTGGCGCGCACCAGATTCTGTCGACCTTCGAGGATTTCCTCTTCGAGTAATCTGGCCTCGGCTGTTACATTCGGATCTGTCACCGTCTCCTGTTCGGACATCTGATGGTCAAGAATCAGGAAGATCAATACCACAGCACCAAACCCACAGGACATGACGTCGAGAAAGGCCATGCTCATGGGGCTGAACGCCCTGCGTTGTCTTTTCTTACTCGTTGCCATCCTGCACCCGAATCAACTCAATAGTGTCCGTGGTACTCACAAGCCCGATGCGGTCACCCAGATGCAAACGCTGCACCGGCAGTGCGGCGTTGCCATTGATCTGCAGACCGGCCGCCGCTCCGCCCTCAGTAACCCGTAATGCAAAATGACCGGAGTCGAAAGAGATTTCTCCCAGCACTGGCACGCTCTCGGCTGCGCTGCGTCCGCCCCGCCTGAGCAACTCCAGAGACGGTCGTCCATCCGTTGCGATGCGCCCCAGTATCGTCATCCCATCACTCAATTTTCGCGCCCGATGTTGCACAACGCCGTGAGTCGGCTGCTCCACCGCCACAAAGGTTTGCTCCGTCAAAGCTGCAGAGGGGCGAAGGCGAGTCACGAAATGCACTGCTTCCGGGGAGCTTGTCAGCTCCTCGTGATAACGCAGACAGGCACCACCAACGGTGTCCTCGCTCAGCGCGCTGATCCTGTCGAAATGTTTGCCTAGCTCATCAGCGAAACCGGGCAATCCTTGTAGTCGATCCGACACCAGCAGACGACTGCTTCCCTCCGGATTGAGTAATGACAGTTGCTGGGAAATCTTCTGAAAGAACGGCTGCAGTCGTGTGGACAGACTGCTGCGCGGCACTCGCGCCTGATGCACAGTGTTATTGTGATCGATGCTGACCAACAGGTTCCTCCGTGCCTCGTCGGAATCGGTCGCCGCACTGTTCTCCAATGCATCGACAGCATCACTTTCGCGTAGCCAGGCGGGCAGACCATCGAGCAACATTTGTTCGGATTGCGCGTTGTGCTGCGGATTGAAACGGCACTGCTGTATGAAAGCACTGGTCAGAAGCTGAATGAGACTCTCGGACATGTTGACCCAGCCAGTGCCGGGCACCTGCACCACACTTTCGCGCACCAGATCTCCACCTTGACGCTCCAGCTTTGACAACACGACTTGATGCAGATGGAGATCGACATGAATCACACTGTCACTGCGAGAGTGGTCAATGGCCGCAGCCAGACCGGCGTCAACAACGCCAACCGCACTGAATGAACATTGCTTGATAAGCCCCAGCAGAATCGCCAACTGTTGACGGGAAAAACTGCCTGGCACAGCCAGCAGCACATCGCCATCCAGTTTGGTGACGGACGCAAGATCCTGTAGATGTGAGAACGCGATGTCAGCGTTGTGGCGGTAATGCGCAACCGGCCGCGCAAATGGATCAAGATTCAGTTTGTGCCAGAACTGGTTGAAACAGTTGAGCGGACTCAACCGACTCTGTTTGCGGGCTCTCTCACCGAACTCAATGCGCTGCCCCGTGACAAGCGCATAGCCGGGGCTGCTGGCAATAACGCCGCTATGGTCGCTGACGCGAATGCCGACATCATTGAATTCGAGAACGCGCAGTGTCATTCCAGAGCATCCTTGTCAGGCACTTGCAAATAGCGCAGCAGATGCTCGTCGCAATAGGCCTGGGTATCGAGCACCAGTCGGTCCTGCAGAAGCAATAACTGATGCAGGAGAAACATGAGGAGAATGCTGGTCACCAGCGCCACGAACGTGGAGTTGAATGCCACACCCAGGCTGACTGTTACGCCGAGAATGTCACCACTGACAGCCTGGTGCGCCTGACTCAGAGCGGCGCCGATTCCGCGCACTGTCCCGATGAAACCGATCGATGGAATCGCCCAGGCGATGTAACGGATGATGCTCAGTTCGCTTTCGAGTCTGTCGGATTCGCTGTTGCAAATGTCCTTGATGGTGTCGGATGCATCCTGAATACTGCGGGTACTGCCAAAGCGATGCAGGCCAGCGAGGACCGCACGCGGCAACAGGAACGCCCGTTCATTTTCCGGCAATGCCTGTACCGGCCTTGAATAGTGCCGTGCGTCCTCAGGCAGGATGCTGATCCCTTCCGAGACCTGCAACAACTCGCGATCCAACAGTCCTCTTTCCTTGATAACTCGACGCGTCTTCATCCCGATTATCGATAACGCCCAGAGCATCAGAATGATACAGGTCTCCTGTTCGAGATCGCGCAGAATCACATACAGGGAACGTTCCGCGACGTACGACTCATCGACAGCCTGTATGGCAGCCTGTTGCTCCTGAATGAACTCGGCGTTGGGCCGAATCACGGCAACATACACAGCATGCACCACGATCACCACGATGATGAGCGCGAAAATCTGATAGATCACTTCATTGAGATAATTCTGCTTCATTCGCTCGCCCTGATTTTTCCATTTCGATTTTGTTCAGTGCCCGGATTGCATCAGATGTCTACCGGGAACGAGACACCCAGATCCTGGGACACCTGCTCCGTCGGGATGAAACGGCCAGACCCATCTGTTGCCGCGTCGGCGTCTGCACCGCTGATATCATCAGCCGCATCTTCGTCCGTTTGTGTAACAGTGCTGCTCTGTGAATTGCCCTGCACACCCACATCAGTAGCAGTGTCAGCCTGCGCCTGGTCTTGCTGTGCGGTCGTCTGGGCCTGGGCCATGTGCACAATGCTCATCAACGCGGCCAGTAACAATGGCAGAAAAGATGTTCGTTTCATGATTCATTCCTCCAGATAGCGTGCGATCCGGAATCCCAGATCATTGCGTGCGGTGTCGGCAAAGTCGCGGAAGGAAAGGCGCAGCTCGGTAATGCTGCTATGCGCCCAACTGGAACCCTTGATCGTGTGGTAGGCACCGGACGTGGGGCCAAGTGGATCCACTTCCACTGCTGTACCAAGACTGATGAGTGTACCGTAGTAGTCATGCACCCATTCCGAGACATTGCCTGCCATGTCATACATGCCCCGGCTGTTGACTGCAAACTGACCGACCGGCGCAGTGCCCATGAAGGTGTCGTCATAACCCGGAATGTACTGTCCCATGAAATTGCTGACAGAGACATCGGCAAAGTTGCCTGCAGCGGGAGGGGGAGGCAACTGGTCACCCCAGGGATAACGCAGCACATTGCCATTGCCATCTGTGCGCGCCGCCCACTCCCACTCTGCCTCACTGGGCAGGCGATAACCGGTGGCATCGGGATTGAATCCGACCACCTGACCCCCTTCCACGTTGTAGAACAGCGGGAGTCCTTCCTGCTGGCTTAGCCAGTTGCAGTAAAGGGCTGCGTCCTGCCAGCCAACCTGCACAACCGGCTGATTGTCCAGATCCAATGTACGTCCTTCCAGTACACCGGAAGAGTGGCCGGCCTTGAACCGTCGGTACTGAGCATTGCTGACTTCGTGGGGGGACAGATAGAAAGCTCTCTCCAACCGCACTTCGCGCAAATCTTCATTCGCACGCCTGCCGGGCTCGCGACGAGAAGCACCCATGGTGAACTGGCCGGGATACAACAGTGTTAGTGATTGACCTGCCGCAGTAGTAATGACCGGGCGAATGGCCTCCACGCGAGCGTCTTCAAGAGACTTGAGGGACACGCGCAGTTCCTGCTCCAGACCGGGTCTCGAAGTAAAGCTGCCGGTGTAAGGAACGTAGCCATCCAGCCTGACCTCGATTATCTGGCTCGCCGCGAGCAGCTCCAGGGTCTGATTTGCGCGGCCCTTGAATTCACCATCCACATACAATTCGGCCTCGGCAGGCTCCGCCACCACACGCACCACCGAAGTGATGGGGATCAGGGATACCGTTATGTCCTGCTCCTGATCAGGGCGGGTCTGAATGCTACGGGAGGCGGCATCAAAACCGCTGCGGAACAAGGTGATTTCGTGGGTACGGCCCGGTGGCAGCGCCACTTCAATCGGAGTCTGACCTCTGAACTGACCATTGATGGTGACATTCGCACCGCTCGGCTGAGAGCGGATGAAGACGAGGCCATCGGCCCGCTCCAGCACCACCGAGGGTAAAGCCAGGGTTTCACCAGCGACCACTTCGAGACGATCCTGCCAGGCCTTGTGCCCGGCCAGTTTCAGCGTGACTTCGTGTTGGCCCTGAAGAATTTCGGCATTGTACGGCGTGGTTCCCAGCAGTTGCCCGTTGACCAGGATTTCGGCACCGGCAGGCTCTGTGCTGAGGCTGACTTCTCCCCACGCCTGTTGCATCTGTGCACTGAACTGAGTGACGGCAGCACGTCCCGGCACGGTAATCATTTCCGTATAGGGAAAGTAACGGTCGGCCGTGATTGTGAGTTCGTACTCCCCCGGCTCCAGTTCAATATCGCGTAGAGGGATACGCCCCAACTCCGCGCCATTCAAAGCCACGAGTGCGCCGCTGAGTCCACCACTGACACCGGTAGCCTCAAAACTGACGATGCCGGGGAGTTCGCGCAATGAAAAAGGGTGGTTCTGCGCCTGAGCCTCACCTACAACGAGGGTGATCTGCTCGTCGTGATAGCCCTCGTTACGCAGCAGGATGGGATATTCTCCCGGCAGCATCAAGTGACGCTCACCAAGTTGCAGAGAAAATCCGTCCTGAATCTCGACACTGGCCGTGATCGGCGTTACCTGCACGTAGACTGATCTGGCAGTGAGGATGAACCAGCCGGAAGCACCTGCCATCAGGAGAAACCCGACGATCAGCAAATGCGGCCAGCGCAGCTTTAGTGCCGAGCGCTTCTTGCGCGGATCGGGGGGTGAAAAATCGATGGGAACAATGGGGTCTGCGGAGCCTGCTGGGACACTGGCTCCTGCCTCATTTCCGGCACTGTCTTTCCTGTAATCCTGCATGAGCTCAGCGCCTGTTGACTGCGACGACTTCTTCCGTACACGCGATGGTCACTGGCGTGCTGCGCCCGTCAAAACCCACCTCGAACTCCATTCGCACATCGCGATAACCGGGACGGGTGCCCACGGCCACATACTGCCCCGGCTTGAGCGACAGCACCTGACTCTGAAAACGCCCCAGTACGCCCACCTGGTAAAGTGTCACTTCCGTCAGGTTGTCTGACACGATCTGCACGTCCACTGGCACCTGCACTTTGGCAAGCAACGCTTCAAGCTCGCCCAACTGCTGCTGCAGGCGCGGTCCCGACGATTCCAATTGCAGCCCGGTGTAATAAACCTGAACAGCCTGCTCATGCACGGCGGTATCAGCCAGACGACCGGGTTGTTCGATGGCACTCTGCAGGAGACGATCCAGCTGCAAGCGCTTCTGTGCGTAGTCCCTGCCCTCGACAGCAAACACCAGATTGGCGTCGATGGCCAATGCACTGTCGTACTCGGCAACTGCAGCCTCCCAACGCTCTTCAGCCTCAAGAGCTCTGGCGCTGTTCTGATGGCGGGTAATCCGATTGACTGCCAGTTGGTCGCGGGTCTGGGTTATCGCTTCCTGAGCCTGTTGCGAGCCGGGCCGCATCGCCAGCGCCCTCTCGAAAGCGGTAATAGCCGTCTCTGAATTGCCTGCCTGCAGCGCAGCAAAGCCTTCCGACATTACTCTGGCGAAAGCATTCTCACCGATCTGTGCACGAACATCCGAAAGCATTCTGCGTGCAGCATTGTGATACTGATCCAGTGCAACCGCCTCACGCAGTCGCCCCTCTGCTGCCTCATGATCAGCTCGTGCGGTCAGGCTTGCAGCCTCACGCAACAGTACTTCAACCTGATCAAGCGTACTGGCGCGCTGCACTCCAAGTCGGGCATCACTGTCCTGCGGCCGCATGGTCAGCGCCTGATTGAATTTTTCGCTCGCCAGTGCTGCATTGCCGGCCTCCAGTGCCGCATTACCTTCTGCCATTGCAGCGGCAAATCTCAGCGGCAATTCGCCCTGCAGAGCTTGCAAGGCAGCATCACTGCTGCGGTACTGCTCAGTAGCCTGTCCGAACTCCTGGGTTCTGTAGGCATCATCTCCGAGGCGCGCAAACTCCAGCGCCGCCTGATAGCTTTCGGCAGCCCAGTCCTCGACGTTCAGCGACTGCAACTCTGCCTGCCGCGTCAGCAGGCTGGCCAGCACATCCTGAGCCTCTTTGCGCTGCAACGCACGCTGGGCTTCCTGAAATGGCGATATGGGATTCGTGTTGGCAGAGGCAGCAACAACAGGCAGGGCGATCTCTGTCACTTCTGCACGCGGCGTAAATGGCAATTCGTATTCCGCCACAACTCCGGGCAGCACAAAGATCACTGCCAGCGCCAGCAGTGTGAGCACACCGAGCATCAGCCACACCAATGGGGAAAGCCCGCTCCCAGCGGTTGCCGACATGGATCTGGCTACTTGGCCATGCCCAGTCGCGCCTGGAGGCAGGCCAGGATCGGCGGCTTCGTTGTATATAACTTCTTTATCTGACATAACGCTCGTCTGACCATCCAGGGTAGTGCGCCGCAGCAGGCTTTGGCAGCCACTGGCAACCCGGGTTAAAGGTTTCCTGTTTCAGCTTCGTAGATCTCCACCAGAATCTTCCGCCACTGGCTGTACTGCTCTTCCACGCTACCGGTCAACATCACCTGGCGGTCATCGAGATCTATCATCTTGGGGGCCACTTCCGACTCAAGGGATTCTCCGAGCTCCTGCAGCGCTGCAATATGGATCTGCGCCTCTGCACTCACGTCAAAACCGCTCTTCACCATGTATGCGCCTCCGCCCACTGCCACCAGACTGCCGGTTCGCACCGCTGCGTTGCTACTGGTTGCTGCTGCAATGCCGCCGACAATAGCCACCGTTCCCGCAATGAAGCGTCTACGAGCTGATGCCTCAAGCTGATCCAGCTCCATCGTGGCGTGATAGCTTTGCTCGCGCCATGAATCATAAGGAACACGCATCTGGCGGGCATAATTGGCGTAGTAGTCCTGCACCGTATCAACAAAAAGATTGTCGCGCTGGCGAATCTCGCGGATGCGCTCCAGCGAAGGATCATTGGCGGCCGGAAGTCGCGCCACCTGAGTAATCCCTCGGTTGTTGACTGTCAGATACTGCTCGAACAACTCCGGCGCAAAATTGCGCGCGAACTGCAGTTCGGAGATTGTGCGGATCTGGGCGATGCGCTGATCACTGAGGTTGGCCTTGCGGTAAGCCAGCAAATCATTGGCAATATTGTTGTATATCACCTGGAAGGGATCATTGGCCTGCCGTTGTGATGCCTCATAGTTGAACTGGCTGATGTTCTCATTGTAGTTCTTGGTGTACCAGATAGTGCCGCTGGAATCGCGCGCCGTGATCTTGATATGCATGGTCTCACCATCGGAATGAAGTATCTGACCGTGCAGGTAGACATCCATCGTGCTGGTTTCGCTGGGCAGCACGCGGACCACTCCCCAGTTGCCGGAACGCTGTAGCGTCTCGGCCAGCAGATAAGGTGCATACCGAGCCTCAGCATTGCGGATTTGAGGGCTGACACGCTCCAGATCATCTTTATCAATCTCATCGATACCCGGATCGAAGACAGTGATGCCGATGTCCATCAGCAGGTCTTCTGCCACCGGGGTCCTGTCCTGAACGATCTGCACATATTCCGTGGATTTGACTGACGTGGTGGAGCAGGCAACCAGCACCGGCGCCACAAGACAGAGGATGATTGTCCTGACTTTTAATGCCAACATGATTAACCGCCTATACCTGTATACCTGCGATATTCATCCCACAGCCTCTCACGCAACTCAGGGTCTGGCTCACTCATGGCGGCCTCTCTGAGCTGGCGGGCAACAATGTCATCATCCCGACCGCTGGGAATGTCTTCGGGTGGAGGGAACGTCTGACCCTGAGAACTGCTGCCGCCACCGGCGCCCGCTGCACCCTGCGGACCGCTTGTGCCACCGACCGGTCTGGCTGCCACGATAATCGGTTCCCCACCGCCACCGGCACTGCTGGAACCTCCGCCGGAGCCACCGGGCATTGCCGTGCGGGCAGCGTTGGCTTCGGCCTGCGCCCTGGCGCGCTCCGCCAGGATGAAACCATCAAATTCCTCGTAACCGCTGTTCAAGGTGCCATTCAACACTGCCGCACGCTCCTGAGCAGTCATAGGGCCGGTGCCACTGTCGCCCAAGCCTCCAGGCAATGTATCAAGACTGTAATTACCCCCGGCGCCTGTTGCACCACTGGCGCTAACCTGTCCCCCTGCACCGGCTCTCTGACCACTGCTGGATGGCTGACTGCTGCCTGCGACACCAGGGCTGCCTGGTATTCCTGCAGGGACGGTCGTGCTTCCACTCTGACCACCGGTGACCGCCGGCATGGCACTACCCGATGAGCTTTGATTACCAGATGAGGATTGACTACTGCTGGGCGAAGACGGACTGCCAGAAGAGGAATCTCTCCCTGCAGGCGATGGCATCGACGGCGTGGATGCGCTGCTCGGGCTTGAGGAAGGCATGGAAGGAGTACTTCGGGATGACGAAGACGATGGCGACGGCATGGATGGCGAGCTGCTCGAGGATGAGGATGACGACGAAGACGGCGTCGAAGGCATCGAGCTCTGAGAAGACTGCTGGCTCGAAGACTCACAACCAGCCAGGATCAGGGCCGTAGCACTGATTACGAACAAATGTCTTGCTGTTGATTTCTTCATTTTGATATGTCCTGTGGCTTGCCTGTAACTTACCAAATCCGACTTGCCAAACGCGCCTGCCGTTTTGCTGCAACCGCCAACACTATGTTTCATTCGGCGGATGACCAGTATCTCTCCAAGACCGGTGTTCGGAAAGATTTATTAGCTGCTGATTTTATGAATTTTTTCTTACAGCGGTGTGCCTGGAGTCACTTACTGATACCAGAAATGGAATCGGTAACTTTCTCCCTGCGATGCCACCGTCCTTCCTTCGACAATTTTCGGTCTCACCAGTTGCGTGCGCACCATGCTGACCACTTGCGATTCAACTCTCGCCAGATTCTGGGGCTCCATCGCCAGCAGTTGAAAGTTGGTGGCCCTGCCGTACTGCGACACATCAAAGGACATATCGACATAACCCTGTTGCGCACCCGAATCAGCGTTGAGGTTGAATGCCACCTTCTTTTCCTCGCCGAAGTTGGAGAAAGTCGGCAGAAACACGATCTCTCCAAACACCTGTTCTACCAATGCTTCTCCGTTCTCTGCGTCAAGCAACTCTTCGTAGGCGTCCCGGTACGCACGCATCGCCGCCTGTCGCCTTTCTCTCGTCAGATGCCAGTCACCAATATTCGCCATGGCCCGTACTCTGAGCAACAGCGTTTCCTGATTGTTCGGACGATCATCATCACTGTAGAAATTCACTATACGCCGCAGTGCGCTCTCGCCACCTCCAGATCCGCCCTGAGGGTTGGTTGGGCTACCGACAAAGTTGTTCACCATCCGTCTGTCAGGGTTGCCAGCGGTGCCTGCCGGGCTGCCCTCCAATGCATAACGATTCATCATGTCAGCAGCGCCGGCCACATCCTGCAATAATTCGATATAACGTGGATCACGTTGACCGAAATGTGCCTCAACGGTGTCGGCTGCCGCCCTGTAGAGGAGAAAGGTCTGTAACAATCGCTGCGTGGGATCAGGGTCAATCCCCCGATAGAAAGTAGTGATATTCCAGCGCGCCAGATTCTGGAATACGGAGATCATGCGCGGATCGCGCGCGCCATAGGTCTTTGTCTGCACGAAGAAAGCATATTGCTGCTGCTCATCGGCCTCTCGCCACTGACCCAGCGCCACGTGGCTGTCCACCAACTTCTCCACCAATGGAATCTGCTCGGGGCTGAACAGGCCGTGATTGACCCGGTTGATATGCACAGCCCGGTCGAATACTTCGATCGACTCCTCATAGTCGCCCTGTTGATATAACAGAGAACCAAGAATCGCCAGCTCTTCGGCAATCTGCACGCTCCAGGCCCCGCCCTGAAATTCGAGCTCTTCCAGAGCCTGCTCGTAACTGTCAATGTCCTGCAGACGCTGCAGGTACGCCTGCTCGTTCGGGCTCAGATTAGCGAACACCGACCGCTCCTCGCCCTGATCTGCAATCACAGGAAGACTGGGCGCTGCAATCAATTCCAGTGCCGGTTGCTCTGCAAGCTTCGCAAGGGAGATCGGAGGTTCGAAATGCAGGACTCGCACGGGCGAGGATCGAGTCTCTTCTTCTGTAGCAACAGCGGCATCTTTACCTGCCTCCTGTGCATGGACCACGCTCAACACCGACAGCAGAGCGGTAATGGGGAAAATCTTGTAAGAGGCTGAATGTTTCACGATCAAATCCTGCAGTCATCGAGGACAATGTTTCGGGTTGTGAAAAATCCTTGCTTGCCGGCCTTGTCTACCACCTTGTCTATTCAGTACGCACAGCAGCTTCAAAGAGGTCAGCGGCGATGCCATCGTAATACCATTGCGACTTCAAATTGGAAACCGCATCTCACCACTGCCATAAGACCTCTCCGAGCAAGGTCTGCGTTCACTCTGGCTATCCAAGCGGGTGTTTCGAATCTATAGTGCGCGGGCAACCACTTGCAGGTCAATCCCGATACTCACAATAGACACAAGTAGCATGCCAGAACTGCCTGAAGTAGAAACCACCCGCCGCGGTATCGCCCCGCACATAGTTGGACAACGCGTCCACGATGTTGTTGTACGCAATCATCAATTACGCTGGCCGATTCCCGGGCAACTGCGCTCTGAACTGATCGGTCGCTTCATCCTGCGAGTGGACAGGCGTGGCAAGTACCTGTTGCTGCAGGCTGACGATGCCTGCCTCCTGGTGCATCTGGGGATGTCCGGCAGCCTGCGGGTGGTTGCGGCGAACGACCCGATTCTCAAACATGACCACGTTGATCTGGTCATGGCGAATGGCAGTACTCTGCGTTATTCCGATCCTCGACGGTTTGGTTGCATGCTCTGGCTTACGGGTTCACCGATGGAGCATCCTCTGCTGAAGTCGTTGGGTCCGGAGCCACTCTCTGATGACTTCGACGGAAATACCCTGCTGCGCTCTGCGCGCGGACGCAAGGTCCCAGTCAAGTCCTTCATCATGGACAGCCATGTGGTGGTAGGCGTAGGCAATATCTATGCAAACGAGGCGCTGTTCATGGCCGGCATCAGGCCGGACCGGGCGGCAGGACGGATTTCGGTGCGGCGTTATGTGCGATTGGCGGAGTGCATCAAGGAGGTTCTTGGCCGGGCGATCACCCAGGGAGGCACAACGTTGCGAGACTTCGTTGGCGGAGACGGCAAGCCGGGTTACTTCAAACAGTCACTGCACGTTTATGGGCGAGGTGGAGAGGCCTGTAGCGCCTGCAATGGCGCACTGACCGAGACTCGAATCGGGCAGCGCAGCACTGTCTTTTGCCCTCGATGCCAACGCTGATCAGATGTCCTTGCCAACCGTTTCCATCATAGCCTTGGCAACAACAGGATGAACAAACTTGGAGATATCTCCGCCGTAGGAGGCGATCTCCCTGACCAGAGTAGATGATATATAGGAAAGATGTTCGGCGGGCGCCAGGAATACGGTCTCGATGTCCGGTTCCAGCACCCGGTTCATGCCTACGAGCTGAAACTCATACTCGAAGTCTGCCACGGTGCGCAGGCCGCGCAGAATGATGTGGGCGCCGCGCTGCTTCACGAACTCGGTCAACAGCGTATCGAACGAGCAGACTTCCACATTCGGGATATGACTCAGCACCTGGGACGCCAGTTCAACGCGACGCTGGGCAGAGAGTGTGGTGTTCTTCTGCCGGTTGATACCCACCGCCACAATGATGTGATCGAACAGGCCAGAGGCTCGCTCCACCAGATCGGTGTGGCCATTGGTGATCGGATTGAACGTGCCTGGATATACGGCTATTTTCATTTGCTCTCACTTTCCCCGAGGCCTGCAGACGCCTGTCTGTGCGGCATTATTCTTTTTGGTCCTGAACAGTATAGCCGCTGCGGGCGTCGCCTGATCCGCGAGTCGCTGAAGCGGGGCCATTCTAATCAAAGCATACCACCAGCTCAATCAGCCCGGACTGGAGCTGCCTGCAGTGAGGTCGATTGCGGCGAGAATTCGCTCTTCCAGCCACAGCGGCTGCCCGGCACAGGTAAAACCCACATGCCCCCCAGCCTCAGTCAAATGCAGCGCAATGTGCTCAGGAAGTGATCCCACCTCTGGCAACGAGCAGTGCGGAATGATGGGATCGTTGCCGCTCTGGATCAGTTGCACCGGAGTCTTTATCCGGGGCAGCACGGGTCCACTGCTGCAACGCTCGTAGTAATCTTCCGCTCCTGCAAAACCATGCAATGGTGCAGTCACCTGGTCGTCGAACTCCCAAAGAGTCTGCAGTCGCCGCAGATCTCCCAGCGCTTCGAGCTTCTCAAACTCAGTGGTCTTCCCGCTCATGCGGAACCAGGCCTTCTTGGCCTCCACATCACGCACCAGTCGGCGCCGGAAGTAGTGCCCATAGGCTTTGCTCACACCGGTATTCAGGGTGCCTGAACAATAAGAGAGCGAAAATGGCGTTGATACGGCAACTCCCAGCAACACATCAGGACGGTGACCAATCTCCGACAGCCATTTGAGCAGCACGTTGCCGCCGAGAGAGAATCCGGCGAACGCCAGTGATCTACCTGCAAGGCGTGCGTGCAGGCTCTGATACACTTCCTCGACATCCTCGATACAGCCAGAGTGGTAGGCGCGCGCCAATCGATTGATCTCGCCACTGCAACCCCGAAAATTCATCGCGACGCTGCTGTAACCCTTGCTGTGCAGCAGACGTTGCATGGACTGCATGTAAGGC
Source organism: Gammaproteobacteria bacterium (assembly GCA_030682575.1). Classification (GTDB taxonomy): domain Bacteria; phylum Pseudomonadota; class Gammaproteobacteria; order Pseudomonadales; family Pseudohongiellaceae; genus UBA5078. The sequence continues at coordinate 27,324 of JAUXNX010000003.1, forward strand.
GAGCCTGAACAGCCACAAAGTCCGTGCAACAGGACAATCACCGGCAGGTCACCTAACAGGGCTGCATCGGCATCCACCCAGTCGAGATCGATGAAATCGCCGTCTGCCAACTCCAGACGCTCGCGGCGCTGCCGAATGCCAGCGGTGGGAGCAAAGCGACGCCAGAGAGTCTGTGTGTGGCGATCCGGCAACCACCAGGGAGACTTGAATGGTGAGTATGAATGGCTGCTCATGGCGTGGAGACGTTCGCCCCCTGTCGCTGGTAGAGGTAAAAATACACAGCGCCCGCCCTCTTTGACTTGAGCATTTGCCAGTTCGCAGGCAATCCGACCGCCGGAATGTCGCTGCCCCACTCCAGGTATATGAGCGCGTCCTCGCGCAATTGTCCGCTCTGCTCCAGAGCCAAGGCACTGCGTGCCAGCAGACCCGTGGCAAAGGGGGGGTCGATGAAGACCAGGCCATAAGAGTGCGGGCACTTGTCTCTGCTTTGCGCACAGCTCTGCAACCAGCGCAGCGAGTCTTCGCAGACCAGCTCATGACCTTCGGCCTGCAGCATGTCGAGGTTGGCGCGGATCGCCTTGATCGCCGCTGCAGAGCTGTCGACAAAGGTAACGTGTCTGGCGCCCCGGGACAGTGCTTCGATCCCGCATGCTCCACTCCCTGCAAAAAGGTCCAGGCAATCTTCGCGTGCGATGGCCTCCTGCAGCCAGTTGAAGAGCGTTTCGCGCACCCTGTCCGCTGTCGGTCGCAGCCCCTCCACATCGGGGAAGTCGAGCTTGCGACTGCGCCACTTGCCCGCGATGATGCGCAGGGTGTTACCCGGTTTGCCACTGCTTTTCTTCATCACGATTGTTTCATGCAGGATGGTTGAAGGACTTCACTGGACAGGGCCATGCTTTCTGTTCATGCCCCTCTGCATCGAAAATGGTAGCATAGCCCGCTTCGACAGCGCGCCGGAAGACGTTTACCCATGTTCAGTTTCATCAAGAAAAAGCCACCTGAAGCCCCCGCTGGTTCTGCAGAGTCGAGTTCAGCCAAAGTGCCGGAGCCGGGCGCTGCTGATGCGGCTGCAGAGGACATTGCTGCCACAGACGCAGTGCTCTCAAGTGACCCTCTCTCCACAGAAGAACCCCTGCCAGAGGAAAGCAGCGCCGGCTTCTTTACCCGACTGAAGCAAAGCCTGAGCAAAACCCGCAGTGCGCTCACCGATTCGTTGAGTGCGTTGATACTCGGCCGCAAGACCATCGATCAGGATTTGCTGGACGACATCGAGACCCAGCTACTCTCGGCTGACATGGGGTTGGAGGCTACTGATCACATCGTCACGGCGCTCACTCAGAAGATGGACCGCAGGCAACTTGCAAATCCTCAGGCTCTCCTCGACAGCCTCAAGTTGGAGCTCACCGCTCTGCTGACGCCTTGCGACGTGCCTCTCACTATCAACGCTGACAAGAAGCCGTATGTGATTCTGGTCGTAGGTGTGAATGGCGCTGGCAAGACCACCACCATCGGCAAACTGGCCAAGCGCCTGCAGAAGGAAGGGCATAAATTGGTGCTGGCCGCAGGCGACACTTTCCGTGCGGCGGCGGTCGAACAGCTCAAGGTGTGGGGCGAGCGCAACAGCGTGCCCGTGATTGCGCAGCCAACTGGATCGGACAGTGCATCTGTGATCTTCGACGCCTACCAATCTGCTGTGGCCAGAGGAGCAGATGTACTGATTGCTGACACGGCTGGCCGACTGCACACCAAGGACAATCTCATGCAGGAACTTGAGAAGATCGTGCGGGTTCTCAAGAAGCTCGATCCCGCGCTTCCTCACGAGACCCTTCTGGTGCTCGACTCAACGACGGGACAGAACTCCCTTAATCAGGCGCGCAGCTTTCACAAATCGGTCACCGTGACCGGCATTGCTCTGACCAAGCTCGATGGCACCGCAAAGGGCGGCATGGTGTTCGCGATTGCCAAGGAATTGAAGCTGCCTATCCGCTTCATCGGCGTGGGTGAGAAAGTGGACGACCTGCGTCCCTTTGAAGCAAGACAATTCGTAGATGCATTGTTCTCGGATAGTTGATTCCCACCTCCCACTCTGCCACAGGCCAACTGATGATCAAGTTCGACAATGTCAGCAAGCGCTACCCCGGTGGGCATCAGGCCCTGAGCCAGGTCAGCTTCGAACTGCGCGAGGGCGAGATGGCATTCCTGACTGGTCGCTCGGGCGCGGGCAAGAGCACGCTGCTGAAGCTGATCATGCTGATGGAGAAAGCCAACCAGGGCCAGATCCTCGTCAATGGCAAGAACCTCGCACGGTTGCCCCGGGGCCAGATTCCTTTCTACCGCAGACGTATCGGTGTGGTTTTCCAGGATCACCAGCTTCTGTTTGATCGCAGTGTGTTCGAGAACGTGGCCCTACCCCTGCAGATCGAAGGTTATCCAAAACATGAGGCGGATCGCCGGGTACGCGCAGCGTTGGACAAGGTTGGTCTGCTGAAAAAGGAAAAGATGAATCCCATGGCGCTCTCAGGTGGGGAACAGCAGCGCATCGGCATCGCCCGTGCAGTGGTGAATCGACCCCAGATACTGCTCGCTGATGAACCCACTGGCAACCTGGACCCGGAGCTGGCTGCCGAGACCATGCTGCTGTTCGAACAGTTCAACCAGGTCGGCGTCAGCATGCTGATTGCCAGTCATGACCTGTCTCTGATTACCCGACTCAGGCACCGCATACTGACGCTGCACAATGGTCAGTTGATCAAGGATGCCGTCTATCACACGGCGCCCGAACCGGCAGGGGGCATGAACTGAATCATGAAAACCCGTAAACGCGAACCCGGTGCACGTAGTACTGGGAAAACGATGGGCGGCAACCTGCTATCACTGTGGCAAAGCCACAGGCAGATTGCGCGCCAGAGCCTGGAAAAACTCCTGAAAACACCTGTTGCCACGGCGATGACAGTGGCAGTTATCGGCATTGCGCTGCTTCTGCCTGCCGGGCTGTTCGTTGCCATGGACAATGTTCGCAATCTCAGTAGTGGGTTCAACAGCTTCACCCAGATCACGCTCTATCTGCGCGACGAAGTCTCGCAGGCTGAGGGCGAAGCTCTGCATGGGCAATTACTCACTCGCGACAATATCGCTGAGTCGCGGTACATCTCTGCCGCGCAGGCAGCAGAGGACTTCCAGGCCTATTCAGGCCTGGGGGACGTAATCAGCCAGTTGGAAGAAAATCCGCTGCCAGCCGTCATTGTTCTGACCCCGGTCAGCATCGCAAGTGATGAAGTGGCCCTGCTCCTCGGAGAACTCGCTACACTGCCGGAGGTTGAGTCGGCACAGCTCGATCTGGAATGGATCGAGCGACTGCAGCGCTTTCTGCAGCTGTCAGAACGTGCTGCCATCGCGCTGATGCTGATTTTTTCTCTGGCGGTGCTGTTTGTGGTTGGCAATACCATCCGCCTGGCGATCGAGAGCCGCCGGGCCGAGATTGTCGTGGTCAAGCTGGTTGGCGGCACCGACGCCTATGTGGCCAGGCCTTTCCTGTATACCGGCACCTGGTACGGCCTTGCAGGAGGCTTACTGGCGTGGCTGTTGCTGGGTCTAATCATGCTGACACTGCACAGGCCTGTAATTGAGCTCCTCGCCCTCTATGACAGCCAATACAACGTTCACGGACTGACACTGCTGTCCAGCCTCGCTCTGCTTGGCGGCGCTGCTCTGCTGGGCTGGCTGGGTGCGTGGATATCCGTACGGCAGCACTTGGCGGCAATTGAGCCACGCTGATGAAGATCGATTTACTGGATGGTTGCGATTCATATAAACGAATTGCACAATTCCCGGTTCAGGCGCAGATTGGACGCAAGAGTATTGCGGTACATGTAGAGAGTTGCCGGGAGAGGGTTGAAATTCAGTACGGATGACCCAATCTTGGCTGGAATGGCTGATTGTCCCGGTTCCGCAGACTGACTCCTTAGAGTTGTCCACAGATAGCCGAATGGAAAGAAGCAGTGCTAGAATGAAATTGTACAGTTTGAAAGGGTGGCAGCGCCGGTGCGGGCTGCGCGTACCAGTCAACAGGTTACATTGAGAGTCAAAGGCAGATTATGAATATGGGAAAAAGTTTGCAGGTTATGGGCCCTATCGTTCCGGGTCGTGATTTGACGGCTTATATTGCGTCCGTGAACAGCATTGCTGTTCTGACACCGGAGCAGGAAAGGGATTTGGCAAATCAGTACTACTACGACAACAACGTGGATGCCGCTCGGCAACTGGTGCTCGCGCACCTGCGCTTTGTGGTGCATCTGGCCAAGAGCTATTCAGGTTACGGCCTGTCCCAGGCGGACCTGATCCAGGAAGGTAACGTCGGTCTGATGAAGGCCGTGAAGCGCTTCAACCCGGAAGTCGGCGTGCGTCTGGTGTCCTTTGCGGTGCATTGGATCAAGGCTGAAATGCACGAATTCATCCTGCGCAACTGGCGCATCGTCAAGATCGCCACCACCAAGGCGCAACGCAAGCTTTTCTTCAACCTGCGCAGCTCCAAGAAGAGCCTTGGCTGGTTGACCAACGACGAAGCGCAGACCATGGCGGACGAGTTGGGCGTTGATGCGAAAGTCGTTCGGCAGATGGAAGGCCGCATGAGTTCCTACGACATGGCGTTCGATGCCGATCCGGACAGCGATGACGATGTGGCCTACAAATCTCCTGCGTACTTCCTTGAAGACGAAGCCTCGGATATGGCGGAAACTCTGGAAGCCGCAGAATGGGAAGAGACCAAGAACAACAGTCTCTATCTCGCGATGAGTGAGCTGGATGACCGTAGCCGCGACATCATCACCAGCCGCTGGCTGGCCGATGAAAAGGCGACGCTGCATGATCTCGCCGCCAAGTATGACGTGTCCGCAGAGCGTATCCGTCAGTTGGAAAAGAATGCGATGGACAAGGTCAAGGCGATGATAAGCGCCTGATGAACTGGTGCGGATTTCGGTGATCCGAAGTCATGTAGCCACTGCAAGACAGTGAAGAAGCCGCCGGGGATAACTTGAGCGGCTTTTTTATTTTCAGTTCTGATTTATTTCAACCGCGGGACATTGGAGATCGCTGCTCATGAACAATCTGTTTCTGGTGCTCGCAGGTGTGAACGGATTTATTTCCGTCTCTCTCGGCGCCTTCGCGGCTCATGGTTTGAAGAATTCCCTCACGCCTGAACTTCTCGCCACATTCCAGACCGGCGTGCAATATCACATGTACCACACCCTGGCATTGTTCGGCGTGGGACTTCTGGCTCTGTACTACCCAACGCAGTCGACAGTGCGCGTAAGTGGTTATCTGTTCCTTGCGGGTATCGTGATATTTTCCGGAAGTCTGTATGTATTGAGTCTGACCGGCATCCGCTGGCTCGGCGCAATCACACCGATTGGCGGTGTTGCATTTTTAGCGGGTTGGGCGCTGCTTGCGTGGACGATGCTGCGCCTCCAGGCCTGAGAAAGCACATCAAGTCACTGACGGTTTTATTCGAGAATTGCTTATGCTGGTGAAAGTGAATGGCGATGATCTGGAGCTCGGCAGCGATGCCACTCTTGCGGATCTGCTGCAGGTGCTTTCGCTCGGCGACGCCAAGGTTGCAATCGAACTGAACCACACCATCGTGCCACGCAGTCAACATGCACAACAAGTCCTGCAGAATGGCGACAGTATCGAGATCGTGCACGCCATTGGTGGCGGTTAGTACGAAGCGGCACGACTTCATGTTTCAAGATATAGTGAAAAGGTTATTTCATGACAAACACTGATACTTCTCTGATTATTGCCGGCAAGGAATACGCTTCGCGACTCATCGTCGGCAGCGGTAAATATACAAGTTTTCAGCAAAATCTGGACGCTCTGGTGGCCAGTGGTGCAGAGATGATCACTGTGGCCATTCGCCGCGTCAATCTCGGACAGCACGCTGGAGAGCCGAGCCTTCTCGAAGTGATTTCCCCGCACAAATACACGATCCTTCCCAACACCGCTGGTTGCTACAACGCAGCCGATGCAGTGCGCACGTGTCGCATGGCGCGGGAACTTCTGGACGGCCACAAGCTGGTCAAACTGGAAGTGCTGGGTGATCAGAAAACGTTGTACCCCAATGTCACCGAGACTCTGATTGCCGCAGAAGAACTTGTGAAGGACGGTTTCGATGTCATGGTCTATACCAGCGATGACCCCCTGATCGCAAAACGTCTCGAAGAGATCGGCTGTGCTGCGGTCATGCCACTGGGCGCGCCAATCGGCTCCGGGCTGGGCATCCGTAACCCCTACAACATTCGCATGATTCTGGAGAACGCGAATGTACCTATCATTGTTGACGCTGGTGTTGGTACGGCATCGGATGCTGCGATTGCCATGGAGCTCGGTTGCCACGGTGTTCTGATGAACACCGCTATTGCCGAAGCAAAAAATCCCGTGTTAATGGCCTCTGCAATGAAGAAAGCCGTCGAAAGTGGTCGCGAGGCTTTTCTTGCTGGACGTATGCCGCGCCGCCTGTATGCCAGTGCATCATCTCCCATCGACGGAACATTTTTCTGATCTTGCAACCCGTCACTGACTCTCACGAATCTCACAGCACAAGTTGAAATCTGTCATGCCTCCTATGAAAAATTTACCTGGCACCTCTACTGACAGGGAGTCTGTCAAAGATGCTGTAGACAAACGCATTCCTGCCGAGCACATGAGAGCTATCCGCAGCTATGTGATCCGTGGTGGTCGCCTCACGTCGTCACAGCAGCACGCCCTCGACAATTACTGGCCCAAGTATGGCATCACAAACAATAAGGGTGCTTTCGACAGCGAAAGGACGTTCGGCAGAATTGCTCCTCTTGTCATGGAGATCGGTTTCGGAATGGGCGACTCTCTCTTGAGCATGGCGATCAACAACCCTGACAAGAACTTTATCGGTGTGGAAGTGCACAAACCCGGTGTGGGCAGATTGCTGCATGAGATTGAGGCCAACTCCCTGAACAATCTGCGACTCTTCTGTCACGATGCCAAGGAAATCCTGCGTGACTGCATCGCAGACGGGCAGCTCGATACCGTACAGATATTCTTTCCTGATCCCTGGCACAAGAAGAAACACAACAAGCGCCGCCTCGTGCAACTCGACTTCATGGAGTTGGTACGACAGAAGCTTGCGATCGGTGGAAGTGTCCATATGGCGACCGACTGGGAGCCCTATGCCGAGCATATGATGGAGGTGATGATATCCGCACCAGGCTATGCAAATGCTGCCGGTGCCGGACAGTACAGCCTCAATACGGATCGCCCGATCACGAAATTCGAGAAACGTGGTCAACGTCTCGGCCATGCCGTCCACGATCTAATCTTCATAAGAGAAGCCTGAACAGACTATCGTTCCATGACTTGATTCGCGGGTTCAGCCGTCCGGGGCTTTATGGCATTGGTCAGTGAGCTGGGTTATGCTTCGGGCACTCAATACATGAGTGGTCCGGGGGGAAGCACATGCTGGAGAGAGCGCAGAAGTTCTTGCAGATACCATTCAGAACGACCATTGTCGTCGCACTGTCACTTCTGATTCCGGGGACTCTGCCCGCTGCCGAGAATCCCGGCCTTCCACGCACCATCGCCTGGTCTGCATACCCCACTGGCACTGGCGGGTACAGCCAGGCAGTCGCCATCGGCAGCATCCTGCGTCGTGAATACGGCGTGAACCTGCGGGTGATCCCAGGTCGCAATGATGTCTCCCGTCTCGCAACATTGCTGGCTGGCCGCGTGCATTTTTCTGCTGGTGGCTCCGAAGCCGTATATGCCCAGGAAGGTGTACTGAACTTCGCGGCCCGAATATGGGGGCCGCAACCCCTGCGAGTGCTGCTATCCAATTTTTCCGACAGCTGCTCACTTACACTGGCCAGCGCGCGCGATGCCGAAATCAACACTATCGCTGATATTCGCGGCAAGCGAGTTACCTGGGTACAGGGCTCGCCCTCTTTGAACAATGCCGCCACCGCGTTGCTCGCCTACGGCAACCTCACCTGGAATGATGTCACTCGTGTAGAGGTCGGAGGCTATAATGCCTCCATCGAAGCAGTGCTCAATAATCGCGCCGATGTTGCCGGCGGTGCCTGCAACTCGCCCCCCTTCCTGCGTCTCGAGGCCTCACCCCGAGGTCTCAAGTTCATCACTTTTCCACATGCCGACACTGAGGCCGTGCAGCGTGTAAGAGACCTGTTGCCCTGGTATGTGACACACGTCGCCACCGAGGGTCCAACCATTCCGTCTGAAGGAATAGAAGTATTCACTTCTGCCTACCCATTGCTGGTGGGCATGGACAGCGCCGACGAAACGCTCGTGTACAACCTGGTCAAAGTCATGCACGAGCAGTTTGATGACTACAAGGACAATGCGCCCGGTGCTGGCGGCTGGCTGATCACCCGCCAGAAATTCGAATCCGCCTTCATCCCCTACCATCCTGCAGCGATCCGTTATTTCCGGGAAATCGGTGTGTGGACGGATGCAGCCGAAGCCAAACAGCAGGAAAACCTCTATCGCCAGCACGTGCTGAGCGAAGCATGGGACGCATTTCTGCCCTCATCGCCGCAGAACCTTCGTGAATTCGAATCTGCATGGCTGGCAGCACGCGAGAAGGCACTTGCCGACAAGGGCCTGCTCACTCTGGCAGAAAACATCTGATTGCCTCGTGCCATTCATCCAACAAGAAGAAGAAAATCAACATGACTGACAACGCCGCCGACCACAAGATTCTTGACGCCGCTGACGATACTGATGTGCCTGTAATCGGGCGCTATCGCGTGCTCTCCAGTCGCTGGCGTACTGCCATGGCATTGCTTACCGGAGCGGCCACCCTGCTCGCCATGAATCAGATATTCGCACTTGGTTTCTTTGTTGACAGCATCATGCTCGACAGTCGCTATCTCTATCTGGTGACGGGAATCATGCTGGCGATGGTCTTCATCACGTTCCCTTCCGCAAAATCCAACCTCAATCATGTGCCCTGGTATGACATTGCGGTCATCGCCGTCATCGCGGTCGTCTTCGGTTACTTTGCGTGGAACGCGGAGCGAATCGTGCTGGAGGCGTGGGAGTACGTGTCTCCCCCGATAGGCGTGGCTCTCGCACTGGTCACATGGGCCATCGTGCTGGAAGCAGGTCGTCGTGCGGGCGGCTGGCCAATATTCCTGATCGTGACCGTGATTTCGTTCTACCCGATGTACTCGCATCTCTTGCCGGATATCGTGGCTGGTATCGGTCTGCCAATTACCGATGTGGCAATCTTCCACGTTCTGGGTGAAGAAAGTTTGTTCGGGCTACCGATGCAGGCCTTCGCAATGCTCGTGTTCGGCTTTCTGCTATTCGGTGTTTCCTTGCAGTACACCGGAGGCGGCCCCTTCTTCATCAACTTCGCTTTCGCCCTGCTCGGGCATATGCGTGGCGGGCCTGCAAAAGTCGCAATCTTTTCCAGTGGACTCCTCGGCTCGATGAGCGGTGGCCCTGTCACTAACGTGCTCACAACTGGCCCGTTGACGATTCCTGCAATGCGCCGCACCGGCTTCACCAGACATTATGCTGCCGGGGTAGAAGCATGTGCCTCCACAGGAGGTGTAATGATGCCCCCGATCATGGGTGCCACTGCATTCGTGATGGCGAGTTTTCTGGGTGTCAGTTATGTGACCGTCGCCATTGCTGCCATCGTGCCATCGCTGCTTTACTTCTACGGGCTGTTTGTTCAGATCGACGCGTACGCTGCAAAACGCAATCTCCAGGGATTGCCGCGCGAGGAATTGCCAAGAGCAGGAAAGGTCTTCAAGGAAGGCTGGTATTTCCTGGCGGTATTTCTGCTTCTGTTGTGGATGTTGGTGTATATGCAGCAGGAGGCGACCGCCCCCTTCTATGCCACCGCGCTGTTGTTGATCATCAACCAGTTCACCTCTCACCGTCTCTCGCTGGACAAATTCCTATTGCTGATTGCTTCAACAGGAAAACTGATGGCGGAACTGGCGGGGATTCTGGCAGCAATAGGACTCATTGTCGGAGCGCTTGCCGTCACGGGGATGGCTGGTACATTTGCGAACGACCTCGTTTATATCGCCGGCGACAACGTGGTTGTCCTGCTGATCATGGGAGCGGTGACCAGTTTCGTACTGGGAATCGGCATGACAGTTACCGCCGCCTATATCTTTCTCGCCATAATATTGGCACCAGCGCTGATAAATGCAGGACTTGATCCCCTGGCTTCACATATGTTCATCATGTATTGGGGAATGCTCAGTTTCATCACACCGCCCGTTGCACTTTCAGCATTCGCTGCAGCTTCCGTGGCGCAATGTGCACCAATGAAGGTCGGCATAGAATCGATGCGGCTCGGGACTATCATCTATTTCATACCGTTCTTCTTTGTGTTCAATCCCGCCATGTTATTGCAGGGCAGCCTGACGGAAATCCTTCCTGTGCTGGTGACTGCGCTGATTGGCGTGACATTGGTATCGGGAGCGTTGCAGGGCTATCTGATTGGATTTGGATTACTCGGAGAAAATGCCATGGGCATGCTTGCCCGCGTCATAGTGGGACTGGCTGGACTGGTGTTTGCCATCCCCGGAGGAGGTTTGCTGGGGCTCAGCACGCTTTGGTTGGCGGCGGCGGCATTCATGATGACAGTGCTGGGAATGTGCATCGCATGGCTGCAGCGCAGGCAAAGCCCTGTTACTGCATAAAGTGATTTCTTCTGCGGACGTTGCCCTGTTCGCGATTCGCGTCGACCAGCCAATCGCGAGCCGAGCTCGCTCCCTCATATTCTTTGATTATCGACGCTCGACTATAGCCTCGTAAACGCCGTTCTTGAACTCCTCGCGGAAGCCTTGCCCACCCGCAGGTGATATCTGCGCCATGATCACGGTAACGATGCCTTGCACAGGATCGATCCAGAAGCGTGTACCTGCTGAACCATCCCACCATACTTCGCCCTGACTCACAGTGTGATCATAGCTTTCAGGATCCAGCGCATAAGCGAATCCGCCAAGCGTCCATCCAGATGCGGCCATGTAACCTCCGCCCCCGATCGGGAGAAGCTCATCGGCAATACTGTTTTCCATCATCAGTTGAACAGTTTCCGGCTTCAGAAGGCGACGCCCGTGCAATTCCCCCCCGCTCAGAAACAACTGCGAGAACTTTGCAAAATCGAGTGTGGACGATACCAGACCAACGCCCCCTTCAAGCAGAGGCACCTGTTCAGTGAAGTCGACGTCTTCCATTTTGTGAGGCTGCAGAGTGCCGTCTGCCCCCGGGCGATAAACGGCGGCCAGGCGATCAAGACGTGCCGGGTCTACCCAGAATACTGTGTCGGTCATGCCGAGGGGAGCAAATACACGTTCCTGCAGAAACTCGTCGAAGGGCATTCCTGACCAGACTTCCACAAGACGACCAAGAATCGTGGCAGACAAACCATAACGGAAACTGGTGCCCGGATCCTCAAAGAGCGGTACCCGCGCGGCGTTGTCCGTCATCTGCTCCAGCGTAATGGAGCGCAGACGCACATTTTCAGCTACATAGATGGCCGAGCTGCGACTGCCAAGCCCTGACGTGTGACGCATGAGGTCCGCAACAGTGATGTCCCCCACACGCTCACGGGTCTGATTCATGTCGGGTGCTGAGGAGTTGATGAAGACTCGCTGATCAGCAAACCGGGGCAGATACATGGAGATAGGATCATCCAACTGGAACTTGCCCTCTTCCCACAGCACCATCGCTGCAAGACTGGTCACGGGGCGCGTCATCGAGTAAATGCGAAACAGCGCATCGTCGGGCATCTCGCTTCCCTTTTCGAGTTCGCGTTTACCGAGGGATTCAAGATAGACGAGCTTGCCATCGCGTAACACTGCAGCCACCGCTCCAGCGAAATGGCCCGCATCTATATGGGCCTGCAGATTGGCTGTCACGCGTTCCAGCCCCGCACTGGATAAACCCACGGATTCTGGTGTGGCACGCGGCAGGTCCTGTGCATGTACCTGGTAACTCGTGACGGAAAACAGTAGGGCGGAAATTATTGCCGGCAAACGCATTGTCAGACTCCTGGTGGTTTTGTTATTCCTCGAAACTCCAATAGAAGACAGGAGTCGCGAGACTTTATTGCAATTCTGTAGTCCGTTCGGCAGAGCGGGCAGCCGTCTTTGCTGCCAGTACAGTTATGAAAATATAGAAGGGAATGAAGAATCGGTCCCAACCCTCTACCAGCGGAAACATGAAGAAGTAGCACATGAAATTGAGATAGCTGATGAGCACTATGACACGCAACAAATCGCTTCGCCCTCTGCTACCGAGTAGTGCCAGTAGCGACAGTACCAAAAATGGCAGCAACACCGTCACTATTACGAAGCCTCCCACAACGATCTGTGTGAGCCGGGGTCTTATAACGCCCACATATAGATCCAGCGAGAAGGGAATGGCAAAGCCATCGATGTCGACAATGCTGCCGATGAAGGTGTGGTAGAAGAGGCGCCACCAGTCATGATTGAACCACGCGCTCACCACCAGATAGACGAATATGCTGGCCACGAACGTTATCCCTTTCTGCTTTGTGGCCAGACTCTGCCAGCCTGTGCTTCTGTGGTCGGAGTAGAGCGCAAATGCCAGCAACGGAGCCACAAACAGGATGTTGTTGGTGCGCACGAGGATGGAAATAACGAGCAACAGCAGACTCCAGCGTAACGCAGACGGTCGCTCCACAAGCAGAAACACTGCGAGCACGAGGATCAAAGCTGACAAGGAATCAGGTAACACGACTCGCGCAACATCAAAGAGCCGGGAAGTCAGACTCAGCAGCACCGTGATCGCCAGAGCGAAGTGGGCAGGGATGTGGCGTCTCAGCCAGAAGTACACCAGGGCACAAATCAGGACGGCCGGCACGACTGACAGCACCACACCTGCGTCGATGAGGGAAAATCCTGCAGCACCCAGCAGTGACAGCAACCCTACATAGAGTGGCTTGATCCGGTACATGTCCAACTGGGAGTGGAACTCAATCGGACTGGCGGCCAGTGCAGAGGCATACGGTCCCGCCACCAGAGATTCATAGACTGAGCCAGGCAACTCCGAACGCAGCAGTTGATAGGTCCGGGTATGTATCGCGACCGCATCCCCTTCCTGCCAGGAGATGGCAGCACCGACGTAGCCAACAACATCCCATGTCCAAAGCAGGTTCTGCAGGATCACCGCAGCAAACAGGGCGAGGAATACGATCATTCCCACATCGGCAGCCAGACGCGGAGAAAGGTGCCAGGATGTATCATTTCCGGGTGACATCTTCATCAATAGTTCCCTGTAGTCTGTATTTGCTCGCCTTGAGTCATCCGCCGCGTCAAACTCGGGAAAACTCCACCGAGCCGCCTTCTGCACTCAAATGCACAATTATGGTGCAGCAGTCTAATGGCTGCCTGAATCACAACCAACTCTTATTGTTCCAAAGAATATGTTCCAACAACCTCATTACAGCCACAGCCTGTGCTCATGCTTCTTCAACCACTTCACATAAATGCGGTAGTCGGGACACACCGACTCCACCACAGCCCAGAATCGCCGCGAGTGGTTCATGTGCAGCAGATGACTGACTTCATGGCAAATCATGTAATCAATGATGGCATCCGGTGCGAGCATGATCAGCCAATTGAACTGGATGCGACCAGAGGATGTGCAGTGTCCCCACTTGGTTTTGGTCTTGCGAAAGACAACCTCCTTGAGACGGCCGCCGGCCTGCAGATACCCGGCCAGGGCCTTCGCCCGCGCGGGCAGCACCGTGCGCGCCTGCAACAAGAGCCAGCGCTGCAGAATCCTTGCCGCTACTTCGTCGTTGAGCCGCGGCCCATGAATGCAGAACTCCCTTTCGGTAATCACGATGGCTTCCCGAGTGTCGCTGATATAGCGCACTGTCAGCGATCTCGCTTTATAGAAGATGGTGCCGCCATCAGTCAGCATGAGGCGCTGTGCATCCTGACCGGCTTTCTCTGAGAGTTTCTTCTCCACCCAGGCACGATGTCTTGTCACGAATTCGCGAATCTCCCGAACGCTTACGAACAGTGGAGCGCGCACTTCAACGCTGGCATGACGAACATGGATCACCATGGTCTTGCGTTTCGCACGGGTTACGCTGTAATCGAATGGCAAGGAGTCTGGATGCTGCGCCTGCGCGCTCAGATATTCGCGGTCGGCAAGTGAACTGGTGGCTTGATTTGAATGTGTCATGAATTCCCGCATAATACGCAAAACTTTTTCGAGGCGAAACTGCACGGCCACCGCCGTAGATCATGAACCAACCAACACAAGACAACATCTACGCCAGTAAGCGCCCGGTGGAAGACTTCGTTTTTGACGAAAAAGTCGCCTCTGTCTTCACCGACATGATCAATCGCTCCGTACCGGGTTACGCCACCATCATTTCCATGATCGGGATGCTGGCAGATCGCTACTGCGCCCCGAACTCCAACGTCTATGACCTGGGATGTTCGCTGGGCGGCGCCACTCTGGCAATGACGCATCATATCTCACACAAAGACTATCGCATCATGGCTGTAGATAATTCGCAGGCCATGATCACACGCTTCCAGGCAACCCTTGCTACGGAGAAGCAACATAAAATCGACCTGGTGTGCGCAGATTTGACGGATGTCGATATTAACAATGCCTCTGTGGTAGTACTTAACTTCACCTTGCAGTTCATTCCCCTTGCACAGCGTGCAGCGCTACTGCGCAAGATCCACGACGGGATGAATCCTGGCGGCATTCTGATCCTCTCCGAGAAAATTCGCTTTGCCGACGAACCTCTGAACGAACTGTTGATCGATATGTATCACCGCTTCAAAGAGGCACAAGGATATTCACAGTTGGAAATAAGCCAGAAACGTTCGGCTCTGGAGAAAGTGCTGATTCCCGAGACCATCGCGACTCACAAGGAACGCATCCAACAGGCCGGATTCTCGAGCTGTGATGCCTGGTTCCAGTGCTTCAACTTCGCATCTCTTATTGCCTTCCGATAGCCTCATTCATGCCTTATTCAAATCTCCAGTCCCTGATCGATAGCACCCCCATGGCGCCATTGCTGAAGTTCAGCACTGCAGCATGGTACGACAGCCGCAATAATGGTGATCTCCACAAGTGGCGGCGTGCCGTGGAGGAACTGCCGGAGTTGACTCCGGGCAGCACAGACCTCCGGGATTCTGTTCGCATCGGTGACACCACCGACTGCACTGCGGAGCAGCAGGCGAAGCTCGTGGAATGCCTGCGTGTGATGATGCCCTGGCGCAAAGGGCCGTTCGATCTGTTCGGCATAAAGATCGATACTGAATGGCGCTCCGACTGGAAGTGGGAGCGTCTGCGCGGACATATCTCTCCATTGACTGGTCGTACCATCCTCGATGTCGGTTGCGGAAACGGCTACCATTGCTTCCGGATGGTGGGAGAAGGCGCAAGACTCGCCATTGGTGTAGACCCACAACTTGCCTATGCCATGCAGTTTCAGGCAGTCAAGCGCTATGTGCCCTACCTCCCTGCGTACGTGCTGCCCACCACTCTGGAGCAGTTGCCGCACAACATGCATTCTTTCGATTCCGTCTTTTCCATGGGTGTGCTCTATCATCGCCGTTCCCCCATAGATCATCTGCTGCAACTGCAGGACTGTCTCAAACCAGGCGGTGAACTGATTCTGGAAACATTGGTCGTGGATGGTCCGGAAGGATATGCTCTGATGCCAAAAGATCGCTACTGCCGTATGCCCAATACCTGGTTCATTCCTTCCTGCGACACAACTCTCGGTTGGCTGGTGCGTTGCGGTTACAAGAACGTGCGAATGATCGATGTCTGCGACACCACGGTTAGAGAGCAACGGTCTACTGACTGGATGCGTTTTCAATCATTGCGTGAAAGCCTTGACCCTGATAATCCAGCACTTACTGTCGAAGGATACCCGGCCCCCAGACGAGCCATCTTTCTGGCGGATGCCCCCTGACCACGGGGCGGCGTACTGTTGGATTTCCAACAATCTGAGCAAAGGTGCCCCTGCTCGCTTTAACGCTCCACTGGAATAAGCAGTAAATAACGGGATTTTCTCATTATCAATGAAGAGCCTTTGGGTACTTTCAACACCCTCGGGAACACTCTTCTGGCACATAAATACTCGACCAAATGCCTCTCGTCCCGAATTCCTAACATATGCCTTATTTGTGTTGACGCCCCTTTGCAATTCAGTTATCTGTATGTCAGTCCATTAGGGTCATCTCTAATACATATTAGCTGCCAGTGCAGCTAGTACAACAGATAGTTAAATTCTTAACTTCTAAAAAATAAGAACCGGGAAGCAAATCAATGGCCAGACCGTTACGCATAGAGTACCCAGACGCCTTCTATCACGTCTCCAATATCGGACTCGACAATCAGCGGATTTTCCCCTCTCCCAAGTACTTTGAAGCCTTCATCTCCGGGCTGGAAGAGACCTGCTTTCGTTTGAACGTTGAAGTTCATGCTTACTGCCTGCTCAAGGATCAGTACCATCTTCTGATCAAGACACCCGAAGCTAACTTGAGTCGCTTCATGCGCCAGGTAGATGGTCTGTACACGCAGCACTATCAGCGTCTAAAAAAGACAGAGGGCTCCCTCTTCAAAGGCAGATATAAAGCCGTACTGGTTCAACCTGAAAAATACCTCTTGGCTCTCGCCCGGTATATTCACCTCGGGGTCAAGAAATCCGAGCTGGACTCCTGGGAATGGTCGAGCTACCCAGCCTATGTGAACAAGGCCAAGGCACCCACATGGTTGATTCGTGATGTTGTCCTGGCACAGCTCAGTGGTGCTGCAGGCGCCAAGCGAGGCGCTCAGTTCGCAGACTACACTGCTCAGGGTGTTGATGAGGAGATCGCGCACTTTTATGGCAAGAAGAACCTGTCTTCCATCATGGGGGATGACAAATTCAAGAAAGGCGCGAAGACGAAGCGTGCAGCCACCAAAGTCAGAGGTGTATCACGTGGCGCCAATGCCAAGTGGAGACCTTCCTGCAAGGACATCATCACTGCCGTTGCGAAGCAGTTCAAGGTCGCCGAAGAAAGCATCTACACAGCCGCCAGGGGCCCGGGCTCCAAGAATGTCCCGCGCTGGGTCGCCATGTATCTATGTCAGGAACTTTCCGCCGTGACACTGCAGGCCATCGCCAAACTGTTCAAACTGAAGCGTTATGGCACGGTGTCCACGACTGTGGGCAAATTGAAGAAAGAGTTTGTCGAGAATCCGAAGACACTTGCTGTAACCAACAAACTGTTGAAGGATTTGAGCAAGGAAAAGAAAGGCTGATACCAGCCCTGCATGACTATGCAGCTCAAATACAAACGCCGGGCCTCTGCAAGCAGAGCCCGGCGTTTTATTTTGGCAAGGCGGCTTATCTATTCGGCCAAAAACCTTACTTGATCTTGGCTTCTTTGTAGATCACGTGCTTGCGGACAACGGGATCATACTTCTTGATCTCCATCTTGTCGGGCATCGTTCGCTTGTTCTTGTCAGTTGTGTAGAAATGTCCTGTGTCAGCTGTAGACACCAGTTTGATCAGATCGCGCATTGCTGCTCACCACTTGTTTCCGGGCCCGTCAGAGCCCTGGGTTCATTTTCCGGATTTAGATTTTCACGCCATTGGCGCGGATATCGGACAGTACGGCATCAATGCCATTCTTGTCGATGATACGCATGCCCTTGGTAGACAGTTTCAGTTTCACAAAACGGTTCTCAGACTCTACCCAGAAACGGTGAGTGTGGATATTTGGTGAAAAACGACGACGCGTCTTGTTGTTCGCGTGAGAAACATTGTTGCCTGTAATCGGTTTCTTGCCGGTTACGATACATACGTTAGCCATTGCCTTGCCTCGTTACATAACCCGAATGATCGGTGACAGACCGCTTTGCAGTGCCGTTTGCCCGTCACTCGTCGCTGTCTTGCCAAAAAAAGAGCTGCGTTTTATACCAAAACGCCCTGCCAATAGCAACAAGAAAGCTGATTCCCCGAGAAAGTTCAAGGTCGAGGTCAAGCTCAATTGCCCCCGACCTGTCAGGAATTCAGATCAAACCACGCTCGGCAAATGACACGACGTCGGTACTGCCCACGACGATATGGTCCAGCACCCTGACATCGATGGTATTCAGTGCCACCTTGAGGCGCTGGGTAATCGACACATCGGCCTGGCTGGGTTCTGCAATCCCTGAAGGATGGTTATGAGCAAAAATCACCGCCGCCGCATTGTTGTGCAGGCATCGCTTGACCACCTCTCGGGGATAGACGGCAGCGCCATCAATGGTTCCGAAGAACAATTCCTCCAACGTGACCACCCGATGCTGATTATCCAGATACAGACAGGCGAACACTTCATGCTCATAGTTGCGCAACCGCGCCCGCAGGTATTCCCGGGTCAACTCCGAGCTGGTGAGAACATCCCTGCCCTCAAGTTGCTCCCGGAGATGGCGTTGAGAGAGCTCAAGCATCGCCTGCAACTGCACATACTTGGCGAGTCCCAGACCGTCCTGCTGGCAGAATTCCTCGGCATTGGCTGTGAGAATCCGGGTCAGACTGCCAAACTTGCTTAGCAACGACCGTGCGACATCAAGAGCAGTCCTGCCCTTGACCCCCGTGCGCAGAAAAATGGCAAGCAGTTCGGCATCCGACAGCCTCCCCGCTCCCGCGCTCAACAGTTTCTCCCTCGGTCGTTCTCCCTCTGGCCAATCCTTGATACCCATAGCGCCTCCCTGGCTGCACGAATTGCACACTCCCGAGTAGACACTGAGAGTTGACTGGCTCAAGGATAGCAAAGAATGGCGGTTACGCTTCCCGGGCGGCAAATTGAATCCGAACATGCTTGCTGTTAGGCTTTGCCACCTCATCACTCCTTGGCAGACTACCTCCACGCAGGCCGCACCCTTCATGAAAAGTTTAAGCACACGGCGCGTATTACTGGGAATAACAGGTGGAATAGCGGCGTACAAGAGTGCCGAATTGACGCGTCTGCTGATCAAGGCCGGCGCCGAAGTCCGCGTCGTCATGACCCGCGCCGCGACCGAGTTCATTACACCACTGACCATGCAGGCCCTGTCGGGTAACCGCGTGCATACCGAGCTTCTGGACGCGGAAGCCGAAGCCGGAATGGGCCACATCGAACTGGCCCGCTGGCCAGATCTCATACTCATTGCACCTGCCAGTGCAGACTTCATCGCTCGGCTTGCTGTCGGGCATGCCAGCGATATTCTCAGTACACTGGTACTTGCCAGCAAGGCGCCCCTCGCCATCGCGCCTGCCATGAACCAGGCGATGTGGAGCAATGCCGCGACTCAGGAAAATCTGAACATTCTTCGTCAACGAGGTGCGATGGTGTTCGGTCCGGGTACCGGGGACCAGGCCTGCGGGGATAACGGCCCCGGTCGGATGACTGAGCCACAGGAACTGCTGGAGCTCAGCGCAGCACTTTTTCCTACAGGCCTGCTGGCCGGACTTAAAGTCACGATTACAGCAGGACCGACGCAGGAAGCGATCGACCCGGTGCGCTATATCAGCAACCGCAGCTCCGGCAAGATGGGCTATGCCCTCGCTGCAGAAGCGGCTGCAGCCGGTGCCTTGGTGACGCTGATCAGCGGGCCGGTGGCACTTGCCACGCCCGATAGAGTAAAGCGCATTGATGTTGTCAGTGCTGAGGAGATGCTTGCTGCCAGTGTTGAGGCGGTGCGAGACTGTGACATCTTCGTTGGTGTGGCGGCGGTAGCCGATTATCGACTCGAACAGGTGGCCACGCAGAAGATCAAGAAGTCAGCAGATTCGCTGGTTCTGAACCTTGTCAGGAACCCGGACATAATCAGCACCATCGCGGCCCTCGAAAAACGCCCCTTCACTGTGGGCTTTGCAGCCGAGACGGACAACATGGAAGATTTCGGCGTGGAGAAGCTTCAGCGCAAGAAACTGGACCTGTTGTTCGCCAACGACGCCGGTGCCACTCTCGGCAGCGACTCAATCGCTGCCATTGCTCTTTGGCCAACAGGTCGCGCCGAGCTCGGGCCTGCAAGCAAGCGCGCGGTGGCTGTGCAGATGCTGGCAATCATTAAGGAGCGCCTCGATGCCAAGTGAGCTCGTCGCGCTGCCACCCAACATCTTCCGTGCTTACGATATCCGTGGCGTCGTCGGCACGGATCTGGATAGTGGCAGCATAGAGCTTATTGGCAAATCTCTGGCCAGCCTCGCCCTTGATGCTGGAGAGACCACGCTGCTGTTCGGCGCCGATGGTCGCCTTACCAGTCCAGCTCTCAAGAGCGCGCTGTTGCGCGGCATACTATCCACTGGATGCAATGTGGTCGATCTTGGCATCATCCCGACGCCTCTCCTCTACTTCGCGGCTTACACCTCCGAGTGGACGTCGGGAATCATGCTCACTGCCAGCCACAATCCTCCCGAATACAATGGCATCAAGATCATCCATCGGCGCTCGTGCCTAACGCCCGAACAGATCCAGCAGATTCGTGAGCATGCCGAAGCCGGAAAATTCCGCGAGGGTTGTGGCTCGCTCACTCAAAGAAACCTGAAGTCTCTCTACATCGCCCGCCTGGTGCAGGACGTCAGACTGCAACGCCGCCTCAAGGTCGTAGTGGATTGCGCCAACGCTGTTCCAGGGCTTATTGCACCGGAGCTGTTTGCAGCCCTCGGCTGTGACGTCGTCCCTCTCTACTGCGATATGGACGGACACTTCCCCAACCATCACCCAGACCCTACCATCGACGACAATATGCAGGACCTCATCGCTCAGGTGGTTGCTCACCAGGCGGATCTGGGAATTGCGCTGGATGGCGATGGTGACCGGGTGGTGGTGGTCACCAACAAAGGTCATGTCATCGATACGGACCGGTTGCTGATGCTTTTGATCCGCGACATTGTGCCGCGCTACCAGAGTCCGAACGTGGTCTTTGACGTCAAGTGCAGCACTTTGCTGACACAGTTGATTCGGGACTGTGGCGGCAATCCTGTCATGAGCCGCAGCGGTCATTCGTTCATGAAGAAAACAATGCAGGAGACCGGGGCCGTGGTTGGTGCGGAGTTCTCGGCCCATGTATTCATCAAGGATCGCTGGTACGGCTATGACGATGGACTTTACGTGGCAGCGCGTTTTCTGGAGCTGTTGAGTCGGCAGTCCAGCACTGCAGAAGATCTGCTGGAGAGTCTGCCCAAAAGCGTCGTGACGCCCGAGCTGCGCATCCAGGTTGCTGATGAGCACAAATTTCTCCTGATGGAGAAAATCAAGAAGATGGCTGCTTTTCCGCAGGGATCCATCAATATTCTCGACGGCGTCCGGGTGGATTTTGCCGATGGCTGGGGATTGATCCGAGCGTCCAATACCACTCCCGCCCTTCTACTGCGCTTCGAGGCTACCAGCCGTAAATCGCTGCTGGCCATCCAGCAGATGTTTCGCGAATTACTTCTACAAGTGGATGACATGTTGGAGTTCTAACCGACTTTGGCTGACGTTTCATCGGTTGAGCCGCATTCGGGTTGGCGAAGAATTCGGCTGAGACTGTATACTCTCGTCACTTTTCAGACCCTGTTTTCTCAAACCTTGTATTTTCAGCCTATCAATTAAATCGGAACACAGCCCATGCCACTGGATCTTGCCGCCGCCAAAAACATTGCCAATGTACTGACCGAAGCCCTTCCCTACATTCAGCAGTTCACCGGCTGCACCATCGTAGTGAAGTACGGCGGCAACGCGATGACCGACGAGGTACTGAAAAACAGCTTTGCCCGCGACATCGTACTGATGAAGCTGGTGGGCATGAACCCGGTGGTCGTGCATGGCGGTGGCCCGCAGATCGGCTCACTACTCACCAAGCTCGACATCCAGTCCGAATTCATTGATGGCATCCGCGTGACGGACAGCAAGACCATGGACGTGGTGGAGATGGTGCTCGGCGGCCTGGTCAACAAGGAGATCGTCAGCCTGCTCAACAAGAATCAGGGCAAGGCCATCGGCCTCACCGGCAAGGACGGCAATCTGATCCAGGCGAAGAAGCTGCTGAAGAAGAGTTCCGTGGACGCCAAGATGCTCGACATGGGTCAGGTGGGCAGCATCGAGAAGATCAACACCGAGGTGTTGGACATCCTCAAGAACAGCAACTTCATTCCGGTGATTGCCCCAATCGGCACTGACAAACACGGCAACACCTACAACATCAATGCCGACACAGTGGCAGGGGAAATCGCCAAGGTGTTGGGAGCTGAGAAGCTGATGCTGCTCACCAACATTCCCGGCGTCATGGACAAGTCTGGCACCGTGGTGACAGGTCTCACTACTGCCCAGGTAGACGAGATGATTGCTGACGGCACCATCCATGGCGGTATGCTGCCAAAGATCGAGTGTGCGCTGGATGCCGTGAACAACGGTGTCACCAGCGCTCACATCATAGATGGCCGCGTCGAGCACGCAGTACTGTTGGAGATATTCACGCACACTGGCGTGGGCACACTGATCAGCAACTCGCGCACAGTGCCATCCGCATAATCGTCACCGACGCACACAACATTTAATAAAGGAACTTCAACGCAACATGTCGTCAGATGCACGCTCGTCCCGTAAAGAACACATACTGCAATCCCTCGCCCGCATGCTCGAAACAGGCCCAGGCGAGAGGATCACCACTGCCGCGCTGGCAAGAGAAGTCGGTGTATCCGAAGCTGCTCTTTATAGACACTTCCCCAGCAAGGCGAAGATGTTCGAAGGCCTCATCGTCTTTATCGAAGAAACTCTATTTACGCGCATCAGTCGCATTCTTGATGATGAACCTTCTGCATTGCATCGCTGCGAAAAAATTCTCATTCTATTGCTGACGTTCGCGGAGAAGAATCCCGGCATGACACGCTTGATGACGGGCGATGCACTGGCCGGCGAAACTGAAAGGCTGCGGCAGCGCATCAGCCAGTTGTTCGACAGGCTGGAGGCACAACTGAAGCAGATTCTGCGCGAAGCACAGATTCGCGAAAACCTGAAGACGGCAATATCGCCCGCAGTCATGGCGAACCTGCTGATGGCGAGCGCAGAAGGACGCCTGATGCAGTTTGTCAGAAGTGAATTCAAGAAGACGCCGACACAGCACTGGGACGAACAGTGGCAGTTTCTGTCCCGGAATATGTTGGCGCCATTCGCCTGATCAGCTAACGCCGAACTCATCCCGATAGTGTCTGATCGCTACCAGATTGTCCTCCAGCAGCGGATCGTCGTGGGCGGTCAGATAGTCAATGATTTGCCCAAGTGTGATGAGCCTGATCACGGGAATATCATACTGTTGTTCGATTTCCTGAATGGCAGACAACTGGCCCGTCCCACGCTCCTGTCTATCGAGCGCCACGACAATCCCGGCCGGAACAGCACCTGCGCGATTCAGGATTTCCATGACTTCGCGAATCGCTGTACCTGCCGTGATCACGTCATCCACGATCATCACACGTCCCCGCAAGGCAGAACCTACGGTCAGTCCCCCTTCACCGTGATCCTTGGCCTCCTTGCGATTGAAGCAGTAGGGCTTGTTGGTGCCATGTTGCTGCACCAGTGCCGCAGCGGTCACAGACACCAGTGGAATACCCTTGTAGGCAGGCCCGAACAGCAGGTCGTAATCAACATCCGATGCTGCGATCGCAGCGGCGTAACTCTTGCCGATGAAGGCCAGTGCCTCACCGGTGTTGAAGAGACCTGCATTGAAGAAATAGGGGCTGGTGCGCCCCGACTTCAGCGTGAAACTGCCGAAACGCAGAATCTCGTGACGAATCACAAACTCGATAAATGCCTTCTGAAAATCCTGCATCGCGTCAGCTCCCCTCTTCAGTGTCAGACTTCACTTCCCTTCCCTTCTGCAATGTCACCCTGCAATGCCCAGTGCCTGCTTCTGCTTACTGAGCAACTCGGCGATACCACTCTGGGCCAGTGCAATCATCGCCTGCAGTTGTGTTGCATCGAAGTCGCTCTCCTCGCCCGTGCCCTGCACTTCAATGAACCGCAGGTTCTCCGTCATCACCACGTTCATGTCGGTCTCGGCGTTGGAGTCTTCGTCGTAGTCCAGATCCAGCACGGGCACACCCTTGAAGATACCCACTGACACTGATGCGATCAGCTGCTTCAGCGGACTTTTCTTGACCCGCCCCGTGCTGAGCAAATACGTCACAGCATCGTGCAGCGCCACACAGCCACCGGTGATTGATGCCGTGCGTGTGCCGCCATCGGCCTGGATCACATCGCAGTCGATCTTGATGGTGTTCTCACCCAGCAGTTTCATGTCCATGGCCGCGCGCAATGATCGGCCGATCAGACGGGAAATCTCGTGCGTGCGACCACCCTGCCGACCACTGACCGCTTCACGATCCATGCGCGAACCGGTGGAGCGCGGCAGCATCCCGTACTCTGCAGTCACCCAACCGGTACCACTGCCTTTGAGAAACCGGGGTACGGACTCCTCCACGCTGGCGGTGCAAATCACCTTGGTGTCGCCGAATTCGACGAGCACGGAGCCCTCGGCGTGTTTGGTGTAATGGCGGGTGATGCGGATGTCACGGAGTTCGTCGGGCTGGCGTTTACTGGGTCGGAGCTGGTCTTGCATACTGCCTCGCAAATCGTCTTTTGAATTGAGGCGCGATTATCCTTGATATGGCAAGTGATGGCGAGTCAGCAGCCGAATATTGGGGTAACATACGGCCCCATGCCCCAAACGCAGGACAGAAAATCGCTCTGTCCCTTTCAAAGTTGTTGTTTTTACTGAAGTTTGAAACAAGGGTTCTTCTATGGTTCTGAGCATGACCGCTTTCGCACGAAAGCAAGGCAACTGTGGCCGAGGTGTCCTGGTCTGGGAAATCCGCTCCGTCAATCACCGCTATCTGGAACCCGGCATTCGTCTTCCCGACGTGCTGCGCTCCCTCGAACCCGCCATCCGCGATTCCCTTCGCAAGCACATCGCGCGCGGCAAGGTGGACTGTCAGTTGCGCCTGGAGACCAGCGACGCCCTGAGCAGCGCCCTGCAGATCAATGAAGAAGTCGTTGTGCGCCTCAATGAGGCCAGCGGCCAGATCCTGTCCCTGACCGGCGGCGGCCCTGCCCTGACCGTGATGGAAATACTGAAGTGGCCGGGCGTGCTGAGTGAGTCTGAAGCCGTACCCGAAGATCTCGAAGAAAAAGCACTGTCATTGTTCAACGAGGCGCTCTCCGACCTGATCGAGACGCGCAGGCGCGAGGGTCATGAACTGCACGGTTTCATCAGCAAGCGCATCGACGCCGTGCGGGAAATCGTCAAGACCGTGCGCGTGCGCATGCCTGAAATTCTTGCACGCCAGCAGCAGGTACTGCGGGATCGTCTCGCGGAATTGAAGATCGAACTCGATCCCGCTCGCCTCGAACAGGAGATCGTGATCTACGCACAGAAGTGCGATATCGATGAAGAGCTGGATCGTCTGGAGACGCACCTGAACGAAGTGGAGCGCGTGTTGCGCCTGGCAGAACCTTCCGGTCGTCGCCTCGACTTCCTGATGCAGGAATTGAATCGCGAGGCCAATACGTTGTCGTCAAAGTCCATCGTTGCGGAGACCACGCTCAACGCGGTGGATCTGAAGGTGTTGATCGAGCAGATGCGGGAGCAGATTCAGAATATTGAGTGATATAGCCTCTGAGCATTGCGTGTCATATTTCGCGCCAAAATGAAGCCTTGCGGCCATGCACTCGGCGTAATTCCGAAACATAATCGTCGCCGTTCATAAGCGCGTGGTAGTTCGGAATTTTGGTACCCAATTCAGCGAGACGCTTGTAGTAGCGCACAGCATGCCCATAGGCTGTGCTGCGACCGGCGTTGAGTATGTCTTCGAGCAGTACGCGATAGTAAATCACTGCAGCCAGGTAGTGCTCGCTATTGGCAAAACTGCTCGCCCATTGGCTCAATGTGCCGTAGAAAACCTTCGTCAGTTTATCCGCGTGATCGAGCACTTCTTGCGCCGCTTGATCCGAGACTCCCAAGGCAATCAGCGTCGCAATGGATATCTCCAGATCACTTGTCTGCAGTGCCCTGCTGACGGCAGCATGCTGCACCTGTGCTTTCTCCTGCTCGGGCAAAACCTGAAGCAACGCCTGCAAATTCTCGAAGCCAGGAGTCACGTCGTAAACTGCCCGCCGCAAGTCTATCAGTTCATCATGACGACCCAGCATTGCCAGTGTCGCATCAAGCAAGCGCAATCGATCAGCCTCGAACCGACTGTGCCACTCACCATCAAGCCACCTCAATGCCGCTTCACCGTCTCCAACCGCCAGACAGAACTCGATGATGCTCTGCTTCTGCAGCTCATTCGGTTGTGGTGAACGCAACAGATATGATCTCTCATAGAGCTCGACATCTTTCAACGCTTGCGCAACTGCAGCCATTCCCAACGAGGCGGTCATCAGCTTTCGATTGTAAGGTTCTTCAAGATCGTCCTTCAAAGCACGTCTCGATTCACCTTCAAAACGCCAGGCGAGCTGTCTCAACTCCTCCTCGCTCAGCAAACTCGTCGATTGCTGAATCAGTGTATCCCACATTCCATATGGATTATTCAGATGTCGCGTGTATAACTCGGTGGGCCATTCAGTGCGGGCATTGTCCGCTTGCTGTTCCCGCCAGCGACTGGCCGCTTGCAACCAAAGGTGCAGGCCTTGGCGATAACTGTCACCGACCGCCCCTCCGGAATCGTCAACACGTTCGAACACCTTTTGATGAGTGGCCATGAAATCATCTGCCGCGACAAACGCAAGCTGGGGGCTGCTGCTCAGAAGCAGCTCAATATCCCGCACCAGCGCATTCAACGACTTGCTGAAATCAAAACTTTCCCCGTAAGAAATGAAGCGGCTGCCTCGTTTGAGCGACTGTATGCGCTTCTTGAGTTGCTTTGCCAATGCAACGGGGTTCTCGCGCAACAACTGGCTCTCGATACAACTGTCAACAGCACTGTCGATGCCGTACACGCCTCTTATGATCTCCTTGAGCCGATCAATCGGCGCGATCCCAAGCAGTTCTTCAAACTCGGATTTCAAAACATTCTCCTGAAAATCAATTTCCTGTAGATCAATCCACACTGGCACTGCGATCAGCGGTAGGGAACTACACTATTGCTGTCTTCGGTCATGAGTTGCAGCAGTTTGGTATGCACGAATAATTTCTCCTTGCCGAACTGCTGCTCCTTCATCACCCCGGCTTCCACCAGCTTTTTCAGGTAGACAGACGCGGTTTGGCGCTGCGCGATGTTCTTCGCGGTGAGCGAAGTTATCCGGCAGTACGGCTGTTCAAAGAGAATTTGCACCAGTTCATGGCTGTAGATTTTCGGGAGACTTTCCTGCAGATATGCGGTCGTGAATTCGATGAGGCTGCGCACAGCTGCAATCTTGTTACAGGTCCATTGCGACACCTCGGCAACCCCCTGGAGCATATAGACAATCCAGTTCTCCCACTCTTCTCGGGAGGTGACGGCTGTCAGCAATCGGTAGTAATCGGTTTTGTTTTGCACAATGTACCGACTGAGATACAGGATCGGCAGGGAAAGCAGATTCTGCTCAATCAGGTAGAGCACATTCAGTATTCGGCCTGTGCGACCGTTGCCATCGTAGAATGGATGGATTGCCTCGAACTGGTAGTGGCTGACCGCCATTTTGATCAGCGGATCTATTCCGTCATTGTCATGGAGAAACCGCTCCCAATTGGCGAGCAAATCCCGTATGGCCTTTTCGCCAACCGGAGGCGTGTAGATTGTCTCACCAGTTTGCTGGTTGCCGATTACGGTGCCCGGTAATTTGCGAATCTCCATATCCGCGCCTTGCAAAGTTGAACACACTTCGACTGCCGTGGTGGTGCATAGCGGCCGTTGCCTCAACTGCAAGAAGCCTTGATACAGCGCCGTGCGATAGCGCAGTGCTTCCTTGGTGGCCGGGTCGGCGTGGGTATCCTCCTGAGCGAATTGAAACAGCTTGTCTGTCGTGGTGAAGATGTTCTCGATTTCAGAACTGGCCCTGGCCTCCATCAGAGGCAGCAGGTTAATCAACAAACCCTGATTCGGCAGTAACTCGCCCGCCTGCTTCAACTCAGCCAAGGCCGCCCGTGCAGGAATACAGGCTTTGAGGATAGCCACGGAGTCCAACACTTCTTGTGCAGGAGGCAAGGGAGGGAGTGCGTTGTAGGGTATCTCAGGGCGCCATGTCATGTTCATGAAATCAGGTTTTTTGGATATGAGGGCCAGTCTACGAGTTCTGCATCAACATGTAAACAGGTCATATTTAAAAATAACGGTTATGTAAATATGATGAGTCTCTCATGTTTATAACGCCAGGCGCCCCGCATGCTTTCCTGGATCGCCTGTACTCAGGCAATCCAACTCCAGTCATTCACTCCTGCTCCAGCCCAATTTCTCACCGGTCTCGATTCTGGCCAGGAGTTACCGTTGTCTTTAATCTTCTCCGACCTTTTTCAGGATCAAATTGACAACATGAGCATCCTGGAATCTGTAATAAAAAATTGCTCCGCTCAAAGGGGATAAAACCCTAAGTATCTATCCTTTACTCACATATATTGACGACTACTGATGATTTGGTGGTAATTGTGCCACCTGGTTCCACTGCATCGTGCGACTACGCCAGTGTTCTTCAATGGCCTGCACAAAATTCTTGTTGACGAACTTGGCGCGCGCCTCGTTCCACTGCTCCGAATCCTGTCGAATGACGATGCCTTCTACCTGCCCGGCACGATAGCGACTGGTGGCACTCTCCAGAAATCGCGTGAGTGTGGCCTTGTCGAAGTGACCACGGCCCAACTCCGGCACCTGGGAAAGACCCAGCGTTGTTGCCAGTTCGTTGCGCCGTGCCACGCTCCAGAATTTTTCCTGCTGTCTGTCGTAGACATCGAACAGCAGAAACCAGTCCGGCAGTGCGTGATAATCAAGAGAGTGCTGCGCTGCACACCACTCACCGAAGAGAATCAGATCAGGTGTGAGGAAGTCCCTCAGTGCGAAATCGTACTGTCCCAGCCAGGAATTGAGTCGCGAGAATTGTCCGTTGAAAGGTTGCTCCAGATAGCTGCCGCGATTCTGCGCCTGCAACTGACCGTTATCATCCAGCGAAATGCCGAGATTGGCGCCGTCGAGCTTCTCCTCGATGATGATCTCGTTCTGCAGCATCTCGGAGACTTCGTGTGCCAGCAGTACCTTGTCGCCACGCGGTTCGCCCTCGCCCAGCCAGATCAGATGATGCGTGTGAGGGAAGCGAAAGAATTCAGTCATGCTGTTTTTCCTGATCGGTCGTGTGTTCATGGTGGGTGTGCCGGCCGTGGTGCTGGCGCAGCACCTTTTCCTTGTGTTTGCTGCGCGACCACTCCTCGATAATGGGTTCGAGCGTCAATCCTGTCAGTTTCAGTTCATGCTCCCAGTCGTGCCAGTCCGTATCTCCGGCAAAAGCCACGGCGCTGGTACCAGGCAGACTCAATGCGGCGACTGCAGCGGCAACCATCTTGCGATCTGCCAGATCGTGAACCGTGCCATCAAGTGGTTGCGGCACGATGCCGTTGCCATCGGCGTCGTAATCGACTGTCACGATATCCACCAGATCGCTCTCCCATTTGTGTCGAATGACCTGCAGCCCATAGTCATTGAAGCCGAGCTTGTGGTGATACTCCTTTTCGATTTCACCTGCTGCATCGAGCACGAGACGGGCATCACTGCGCTCGAATTCCTGCAACCAGCTCAAAATGCGCTGCCGCATTTCGTCTTCAGGCGGCGTGGTATCCGTGTGCTGCGGATGCGGGTAAGGCGACGAACTGACCGCGCTGGCAGCGATCAGGACATTGGTATCCAGCACATAGCGATCCTTCATCAGAACTCCTCGGAGGACACGCCCTCTGTCGGCATCATACTCCGTTGGCCGTGAGGGAACGACCTGACAATGATGCACGCTGGCGACATGGAACTGCTCCATGCTTCAATGCACGCCAATTGGCTTTCTCCAGTCACATTTCTGCGGATCTTGCTTACCGTGCCACCTGCTACCTCCAGCACACTGCCCATCGACGCCGTCCTGCCTTCACTGCTGGAGGCGCTGGCTCGGCACACACGTTGCCTGCTGGTCGCCCAGCCCGGCGCAGGCAAGACAACACGTGTGCCGTTGGCGTTATTGGGTTTGCAAGGGAGAAACTCTGATCAATCGGGGGCCGACCCGCTTCCAAAGTCTGAGCTCGACTCGTTGGGAGCAGGCAAATGGTTGTTGCTGGAGCCGCGGCGCGTTGCCGCGCGACTCGCGGCTGGCTACATGGCCGAACAACTGGACGAATCTCTGGGTCAGACAGTTGGCTATCGGGTGAGGGGCGAATCGAAGGTCGGCAAGCATACGCGGCTGGAAGTGGTGACCCAGGGCATTCTCACCCGCATGCTGCAGGACGACCCTTCCCTGGAAGGTATTGTCGGTATCATCTTCGACGAGTTTCATGAGCGTAGTCTGGAGGCGGATCTGGGGCTGGCACTGGCGCTGGATGTCCAACAAGGACTACGCGATGACCTGCGACTGCTGGTCATGTCGGCCACCCTTGATGTGGGCTCACTGCTGCAAGTGCTGGGCGCCGATACTCCGGTGATCGACTGCCCGGGCCGCGTCTGGCCAGTGACCACAATGCATCGTTCACCACCGCTGCGCGAACCGGCAGAGCGACACCAGGCGGCAGTGGTGAAGGAAGCATTGTCCTCGCAGGAGGGCGACATCCTTGTCTTCCTCCCCGGACAGTCCGAGATTCGCCGCCTGCACAACGCCCTGCTCGACGCCCTGCCCCCTGAGATTGAGGTATTGGCCCTGCACGGCCAACTTACGCTGACCCAACAGCAGAGTGTGCTGAATCCACTGCGGTCAGAGACCAAGCGCAGGCGCATCATTCTTTCGACCGCCATCGCCGAATCCAGCCTCACCGTTCCCGGGGTGCGCATCGTCATCGATGCTGGCATGGAACGTGTGCCGGTATTCCAGCCCCGCTCCGGACTGACGACCTTGGACACACGGCGCGTCAACCGCGCCAGCGCCGATCAGCGCCGGGGTCGGGCCGGACGCGAGGCGCCCGGGCAGTGCTATCGCTTGTGGTCGGAAGAGTCACCGCTTGCTGCCCATCGCGAACCGGAAATCCTGCAGGCCGATCTGTCCAGCCTGGTGTTTGAGCTCCTGCGCTGGGGAGTGCAGGACATGGGGCAACTGAGCTGGGTCAGCAGCCCTCCATCCGGAGCCCTCGCCAGTGCCAGACAGTTGCTGCAGACGCTGGGACTGGCGCAGGAGGATGGATTGCTGAGCCCGCTTGGTCGCCAATGCGCCCGCTGGCCCACCCATCCCCGGTTGGCCGTCATGCTGGAAGTCGCGTCCGCGAGCAAGGCCTTGCCACTTGCCTGTTGGATCGTGGCATGGCTGGAGGAATCCACTGGCAGTCAGGAAATGGACATGGATATCGTGTTGAGCAAACGACCTGACCGGCAGGGCCGTGAACCCGCTGGTGTCGATGGTCGCTGGCTCAGAGCCGCAAGACAATGGGCCTCCCGCGCTGGCTGCTCGCTTGATGTTGCCGACCTGTCACCACTGCCAATGCTGTTGGCACGCGCCTACCCGGATCGTATCGCCCGCCGCCAGAATACTCCGGCGCCACAAACACAGAGCCCCACTCAAGGCAGAGCCCGTTACAAGCTGGTCAGCGGCGGGCAGGCTCTGCTGCCCGAAAATCATGCCTTGACCAAGGCAGAGTTTCTGGTCGCCGTGGAGCTGGATGGCGACGTCAGCGGCGCGCGCGTCTTTCATGCCATTGCCATTGAGCGCGCCGACATCGACATTGCCTTTCCGCAATCCCGCACCTGGCAACCGCAGATCCGCTGGGACAATGCCGCAGGACGCTTGGTTGGCGAGGAGGTGAAGTGTCTTGGAGACCTGGTGCTGGAGCAAAGGCCCCTCACCAGGCTGCCACCCGAGGCCATTCGCAAGGGCCTTCTCCAGGCCCTGCGCCAACGCGGCCAGTTGCCGTGGTCCGATGAGGATCAACAGCTGCTCGGTCGTCTGCGCCTTGTCCACAAAGTCATGAGTGACCGGTGGCCGGACGTGAGCGAGCCCTCACTGCTCGAATCCCTTGAACACTGGCTGGCCCCACATCTGGACGGCATCACCCGCATGGAACAGTTGGAGCGTCTGCCCCTGGGCCGCTACCTGCAGGAGTCGCTGGACTGGTCACTGCAACAGCAACTCGCACAGCTTGCCCCAACCCACATCGAGGTGCCGAGTGGCAGCCGCATCGTCATCGACTACAGTGGCGAGGAGCCGGTGCTGGCGGTAAAGCTGCAGGAGATGTTCGGCCAGACCAATACCCCAACAGTGGTGAATGGCCGCGTGCCGGTGCTGCTGCATCTGCTGTCTCCAGCCCGCCGCCCGGTGCAGGTGACGCGGGATCTGGCAGGTTTCTGGGCCAACTCCTACTTCGAAGTGCGCAAAGACCTGCGTGGCCGCTACCCCAGACACCCATGGCCGGATGACCCGCTGCAGGCCGAGGCAACAGCGCGGGCGAAGAAGCGCGGCACGTGATGACAGTTCTTCCCGTCGTTGGTAACTTATGCAGTCACAACAGAGAGGGAGCCAATGATTCTTCCACCCCATACGAGATACGAAGGTAGCATTCATGTCCACGACGATCCCGTGGTCTGCGTCTTCGAGAATTTCCTTGGCGAGAACGAGATCCACCATTTGATTCAGGCTGGCAGGGATGGGCTGAAACCCGCTCAGACCATTGTCGACAGCGGCAAGGTGGAGAACACGGGACGAACAGGCAAGGTCTGTTGGATTCCCCAGCACCATGACCCGGTGATAGCTGCTCTCGCGGCGCGAATCAGCGCAGTGGTGAGCCTGCCATTGACCAACAGCGAACCCTTCCAACTGGTCCACTACACCGATTCTCAGAGTTACGCGCCTCATTTCGATGGCTGGAACCCGGCAACCGAAGCGGGCAAGCGCTGCATGGCCAGAGGCGGTCAACGGCTGGTCACCTGTCTGCTCTACCTGAACGATGTTCCGGGCAGTGGCGCCACTGTATTTCCACGACTCAAGATAGGAGTGGATGCCCGCAAGGGCCGAATGCTGCTCTTCCACAACTGCGCCAACGGCACGACGGAACTGCATCCTGATGCTGTGCATGGCGGTATGCCAGTGCGTAACAGCGAGAAATGGATTTGTAACCTCTGGTTCCGCGAGCGTCACTTCTGATCACCGATTTCGAAGTATCGCGCTCGGGTAATTAGTGGCCTAATGCCTCACGCTGTTAAACCGGGAGACCTGAGTAAATTGCATGAAGGCGTCGAAATCCAGGGGCCGGGAAATGCCGTAACCCTGAAGAATGTCACAGCCACGCTCCACAAGTATCTCGATCGTCCGTTCGTCTTCCACACCTTCGGCAACCACAACCGCCCCAAGGCTGTGACCGAGAGTAATGCTCGCGGTTGCCAATGTCAGATTACGCTCGGATTGAGCAATATCCTGAATGAAGGTCCTGTCAATCTTGATCTCGTCGAAGTTGAATTCCTTCAGGTATTCCAATGAGGAGTAGCCAGTCCCATAGTCATCCAGGGCGATCTTCACACCCGCTCTTTTCAATACCTCGACATTGGCTATGATGGATTGGCGATCCTGCATGATGGCGGTTTCGGTAATCTCCAGAGTCAGGAACTTCGCGAAATCACCAAGCCGCTCGGTCATTTCCTCCACGACCCTGCGATCGGCCAGATCATTTGCGGAGACATTGATGGACAGTCGATTTTCCTGACCAGACTGTCGCCATTCTCCCAGGATCGCGATGGCCTGCTTGAATACCTCACGAGTAACGTCCTTGATGAGTCCCGCCTCCTCTGCCTGCACGATGAACTGATCAGGCGGCACCCAGCCGTGGTCCGGGTGCTGCCAGCGGATCAACATCTCGGCGCCGAGAATGCGTTTTGATCTGACACAGAACTGAGGCTGGTACACCCAACTCAGCCCCCCCGCCAGGAGTGTGGCCTTGAGATCAGACATCAGCGTCAGACTCCTCGGACTTGGCTCCATCGATGCATCATAAATCAGCAGCGGCAGTCCCTTGTCCTGCGCATGGATCACGGCAAGATCGGCCTTTCGCAAGAGCTCGGACTCATCGCCGGAATGGTTGGGAAACAGGGCCAGACCCGCCGTGACCTGCACATGAACAGGAACGCCCGCAACATCAAGGCTCCGACTGGTCAGTGCCATAAGAGTGTTGATCTGCGAGATCGCCTTTTCCCGATCCTCCAATTCGTCAAAAATGAAAGCAAATCGCCCCGTGCCGATATAACCAGTCGGTCCTTGGTAGTGGGACTTGATGAGCTTGGCAATTTGTCGGACAAGCGCGTCGGCGGCATTGAATCCGGCCGTGTGCTGGATGTATTCCAGGTCTCGCAGGGCAAGTACACCAACGGCGACCGAATACTTCTGAAATGTCGCCGCAGCCAATGTCTGACTAAGGAAATTCCGGAAACAGTCCCGGTCGGGCAGGCCGGTTAGCGGGTCAGTGTCAGTCAGCTGCTTGAACTTCTTCCGTGCGGACCGCAGTTGCCGACGCTGTTGGTGCATCACCAGCATGATGCTCTGCCAACGGTTGCGATACGCCAGGAATGCAACCAGAGCCAGCGCTGCCAGAACCGCCAGAGGCAAAACCACCGCGATTGACTCCCGCAATGCCTGCTGGAGCGTCAGTGGGGCCCGGACCTCCAGCCACTGCTTGCGGAATTGATCGATTACTCCCTGCCGTTGCAGGCTCAGAATCGCCTCGTTCACTGTGGGTAGAAGCTCAGGTCGTTGCGGACTGATTGCAAAGGCATAACTGACAGGCAGCAGGGGCGGACTGAGCGCCACCAAGTTGACCAGATTCTCGTCGTCGATCGTATGGCGGGCAATGCCAGCGGGAAGGAACGCCAGGTCCGCATGCCCGCTGGCAGTCATCCGCAGCGCGTCTGCCTCACTGGTTGCAGCAATGAATTCAATATCCAGATCGAGTTTTTTCAACTCCTGCATTGCATATGCCCCATCTTCCATCGCCACTCTGTAACCCACCAAGGTGTCGAAGCTGCGATGGCTAACCATGTCGACAAGTCCGAACAACTGGTGGTATTCCATGTTGAATGGATCGGAGAACAGATAGCGGGCCTGCCGTTCGGGAGAAACAAACATTGGCACCATATCAATCTGGCCACTTGCCAATTCCTCCTGGATTCGGGGCCAGTCGCCAAAGCGATAGTCGGGTTCCCAGCCAGCTTCCCGGGCAATCACGCGGAAAATGTCGATGTCGAAGCCACCAGCCTGGTGATCATTATCCAAATAGTGAAAGGGGGGATAGTAGGCCGAACCACCAAAGGTGACCATTTCAACTTCAGCACCAGAGGAGGAGATCGTTATCCAGACTGAAAAGAGAAACACCGCATACTTCGGGGCCTGCTTGCAGCATTGCAGCGAACACATGGAGACTACCCCTCTGGCCGCAGTTGTTGTTTTGAGTGCCGTATCAGGCCGTGTGAGTTTAGTCACACGGGAGGGGGCAAGTAAACCAGTATATTGACGGGCAATGTTTGTTTGTGGCAAGAGATGCCGGGCCGACCTTAGTGATGGTCTTGACGTTGATGATATAGTGCCGCAGTCAATCGCTAACGGAATTCGGATACATGGCCAGAGGTACGCTTTACACCATTTCCGCCCCCTCGGGCGCGGGCAAGACCAGCCTTGTCAACGCGCTGCTCGAGGGCAACCATGACCCCCTTCTCTGTGTGTCCGTTTCCCATACCACCAGAGCACACCGCCCCGGCGAAGTGGACGGCGTGAATTATCACTTTGTCAGCCGGGAGACTTTCCTGGAAATGCAGCAGGCGCAGGCCTTTCTCGAGTCAGCCGAAGTCTTCGGCAACCTCTACGGCACCTCGCGGAATTGGGTGCAGACCCAGTTGGACAAGGGCATCGACGTCATTCTGGAGATCGACTGGCAGGGCGCTGCCCAGGTGCGTGAACGGATCGCTCCGAACAAGAGCATCTATATACTCCCACCCTCGCTGGAGTGCCTGAGAGAGCGTCTGACCAACCGCGCTCAGGATGATGAAGAAACGATCAATCGCCGCATGCGTGAAGCCACCGCCGAAATCTCCCACTACGATGCAGCCGATTATCTGGTGATCAATGACAACTTCGATTCCGCCTTGCAGGACCTCAAGGCCATCATCCGCGCTTCGCGTCTGGAGCGACAACAGCAGTACCAGAACAACACCTCTCTGCTGCAGGCATTGTTGGAAAAGGCTTGAATTAGCCTGCAGATGCCTGCAAATAAGGCAATAAGCGAGAATAAGTTATGCAATGACGGCTCAGTTTTAGTAGAATCGCCGGTCTCCTCAATACTACCGATCCAATTAACAGGTGTTTTTATGGCCCGTATTACCGTCGAAGATTGTCTGGACAAGGTCGACAATCGCTTCCAACTGGTGATGATCTCCAGCAAGAGAGCCCGTCAGATTCAGACCGGTGGCAAAGACCCACTGGTGCCTGCTGACAATGACAAACCTACCGTGATTGCCCTGCGCGAAATCGCTGCCGGTCTGGTCGATGCCAGCATCCTGACCGCCCGTGGTCCCGCACCGGTGATCACTCTGTCGCGTGACGAGCTGAAGGCACCACCACCCCAGATCATCGACAACGATGACGATGATTCCTTCGGGGAAGACCTCTGAGTGAGGAAGGAGTCGGCTTGTGACCACAATCGACTCTCTTGCCACCAGCCTTTCAGGATATCTGGAAGGCGATCAGGTTAATCTCGTTCGACGCGCCTACTTCTACGCGGAACAGGCCCATGATGGCCAGTTCCGTCGCAGTGGCGATCCCTATGTGACCCACCCCCTGGCCGTTGCCGGCATCCTCAGTGAAATGCACATGGACCCCCAGTCTCTGGTCGCCGCCATGCTGCACGATGTCATCGAAGACACCGGCATCAGCAAGGCTGCCGTGAAAGGCCAGTTCGGTGATGCCATTGCCGAGATGGTGGACGGCGTCAGCAAGCTCAACAAGATCACTTTCAGCAGTCACGCCGAGGCCCAGGCCGAGAATTTCCAGAAGATGGCACTCGCCATGGCAAAGGACATCCGCGTCATTCTGGTAAAACTCGCCGACCGTTTGCACAACATGCGCACGCTGGATGTGCTCAGCCCAGAGAAAAGGCGCCGCGTGGCGCGCGAAACCCTCGATATCTATGCCCCCATCGCCAATCGTCTGGGCATGAACTCCATCCGCCTCGAATTCGAAGAGCTGGGTTTCGCCGCGCTATACCCCATGCGTTCACGCCGCATCAATGCGGCAGTAAAAAGCATCCGTGGCAACCGCAAGGAAATCGTCAAGCAGATCCAGAGCGCTCTCGAGGCCTGTTTGAAGCGGGAAGGCATGCCGAGCCGCATCTTCGGCCGCGAGAAGCATCTCTATGGCATCTACGAGAAGATGCGCGCCAAGAAAAAATCCTTCTCCGACATCATGGACGTATACGCGTTCCGTATCGTCGTCGACAAGGTGGACACCTGCTACCGGGTGCTCGGCGCCGTGCACAATCTCTACAAACCGGTGCCGGGTCGCTTCAAGGATTACATCGCGATTCCCAAGGCCAATGGTTACCAGTCTCTGCACACCACCCTGTTCGGCATGCACGGCGTGCCTATCGAAATCCAGATTCGTACGGAAGAGATGGAGGCGATGGCGAACAACGGCATCGCTGCGCACTGGCTCTACAAGTCCCACGACGACACGCCGAGCAATGCCCATGTGCGCGCGCGGCAATGGGTGAACGGACTGCTGGAGATGCAGCAGCACGCGGGCAACTCGCTCGAGTTCATCGAGAACGTGAAGATCGATCTGTTCCCCGACGAGATCTATGTGTTCACACCCAAGGGCACGATCATGGAGCTGCCTGCCGGCTCCACCGCCGTGGACTTCGCTTATGCAGTGCACACTGACGTGGGCAATTCCTGCGTAGCCTGTCGCATCAGTCGTCGTCTCGCACCACTGAGCGAACCGCTGGAAAGCGGTCAGACAGTCGAGATCATCACTGCACCCGGCACGCAGCCAAACCCGGCATGGCTCAGTTTCGTCGTCACCGGCAAGGCGCGCAGCAACATCCGTCACTTCCTCAAGAACCAGCGTCATTCCGAGTCTGTGTCACTGGGCAGGCGCCTTCTCAACAAGGTGCTGGGCAATTTCGGCACACAACTGGACAAAATTGCGCCGGAACAAATACAGAAG
Source organism: Gammaproteobacteria bacterium (assembly GCA_030682575.1). Taxonomy (GTDB): domain Bacteria; phylum Pseudomonadota; class Gammaproteobacteria; order Pseudomonadales; family Pseudohongiellaceae; genus UBA5078. Next base: position 65,675 of record JAUXNX010000003.1, read on the forward strand.
GTGCTGCAACAGATCAACTGCGCAGAACTGGATACTGTGCTTGAGGACATCGGCCTCGGCAATCGCATGGCTCACGTTGTAGCCCGCTTGATGGTGCCGGAACATGGCGGTACCGAATTGCCCGCAGAAACCAGCAAGGAAGGCAAGCATGCCTCACTCGCGATACGTGGCTCCGAAGGCATGGTGATGAGTTATGCCAAGTGCTGTCATCCGATTCCCGGTGACCCCATCATCGGTCACATCAGTTCTGGTCGGGGCATGGTGATTCACACCGACAGCTGCGCCAATATTGCGGAGATTCGCGACAATCCCGAGAAGTGCATCGCCGTGCGCTGGGATCCGAATGTCGAAGGTGAATTCTCCGTGGAGATTCGCGTGGAGTTGGAAAACGAACGCGGCATCATCGCCAAGCTTGCCACCACTATCACTGGCACTGAAGCGAACATTGAAAAGATCAGCACTGTGGAGCGCGATGCGCGCTTCAGCATCGTCAACCTTTCGCTGAATGTGCGTAACCGTATCCATCTGGCCCGTGTGATGAAACGGATACGACTGATCAAACCCGTGAGCAAGGTCACTCGCGTCAAGAGTCGCAAGGTGGTGAAACCCATCAAAGGAAACATCGCACCACCACCTGTATTAAGGTGATGTTCCCGCTCCTGCAGGGTCTCACAGAACGAATCAACTACAAGGACGCAGCAATGAGTCACAACAATATCATCGACACGCCCCTCGCACCTGCTGCCATCGGCCCCTATTCCCAAGCGGTACGTGTGGGCAACCTGGTATTTTTCTCCGGGCAGATACCGCTCGATCCTGCGAGCATGACCATCGTAAGTGGGGATATCGAAGCGCAGACTGTCCAGGTCCTCGACAACATGAAGGCCGTCGCTGTGGCCGCTGGCGGCAACTTGAAACACATCGTCAAACTCACGATTTTCCTCACCGACCTGGCTGACTTTGCGACCGTGAACGAGACCATGAAAAAATACTTCGACGCTCCTTACCCTGCACGGTCTACCGTTCAGGTTGCTGCGCTGCCCAAAGGCGCGGCTATCGAAGTCGAGGCCATCATGGCACTGCCCACAGCGGGCTGAGGGGACACGTTGCTGGCTGAGCACACACCACTTACTGCGCTCAAGGGCGTCGGTCCGGGCGTCGCTACCAAGCTTGCCGCCATCCACCTGCATACTGTGCAGGACCTGCTGTTTCATCTGCCGCTACGCTATCAGGACAGAACCCGTATCAGCCCCATCGGGACCTGTCGCATGGGAGCAGAGCTCGTGCTGGAGGGTGAAGTCCTCACCACCGAACTCGCCTTCGGGCGTCGCCGCAGCATGCTGTGTCGCATCAAGGACCACAGCGGCATCATTACTCTGCGCTTCTTCCATTTCAGTGCCGCACAAAAGAGTGCCCTCAAACCCGGCACTCGCATTCGCTGCTACGGTGAGGTACGCGCGGGCAAGACCGGCTTGGAACTCTATCATCCCGAGTACCAGTTCGTGACAGACAACCATGCCACACCAAACAGCACACACCTGACCCCTGTCTACCCGGTCACAGAAGGGCTGCAGCAAACACGCCTGCGCGCGTTGATTGATCAGGCACTCGCGCTGCTGGGCAACGGTGAGACTCTTGTTGACTGGATTCCAGTGCAGATTCGCGAGCAACTCGGATTCAGATCGCTGACCGACTCGATTCGTTTTCTGCACCACCCTCCAGTGCAGGGCGCCACAGATTCTGTCTTGTTTCGTCTGGCCGAAGGTCAGCACCCGGCGCAGAAGCGTCTGGCATTCGAGGAATTGTTGAGTCACCGCTTGTGCCTGCGCCGATTGCGCGAACAGGCTGAGCGTCTCAGTGCTCCAGAATTAAGAGCAACTAAGCGTCTGACCGGACAATTTCTGGACAGCCTGCCCTTCAAGCTTACCAAGGCACAACTAAAGGTTTGTGGTGAAATTTCCAGCGACCTGGCACAGGGCAGACCCATGCTGCGATTACTGCAAGGCGATGTGGGGTCTGGCAAGACCATCGTGGCAGCAATGTCAGCGCTGCAGGCCGTCGAGAACGGCTTTCAGGCAGCAGTAATGGCGCCGACGGAAATTCTTGCGGAGCAGCACTATCTCAACTTCTCGCGCTGGCTCGAACCCCTTGGCCTGCAGGTAGGCTGGCTCAGTGGCAAGGTCAAGGGCAGCAAGCGCGAGGAGCAGTTGCATGACTTCGGCAGCGGTGGCGCACAAGTTATCGTCGGTACACACGCGCTTTTTCAGGAGAGCGTCAGCTTTGCGAAGCTCGGACTGATCGTGATCGATGAACAGCACCGTTTCGGTGTTCATCAACGTCTTGCACTGCGTGAGAAAGGCGCCACAGCACACTTCATTCCCCATCAACTTGTCATGACTGCCACACCAATACCGCGAACACTGGCAATGAGCGCCTATGCCGATCTGGACTGCAGCATCATCGACGAACTGCCTCCGGGCCGCACCGCAGTGAACACACTGATCATCGCCAACACTCGCCGGGACGAGGTGATCGAACGCATTCACCACGCCTGCGCGCAGGGTAGCCAGGCCTACTGGGTGTGTACGCTGATCGAGGAATCCGAAGCGCTGCAATGCCAGGCAGCCGAAGCGACAGCGGAAACATTGCGCATGCAGTTGCCTGATATTGCTATCGGACTGATTCACGGACGCATGAAACCAAGGGAAAAGACCACAATAATGGATGCGTTCAAGGCTGGATTGCTGCAACTGCTGGTCGCTACCACGGTCATCGAGGTCGGTGTGGATGTTCCTAAAGCGAGCCTGATGGTGATCGAGAATCCGGAGCGCCTTGGCCTGGCACAATTGCATCAGTTGCGTGGCAGAGTGGGCCGCGGCGCCATTGCCAGCCACTGCCTGCTTCTCTATCAGGCGCCACTGAGCCAGGTGGCCAGGCAGCGCCTTGCAATCATGCGTGACAGCAATGATGGTTTCCTCATTGCCGAAAAGGATCTCGAAATTCGCGGACCCGGCCAGGTACTGGGTACCCAACAAACCGGTCTGATGAGTTTTCGCATCGCCGATCTGAGCCGAGATTCCGGTATGCTTGACCAAGTGAAGGTGCAGGCAGAGCTGATCCAGAAGCAATATCCCGAATGCGTAGAGCCGTTGATTCGCCGCTGGCTGGGTGACCGCGAGTTGTATGGCAATGTTTAGCTTTTTCTAACACTGCCTCTGTGGAAAGAGCATCCATCTGTTTTCAGTTGTAGGCGGGGAAGATTCAGCTCGATATAATGGCGACCAGCCGGGATCAACAAGTACAAGAATTCGTCGCCCAAACCAGTTCATTGCAGGAATACCATGTCGGTAATCGTACGAAGTCAGAAAAACTCCAAGGTTGAACGCCTGGTCAGAATCGTGTTGCTACAAGACTTCAAAGGCAAACTGCAAGTGATTGTTCGTGACAATCATCTGCTCGATCTGAAATTGCTGAACAGCCTGACAGATCGCGAGTTGGCCCCCGTCCATCAGACGGAAATATTTGAGCTTACGCGTACCAGAAAACTCAAACAGCTCGATATTGCTCCCGGATTTTTCCTGTTGCCCACGATTCTCGAAGAGAATGTCGCCTCTCAACCTGATTGCTGTTTCGAGATATTCGAAACCGATGGTGTCGAAATTCAACAACTCGCGCTTGACGACTTGAGGGCCGCACTGCATGCAGCAGATTATCGAGTCAGCGTGGTGAAGTGTTCTGTTCCTGACAGTCTGCTCAAGAAGCGAGCACCTGACAACGGCTCGGATCTGGATGAAATTTTCACGTCCATCAAGAATTTCACCACGCTGCGGATCAAGCAGCGCCTTGAAGAAACGCTGGAGATTCCACCCCTGCCACAAACAGCGCGCCGCATCATCAAGTTGCGCGCCAATCCCGATGCTGCCGTTGGTGAACTCGCAGAAATCGTGGAATCGGATGCGAGTCTTGCCGCTCAGGTCGTCAGTTGGGCTTCTTCACCGTATTACGCAGCGCCGGGCAAAATCCGCTCCGTGCAGGATGCCATTGTGCGCATACTGGGGTTTGATCTGGTCAGCAATCTGGCTGTGGGCATGGCGCTTGGCAGCACCATTTCATTGCCGAAAGACAGCGTCTGGGGCATCACGCCCTACTGGGTGCAGTCGGTCTATTGCTCCACTGTTGTAGAGTCCGTTGTTCGGCAGATACCGGCAAACAAGCGCCCCAGCCAAGGGCTCGCCTGCCTGGCCGGACTTCTGCATAACTTCGGATATCTGGTGCTGGCACATACGTTCCCGCCGCACTTCTCCACAATCTGCCGTCACGTGGAAGCAAACCCGGCCATAAGTCACGTCGCAATCGATCATCATCTGTTGGGAGTCACACGCGAACAGATCAGCGCCTGGTTGATGCAGCTGTGGAACATGCCACCGGAGGTGAGCACTGCATTGCGATTTCAACACGATGCAGACTACAACGGCGAACACAGCATCTATCCCCATCTGATCTTCATTGTGATGCGTCTGCTGCGACAGCACGGTATCGGCGACGCGCCCCCCGAAGAAATTCCTCTGGAACTCTATCAGCGTCACGATCTGGATCCGGACAAGGTCAGAGAGGCAGTGCAGCGCGTCGTGTCCTCAGGAGAAGACATCAAGCAGATTGCTGACAATTTTCACGCATAGCTTGCTGCTACACAGGCATATGGTGCCAATTCGAAAGGCACCACGGACAAGACCTTTGTGCCCGTATGGGGAACTTCCACAGTCACATTTATTACAAGGCTTCTTTGAGGGCCTTTGCCGGTCTGAATACGACCGCTTTATGAGCGGGAATGACAATCGCTTCACCTGAGGCTGGGTTAAAGCCGTTGCGGGCCGCGCGCTCTACCGGCGCAAGCACACCCAAGCCAGGCAGGCTCACGCGTTGATTGAATGCCAAGGCATTGGTGATCTCGTCCAATACTGTGTTCAATACCTCACCCGCCACCTGTCTGGAGACATCCGTCTGTAAAGCTATCGCTGCGGCCAGATCGGGTTTGTGCATATTTGCTCCTTGGCACTACGATTTCGGTGCCGGTTTTTATTACCCGTCATTAAAGCATATACTGCGCCGCAAACCCCATGTTCCAACCATGATCGTTCAGCCCGAAATCACCATCGGAGAGCAGTACACTTGCAGTTTATCCTGGAAATCAAAGCAAAGCTGAGTCGCTGGCTGAGCACAAACTTTCCCAAGTTGCATGAGCGCCTGCCCGCCTTCGTACAACTGACACGTCTGGACAGACCGATCGGCGTCTATCTGTTGCTATGGCCCACTCTCAGCGCCTTGTGGATTGCCGCGCAGGGCTGGCCGGATCTCCACCTGCTTCTCATCTTTGTGCTCGGTACATGGCTGATGCGCTCGGCCGGCTGTGCGATCAATGACTTTGCCGACAGCAATTTTGACGGTAGCGTCTTGCGGACTCGTAATCGCCCGATCATTTCCGGCCGAGTAAAGCGTCATGAAGCACTCATTACCTTTGCTGTGCTGTGTGCCATCGCATTCATCCTGCTGCTCTTCACTAACACACTGACAATTCAGTTGTCTTTCTTTGCTGTTTTCATCGCAGCTCTGTATCCCTTCATGAAACGCTTCACGAATCTTCCTCAAGTTGTGCTGGGCATCGCCTTCTCGTGCGGAATACTCATGGCATTTACCGCGCAACTTGGCGAACTGCCACCGCAGGCGTGGCTGTTGTTTGTGGCCAATTGCCTCTGGACCGTGGCCTATGACACGCAGTACGCGATGGTCGATCGCGAATACGATTTGCAGATAGGGGTCAAGTCGACCGCCATTCTGTTCGGAGATGCTGACAAGGTAATGATCGGTACGCTGCAGGGCATGTTTGTGCTGGCGATGCTGTTGGCCGCTGCACAGTTGGATCTGGGGTTGTGGTTCTATCTCGGATTGTTGGCGGCAGTGGGAATGTTTGTTTGGCAGCAGCGCCTTATCCGCGACCGCGAACCAGATGGTTGTTTCAGGGCATTTCTGAATAACCACTGGGTGGGGGCGGCCATCTTCGGCGGTATCTTCCTGCACTTCTTGTTCAACTGACGCACTTCAACTAAACGCCTGAATACCCGTCTGTGCACGCCCCAGAATCAGCGCGTGAATATCCTGGGTGCCTTCGTAGGTATTTACCACTTCCAGATTCTGCAAATGACGCATCACCGGGAACTCATCGGAGATCCCGTTGCCACCGAGCATATCCCGCGCCTCGCGAGCCGTGTCCAGCGCCTTCAGGCAGGAGTTGCGCTTGAGCAACGAGATCAGCGGTGGCGACAGTTTGTTCTCGTCACGCAAGCGCGAACCCTGCAGACAACCGAGCAGACCAAGAGAGATGTCGGTCTGCATGACAGCCAGTTTCTTCTGAATCAATTGATTCGCCGCCAGCGGGCGATCGAACTGCTTGCGATCCAGCGTGTACTGCAACGCTGTCTTCCAGCAGGTCTCTGCGGCACCCAGGGCGCCCCACGCAATGCCCAGACGCGCAGAGTTCAGACAACTGAACGGCCCCTTCAAGCCTTTCACATTCGGCAGCATGTTCTCCGATGGCACAAAGACGTTATCCATGACGATCTCGCCAGTGATCGATGCGCGCAACGCAAGCTTGCCCTCGATCTTCGGTGCAGACAGCCCCTTCATTCCTTTCTCCAGAATGAAGCCGCGGATCTCACCGGCATCGTCCTTCGCCCACACCACGAACACGTCGGCGATCGGCGAGTTGCTGATCCAGTTCTTCGCACCAGTCATGCTGAAGCCACCATCAACTGTGCGCGCGCGCGTCACCATGCCACCTGGATCGGAGCCATGGTCCGGCTCTGTCAGACCGAAACAGCCGATCCACTCACCCGTCGCGAGCTTCGGCAAATATTTTTGTTTCTGCTCTTCCGAGCCAAAGGAATAGATCGGATGCATGACGAGACTGGACTGCACGCTCATCATGGAGCGATAGCCAGAATCCACCGCCTCGACTTCGCGAGCCATCAGACCGTAACAAACGTAGTTCACTCCGGCACAACCATAGCCATGCAGTGTTGCGCCCAGCAGACCCAGCTCTCCCATTTCGCGGAAGATCGCGGGGTCGGTGTATTCCTTCCGATAGGCCTCACGCACGCGGGGCAGGAGCTTCTCCTGAGCGTACTGATGAGCCGTGTCGCGAACAAGGCGCTCCTCTTCGGTGAGCAGGTCGTTCATCAGGAAGGGGTCCTGCCAATTGAATTTGGCAGAATCTGAGCTGGCGGACATGGGAACTCCTGGTTCTGGTTGTCGTCGGATCAAGGGGTCAGGTTCCTTGATCCCTTGATCGTTAATAGAGCGGCCGTTCAGGACAGTTGCCGCATCTTAGCAAGCGCGTCCTCATAAACAAAGCCCGCCTCGGAAGCATGGGGTCAAAAAATCAAGGGGTCAGGTTCCTTGATCATTCCATGGATCAAGGAACCTGACCCCTTGATTTGTGACCCCTTGATTTTTTGACCCCATGCTACAATCCCGCGCCATGGACGTCTCATACCTTCTCGACTCACTCAACGAACCGCAACGCCAGGCCGTCGCAGCTCCCGCCAACAACCTGCTGGTACTCGCCGGGGCCGGCAGCGGCAAGACCCGCGTACTCGTACATCGCATCGCCTGGCTGATGCAGATCGAGGGGGTCTCGCCCTTCAGCATTCTCGCCGTGACCTTCACCAACAAGGCTGCCCGCGAGATGCGTCATCGTATCGAACATCTCCTGGGGCAATCGCTCGGCGGCATGTGGGTGGGCACCTTCCACGGCCTCGCGCATCGATTGCTGCGCATGCATTACCGCGAAGCCAACCTGCCGGAGAACTTCCACATTCTCGACAGCGACGACCAGTTGCGACTGATCAAACGCCTGTGCAAGAACCTCGGATTGGACGAGGAGCGCTGGCCACCGCGCCAGTGCCAGTGGTACATCAACTCGCAAAAGGACGAAGGCCTGCGCGCCAAGCACATCGAGCACTTCGGCGACGAATACACCCGCAACATGCTCAGTCTGTACACCGCTTATGAGGACGCCTGCCAGCGCGGCGGCATGGTCGACTTCGGCGAGATCCTGCTGCGCGCCCACGAACTTTGGCTGAACAATCCGCAGATCCTGCAGCACTACCAGCGCCGCTTTCAGCACATCCTGGTGGACGAGTTCCAGGACACCAATACCATCCAATACGCCTGGTTGCGCGTGCTCGCGGGCAAGGACAATCACCTGATGGTGGTTGGCGACGATGACCAGTCCATCTACGGCTGGCGCGGCGCGAAGATCGAGAACATCCAGCGCTTCAATCAGGATTTCCCCGGCGCCGACATGGTAAGGCTGGAGCAGAACTACCGCTCCACCTCCAACATCCTCAAGGCTGCCAACAAGTTGATCAGCAACAATCAGGGGCGTCTGGGCAAGGAGCTGTGGACCGACGGCAGCGAGGGCGAAGCGATCTCCCTCTACGAAGCCTTCAACGAACAGGACGAGGCGCGCTTCATCGTCGAACGTTTGCAGAGCTGGCTCAACACCGGCAATCGTCTCTCGGATGCCGCCATCCTGTATCGTTCCAACGCCCAGTCCCGCGAGTTGGAAGATGCGTTGCTGCGCGTGGGGTTGTCCTATCGCATCTATGGCGGCCATCGTTTCTACGAGCGCCTCGAAATCAAGAATGCACTGGCGTATCTGCGCCTGCTGGTAAATCGTCACGACGACACCGCCATGGAGCGCGTCATCAATACCCCAACAAGAGGCATCGGCGATCAGACGCTGGAGATCCTGCGCGGCGTGGCACGGAAAGAAGACATTTCATTGTGGGCCGCTTCGGAGAAATGCCTGAGTCACGGCCTGCTCACTGGCCGCGCCTCCAGTGCCGTACAGAAGTTCATGGAACTGATCGGCCAGTTGCACCGCGAATGCGACGCCCTCGCGCTGGCGAAGAAGGTCGAGTATGTGATTACTCACAGCGGCCTGATCCCCCACCACGAGAAGGAAGGTGGCGAGAAAGCCGCGGGCCGCATCGAGAACCTGCAGGAACTCGTGAGCGCTGCCGGCGGCTTCGACGAACTCGATCCGGACGCAGAAGTCATGGCCATCGAGTCGATGGCGTTTCTCGCCGCATTCCTGGATCAGGCCTCACTGGATGCCGGCGAAGGCCAGGCCAGCGAATCCGATGACGCCGTGCAACTGATGACGCTGCACTCCGCCAAGGGTCTCGAATTCAGATTGGTGTTTCTCGCAGGCATGGAGGAAGGCCTGTTTCCCCACAAGATGTCGATGGACGGACTGGCCGGGCTCGAAGAAGAGCGCAGGCTCTGCTATGTCGGCATCACCCGCGCGATGACCAAGCTCTACCTCACCCATGCCGAGTCGCGACGCCTGCACGGCGAAGTCAACATCACGCGGCCCTCACGGTTCATCCGCGAGATTCCGGCAGATCTTGTCGAGCACGTGCGCATAAAATCCTCGATCATCAGACCCTCAGCATTCTATGGTCGCCCTGCTCCTTCGTTGGTGCAGGACGACATCCCTGACACCGGCATCAGCCTGGGCTCCCGCGTGCGCCACGGCAAGTTTGGCGAGGGCGTGGTGCTCAACTGCGAAGGTCACGGTGCCAATGCCAGGGTACAGGTGAACTTCCACGATGCGGGCAGCAAGTGGCTGGCGTTGTCTTACGCTAAGCTGGAAGTGATGTAGTAACCCTCTGGAACGTCCTGCCCGCCGAATCCCGAATCCTGATCTATATTCATATGGAGAAAAACCCGGAAAGTTTTACTCCCCTTTTTGGTAGCTGCGAGCATGCTTCCCAAATAGGGAATCTGGATGGAGTCATGAAAGTCTTGGGACGAGACAAACTCAGCAAATTTCCTGCCAGGGAATCGAGCGAAATTCAACATCAAAGGTAATCAAGACCGATGCCCAGCACGCAGCAGCACTTGCGCGGCTGATGACATTAATGAAGGCCGAGCCTGTAGAAGCGATCAAAAGCATGATTCACAGGCTGAATGAAGGGTTGGGAATTCCGTTGGATTTACTGTTGCAGGAAGACCACCTGACTTCGCCTAGCGAAACACTTCCATCGACATCATCCGCGCGTGCGTCCGTTCAGTAAGCAAACCAACCGCTTTCATATTGATGAACAATTGTCGGAAGCGGTTACGATTGATCTCCGGATGACGGATGCGGTACTGACGCAAGTGGTGACGCAGAGCGGCGACATCCCAGCCGTATTTTTCCGCGATACGTGTATAAACGTTCAGGGAGTTGGCAAGACGCAGCACGTTATCAAGGACGAAGTCACTGCGCTCTGCAAGCTCCACACTGCTCAACTCCCTGAGATGTTCCTTGAGAAATTCCACGCCGAATTTGACGTGCCGTGCTTCGTCCGCTGCGATGTAATCAATGGCGAAAGCCAGCACGGGTACTCGCGTGTACTGGCGTATTTCCTGGAACTTCGCCATCGCCAGACTCTCGATCAGAATCTGACACGCGATGAATTTCATGTCCCAGCGCGGATCGTCCACCATGGTCTGAATGAGACGTCTCAACTCGTTGCTTGGGGGATGAATCTCTCCGACGATTTCGTGCAGATAACGTGAGAAAAACTCCACATGGCGTGCCTCATCAAATACCTGAGAACTGGCAAACAGCTTGGCCTCGACCGTAGGCATGCATGACACGAGTTGCGAGGATACCAGCAGCGCGCCCTGCTCCCCATGCAGTATCTCGCTGATTTCCAGCGCGTGTCGCCACCAGCTGATGCGGCATCTGTCGCTTTCCGCGAGTGCGTCATAGGCGGAGAATCCATGCATCGGTTCGCCTTCATCCAATGTCGGAAATGGGTGATTGTGATTGGAATCCTGCCAGGGTACGTCACTACGAGCATTCCACATTCTGGCTTTGGCGAGTTCGTAGAGACTGTGTATGCGACCAGGCTCTTCTTCATATTTCCACAAAATGCTTCCATGTATCTTTGTCGAAAAATCACTGCGCTGCTGCACTGAACTTTCACTTGGTATTCGGTTGTTCCTCATATCCTTGATCATCATCCGTTCCCTGGATAGCTTACTGATGACTCCAGTATAGACAGCAACTGGAACTCTGCCATGTGCTTCCTTGTCGTTTTCCAGTTGTTGGTCTAAATTGAATCAGACCAAGGATAGATACAAGGATGTGTCGCCATGCCAACCAGGGACCGGGACCTGATATCCCTTCTCGAAACGCAAGTCACCCGTTACTCCGACAGCACACTGTATACCTTTCTGAACAAGGATATCTCCAGTGTGGCGAACCTGACATATGTGAATGTGTACGAACGGGCAATTGTCATTGCTGCCGCGCTGCAGCAACGCGGACTGCAGAAGTCGCCTGTGGCATTGCTCTATCCGCACGGCCCGGATTTTATCGTCGCATTTCTGGCCGCCATCCTCGCAGGCGCATGGCCGATGCCTCTTACCAGACCGCGTGGTCAGGAATGGTCCAGCGTTTTCCATACCGTGGTGATCAGCGGCGCAGACACTGTCCTTACGCTCTCCAGGACGAAGAAGATGATTCCGGAAACGCTGCTGGTTGCCAGTAAAGTACAAGTCATGTGTACGGATACTTCGGAGCTGCCCTGCGATGTGCAGAGGTGGCAACGTCCGGATGTCCAGCTCCACGACATTGCCTTCATTCAGTACACCTCAGGCTCCACGTCACGTCCCCGCGGAGTCATCGTGACACACGAAAATGTTCTGCATAATTCCGCGAGCATCAAGCACAGTTTTGGTTGTTCCGCGCAGGAAGTCTGTGTGTCCTGGCTGCCCTTCCATCACGACATGGGGTTGATCGGGCATATCATCCAGCCCCTTTACGCCGGAATGCCCAATTATTTTCTTTCACCAGCGGATTTTCTCGGCGATCCGCAACGCTGGCTGAGCGCGATCTCCCGCTACAGAGGCACGATCAGTGGTGCGCCGAATTTCGCATATGCCCTGTGTGCCGAAAGAAACCATTCGCCAGACATCGAGAACAACCTGGATCTGAGCAGTTGGCGTCTGGCTTACTGTGGATCCGAAAGAATCGTGTCGGCTGTGCTGAAGCGATTCGCACGTGTGTTCAGAAAAGCGTCTTTCAACGAGAGCGCATTCTTTCCCTGTTATGGAATGGCGGAATCAACACTGTTTGTATGTGGCCAGCACGAGCTTTCCTCTCCGCAGGACGGACCTTACCCCGCAGTGGGAGCAGTCACGGACAACGACAGCATTGCCATCGTCGATCCTGCAACTCTGGACCGATTGCCCGAAGGTGAAACCGGCGAAGTCTGGATCAAGTCCTCATCTGTTTCACCAGGCTACTTTCGTGATCCGAAAGCGACACGAGAGATTTTTCATCAGAACCTGAATGGCATAACCGGTTACATGCGAACAAGTGACATCGGTTTTATCAGAGACAACGCACTGTATTTTGTTGGTCGTCTAAAGAACCTCATCAAGCGCCGTGGCCGCTCCTTCCATGCCGAAGACATTGAGGAGCGTGTAGAAAGCGCGCTGATTGAACGGGGAATCAAACGGTGTGCGGCATTTGCAATCGCTGGCAACGAAGAAGATGCCCTGGTGCTGCTGCTTGAGCACGATGGGTCGACCTGCGAGTCCCTGTTGACCACCGTGCCAGAGGATGCACGTGCGTTGGTATGTGATGCGCTCGGCATCGTGCCGGAGTTCGTACATATAGTCCCCAAACGGAGTCTGCCCCTGACTACCAGCGGCAAACTGCAGCGAGCAATTTGCAGGGACCACTTTCTTCAATCCAGACAGACATTGATCAACGAGAGGGAATTCGCTCAGGCGGACAGGGAGTTGTTGCATGCATCAAAATGAGATCGACATGAAATCAGATGAGATCAGGGTTGCCGTCATGGCCCTGCTGCGCGAGGCGGGTCAGGATGAAATTGAACCTGTGCTCAGCTCACACCTGGGAGCGCTGGGCCTGGACTCATTGAAACTGGTGGAAATAATCTTTGCTCTGGAAACTCGCTTCGCGGTCGTGGCAGACGAGGAACTGATGGCGGAACTGAACACCGTAGGAGATCTTGTCGACATGATCCAGCAGGCGTGTGCGACACGGCATGCAGGAACAGTGTGAGGACAGCCATATGGACAACAGCGCACTCACTGGCGTGCCGGACGCACAGCTGGAGTGGCCCTCATGGCCAACTCCCGCACAACTCTCGTTGATAGCCCCACCCACCGTCAGGCAGATGATGATGAATGCCGGTCTCTGTCTGCAGTATGGCGAGTATTTCAGGTCCATGGAATTCTGTTGTTCCGCGATAGAAGGACTGCTGGCGTTGCGTGTTGAATCCGTCACCCGATCCGTGCGGCAGCAGTTACCTGCGCTTGATCCGGGAGTGCGAATCGTGCACACGGAACTGGGCTTTCGAGTAGAGCTCGTCAGAACCGAATATGGAGAACAGGAATGTGCCTCAGTGCTGCGCTACGGACTTCTGCTCCACAATGCTCTGACGGGAACCTTCAGCACTGACTCGAAGGAGAGCCATCTGATTCGCTGCACGATCACTGAGCGGTTTCTGTTGGCATTGCAGAGTTTTTCCAGAAAGAACCTTGTCTCCTGCTATCCATTGAGCACAAGAAAGGCTGTGTTGCGTGCATTTCTGCGACTGCGCATTGCGCTTGAGAGACGCCTGCCATCGATGCAGGCGGTGGAGGTACTGCAGACAAGATTTCTCGCTCTTCTCCTTCATGAGCCTGAACAGGTTGCACGGGCAATACTGAGAGAGTTTCGTTTCCACAGCGAATACAACTTCGCCAAGCGTCATCTTCATCTGCACGGATTGCCCGGCAGTCAACAGTATCTGGAGTCCTTCGTGTGGCCGGAGAAGGAGGACTACATTGCGTACATCGCCGCGCAGCCGGGATCACGCGTCCTGGTTACGATTCACATGGGAGACTTTCTTGGCGCGTTCAGGTGTATCGCCGCGCTTGCCAATCCCCGGCGTGGCGCGATCTCGCTGAGACGGGAACAGGAAACCGACAGGGAGAAGGACTACCGCGTTGGCGAGCGGCTCGATCACAAGGTCTTGCGTCATGGTCAATACAACCCGATCAGCATAGTTGGTGCGCTGCGCAAGGGCGATCACACTTTGGCAATTCTCTTCGATCTGAGAGATGAATTTGGTGAAACCGTCGCTGCCCGTTTTTTCGGTCATCAAGCGCGCTTCGTGAAGGGACCAGCCCAGCTCGCGATCATGGGCAAGGCACCCATACTCCCCTTCGTTACCTTTGAAAGGAACGGTTGCAATCACATCGAGTTGGAGACCGTCATCGATACTCGCCTGTTATCTGCAGAGTCTCTGATGGACGCTACATCCAGGATCACGCAACAACTCGTGACTCTGGCTGAAAAGTGGATCTGCCGTACGCCAGAGCAATGGAAGTACCTCAACTCCCTCCCAGGCTACTTCGAGCGTTCGGCGGACTCACCGCAACGCGATGATCTATCACTGCAAGGGAGGTTCGAATGAGTCATGAATTGTTTCGCCGGGAGGCAGTGAGCGCCTGCACGGATTCGCGACATGGCCATCACATTTTCCACCAACCAATCTCCGTGCGCATCGCGGTGATTGGCGTCACTCTGATATTCCTTGCGTTCGTTGTCTTCGCCGCACTGGCCAGGGTGAAGCAGACGGAGCTTGTCAGAGGGCATCTGACTCCTGTCGAGGGAGAGATCAAGGTCTACAGCGACAGTCCGGGAATCTTCAGAGAGATTCACGGCAATGAAGGGCAGCACGTGCACAGAGGCGACATTCTCGCTACCGTGCTCCACCCCCGACATGACGCAGGTGGAAGGCAGTCCAGTCTCGTCCTGCTGGAACACACAGACCAGCAGATCTCACAACTGCAGGAGAGGATGATCGCTTTGAAGGAGCGCGCGTTGATCGCCGAAGAACAAACTCTCGCGCGCATTGCCGGGCTTGGCAGAGAATTGATGCTGATGCAGGAAGAGTATGAGGTTGTCCTGAAGCGTCTCGACATCGCGGAGGAGGAGTACAGAAGCAGTTTGATTCTGTTGGATCGCAATTCCATCTCAAGCCGCGAACACAATCAGACCGCATCTGCCTGGTACTCTCTTCTGCAGATGAGCAAGGGCGCGCGATTGAACATGGAAGGCAGGAAGCTCGCTCTGGAGGAGGCCAACCAGCAACTTTCGATGCAACCATTGACGTTGAGGGACGAACTGCTGGGAATCCAGAATGGCATCTCGCAGCTACGTGCCCATCGCGACGAACTGAGCTTGCAGGGGTTGTTCGCCATCACGGCGCCTGCAGAGGGCACTCTTGCCAATGTCATTTCCCGCGTCGGCGATACTGCTGATCCACGCATCCCCTTCGCCACTCTTGTGCCAGTGAACCATGTTCTGGAGGCACGACTGTATCTGCCGTCACGCTCGGTAGGTGAGGTGGCAATCGGTCAGGATATCCTGCTTTCCTACGATGCTTACCCTTATCAAACTCACGGTACGTTTGCGGCAACGATTGTCAGCGTCTCGACGACCACCATGGATCCCCGGGAGTTTCTGATTCCCCTGGAATTGAACGAGCCGGTGTACCTCGTCCACGCACAGATTGCACAGCAGGGTGTTGGCACCGGGATACGACTTCGACCCGGCATGCATTTCACCGCCGAGATCGTTACCGGCAGCAACAGCCTTCTTGAGCGGTTGATCGCTCCTCTGAGCAGTCTGGGTCGAAAGTTATGATTGATGCTCTCTTTCGACCCCGGCATTCACTGCCAACCATTCTGCAATCAGAACGTGCAGAATGCGGACTGGCTTGTATCGCCATGGTGTCGAGTTGGTTCGGGCGGCGCATTGATCTCAACACCCTGCGTCGTGAGTATCCGATCTCTGCACGAGGAGCCAGTCTCAGCGACATTCTCAACATCGCCACTGCGCTTGATCTGAACACCCGTCCTTTGAAAGTGGAACTGCAGGACTTGCAAAGTCTGCAATTGCCCGCCGTACTGCACTGGGACATGACACACTTCGTCGTTGTGAAAAAGGTCACGGCATCTGCCATCGTGATTCACGACCCTGCAGTGGGCGAGCGGCGCTACAGCATGGCTGAGGTGAGTCGTCACTTCACCGGCATTGCAGTCGAGTTCTCGCCAGGAGTTGCGTTCAAATCGCAAACTCAACTGATGCGATCCAGATTAATCGACCTGTTCGAGCGCTATCCCGGCTTCCATACCGCAGTGACCCAACTGTTTCTCCTGTCGCTGTTGTTGCAACTCGCGTCGATCGGCAGCGCGTTCTATATGCAACTGGTTATCGATGAAGGGCTGGCAAAGCAGGATCGTGATTTTCTGACCGTGCTGGCCATAGGGTTTTTCATGCTCGGAATGACTACAGTCGCAATGACTTACGCGCGCGCCCAGGTTCAGCTCTATTTCTCCAACCAGTTGGGTTTTCAGATGGTGAGCAATGTCTTTCATCATCTGATCAGCCTGCCGGTGGAGTACTTCGAGAGGCGACATGTCGGCGATCTGGTATCACGCTTCGGTTCCATTCGCGAGATTCGCCGCATCATCACGGAGGATTTGATCACCGTTGTGCTCGATGGTCTCTTCGCGCTGCTGACGCTGGCCGTGATGTTCTACTTCAACGTCATGCTGGCGTCAGTGGTGCTCGTGTTTGTCACCATCGTCACTGTCTTCAAGATTGCGTTGATTCCGAAGATTCAGGTGTTGCAAGAGCAGAAGATTGTCGCGGACGCAGTGACCAGCACCAACCTCATGGAGAACATGCGTACCATCGAGATCATCAAGTTCTACTGCCGCGAACTGCCGAGGATCATGCTTTGGCGTAACTACTATGCCGATCAGATCAACACCAATGTGGTACTGACCCGCTTCACGATCAATATAGATGCCGTCTACGGCTTGCTGTTCGCACTGGAGAATGTGCTGGTCGTTTATCTGGCGGCGATGCTGGTTCTGGAAGGACAGATCACTCTCGGTTTTCTCACTGCTTTCGTTGCACTCAAGGGCAACTTCTCATCTTCTATCCGTTCCTTCATAGAAAAGATTGTGCAGATCAGACTGGTGAAACTGCAACTCGAACGTGTCTCCGATATCACCTGCACTGAGCGCGAATTCGACAACTTGTATCTGCCCAAGCTGCGCCAACCCGTGCAGGGCGCTCTCACGTTGGAGAATGTGTCTTACACCTATCCGGGCACTACCACGCCAGTTTTGCAGAGCATCGATCTCGATATTGCCGCTGGCGAGATCATTGCCATTGTCGGACCGTCGGGTTCGGGAAAATCCACGCTGATGAAAATCATGGCAGGGCTGTTCCGGCCGAGCTCGGGCACACTAAAGGTGGACAGCCAGGATGTGCAGCAGTTCGGCATGCGGCAATACCGCAGTGCCTGCGCTGGCATACTGCAGACCGACCAACTGTTGTCCGGCACGATCATGGACAACATCACGCTGTTCGATGAGGAGGTCGATCACGCACGACTGCAGCGCGCCGGACACATGGCCCGCATCGATCAGTTCATTCAGACACTGCCAATGGGCTACAACAGCATGATTGGAGATATGGGCTCCATCATGTCGTCGGGGCAGGGCCAGAGGATTCTGCTGGCAAGGGCGTTCTACAAAACTCCACGCATACTCTTTCTTGACGAGGCCACCGCGAATCTTGATCCGGAGACCGAAGCTGCCATTCTGGACGAGATAGTTGCCATGAAGACCACTGTAATCTTCATCACGCATCGCAAGGCGCCGTTGGCGATTGCGAACCGGGTGTTCACCTGCGCCGATGGGAGAATTGACGAAGTCAGCTGATACAGGTAATTCTAACGTGACCGACTCCGGTAAGTTGGTACTTGAGGAGAACTCCCATGAAGACCATGCAGGCCACTGACGCCAAAAATCATTTTGGTGAATTGCTTGAAGATATTGCCAGCGGTCCTGTATTGATCCAGTACAACGGTCAAGATGCCGCCGTCATCATGTCCTTCGCGGAATACGAACGTTGCTTTCTGACCGCCTCCAGCAAGGAATTCGTCAAGCGCCATCACGAAGAAAGTATCGAACGCTTCGGCCCGCTATACGACGCCCTCAGCTCCACTTCAAAAAGTTGAGAAACTCCCTGCGATTCTTCGGCCCGAATGTCAGGTAGTGCGGCTGGGGATCATTGCGGTAATTCTCCTTGTGACGGGCCAGCGAATCCGTGCTGGTATAAGTCCGGATCTCCTCCTCAGTGATGCCATATGGCACCGCTGCATTCAGCCCGAACACCTTGCGCCTCAGCGTGGAAGTAATCTCGGGATAGCCATACCGCTCACGGAATTCCTGCGAAATCTGGAAAGTACGAAACGCCTGAATCTGATCCTGCGGTGAGCCGTACCAGATCGAGTCCGTCCCCCAGATAACATTGTCCTCACCCACGTAGCGGAACAGTTTGCCAAGCGCATGCGCAGCATTGTCCGGATCGCGCATCAGGAAGCGCCAGGTGCTGCCCAACTCTGCGTACACGTTGGAGTTGGTGCTGACCTCATTGTCGATCAGCGACTGGATCAGCGTGTCGATCCCATCCCTGCCCTCGCCCTCTGCGAATGGCTGCTCGGCCACGTTGGCGACAAAGCCGGAGTGATAGATCAGGAAGTTCATGTCGGGAAACATCTTCGCCACGATGCCGACATCGGAACACTGGCTGTGCTCGTACGAGCGCGGTCCGAATGGCAGACCCTTGTGGACGCAGATATTGCGGACTCCCAGGCGCTGCGCACGTTCGATCATGGCAATGCCGGGCGCGTCGTGCAGGAAGAACCCGACGCCCCCAGGACCGAATTGGGTGTAGGTCTTGAAGGCGCTGATATCCCAGTTTGCCGCCAGCTCGTCCATGGCCTCCAGGTCACCTTCCTGATTGGGGTTCACGCGGCCGTGGATCATCAGTCGCTTGCTGCCCTGCAGCTCGCTGACGATGCGGCGCGTGTTGTCCGCGTCCTCGATGGTGACCGGTTCGGTCTCGCGAGTAGACGGCACGAAGGAGAGCACCATGATGTCCGTGTCGCTGTCCAGAAAGATGTCCTTGATGAACTCGTCGGCAGAGAGACAGTTGAGATAGGCACGGGCGTCATCACCGGCAGCAGCCTCGCAGCTCGCCTTCTCCATCGACGCATAGGGTCGGGCAGATTCGGGCAACTGACTGAGCCAGTCGCCGTTGGGGTTCACGTAATGTCCCTGCACGTCGAAGATGAATTCGTCGCCGTCGATCTGCTCGGCGGCAGCGAAACGGTCGAGAGCACTATCGGGGGAGACAGCGAAGAAGCCGCCGGTCTTGTTGGCCAGCGCGTTCACTTCATTCATGGCGAGCAGAGTGGTGGCAGCACCGCAGCTTGACACCAGAAACTGGCGGCGGGTTTGCGCCGTGCGGCGGGCATTCAGTGTGGCCTGCTCCAGGGCAAGATTATTCGCTGCCGCATTGGCTCGGGAGATGGGGATGGGCTCGTATTCCCCGTTGGAAGTGCTGTCGATCTTGATGGGCAGACGCAGACCATCGGTGTCCACTGGCTTCATGGGGCGGCTCCTGTTCTTGTTGTGTGTCAGTCAATGACAGGCCCCGGAGGAAAAACTTTCATTACCGTCATGACGCCTTGACGTCATGACGTCATGACGCTAGGCTCCGGAGGCATAATGAATGAAGGAGAGTTCTCATGAGTGATCAGCCCAAACGCTCGACCATCTACTTCGATGCCGCACTCCATGTAGCGTTGCGTCTGAAGGCTGCCCATTCGAATCGCTCTGTGTCCGAACTCGTGAACGACGCTGTGCGCGCCTCGCTGGCTGAAGATCAGGAAGACCTCGCCGCCTTTGAGCAACGCGTGGCAGAGCCAACGATCAGCTATGAAACCCTGCTGAATGACCTCAAAGCCAATGGCAAGTTATGAGTTGATCTTCAGAAAGTCGGTCGCACGGGACATGCGCACAATCCCCAACCGGGATGTTGCGCGGATTCTGCATTGCATCGACGCGCTTCAACACAACCCGCGACCGGGCGATTGTGAGAAACTGTCGGGGCAGGAGAAGTACCGTTTGCGCCAGGGCAAGTACCGCATCGTCTATGAGACAAGGGATACGGATTTGGTGGTGTGCGTCGTCAAGGTGGGTCACCGCAGCAGTGTTTACAGGAAATAGATCACCAATGAGAGAGACTCACATGAGATGGATACAGAAGGCAGCCAGCCGCGTCATGGCCACGGTCGTATTCGTGCTGATGGCACAGAGTGTCCTTGCCCAGGACGATCTGACCGGCATCTGGGAAGGCATGCTGGAGATCGCTCCCGGCCAGGGTGTTGGCGTGCAGTTCAATTTCGTGCGCGGCACCGATGGCGTGTTGACCGCAACATTGAGCGCACCCGATCAACCCGGTCTGCAGGATCTGCCGGTGGAGGATGTGAGTTTCGAGCAGGGTGGCCTCAGTCTTGGGGTCAGCGCACTCAGTGGCTCCTATGCGGGCCGTCTCACTGATGGGGTTGTCGAAGGCACCTGGTCGCAACCGGGCTCCAGCATTGCCCTCACGCTGCGACCTTACAAGGAGCCTGTACTCACAGACTCCGACAAGGCGCGTCTGCTCGGCTCATGGGTGGGCAGGTTGCGGCCTGATCCCGACAGCGATCTGCAGGTCACTGTGGTGTTCCGCTTCGAGCGTGACGCACAGGGCGGATTCGTGGCCTTCATGGACAGCCCGGACGAAGGGGCTCCGAGTATTCCTGTCGATCGAATGGGGATGGATAACAATACGCTGACTCTCGCAGTCAATCGCGCACGCATGGAATTCATCGGCACTCTGGATGGTGACGCTCTTAATGGTGACTGGGTGCAGGCGACTCGCTCGCTGGAGTTGAGTCTGACACGTGGGGAATATGAAGCCCCCGGGCTGCCATTGTCGGATGAACAATTCGCGCGTCTGGAGGGTCCGTGGCACGGACAGATCGGCGCCCTCACCATGGTGTTCCGTTTTGAGCGCACGCCGAGTGGTCGCGTCGCTGCCTTTATCGATACTCCTGATCAAGGCGCCAACAATATGCCAGTGACACTGGCGCAAATGAATGGTGATGATTTGATAGTGTCAGTCGCCGTGATTGGTGGAACGTTTACCGGCACCATTGCCGAAAATGGCATCGCCGGACAGTGGCAGCAGAGAGGCCAGCAAACAGGGCTGAATCTGACACGTGGCCCCTTTGTGCCAAATCCCGATCTGTCCATTGAGGATCAGCGTTATCTGCTGGGTACCTGGCGCGGCAATGTGACGGGTGCTGATCTGGTATTCAGATTTTCCAGTGATGGCAACGGTGCCTTTGGTGCTTTCCTGGATGTCGCCAGCGTCGGCCTGAACAACATGCCCGTCAGCAGCATGACCCTGGAAGGACAAAGTCTGCGTTTTCAGATCAACGCGATCGATGCACGCTTTGAAGGTGCTCTGAGCGGCGGAGAAATTACCGGCAGCTGGACACGCCTCGACGAAACCAATCCGCTGCGACTGTTGCGAGACTAAAGGGCTCAGAAAAGGCAGAGAATCATGCTGGAAATTTCGCTGAACGTTGCCATCCCCGACGATGAAATCGAACTGACCGCCATTCGTGCCCAGGGCGCGGGTGGTCAGAACGTCAACAAGGTGTCGTCCGCGATTCACTTGCGCTTCGACATCAAGGCCTCGTCTCTACCCTACTTCTACAAACACCGCCTGCTCAATCTGCGCGACAGTCGCATCACGCGCGATGGCGTGGTCGTCATCAAGGCACAGCAGCACCGAACGCAGGAGCAGAATCGCGAGGCGGCGCTGCGGCGTCTGCAGGACATGATTCGCGAAGCCAGTGTGGTGAAGAAAGCGAGAACTCCGACAAAGCCAACCAAATCCTCACAGAGAAAGCGCGTGGAGAAGAAAGTCCTGCACGGCAGAATCAAGGAATTGCGCGGAAAAGTTGGCGATGATGCTTAGGCAAATTCAGGAAGAGATTTCAAGATGAATGAATTTGAAGAATCAATTCAACTGCACGCTCACAGCCCCAATGCCTGGCGCGGACATGCCGATCATCGCCGCGTGGCAACCTCAGGGATGTATGGGGGCTGGACGGCGACACTGCTGCTGCACGCCATCATGAAGGATGCAGTGGAAGCAGGCAGCGTCTCGGCATTGACCATACATTATCTGCATGCGATTACACCGGGCAGTGTGCTCACAGTGAGAACTCGCAACGTCAACAGCAGCCGCTCTCTGTCTGTGTGGCACGCCGAAGTGGAAGTGGAGGGTGTGCCAGGACCAGCTGCCACAGCGACGGCCGTGTTGGCCAGACGTCGCGACAGCTTCACTTTTCTCGATGTCTCGATGCCAGAGGTGCCCCCGCCCGATGCACTTCCAAAAATGCATCCACCTGGCACCTTTGGAGAGCGCAGTCTGGTGCGCCCTGCTATCGGCAGCACTCCGTTCAATCAATCCGACACTCGCAGCGTGGCATGGGTGCGGGAAATATCGGGCAGATCACTCGACTATCTGCAGCTCGCCTACCTCGCTGACAACTATCCACCGAAGACCTGGAGCATGCGGGCCGAACCCTCTCCTTACTCGACGATCACCATGTCGATCTATTTTCATGGCACCGACGAGGAAGTCAGCTCGCTCGGTGACGACTACGTGCTGATCGAAGCCTATGGCACACGCGCGCAGTCTTCCACAGTCGGCGCGCAGGGACGCATCTGGAGCCGCTCAGGACTGTTGTTGGTGACGACAGAGCAGATGGGTTGGTTTCGCTGATTGACTTGATCAGTCCCCCGCATGCGCAAAGTTGACCAGCCTGCTGCGAGACAGGTGCCACGTCTGCCACTGTGTATCTGCCTGAGCGCCCAGTGAGCTGTAGAAGCTCCTGGCGGCGGGATTGTCCACCAGCACCTCCCATCGCAAGCGACTGCCACCCTCCTCCACACAACGCAGCGCCGCCTCCTTCATGAGTCTTCGTCCCGCGCCCAGACCGCGTGCTGTTTCATGCACGAACAGCTCCTTGATGACGAACCACGGCGCAAGGTCGTAGGTGAATGGCTGCGTGTAGTACACGAGCATCCCGATCAGCTCGTCACCCATTTCTGCCACCAGTACGTGAAAGTCCTGATTGACGAAGCAGCGGCGCCGCAGCTCACTCTCGCTCACCTTGAAGTCAGTGATGTAGCCCTCGAACTCGGCCAACGCCCGCATGAACACCAGCAGTTGACCAACATCTTCTGGCTGCGCGGAACGGATACTCAGCTCGCCTTTCACTGCGCGAACTCCGTGGAGTCGGTCAGCGTGAAACCTTCGTCCAGCCAGCCACAGACACCGCCGATCATTTTCTTGACCGGGCGATTCAGTTTCGCCAGTCTGATCGCGGCCTTCTCGGTCGCGTTGCAGTGCGGCCCGGCGCAGTAAACGACAAACAGCGTGTCATCCGGATACTGCGCCAGTGTCTCCATCGACAATCGCGCATGGGGAATGTTCACGGCACCAGCAACGTGGGCCTTGTTGAAGGCCTCTTCGCCGCGCACATCGAGCAATACGAAGTCCTGGCGGTCGTTGGTGAGGGCATGGTGAACATCCCAGCAGTCGGTTTCAAAACGCAGCAGGTTCTCGAAGTGGGCGAGCGCTTCGGCGTTGCTGGCGGCCTGAGGTCTGGATACGGCGGATGACATGGTATGGCTCCTTGTGAATCGGTTAGTGAATTGACAGGAAGCAGTATTGCAGGGAACAATCTCGCCGGTAATTGGCTGGAAAGACAGATTGCGTCAAGATCAAGCCATCCGCTTTCAACCAACTGCCATCACCCGCACTTCAGGACATTACCCCATGACCCGTGTTGCCATTCTCAGCTACAACTACACCGCTTTCTTCGAGCTGGGCTGCGCCGTGGAGCTGTTCGCCCTGCCACGGCCGGAGTTTGACAACTGGTACCAGACAGAGGTCATCAGCTTCGAATCAGGTCCGCTGACCGTCACCGGCGGCATGCAGATTCTGCCCAGGGTCGTTACCTCACTGGATGATTACGACATGCTGGTGATTCCGAGCTGGTCGTCTTCGCAGCCGGAGGTGCCGGAGGTGTTGCAGCGCGAGGTGGTCAACCTGCGCGCACGGGGCGGCCGCTTGCTGTCGTTCTGTTCGGGCTCATTCCTGCTGGCCGAAATCGGCCTGCTCGACGGACTGCAGGCCACTACTCACTGGCGCTACGCGGAGAAGTTCAAGGCACGCTATCCGCGTGTGTCCTACGTGGAAGATGTGCTCTATGTCTACGACGGACGCATCGGTTGCTCGGCCGGCAGCGCGGCGGGAATTGATCTGGGCATTGAGGTGATCCGGGGAGACTTCGGTTACGAGGTAGCGAATCAGGTGGCAAGACGTCTGGTGATTGCTGCGCACCGCAGCGGCGGGCAGGCACAGTTCGTGGAGACACCCATCATCGAGAAGCCGAATCAATTTGCAGCAGCGCTGGATTGGGCCATTGCCAATCTGGACAAGCCAATCGACATCGACCAGCTCGCCGAGCGTGCCCGCATGGCACGGCGCACGTTCGATCGGCGCTTCCGCGCCTCACTGGGGATGACGCCCAAGGACTGGCTCACACGGCAGCGTCTGCAGATGGCGCGGGGTTTGTTGGAGTCCAGCAATCACCCCATGGACGTGATTGCTGGCAAATGCGGCTTCGACAACGCGATGACGATGCGGCACCACTTTCGCAGATTGATGCAGCTGTCGCCTGGGCAGTTCAGGGAACAGTTCGGCAGAAATTAAACTGGGCTCAGGCCTGAACGCTGCGCTTTGCGGCGCTGGCCAGCAGACGCTCGCGGGACACAATTACGCGCTTGTGCAGGCCACGGCCGATCTCGCCTGAAGGGTCACGTGCCACAACATCGAAGACGTAGTACCTTCCTTCCATGCCTTTGAAGAATCCTTCTGCCGTGACAGTGACGCCCCGTGCCGTCGGTGCGAAATGCGTGACATCGACGGTCACTCCCACTGAGATCTCCCCTTCTGTCAGAAGCGGGTGAAGCGCGCGCGAGGAGGCCAACTCCATCAGGGCAATCATGCTTGCGGTGGCGAAGACCTCGGGAAACCCGTCGCCTTCCTCCTGATTCAATGCCGAGGCCAGGTGTTGATCAAGCACCTTCAATTCTGCCCTGCCAATCGTGCCAATCTCGATGCTCATGATGTTTTCTCCAGTTGCGTGTACGGCCCCATTGCGCGCGAACGCAGACTGCATGGGGCCGGTAGATTGGCAAGGAGTGTAGCACGGCACTCAGACAAAACTCAGTATCAGATACACCGCCAGCAGAATGGTCACCCACTTCACCATGCTGCCAACCGGATGCGTACTGGCGAGAAAGCCCTGCGGTCCCAGTTGTCTGGCCAGCACTGGCGAAAGCAACGCGATCCTGTCCACGAACGCAGAGTTGAGCGCACCGATGCTGCCCATGCGCGCGAATACGCCGCGCAACAGCGTCGGGCAAAGGCGACGATACACCCACTCCACATCAAGGTTTGTCGAGCGCAGCTCGGGCGGATACATGCCCCGCAGGTTGAGCCACACGAATGCGAGCGCGGAGAAGAACAACAGCTGTGTCTGCGCCAGCACGTGTGTCGCGTCGTAAGGACTGTAGCCGGTGTCGTACGGCAACAGACCATAGAGCACTGAAGGGTACACACCAATGGTTACGCACAGCACGGCGGCGATGAACATCGCCAGCTGCATGTTCAGTGGCGGGTCGGACACGCGGATGCCGGAGTCGTGGGCGAAGAATGCGAAATACGGAATCTTGATGCCCGCGTGGTGGAACACGCCCGCCGATGCGAACAACAGCATCAACCAGATCCAGTCATAGCCTTCCTCGATCGCGGCACTCATCACCATCGACTTGCTGACGAAACCGCTGAACAGCGGGAACGCCGAGATCGACGCCGCGCCAATGATGCAGAAGATCGTCGTGCGCGGCATGGTCTTGTAGAGTCCGCCGAGATCAGAGCCATTGATGCGCCCGGTCATGTGCAGCACCGCGCCCATCGACATGAACAGCAACCCCTTGAAGATGATGTCGTTGAAAGCGTGCGACACGGCTCCGTTGATGGACAGCGCGGTGCCGATGCCAATTCCCACCACCATGAAGCCGACCTGGTTGATGAGGCTGTAGGCGAGCACGCGGCGCAGATCATTCTCGATCACTGCAAAGAAGATAGGAAAACAGGCCATCGTGGCGCCGACATAAACCAGCAGCTCCGTTCCAGGATAAGCGCGCGCCAGACAGTACACGGCGACCTTGGTGGTAAATGCGCTGAGAAATACGGTGCCGGTTGGAGTTGCTTCCGGATATGCATCGGTGAGCCAGTTGTGCAGAAAGGGAAACGCACACTTCACACCAAACGCGAACAGGATCAGCCAACCAGCCACGCTGCCAGTGCCGATCTGTGCAAAATCCAGAGACCCGGTTGCAGAAGCGTGAAACAGAATGCCGACCAGCAGCACAACCCCGGAGAGCACCTGAATGATCAGGTAACGAAGCCCCGCATAATAGGAGCGCGTCGTGCGCCTTGCCCAGACGAGAAACACCGAGGTCAGTGCGAGCAATTCCCAGAACACGAACAGCGTCAGCAGGTCTCCTGCGAACACCGCGCCAAGTGCGCTGCCCGCGTAAAGAAGACCGGCGAGTTGCTGCACAGTGTCGCGCACATGCAGCGCATACAGAATCGCGATGAACGCGGCAATGTGAAAGGCGAAGCCGAAAATCAGGCTGAGTTTGTCGACGCGATACGGCACCAGTTCATAGCCCAGAAACGCCAGCTGCAAGTGCGCGCCTTCGGGCACAGTCAGCAGATGCAATCCGCCAAGCACCGGCGCAATCAGCATGATCGCATTGCGCACATTGCCGCGCGTCAACAGCGCGAGTACTGCCGCGATGAAGAACGGCACGAAGGGAGGCAGCTCAGTGGCCCACATGATGATCCTCCTCGCCTGTCATGCTGTTACTGACGGACTCATCAAGGCGACGCTGCTCTTCGCGGTCGTAATAGTCTTCGTCACGCATCAGGAACGTGCGCATCCATTTGGCGATCACCACCAGTACTACACAGCCGACGAAACCATACATCGGATAGAACGCCCACAGGTTTTCCCACGAGTGATACGTGTAGCGGTTGATCACAAAATCCAATACGACCAGAATCGCGCAGCATGCGTAAAACACGTTCATCAGACGTTTGACATTGGCGGGCTTGTCGAAGAAATAGGTTTTTTCCGAATTCATCATGATTCTCCGATTACTCCAGAATGGCCGAAGCAAGTTCGTACAGTGGCTGCGGATAGACGAACAGCACGACACACATCAAGGCGGTGACCGATATCGCCAGCAGGGAAGGCAGCGGCGCTTCGTGCAACTTCGGCCTGTTCTCTCCATCAACAGGAACGGGGAAGAACGCCATGATCGGAATCGGCATCAGGTAAGCGATGTTCAGCAATGAGCTGAGCATCAACACACCCATGATGACGAGCTGACCGGAATCCAGTGCGCCGGTCAACAAGTACCACTTGCTCCACGTGCCACCACCGGGCGGTAAACCAATGATGCTGAGGGTGCCGATCAGGAATGCGATCATCGTCACTGGCATCTGCCAGCCAATGCCGCGCAGCTCACTCACGCGGGTCTTGTGCAGCGTGACAAGAATCGCACCGGCACAGAAGAACAGCGTGATCTTGCCGAACGCATGCATGGCGATATGCATTGCACCACCGAGCAATCCCGCTTCCGACGCCAGCAACATGCCAGCAGTGATGTAGCTGAGCTGACTCACGGTGGAGTAGGCCAACCGCTTCTTCAAATTGTCTTGGCGCATCGCGATCAGTGACGCGATCAACACGGAGGCACCTGCGAGATACAGCAGCCACTGTGTGGTGGGCAACACGCTGAGGAAGTCCAATCCGAAGATGAACGCACCCAGCTTGAGCAGCGTGAACACCCCCGCCTTTACCACTGCCACCGCATGCAGCAACGCACTCACCGGCGTAGGCGCCACCATCGCGGCAGGCAGCCAGCGATGAAACGGCATGATCGCTGCCTTGCCGACACCGAACACAAACAACACCAACAGTCCCCCTGCGATCACGGGTGAAGTGCCAGCCGGGAACACACCACCTGGCGTGAACTCCAGAGATCCGGCCACGGCAAAGGTGCCAAGTATCGCGAACAGAAAGAACAGGATCGACGTGCTGAGCAGAATGCCAAGATACGTGCGGCCGCCACGCTTTGCTTCTTCAGTTCCTGCGTGAGTCACCAGCGGATAAGTCGAAAGCGTCAACACCTCGTAGAATATGAACAGTGTGAACAGATTCGCTGAGAACGCGATGGCGAACACACTCGCAATTGCCACTGCGAAGCAGGCATAGAAGCGCGTCTGATTCTTCTCGTGATGGCTGCGCATGTAACCGATGGCATAGACAATTGTCACCAGCCAGAGAAAGCCCGCTACCAGAGCGAACAACATGCCGAGCGCTTCCAGACGGAACGCAATCGAAAGACCCGGCAGCATTTCAATCCAGGTAACGGCAATCTGCCCGCCAGACTTGAAGCTGCCATACAGACTCAGCACCAGCACCAGGACGATCAGGCTCGCACCGATCGATACACCCTCACGCAGGTTCGGGAAGCGATCTGCGGCGAAGATGCCGACCACTGCCAATGCGGGGATCAGCATGATCAGTTGCAACACCAGTTCGGGAGCAAACCAATTGTTCATGGCGCACCTCCGAACAGGCTCGCAGCCGCAAGCTGCGACACACCTACGGTCAATTCAGTATTGATGCCGAAGTACAGATTCGCGAGCACCAGCATCCACATCGGCAACAGCAGACCGAGCGGGGCTTCCTGCACATCAGGTGTGGTGGCTGACACGGGCTTGAAGTAAGCAACCTCGATGATCTTCCAGATGTAGATCACCGACAGCAGCGAACCGATGAGAATGAGCGCAGCCACCGGCCACCAGCCATTCTCCAGCGCCGCTGATACCAGATACCACTTGCTGACAAAACCCACCGTCAGCGGCACACCGATCAGGCTCAAACCGCCGATCAGGAACGCCGCCATCGTCCAGGGCATGCGCGACGCCAGCCCGTGCATCTGGTCGAGCTGCGCGATGCCAAGTCGATACACGACTGCAGCAAGCGAGAGGAACAGCGCTCCCTTCATCAGCCCGTGATTGAGCATGTGCAGAAGCGTCGCCATCACGCCGGTTTCATTCGCAAAGCTGATGCCGAGAATCAGATAACCAATCTGCGCGACGCTGGAGTAGGCAAGCAGACGCTTCAGATTGGTCTGATAGATGGCAACGATCGATGCCGCAAAGATGCCAAGCAACCCCAGCACCAGCAGGATTTCCTGCAATGGCAGATGACTGAACGAAAATTCATAACCGAATACACTGAAGACGAATCGCAGCAACACGTACACGGCCACCTTGGTCGCTGTTGCAGCAAGAAATGCCGTGACTACCGAGGGTGCAAACGCATAGGCATTCGGTAACCATAAATGCAGTGGGAACAGCGCAAGCTTCAGACACACTCCCACCATGAAGAATGCGAACGCAGTGAATACCGTTCTGCTCGATGACACTTCCGGCAAACGCTGCGCCAGGTCAGCCATGTTCAGCGTGCCAGTCATCACATACATCAGCCCAATGCCGATGAGGATGAATGTCGCTCCGATGGTGCCCGCGATCAAATACTGGTAAGACGCCCACAGCGCGCGACGATCCTTGCCCAGCGCAATCAGTGTGTATGCAGAGAGTGACGAGATCTCCAGGAACACGAACACATTGAAAGCGTCGCCGGTGGAAAGAATGCCAAGCAGTCCCGCAGTGCACAGCAGCCATGCAATGTAGAACATGGTGTGGCGATCTGCGGGAATTTCATTCTCGATGCTGGTCCGCGCTGCCAGCAAGGCAATCGCGCTGATGCCGGACACCAGCATCAACAGCGGCGCATTCAGCAGATCAACACGATACTCGATGCCCCAGGGTGCTTCCCAGCCTCCCAGCGCATAACTGATCGCGCCGCCAGCGATCACCTGATACAACAGCGCAACACTGATGGCAAACGCCACCAGCATGGCAAGCACGGCAAACCCCCACGCCAACCCGCGCTGGCGCAGCAACAGGCAGGCAGGCGCTGCCATCAGCGGCACCACAACCTGCAGTACCGGAAAATGTATGGAAAGATTCGCTAGCATGACTCGTCCTTGGCGTGGATCTCATCTTCCTCCACCGTGCCGTAGCTTTCCTTGATGCGCACCACCAGCGCAAGGCCAAGTGCCGTCGTTGCAATACCCACCACAATCGCGGTGAGAATCAGAACGTGAGGCAATGGATTCGAATACAGCGTTACGCCTTCGATCAGAATGGGAGCTGTGGCCCCCTCTATCTTGCCAAGGCTGATGTACATGATGAAAACTGAAGTCTGAAAAAGGGTCAAACCAATCAGTTTCTTCACAAGATTGCCTTGGGCAATGACGATATAGAATCCGATCATCATCAACAGCATGACTACCCAATAATTGAACAGGCCAAATTCGCTCATCAGTCCTTTTCCCCCTCAATCTGGTTACGTCCGGAGAACGCGAAGAAGATGATGATCATCACCGTGGTGACAGTGATACCAACGCCAAGTTCGATTGCAAGTATGCCCAGATGCTGTCCATGAACGGCATCGGCTGAAAGAGCGCTATAGTCCAGAAAGTTTTTCCCGTTCATGAGCGACACAATACCCACGCTGCCATAGAGTAGTACGCCCAGCGCAGCAAGAATCTGCACAACAACGTGGTTCACTACCTTGCGTGCTTCGCTCAGACCGAAAAGCATCGAGTAAAGAAAGAATGCAGAAGCGAAGATCACACCGGCCTGAAAACCACCGCCTGGGCCGTACTCGCCATGAAACTGCACGTATAGCCCGAACAACAGAATCAACGGAATGAGCATCTTCGCGACAATGCGCAATACCATGTGTTCGTGCATTGATGCTGTGGGCGTCTGTGTACGCGGCGTCGGTTTCTCCGCACGCATCAGCAATGCCAGCACACCAATACCTGCTGTGAAGATCACTACCACTTCACCAAAGGTGTCGAAGCCGCGATAGCTCGCGAGCACGGAAGTCACTGCATTGGGAATGCCGATCTCAGCGTAGGAATCATTCAAATAGCGCGGCGCGACATGCTCGTGCACCGGCGCCGCAGCAGTACCAAACGCGGGCATATCGAGTGTGCCGTAGATCAACAGCGCACCAGTCAATGCCACCAGAACCAGTGCAAGACGCGGCCGGTAGTTACCGGATATCTTCTCGAAGCGTCCTGTCATTGCCAGCGTAGTCAGCATCAACAGCGTTGAAATGCCTGCGCCTACAGATGCTTCAGTGAACGCAACATCCACCGCGTCCATCATCACAAAGAAGCTGGCAGAGAGAAGCCCGTAGATGCCTGCAAGCATCGCTGCCGCAAACAGATCCTTGATGCGCACAATGGCGATCGCAGTCACGACCAGCAAACTCAGGAGCACCATATTGATGACAGTTTCCATGTTCATGCTTCGGCCTCCGACTGCTGCCCTGCCTTGTTCGATCCGCGTGCAATTTTCAACTGCGGTTTCAGCCCGCCGTGCAACGCCGCCTTCGCCAATGCGTGACTGGCGGTTGGGCTAGTCAGCAGAACGAAAACCAACACCATGACCAGCTTGACCTGCACCATCCAGGCATCTGTCTGTAATAGAAGGCCCAGTATGATCAACGCAGTTGCAAGCGTATCCGTCACACTCGCGGCGTGCATGCGCGTGAAGAAATCAGGAAATCGCAGAAGGCCAACCGCACCGGATATGCAGAGGAATCCGCCCAGAACCAGGAAGGTCCAGCTTATGTATGTCGTGAGGATTGTCATCACCGTTCCTTGATTGTCTCGTCAGCCGATTCGCTTTCAGCGGCATACTCAAAAAAACGCAGAATGCCGATCACGGTGATGAAGTTCATGAGTGCATATACCATGACTATGTCCAGGAACTCCGGACGGCCCATCAGAAATCCGACTATGGCAATCAGCAGCACCGTCTTGGTACCAAACACGTTGACAGCCAAAATGCGATCGTAAAGCGTCGGGCCCGCAAAAGCGCGGGCCAGCGCCAGAATCATGGCTACAAGAACTGCTGCCGCAGCGACGGTGAACATGATTATCTATCCAGACGTCTGATGCGCGCTTCCATCTCACCAGTGTTGAGTGCGTCAATAGAGCTGCTGCTCAACGCATGCACAGTGATCGAATCTCTGCTCACTTCCGTTGTAACAGTGCCAGGCGTCAGTGTAATGGAGTTTGCGTAGATCACTCTGTTCATATCATTGGTTTGATTGATACGAATGGTCGCCATCGCCGGACTGATACTGCCAGCCCCACGCCAGATGCGGGTGACCACGTCAACGTTTGACAGCACCAGCTCCTTGAGTAGCCATAAATAGTAGGCAGGGATACTGGCCGCGAGATGCAACGGTTGAGATTCGTCATCCACCACCTTCATACGCCGTGCGATCATGATGACAAGTGCAATGGATACCGCACCCAGCGACAGAATCATTGGCGTGTAGTGGCCAGAGTTCAGCAACCAGAATATAACCAACAGAATACCTAGACTGAAAGTTTGTATTTTCACGATAATTTCTCAATAAAATGCCTTACCGAAACGGCATTCACGAATGGTTGGTTTATTTGCCTGTTTGTGTCAGGAAGTGTGCATCTTGTTGATTCGAGCACACACCCCTGCTCATGACTGGCAGGAACATTCCTGCAAGGATTCAGTGTCGACACGTTTCAGCAACTCTCCTGCACGCGTTCTCACAGCGCGATCCAGAAAGGTCTCCTGATTCCTGTCACTTGCCGGCCTTTCATCACTCTCAGCATCGACTCGGCCATTGAAATACAGGCCGGTCAGCAGCACGATGGCGACCGTCACACACATTGAAGCTGGCAATAATTTGGTCTGCAACATAGCAACCTCCTCTTGAGCTAGCGGCCCAATAATCACACCAAAGATGTGTAAAAGTTTGCCAAATATGCAAATAAGTATGCATGACGCCTGCTTTGCTACTGCATTGTTGGCGATTGTGTTATGTTCGGTGCTACATACTTTTTTGCAAAAATAGAGGATTTGGCATGACGTCTAAAGTCAATGTTCTCGTCGTGGATGATGACAAGGACATCAGGGATTTGCTCCATCAACTGTTCATTGCGGAAGGCTATCAGTGCAGGGTCGCCGCGAATGGTGACGAGATGTTTGCGCGTCTGGCGCAGGAGCGCAGCGATCTCATTCTCCTGGACGTCATGATGCCGGGCAAGGATGGATTTGAACTGTGCCGCATGTTGCAGGCCGACCCCTCCATGCCACCCGTTATCATGCTGACAGCAAAGGACGACGAAATCGATCGCGTTGTAGGACTCGAGCTTGGTGCCGATGATTATGTCGTCAAACCATTTGGTCGTCGCGAGCTGATGGCACGAGTGAAAGTTGTGCTGCGCAGAATGCAATCCAATCGCGGCAGAGTGCGTGGCAGCAAAGGCAACTACATATTTGGTGACTGGGTATTTCGTCCCGCACAAATGGAATTGGTTGATGCCGAATCCATTGTGATTCCACTGTCATCCAGCGAATCGGAATTGCTGATGGCTTTCGTGCAGAACCCGCAGGTTCCTCTGTCCCGTGACAGGTTGCTGGATCTCACCAAGGGAAGGAGCAGCGCCCCGTTTGATCGCAGCATCGACTCGCACATCAGTCGCCTGCGCCGCAAGTTGCGCGATGATGCCAAACAGCCTGAAATCATCAAGACCTCCTGGGGCAAGGGGTACATTTTCACCTTCAACGTAGAGCCTGTCTGATCATGGCTGCGCCCGTCTGGTATCGTGATCTGTTATCCACGCTGAAGGCGCAGGCATTGCTGGTGCTCACCGGGATCTTTATCGTCTCCCATGTACTGAGCCTCATCATCTACGAGTTCAACCGACATCATACCGTCATTCTGACCGAAGCCACTGATCTTGCGGATCGTATCATCGGCATTGTCGAGCTTGCAGAAAGCTTTCCCGACGGTGATCGTGTGCAGATACTCACTGCTGCCCAGACGCAGTTCTTGTCAATGTATCCTGAAGTCGACCCGCCGTTGGAAGGCGAGTGCCAGCGCAACGAATTCTCTGATCGTATTACTGGTCGTCTCGTGGACTGGTTCTCCGAGTATCCAGGGCTTGATGCCTCTGTATGTGTCAGAAGCCTCAATACACCCAGCTCATCCGGCCCACCCAGTTCTGCTTCGGGATTCGATGCGCTGGTGTACATCGATTTTCCCGACGGAGAGCGATCCATTTTTCACGCCACCTTGCCAGATGCCCCTTCGCTGTTCAGCGATATCGCGCTCGCTTACATCATCCTTGTAGGTCTGATCAGTCTGCTGATCGGCTGGTTTCTCATCAGTCGCGTGTTGACGCCGCTCGGACAACTCGCTCACGCTGCCGATGAAATCGGCGTGAACATCGATGCAAAGGCACTGTCGGAAGAAGGGCCCTCGGAAGTGCGGCGCGCAGCGATTGCATTCAACAGAATGCAATCGCGCCTGCGCCGACTTGTGCATGGTCAGACTGAGATGATCGCGGCGATTTCTCATGATCTGCGCTCAGCCACAACTCGGCTGCAGCTGCGTGCAGAAATGCTGCAGGATGAGCATGAGCGGGAAGGTCTTGTTCGCGTAGTTGCCGATATGCGCCTCATGATCGAATCAGTGCTCGATTTCATCCGTGGCGTCGATCCAACGGAGAGGCCCAGAGAGGCTGATGTCATTGCGTTACTGGACAGTCTCTGCGAGGACTTGAAGGAAGAGGGCTATCCGGTGACGCTCATCGCGCCCGATGAGAGAGCGTTACTGGCGTGTCGACCTTCGGCACTCAGACGCTGTTTTCAGAATATTATCGACAACGCGATCAAGTATGGTGATGTCGCCAACATCGAGTGCACTGTGGAAGACCAGATGATTGTCGTTGCCGTTCAGGACCAGGGGCCTGGCGTTGCGGAAGCGGAGTTGCAGAATATTCTGCGCCCGTTCTACCGACTGGAACACTCACGCAATCGAGATAATGGTGGCGTCGGGTTGGGCCTGGCGATTGCACAAAACATTGTGCAGAGTCATGGCGGGCAACTGAAGATCAGTAATCCGCAGGGCGGCGGTCTGCGGGTAGAGATTCGCCTGCCCCGCACGGCCGCCTAGCAGATAGTTTTTCAGCAGCCTGTCAGGCCATGCCATCTCTTTTGCCTTTCACATCAATCCGCCGCGTGCGTCCAAGGTCATCAATCGCCACGAACACAAACAGGCCTTCAGCCACCTTGCGCTGTCCGTGTTGAGTAATGGAGTTGGCAATCCACACCTCGATACTGATATGCATTGAGCTGCGGCCTATCTCCACAATCTCTGCATAACAGCTCACGATCGAGCCAACACTCACCGGGTACAGAAAAGAAACATTCTTGATCGCCACAGTTGCACTGCGACCCCGCGTCACCTGCTTGGTAGCAATCCCTGCGGCCAGGTCCATTTGTGATACCAGCCACCCGCCAAAAATGTCACCATTGGCATTTGTGTCCCTTGGCATGGCAAGCGTCTGCAACGCAAGTTCACCTACTGGCCTGGGGTCAACATCCGAGTCGTCTACTTTCAAACCCATATAGGGCCTCCGTGAGTTGTGTTTTGGGAGAGAACCCTGCTCGCGAAAAGACGTGAACAAATCCATCGCGAGCACGACTCGCTCCCACAGGAAATTTCGGCCAGATTAGCACACTTGCCCGAACTCAATACATCGTCCGCCAGGCGCCTGCCATCTGCAGGGTAGTCACCAACAGCAACAATGACACCATCGCTGTCAGAATTGTGAACATATAATAAGCGCTACGCTTGAGACGGGCTGTGAGCCGTCTGCCGAACGTCATGTCGGGTTGCACACGAGGAGGAACATGGGCAAACAGACTGAGGAATGAATGGAGCATGATGGCCCAGGCAAACAGCAACATGGTGGGGATCAATGCAATGTCTTCAGCCTGATTACTCGACATCGCAAGTATCCAGGCACCGGCACTGAAACTGAGCACGGCCAGTACCAGCAGCCATGATCTGGCTCGGACATATCGTCTCGCCAGCGCTTGCAGGCGCTCCAGCATGGTCTTGTTCCTCTTTGGTCATCGCGCTGTAAAGCAGGTTAAAATGTCGCGCATTACCGATGTATTGGATATCTCAATGAGCACTTCAGATTGGCAGAATGACCAGGCCCCGGCGCCGACCTCACCTCCCTTGAGCATTTCCCTGATCGCGGGCTATCGCAGTGACGGTGAGCCGGTTATGGAGAAGATTACCGTCAGTGTCGTGGAGCCAGACCCGGCTGCAAAAAATGCAACTGGCACTCAGTACCGTCTGCTTAATTCCCCTGGCTTCATAAGAGGCCTTGCAGCAGGCGACAGGATCCGTTATCCCGCAGAAACCGAAACCGGATATGAACTCATCAAGCGCAGTGGCAACCTGTGTATCCGCGTGCTGCGCAAGGATAACATGGAGGAGGTGGCGCAGGTCCTGACCCCGAAGCTTGAACTTATGGATGGCTCACTGGACTTGCAGTCACCACGCCTGCTGATCTACAGCATCCACGTCACCATCGGTTTCCAGCCGATTGAAATCATTCTGGACAGAGTGACCGGGCAGTTCCCCGGCACGGTCTGGTACTATGGCAATGTCTACGACCCAACCGATGGGGTGACTCCACTGGAGTGGTGGCAGGAGTTTCTTGCGCCAGTCTGAATCGCCAGCAGCATACTGTCTGCTTGGCTGGATGCACAGTTGACCCAGGCTTTCGCAAATCTCTCGCAACACCGCACGAGGCAGCACCATGTTAGTCGTTATATCCCCAGCCAAGACTCTGGACTATGAAAGCCCTGTGAAAATACGCAAGTTCACACAGCCGGATTTTCTGCAGGATTCCCTGCAACTGGTCAACGGTCTGCGCAAGCTGTCCCCGGCACAAATCTCCGACCTGATGTCCATAAGCCCCGCGCTGGGAGCGCTCAACCACGAACGCTTCAACACTTGGCATCTTCCATTCGACAGAAAGAACGCGCGTCAGGCATTGTTCGCATTCAAGGGTGATGTCTACATAGGCCTGGATGCCCTCTCGTTATCGCCCGATGACATCACGTTTGCACAGAAGCACCTGCGCATCCTCTCCGGCCTCTACGGCCTTCTGCGTCCTCTTGATCTCATACAGCCCTACCGCCTGGAGATGGGAACTGCATGGAAGGCTACCGGCACCGGATCACTCTACGAATTCTGGGGCTCAAAGATCACGGCTACCCTGAATGAGGAGTTGCGCGGTCGCAGAAAGCCCGTTCTGATCAATCTCGCGTCCAACGAATACTTCAAATCCGTTAAGGAAAAGCAGCTTTCGGCCGATGTTATCAGTCCAGTGTTCAAGGATTACAAGGACGGGCAATACAAGCTCATCAGCTTCTTTGCCAAGAAGGCACGCGGGCTGATGAGTGCGTGGATCATCCGTAATCGGATCAGCAAACCGGCGGATCTTCTCTCTTTTGACATGGAAGGCTATTACTACAGCGAACGTGATTCGACGCCGAACACTCCGATATTTCTGCGCAACAACAGTGCATGAAGCCTATATGAAGCTATCCTTGAAGATCTTATACGCCCTATGAAACTACGCATTCTTCTCATCGACGACGCCACCTTTATCAGGGATCTGATCAAGCGAACGTTGAAGAAATTTCTGCCGACCAGTGAGATCATCGAAGCTCCGGATGGGCGCAAGGCCCAGGTCCTGCTCGGCAAACAGAATTTCGATCTGATTCTCAGCGATTGGGAAATGCCAGGATTGAGCGGCGAGGAGCTGTTGATCTGGGTTCGTGCGCAGGAAAAACTCGCGACTGTTCCATTCATCATGATCTCCAGCCTCGGCGACAAGACACACATCGTACGGGCTGTGGAGTGTGGCGTCAGCGATTATCTGGGAAAACCCTTCACCGCCGAGGAGTTGATGCAGAAAGTGCAGAAAGCACTGCTCCGCTCCGGTCGCTTGAAGACACCACAGGCCAGTGCAACTCAGAGCACTGGCGTGTTCAGTTCGGTGGAAATCTTCAGCACCCGTGGCGAAATACCCGTTGGCAGTTCTGCCGAAACTCTCACGGCTGCGTCTGTCACAGAAACGAAGGCAGCGAAGATGAAGGGCACGGGTCTCATTCATTTTGAAGACTTGCAGATCAAGTGCATGATCAAGGCTATCGACAACGACGAGATGTCCGTCATAGCACGGCGCGGCACTCGCCACCCGGGTGTGCTGGAACGAGTGCAGATTGATCTCTCTGCCGGCAATGATATCGACTCTATTCTCACCGGACTCGCCGGATATATTCACAGCATCGCTGCCGTCGAAAAGAAACCGGATGCAGAGTTTCTCAGCGTGATTGTGCGCTTCGACACTACTCACGAACACACAAAGGAGCGGCTGTCACAGTTTCTCTCCGGCAACTCACAGGAGAACTGAACCTTGTCCCTGCCCTTCAGTCAGGCCTGCGAGAACAACAAGGATCCGATTCTCGACGTACTGAAGCGGCACTTTGTCAGCGCGGGAACTGTACTGGAGATTGCCGGTGGCACTGGACAGCATGCGGTGTACTTCGCCACTCATATGCCGTGGTTGCACTGGCAGAGTTCGGATGTTCCCGAAAATGTGGATTCGTTGAATCTGCGCATTGCCGATGCGAAGCTCACGAATCTTCCCCTTGCAATCGCACTTGATGTGACGCAACCCGACTGGGGCGTACAACAATGTGATTATGTGTTCAGCGCCAACAGCCTGCACATCATGGCAGAGAGCGCGGTGGTGGAATTCTTTCGACATCTGCAAGATGTCATCGCGCAAAGCGGCATTCTCTGCGTCTATGGTCCATTCAAATATGGCGGCAAGTTCACAACTGCCAGCAATGCCAACTTCGATCTCTGGTTGAAGAGCAGAAATCCGCTGAGCGGCGTGCGGGATTTTGAAATGGTGAATGACCTGGCAAAGAGTGCAGGCCTCACACTACTGGAAGACAACGCCATGCCTGCGAACAATCAGTTGCTGGTGTGGCAGAGATGTCCATCAATAACGAGTTCAGAGACACATTGATCGGAGTTCCCTGATAGATGTGTCAGTGACCCCGATATTCACCCTGCAGAGTTATTTCTTCACCCACGCGACGTAGCGATCCACCCAGCTCTGCAGGAACTTGCGCGTGTCCGGATTGGCGATTCCACCTGCCTCATCGAAAAAGCCGTCGCGTATCTGCACGAACCCTTCCGGCTGTCCCATCGTCAGCGCGTCCAGATGCGCGAGAATCGTGCGCAGATGCTGTTGCGCTACCGCTGTGGCAATCGCACCAGGGGAAGCTCCGATGATGCCAGTGGGTTTTCCTGCCCAGGAGTTCTTGCCATAGGGGCGTGACCCGTGGTCAATCGCATTCTTCAGCGCACCTGGGATGGAGCGGTTGAACTCCGGCGTTACGAACAGAATGCCCTGCGCGGCCGCCAGATCGCTCTTGAACTGCTGCACGGCAGAGCCTGGTGTCCCTTCATTATCCTGGCTGTAGAGCGGCAGGTCTCCGATGGACAATTGTTTGAAGCTGAAGTCTGCTGGTGCAAGCGCCGCCAGTGCGGTGGCGAGTTTGCGGTTGATGGAGTCGCGGCGCAGGCTGCCGACGATGACGGCTATGGGAATCTGGCTCATGCTGTGGTCCTTGTAAAAGCGTTCCTGATGAAAATTTGCTGATAGCTGTTGTCCTTGAGGCTAGCACAAAGCCCCGTGGCGCGGGAACCGCTGCCACTTGCCACAGTCAAAGCAACACCTCTTCAAATACGTGCACAACCACTGCAATGCATGAATACGCGACAGGCCGGCGGGATCAACAGTTGCCAATGTCTTCGGAGCCTGTGCTCCCGGAGGAGCTGATACTTGGCAGTATGGAGCTGGCTGAGGATCAGGCTGAGTGCCCAGTTTCGGCGCCGCAGGACCGTCAGCGTCTATTGCCACCGTTTTTCGCAAGCCTGATTGTCCACGGCCTGGCCGCGCTGACACTGGTGTCCTTCAACTTCCAGCCCCGTACGCAGATTGTTTCGCCGGAGCCGGGTGTTATCCAGTTACGCATTCGTATTCCATCACCACGTGCGGATAACCTGCTCGCAGAAGCGCCTGCGTCGGCCATGGAGATGGAAGCACAGACCGAAGCCACTGCACAGCCATCGATATCGGCTCCCGAAAGCGCTCCGAGGGAGACTCTGGTGGACCTGCCCAGCGTCGACCTCTCTCCCGCACCATCACCGGCAGAAACCAGTCCTGAGCGCCCGGGCCTGAGACTGTTGTCGCCACTGGACCTGCGTCAGACTATTGATGCCATTGCCGATCACCGCAGCGCCAGCAACGCGTTGATCAATTGCACTCCTGTCCAGAGAGAGAGCGAATTTGTCGACTGTGGAGATGAAGAGCACGGGAGCGACTTCAGCCTGCTGGAACGAAACGCCACCTACGAATTTTTCACTACCGTAGAGACACCGC
Organism: Gammaproteobacteria bacterium; assembly: GCA_030682575.1. GTDB lineage: Bacteria > Pseudomonadota > Gammaproteobacteria > Pseudomonadales > Pseudohongiellaceae > UBA5078. The sequence goes on from JAUXNX010000003.1 coordinate 106,424, forward strand.
AACAATCCCGTACACAGCGCACAATCGGCTTCATGGTTTCTCGGACTGACGAGATCGAACAACAACTGCTGGCTTCCGGCGTTGTCGATGTCGCCGTGGAGCATTTCTTGAGGGAGTTGCGTGCAACCGCTGCGGACATTTCCGCCACCGGCAATGTCCAGTTGGAGAAATTGAAGGATCAGATCTACTCGAATGACTCGACATATCAGCAGATGAAGAGAGTGATGAATCCGCGCTGATGACGACACCTGATGGTGACAAACAGATTGAGTGATGTACACTTCAGACGCATTGCAGAAAATATTCATGACTGATCATTACACACACGCCTAGGGACGGACGCATGAGTAACCGACGCCACTTGCAGATTAACTTCTTTTTATACTTGATCTTATCATCTCTCTACGGACTCACCCCCAGCCACGCGCAGGATCAGGATTTGATTCTGATTGCCGGTAGCCCTGCCAACAGTTTCACGATCAACTTTCCGGTATTCCTCTATGAACTGATTGACCGAGAATTCAAGGAAGGACATACGTTGGTGTCTCTTGAAGAGAGCACGGTCTTCATCAGGCCATACCATGAGCATGGACTCATATTGGTGGGTAGTCAGACTGCGGACTCGTTCTTGCTTACTGTCGTTGACACGGATTCCGTTGAGGAGCTGGTGAGCCATGAAATGGATTTCTGCAGGAATTGCATTTTCGCGTCAAACAGCTACTTGCTGGAGCTGCCGGGTAATAGATTGAATTTTGCCGTGGTCATCCTTGAGGCTATTCAAGATCTCACGAGTCTACGTGTTCACGGTGTAGATATAGCGGATGGAACACGAACCATCCTGGAGCTGGGAGATTTGAAGTACGCTGTGAACTTTGGTTTGCCTGGGGGACGTGTCGACAGTCCTGATTTCCTGAGGGCAATTTTCGCTGCCGGAATCAAGGCAGTCTACGGCTACACACAGCAACTGGATTTGAACTGGAACCTGCCAGAGGGACTTGTGCTTGAGCCCGAAAATGCCGTGATTCAATTGGTCAACAACTCTGACATCAGAGTTATTTCAAGTTCTTTGGCAGCAACGGAGGGGGGCGATAGCACTACACTGCATTTGTATTCCAAGCCGTCCCAGGAATGGTCCTCGCTCACGCTCAATGGTAACAGTTTGAGAGTGAGAGGTTTCGGGGAATGGATTGCTGCCGAAGAAGCTTATCGAGATGAAATTCAAACCGGTTTTGCCGGGTATGATGTAGCCCCTGGCGAATTCCTCGACGCAGACGAGAGATTCGCCTACTCAGAGTCGAGACAGACCGGACGGTTTTATTTGCACAATGCGTTCTCCAAATCAACCAGTGAGCACAACACTGGAAACCCCGACAGCGAAGTCCTGTTGATTGATGGAGATACTGTCTACATTCGTGTGGCGGACGAATTGATCAAGTCCCAAATCGTGGCGGGCCGGATTATGAATCAGGAAGTGATACTCAAGTCTCCAGAAGTACTGCATGTGCATTGGCTTGCCCTGCCACGCAGGAACTGAGCTGTGCACTCGATTGTGCTGAGTCACTCAAACGCCCGCTCATACCTGATCAAGACTTCGCGCACTGCCGCCGCCCAGATGTCGTAGCCCTTCTCGTTCAGATGCAGGTTGTCTTCCACGAAGATGTCTGTCATCACGGTGCCGTCGCTCTTGAGGAAAGGCGTGGCCGTGTCGATGTACGTTACCAACGGATCGGTATCGGCAATCGCCTTGTACCGCTCATTCAATGCCTGGGCCACCGGCCAGCTCGCCACACGCAGGACGCTCGGCTTCACGGCCAGCACGTAGATGCGAGTCTCCGGCAACTCGGTGTGAATGCGGGAGATGATTTTCTCCAACTGATCGATGATGACGTCGTTGGGAATGTTGTTGCGCCCCGTATCATTGTCACCCTCATAGATCAGGATCGCTCTGGGTTTGTAGACCAGTGCCACGCGATCAAGATAGTGCAGCACATCATTCATGACCGTGCCACCGAAGCCACGCGGAATCACTGTCAGTGGTGCAAGGTCAGCAGGAGCCTCTTCGTTCCAGTACATGATGCTGGAGCTGCCCGTGAGCACGATGGCGTTGGCCGGTGGAGGGCTAAGGCGATCCTGTTCCTCGAATTTCTGGATAGCCTCCTCGTAGCGTGCGGGGTCGGGCAATTCCTGAGCAGAGAGCTGCAGGCTGCACACAAGGAGCAGCATAAAGTGGAGGATGCGGGATGGTGATGCGAAGCGGAATGTGATCACGGATAGCTCCTTTAATTATTCTTGTTGTGGTGCTGGATTAACTCTCAAGCGCTGTGACTATCAATAGCATTATTGAGGGGACTATCGCAATCGCCATGGTTTTCAAACTGATCATATCCAGACTCTCGAAGAATGACTCATCCTGAGAATTGTTGTTTAATCTGCCCGTCAATGAGAATTCGGGAAACAAACCATGAAGTATCTGCTGTTGATCTATTGCGAGGAAAAAATCTGGGACACTGTGGATCGTCTGCCGTTCCGTGACGCCTCTGTGGCGCTTTGTCATGAGTTGGCAGAAGAAGGAAAGTATATCGCTGCATCACCACTCAAGAATGTGGACACTGCGGTGAGCCTCCGAATCAGAGATGGCAAGACGCTGATAACCGATGGGCCTTTCGCCGAAACCCGTGAACAACTTGGCGGTTACTTTCTGATTGACGTGGCGAACCTGGAAGAGGCGAAGGCGGTGGCTGCACGCATTCCCTCGGCGGTGGTGGCTACAGTCGAGATTCGACCGCTCGAAGTTCTCGAAGGAATGCCCTGAGGCCATTCAAGATACTGACGAAGTTCGAATGCAGGTTGTCAGCTTCACATCGACGGTGACAGACAATGATGTCAGCGCTGCGGCTCGGGCGCGCCCTTCGGCAGTGGCACGATACAGGTGAGGTGTCATTGCGAGCAGATCGGCGATCTGCTCAGTGGTTTCAAGTGTGATTGTATAGCGCACGGCAACCGTGGTTTTTCGGTCGAACCCTTCCGGCACCGGAGCAACGCCGGTGCGTTCCGGCTTCAATGTCGGGTAGATGATTTCCCGCAATTCACGCAAATGTTCCGGCCCGGAATCCACCTGCAGCAACATCCCATCCGGCTTCAGCACTCGCGCAAATTCCCCGTATACGGGAAAGCCGAACATGCACAGCACAACATCCAGAGTGTTTGATTCCACCGGCAGATTCGCGTTGCTGCCCACGACCCAGCTCATGCGCTTGTCCTGCTTCGCTGCAGCGAGCACTGCCCATTTGGAAATGTCCAAACCCAGAACTTCAAGCCTGTCATTCATGTTGGTGACCGCAGCGAGTTCACGCAAGTAATAGCCTTCACCGCACCCGGCATCCAGACAACTGATCGTAGCTCCCGCTTGCTCACTCTCCCACACAGCACGACTGACTGCGTTTGCAATTGGTGCATAGAACCCGGCATTGAGAAAGCGCCTGCGTGCGGCCACCATTTCCTTGCTGTCGCCGGGGTCACGGGATTTCTTGTTCTGCACCGGCAACAGATTTGTGTAGCCCTCGCGCGCGATATCGTAGCTGTGGCCAGCGGTGCAGCGCCACGAGGAGCCGTCTTTTTGCAGTGGATTGTTATCAAGTGGACAGGTCAGTGCGGGAAATGGCGCGATGGTCATTGTTGGAACGCTTCCGTTGTCTGCTACTTGCTGCCCCAGATTTTCGCCACCGCGCGCTCAGTACCCAGTGCACCCACAACAAGGCAGACGGTGCTCACCACAAAGAACACCAACGTCGGCACAAATGCACCACTGCCTCCGACGGCCAGTGCGAAGTAGAGAGAGATGAACGACAGGAATAGAAACAGCGAGCCGACCGCAATAAGTATCTTGCGATGCGACGGACGATAAACGTAAGGCCCGTCACCTTTCTCAAAAATATCAAGGATAGGTGCGAAGATTTTTCTGAGAGTTGTATGCATCGGGTCCGTACTCGTAATTCCACTTCAAGTTGAAAACATCAGGCAGAAAAAGAAAGGGGGCTATTTGCCCCCTTTCTTTACGTCAGTCAAGCGTGCACATCAGACACACTTATCTTACTGAGTACTTCGTGAACGCACCGCCAGCCTGGCTCAACGAGTTCGGGCCTTCGGCAGCGTACACATTACCATCGGCATCCACCGCCACGCCTTCACCGGCAGTGCCCTGGTAAACGCGATCTTCACGCTCGAATGGAGGAATGAACCCCGTCACATGATCATGGTCGATGTGGCCGATGCGAACACCATTGCGCCAGCCAACATGGTTGGTCGGGCTGGACTCGGAGTCGATTGCGTAGAGCATGTCGTCATCAGTGATGAAGATACCGCTGATGCGGCTGAACATGTAACGCGATTCCAGGTAGTTGCCGTCCTGATCGAAAATCTCCAGACGGTGATTGCCACGGTCAGCCACCCACAGGCGGCCGCGTGAATCGAACTCCATCGCGTGGGGTGTGCGGAACTCGCCGTGACGCACGCCAATCTCACCCCACTGCTTGATGAAGGTGCCATCCGGTGCGAACTTCATGATGCGTGCTGTCAGCCCAGCGGCTCGCCCTTCTGCCATGGCCTGGTTGGTAGTCATGCCCTGGCCGCTGTGTCCATCGGAAACATAGATGCTGCCATCCGGGCCAACGATCACATCGTTAGGCTGGTTGAAATGGGCACTGTCGTTGCCGACCTTGCCGGGGGTACCCAGACTCAACAGCAGTTCGCCTGTGGGGCTGAACTTATGAACCTGTTGACCCTTGGTCTCATCGGCATTGGTGGCGAAGTCTGCGATCCAGACATTGCCTTCGTTATCCACGTGTATGCCGTGGGGCGTTACCATCACGCCGGCACCGAAGTTGGCCAATACTGCACCGGTGTTGCGGTCGAATTTGAAGATCGGGTCTACAAGGTTGGTATCACAGGTTACCGGCGCACCTGCACCGAAGTTACCCGCACCACAGCGCTCATAAGCCCAGACATGGCCATCAATGGGGTCAATATCGATGCCGGCAGAAGAGCCCCATGTGCGACCTGCGGGTAACTCACCCCAATTCTGGGTCACATTCGGGTTCGGGTTGGGCATGCCTTCGCCACTGATGACATTGCCGGCTGGCATTGCTGGCGCGGCCATCGGCGTTGGAGCGGCTGCAGCGGTCGGGGTCGGCGCTTGTGCAGTAGCCGTGGGGGTTGTAGTCGTGGCCTCATTGCATCCGGCCAGCAGTGCAGTAGCACATACAATGGCCGTGGTTAGCAGTTTTCTTGACGTCGTCATGGCAGCTCCTCGTTGTAATGTTGTTATTGATACGTTGTTATTAGACTGATTGCAGAGCGCAAGCGGCTGGGGGCCAGCATAAAAGCTATCGGCCTCCAAGTCCAATCGGATGGATCTGTTGTCTGACCTGCCCGTCTGGACACGGGCTTTCAACTCGAGGTCGCACCAGTGATCATCGGGCCCGCGCCCCGCTGTCGTTCCTCCAGGTGAAGAGAACAATATCTCCCTGACCGGGACAAGAATAAGACAGGACCTTGAAACCATCGTCGATTTTTCAAAGTGGAGTCATGAGACGAACGAGGCCGGTGTACCCGACATCAAGTGCCAGTGGTTCGATCAGAATGCCGGAACCTCCTTGTGGCTGCCGCTGTGTCGACGGTGAATCCTGGACAAGTTGCGGCACAGGATTCCTTGAGCTGCGTCTTTCGACGCAAACGTCTTGCCGTGTCTGTCAGGCCATGGCTTACTGCGCGCAACTGCTCACAACCGTTCATAAAAACAATAACGAAGGAGAACCCCATGCGACTGCATCGCACATCATCGGTCAGCAGATTGGTACTGGCCCTGCTGACCTGCCTCGGTTCACTGCAGGCTCATGCTCAGGACACCAGCGCAATCACTCCTGGTGAGTTTCTGATCAACAACCCCACGCTGATCAATCTCGGATTCGAATGGCACGTGGCAGGTGACGACAATCGCAACGCCAACGTGGCAGTGTCCTACCGCAAAGTCGGTGATCGAGACTGGCAAGAGGGCATGCCTATGCTGCGACTGAACGGCGAGGTCACTTTTCAGGAAAACATCTGGAACATGGTGGCACCCAACATGTTCGCAGGCAGCATTCTCGACCTGGAAGAAGGCACTGCTTACGAGGCCCGCTTCGAAATGACCGACCCGGACGGCCTGAATGGCACCGCGACCCAGACCGTCACCGTCAGCACCCGGGCAGAACCCATGCCTGCCGAAGGCGGCGCCGTCTATCACGTTTACCCTGTGGGATATGAGGGCGAGCGTGAAGAGCCTTCCTTCACCGGTCTGATGTGCGCCTACAACTATCGCTGCGGCGCAGGCGACACGGCACCGGGCGGGCGCCCTCGCGTCAAACCGGGCGACATCATCCTGATGCACGCGGGTACCTATGCCTACTACTACGAGTTCTACGCCAATAACACCCGCTACAACGCTACGACTACCTTTGAGGGCACTCACTACCTCACAGCCGACGGCACCGCTGAACGTCCTATCGTTATCAAGGCGGCCGGCGATGGCGAGGTCATCATCGATGGTCGGGGCGCGTTCAATCTGTTCAATGTCAAAGCGGCCGACTACAACTACTTCGAGGGCATCACCTTCCGCAATACCGACATCGCAATCTGGGCGGGTACGCAGTTCATCGCGGGATCAAAAGGCCTGACGGTGAAGAATTCGCGCTTCGAGGATGTCGGGCTTGCAATCTTCACCAACTGGTCCGGATCGAGCGACTTCACCATTCTCGATAACACCATTATCGGGCGACATGACCCTGACAAACTCATCGGCTGGGTCGGCGCGTTCTGGCAGCAGTTCGGTGGTGTGGACGGGCAGACCTTCCCGCCAGTGATGAGTTCCTACACCGGCGTGCGACTCTACGGCACGGGCCATGTGGTGGCCTACAATCACATTCAGGATTTTCACGATGGCATCGTGGTGGAAACCTATGGCAATCCCGATGGCTCCCATGCCGTCGAAGGGCCACAGTATCCCACCAGAGACTCGTGGCACCTTCGCCCCGTGGCAATCGATTTCTACAACAACTACCTGAGCAACTTCCACGACAATGCCATCGAGATCGACGGCAGCCTTCACAACATTCGCGTGATGCGCAACATGCTGGTCAACTCTGCGTCGCATCCGATGTCGAATCAGCCCACGGGTGGTGGTCCGGTTTACTGGATTCGCAACATCGTCTATCACGCGCCGGGCGGTGCCACGCGCATGACGTCCGGTGCGCCGGGTGTGCTGTATTACAACAACACGATCTTCACCGAATCCGTGACCGGCTCATCGGCGAATCTGCACTGGCGCAACAATGTGATACTGGGACAGAACTATGTGCCCGCGATTTTCAATGTCACCACGAACACCGGCTACAGCACCTCGGACTATAACGGTTTCCGTCCCAATCCAGGTGCTGAGTTTTCATTCCACTGGAATGCACCGACTGGTGCCACAACACTCATCGACGGTGTGAATGAAACCGCTACGCGCGCGGCCTTTGCAACTCTGGAGGAGTACTCAGCGGCAACCGGACAGGATCGCAACAGCGTGCTGGTGGATTACGATGACTTCGTGAATGTGCCTGCACTGGATGCACAGGATCTGACCCGAGTGCAGCGCGTGTATGATGCGCGCGTGCTGGATTTCGGATTGACGCGGGGTTCTGCTGCAATAGACAAGGGCGTGCATATTCCGAATGTGACTGAAAACAGCAATGGCCGTGCGCCGGATCTGGGGGCGCTGGAGTATGGTGAGCCGTTGCCAATCTACGGGCCCAGAACTCGCTAGGTAGATTGCAGATTGGGGTCAGAGTTTCTGACTCCAATCTACGCTCCCGTCGCGAACGACCTCTGTCTCCTCTCCGCAATCTTCAGCAGTTCATACAACAGTTCAATGCACTCAGGATCGGTCTCGCGATCAATCAACGCTTCGAGATATTCAATATCGTAGTACGCCTCATCAGCATACGTGATGAGATAGTCCAGATAATAAGCACGGAATTCCGCGCGCGGGTCTTCGAGCAAACCCTGCGCGCTCGCGAGAATATTTTCATCGTCCTGACCGAGCGCGGAGAGAATGTAAAGTCCGTTGAGTTTACGCAGCGGCTCGGATGAACTCCCCATATCCTTCGCCTGACGGTACAGTTGTGTGTGATCACCATTGCGTTCGACAAACGCTTGCAACGACGCAAGCTCAACCGCTTCAAAACTGGACAACTGATACTGTCGCCATCCTGTGAAACCAACAGCGACAACCACCAGACATGCAAAGCTGACTTGCATCAAAAGCGGGAACGAGAACCATGGCGTGCGAACAGATCGCGCAGCCTCTTCCACCGGTCTCACTTGTGATTGTGTTGAAGACCCCAACGCAATTGCCAATCGCTTGCGGCTTTGTTCTGTCGCAAATTCATCAGCGTCGATGCCTTCATACAAATTTTTCAAATCGCTTTTCAAATCTCGATGTTCCACTTGCGGACCTCCTCGTCAGCGCGAATCTTTTCACGAGCTCGATGAATGTGTGTCTTGGCCGCGCTGAGGCTGCACTCCAGCAGCACGGCGATATCTTCGATGGACCACTGCTCCACGTAGTACAGATGAAAACCAATCTGCTGCGGGCCGGCCAGTTGCTTCTGTGCATTGGTGATCGCCTGCAACTGCGCCTTGCGCTCCCAGCTCTCATCTTCCACCGCCACATCTTCCTCTGGCTCGAAAGTCTTGCGGCTGCGAATGAAACTGATGCACTGGTTCAGCGCGATGCGATGCAGCCAGGTGTAGAACGCGCATGTCCCGTTGAATCGCGGCAGAGCGACATAACACGCTGTGAACACTTCCTGATAAATGTCGTCACGATCAAAACGATTGCCTGTGAATCGCACAATCACACCCATGACTCGTCTGTCGTGAATTTCCAGCAGACGAGTGAACGCCTGATGATCGCCAGTCCTTGCCAGTGCAATCAGCTGAGCCTCACTTTCGCGGGGCTCAGCTGGCACCTCTCGCAGTGCTACTGAAGCAAGTGCCATTTCTGAACTCAACTCTTTCGTCCTCGGCTGCAGGTTCAGTTGCGGAAATTGATATTGATGTTGCCGCGTTGAACATCAAACGTCATGAAATTCTCGCCAGTACCAACGACCTGATTCACGGATACACCACGATCTCTTTCGCGTTTGGAAATATCCTGGCCGGAGAATCTCGCATCGCCCCGATGGGTTTCTCCGATCAGGGTGAAGTCAGTGGCGCCGAAAATATCGAGGCGCACATCGCTGCGCTGTGCCTCGACTTCCACATCGTGCAGCTCCATGATTTCGACATCAAAGTCGCCCCGCTGAGTGCTGATGGCAAGATCATTGCGCACCTCTCTCAACCGTCCAGTGCTACGGGTAGTGTCGATGTCAACTCGTCCGGACGGTGCAGAGATGTCGAATCGTGAACGATGCGCCTCGACATTCAATGACGCCGCATCGGGGAGCACAATCACAAAGCGAATCTCGGGGTACACGTATTTTCTGAGACCGATGAAATCGAAATCCATGCGGTTGTCCGGGTCATCATAGATCACTTCAACTTTCACATCGGTCGGCAATTGGTCTATGTCGATTTCCACCTTGTCCGCCTCAGCCTGGTCGGGATGTTCGATGTAGGCTGTCAGCTCAATCGTATCGACACTGCCGGTCGTTATCTCCACTTCTGCCCGGTGCAGGTCGATGGAGAAACGCACGTTTGCATTGGCGGGAATCGACTCGCGAACGATACGCTCTGCAGCGCCGACATTGGCAGACAGCAGGATCGAAGAAATCAGTACAAGTGTACGCATGGCAACAGGCTCCTGGATTTGGGTTCCGTGAACACGGGAAATTCGGGTTCTTTGTTACCTTGGTAGCGCGGGGTGGCAAATGGTTTACAGGCGATCTGCAAAGAGTTCAGATTTTTTGCACCACCAGATAGACGTGCAACTCCGGATGCTGATCGTATTCGAGATGGCGACAGACGCAGCCACACCTTGTAATGAGTTCAAGTGTTTCCGGAATGCCAAGCACGCTGTAGTACATGGTGGGCCCCATGAAGGAGTCTGTCTTTTCCGACGGCTCATCCACACCACCCGTGGTGAATATGAAGACGCCCCCCGGATTGAGTGCCTGCATGATTCGCTGCAACACTTGCCTCTGTTCGCTCAGCGGAATGTGCCAGATGCTGTCCCAGGCGGAGATGAAGTCGTAGGTCTGCGGCAGTGGCCACGCGCAGATGTCTGCCTGATGAAAGGTGATTTGCGGGTGACGCTGCCGCGCAAGCAACAGCATGCGTTCGGAGATATCGACACCCTCGACATTTGCCTCATCGAAGCCACACTCAAGCAACAGTGCCAGGACTCGTCCGCTGGCACCGCAGCCGATATCCAGTGCACGACCTTTGTTCTTCACGAAGGCCAGTGCGCGTTCATGCTGGGCAATGCCATTGTCTTTCGGGAACACATCGCTGGCCCAGCGTTCTGCCAGCTGATCGTAACCTTTTGCGATGTCTGCGGGATTCACTGATCTGCTCCCATTGATGCCACTACTGTTCCATCGTCCTGCTTACGGCCAACCCACTCCACGTCTGACACGTCGGCATCACTTCCAGCGTGTTGACGTTCACGTGGGCAGGCATCGCGTTCACCCAGTATATGATCTCGGCGACATCTTCGGCGCTCAGGGGTTTGGTACCTTCGTAGACTTTATCTGCTCTGGTGTCATCGCCCTTGAAGCGCACGTTGGAGAAATTGGTTTCTGACATTCCCGGTTCGATACAGGTGACGCGTATACGCTTGCCCAGCAAATCAGCGCGCAGGCCGCGAGAGAAGTTCTGCACGAAGGCTTTGGTGCCGCCGTAGGTGTTGCCGCCCGGATAGGGCCAGTTGCCCGCAGTGGAACCGATGTTGATGATGTGGCCGGTGTTGCGCTCAACCATGATGGGCAATACGGCCCGGGTCATGCGCAGCAGTCCCTTGATGTTGGTGTCGACCATGGTTTCCCAGTCGGAGAAGTCGACCAGATGCGCTGGCTCAAGACCAAGCGCCAGGCCTGCGTTGTTGACCAGGAGGTCGATGTTGCGGAAGTCAGCGGGCAACGACGTCATGAAGGTATCCACCGATTCCTGCTTCGTGACGTCGAGCGCGGCGACATGTACCACACATTGTGATGATAGTTCGCTGGCCAGTGCGCGCAATTTGTCGAGACTGCGAGCGGCGAGTATCAGTTTGCATTTGTCCTGCGCGAATTTTCGTGCGGCTGCTTCGCCGAAACCTGAGGACGCACCGGTAATCAGTACCACTTTCGTCATTCGAATTCTCCGCTTGATCTACTGCTTGTTCTTATACCACTGCCATCCCGCAAAACAAAACAGGCGGGCACCCATAGGGAACTCGCCTGTTTTTGCTGATGTCATTCCTTGTGAGTCTACACCAGCTTCAACGGCAACCGTGTCAGGGTCTGGCCCGTGATTGCGGCCAGTGCATTCGCGACCGCTGGTGCAATCGGTGGAGTACCTGGTTCACCGACACCCGACGGCGGATTGGTGGAGGCGATGATGTGCGTCTCCACTTCCGGCATCGCGTCCATGCGCAACACGCGATAGGTGTGGAAGTTGGTCTGATCGACGTTGCCATCGGTCAGCGTCACTTCGTCGGCGAGTGCGGCAGAGAGACCGTAAGCGATCGCGCTTTCCACCTGCGCGCGCACCACATTCGGATTCACCGCGATGCCACAGTCGATCACAGCCACGACGCGCTCCACCTTGAACGTGTTGCCGGTGACTGACACGTCGACGATCTCTGCCACTGTGGAACCGAATGACGTGTGTACCGCCACACCACGGCCCCAGCCTGCAGGCAACACCTTCGTGCCCCACTCGGCTTTCTCTGCGGCGAGTTTCAGTACGGCGGTTTCACGCGGATTGTTCTGCAGAAGATCGAGACGGTACTGCACAGGATCGGCACCGGCCTTTCTCGCTAGCGCGTCGATGAACACTTCCTTGCTGAACGCCGTGTGCGTGTGGCCAACAGACCGCCACCACTGCACGGGCACGCCGTTGGTGGGCGAATGCAGTTCCACCTGGCGCTCCGGGATTTCGTAGGACAGATCGGAGAGACCTTCGACTGAGGTGATGTCGATGCCATCGACCATCATCATCGCGGCCATCGACGTGCCCGCCATGATGGATTGCCCCGCCACACGAATCTGAATCGCACTCGGCTTGCCGTTGCTGTCGAGCGCGGCTGTCAACTTGTGTGCATAGGCCGGGCGATAGTAACCACCCTGCATATCGTCCTCACGGGACCACACCAGTTTCACCGGCGTACCTGGCACCTGCTGCGCAATACGCACGGATTCCAGCACGTAATCCGACGCCGGATTCGCACGACGCCCGAAGCCCCCACCGGCGAACAGCGTGTTGATCTTCACATTCGCGGGAGCGATGCCTAACAACTGAGCGATGGCTGCCTGATCACCGGTGGCGCTCTGACAGCCGTACCACATTTCTGCTGCATTGCCGTCCACTTTCGCGACACAGTTCATCGGTTCCATCTGTGCGTGCGCGAGGTAGGGGAACTCGAATACCAGTTCTTCCACATTGCTCGCCTGACTCAGTGTTGCACCGGCGTTGCCTTGCGACGCAGCAACCGCACCCTGCGTGTCCACCAAACCGCGATACTGTTCCAGAATCGTGCTGGTGCTGCGGGTTTCAGCGGCGCTGTCGTCCCACTCGATCTTGAGCAGTTCACGGCCTTTGATCGCGCTCCAGTAATCGTTCGCCAGCACAACCACGCCGGTGTCGATCTGGAACACATTGGTGACGCCCTTGCGCGCCAGCGTCTGTGTCGCGTCAAAGGATCTGACCTTGCCGCCAAAACGCGGCGAGTGCGCGACTACTGCGGTGAGCATGCCGGGCAGCTTTATGTCCTGCGTGTAGATCGCTGTGCCATTGTGCTTGCCGGTGTCCTTGCGCAGCGTGTCGTCGCGGCCGATCAGACGAAATTCGGCGGGCGTCTTCAACGTCAGTGCATTCACATCGGGCGCGGGTTGCTGTGCGGCCGCTACGGCGAGCTCACCGAAAGTGGCTGACCTGCTGCCATGGGAGACAACGCCGTCGCGCACTGTGATCTCACTTGCAGGCACGCTCCACTGCACAGCGGCTGCAGCAACCAGCATCGCCTTCGCAGCGGCTCCGGCCTGACGCATCTGCATGAAACTGTTGGCCATCGCGGTGCTGCCACCGGTGCCCTGTTGTCCCATTAAAAGGTTTGCGTATTTTTCGGTATTGGCTGGTGCGTGCTCACAAACCACCTGGCTCCAATCCGCGTCCAGCTCTTCGGCAACGCAAGTGGCAAGACCGGTGTAGACACCCTGACCCATTTCCAGATGCTTGATCAGCACCTTCACCGTGTTGTCCGGGCTGATGCTGACGAAGGCGTTGAATTCCATCGCATCAGTGGCGGCCTGCGCGTGCGCAGCCACCCCGCCAAAGTTCACACCGAGCACGAGGCCCGCAGTACCACCCGCGGCGACTTTCAGGAAGGAGCGGCGGCTGATGTTGGTTGATTCAGGTGCAAGACCAAGAAGACGTTGAATATTCATTATGCGGCCCCTCCGGTGTTCTTCAGTTGCGCGGCAGCCATGTGGATGCCGGCCTTGATGCGCGAGTAGGTGCCGCAGCGGCAGATGTTGCCCGCCATGGCGGCTTCAATCTCGGCGTCGGTGGGTGCGCTGTTCTGCTCCAGCAGCGCGGTCGCAGACATCACCTGACCGGACTGACAGTAACCGCACTGCGGAACCTGCAGTTCTACCCACGCAGCCTGCACGGCTCGTGCCTGGGGTGACTGCAACCCTTCGATCGTCGTGATGTTCCGGCCAACGGCATTGGCAACCGTCAGCACACAGGTACGTGTGGCCACACCGTCTACTTGCATTGTGCAAGCGCCGCACTGGGCAACGCCGCAGCCAAACTTGGTGCCGGTGAAATTGAGGTGGTCGCGTACTACCCATAGCAAGGGCATGTCGCCCTCGACATCCACTTCGTGGGTTTGTCCGTTGATTGTTAACTGATAAGCCATAGGTCCTCCTGAGGCTGAGGTGTAAATTGTGTGCGAGCTTGGGGGTGACTTATATGCCCGCCTTGACAAATTGTCAAATTCTGTAAAGATGCCTGCCATGGAAAGCAGAGAAGAAAAGATCATAGAAGCCGCGTTTCGCATGATCCTGCGCTACGGAATGGCCCGCACAACCATGAATGACGTGGCTCAGGAAGCCGGTATTTCGCGGCAGACGCTCTATGCCAGCTTCGCCAACAAAGAAGACCTGCTGCGCGCCACCATCCGCTTCCTGGCCGACCGCAGTGTCGCTGACATCCAGGCCGATTGCGCCAGGACTACCAACCTTGCCGAGCAACTGGACTCGGTCATCCACCACACCGCCGTCAAGAGTTTCGAGCTGCTGCACGCATCGCCGGACGCCGACGACATCGTGAGCGGCTTCAACAGTGCCTGCAAGGAAGAACTCGTCGAAGCCTCGGCGCGCTATCGCGGATTGATCGAGGACATCCTGCGGCCGTACCAAGAGAGCATTGAGGAGTCCGGCATGTCGTTGACGCAATTGGCCGACTTCATCCAGAAGTCCACGCTGACACTCAAGCATGAGGCTCGCGACATCGAGCATCTGAAACTGCTGGCGCAGGCGTTGAAGGTGATGGTGTTGAGGTTGGTGGGGAACTAACAACTCGGCAGCCTGCTTTGAATTTCCACGCAACATTGACATTAGTCGTGGCTGGCGCATAGACTTCAGTCATGGATCTGACCTGGAGCCCGACTCCACAGTAGGATCCACCGGGCCCGGCAACGGGCCCTTTCTTTTTGTGCAAATTCCATTTATCTAAAAACGATTCCTTCTGGATCTTTTTTACTGGCAACTGTACACAACACTGGTTGCAGTCGACTGAAGTAGTTTCTCCCTCCTTTTCTCTTGATGTAACTGCAAGGTTCCAACTTCTGATACAGAAAGTAGGCGTTTACATCTGCCAATTGAATGAAGTACGAATGCAGCGAATCCCTGTGCACAGCGTCCTCCACCAGAGTCGTGATCGGCACCGCCAAGGAGTGTCCGCCATACAGACTTGGAACCGGGTTGTATCTTCGCATTCGACGAGTCACATTTCTGAGTTTCAACTCATCAGTTCGATCAACAATCAGCATGCCCCGGTCGTCTGCATTTTGCGGGCCCGGAAAGCGCTTATACGAGATTGTGTTGTGAAATCTCTGAATCAGTGTCGTCCACGCAATGTCGAATATGTCCGTTCCTGGCGGCTTGTTCGACTTGTCGACAACAATATTGACTATGTTGACATCGGGTAATTCGGATTGGAAGTCGATGGCTTCCCGTAACAACTTCAAGCGCAATGACTTGGCGATTCGCTGCAGTTCGCCAGGCTTATGCAGGTAATGAGCCGCGTGAATTTCTTCTCGGAGCTTAAGTCCGTATTTCTTTTTCAGGTTTTTCCTGAATTCAATTATGGCTTCCAATGTTTCATGCCATCGCAATTCGTGAACAACGAATCCACTCAAACAAAAGTATCTGGTTGGACTATTGAGGATACCTGTGTCACCGCTTTCGTCTGCATACAGGAAGTACATCGCACGCTCCTTGTGCTTGTTTTGAAATTTCCAGGGTTGTTCATAAAATTCGAAATTCTTCATGACATAGCAACGAGTTCGTTTCGTTACTGCTCTACACTCAACTTTGTCAGCCTGAAACGAATCATGAATTTCGATTGCGAACTCTGAAGGATGTTGAAAGCACCGTGCAGGTATGTGTCTGCATCGGGGATCTTGATCCAGTTGCCGCTCGCGCTGAGCTGGCCGCTGGCTTCACTATCGAGCGCCCAGCCCTGGGTGCCGATCTGCTGGGCAAAGTGCTGATAGAGTTGCGGGATGGTCATATCGCTGCCGAACTCGGAGCTGGTTTCGTAGGTGGCTCCTCCTGAGATCCATGCTCTCGAAGAACTCCCTCCACTCATCCCCAGATAGGATTGACGCGAGGTGTCCACATCAGCTGGCAATGCCATAACCGGCATGTGTTGGCTCAAATTATCAGTCATCGTTCCCGGTCGGCCAGCCACAAATCCGGGAGGTTGTCCTATATCAGCGCATGATGAAAACCCACTTCCTTGCACGGGTCCAGTCGCATTGAGAATCACCTGAGCGCCACCGCCAAACGTCACGTACGTCACACCGAACATGCCAGCGTCGTCGCGGCAGAATGTTCGTACGGAGAGATCTCGCTCACCAAGAAACCCTGCACGGTTTCTCCCAGTCAGCGCCTCAACATCGAGGAAGCCGACGCTCGTCAGTGCTCCCGACAAGATATCGAGCGCCTCATCCCGTCCTGCATCTGTCCGCAGTACCAATTGCCTGGAGTGGCCGCGTTCGACACCACCCTGCACAGTAAACTCTGGTGGAATTACCATCTGCGGGAAATCTTCAGGAATACCATTGTAGAGGAGAGGCTCTGTCGCGTTGTGAACCCAGAGAAGCGCTTTGGCAAGGGAGAGCGGGACACCTTCTTCAAAGTCCGCCGCAAGAGCTGGCAGAACGTAGGCACATGCCGCAGCAACAACAAGAGATAGAAAGCGTTTACTCGGTCTGGCTGTTCTCATGATCGATCCCTTTCTGGTTGTGTCTTCATCCATTGACAGCGCCCCTCTACACTGACGGGTATACCCCTCTGGCAGAGACGTGTCAATTTCAGAACTCACGGGAAGGGAGCGCGCTCTTACACGAGACTCTGCGCCGACGCAGTTCCGGCAAAGATGCTGGACGACATCCAGTTCTCCACATTGCGGGTCAGACGTGCGGGGCCGACAAGTATCAAGCGTTTGTCGTTTATGGCGGCTTTGTAAGAGCAATCGCCCATCCAGATCTGTGTCATTGTGCGCAAATCAGTGGTGAACCACACGCTCACCTCGCGGCCAGGATCATCAAGACAGACATCCACATCGTTTTGCTTCACGACCAGCCACCACTTCGAGAGCTTGTCCAGATCCGTGAAGTTGAACTGAATCGTGGTTTCGTTGCCACCGAGATTGTCTGGTTTGATGCTGCGGGAGAGATAGAGGATCAGTAGTTCCACATCCAGATCATCATCAGCCATCTGCCCTCTTGCCCAGCGCATGCCCCACTCGCCAAGCTGTAGCACCACGGGAAACAACTCCTTGCCAGCCGGGCTCAGAAAATACTCGTAGCCGCTTTGGTCAGGAATCTTGCGGCGCTCCACGAGACCATTCTCGGCCAGGTCATTCAATCTCTTGGAGAGCATGGTGGGCGATATCTGCTTCATGCCCTTTTGAAAATCGGAGAAACGACTGCCGCCCATCGCCAGCTCTCGAATCAACAGAAAAGTCCATTTCTCGCCTACGAGTTCCGAGGCCTTCGCGATAGGGCAGAATTGTTTGTAACGCATAGGGATTCCAGCGACACCAATGATTGTTTTTATAGTAACTACAGAATGCGTAGTGGATTACTACAGTTTGCGGAGTAGAGCCTGAACCGATCGATTTTTAGTATATCGCCTCCCCCATCGTTCGGGGTAGTTCAACTTTTATCTACAAGGAAACCGATATGCCGATTATCAATGTGAAGCTGATTGAAGGTGTTTTCTCCAGTGCGCAGAAGAAGACAATCATTGAAGACCTGACGGAAGCGATGGTCGCCATCGAAGGCGAGAACCTGCGGGAGTTGACCTGGGTGTACATCGAGGAGATCAAGCAGGGCGACCTGGGAATTGGTGGAAAGACCTTGGGCGCGAGTGATGTGCAGAAGGTGCAGCGGGGTCAGTAGCTGTGAGACAAGCAGTTATTAGGAATTTCTGGTAGCTGCTTCCGCTGTTACAAGACGAGACGTTTCGACGTGCTCCAGCTTTCCGTCTTCATCCACATGCATGGCTGCAGCTTCAAGGAATTCGTTCTTCACGATCTCACGATCCGAAGCAGCCAGAAGATACAGATCATACATGTCCGAGAAGGAGGCCCAGAGCTCGTCAGGTGTCAATTGTCTGATGCGGGTGATCTCGGCGATCTCGATTTGTTTGAAGTCGGTCGCCAGTAAAGACTGGATGCCATCGCAGGTGCGCACACGGCGATCACCGAACCTTACGTTGGAGTATTGCTCCAGGCGAGCGCAGCGTTTCAGTGCTTCAATATAAGCGACGAATGCAGGAGTCTGCGATGGACGCCCTCCAACAATGGCTGCGAATACGCCGCCCGATTTCAGGACGCGTCGCACTTCCTTCAACACTATTTCCACTTCATCCATCAGCATCAATGCAAAGTGACACAAAACAAAGTGGTACGTGTCTGCAGGAACTGGAAGGCTCCGGGCGTTAGCGTGATGAAGTGTCGCTCGGGTAGTGAGCCGAGCCGCCGCGATTGCGAGTTCGGAGGCGCACATGTCGACTCCGTGAAGAGTCATCTTGCTGTCATTGCGCTCGGCCAACATCGACAGAAGAAATCCATCGCCACACGCGAGATCCAGAATAAATCGCGGAGCGTTGTCTTGCGGAATAATGTTCGTGAGTATGGCGTAGGTGGAGGGAAATTCTCGGCCGCAATACTCCACTTGCAGGTTGCCGAGAGATCTGGAAGTCACGCCGGGATTGGTGCTGTGGAATTCGTTGAGGAAAGACTCGGTGGGTGACTGCTGCGTTTTCAGCATGTTGGAGTTCGCGTGAAATAGTTTTGTGCACTGCTTTTCCCTTTTTCAGATACACCACCGCTTGCGGGCAAGATAAAAGAGGACAAACAAGCCATTTCAGAATCGTCCGTTGCGTGAAGCGTCCTGTGACTATTTCTTGATGTAGGCTTCCGTCACCGCTCTGACAGTCTGTCGCACACCCCTGGACATCGCACCGGAGGAAATCGTCGCTCCGGCAATGGCGTCAATATCACCGTTCCTGCCAATCGCGAATTTGTTGGTGGCCTTCATGCCAAGGAACTGGGCCACGTACCACTTTTCATCGCTGAAGAAGTCGCCAATGATGTAGCGCAGGGACTCGCGGTGATATATCACCTCCAGCCCGACGATCACTCCTTCGAGATTCATCCCGATCAAGGTATCGACCGGCCCGTTATAACCGGAAGGCTCCGGCGGGAAGTCGGACGTGACAAAGGCATATCCGATCAGGACTTTCTCACCACTGGCAGGGTCGGTGCGATAGGCCTTGTACACCGGGGGCTCGCCTTCCTTTTCGGAGAAGCTGTCCGCGCCGGGCATGACCTGCTGGAGCAATCGCGGCGTAGTGTGGTCGGAGTTGGCAGCCTGAATGTCGACAAACAGCCCTGACTCGCCGAGAACGACTTCGATGAAATGACTGCCTCTGTCGAATCCCGCGACCAGCACGAGGACGAAGGTGGCAGTAAGCACTTTAAGGGAGGACTTGTAGCGGCGTTGAAGTGTCATCTTGGTGTCCGATCTTGTGGCGTGTTCGAATTCGTTGGATTTGGTGGGGAAGCCCGGGACTTGGAGATTACAGGAGGGGTTGGGGTGGGGTCAACGAAGGGGGCACCAGACATGGACTGCTGACTGATAGATTTCCTTGCTGCACTCAATTTGAGTATTTCAGCCCTCCTGCATCAGCTCGCGTCGCAGCCTGCCGATGGCTCCCATGGGATTGAGGCCTTTGGGACACACCCAGGTACAATTTCCGATGGTGCGACAACGAAACAGACTGAAAGGATCCTCCAGGTCGTTCAGTCGCTCCATTCGGGCCTGATCACGGCTATCAAGAAGGAACCGTAACGACTGCAACAGCGCCGCCGGCCCCTGATATTGTTCTGGATTCCACCACCAGGAAGGGCATTGGGACGTGCAGCATCCACAGAGAATGCACTCATACAGTCCATCCAGTTTGGCGCGCTCCTCAGGGGACTGTCGTCGCTCGGTAGCAGGAGGCACATCATGGGTGATGAGCCAGGGCTTGATGCTTGCGTATTGCTCGAAGAAAAGCGTCTGATCCACCACCAGATCGCGAATCACCGGCATGCCCGGCAAGGGCCTGATGATCAACCTGTTGGATGTTCCGATAGCTTCACCAACAGGCTTGATGCAGGCCAGCCAGTTCTTGCCGTTGATATTCATGCCATCCGAACCGCAGACCCCCTCTCTGCATGAGCGCCGATACGCCAGCGTCGGATCTTTTTCTCGCAGGTACTCCAAGGCATCCAGAACCATCCGGTGACGGAATTCTTCTGGAAGTGAGACGTGCTGCATATACGGAGAAATATCGTGCTCGGGATGGTATCGATAGATCTCGGCGTTGATCATGATCTGCTGCTCCTTCTCAGTTGAACCGCAGAGGAAGCTCCGCAAGGCCGTTACCGGGATAGCGCGCGCGACGCGGAGCCTCGCCAGCAAGCTCAAAGCGCCTGGTCTTCGAGAGCAATTCCTCGATCGCGACCTTCATCTCAAGTCTGGCCAGAGAGGCTCCCTGACACAGATGGATGCCCTTGCCCCAAACCAGACCACCGTCGGTGCTCCGCTCAATATTGACTGCATTGGGCTCATCGAACGCGCGCGGATCGCGATTGGCAGAGATCCACATAAGCGTCAGGTGCTCTCCCTTGGGAATGGACCGCCCCTGGATCTTGACCTCCCGCATCGTGGTGCGTGGGTTGCAAACCAGCGGACCATCCACGCGCAGAATCTCCTCTATCGCTGCAGGAATCAGTGACGGATCGCTGCGCAGCCGATCCTGCAGTGCAGTTTCTTGAGCAAGGTGCAGGACAGCAATGCCCAGACCTGCCGCGACAGTGCCATGCCCGGCCGTCCAGTTACGCAGGATGCTCACGATCTGATCGTCGTCCAGCAGCACACCCTCGACCTCGGTACTCAATAGTGCGTCTGTGGCGTCGGCCCCACGGCTTGGTGCAGCACGGTGCGCATCCAGATTGGCCTTGACCTGCTCAGAGAAGAGGCTGGCAAGAGACTTGCCAGCAATCGGATCCTTGTTGAAGGCCGCCTGCTGACTGCCATGTACCCAATCACCCAGACGCTCCCACTGTTGTTCGGGCCAACCGAGCAAGGCGCACAGTGTCTTCATCGCGTATGGATTGATGAAGGATTCGATGAATTCGACTTCACCGCAGCACAGCAGCGCTTCAAGGTGAGCCGCTGCAATCGGGCGTGCAAGTGGCTCGACCTTCGCCATGTGCTGACGATCAAAGTGGGGAGAAAGGGCTGCGCTGTAGCGGCCATGCACCGGCGGATCCATCCCGTTCGGAATGGCGAGGAACTGGGAGACATTGCTGTACGTTTGCGTATCGGCAAGAACTGCGACAACGTCCTCGTGACTGAACAGTGACCATCCCAGGAATTCGCTGTGTGCCACCGGGCATCGCTCTCGCATGTCGTCATACGCCTGACGCTGGTCCTGCAGAACTGATGCATCCAGGGGATTCCAATCATCTTCCGGGTCTTCGACCATTGCTCACTCCTTGCAATTATCGGAGTGAGCCAACTATTGGCCGAGACTCATGATGGCGTCGAACACGATTTCTGTACCATCAAGCAGCAGGAGAATGTCCGAGTCCACCATGCCGTAGTGGTAACCCGGCGCAGGGGCGCCCAGCAAATTGCGCAGCTCAACGGGCAACGCGCGATAAGAGACTTCCTGCTTCAACGGCTGACCCATCTGCCAGCGCTTTACCTGACCTGGGGGATTGCAGCCATTGTTCTTCTTCGCCAGACCGGGTGGGCAACGGCCTTGACGGCTCTCTTCCCTGAAGTAGTCGCGCACGGCGACTTTCTGATGATCGTCAAAGTGCTTTCGGCCCTCGTTGCGATCCTGCCTGCTCCCCTGACTGTCATTATCCTGATTGCCATGACCTGCGTTGGCGGCCATAAGTGGCCCGGATATCAACAGCCCGCCGGCAAGCAGGACGAGGATATATCGAGTACTGAATTTCGAAATTTTCATGGTGTCTCACTTTTTCTTGAGTGGTAGGTACTGAGAACGCTCAGTTACGGCTCATCCTAGTCCAACTCAGCAGCAAGAACTGTGCGGAAAGGAACGCTGCCGGGCTGATCCGCACAATGAACCTGTGGAATTGCTGATGGTGCAAACACCTGCGGCCGGACTTCGTGAATGCGGTGGCGGGGCAGGCGATTGTGGAACAGGGGGAATTACCAACACTCACAGCAGCCACTTGAATGCCCCTTCCAGTTTTTCCACGGGATTGCTGTCGATGATTTGATCGTGAGCAACGATGACCCGCTCAACCGGCAGCGACAATATTGGTTCAACCGATCGACGCAGCGCCTGCCTGTCCTTGGTGGCCAATTTCATTGTCCTGGACATTGCCAACCGTCCAGAGACCCCGAGAACCTTGGCGACAAATCCAGTCAGGCCCGCATTATCTGTGCCGAAGCAGAACAACAGATCGGTCAGCAGCAGAGTTCCGGTGGGTCGATGAAACCATATCGTTTCGTTAATGATCGGAAGTCCTTCGATGAACCAGCTTGGCAGTTCATCACTCCAGGGCGCCTGTTGTGGGATAACCGCAAAGGAATCCAGGTCTGGTCGTTTGGACGCCAAACCTGGCGCCACAAATCCATGAGCCTCAGGATAGGCATGCAGGAACAGCAAAAAGAACAGGTGATGGCCTTTGTTGGGAGCCACGACATACCGAACCTGCCCAATTTGCGACAGACTTGCCAACAGCGGAGGCGTTGGCGTGACAGGAGAGTGTACCCACAGAGATCCATCGCTCAGTCGGATGACTGTCATGCGCGTTGTAATGTGCAACGGACCGAAGCGCAGCGGTTGTTGACTGAACCAAATGCGACCTTTAACCAGTTCATTCAAGAGCATTGGATTTTTCCTCCCCTATGGGGTACTCCAGCCATTTGTCTTCCGAAACAAGTACAGCATCACGCTCAGCAGACACTCCCTTGGAGTGCGTGGACTGTCCTGTCGGTTGAGGATTACAAGAACGGTCTCAGCATGGGTCGAGCGACGCTCAGCCAAGCCTCAGACTCCATCAGAAGTGTGCGTAGGAAAAACACGGCAAAGACCGCGAAACTGATGAGATAGACCTTGTGAATCTGCTTGCGTCGATACAGATCGAACGCCATTCCCAACAGCAGTGGTGATATCCATACAAAGAAGAACAGCAGCGGTGGCGCAAGTTCCATGCGGGCAACGGCAGCGAATACCAATGCGACGGTCGCCGCAAGCATCAGACGCTTGTGCGTCTCGCTCTGGCTGCGCTTTGCAACGGCTGCACCAAAGAATCCGGCAAACAGGATCATGTCGCCCAATGGCAGAATCATGAATCCCGCAGCCTGATCAAGCGGCCAATTGCCCGACTGCACATGCAGTGCCGGAGCAACAAAACTGACCGCTGTACCCAAAACCAGCACGACTGCACCATAAGCAATACCGAACTTGCCGACACGGCGATGGGCATCGACTTTGCTCTTCGCAACGAGCGTGACCTGCAGTGCCAACAGCCCCATCCATCCCGTAAAAATCGCGCCATGCGCATGCATGATCAGTGGCCTCACAACCGGTTCGCCAAACACCAATGAGAAGTAACTGGGCCAGAACCCAATCACCACCATCGCACACAGAACCACTGTAATACCCGTGTAAAAAGCACGCTCTATCGTGCGTCCGGTATTGACTTGACTGGAGGGATTTGCAGAAGAGGAGGCGTGTTGTCGAATCGAATTTGAAGTTTCCATGGGATTCTCCTTGTTGTTATTTTTTACTGCCCTCCGAATATAACTCTTAAGTCAAGAATTGAGAAGCGCGAGCGCCCTGTTCTTGAGGTCCGATGAAATTACAAAGCGTGAGAGTCAATCAATTCACTCTGAACTTGTTCCAGCATTGTTCTGTGATCGCTTGAACGGCAACCCCCCTTCCGCCCCCACCCTATACTCCTTGATGTACTCCCCCTCCCTCTCCAAAAACTCCCCAATCGCCGCATCAAACCGCGCATCCGCAATCCAATGATTAGAATACGTAATGATCGGTTCAAATCCCCGCTGAATCTTGTGCTCCCCCTGCGCTCCTGAATCGAAACTCTGCAACCCCTCTTCTATGGCGTACTCAATGCCCTGGTAGTAACAAGTTTCAAAATGCAGAAACTGATACTCCTGCAGACAACCCCAGTAGCGGCCATAGAGTTTCTCGGAATCGCGAAAGCTGAGCGCAGCGGCGATGGGGCGCGCATCGAGTGTGGCGACGACGAGCAGGAGGTTGTCGGGCATCACGTCGCTCAGGCGCTGGAAGAATGCCTGGGTGAGGTAGCCCTGCTGGCCGCGGATCTGGTAGGTATTCTGGTAGAATCGGTAGAACTGTTGCCACATGGCTGGTGTGATGGCGTTTCCGCGGAAACGTGTGAACTGGATGCCTGCGCTGTGGACGGCGTCGCGTTCCTTGCGCAGGTTCTTGCGCTTGCGGGAATTGAAGGTGGCGAGGAAGTCGTCGAACGTTTTGTAGCCTCGGTTGTACCAGTGGAACTGGCAGGCGATGCGTGGGCGCAGGCCTGCGTTGGTGAGGTGGTCGCTTTGCTGCTGGCCGGGGAAGAGGACGTGCCAGGTGCTGGCGCCGATGCGTCTGGCTTCTGCGATGACGGCCTGGGCGATGGCGTGGGTGATGTGTGCGTGGTCCTCGCTTTCGGCAATGAGCAGGCGTGGTCCGGTGCTGGGGGTGAAGGGGACGGATGTCAACAGTTTGGGGTAGTAGCGCATGCCGTGCTGGCGGTAGGCGTCAGCCCAGGACCAGTCGAACACGTATTCGCCGTAGGAGTGGTTCTTGATGTAGAGGGGCATGACGGCGACGAGTGTGTTGTTGCGGGTGACGGACAGGTGATGCGGTTGCCAGCCGGTGGCGGTGTCGGCGCAGCCGGTTTGTTCGAGCGCGAGGAGGAACTCGTGACGCAGGAAGGGGCTGGTGGTGTTGGTCGCTGAACTGTCAGAAGAGTTGTCGGGCGCGCTGCTTGCGAGGGCGTTCCAGTGATCGGCTCGGATGTCGGCGATGCTGGGGTGAAACCGGAATTCGTATGTTGCTGCCACTGCTTTCACCTGTTGCGGAATGGCTGCATAAGCATGGCGCCCAGCCTTTGGTCCTTCTCCGTGCGAAAGTACTCGAGTCCGATGGTCATGCCAAGGTGTCCTTTCTCGGGCTGATCGCGATAGGTGCCAAACAGTCGATCCCACCACGGCAGATTGAAGCCGAAGTTGCTGTCGGTTTCCTGCCGGATGATGGAGTGATGCACGCGGTGCATGTCCGGCGTGACGACGAGCAGGCGCAGGCAGCGATCCAGCCAAAGCGGCATGCGCACATTGCCGTGATTGAACATGGCGGTGGCGTTGAGCACGATCTCGAAGATGATCACGGCCAGCGGTGAGGCGCCGAGGGCCACTACCACCGCGATCTTGATGATCATAGACAGCAGTATCTCAATGGGATGGAAGCGCAGTGCGGTGGTGACGTCGAATTCCTGATCGGCGTGGTGCATGCGGTGCAGGCGCCAGAGCACAGGGACGGCGTGAAAGAGTCTATGCTGAAAGTATACGGCAGCGTCCAGTACCAGAACGGCCAGGATCAGCGCGAGCCAGCCTGGCACTGCCAGCAGGTTGAACAGACCCCAGCCCTGCTCCTGTGCATATATCGCGGCACCCACGGCGGCCAGGGGGAATGCGAGTCGAACCACGGCAGTGTCCAGCAACACGACCAGCAGGTTGGCCGGCCAGCGTTTGGAGCGGCGCAACTGCTGTGGTCGTCGTTCGGCCAGCAACTCCCATGTCGCCATGACGAGCAACACGGCAAGAAAGATGACGAGTCTTGTCAGGGGTTCGTTGCTCAGCAACGATGTGTTCACAGCCGCGCCTCGCCGTACTGCACGGGCAGACCCGCGGCCTTCCATTCCGGAAAGCCTTCCTCGAAGCGTCGGACCCGATAGCCGAGGGTGCGCAGGCGTTTTGCCGCCTCGTGGGAGAGGACGCAGTAGGGGCCACGGCAGTAGGCGACGATCTCCTTGTCGCGGGGGAGCAGGATAAGCAGGTTTTCCAACTGGTCCAGGGGAATGTTGGTGGCACCGGTCAGGTGGCCTGCGGCATATTCCGACTCGGGGCGGACATCGAGCACCGCCATGTGTCCGCTCTCCAGTCCCGCCAGCAATTCACTGCGCGATACCGGCTTCATGACGTCATTGGAATCGTCGTCGCTGAACAGCCGCGCCAGCAGTCTTTCCATCTCTGCCAGATTGGTTTCTGCCACCTGCCGCAGCAGGTTTATCAAGATGATGATGCGTTCGTCGGTCAGGCGATAGAACATCTGTTTGCCATCCCGCCTCGCTGTCACCAGACCCGCCTTCCGCAGTTGCTGCAGATGCTGCGAGGCGTTGCCAACGGTCAGATCCGCCAGGCTGGCCAGTGTCTCCACTGATGCTTCGGCCTGGGCAAGGCGTTCCAGCAGGGCCAGACGGTTGCCGTTGGCCAGGCCATTGGCGACGAGGGCCAGGGTGTCGTGCAATTCCTTTTTGGTGGTCATTGCCAGGTTCCTCGCGGATGGGATGAGTCCATCAAGCGGGATTGCGGTTTGATTTGAGCCATCATTCTATCAATTAATAGAACGTTGCCAAGATATCCCATCAACACCGAGAGAGTGATGGTGTTCTGAGTGGCAGAAGTTGCCTTTCTGGTGGAGTCGAGGGCTGTCTGCGGACGCCTGTGCGGTAGTTAAATATCTGTATTTCCTGCTATATTGCCGCCCAACACTGGCTTGGTCAGTATGGGTCAAAGGAATTTGATGTGGAACTGCACAACCCGATCAACAGAATAAGGGAGCATCGCGACGCTCTGCGCAAGTCTGAGCGCAAGGTGGCGGACTTCATTCTGGACAACGCCACGGCAGTGATCAACATGCGAATTGTCGACGTGGCGTCGAATGCCGAGGTAAGCGAGCCGACGGTGCTGCGTTTCTGCCGTGCGCTGGGCTTTGATGGCTTTCAGTCGTTCAAGCTGCAGTTGGCCCAGCATCTGGGCACCAACGCGAGCTACTCGCAGTTCTCGGTCGACGACGCGGATACCGCCGCCGACCTGAGCAACAAGGTGTTCGATTCGACCATAGGCTCCTTGTTGACAGTTCGCGATCAGCTGGACCCGGCGGTGCTGGAGAAGGCGATCGACACGTTGTGCCATGCGAGCCGCGTGGAGTTCTACGGCTTCGGCGCGTCTGGTTCCGTGGCGGCGGATGCGCAGCACAAGTTCTTCCGGCTGCAGGTGTCTTCGGCGGCGTACACGGACCCGCACATTCAGCTGATGTCGGCGATCTCGCTGAGCGAAAAGGATGTGGTGGTGGCAATATCGCAGTCGGGCCGCACCAAGGCGTTGATGCAGAGTGTGACGCTGGCGATGGAGGCCGGTGCCACGGTGATCTGCCTGGCGCCTCAGGGCACGCCACTGAGCGAGCTGTGCAGCATTCCGATCCATGTGAACGTGGAGGAGGACCAGCATGCATTCACGCCGGTGTCGTCACGCATTGCGCATCTGTTGGTGATCGATGTGCTGGCGATGGGTGTGGCGCGGTACCGCAAGTCGATGCTGAAGGATCATTTGAAGTTGATGAACAAGAGTTTGCGGACGCTGAGGACTTACAAGTCCTGAAAGAACACTTCGCGAGTGCGGTTGCTGACCGAAAACCCAATAGGTCAGTGGGTCGCCAGATACTCCTCAATGATTTTCTTGATTCTTGGTCCGGCAGCCACAAAGTGCTTCTTCAGAAACTCTCTCGCCGCGTCATCAAGCAGTGACTGATCGCTTCCGACAGAGACTTCGTCGTCGTAATACCCTTTGCCAAATTTCTCTTTCAGCCATTCATTTTCTCGCGCCAGAGTTTCATGTAATGGAGCAACTTCGCCTTCCTGCAGGGTAAATTTTTCTCCTGGAATGGTGAACAGCGCGGGATATTTCGTTGGCAACTGTGCGTGGAATGCGACCGTTTTCTCCGAGGCCAGCCGGTGCCCGAAGACATCATTGACTATGGAGTTGATGCGCACTGAATGGCCGCTCCTTCCCTCATTCAATCGTTCTGCAACGTTGATCTGATCGAGATCCAGTCCGAGGCGCTCAAGGAAATATCCGGGTGGCCCGAATTTGTGACTCGCAGCATCTTCAAAGCTGTAAAATTCCGCACTGGGAAAGGCATTGATAATATTTTTTATCCGGTCTACAACCAGGCTATCAGCTTTCAGGAATTCCTGTATGACGTCCTCAATTCTGAGTCTTGGCCCAGTGAGACCACATACGCGTTGCCCGATCATCGAACTGACCCACGACAATGGTTTTCTGATACAGCACAACAGCGTGATGTGAAATCCCTGCTGTTCAAACCAGTCACGCAAATCAATCAATTCGTGAGCCTTGAGTGTAGAGATCCTCTCGGCGACCAGGAGAATTGTCGATGGCTGCGATTCCAATTGCTGGAGGAATATTTTTCGAGCGTCCTCCTTTATGGTGTTTGGGATTCTATCCGCATGGTTGGTCGAACCTACCTGCAGGCGGTGGTCCGAGAACATCTGATTTATGAGTCTTGAGTGGTTCTCCGGTGTCTTGTTCTGATTCAAACCGCTCACAGTTTGAACCTTTATCAACGGGTAGCTGTAGGCGTACCTTTCAAGAATCTCCTTGTTTTGCTTGCACGCTCTCTGAATAGATGTCGTGCCCGTCTTGTGTAATCCCGCCAGTAAAATCAATTCTTTCTTCATGCTGTTATCTCGTTGATCCATGAGCATTGAAACTGCTTGCAAGCGAACAATAGGATTATTAACTGGATGCCTGGGAGCCAGTGGTTAAATTTGTTCCGAAGCAAAAGTATCACACCCCTCAATAGACCCCTGTTCCAACCCTCTGCGGAACCAGCTTATGCGCTGCTCCGAGGTGCCATGAGTGAAGGTCTCCGGTTGCGCGTAACCCTGGCCCTGTTGCTGCAGTCGATCGTCTCCAATCGCGGCTGCCGCGGTCAGTGCCTCTTCAATATCTCCCTCTTCCAGAATCTGCCGTGACCTGTTGGCGTGGTGGGCCCACAGTCCGGCAAAGCAATCTGCCTGCAGTTCCTGCCTTACGGACATCTGGTTGGCCTGCTCCTGCGGCAGGCTGCGCATCCTGGCACTGACCTCACTGGAAACGCCGGTGAGAGTCTGCACGTGATGGCCCACTTCGTGCGCGATCACGTATGCCTGCGCGAAGTCTCCTGCAGCACCGTGCCGTATTCGCAACGCATCGTAGAAAGACAGATCGATATAGACGCTCTGATCCGCCGGACAGTAGAACGGTCCCATCTCAGACTGCCCTTGGCCGCAGGCGGAGTTGACGACGCCAGTAAACAGAACCAAGGTTGGCTCGACATATTGTGCGCTCTGGGCGGCAAAGAGTTCCTGCCAGGTGTCTTCGGTATCGGCAAGGACTATTGATACGAAGTCAGCCAGCTCCTGTTGTTCAGGGGAGACGGACACTTGTTCAGCCCCTTCGCCAGCGCTTTGCGGCCCGCCGAGCATGCTCAGATCCACGAAGCCAAGATAAGAGGCCACATAAAGGCCGCCGCCGACAAGCAGGATGACTCGCCCAACCTTGGTCCGAATCAAGAAGGGGAGAAAGCGGAACAGGAGAAGCATGCCCCCGCCCGCGCCGGCCATTCTCTGGCCTCGGCGATCATCGATGTTGGTGCTGCGTCGTCCGCTTCTTTTCATGGCTGTTCGCCTTTTGGCTGTTCAGTGCCGGTGAGCAAGCATCGCAGATTGGCAGGAAAAAGGATGATGACTGAATCCCACTGTGGAAGCGTGCTGCTACTCCACCGTGACGGATTTGGCCAGGTTGCGCGGATGATCCACATCTGTTCCCTTGAAGATCGCTACGTGGTAAGCCAGTAACTGCAGCGGAATGGTGTAGACGATTGGCGCGAGTATGTCGGACACGCTCGGCACGTTGATCACCTTGCAGTTACGATCATTTTCGAAACCTGCAGACTCATCTGCAAACACGAACAGCTTGCCACCGCGCGCACTCACTTCTGCGAGATTGCCCTTGAGTTTGCTCAGCAGTTCATCATTCGGCGCCACGGCGATCACCGGCATCTTGTCATCAACAAGCGCGAGCGGGCCATGCTTGAGTTCGCCGGCGGGATACGCTTCGGCGTGAATGTACGAAATTTCCTTGAGCTTGAGTGCACCCTCCTTCGCGACCGGGTATTGAATGCCGCGACCGAGGAAAAGCGCGTGGTGTTTGTCCATGAGGCTCTTGGACACCACCTTGATCTGCTTGTCGAGCTCCAGCGTCTTGGTTACGAGCGCAGACAGTCCATTCAAGTCCCGCACGTGCTTCTGTTCTATCTCGTCGCTCATACCGGTACGGCGCGCAAGCACCAGTGTCAGCAGCAACAGCGCACACAGCTGTGTGGTAAAGGCTTTTGTAGAGGCAACACCAATCTCGCGC
Organism: Gammaproteobacteria bacterium; assembly: GCA_030682575.1. Classification (GTDB taxonomy): domain Bacteria; phylum Pseudomonadota; class Gammaproteobacteria; order Pseudomonadales; family Pseudohongiellaceae; genus UBA5078. The sequence goes on from JAUXNX010000003.1 coordinate 136,992, forward strand.
CCTGCGTTGGTCAGCAGGCAAAAATCGGATTCACGCACGAGTGAACTGGTTGCCACGTTGCAGATGGCGAGATGGCCGACATAACCTCCCCCCTCTTTTGCGTAACGCAGTGCAGCCAATGTATCTGCTGTTTCACCTGACTGCGAAATGGTGACAAACAAGGTGCCTGGTTGCACGATTATGCTTCTGTAACGGTAATCGCTGGCGATGTCAATCTGTGAGGAAATCTTTGCAATATTCTCGAGCCAATACTTGGTGATCATGCCCGCATGATAGCTGGTGCCGCATGCCACAATTTGTACTTGCTTCACCTTATCGAAGATGGCTTTTGCTTTCACACCAAATGCCTCTTCAAGCACGTGCGTGTCGCTGATGCGGCCATTGAGTGTATTGCGAATCACGTGCGCCTGTTCATGAATTTCCTTGAGCATGAAGTGGCCGTATTCGCCCTTTGACACTTCCGCAATTTCGCTGGTGATGTGCGTGACTTCGCGCTTGATCAGTTTGTCATTCACATCCCAGATGCGGATCGACGTGAGCGTGAGTTCCGCTATATCACCCTCTTCCAAATACATGAAACGGTCGGTGACCTGGCCAAGTGCAAGGGCGTCGGAAGCGATGAAATTCTCGCCGATACCAACGCCGATCACGAGCGGGCTGCCACTGCGAGCAACGATGATCTTGTCCGGCTCGTTCTTGCTGATAATGGAGAGGCCGTAGGCGCCGTGCAGTTTTTTCACGGTGGCTTTCACTGCATCGAGCAGACTGAGGTTGTCTTTCTTGCAGGCCTGGTGGATGAGGTGCACGACCGCTTCGGTGTCGGTTTCGGATTCGAAACGATAGCCGTCTTTGGTGAGTTGTTCGCGCAGCTCCTTGTAGTTCTCGATGATGCCGTTGTGCACCAGCGCGATGTCGGCGCCGGAGATATGCGGGTGTGCATTGCGTTCGCTCGGTTCACCGTGAGTGGCCCAGCGCGTGTGCGCGATACCGATTCTACCGACGAATGGGCGCTGGCTCATGGACTCATCCAACTTCTGCACCTTGCCTGTGGCCTTGATGCAATCGATCTCGGAAGTCTGTGCGCTGATGAGCGCCATGCCTGCGGAGTCGTAGCCTCGGTATTCGAGGCGCTTCAATCCTTCGAGAAGAATTTGCGATACATCACGTTGGGCGACTGCGCCGACTATTCCACACATTTTTACTACTCCTTGACTATTTTTTGGTTGGGCGCTTCCAGCCTTCGATGTTGCGTTGACGTCCACGGGCGACGCCGAGATTTTCTTTAGGTACGTCGCCGGTGATGGTTGAGCCTGCTCCAATGGTGACGTTCTCACCTAGCTTTACAGGGGCAACCAGCGCTGTGTTCGAGCCGATAAACACGCCATCATCAATGTGCGTTTCAAATTTGTTCACACCGTCGTAGTTGCAGGTGATAGTCCCTGCGCCGATGTTTACATCCTTGCCAATGGTCGCGTCACCGATGTAGCTGAGGTGATTGATCTTGGATCCTGCACCAATTTTCGATTTTTTTGTTTCAACGAAATTGCCGATTTTAGAACCGCTGTTCAGGACAGTGCCAGGGCGTAATCTTGCAAAGGGTCCGATGGCACACTTATCTGCAACGAGCACGTCCTCGAGGTGTGAGTTCGCCAGCACCACACTGTCATCACCAATGCGGCAGTTGCGGATAACGACGTTCGGTCCGATCTTCACGCGATTGCCGAGTGTGACACGACCTTCGAATATGACGTTGACGTCGATCTCGACGTCACGCTCGCAACTCAGTTCACCACGCACATCGATTCGCGCAGGATCGGCGAGGGTAACACCGCTGAGCAGAAGCTCCTGCGCCTTGCGTGCCTGATAGTGGCGCTCCAGTTGTGAGAGCTGCAGACGGTTGTTCACACCCAGCACTTCCAGCGGATCTTTCACAGTTACCGTGGTGACTTCACTGCCTTCGGCAACGGCCATCGCAATGACATCGGTCAGGTAGTATTCGCCCTGCGCGTTGTTGGTCTGCAGACGGCCGATCCAATGCCGCAGTTTGCGCGCGCTGCCGGCGAGTATGCCGCTGTTGGTTTCCTTGATCTTCTTCTGTTCGGGGTTTGCATCCTTCTCTTCGATAATGGCAACCGGTTTGCCATTGGCGTCACGCATGATTCTGCCGAGCCCTGTCGGATCAGGGCTGATGACAGTCAGCACCGCGAGTGCACCGCCTTCGGTCTTCACAATCAGATCGGCAAGTGTCTGGCTGCGAATCAGCGGCACATCACCATAGAGCACCAGCACAATGCTCTCGTCACTGATCGCGGGCATGGCTTGCATCACTGCGTGACCAGTACCAAGTTGCTGATCTTGATTGGCCCAGTGAATTGCGGGGCTTGGAAACGCATCACGAATCTTTTGACCTTCGAAGCCCACCACAAGGTGTACACCCTTGGCATCCAATGTGTTGGCACAGTCCACCACGTGTTGCAGCATCGGCTTGCCGCCGATGCGGTGCAGCACCTTGGGGATATCTGAATACATGCGCGTACCTTTACCGGCCGCGAGAATGACCACTTCTATGGGTGACTTCAAGGTTGGGCTCATGAATGGTGTGTCCGGTAGGATACTGAATGGCAAAAAAAAGGGCAGCTTGCGCCACCCTATTTTTAATGATTTTCACTCTGAATGTAAAAGCTATTTTCTGAGCTGTCTCAATGCGCGCAGTTGCGCGGCCGCCTCTGCCAACTGAGCAGCAGCGCGGGAGTACTCGAACTCTGCATCCTTGTTCGCTATCGCGTCGTTGGCATCCTGAATCGCCTGCAATGCAGCCGCTTCATTCACATCATCGGCGCGCAGCGCGGTATCAGCCAATACGGTCACCACGCCACCCTGCACTTCGAGGAAGCCACCGGAGACGTAGTAGATCTGCTCGGAGCCGTCCTGCAGCACCACGCGGACCGGCCCTGGAATCAGCGCGGTCAGCAGTGGAGCGTGGCCAGGCGCAATGCCCAGATCACCCAGCGTGCCGGTAGCCACGAGCAGCTCTACCAGCCCGGCGAAGATCTTTTGCTCTGCGCTTACGATGTCACAATGCATTGTCATGGCCATGTCTTAACTCTCTGCGTACACGTGCTTCAATTACAGGTTCTATATCAGGTACTTCTTACAGGTTCTTCGCCTTGGCAACCGCTTCGTCGATGCTGCCAACCATGTTGAAGGCCTGCTCGGGAATGTGGTCGTAGTCGCCGGCCAGAATACCTTTGAAGCCTGCAATCGTGTCCTTCAGCGGAACGTACTTGCCTGGGGTGTTGGTGAACACTTCCGCAACGAAGAACGGCTGGGACAGGAAGCGCTGGATCTTACGCGCACGTGCCACGATCTGCTTGTCGCCTTCGGACAGTTCGTCCATGCCCAGAATTGCGATAATGTCCTTCAGTTCCTTGTAGCGCTGCAGTACAGACTGCACGCCGCGAGCCACTTCATAGTGTTCCTGGCCGATCACGAGCGGGTCCAACTGACGAGAGGTGGAGTCCAGTGGGTCGATCGCAGGGTAGATACCCAGTTCGGCGATTGAACGGGACAGTACGACTGTTGCGTCAAGGTGCGCGAAGGTGGTGGCTGGTGATGGGTCGGTCAAGTCGTCCGCAGGCACGTATACGGCCTGAATGGACGTGATCGAGCCAGTCTTGGTAGAAGTGATACGCTCCTGCAGAACGCCCATCTCTTCCGCCAGTGTTGGCTGATATCCCACAGCAGAAGGCATACGGCCCAGCAGTGCTGATACTTCGGTACCGGCCAGTGTGTAACGGTAGATGTTGTCGACGAAGAACAGTACGTCACGGCCTTCATCACGAAATTTCTCGGCCATGGTCAGACCAGTCAGTGCCACGCGCAGACGGTTACCGGGCGGCTCGTTCATCTGGCCGTACACCATCGCCACTTTGGACTCTGGCAGGTTGTCCAGATCGATTACCTTGGATTCGGCCATCTCGTGGTAGAAGTCGTTACCTTCACGAGTACGCTCACCCACACCGGCGAACACCGACAAACCGGAGTGTGCCTTCGCGATGTTGTTGATCAACTCCATCATGTTCACGGTCTTGCCCACACCGGCACCACCGAACAGACCGACCTTGCCACCTTTTGCGAAGGGGCAGACCAGGTCGATTACCTTGATACCTGTTTCCAGCAGTTCGTTGGAAGCGGCCAGTTCTTCGTAGGCAGGTGCCTTGCGGTGGATGGGCATACGCTCCTTCTCACCGATAGCGCCGCGCTCATCGATTGGGTTGCCGAGGACGTCCATGATGCGGCCCAGTGTTTCCAGGCCGACTGGAACAGAGATAGGGGCGCCGGAGTCGGTGACATTCAGTCCGCGGGACAAGCCCTCGGTGCTGCCCATGGCAATTGTGCGCACAACGCCGTCGCCCAGTTGCTGCTGCACTTCAAGCGTTGTGGCTTTGCCTTCGACCTGCAGTGCGTCATAAACCTTCGGGACTGATTCCCTTGGGAATTGCACGTCAATCACCGCGCCAATAATTTGAACGATACGACCGCTACTCATGTTCGGTTCCTCTTAAGTACTGAATTCCAGAATCTTGCTTGATCTTGTTTGCTTGCGTTATTGCTTTCGAGTTGGTGGGCCGTCGGCTTATACAGCCGCTGCACCGCCCACAATCTCGGAAAGCTCCTGCGTGATCGAAGCCTGACGCGCCTTGTTATAGATAAGGCCGAGGTCCTTGATCAGATCGCCGGCGTTGTCGGTGGCATTCTTCATCGCCATCATGCGCGCGGCCTGTTCGCAGGCATTGTTCTCTACGACTGCCTGGTAAACCTGTGATTCGATGTAACGGGCCAGCAGCGCATCAAGAAGCTCCTGTGCATCCGGCTCGTAAATGTAATCCCAGTGGTGCTTGTATTCCTTGTTCTCGGAGGCTTCCAGCGGCAGCAGTTGTGCAACCACGGGAGTCTGCGTCATGGTGTTCACGAACGTGTTGCTGACGATATAAAGACGATCGATCTCGCCCGCCGCAAACTTGTCCAGCATCACCTTTACGGCACCAATCACGTCTTCCACTTTCGGTGCGTCGCCGATGCCACGCACGGAGGCCACAACATTGCCGCCGTAGTTATTGAAGAAGGATGCGGCCTTGGCGCCGACTACGCAGAATTCGATTCCGACATTCTGATTCTTCCAACCCACCATCGACTTCATGGCCGCCTTGAACGAGTTGACGTTCAAACCACCGCACAAGCCACGATCAGAAGACACAACGATATAACCAACGCGCTTCACTTCTCTGTCCGCGAAGTAGACGTGATGGTATTCGGGTGTCGCGTTGGCCACGTGACCAATCACTTCGCGAATGCGCGTTGCGTATGGTCGACCCAGCGCCATGCGCTCCTGAGCCTTGCGCATCTTGCTGGCCGCAACCATCTCCATCGCGCTGGTGATCTTCGCAGTATTCTTGATACTGGAGATCTTGGTTCTAATCTCTTTACCGACAGCCATATGTCACCGTTTTCTATCCGTTACGGGCTCTGGGTTACCAGGTCTGTGTAGATTTGAACTTCTGGATCAGCGCTTTGAGCTGGCCGGCGATATCGTCGTTGTAGTCGCCCTTCTCATTGATCCTGGCCAGCAGTGCAGTACCTTCGCTGTTGGCGTAGGACAGCAGTGCGCGCTCGAAGGCTACCACCTTGTTCAGCTCCACATCTTTCAGGAAACCTTCGTTGGCAGCGAACAGCACCAGCGCCATTTCGGCTACTGACAAGGGTGAGTATTGCGCCTGCTTCATCAGTTCGGTCACACGCTGACCGTGCTCCAGTTGTGAACGGGTGGCTTCGTCCAGATCGGATGCGAACTGCGCGAACGCTGCCAGCTCACGATACTGCGCCAGAGCGATACGGATACCGCCGCCCAGCTTCTTGATGATCTTGGTTTGAGCCGCACCACCCACTCGCGATACCGACAGGCCCGCGTTGATCGCTGGACGGATACCAGAGTTGAACAGATTGCTCTCAAGGAATATCTGACCGTCTGTAATGGAGATCACGTTGGTCGGTACGAATGCAGACACGTCACCGGCCTGCGTCTCGATGATTGGCAGAGCGGTCAATGAGCCGGTCTTGCCTTTCACTTCTCCATTGGTGAATTTCTCGACGTAGTCGGCGCTCACGCGTGATGCACGCTCCAGCAGACGGGAGTGCAGATAGAACACGTCCCCAGGATACGCTTCACGGCCTGGTGGACGACGCAGCAGCAATGAGATCTGGCGGTAAGCCCAGGCTTGCTTGGTCAGGTCGTCATAAATGATCAAGGCATCTTCACCGCGGTCACGGTAGTACTCGCCCATGGAGCAGCCAGAGTATGGTGCAATGAACTGCATGGAGGCGGGATCGGATGCACTTGCTGCTACAACGATGGTGTATTCCATCGCGCCGTGCTCTTCCAGTTTGTGTACAACGTTGGCGATGGAGGACTGCTTCTGTCCGATCGCGACGTACACGCACTTCACGCCTTTGCCTTTCTGGTTGATGATCGCGTCGACGGCCACAGCGGTCTTGCCCACCTGACGGTCACCGATGATCAGCTCGCGCTGGCCACGACCGATCGGCACCATGGAGTCGATCGCTTTCAGACCGGTCTGCACTGGCTGGTCAACAGATTGACGGGCGATTACGCCGGGTGCCACTTTTTCTACTGGTGAGCTGAGCTTGGCATTGATGGCACCTTTGCCGTCGATTGGCTTCCCCAGTGCGTCAACAACTCTGCCTTCCAATTCGGGGCCAACCGGCACTTCCAGAATGCGCTTGGTGCAGCGACAGGTCTGACCTTCAGCCAGTGTCTTGTAGTCACCGAGAACAACCGCACCCACTGAATCTCTTTCCAGGTTCAGCGCCATTCCGAAGATGCCGCCGTCGAACTCGATCATCTCACCGTACATGACGTCCGCGAGACCGTGAATACGAATGATACCGTCGGAGACGCTGACGATAGTGCCTTCGTTTTTCGCTTGCACGGAAACATCGAGGTTATCGATCCGCTGCTTGATGATTTCACTGATTTCTGATGGATTCAGTTGCTGCATGCTTTTTCCTCATTCCCAGTTTTCTAGGAATTCATTGCTTCGGCTAATTTGGTCAGTTTTCCCCGGACAGAGTTGTCGATCACGGTGTCGCCCGCACGAATGACAGCACCACCAATCAGGTGCTTGTCTACGAGGGTCTGCAACTTGATTTCTCTGTTCAATCGAGTCTGGAGTGCCTGGGTAATCTTGTTCACAACATCTTTGTTCAGTTCAAACGCGGTCGACAGTTCTACGTCGATGGTTTTTTCCTGATTCGCTTTCAGTGCGTCAAACAGCTCGGAGATTTCGCCCAGCAGTGTCAGACGCTTGTTCTCGGCGAGCAGCTTTACCAGATTATTGGTCTTGGGCAGAAGTTCGTCGCCGCACAGGCCAATCAGCGTCTCGGCCTGTTGGGAGGCCGTCAACGCAGGGGAAAGCAATCTCCGACGGACTTGTTCACTTGCGGCAACCTTCGCCAGCAGCTTGAGCGCCTGTGACCACTCGTTCAGCTCCTTCGACGCCAGTGCGACTTCGAAAGACGCCTTCGCGTAAGGTCTGGCTAATGTAATTGACTCTGCCATTTCGTGTTTTCGCCTATAGCTCAGCAGCGAGCTTTTTGATCAGCTCTTCGTTCGCTGCCTGATCAATGGAAGACTCGAGAATTTTTTCCGCACCAGCGATCGCGATTGCCGCGACCTGAGAGCGCAATACTTCCTTCGCTCTCTGGATCTCCATGTCGATTTCAGCCTTGGCGCCGGCAATCAGGCGCAGGCCTTCTTCTCTGGCCTTCTCTTTCGCTTCGTCAACAATCTGGTTTGCACGCTTGTTGGCCAGCTCGATGATCTCTGCACTCTGCTGCTTTGCTTCCCGCAGCTCGTCCGCCACCTTGTTCTGGGCCAGACTCAGATCGCGCTGTGCACGATCAGCCGCTTCCAGACCTTCTGCGATCTTCTTTTGCCTTTCGAGCAGCGCAGCGGTGATGGGCGGCCAGACATATTTCATGCAGAACCAGACGAAGACAGCAAACGCTATCGTTTGTCCAATTATGGTTGCATTAAGTTGCATTGTTTCACCTCTGCGATGTTATCCGCGCGGCCTGTAAAAAATTTCAAACGACCGAATAATTGACGTTCGATCACTCTACTGCTCATTAACCAACGAAGGGGTTGGCGAACATGACCATGAAGGACACGCCCACACCGATGATGGAGATTACGTCCACGAAACCGGCCACGAGGAAGAACTGAACCTGCAGTTTGGGAGCCAGCTCTGGCTGACGCGCCGAGCTTTCGATCAGTTTGCCGCCCAGGTTGCCGAACGCAACGGCAGTGCCGGCGCCGCACAATCCGAAAATGAGGGCAACAGCGATCACAGAAAATGCCTGAATAGTTTCCATCTTTATCTCCAAGTTTTAATAGTAGGTCTAGCAACAAACGTTAAGGGTTAATGGTGTGGTTCGATATGTGCCTGATTCAGATATACGATCGTCAGCATCATGAACAGGTAAGCCTGCAGAGTGATGATCAGGATATGGAACACGGCCCAGGCGAAATGCAGCGGTAGCTGAGCGTAACCAATCACCGCAATCACCATGAAGATCATCTCACCGGCAAACATGTTGCCGTACAGTCGCAGCGCGAGTGAGACGGGCTTGGCCAGAAAGCTCGGGACTTCCATGATGATGTTCAGAGGCAGCGCCCATTTACCGAAGGGATGGAACGCGAATTCGCCGAGGAATCCGCCAAGGCCTTTGACCTTGACGCTGTAGTAAATGGTCAGGATGAAAACACCGAGAGCAAAGCCAGCGGTAATATTGACGTCGGTGGTGGGAACTGCCTTGAAGTATGCGTGATTGTCCTGAGCGATAATCTGCGCAAGCAGTGGAATCCAGTCCACCGGCACCAGATCCATAAGGTTCATCATGAAGATCCAGCAGAAAATGGTTAGTGCCAGCGGGCCGATCAGGTCGTTGCGACCATAAAAGGTACTCTTGACGCTGCTCTGCACCATCTCGACGATCATTTCGACCGCGTTCTGCAGCCCGCCGGGAACTCCGGAGGTAATTCTGCGACTTACCAGATGAAACAACCCCATGAAGATTACGCCGACGAGCAGCGACATGATCATCGAGTCAACATGGATGGACCAGAAACCCATCGCATCAGCCTCTGCGGCGGAATGCGCTATACCCCAGCTACCATCAGCCTTTTGTCCGTATTTCATGAATCCGAGATGGTGAGCGATGTATTCGGTCGCGTTCCCGTATTCAGGCATCGAGAAGCCTGCACCTGCGTCGTTTGTTTCTGCCATGAGATAATTTTACTTGTCAGTTTGCCGATTTTACGGGTTGATCTGGTTGGGTCTGCTTATGCGGACAAACACAAGCACACCTGTTAGATACACCAGAACAAATCCTGAAAATAAAGCCGCTGCGTTGAGCGGTTCAATATAAAAAAAGCTCAGGGCAAATCCCGCGCCCGTCAACAGCAGTTTGATTGCCTCGCCGATGTACATCGACCGGACAATCTGCTGAGTTGCTCTTGCTCCCCGATACTTGAATGCCTTTGCCGCGAAGTACGCATTCGGCACTGCCGAAATCAGCCCACCGACAAGCAGGGAATATGCGCTGACAGTATTCAGCAACACAAGCCCCAGAGCGCCCAGTCCGATTGCGACTACTACCTGGGCGGCTATAAGCTTGTAAACGGGAGGTGCTTTTATGCTCGACATGCGATGGCGAAAATTACCAAAGGCTCACAGTGTCTGGCTTTTTCCGTTGCCATTCAAAGCAGCGCATTATAGGGATTTCAGGTTGATGAATCAACTGCAAGAACGCTCATTGTATGTGTGCGAGTATGCCGTCCAGCTCATCCAGGCTGTTGTATTTCAATGTCAATTTTCCCGCGCCTTTGGTCGTGTGCTGGATTTGCACGCGCGCGCCAAGCTTTTCAGAGAGACTTTCTTCGAGACTTCTGATGTCAGGATCACTGACTATCATGGGCTTTTTCCCCGTGCCCTCTTCCGCCAACAATCTTCTCGCAAGAGCCTCTGTCTGCCGTACTGAAAGGCCTTTGCCGACAACGATCTTTGCCGCTTCACTCTGCTGAGAATCGGTCAATGACAACAATGCGCGGGCGTGGCCCATCTCGAGATCACCATGCTCCAGCATCAGACGAACATCTGGATTGAGACCAATCAGACGCAAGAGATTGGCGACCGCGGCCCGGGATCTTCCTACGGCATCCGCGACTTCCTGCTGTGTGAGCTCGAACTCGTCCTGCAACCGCTTGAGGGCCACGGCCTCTTCGATAGGGTTGAGATCCTCGCGCTGGATGTTTTCGATAAGTGCCATCGCAATGGCAGATTCATCAGCCACGGGTTTGATTATGGCGGGAATAGTGTCGAGCCCGGCAATCTGGGTAGCGCGCCAGCGTCTTTCACCGGCAATGATTTCGTAACGGGTATCGGAGATCGGACGGACCACTATAGGTTGCATGACACCCTGGGCCTTGATTGAGACGGCGAGTGCCTGCAAAGCCTCTTCATGCATGTCGGTGCGGGGCTGATACTTGCCGCGCTGGATCAGATCAATCGGGATGTGGCGCAGATCGCCATCCTTGTCCTGACGAATGGCGCTGGAAGCAGGCGCGTCCACGGCGGTGTCGTTGACTGGCTTTTTACCGGCGCCTCCCAACAGAGCATCAAGGCCCCTTCCCAGTTTTCTCTTTGCCGTCATCTCGTCTTCCATTCCTTACTGTATTTGTCTTTGAAATATTCGCAACCTTGGGCCGTTATCTGACCTTCGGTCTGGCCTGTTCGTTGCGTCTTATCATTTCGCCCGCCAATGCCAGATAGGCGATCGCCCCTCTGGACTGCCTGTCGTATTGCAGCACCGGCATACCGTAACTCGGGGCTTCCGCCAGACGGATATTGCGCGGGACAACTGTGCGATACACCTTGTCACCAAAATGAGTGAAGAGCTGTGTCGACACTTCCACCGTCAACCTGCTGCGTGGATCGTACATGGTCCGCAGTATGCCTTCGATTTCCAGGGTCGGATTGAACGTGTTAGTAACGGCCTGAATGGTCTCGACCAACGCTGACAGTCCCTCGAGCGCATAATATTCACACTGCATGGGAATTATCACACCCTGCGCTGCCACCAGTGCATTGATGGTCAGCATGTTGAGCGATGGCGGACAGTCGATCACGATGAAGTCGTACTGGGTATCAATGCTGGCGACCAGATCGCGCAGACGGGTCTCGCGGTTTTCCATCTGCAGCAGTGCGACCTCTGCTGCCACCAGATCACCGTTGGCGGGCAGGATGTCGAAGCCGCTCGGGGTCTGCTGCATCGCATCCGCAAAGCTGCACTCCTCCATCAGCACTTCGTAGATCGATGCCTCCAGGTCCGCCTTGTTGATACCGCTGCCCATGGTCGCGTTACCCTGGGGGTCGAGATCAATAAGCAACACACGGCGCTTGGTCGCTCTCAACGATGCCGCGAGATTCACGGACGTGGTGGTCTTGCCAACGCCTCCCTTCTGATTCGCTACTGCCAGTACTCTACTCAATTGGTGTCAACCCCGACGCCTTCAGTTCGATGATATGTCTCTCCCCAGTGTAACCCGGCACGCTGACATTGTTTGCGCTGATCATCACGACATTGTCAGGCAGGGCGGCAAGATCTTCAGCTGGATACTGCCCCTTCATCGCGACAATCGTGACCGGCTCTTCTCCTGCGGTCCGGTTGCATAAGTGGTGAGTCATGCTCACCAGATCCGTCAATGAAGAGAACGCCCGACAGACAATGATGTCGATGGGTGCGCTGCTCTCATAGAGTTCGAGCCGCTGGTTTTGAACATCGACATTCTGAAGTCCGAGCTGAACCTTGGCCTGAAAAACGAAGCGCGTCTTCTTGCCGTTGCTGTCGAGCAGGACAAAATCCTTCTCGGGAAAACAGATCGCCAGGGGAATGCCGGGTAACCCGGGTCCCGTGCCGACATCCAGTATTCGCTGGCCCTTCATGTATGGGACCAAGGTCAGGCTGTCCAGCAGATGCCTGGACAACATTGCAGATGGATCCTTTACCCCTGAGAGGTTGAAAGCCTTGTTCCACTTGCGCAACAGCTCCAGATAGTCGAGGAGTTGCTCCTTCTGCCTGTCGCTCAGAGCAAGGCCCAGTTCGTCCAGCCCGCGCTGCAGTTGTTCCGCTATTGTTCTGTTTTCCATCCTGGCATTACCCGCCAGCTCAAGCCGACTTCTTGCGAACGGACTGATGTTTTTTCAGGTAGATCAGCAGCAGCGAGATGGCGGCCGGAGTCATGCCCGGGATGCGGGCGGCTCTGGCGATGTTGTCCGGGCGCACTTTCTGCAGTTTCTGTTTAAGTTCGTTGGAAAGACCCTGCATCTGCTGGTAGTCAAAGTCTTCCGGCAGGGGTGTGTTCTCCTGACGCTTCAGCTTCTGGATGTCGTCTTCCTGGCGATCAATATAGCCTTTGTACTTGATGTGGATCTCGGCCTGTTCGGTGATCTGACGCTGCAATTCTACCAACCCGGATTCCGGTGTCTTCTCATGACCAACCGCGTGCATCAGCGTCGTGTAGCTGACTTCGGGCCGAGCCAGCAGATCCGCCAGGCTGTACTCGCGGGACATGGGTTTTTCGAGCAGCTTGTTGATTTCCTGTGCCTTGACTGTGTTCGGCTGGATCCAGCTCGATTTCAACCGCGCCAACTCGTTGTCGATCCCCTCTTTCTTGGCGCTGAAGTGCGCCCAGCGCTCATCGTCGACCAGCCCCAGTTCTCTGCCCTTCTCGGTCAAGCGCAGGTCGGCATTGTCTTCGCGCAGCAACAGGCGATATTCCGCACGGCTGGTGAACATGCGATACGGTTCGTTCGTGCCGAGGGTAATCAGGTCGTCGACGAGGACGCCGATGTAGGCTTCGTCCCGGCGCGGACACCAGCTTTCCTTGTCTTGAGAAACGAGAGCAGCGTTGAGACCGGCGAGCAAGCCCTGGGCTGCCGCTTCTTCGTAGCCTGTGGTGCCATTGATCTGGCCGGCAAAGAACAGACCCTTGATGAACCTGGTTTCCAACGAATAATTCAGGTCGCGGGGATCGAAGAAATCATATTCGATCGCGTAGCCGGGACGTGTGATGTGGGCGTTCTCGAAACCCTTGATCTGCCTGACCAGTTGGATCTGCACATCGAAGGGCAGACTGGTGGAAATACCGTTGGGATAGAGTTCGTGAGTATTCAAACCTTCGGGTTCCACGAACACCTGGTGGGAGGTCTTGTCAGCAAAACGCATTACCTTGTCTTCGATGGAAGGGCAATAGCGTGGCCCCAGACCTTCGATCACACCGGTGTACATGGGCGAGCGGTCGAGCCCGCTGCGAATGATTTCGTGGCAGCGTTCATTCGTGGAGGTGATGTAGCAATTGACCTGTCGCGGATGCTCTTCAGCAGAGCCGAGGTAGGACATCACAGGCACTGGGGTATCGCCAGCCTGCGCTTCCATGACAGAGAAATCCACGGAGCGGGCATCGATTCGTGGGGGCGTGCCGGTTTTCAGTCGACCCACGTTGAATGGCAGTTCGCGCAGTCGCTGGGCCAGGGCAATCGAGGGAGGATCTCCTGCCCTGCCACCGGAGCTGTTTTCCAGACCAATGTGAATCTTTCCGCCGAGGAAAGTTCCTGTGGTCAACACCACGGTCGGCGCGAAGAAACGCAAGCCCATCTGGGTGACCACCCCGGCAACGGTTTCCCCATTAACGATCAGATCATCGACAGGCTGTTGAAAAATATCGAGATTCTTTTGGTTTTCGAGGATGCTGCGAACGGCAGCCTTGTACAGGACGCGGTCCGCCTGGGCGCGGGTGGCTCGCACGGCCGGGCCCTTGCTGCTGTTGAGAACGCGGAACTGGATGCCGCCGCGATCTGTGGCTCTGGCCATAGCACCACCCAAAGCATCGATTTCCTTGACCAGATGCGTCTTGCCAATACCGCCGATCGCCGGGTTGCAGGACATCTGCCCTAGCGTCTCGATATTGTGAGTAATCAGCAAAGTACGAACGCCCATGCGCGCTGCTGCCAGGGCCGCCTCGGTGCCGGCATGACCGCCACCCACGACAATAACATCGTACATTTTAGAGAAATCCATGATTCACCGGGTTTTTGACCAGAGCAAAAGGCCGATAAGTATAAGCCTTGGATTCGAAATTTGAAGTATTAAATTCGGAGAGACAAAGACTTATGAACAAAACAGAGGAAATGAATATGTATAAGAATATATAGGGTTTAATGAAAGAGAGTAGTTAATGATGTTAATGATTATGGTAAGGCTGAATGCTGTGGAGAAGTCGGAAAACGTTATGGGTATCAACTGGGTGCGGGATTGATAAGTCAGTTGATAGTGCCTGTTTAAGCTCTTGGGAAACTCTTCAACTGCTGTGCACAAAGCACCGAGTTATACATCCTTCAGAAAGTTGAAAAATTTCATCCACCGATTTTTGAGATGATTACTCTCTTTATGCACACCTTATCCGGATGTTTTACCCAACGAAGAAATTTCATTTACCAACGCAGAAACTGGAAAAAATCCTGCCGAGCAGATCATCGGTGGTGAATTCCCCAGTGATTTCCCCCAGATATCGGTGAGCGTGCTTGAGGTCTTCGGCCACGAGCTCACTTGCCCTGCTGTCGGTCAGTTGCCTTTGGGCCTGCAACAGACAGCTTCTGGCTTTCTCCAGAGCATCCAGATGCCGCCTTCGGGCGATGAAGCCACCTTCGCCAGCCGGTTGATATCCCATGCAGTCCTTCAGGTGTTGACGTAGCAGATCCACGCCCTTGTTGTGCCTGGCGGAGATATTGATACTGGCGACGGTGTTTCCCTTTCTGTCGATTCCTTTTTGCAAACCTTCCGTGCCATTCACCAGATCTATCTTGTTATTGATGACTGTGACTCGATCCTGGGCAATCGAACTGGTCAATGATTGAAGACCGATGCTTGTCAGGTAGTCGAACAGATTGTCGGAAGTGACTACATCTTCAGAAGAATCCACGACCAGCAGAATACGGTCGGCACTTTCAATGGCGTGGAGTGCTCTTCGTATGCCTTCTTTTTCAACAACGTCATCACTTTCACGCAGGCCTGCAGTGTCAGTGATATGTAATGGCATACCGTCAATATTGATGCGCTCTACCAAAGTATCTCTGGTGGTGCCTGCTATCTCTGTAACGATCGCTGCGTCCTTGCCAGCAAGAGCATTCAGAAGACTGGACTTGCCGGCGTTGGGTTTACCTGCGATCACCACTGACATACCTTCTCGCAGGATGGCACCCTGTTTTGCCTGTGCCAGAACTGAATCGACCTGGTTAATGATATCGCGAAGTGATTCTGTGGTTTTACCCTCTGTCAAAAAATCGATTTCCTCTTCAGAGAAGTCAATCGCGGCTTCAATGTAAACCCGAAGTTCAATAATTGATATGCTTAGCGAATTGATGAGTTTCGAGAAATCACCTTGCAGTGTTCGCAGTGCACTTCTTGCTGCTTCTTCTGAGCTTGCTTCAATCAAATCTGCGATGGCCTCTGCTTGAGCGAGATCCATCTTGTTATTAATGAATGCTCGTTCAGAAAATTCACCGGGGAGAGCGATTCTTGCACCGGTCTTCAACACTTCTCTGAGAAGCCGATCAAGAATGAAGTAGCCTCCGTGTCCCTGCAGTTCAAGAACATCTTCACCAGTAAAGGAATTGGGAGACGGGAAGAAAAGTGCCAACCCCTGGTCGATAACTTCCGCATCGATTGCAAAAAAGTCTGTGTAGTGGGCATGCCTTGGTGTTGGCAGGAAATGAAGAATTTGTTGAGCGATATCGCGGCACAGAGTGCCTGACACGCGCACAATACCCACACCACTTCTTCCTGGTGGTGTGGCTATTGCACAGATGGTATCGCTGTCAGTGGATAACGACATCGCGTGTCTGCCGTATTCTGAGTGATCAGGCTTTTTTCGCTTCGAATTCTTTCTCTATTTTGCGAGTGATGTACCACTGCTGCATTATCCCCAGCACGCTGTTGGCGAGCCAGTACAGCACAAGACCTGCGGGGAACCAGAGGAAGAACACGGTCATCACTACAGGCATGAAACGCATGATCTTGGCTTGCATTGGATCAGCAGGCGCTGGACTGAGTAGTGATTGAGCATACATAGATGCGCCCATCAACAGTGGCAGCACAAAAAATGGATCCATTACCGAGAGGTCGTTGATCCACAAAACGAAAGGAGCCTGACGTAATTCAACGCTTTCCATCAATACCCAGTAGAGTGCAATGAATACCGGCATCTGCACAAGCATTGGCAAACACCCTCCAAAAGGATTGATCTTCTCCTTCTGATAAAGCTCCATCGTTGCTTTCTGAAGCTTCATCTTGTCGTCGCCATAACGCTCTTTCAACTGCACCATCTTCGGCATCACGCGGCGCATATTGGCCATTGAGCGGTAGCTGGTGGCAGACAATTTGTAAAAGAGACCTTTCACGCACACGGTCAGCAGCAGAATAGACCAACCGTAGTTACCAACGAATGAATTGATTTGTCGGAGCAACCAGTAGATAGGAGATGCGATGAACCATAGAACGCCGTAGTCAATTGTCAGATCGAGATTAGGAGAAATATCTCTCAAAACGTATTGGTCTTTGGGTCCTGCGTAGAAGTTGATTGACTGAGTGCTCGTTGTTCCCGGCGCCACCGAGAATTCCTGACTTGTGAACCCGCCAATATATTCGTTTTGATTCTGCGGACTTAATCGCATGGAATAGGTGTTGACCATTTCAGCCGGTGGGATCCACGCTGAGAGAAAGTAATGCTGACTCAAACCAATCCATCCGCCTGTCAATTCATGTGGAATCAGGCCGCCGGCAACGTCTTCGAACTTAACTTTGTAGTAAGGATCGTCAGTAGATGTTGCAGCAAAACCGAGGAAAGATCTCATGCCGACACCGCCCATACTGCTCGGGTCTTCAAAATTGGTGCGATTTATCTGACCAAATAGATTGGCTGCCCATGTAGAAGCTGAAGCGTTATTGATCTCATAACTGATAGTGATCAGATAACTGCCTCTCTTAAACGAGAAACGTTTGGTGATTTGCACACCGAGAGCATCGGTATGTGTCATAGAAACATCTATCGAGTCAGCTGTTTCACTCAAAACATAATTGGACGCGGGCGCCTGATACAGGGCTCGACTGGCACTGTCTATCCCATTCCTGCCAACCAATCCACTTTTGGCAACATACACCCTTGGACCATTGCTTTCCAACAGGACGAAAGGGTCGTTCTCGACATCTATCTGCTTACGATAAGCTGGCAGAGACACTTGAATGATATCGCCACCATTTCGGTCGAGAACCACGTCAAGAACATCAGTCCTGACAGTAATTCTGGTATTGCTGTCCACAGGAGTAGTGGCGGGCGAACTTGCCAGCACAGGAATATCTGTCACGGTTGGAGTAACTGCCACAGGGGCTACGGTTGGAACGTCGGACGCGAATGATGCATTACTGGTGCTGGTTTGCACTTCTGTGATCGGAGCCGTTGCAGGCACTTGCGGATAATCTTCCTGCCATGCGAGCAGCAGAAGATAGGAGACGATCGCCAAGCCACCAAAAATGAGATATTTAATAGAGTCCATGTTCTGCTACTACTGTATTGATGACTTTGAGGGGTTGTTGAGTACTTCTGGTTCAGGGACAGGGTCAAGTCCACCTGGGTGCCAGGGGTGACAGCGAAGAATTCTGCGCATACCAAGAAGTGAGCCCTTTGCAAGGCCGTGCGTCTCAATGGCGTCCTGAGTGTAATGCGAGCAGGAGGGATAGAAGCGACATTGGTTGCCAATCAGGTAACTCAGCGAGTGCTGATAGATGGTGATCAGCTTGATGGCAACTTTATCCAGCATTCACTTGATCTCTTGGGGTTGGCTTTTGGCCGGAGGAGCGACCAGCCTTCTGAATGAGTTCTTGCCACAGGCGTTCGATTTTATTGTGCACCAATTCGTTTTCGAGGGAGCCCAAACCACTGCGGGCTAGGATAACGATGTCCAGCGCAGGGAGCAAACTCTGATTTTGCCTGAAAGACTCACGGATGATTCGCTTTACGCGATTCCGAGCAACCGCTTTTGCCACGTTTTTCTTGGCAACCACAAGACCAATACGGGGAAATGAAACATCGCTGTCCACTGCAAGCACAAGAAAATGCTGGCATGAAACCTTGTAGCGGGCATTCTTGAATACAGGTTGAAAATCCGCAGCACCCAGCAGACGCAGCTTCTTGCTAAAGCTAAAGTCGGACACAGGGTTCTACTTTCGTGAATGCTGCAAACTGGAAGGAAAACCGATTACGCAGTCAGCTTGGCGCGACCACATGCACGACGTCTCTTGATAACAAGACGACCGCCACGAGTTGCCATGCGAGCTCGGAACCCATGTGTGCGGGCGCGTTTCAGCAGACTTGGTTGGAAGGTTCTTTTCATGATAACTGTCCAGAATGATTCATAAAGTAAATTTGCCCGGTTCTAAACCGAGCGCGAATTCTAGATGTTTCAATCTGTTAATGCAATTACTTATACAGGAATCATCCGGCGTGAACACCAGTGGAATTGGAAATCAAAAAAATACATGCAGTTACGGTTTATACGCTGTTAATAACAAGTTATCCACAGCATGTTTCATCATGAGAAGAGCACCTCTTTTAGCTGTTTTTTCCCGGTGTTTTTGCTTTTTATATTCATATCATATTGAAAATAAACAAAAAATTTAAGGACAAGAAAGTTGGTTTTATCGTGACAGGGTGTGGATAAGTCTGGAAGAGCAGGCTAGAATCGGTGCTCCAATTAGTTCCAGACGATAACAGATAGGTAATAAGAAGAGTGAATTCGGTAAATTGGCAAAGCTGCGTTAGTTGTTTGAAAAACGAGTTACCTTCCCAACAATTCAACACCTGGATCAGGCCCTTGTATGCAGAGAGTACTGCAAATGAGTTGAGGCTTTATGCTCCGAACAGGTTTGTACTCGATTGGGTGAAGGAGAAGTTTCTTGGCAGGATCATGGAGCTTTTAATGGAAAGCTCCCGTGGTAACTCCGTTGATCTGGTCTTCGAGATAGGTACACAGCACTCATCTTCCCCGGCAAATGTCGCAACCATGCCAGTCACACCTATCGCCGACAATGAGCCTGCCTACATACCCAGGGAACTGGTCTCCGTTCAACTGGAGCCGCCAGAAATTTCCTTCCGAATAGACCAACCTTCGCAAAGATCTACTGGGCTCATCAAGCGCTCCTCCAGGAACATGGAGGTGATCATCGAAGGGAAGTTGCGGCATAAGGGAAGCCTCAACCCGGAGAACACGTTCGATAACTTCATAGAGGGTAAATCCAACCAACTGGCTCGTGCCGCTGCCCTGCAGGTTGCCGAGAACCCTGGTGGTGCTTACAACCCACTTTTTATATACGGTGGTGTAGGATTGGGCAAAACCCATCTCATGCATGCAATTGGCAACTATCTGGTGGCAAGAAAGCCTGACGCCAAGGTGGTGTACCTGCATTCCGAGACATTCGTGGCCACGATGGTTACCGCTCTGCAGTTGAACGCCATTAACGAGTTCAAGCGCTACTATAGATCTGTGGATGCCTTGTTGATCGACGACATACAATTTTTTGCCGGCAAGGAGCGCTCTCAGGAAGAGTTCTTTCACACATTCAATGCCCTCTTGGAGGGGGGCCAGCAAATCATCCTTACTAGCGACAAATATCACAAAGAAATCAATGGATTGGAAGAAAGGCTGAAGTCTCGATTCGGCTGGGGTTTGTCTGTGGCTGTGGAGCCTCCCGAGTTGGAGACGAGGGCGGCTATTCTTATTAACAAGGCCGAACAGAGCAATATCGAATTACCTGGCGATGCTGCAATGTTTATAGCTCAGCGTTTGCGCTCTCATGTTCGCGAGCTTGAAGGTGCGCTCAAGAAGGTTATTGTGCACGCCAATTTCGTGGGTCGTCCAATTGATCTGGAGCTGGTCAAGGAGGCGCTGAAGGACCTTTTCGCCCTCCATGACAAGCTTGTGACGATCGACAATATTCAGCGTTCTGTTGCCGAGTATTACAAAATCAAGATGTCTGATATGTTGTCCAAGCGACGCAATCGATCCGTGGCCAGGCCTCGTCAGGTGGCGATGAGTCTATCCAAGGAGCTGACCAATCACAGCCTACCGGAAATCGGGGACGCATTTGGAGGTCGAGACCACACCACAGTCCTGCATGCCTGTAAACAAGTGAAGAAGTTACGGCAGGCGTCGCTCGATATTTCGGAAGACTACAACAATCTGTTGCGAGCGCTGGCAACCTGATCGCCCGATTTGATATCTACTAACCCCGCAACCAATGCGGGGGAGAGTCTTGAGTACTACTAATCAATTCAATCTGAGTGAGTGACTAACTATGCATTTTGTGATTTCCAGGGAAGCTATATTGAAACCGCTGCAACTTGTGTCCGGAGTCGTCGAAAGACGGCAGACACTGCCTGTACTGTCCAACGTGTTGTTGTCACTTAATGCAAATTCGGAGCTCTCGATAACTGGCACTGATCTGGAAGTTGAGCTTATCGGTCGAGTTCATGTAGATGGGCCAAGCAAGGCCGGCGACATTACAGTTCCTGCTCGCAAGCTGGTGGACATCTGCAAGTCCTTGGCAGATGACGCGAAGCTGGAGTTCACCGTCGACGAGTCAAAAATAATCATCAAGTCGGGGCGTAGCCGCTTCAGTCTTGCCACACTGCCCGCAACAGATTTCCCCAATACCGAGGAGGAACCAGGCACGTATGAGCTGACACTGCCACAACAAGCTCTGAAAAATCTCCTCGATGGAACTTCATTCGCCATGGCTCAACAGGACGTGCGTTACTACTTGAACGGCATGTTGTTTGAGTTGGCGAAGGACTATCTTCGCGTAGTGGCTACTGATGGACATCGTCTCGCAATGCAGACGCTGGTCGCACAGAATGCTGTGGACGCCCCGGTTCAACTCATTCTCCCGCGTAAGGGTGTTGTGGAGTTGGGCAGGCTTTTGACAGGAGACGAGGATGATATAGCCATCGTTTTCGGCCGTAATCACGTACGAGCCAGAACCAGGGACTTTACCTTTACCTCCAAGCTTGTGGACGGGAAGTTCCCCGATTACAACCGCGTACTACCCAAAGGTGGTGACAAGTTTGTGATTGGTGATCGCCAGGAACTGAAGCAAGCCTTTGCCCGCACATCTATCCTCTCAAACGAGAAATACCGAGGTGTTCGCATTCTGCTGACAGACGGTGAGATCAAAATCCTGGCGAACAACCCGGATCAGGAGGAGGCGGAAGAATCCGTTTCTGTGGATTACCATGGCGAACCGCTGGAAATCGGTTTCAACGTCAGCTACCTCGTGGATGTGCTTTCGGTATTAGCATCCGACAAGGTAAAGCTCACGTTGCTTGATTCAAACAGCAGCGCCCTTCTTGAGGCGGCAAGCGGAAGCGGAGATGCTCTTTATGTTGTCATGCCGATGCGCCTCTAGCCTTGACGGAGTTTTCGTAGAGCGCGCGTATTTGCAGTTGTACTGAACATGGCAGCGATTTCCAGACTCGATGTGCTTAGGCTTCGGAACCTGTCCGAAGTCCATATTGCGCCCGCCGAAAGCATCAACATCCTTTTTGGTGACAATGGCAGCGGGAAGACCAGCCTTCTCGAAGCCATTCATCTGCTTGGTTTGGGACGTTCCTTTCGCAGCCAAAAGCTTGAGCCATTGATTCAGGATGGTTTGGAGGATTGCGTGGTTTTTGGAGAGCTGCAGGACGGTGTCTCCATTGGTTTAAGCAAAACTCGAAAGCAAGGCGGCCATGTATTGAAGTTGCTCGGAGAAAGGCAGCGCAGCTGGGTTGACGCCGCTCGCCACCTTCCTGTTCAGATACTCAATTCAGAGAGTTTTTCCCTCTTGGAGGGCAGCCCAAAAGTCAGGCGTAGGTTTCTGGACTGGGGAGTGTTCCACGTGGAACACGAGTTCGTGAACAATTGGCGAAAGGCTGCCAAGTGTATCGCTCATAGAAATTTGTTGCTCAAGGAACGGAGTCTCGACCGAAAGCAGTTGCAAGCCTGGGATGTTGAGCTCGTGCGGTTGGCACGGCAGCTTGATGAGTCGCGTCGCAGCTACTTCACGCTCTTCCACCCTCTTTTTCAAGAAACCTTGCGCAAGCTTATTGAATTGCCAAACCTGACTATCAGTTACTCGCGCGGCTGGGACGACAGCAAAAGTCTGGAAGAGGTATTTTCAGAGAGCCTGGCCAGAGACATAAAGTACGGGGTAACCCAGAATGGGCCGCACAGGGCAGATCTGATTGTCCGAGTTGGCCGACTCGGGGCTGAAGAAGTCCTGTCGCGGGGGCAGCAAAAGTTGCTCGTCAGCGCGATGAAAGTCGCGCAAGGTCATCTCCTCTCCCAGGTTAACGGTGTACGCGGAGTATACCTCGTCGATGACTTGCCCTCGGAGCTCGACTTTGCCAACAGGCGACGAGTTTGTGAGCTCCTTGTGGGTCTTGAGTGCCAAGTGTTTCTGACCTGTGTTGATCAGGCAGAGCTGGAGAATTGTTGGTCTTCGGCGCTATTGCCGCGAAAGTTCCACGTGGAACATGGTAAAATAAGCCAATAAAAATCGGGCATCCATCCGCCCCAAACATATTTTAGGTGCGCAGAAACTGAAGGCTAAAGAATCGGTTTCACTGCTGCTGTAACCAGGCTAAAAAGCCAAAATTTGGAGAATTCAGATGGCTCAAGATTCCACATACAACTCGTCGAGCATCAAGGTGCTGAAGGGGCTTGACGCAGTCAGAAAAAGACCAGGCATGTACATAGGTGATACCGATGATGGCACTGGTCTGCATCATATGGTGTTCGAGCTCGTAGACAACTCGATTGATGAGGCGCTTGCGGGTCACTGCGACGACATCCGTGTCGTTATCCACCCAGGCGAGACGGTTACTGTTTCAGACAATGGCCGAGGGATTCCGACAGACATGCACTCCGAAGGAGTGTCCGCTGCCGAAGTAATCATGACTGTGCTGCACGCAGGTGGCAAGTTCGATGACAACAGCTACAAGGTGTCAGGTGGCTTGCATGGAGTGGGCGTTTCCGTTGTGAACGCCCTGTCAGAGGAGCTTAAGCTGACTATTCGCCGAGGCGGAAAGGTACACGAACAGAATTACGTGCATGGTGTCCCTCAAGCCCCCTTGGCTGTGGTGGGAGAGACTGAAGCCACGGGAACAGAGTGTCACTTCAAGCCATCTAAAGATACGTTCTCAAATATAGAATTCCACTATGACATCCTTGCGAAGAAGCTTCGTGAGCTCGCATTCCTCAACGCCGGTGTGTCCATACTTTTGAAGGATGAGAGAACAGGCAAACAAGATCTTTTCAAGTACGATGGCGGCCTCAAGGCATTCGTCAGCTACCTGAACACCAACAAGACTCCAGTAAACAAGATTTTCTACTTCGTTGCTGAGCGAGCCGAAGATGGAATTTCTGTAGAAATTGCCTTGCAATGGAACGATACCTATCAGGAAAACATCTTCCCCTATACTAACAATATTCCGCAAAAAGACGGCGGCACACACCTTGCCGGGTTTCGTGCAGCGCTCACCAGGGTTTTGAATACCTATATCGACAAGGAAGTGACCGCCAAGAAGGGCAAGGAAGTTGCCACTACCGGAGATGATGCGCGCGAGGGTTTGACGGCCATTATCTCCGTAAAAGTGCCTGATCCGAAGTTTTCATCTCAAACCAAGGACAAGCTGGTTTCATCCGAGGTCAAAGTGGTTGTTGAGCAGGAAATGGCCAGCCACTTCACCGACTTCTTGATGGAGAATCCATCGGAGGCCAAGGCTATCGTCAACAAGATGCTGGAAGCCGCCAGGGCCCGTGAGGCCGCAAGAAAAGCGCGCGAAATGACCCGCAGGAAGGGTGCTCTCGACATCGCTGGATTGCCCGGGAAACTGGCGGACTGCCAGGAAAAAGATCCTGCATTATCAGAGATTTACATAGTCGAGGGTGACTCCGCCGGCGGCTCGGCCAAGCAGGGCCGCAACAGGAAGAACCAGGCAATCCTGCCCTTGAAGGGAAAGATTCTGAACGTCGAGAAAGCCCGTTTCGACAAAATGCTCAGCTCGGCAGAAATCGGCACTCTGATCAAAGCACTAGGCTGCGGGATTGGCAACGAGGAGTTCTCCCCCGCCAATCTGCGTTACCACAGCATCATCATAATGACCGATGCGGATGTCGATGGCTCCCACATCCGTACCCTGCTCTTGACCTTCTTCTTCCGGCAGATGCGCGAACTTGTCGAACGTGGCCATATCTTCATTGCTCAACCGCCGCTGTACAAGATCAGAAAAGGTAAACACGAGCAGTACCTGAAAGATGACGACGAGTTAGCGAAATATCAGACCCAGATCGCACTCGAAGGTGCCAGTTTGTTTGTGAACCCGGAAGCCCCCCCCATTCATGGCGATGGTCTTGATGCGATCGTGAAACAGTACCACAGCACTTACGCCATCATCAGCCGATTGAACAGGCTCTACCCCTCCGAGATTCTTGAGGCAATGGTTTTCACGCGCGAACTTCAGGAGAGCAATCTCAGTGAAGAAGAAGTGACTGCCTGGGTGGCGGAACTGTCAGCCACTCTGGCCAGAATTCATCCCAAGACCAGTCTTGGCTACAAGATCACAGCCACGAAGGATAAAGAGCGGCCCGTGTACCTGCCCCACGTTCAACAGTCCTTCCACGGTTTGACAAAGGATTACCAGTTCAACACGGACTTCTTCCATTCGGGCGAGTACAAGGCCATTGTCAGACTGGGTGTAACGTTGGAAGGGTTGATTGAGCCAGGCGCATTTGTACAGCGAGGCGAGCGCAAGCAGGAAGTGAAGAGCTTCGCCGAGGCTCTGGGGTGGCTGACATCCGATGCGATGAAAGGTCATTACCTGCAGCGTTATAAAGGTCTGGGCGAAATGAACCCCGATCAGCTCTGGGAAACCACCATGGATCCGGAAAGCAGAAGAATGCTGCAAGTGACCATTGAAGACGCTATTGGAGCTGATCAACTGTTCACCACGCTGATGGGTGATCAGGTGGAGCCGCGCCGCGAATTCATCGAATCAAACGCGCTGGCCGCTCAAAATCTGGATATATAACAAATGGTTATGAGGTGGTTTGACCATGGTTGTCAGTAGTGATGACCGCCATGTTCTCAGCCACCCAGATTGAGAAAGCATCTGTCACTTCGGTAGAACTCTTGCCAGTCACAGGCAGGAGTTCTCCGAACCGGATCCGGATGACTCCGGGCTGCTTGATCATTGTGTGTGCAGGCCAGCAGAACCCGGCGTTATGTATGACCGGCAAGACTGGGGTATTCGCCGTCACTGCGAGCTTTGCTCCTCCACGCGAAAACGGTTTGACAGTGCCCGCAGGACTTCGCGTTCCCTCGGGAAATATCACCACGGACAAACCCTCCTGCAGTCGTGCCCGCCCCTCAACCAACAACGTCTTGCCCGCTTCTCGGGGCTTGCTCCTGTCAATGGCGATTGGCCTTTGCATGCTCATTGCCCAGCCCCAGAATGGAATGCCTAGAAGCTCCTTCTTCAGGATTGGGCAAACTGGTGACACTGCGTAGTAGAGGAAGATTGTTTCCCATGCGCTTTGATGGGTACTCAAGGTAACGACCGGGTGATTTGGAATGTTCTCCATGCCTTCGACTTCATAGCGAACGCCACAGGTAAGCCGAAGCCAGATCAGCACAAAACGGCACCATCCACGATAAAGAGTGAAGCGTAGTCTTTGCGGAAGCAGCACAAATAATGTGGTGCCCAGGGTAGATATCACGACGGTGGCAAAAAAATAACCGAAGTAAAAAAGCACCGAGCGAATGAAGAGAAACCAACGATTCAACATGGGAGATCAACGTCAGGAATGGAGTGAGTGCACTGTGAAGGATCAGGATAGCGAGACATTTTCAAGACGGGTTTCCAGACTGCAGGAGCGAATCCACATAGGCCTTCAGATTGGCAAAAATCTCGACACCAATCAGCTCGCCATCACCGGCTTCCGCAATGGTAGATGCGCCTTTGCCAGTATGTACCAGCACTGGCCGACAGCCTGCCAGTTTGGCTGCGAGAATATCCTTGGCGCTATCGCCTACAAACGGGGCGTCTTTCACAGACATACCAAACTCACACTCAATCTGCTCAAGCAAGCCTGTCTTCGGCTTGCGGCATTCACAATTGTCCTCGGGACCGTGGGGACAAAAGAATACACCGCTGATCTCTCCGCCCGCATCTTCCACCAAGGAACACATCTTCTGATGCATTCCCGCCAGCTCATACTCATCGAAATACTTTCTGGCGATACCGGATTGATTGGTGGCAACGGTCACGGTGTATCCTGCGCGACTGAGCGCGGCAATCGCCTCAATGCTGCCGGGGATGGGAGTCCACTCCTCCAGTGACTTGATGTAGTCATCCGAGTCCTCGTTGATAACGCCGTCTCTGTCCAGAATAATCAGTTTCATGCTGACTGCGCTCCGGTCGAGGTGATGATCTCAGTTGTTGTGAAGATAGGAAATGTCAGCCACTTTGAGGAACAGGCTACGCAGCTCTGCCAGCAGCGCGATGCGATTGCTGCGAATGACAACATCGTCATCCATGACCAAAACATCATCGAAAAAACGATCAATGGCTATCTTGCAGCCTGCCAATGATTCCAAGCCTTGAGTGTAGTCACGATTCTGGAACAATGGTGTGACAAAGGCTTTTTGATCCTCCAGCACTTTGGCGAGCAGTTTTTCTGCCTCCTCCTTGAATAGGTTCGGATCAACTTTGCCAGACTGACTACTCGCAGTTTCTTTCTGCAGAATATTGGAGACGCGCTTGTTTGCAGACGCCAGAGACTGTGCTTCGGGTAGTTTACTGAAATGATGCACTGCACGAACGCGAAGGTTGAAGTCCAGTGGCTTCACAGGCCGGAGTATCAACACGGACTGGAATACTTCCGCGCTGACCCCTTCTGCCTGATACCAGGCCTTGAATCTATCCAAGAGGAATTCGAAAACCTGATTGTCGAGACCAGGCTTCAATTGCAGATTGTTGAAGCCATCGCATGCGAATCGAATCGACTGCAGAATATCGAGATCGAGTTCTTTCTCAACGATGATCCGCAAAATGCCCAATGCAGCACGGCGCAACGCAAACGGATCCTTGGATCCTGTTGGCGGTTGTCCGATTGCGAACAGCCCAACAATAGTGTCGAGCTTGTCAGCAATTGCCAGCACACGGCCAGTCAAAGTATCAGGCAGTTTGTCGCCTGAGAAGCGAGGCATATACTGTTCATTGAGAGCTGCTGCCACTTCAGTTGGTTCACCATCGTGCAATGCATAGTAGTTACCAATGATGCCCTGGAGTTCGGCGAACTCCGACACCATGTTGGTGACGAGATCGCACTTGGATAACAACGCAGCGCGCTCGCACCATGCTTTGTTCGCGCTTAATTCGTTGGCGATGAGTCCGGCAAGACGTGACACGCGCTGGGACTTTTCATATACAGTTCCCAGCTCCTGCTGGAACACGATGGTCTTCAACTGCTCAAGACGAGAAGCTAGCGTTTGCTTGCGATCCGTGTCGTAGAAGAATCTTGCATCGGCCAGACGCGGGCGGATTACGCGCTCGTTCCCGGCAATTACCTGAGAGGGGTCAAGACTCTTCAGATTGCTGACCGTAACGAAGCTGGGAAGCAGATTGCCCTGCTGATCCAGCAGATAGAAACACTTTTGATGAGATTTCATCGACGATACCAGCGCCTCTCTTGGGACGGAGAGGAAGTGCTCGTCGAACTTGCCAGTCAGTGCAACCGGCCATTCCACAAGGCTGGTCACCTCCTCAAGCAGATCTTCTTCGATCACAACTCGCGCGCCAAGCTTTTCACCTTCGGCAGACACCAATTTGCGAATCAGCGCCTTGCGTTGTTCGTAATCAACGATAACGCTGGCTGCTGCGAGTTTTTCTTCGTACTCCGCAGCAGTGTTGATAGTCACCGCCTGGTTGTGGAGAAAGCGATGTCCGCGTGATTGGTTACCTGATGAGATCCCAAGAATGCTGGCGGGCACCACGTCACTACCAAAGATCATGACCACCCAGTGCACAGGCCGCACGAATTCGTCCCGACTGCTTCCCCAGCGCATCTTCTTTGGAATGGGAAGAGCTGCGAGCGAGCGTGCAACCATGTCGGCCAACAACAAGCGGGTATCACCACCCCTGGCAACGGAGCGATAGACCAGTTTCACCACACCGTCTTTTTCGACGCAGTCGAGACCTTCCAGCGCCACGCCACAGGAGCGTGCAAAGCCAGCGGCAGCAGGTGTTGGCTTGCCATCCTTGTCATAGGCAGCGCTGACTGCAGGGCCGAATCGCTCCTGTGCCTTGTCAGCCTGATACTCTTGCAAACCTGTGACTCGAACTGCAAGACGGCGAGGAGTGGCGAACGGAACAATTGAATCGAACGCGAGATCTGCTGTCTTCAGCGCGGTGCGGATGCCATCGAGAAATGACTCTGAGAGTAGTCGCAATGCTTTCGGCGGGAGCTCTCCAGTGCCGATCTCAACCAGAAAATCTTTTGTTGCCATGGTGTCCTGCGATTCTTTAACAATGTTCTAGGGGGTCAAGGGCATATTGGAATCAGCCAGACCATTCATTTACTTTTCCAGGTACTGGTTGCGCAATTCCACTGGCGCCAGCGGGAAGCCAAGTGCCTTGCGGCTGGCATAATAAGCTTCGGCCACCAATCGAGAGAGAGTGCGGACTCGCAAAATATAACGTTGGCGTTCCGTTACAGAGATTGCGTGACGGGCATCCAGCAGGTTGAAATAGTGTGAAGCTTTCAGTACTTGCTCGTATGCTGGCAGCGCCAGTCCTTTTTCGATCAGCAACTGACACTGTTCTTCGCAATCATTGAAGTAGCGAAACAGGTTATCGACGTTGGCATGCTCGAAGTTGTAAGCGGACATTTCGACTTCGTTCTGCTTGAAGACATCGCCATAGGTCACCACTCCGTTTGGACCATTGGTCCAGACGATGTCATAAATGCTGTCGACGCCCTGCAGATACATGGCAATGCGCTCAATCCCGTAGGTTATCTCGCCACTGACCGGATGACACTCGAGTCCACCTACCTGCTGGAAGTAGGTAAACTGCGTCACCTCCATGCCATTAAGCCAGACTTCCCAGCCCAATCCCCAGGCACCCAGAGTTGGCGATTCCCAGTTGTCTTCCACAAAGCGGATGTCGTGAATGCGAGTATCAATGCCTAAACTTTCGAGGGACTCCAGGTAGAGCTCCTGGATATCGGGTGGCGATGGCTTGAGGATGACCTGAAACTGATAATAATGCTGCAAACGATTGGGGTTCTCGCCGTAACGTCCGTCCGTCGGTCGCCGACTCGGCTGCACGTAGGCGGTGTGCCAGCTTTCGGGGCCGATCGCACGCAGAAATGTGGCTGGATGAAATGTCCCCGCCCCCACTTCCATATCCAAAGGCTGCATGAGGACGCAACCTTTGTTTGCCCAGAACTGTTGTAGAGCAAGGATCAATCCCTGAAAGGTTCCAAGATCGGGTTGCGGTGCTGAAGCAGACAAGAATATCTCCAGGGACTGATTTTTAAGGCTTGCGATTATCCTTGATTCCCCAGTCAATATCTATACTTGCAAGGCCGGGAGGCGCGCCAGCGGGGAGTTTTGCTGCCTCGGCAACCCTGAGGTAGAATCCTACCGCCAAGGTGATATTCAAGCGTCATGAATTGCTCTGCTGTCTGTGGGGCACCGCTTTTCCGCTGATGACAGGAGTCCGCTCATCCAAGCTCTTAAAGTACTTCTGATCAAGGCGCTGTTGCGGTTCTGTTCCTGGCTGCCGCTTCCTGCCAATCAGGCGTTGGGTGCGCTGATTGGAATCATTGTCAGCATTCTGCCAACCGAGTCGCGCCATGTGACCCGGACAAACCTGCGGCTGTGCTTTCCAGCATTGAGCGAAAGCGAGATCAAGGCCTTGGCAAGGCAAAGCCTCATTGAAACCTGCAAAACAGGGTGTGAGTTTGGCTATATCTGGCACGCCCCGCTCCCGAGGGTTCTTGGCAATATTGTCGGTATTACAGGGCACGAGTTGCTGAGCGATGCGCTGACCGCAAGAAAGGGGGTCATTGTGTTGGCGCCTCATTTGGGCAGCTGGGAGACCTGCGGCCCCTACCTGACCAACTGCGCACCAACCACGTACCTTTATAAACCGCCGAAACTTTCTCAATTCGAAGAGCTTATGGTGGCTTTTCGATCCCGCGGTGGCGCTCGACTTGCGCCGACGAATAGAAAGGGAGTTGCGATGCTGGTCAAGGCTCTTGAGCAGGGGGAGATTGTTGGAATATTGCCCGATCAGGAACCCAATCTGGAGGGTGGGGTGTTCGCCCCTTTCTTCGGGGTGGATGCGTTGACCATGACCTTGATCGCAAGGCTGGCAGCCAGAACCGGCGCTGCAGTAGTCACAGTGTTTGCAAAGCGACTATCAGCGGGGAGAGGTTTCGAGATAGTGTTCGGAGCGGCACGAGCAGGTATAGACAGTGCGAATCTGCTAGAAGCGGCAACCGCACTGAATCAGTCTGTTGAGGATTGTGTGCGGCAAGCCATCCCGCAGTATCAGTGGGAATACCACCGTTTCAAACATCAGCCCGATAACACCAAGAACCGGCTTTACCGCTAGCGTCGCCAGAACATTGGCAAAAACAACACCAGCAACGTGAAGATTTCCAGTCGACCCAGCAGCATAGCCGCACAAAGAATCCATTTCGCAGCATTCGACAGTTGGCTGTAGTTCTCGGCCACACCCTCAAGCCCAGGCCCCAGATTGTTGATGCTCGCACCGACAGCACTGAAAGCGGTAACCACGTCCAGGCCTGTTGCAATCAGTGCCAGTAGAAGCGCCAGAAATACCATCACGTAAACGGCAAAGAAACCCCAAACCGACTCGATGACTCGATCGGGTACCAGCGTCCTTCCCAATTTCACGGGTATTACTGAGTTGGGATGAATCAGACGCTGCACTTCGCGCAAACCCTGTTTCAGAATCAATAGAATTCGAATGGCTTTCATGCCGCCGCCTGTGGAACCGGCGCATGCTCCGATAATGGAAGCGTAGATCAACATGTATGGCAGAACCGAAGGCCATGAACTGAAATCAGCAGTCGTGAAGCCCGTCGTTGTAGCAATGGACACGGCTTGGAAAACACCGTGAATCAGAGCATCGAAAACGCCATAGGTGCTGGAGAAATACAGAACACTGACCGTCACTACCGACACGAGACCCAGGATCGTTGCGTAGAACCTGAGCTCCGGATCACGTAGATACTGCCGAATATTGTGAGTACGCCATGCGGCAAAATGCAGCGCAAAATTGATACCCGCCAGGAACATGAAAACTATCGCGATGATGTTGATAAGCGAGCTATCGAAATAGCCCAGGCTGGCATCGTGAGTAGAAAATCCTCCGATGGCTACTGTCGAAAAACTGTGACAGATAGCATCAAAGAGACTCATGCCGGCAACCCAGAAACTAAGCGCGCAGACCACCGTTAAAGCAAGATAGATATACCAGAGGGCCTTCGCGGTTTCTGCAAGACGAGGAACAAGATTATCGTTCTTCACAGGCCCGGGACTTTCTGCGCGATATAACTGCATACCACCAATGCCGAGCATTGGAAGAACTGCTACGGCAAGTGCGACGATACCCATGCCGCCTAACCATTGAAGTTGTTGGCGATAGAACAGGATTGATTTTGGCAGATCGTCCAGCCCGACAATGACGGTCGCTCCAGTAGTGCTCAGGCCGGAGATTGACTCGAACACTGCATCGGTGATCGACAAGGGCAAGGACAGTGAAAAGAAAAAAGGCAGTGCACCGAAGGTTCCCAGTACCGACCAGAACAACGTCACGACGAGAAAACCGTCGCGGGTACGCAGCTCCTTTCTGGAGTTTAGTGTCAGAAGCCACAAAACGAAGCCGGTGAGAAAGGTTATGAGCAAGGCAGTCAAGAACGACGACATTTCCCCATCGCGATAGAGAAGTGAGACCAGAATCGAAGGCAGATTGGCGAGTATGCTGAAGAGCATCAGGAGCACGCCGAGAATTCTTAACACAATGGAAAGGTGCATAGTCTGTCAACTGGTCTCAGAAGAAGGCGAGGCCCACCTGGAAAAGTCGTTCCACCTCCGGGATGCGTGTCTTGTCAACGAGGAAGAGGATGACGTGATCGCCGGATTGCACCACGATATTGTCGTGAGCGATCAACACTTCATCGTTGCGGACGATCGCTCCGATAGTGGTTCCTTGTGGAAGCTCGATATCCTCAATAGCTTTGCCGACCACCTTCGATGAATGCGTGTCGCCATGGGCAATAGCTTCCAATGCTTCTGCCGCTCCGCGTCTGAGCGAGTGAACATTGACAATATCTCCGCGGCGAACGTGGGTCAGCAGGCTGCCTATGGTGGCCTGTTGCGGAGAAATGGCGATGTCGATTTCGCCACCCTGCACCAGATCCACATAGGCCGGGTTGTTGATCAATGTCATGACCTTGCGGGCGCCCAGGCGCTTGGCCAGCATGGAGGACATGATATTGGCTTCGTCGTCATTGGTCAGGGCAAGAAACACATCCGTATCTTCAATGCTTTCCTCAAGCAGAAGCTCCCGGTCAGAGGACTCACCGCATAAAACAATAGCTCTGTTCAGGCGCTCCGATAGATACGCACAGCGGTCAGCATTGCGCTCAATGATCTTGGTCTGATAGCGCTTCTCAACCGCCTCTGCCAATCGTGAACCGATGTTGCCACCCCCGGCAATGATCAGTCTCTTGTAGGGTTTGTCCAGGCGTCGCAATTCACCCATCACAGCGCGAATGTTGCTTTGCGCTGCGATGAAAAATACCTCGTCATCTGCTTCGATTACCGTCGATCCTTCAGGCATGATCGCCCTATCGCGACGAAAAATCGCCGCCACTCGGGTGTCGACAGAAGGCATGTGCTCACGCAGGAAGCGGATTTCCTGACCAACCAAAGGGCCGCCATAGTAAGCTTTGACGGCAACCAGTTGAGCTTTCCCTCCTGCGAAGTCGAGTACTTGCAGTGAGCCGGGGAGATCAATCAGGCGTTCGATGTAGTGCGAAACCAGTTGTTCGGGGCTGATAACGACATCGGCCGCAATGCCGCCGGGATGAAATAGACCCTCAGCTTCCATGTAGGATGCTGAGCGCAGGCGGCAGATTTTCTTGGGAGTCTTGAAGAGAGTGTGAGCGATCTGACAGGCTACGAGATTGACCTCGTCGTTTTCTGTAACGGCGATCAACATGTCGGCGTCTTCCGCGCCAGCCATTCGCAATATGTCTGGATGAGAGGGTTGTCCCACGGCAGTGCCCACGTCGATGCGATCCTTCAATTCACGCAGACGTTCGGCATTCGGATCGACGATGGTGATGTCGTTGGCTTCTCTGGCGAGATTTTCCGCAAGGGAGGTTGCAACATGGTTCGCGCCGAGGATGATTATCTTCATGTACTGCTGGTTCTCCGCTTTCTCAACAAGGCATAGTAGAAACCGTCATTACCGTCCGGTTGCGGAAGCAGTTGCCTGCCAAGGCCGCATTCTACTCCCCATTGAGCCTGAATTACTTCATGTTTTGCATCAGGGCTATTCGCGAGGAAGGCAGCGACAATCTCAGAGTTTTCCGCTGGAAGCACAGAGCAGGTGGAGTACAACAAAAGACCGTCAGGCTTCAGCGTTTTCCAGAGATTGGCCAACAGTGTCAACTGGATCTGACTCAGTTTCACTACATCGTCAGCGCGACGCAACAGCTTGATATCAGGGTGGCGGCGGATAATCCCGGTAGCTGAACAGGGAGCGTCCAGCAGGATTCTGTCGAATGGTTCGCCATCCCACCAGTTATCGATATCACCAGCATCGGCCACCGCAATATACGCTGCAAGGTTTAGTCGTTGCAGATTCTCGCGCAGTTTCTCCAACCGCCGACTGTCGTTATCAATTGCGAGAACCCGAAGAAGTGAGGACACGCTTTCAAGGATGTGGCAGGTTTTCCCACCTGGTGCGGCGCAGGCGTCCAGCACGCTCAGCCCGGGCTCCAGCTCCAGCAACTCTGGAATCATCTGGGACGCCTCGTCCTGCACGCTGACCAAGCCTTCACGAAATCCTGGTATCGAATCAACAGAGCGCGGCGCATCGAGATAAATTGCGGAGCTGGCGAGCGGTCCGGCTCTCCCGCCAATATGTGAGTCGGCAAGCAGTCCGAGGTACTTTTCCCGGGTGATCTTGCTGGCGTTGACCCGCAGCGTCATTGGCGGGCGCAGATTGTTGGCTGCCAGGGCGGACTCCCAATGTTCGGGCCAGGCAGTTTTCATCTGTTTGATGAACCATAGCGGATGAACGTAGCGGGATTCCTGAGCTGCATTCGCCTTTTGAATCAGCGCTTCGCTCTCGCGCAAGAATGATCGCAGAACTCCGTTTACCAGGCCCTTTGCCCAACCCTTGCCGATGGCCAGAGTAGCGGCAACAGTCTCGTTGACGACAGCATATTCGGGAACGCGCAGGTAATGCAGTTGATAAATCCCAATCAGGAGGAGACAACGCAGATCAGCGTCTTTGTCCTTCAGGGGCTTGGTGATTAGCTGCCGAAGTATGGCGTCTAACTGGAAATACCAGCGGCAGGTTCCGAAACAGATCTCCTGAAGCAGGGCATAGTCCTGCACATTGGCGTTGGGGCCAGTGGGCCGGTTGAGCAGGGTAGCCAATGAGCCTTCCTGGGCAATCACGCTGCTCAGAACAAGTGCTGCCTGTGCGCGCACGTTGCTCGGTTGTTTCATGTTGCGGGGGCTTCTGTGTCTGTAAAGCGCTGACCGGCGGCGAACAATTCCCTTCGCGAGTTCAGAATTTCACTGATGTGTAATGCGTTTTTGCCTGGCATTTGCAGCATTGTCACATCGAGTATGGAGTCCAGACAGGCAATGCTCAGACATTCTTTGCTTGCTTGAACAATGGTGCCCGGCGACAGGTTTGTGGGAGTAGTGTGCGGCTGCGCGTGCAGCAGACGAATACGCTCTCCCTGCAGGAAGCTGTAGGCAGGCGTGCGGCCAATGCCACCCCGAATTCGACGATTCACAGAGCTGGCATTCTGTGACCAGTCAATCAGTGATTCGGATTTCTCAAGCTTGCGGGCATAGGTGCTGAGACTGTCATCCTGGGTTTGGGCGTTGCTGCGCATTGCTTCCAGATTCTCCAGACAGTGAACAAGCCCGACACGGCCCACTGCAGCAAGTTTATCCTCCAGTGTTTGCCGATCATCTATGTCGGAAATATCCACTGAAAGCTTGTAAAGCATCGCGCCGGTATCGAGCCCTTTATCCATTTGCATGATGGTAACGCCGGTCTCTCGATCACCGGCCAGCAAGGCTCTTTCTATGGGTGCCGCTCCGCGCCATCGTGGCAGCAGAGAGGCGTGAACATTGATACACCCAAACTTCGGGATATCCAATACCTCCTGAGGCAGTAACAAACCATAGGCAACCACAATCATGACATCCGGGTTCAGTGCCGCAAGGATCTGCTGTTCTTCCGGGGATCTAAGACTGGCTGGTTGAAACACCGGCAAGCCATGCATTATCGCGACAGATTTCACTGCGCTCTGTTGCAACTGCTTGCCACGGCCGGCGACTCTGTCCGGCTGGGTGTAGACGCCAATCACTTCGTGAGAAGTATTGAGCAGAGTCTCCAGATGCTGAGCGGCGAACGGTGGTGTTCCAGCAAAGACAATCTTCAACGCGTGCATGTGAATTCCGGAATCGACAGAGGTGTCAGTGGCGCGATCATGTGAGCAGGTACGAAGAGTCAGGCTGATTCCCGATGCGCTTTTTCGAGACGGGAACGAATCCGCTCCCGCTTCAGGGCGCTCAGGTAATCCACGAAGAGCTTGCCATTCAGATGGTCTACCTCGTGTTGGATGCAAGTGGCTAACAAGCCATCGGTCTCGATCTCGAAAGGCTTGCCATCGCGATCCAATGCGCGAACCTTGACCAGACGAGGACGCGACACGGTTTCATAGTAGCCAGGCACAGACAAACAACCCTCGTCATACTCCGTGAGATCTTGATCTATAATCTCAATGACGGGATTGATGAAAACCAGAGGCGTGTCCTTGTTCTCGGACACGTCGATTACGATCAACTGCTTGTGAATGTTGACCTGCGTTGCGGCGAGCCCGATACCCGGAGCGGCGTACATGGTTTCAAGCATATCATCGATGATCTCTCGCAGGGCATCGTTGACCTCGGTCACGAGAGACGCTTTTTTGCGTAACCGCAGGTCCGGGAATTCAAGAATTTCTAATATGGCCATAGTGTTGAGTGTGCTGAATCAGTAAGTTCGCAGGTAAATTTAATGTCAGTACTGTGATCTGCTTCTAGTGCTCAGTATACCTTATTGCTAAGATAACGAACCCCGCCACAAGGTTGGAATTGTAATGATGAAGACGCCAGGACTGAAGGGATTAATTGCTTTTTGCGCCATCGGCATCACGATCGTTTTCTCCGCACTGACCGCGAATGCTCAAAACCTTCAGCTTGCTTCCGACTCTCCTGACGTCTACGTAGTGAAAGAAGGGGACACACTCTGGGACATTTCCGCCGTGTTTCTTGTCGAGCCATGGCGCTGGCCTGAAATCTGGCAGGTGAACCCTGGCGTTACCGATCCTGATCTGATCTACCCCGGCGATGTGCTGAATCTGGTCTATATGGACGGCAGTCCGCGAATCGTTCTGCAGCGCGGGAATCGCACAACTGTGAGGCTAAGTCCCCAGGTTCGTGAAACCCCCCTTCTCAGCCCCATTCCCGCCATTCCCAGACAAGCATTGGCTGGATTCCTCAGCGAGAACCGTATTGTCGACAAGGCGACGTTCGAGACTGCACCCTACATTCTCGCCAGCACAACCGGCAACCTGCTCATGGGAGCCGGACATGAAGTATATATCCGGGGAGATATTGAAGGCTCCGTGAACAGCTATGAGATTTTCAGGCTGGGTGTAGCCTATGTCGATCGGGAGAACGACGAAGTACTCGGTCAGGAGGCGGTTAACCTTGGTGCTGCCAGCATCATCTCCAGCGACGAAAACGGAATAAGAAAGGCATTGATTGTCAGCAGTCAGGAGGAGCTCAAGGCCGGTGATCGACTGTTGCCAAAGGAGGCCAGTTCAATCGATCCCCGATTTTTCCCCCGACCACCGCAAACACAGCTTGATGGCAATGTGATTGGTTTGCTGAACAAGGAAAGCAGAGCTGCACAATTTGAGTCACTCATCATCAATTTGGGTGAGCAAGATGGCCTTGCAGTTGGTGATTTGCTTGCCATATATCAGGCGGGCGAGGTGGTACGTGACCCACTGACCAATGAGCGAGTGGAATTGCCGGCGACAGAAATTGGTCTGATGCTGACCTATCGGACTTTCGAAAAACTCAGTTATGGCGTTATTCTGTCACTGACTCAGCCCTCTGCAGTAGGTAACTCTGTAAAAAACCCGCAATGACCCTTCCCGGTCCAGGCCGGTGAAACACAGATCAAGGATGATCAACATGACGAAGGACGACGAGCTGCGTCAGTGGCTCAATCTGTATCATTTGCCAAGCTTGTCTATCGGACTCTATCCCCGACTATTGCGTGCATTCAAAACGCCTGCCGCCATTCTTGGCGCGGATATGGCCGCTCTCGCTGTTCATGGCGTAACCCATACGCTGGCCAGGGAGATGCGCGACTGTGATAAATCTCCTGACGCCACGCGCAAAACGGCAGAAGCACTCAACTGGTGTGAACATGTCGATCAGCACATCGTGACGTTCGCGGATCCTTTCTACCCCCCATTGTTGCGAGAGATTCCAGACCCCCCTCCTCTGCTTTTTGTCTGCGGGCAGCTGCAAGCGTTACTCATGCCTCAGATTGCAATCGTAGGAAGTCGACGCTGCAGCGTGGATGGGCGGGAAGTGGCCACAGCGCTCGCGGCAGATCTTGCAAGCCAGGGTTTGTCGGTTTGCAGCGGCCTGGCAATGGGTATCGATTCCGCTGCCCATGCCGGGGCGCTCAAGGTTGAAGGTGCAACTGTTGCCGTTCAGGGGACGGGCGCCGATAGAGTCTACCCTCCCGGCAATCGTGCTCTTGCACGCAGGATTCTTGAGCGTGGTGCGTTGTTGTCGGAGTTGCCGCTCGGCAGCTCTGCGCAGGCTGCTCACTTTCCCAAGAGGAACAGGATTATCAGCGGGATGAGTCTGGGCGTGATAGTAGTGGAGGCTGCTCTGCAGAGCGGCTCTCTGATAACTGCAAGGCTTGCCATGGAGCAGAATCGTGAGGTTTTTGCGGTGCCTGGCTCCGTTCGCAACCCCCTTTGTCGAGGAACTCACCGATTGATTCGTGATGGTGTCACTTTGATAGAGACATCCGACCAGGTTCTCGAGCAGTTGGGAAGCCTGGTCGAAGGGCATCTCTGCGCCCTTCAATTGTCTGGCGTTGTCATCAGTGAGTCAGATAATGGAAAGGTCACAATGCAGTCAAACAGCGCGCTTACGGAAGAAGAGCGCATTGTGCTGACTGCGCTAGGCTATGATCCCGTATTAATTGATGCGTTGGTGGAAAGAACTGGAATCTCAGCGTCGGAAGTCCAATCAGCGCTACTTACTCTGGAGCTCAACGGAAAGGTTCATTGCGAAGCTGGACGGTATACACTGCTCTGAGCCGCGTGCTTGCAACCAGAAAGAGACTGCTGTAATTTCTCCGGCTCAAATTTTCCTCTATAGGGGTATTGATAATGACTGGCGCGTTTGTCGCAGTGCTTATGGGTTCGGAGTC
This sequence comes from Gammaproteobacteria bacterium, assembly GCA_030682575.1. Classification (GTDB taxonomy): domain Bacteria; phylum Pseudomonadota; class Gammaproteobacteria; order Pseudomonadales; family Pseudohongiellaceae; genus UBA5078. The sequence goes on from JAUXNX010000003.1 coordinate 176,086, forward strand.
AGATCTATCGGTGATGCAGGGTGCTGCAGATGTATTGGGGAGTCTGGGCATCCGTTGTGAGATGAAAATCACGTCTGCACACCGCACGCCTGCCGCGACGCAACAATATATTGCGGATGCTGAATCCCGTGGCTGTGAGGTCTTTATCGCGGGCGCTGGACTGGCTGCCCATCTTGCTGGGGCGGTAGCCGCACATACTCTGCGCCCTGTCATTGGTGTGCCGATTGATTCGGGCCCCATGCAGGGTATGGATTCCCTTCTCTCAACTGTGCAGATGCCAGCAGGCATCCCTGTAGCCACTGTTGCCATCGGCAAGACCGGCGCCAAGAATGCCGGATATCTTGCAGCGCAGATCCTGGCACTCAAGGATCCAGAGCTGGCATCCCGAGTCAGAGCTGAGCGGCAGCACAAGGCTGAGAATGTGCAGGCGCAGGATCGTGCGCTGCAGCAATCACGCTCCTAAACACGATTAGGAGTTTTCCCTTGGTCAATGCTGTGGCTAATCGCTGGCAAGTGAGACATGCTGCCAATCGCTTACTTGACGGCGCGGTCTTGGCCTATCCGACGGAAGCTGTCTGGGGCCTGGGATGCGATCCCGAAAACGAAGTGGCGACACTACGATTACTGGAGATCAAGGAAAGACCGGTTCATAAGGGTCTGATCCTGGTGGCCGGTGCCGTGGAGCAGGTTGAGTTTCTGTTGGGCGCCCTTACGCCAGCGCAGCGAAAGAAGATTCTGGCGACGTGGCCTGGTCCTACCACTTGGCTTATTCCCGATGAGGATGATCTGGTTCCTTGGTGGGTCAAGGGTGAGCATTCAAGCGTTGCCATTCGCGTCACTGCACACCCTCTCGCTGCCGCCTTGTCTTTGGCTTTTGGCGGGCCAATTGTGTCCACCTCTGCCAATAAGGCCGGCCAGAGTCCAGCCAGAACGGCCTTGAAAGTGATCAAACAGATAGGCCACGAGATCGATGGGCTGGTGTATGGAAGGTTGGGATCAGAGCGCAGCCCCTCGAGAATTGTGGATCTGCTTTCGGACACCATACTGCGTTGAAGCTCTTTTACTTCGGAAATTGAGGGTTGCCCTTGTCAGACACCAGCATCAGTTCGGCAGACGTCGAGCGCGTTAAACAATATCTACTGAGTCTTCAGGACCGCATATGCTCAAGGCTGGAAAGTATCGATGGCAGGGCAAAGTTCCACACCGACTCCTGGCAACGAGATGCTGGTGGAAGTGGTCGTAGCCGAGTCATAAGCGACGGCAAGGTCTTTGAGAAGGGCGGGGTGAATTTCTCCCATGTTTTTGGTGACAGACTCCCGCCTTCTGCATCGGCTACTCGCCCCGAGCTTGCCGGCCGCTCGTTTCAGGCTATGGGAGTGTCCCTCGTCATACATCCGGACAACCCTTTCGTACCAACCTCCCATGCAAACTTTCGATTCTTCATTGCCGAGAAGGCAGGTGAAGCACCAGTCTGGTGGTTTGGCGGAGGCTATGACTTGACGCCTTATTACGGGTTCGAAGACGATTGTCAGCACTGGCATCGCACTGCGAAGATCGCATGCGACAATTTTGGCCCTGAGGTATATCCCCGGCTCAAGCAAGAGTGCGATGAGTACTTCTATCTCAAGCATCGGCAGGAGCCCCGAGGCATCGGCGGATTGTTCTTCGACGACTTCAACGCGACGGGATTCGCCAGCAGTTTCGACATGGTCAGAGTTCTTGGTGACAGCTATCTGGATGCGTACTGTCCAATTGTTGAGCGTCGCAAGGACACTCCCTTCTCGGCCAACAACAAGCAGTTTCAATGCTATCGCCGTGGGCGCTATGTTGAGTTCAATCTGGTGTACGATCGCGGAACGTTGTTCGGATTGCAGTCCGGGGTAGGCCGAATCGAGTCTATCCTGATGTCATTGCCGCCGGTAGTGCGCTGGGATTACAACTGGCATCCGGAGCCTGGCACCGAAGAAGCTCGCCTCTATTCTGACTTTCTGCGCCCCCGCGACTGGGCCTGACACCAACTTCGCCACAGACCTGATGGGTTTGGAGACTTGCAGTGGATCGTTACGCGGTATTCGGCAACCCGGTGAAACACAGCAGATCCCCTTGGATTCATGCACGGTTTGCTCAGCAGACAGGGCAGAGCCTTGTCTATTCCGCCGACGAAATCCCTCTTGATGAGTTTGAGAAGCGTGTGCTGGATTTTTTCGCAAAAGGGGGTGCCGGTCTGAATATAACGGTTCCTTTCAAGGAGCGGGCCTGGGCACTCTGCGACACCCACGGTGGTTTCGCAGCAAAAGCGGGGGCTGTGAATACGCTTTTCAGAAACAAGGATGGTCAGTTATGTGGGGACAACACCGATGGCATCGGTTTGCTGCGCGACATCACCGATAACCATCGCGGACAAATTGCCGGAAAATCGGTGCTGCTGGTTGGTGCTGGTGGCGCGGTACGAGGAGTGTTGCCAAGCTTTCTGGCGGAAAATCCTGCCAAAGTCACCATTGTTAACAGAACTGTCATCAAAGCTCAGGAGCTGGCCGCGCTGCTTGTTGGGCAGGCTGAAATAAGTGCAATTGGTTTCGAGGAGTTGGAGGGCCGAGTATTTGATTTGATTGTTAACGGTACTTCGGCTGGCTTGCACGGAGATTTACCACCGATGCCTTCCTCGATAGTAAGTACTGACACATGGTGTTACGACATGATCTATGGACGCGGAGATACTGTGTTTCAGGCATGGGCCAGACAGTGTGGGGCAGCAAAGGCGCTTGATGGTGTTGGCATGCTGGTCGAACAGGCTGCACAGGCGTTCTATCTGTGGCGCGGTATCAAGCCGGAAACAGCAGCGGTCATCGCTGACCTGCGAGCAGAGCTCAGCGCATCGGATCAAGACTGAGCAAGCTTGTGGCGATCTTTCAGTTCCACGTACTTGCCGGCAGTATAAGCAAAGTATTCCAGCTCTTTGTCAGTCAACCTCCTGATCTGTTTGACTGGAGACCCCACGTACAGGTATCCACTATCGAGCGTTTTTCCTGGCGGAACCAGACTTCCCCCGCCGACCACAACCTCTGACTCTATCGTGACGCCATCCATGATGATGGCACTCATCCCTACCAAAACCCTGTTTCTGATAGTACAGCCGTGCAGCATTACCTTGTGCCCCACAGTCACCTCATCACCTATCAATGTCGGGAAGCCGCCCGGATTGAAGGGCCCGGAATGGGTGACATGGATAACCGTACCGTCCTGGATACTGCTACGACTGCCAATTCTGATTTGGTGAATGTCCCCTCTTATTACTGTCATTGGCCAGATTGAGCTGTCCTTACCGATCACCACATCGCCAATTACTACAGCAGTGGAATCCACGAAGGCCGTTTGATCAATTACGGGGGTGTGATTTTCAAAGCTGCGAATCGTCATCGTAGGTTCCAAGCTCGTGCTGAATCAGGGTGGCAATGGAGTCGGGAAATTCCCCCGGGCTTGCAGTAGTATACAAGCACAGAGGTGCCATCCGGACAATCGCATCAGAATGCCAACCCAATCACACCACGTCTCTGTAGAGGTCTTGCCCGTGAATCCCTTGCTGTCGTTTGAAGAGCTGCCACATTTCCATGAAATCAATGCCGAGCACATCGAGCCTGCCGTAACGGCGGTGCTGTCACAAAACAGAGAGCAACTGGCGCGGATTATTGCCAGCGACGGCAACAAAGCATTTCCAGACTGGGCCTCACTCATGGAGCCACTTGATGAGATGGAGGATCGGTTGAGTAAAGTCTGGTCCACGGTGAGCCATCTCAATGCCGTTCGTAATACGCCTGAGATTCGTGAAACGTACAACAAGTGCCAGCCAATGATCACCGAGTACTACACCGAGATGGGTCAGAACAAGGATCTGTTTGAGATTGTACGACTTTTGTCTGATCGAACAGACGAACTTGGTCATGGGGCCTCACAGCGCAAGATTTTGAAAGACTATCTGCTGGATTTCCATTTGGCGGGTGTCGATCTTGACGATGAGAAAAAGAAGCAGTTCGCAGCAATTGAGTCCGAGTTGAGCAAACTTTCCAATAAATTCAGCAACAATGTGTTGGACGCCACTATGGCTTGGAGCAAGCAGATCAAGGACAAATGGCTTCTTGATGGCATCCCTGAAACGACACTGCAGGCAGCACTTGAGGTGGCAAAGCGCAAAAGTATGCAGGGCTATGTGCTGACTCTGGATGCACCCTGTTATATCAGTGTCATGACGAACGCTGACAACCGCGAGCTTCGTCGCGAAATGTATGAAGCTTATGTCACGCGCGCTTCGGATCGAGCCACTCACACTGCCGACTGGGACAATAAGGCTGTAATTGAAGAGATCCTGAGCTGCCGCTCCAAGCTGGCTCATCTGCTGGGATATAGCAGCTACGCCGAAATTTCCGTCGCCCGGAAAATGGCAAAGTCTGTCGCCAGGGTAAACGAGTTTCTTGATGATCTTGTGACGATGGCCTTGCCTGCAGCAAAGCGGGAGTATCAGGAGCTTTGCAGATTTGCGGCGACAGAACATGGACTGGCGTCATTGGAAGCGTGGGACATCCCCTACTACAGCGAAAAACTTCGCAAGCGTAATTATGATATTTCACAAGAAGAGCTTCGGCCTTTCTTCCCTGTTGAGAAGGTCATGGAAGGTTTGTTTGCTATTGCTCGGCTCATTTACGGTGTGGAGATTCGTCGTAATTCAACGATGACGGTCTGGGATGACAGTGTTGGCGCTTTCGACATTCTGCGTGGTGACGAGGTGATAGCACGGTTCTATTTCGATCTGTATACCAGGGATGGCAAGAAATCCGGGGCCTGGATGGCAGAGTGTCGATCCAGAAGGTTGCTTGCTGACGATGTGATACAGGTGCCTGTTGCTTACCTTGTCTGTAACTTCGCGAAAGGGAGTGACTTGGTACCGGCGCTGTTGACTCACAACGAGGTCACCACACTTTTCCACGAATTTGGTCATGGGTTGCACCATATGCTCACCCGCGAGATTCACTTGCGTTCAGCGGGAATCAACGGTGTGGCATGGGATGCAGTGGAATTGCCAAGCCAGCTTATGGAGAACTGGTGCTGGGACAGCCGTGCGATTGGGATGATTTCCAATCACCACGAGACTCAAGAAGGTCTTCCCGAAGATCTGCTGAACAAGTTGCTTGCTGCGAAGAACTTCCAGGCAGGAATGAAAACAGTACGGCAATTGGAGTTTGCACTGTTCGATTTCCAACTGCACCAGATGTCCGGGGATATCACCGAGACTCAGGTTTTCGAAGTGATGAAGCGTGTGCGAGCACTGACTTCTGTGTATCCTGTGCCAGAGTTCAACCGCTTCCAGAACAGTTTTTCCCACATCTTTGCTGGCGGGTATGCCGCTGGCTACTACAGCTACAAGTGGGCAGAGGTTCTCTCGGCAGACGTTTTCTCGCGCTTTTCCGAGACAGGAGTCTTTAATTCAGCAACAGGCTCGCAGTTTCTTGACAAGGTGTTGTCCAGGGGGGGTGGAGCAGATCCATTGGAACTGTTCACAGACTTCATGGGCAGAGAGCCAAAGGTTGAATCACTACTGAAACAGGACGGTCTGCTGCGGTGAATGGTTGGCTGAATCGTTTGTTTACCTTGTGATTTATCAAGGTTTGCGATACTTGAGCGACAATTTGAGGATGGCATTTTAAATTCAAGCCTTGCTATAATGCCCGCGCTTTTATTGCACCCGCGTGATTTTGAACTGGTAATATGTACCCATCCTGGCCATTCCAGGGCGCTTCCTGTTCGCAGTATGCGGTGATTCGGTTGTTTATTCCTGTCTATCAATCCATTCGATAGAACCGGGGCCGCTACCTTCGCGACCCTCAGGCTTAACTCAGATCGTAGCTGTAATCTTAGCTGCAGGCCCTCAGCGAATGGGTCTGCGTAAAAATAACGACAAAATTTCACTCAGCCTTTTTTCTTATTATGGAGACACGGCGAATGTTGCCTAAAGCAAAGCTGTGGTTAGGCCTGGTGGTTGCTGCTTTTACGTTGTTCAGCACCAATCTGCAGGCAGCCTGGGAACTGAATATGACCCAGGGCGTAACCCAAATCAGTAGAGACACTTATGACTTGCACATGCAAATCCTTTGGTGGTGCGTTGCCATCGGGGTTGTTGTATTCGGAGTCATGCTCTGGTCCATCATCAACCATCGCAAGTCGAAAGGGGCGGTTTCAGCCACTTTCCACGAAAGCACCAAGGTTGAGATCATCTGGACAGTTATCCCTTTTGTCATACTGATTCTGATGGCGATACCGGCAACCCGCGTGCTGACTGAGGCCTACGACTCTTCAGAGTCCGAAATTGATATCCAGGTCATTGGGTATCAGTGGCGCTGGGAATACAAGTACATGCGTGAAGACGCCAACGACGAAGAAGTGTCTTTCTTCAGTGTGATGAGCACCTCCAGAGAAGAGATCAGCAATGATCTTCCCAAGCAGGAACATTACCTGCTCGATGTCGATAATCCCCTCGTTATTCCCATCAACAAGAAAGTCCGCTTCCTCGTGACCGCCAACGATGTCATCCACGCTTGGTGGGTACCTGCGTTTGCTGTGAAGAAAGATGCGATCCCCGGATTCATCAACGAAGCCTGGACGATAGTGGAAGAGCCTGGTGTGTACCGCGGCCAGTGTGCGGAGCTCTGTGGTCTTGATCACGGCTTCATGCCAATCGTAGTTCATGCAGTTGAGCAGGAAGAGTACGAGGCTTGGTATGCACAAAAGCAGGAAGCTGCCCGCGTCACGCGAGAGATGGCTAATAACGTCGTTACTATGGATGAGTCAATGGCCAACGGTGCTGATATTTACAACAGAAACTGTGTGGCCTGCCACCAGGCGGCGGGTACTGGCCTGCCGCCGGCATTCCCTGCACTGGCTGGCAGCGATGTAGTGAATGGAGATTTGCGCGCCAACATCGATCTGTTGATAAATGGTGTTCCTGGCACCGCGATGGCGGCTTACGGCCGACAGTTGAACCCAATCGAACTGGCAGCAGTCGTCACCTATATCAGGAACTCGTTCGGCAACACCACGGGCGATTTGGTGCAGCCTGCTGACGTCAACACAATCTTGCAAGAAGCACAGTAGAGGACAGTAGAACAAATGAGCGCAGCACACGACGATCATCATCACGGTCCAGCGAAGGGTATATCGCGATGGTTGTTCACTACCAACCATAAAGATATTGGCTCTCTTTACCTGTGGTTCAGCTTTGCGATGTTCCTGCTTGGCGGCACGTTCGCCATGGTTATCCGGGCAGAGCTGTTCCAGCCCGGTTTGCAGCTGGTAGATCCGAACTTCTTCAACCAGATGACAACCATGCACGGTCTCATCATGGTGTTCGGTGCGGTAATGCCGGCATTCGTGGGTCTCGCCAACTGGATGATTCCGATGATGATCGGAGCACCGGACATGGCACTACCACGCATGAACAACTGGAGTTTCTGGATTCTGCCTTTCGCGTTCGCGATGCTGTCGGCAACGTTGTTCATGGAAGCGGGCGCTCCCAACTTCGGCTGGACGTTCTACGCCCCGTTGTCGACAACGTATGCTCCTGAGACAGTGACGTTCTTCATTTTCGCAGTGCACATCATGGGCGCGTCATCCATCATGGGCTCGATCAACATCATCGCGACGATCCTGAACATGCGCGCTCCCGGCATGACACTGATGAAGATGCCGCTGTTCGTCTGGACCTGGCTCATTACGGCCTACCTGCTGATTGCCGTAATGCCGGTGCTTGCAGGCGTGGTCACCATGATGCTCTTCGACATCCATTTCGGCACCAGCTTCTTCAATGCAGCCGGCGGCGGTGACCCCGTACTGTTCCAGCACGTGTTCTGGTTCTTCGGTCATCCGGAAGTGTACATCATGATTCTGCCGGCTTTCGGTATCGTGTCCGCGATCATCCCGACCTTCGCCAGAAAGCGTCTGTTCGGGTATGACTCGATGGTATATGCCACAGCGTCAATCGCCTTCCTGTCATTCATTGTGTGGGCACACCACATGTTTACAGTGGGTATGCCGATTGCGGGTGAGCTGTTCTTCATGTATGCCACAATGCTGATTGCGGTACCAACCGGAGTGAAAGTGTTCAACTGGGTTGCCACAATGTTCCGCGGCTCCATGACTTTCGAAACGCCGATGCTGTTCGCGATCGCGTTCGTGGTGCTGTTCACCATGGGTGGATTCACCGGTCTGATGCTGGCGATTACACCGGCTGACTTCCAGTACCACGACACCTATTTCGTCGTAGCCCACTTCCACTATGTACTGGTGCCAGGTGCCGTGTTCTCGATCATGGCGGCAGTCTATTACTGGCTACCCAAGTGGACTGGTTACATGTATGACGAAACGCTGGGCAAGCTGCATTTCTGGCTCTCATTCATCGGCGTGAATATTCTGTTCTTCCCGCAGCACTTCCTCGGACTGGCGGGTATGCCACGACGAATTCCTGACTACGCGTTACAGTTTGCTGACTTCAACTGGATCTCCAGTGTTGGTGGTTTCCTGTTTGGTGCGTCGCAGTTGATTCTGCTGGTTGTTGTGATCAAGTGCGTAAAAGGTGGCAAGAAGGCTACTGCACAAGTATGGGAAGGAGCACAAGGCCTTGAGTGGACAGTCGACTCCCCTGCGCCATACCACACTTTCGCGACACCGCCAGATCCCAAGTTGATTCACGCACAGTAACGATTGCACATACGGAGCGAATCATGAAAAGCGAAAACCCGAGATCTTCCACCAAGCGCCTGGTAACCAAGCTGCTGTTCGCTGTGGTAGGAATGTTTGCGTTTGGCTTCGCACTGGTTCCTCTGTATGACGTGATTTGTGATATCACGGGCTTGAACGGAAAAACTTCCGGTCGCTATAGCATGGCTGCCGACTCAGAGCCCGTCCCAGTGAGTGAGCGTGAAATTACAGTGCAGTTCATGGCGCAGAACAGCGCGGGAATGGAGTGGGTCTTCGGACCTAATGAGGCGCAAGTAAAAGTACATCCGGGCGAAGTCAAAGTTGTCAGTTATCGTGCGAAGAATCCCAATGACTACGTGATGACTGGCCAGGCCATTCCCAGTGTTGCCCCCAATGAAGCAGCCCAATATTTAAAGAAGCTGGAGTGCTTCTGCTTTGCAGAGCAGGAGTTACAGCCGGGTGAAGAAGTGAATATGGCCATAAGATTCTTTGTGGACGAAAACATCCCGGAAAAAATAACAAAACTGACCCTGTCCTATTCTCTGCACGATATCACCGACTACGAAGTGGCCGTTGAAGGTATCGCAGCCAGATAGCAGAGTGAACTGATAGCAATAATTTGACGACCTTTGGAGATAGAAAGATGGCCAGCGCAGGCTCCCACGATACTTACTACGTCCCCGAACAAACGAAGCTGCCGTTCTTCGCATCGATTGGTTTGTTCTTGACCGTTTACGGACTGGGCAGTGTTCTCAATGACGTCAAGTCATCCGAGAGCGCAACATTTTCAACCATGATCTCGTTGGCAGGGTTCATGCTGCTTTCGTTCATACTGTTTCAGTGGTTCAGTACGGTCATTCGAGAAAATCATGCAGGCATGAATAGTGATCAGCTCAAGCGCTCATATGTATGGGGAATGGCCTGGTTCATTTTTTCTGAAGTTATGTTCTTCGCGGCGTTCTTTGGCGCCTTGTTCTATGTGCGAACGTTCTCGGTGCCCTGGATCGGTGGTGAAGGAGACAAGGGGATCACAGGTGATATCCTCTGGCCGGAATTCGAAGCCGCATGGCCGTTGATCGTGAATCCCGACAGTAGTCTGTTTAGCAATCCTCACGAAGGAATGAGCGTCAGCGAATGGAGTCTAAGCTTCTTCGCCAAATACCTGCCCTTCTGGAATACCGTAATTCTGATTACATCGAGCGTGACTGTGCATTTTGCGCACACAGCCCTCAAGGCAGAAAACCGCAAGGGTCTGATTCAGTGGATGTTCGTGAGCGTGGCTTTGGGCGTACTGTTCCTGTTCCTGCAAGGCTTCGAGTATGTAGAAGCTTATGGCCATTACGGGATCACATTGGATTCAGGAATTTACGGATCGACATTCTTCCTGCTGACTGGTTTCCACGGTTTCCACGTAACACTTGGAACCTTCATGCTGGCGATCATGCTTGTTCGATCCATCAAGGGTCATTTCAAGCCAGACGACCATTTTGGATTTGAAGCTGCCTCCTGGTACTGGCATTTCGTTGACGTCGTTTGGGTTGGCCTGTTCATATTCGTGTATCTGTTCTGATAATACTGCAAAGCAGATGACAGTGCTGGCTCATGTCAGCACTGTCATCACCATAAAAAAGCCTATCAAAAGAAATAGTCAAAAGCGGGAAAGGCTCCTCAGAGCCACGGAGCCTGGATAGACAGTTCGCCGGTCATCAGGCCATAGAAAACGCATACCATCATGATGACGGCCAGCGTAACCCGGACACCCAGAGCGTACAGCACTCTTTTGGATCTGCCTTTGTCCTTGTAAAAAAAGACGAATCCACAAACCAGACTGACTAGAATACCTGCCAATAGCAGGATGATGATCAACTTGAGCATGCTGTTTCCTTGAGTAGAATGTTCGGGTGCATGATAGCAAACACCGAGGGTTGCTGGACAATGCCGCACTTCAGTCCGGGTTGGAAACTGACACTGTTCACGGCGGCGTTGGCGCCACTGTTGTTGACACTTGCGCTGTGGCAGCTTGATCGAGAACAGGAAAAGATTGCTATGCAACGGGGCTATGCAGATCGCACGCAGGCCGCTGCTGTATCAGTGATGCAAGTCGATTGGAATTCTTTAGACATTGCCTATACCAAAGTAAGTGCGCGTGGCACTTTCGACAATGAACGAACATACCTGCTCGATAATCGAATCTATCAGGGTCGAGTTGGATATGAGGTCATTACTCCCTTTGCGGTTGAAGGGAGTGAAACGCTAATGGTCAATCGCGGGTGGATACCTGCTGGCCCAACCCGTGAGCAGTTGCCGGAAATCCCGAGTATATTCGGGACAGCATCACTGATTGGGACAATTTATGTTCCGTTGGAAGAGCCGTTTCTGCTCAGTCAAAGAGAGGAAGCTTTTGGCAGCAAATGGCCAAGAGTCGTTCAGAGTATTCGCATCAACGCGATTGCTCAAGAGTTGGGAGTTTCCTTGCTGCCTTACACGGTTCGACTTGCTGAAGGTTCCGTCGGTTTGGAGCAGAGCAATTGGCCCATCGTGAATATGCAGCCAGAAAAGCATCGCGCGTATGCAGTTCAATGGTTTGTGATGTTCCTGGCGCTTGTCGGAATGTACGTATATTTCGGAATTAAACACCCTGCTTCGGTAAGAAACAGAGAGGAAAAATGAACGCAAACGTAATGAACAAGATCAAGCTGACAGTATTGCTGTTGATCACTGCTCTTCCCGTATCATTGGCGACACTTTCGTTCAAATCAGCGATTGAGAATGGTGATGTTTCTGCAACATCCAATAAGGGTAATTTGATCCTGCCTCCCGCAGATATCACTGCACTGGCAATGCACCATGCGGATGGTCAGCCGGTGTTCCTGAATTTCGAAGAAGAAATCGCCAGTCTGGGTGATGAAGAATATGAGATTCGACCATGGCTTCTGCTGTACGTCACTGGCAGTGAATGTGATGCAAAGTGCCAGGAAAGAATTCATTACATGCAGCAGTTACATATCGCACTTGGGAAGAATATCCAGAGAGTCAGACGGTATTATCTGCACGCATCAGATGAGCCTATCGGCCCAGAGAATGCGCAAATTTTTGAATCACAGTTCCCGAGCATGGGAATAGCATACAGCGAACGAGAAGTGTTGGAGCTGAATATGGCCAGTGCGGGAGTAGAGTTATCACTCGCATCACAAAGCTATATTGTGTTGGTGGATCCGGTTGGTAATGTGATGATGTATTACACGGATGAGCAAACAGCCGAAGACATCATGGCGGATCTTGAAACGCTGCTCAAATATTCAAGTCTGGGCTGAAAAAGCCGTTGGAAAAAAGGGGTCCGTTATCAGTGATAACGGACCCCTTCTCATTACACCGTTGCTCTATCAGTGCGCAGCGTCGTGCACTACTGGATTGGGGACGGCATTGGGATCAGCCCCGAAGTAATCCACTCTTGCCAGGAACGTGTAGTCGCCCTCGATCGCCATGAAACCAATAAAGAAAAACAACACCATGGGAGGCCCCAGAATGGTGAGTATCAGTGCCATTCGCTCCCACATGACGTGCATGAAGATCGCCACGATAAATCCGGCTTTCAGCAGCATGAAAATGATGATGAGAGTCCAGCGTAGATAGCCCTGAACATTCAGGTAATCGACCATATAGCTGAAAGCGCTCAATACGAAGAGTAGTATCCAGATCTTCAGATATATACCTAAGGGATGTTGTTGACCGCCTGCTTCAGAGGACATCAGTTCTACTCCTTACCAAAGATAGAAAAACGCGAAAATGAATACCCACACCAGATCCACGAAGTGCCAGTAAAGGCCTGTGATCTCGACAATTTCATAACCTTTCTTGTCGTAATCGCCCCGAAGGACCTTGCGGGCAACAATGCAGAGATAGATGACGCCGGCGGTTACGTGTAATCCATGGAAACCTGTCACCATGAAAAACACAGAGCCGAACTGCGGAGCGCCCCAAGGATTTCCCCACGGCCTCACGCCTTCCTCGATCAGCTTCGACCACTCGAATACCTGCATGCCGACGAAGGAAGCGCCGAACGCTGCCGTGACCAACATCAGAATCGCCGCCATTTTCTTGTCTTTGCGATACCCGTAATTCACCGCCAGCGCCATGGTTCCACTACTGGTGATGAGGATAAACGTCATGATGGCGATCAGGATCAGCGGGATGGGGTCACTGCCAAAAAAGGACAATGCGAACACTTCGCTCGGCAAAGGCCAGGGCTCAGTGGTTGTCATCCTCACGGTCATGTAGCCGATCAGGAAGCACGAAAAAATGAACGTGTCACTGACCAGGAAAATCCACATCATGGCTTTGCCCCAAGGCACATGATAGGTCTGCTTATCTGTAGACCAGTCGTCTACCAGTCCTGGCAGCCCCGGTCTCGGCGCTCCGATACTGCTTGCTACATTCTCACTCATACCCGGATTCCTATAGGTTTTATAAGATCATTAGTGTCCGAACAGTTTGGTTCAGGTATTCGCCAGGACTGCGAACAGCAGCACCCAGAGAACCAGAAGAAAGTGCCAATAGGTTGTGCAAAGCTCGATGCTCAATCGTGATTGAGACACCTCGGTGGTGCTGAAAAGGCGGAACGAAGTTTTGCTCCATACCCATAGCCCGCCGATCAGATGCACCGCGTGCATTCCGGTCAGCAAATAGAAGAAGGCGCTGGAGGGATTGCTGGCAACACCCAGGCCGTTGCCGTCCAGTTGTTGCCAGACAAGCAGTTGCCCGCCTACAAAGAGCATCGCGCATATGCCGCCGACGAAAAACGCCAGTCTGATGGCAGAAAGGTTCTCCTCTACCTGCGCTTTCGTACGCGAATACTGAAACAGAACACTGCTGACAACCAGAAGTCCTGTGTTAAGCCACAACATGGACGGATCCGCCAAAGGAACCCAGTCACCGATATCCATCCGCAGATAATAGGTTACCGTCAAAAGAGAAAAGATGACGCTTACTACGATGAGGAAAAGAGCCAGTGCAATTTTCTCGCTCTCCGAACCAAATACCACTTCCGGACCAGTGCCCGTTCCGGGCTCCTGGTACTCCCAGGGTTTGGAGGTTACCTGCTTATAGAAACTCATAATCTGACCCTCTGGTTACTGCTGTTCTCGACTGCTAGGCGTGTTTCGCTGGAGCGTCATCGTGGTCGTGGTCATCTGACACACCAAAGTCGCCGGCGACGTTCTGCGGAATGAAATCCTGCGGATAGCCAGGGACGCTGTAATCGTACGCCCAACGATGCACGACTGGCAGATCATGACCCCAGTTGCCATGTTTGGGCGGGGTATCAGGAGTCTGCCACTCAAGAGTTGTTGCACCCCAGGGATTGCCACCAGAGGGTTTGCCATTCTTCAGACTCCAGAAAACGTTGATGAAGAACAGTATCTGAGTAACGGCGACGAATAGTGCTGCCAACGTAATGTTTGCATTAAGAGCCTGAGCGGACTCTGGGATGAAGTCGGTGCTGCCCATGGCGTAGTAACGACGTGGCACACCGAGGAAGCCAAGGTAGTGCATTGGCAGGTAGATGGCGTAAGTCCCAAGGAACGTGCACCAGAAGTGCATCTTGCCCAGGGTTTCGTTCATCATTTTGCCGGTCATTTTGGGATACCAGTGGTAGATCGCAGCGAACACCACCAGTACCGGAGACACGCCCATTACCATGTGGAAGTGCGCGACCACGAAGTAGGTATCAGACAGCGGCAGATCGATAACTACGTTGCCGAGGAACAATCCGGTCAGACCGCCGTGGATAAATGTAAAGACGAAGCCGATGGCGAACAACATTGGAGTGTTGAGGCGGATATCGCCCTCCCACAGCGTCAGCACCCAGTTGTAAACCTTGAGTGCTGTAGGAACAGCGATGATCAATGTTGTGGTTGCGAAGAAGAAGCCGAAGTAGGGATTCATGCCGCTGACATACATGTGGTGTGCCCACACAACAAAGCTGAGTCCGCCGATGGCGATGATTGCCCAGACCATCATACGGTAACCGAAGATATTCTTTCTTGCATGGGTACTAAGTACGTCAGATACGAGGCCGAACGCAGGAAGTGCCACGATGTACACTTCAGGGTGACCGAAGAACCAGAACAGGTGTTGAAACAGGATCGGACTGCCGCCGTTATAGTCAAGCTGTTCACCAGCAGCCATGATGGCAGGCATGAAGAAGCTGGTGCCCAACAACAGGTCAAACGTCATCATGATTGCACTTACCAGCAGTGCCGGAAATGCAAAAAGTGCGAGCGCGGTTGCGGTGAAAATGCCCCAAACCGTCAGCGGTAGCCGCATCATAGTCAGTCCGCGTGTTCTATACTGCAGTACCGTGGTGATGTAATTGAGGCCACCCATGGTGAATGCAACGATGAACACGGCGAGTGAAATCAGCATCAGCAGGATGCCGGTTTCATGTCCAGGGGTGCCGGGTGTAATCGTTTGGGGTGGATACAACGTCCATCCTGCTCCGGTAGGACCACCTGTTACAAAGAAGCTCGAGAGAAGGATCAGCACGGAGAGCAAATAGAACCAGAAGCTCAACATGTTCAGATAAGGGAACACCATATCCCGCGCACCGCACATCAGCGGAATCAGATAGTTGCCAAAGCCGCCCATGAAGAGCGCTGTAAGCAGATATACCACCATGATCATGCCGTGCATTGTCACGGCTTGATAGTAGGAGCTCGGATCGATGAGCGAGAAAGTATCCGGGAATCCCAACTGCAGGCGCATCATGGCGGACAGACCCAGAGCAACCAGACCGACGAAAATGGCCGTGCCAGCGTACTGGATGGCAATGACCTTATGATCCTGGCTCCAGACATACTTGGTAATGAATGTGTGAGGATCGTGATGCTCTTGGTCGTGGTCTTGGTCGGCTAAAGGAACGTAAGCCATTAAATTCTCCTCCTGACTCGCTTTATGCTGATCGCAAGAGGGCAAGTCGCTGCCCTCATACGCTTTATTTGTTCTTCAAATCTGAAAAGTACTGTAAAACCGACTAGCGCAATGAATTGATGTAAGCAACAACATCATTGACCTGTTCCGGATTGCGCATGGCCGTCGCCATCGACACCATCTGCTCGCCGTAATCATCATCGGAGTGTGCACCACGAATCTTGGCCTTGAAGTTGTTCAGTTGTATTACAGCGTACCAGTCGCTCATCCCGACAAGGTTCGGCGCATCTGTAGCCCAACTGCCCAGACCATTCTTGCCATGACAAGCTGCACAGTTTGCGTTGTAAATTCTCATCCCTCTTGAAACGTTGCCTGACACTGTGTCGGGCGAGTTTGTCACAGGAAGCTGGCTGATATAGGCAGCGACATTGCGGACGGCGTCATCGGTACTCAGCATCGAAGCCATGGGTGCCATTTGTCTCCCATACTGATCGTCAGGGTGCGCACCCCTTACGCCTTGCTGGTAATACTTGAGTTGCCTTTCTATATACCAGGATTGCAGGCCGTTCAGCTTGGGCGCATTCATGGCCTGAAGCCCTTCGCCCTGCTGACCATGGCAGCTTGCACAGACGGCATATTGTTGTTGTCCGGCGACAATATTCGGTGCCGCCATGGATGCGAGTTGGGCATAAGTGGGCTGACGACTCAGCCAGGCATCATAATCGGCCTGTTCGGCAACAACGACCTTGCCTCTCATGACATGATGGCCAATACCGCACAACTCTTCGCAAAGGATGTCGTAGCTGCCTACCACCGTTGGGGTAAACCACAGATAAGTCACCATGCCGGGAACCAGGTCCATTTTCACGCGGAACTGTGGCACCGTGTAGTTGTGCAATACATCCTTGGAGCGCAGCAGAGCCTTCACCGGTTTGCCGACGGGCAAATACATTTCGGGATCTTTTACAAGGATATCGTCCTGGCCATTGGGGTCGTCTGGATTCATGCCGAAAGGATTGGATTCGCTGATATGACGTGTATCCACAGTGCCAAGAATCCCGTCATTACCTGGGTAACGGTAGCTCCATTGCCACTGCTGCCCCACCACCTCGTATTCTGTTGCCTCTTCAGGCACGGTCACAAAGGTTGCCCAAACGAATAAGCCCGGTGCCAGCATTGCGATGACGCCCACCGCAGTCACGGCAGACAGCCCGATTTCCAGTTTTGCGTTTTCGGGTTCGTAAACAGCCTTCTGTCCGGCCTTGTGCCGAAAGCGATACACGCAGTAAGCCATGAACAGGTTTACAGCAATAAAAACGGCACCTGTCACCCAAAACGTCAGATTGATGGTGAAGTCGATACTTCCCCAGTTTGACGCTATAGGGGTAAACCACCATGGGCTCATAAAGTGGAAGACGACTGAACCAACGACCAATAGAACCAGAGCGACTGCTATAGCCATATGCTGTTAATCCTTATGAAAAATGAATACATGACGGGCAACAGTGAAGACTGTGCAGGGTATTGCGTGCAGGAATTGTGGCTATGATTTCGTGAGACGAAAGAAAGCCCGTCGTGAAACGACGCAGTAAAGGGCAGGAAAATGAATGCCCGGAAATCATAATTCGGAGTTGTCATCGCTGGTACCGGCCTTGAGCACTAACCAGCGATTGATATTTGATACTGCCAGCAAAATTCCAGTAAGAGTGGTTATTGCTTCGACTAAAGTCACGCAGTTGACTACGAACGGTACAGAAAATCGCGTTCACAACGTCGTTCCCTCCTTTATTATTATTAAATGGGCGGGCGCTCAACGTGCTACATATATCGTCGGGGCTGAAGAATTCGTCGAAATCTTCAGCTCGAAGGATCGTATATTATTGTCAAAATGACCGCAAGTGCTTTTATCCGGGGCACAGAGGATCGATCCAATAGTAATTCTTGTCGCACGAATGAGCCAATCCTGGAGTGGAGAGTCCACACCAGGATTGTTGCAAAAGAGCCACATTGAACTTGAACAGCTCCAGCAGGCAATCATGGCCCGTTGGCCAAATTAAGTCTGTGGGATCAGCTGAGTTTGAGCTGGGCGAATGGATTCAGAAAGTGAGCATCAATTGCGGCCAATTGCGCCTCTTTATGTTTGGCATCCATCATTTGCATGATTTTGCTTTCTTGATCTTTCTTGGCATAAATGAGGATCAAGTACTTGCCTTCCTCGATTGCGTCGTGGAAATTCGCCAATTTCTTGTTCTCGCTTGCGATTCCGACGAGTCCGCCGACCCAGGCGCCGAAGCAGCTAAGCACGAAGACCATTGCGACATATCCCAACAATGGAACATTTGGACCAAAGGGTTCCACGGCCATGGATAGCAGCGCAAACAATACCCCTGCGCAGAAACCGAAAGCAGCACCAATGAGGCCATCGCGTATAACATCAAGCGTTTCAAGGTAATTACTCGAGTGCAGACGCTCTTTGCTGAGGCCGCTTTCGTCCTTGCTCACGATGTGAAGGAACCAATCGTCAACTCCGATGGAGTGCAAATCGTCCGAAATCTCGTGAGTGCTTTTCAGAGAGGGTGACAGATAATAAATGCATTTCATGAGGCTTCTCCTGCTCTTTATTGATGTAAAAACTGCTGACAATTTCAACCACACCTACTCCCTTCCATGGGTCACTTTTACTTTACATCTTCCAAATTTGATTGTCGCCATCTTTTTCAGGCTGCCGGTGCCGCGATGCCGAGTGTTTAAAAAGGAAATTGCGTGATATCAATTTCTTCGAATACTGCAGCGGAAACTGGTGTCCCACTGACAGATTTCAAGTGCCGCCGTCAGCAAGAGAATTGGTTGAGATCGATTTTGAAACGTGATTGAATCCCGAGCCACCACCCTCCGGTTTCCGGTGTCACCACTTTCAGACAAAAGATGTGCCTGTCATTTGGTATCCGTTCCGGGTAGAAGATGTAAATGCAACGGTGCGAGGTTTTGCTGAACTTCGTCAACCATTCCTGTTGGACATTTAGTACAATCAGCACCTCAATCGGGGCAGAAAGGTAACCTCCACCGGAATCCGGGTGGCCAGGTGCTGTCGAGCCTGTGTTCCCGGCAACAGGATCGAATGCAGGCCCGCTAGACGGGCAGTCGTAGCTGTGCTGCGGAAACGAGAGGAATTCAGTGACAGATCTGGTCGAAAAACAAGCAGTTAGCTGGCGTGATTACTACGAGATGTGCAAGCCTCGGGTAGTCATGCTGATGATACTTACTTCCATGGTAGGGATGTTTCTGGCGGTGCCGGGAATGGTCCCTCTGGACATCCTGATCCTTGGCAACATCGGCATCGCTCTGGTGGCAGGCTCCGGTGCAGTCGTCAATCATCTGATCGACCACAAGGTCGACTCGCTCATGAAGCGAACCCATAATCGCCCCATTCCTCAGGGGCGAGTTGACCAGAAGCAGGCCGCCATCTTCGCGGCCGCTATTGGTATCGCCGGCATGTTGATTCTTTTGCTGTGGGTCAATCCACTCTGCGCCTGGCTCACTCTTGCTTCCTTTATAGGGTATGCCTTCATCTATACCGGGTACCTCAAGCGTGCGACTCCCCAGAACATCGTGATCGGTGGTCTCTCAGGTGCCATGCCTCCGCTACTGGGTTGGTCTGCGGTGACAGGCACGATTGAGCCCGGTGCGTTGATACTGGTGTTGATCATCTTTGCATGGACGCCCCCGCATTTCTGGGCACTTGCCATCCATCGCAAGGAAGAATATGCCAAGACCGGTATCCCGATGCTGCCGGTGACACACGGCGAGCATGTAACCAAGATTCATATCATTCTCTACACCATCATCATGTTTCTGATTACGCTTCTGCCGTATCTGACGGGCATGAGTGGCCCGCTATACCTGTTGGCAGCCGTAGTGCTTGGTCTGGGCTTCCTGGCCTGGTCACTGCTTCTGATGTATCGCCCTAAACCCTCAACGGCCATGGATACTTTCCGTTACTCGATTGTGTACCTGATGGTCCTTTTTGTGGTGCTGCTGACGGATCATTATCGTGAGCCGCTGACCGCCCTCATCCTGTGAATTGACAAAGAAGTGCAGTAATGAACAAGAACATCAATATCACCGTAATTTCCTGTCTCGTCTTCGTGGTGATTGTGCTGGCGCTGACCTACAACCGCATCACCGGGGGAGGTCCTGACCGTCTGAGTGTTGAAGAATTGCGTGAGCTCGGTGCGCTGGTGTACGAGCAGCCAGTAGCTTTGCAGCCTTTCAGGCTGCAGGACCACAAAGGCCAGGAGTTTTCACAGGCGGATCTGGTGGGCAGATGGACATTGATCTTCTTTGGCTTCACGTCCTGTCCCGATATCTGTCCTTTGACCTTGACCGAGCTGAATCAGTTCTACCAGGCACTTCCTGCGGATACCTACGCCAATGACACTCGCGTTGTTATGGTCAGTGTTGACCCGGATAGAGATAATACGCAGAGGCTTGCGGACTATATGAGCTCGTTTCATCCGGATTTTGTCGGCCTGAATGGGCCATACTCGGATGTTGCCGCCCTTGCGCGACAACTCTTTATTGCTCATACCCCGCCCCCTTCACAAGCGCAAGCACAGGCTCAAGGCCAGGATGCTCATGCGGGCCACGTAATGGCACAGGTATCAGATGACTACCTGATCGACCATAGCGGTAATATCCTGATCATCAATCCGCAAGGCCAATACTACGGATTTTTCGCGCCAGCAATTCAGGATCGTGAGCTGACGCTTGCCTATGAAGCAATTCGGGCGGCGTACTAGGGTTTCCTGCCCGAGCGGAGTAGCGCAGGACTCAGGTAGGCAATCAGAAAAAATACGCAGGCGGTTGCAACTACTGATGGCCCTGCCGGCGTGTCCCATTGATATGACATCAACAAACCAATCCCCACCGACAAGCAACCCGTGATGCTCGCTCCAAGCGCCATTTGCTCCGGAGTGCTGGCGAATCTCCTTGCAGCTGCGGGAGGAATGATCAGCAGCGATGTAATCAGCAGTACACCAACGATCTTCATCGACACCGCTATCAACAGTGCGATCATCAATACCATCAAAGCATGGAATTTTCTGACTGCCACGCCCTCCACTTCCGCCAATTCTTCGTGTACGGTAATTGTAAGGAACGTGTTCCAAAAACGCAGGAGCAGTAATCCAATTACTGCTGTGCCAGCTATAATCCAATAAAGATCAGATGAGCCGATGGTGAGAAGATCGCCGAACAAATAGGCAACCAGATTTATCTGCACCGTGCTGGAAAGTGACAATATCAAAAGACCGATGGCGAGCGTGCTGTGCGCGAGTATGCCCAGCAGAGTGTCTGTGGAAAGTGTCTTTCTGGTTTGCAGGAAAATCAGCACCAACGCAAAGATAATCGAACTGGAAATGACAGCCAGTTGTAGATTGATGTCCATCAAAATGCCAAGTGCAATACCCAGAAGTGATGAGTGTGCAAGCGTGTCACCAAAATAAGACATGCGACGCCAAACCACGAACGACCCCAGCGGCCCGGCCACAAGAGCAATGCAGATTCCGGCTACAAGGGCTCTCAGAACAAAATCAGCCATGATTCTTCTCAATGATTTCGCCAGCGATATCGTGATTGTGATTGTGATGATGTGTATAGATCGCAAGACTCTTCGCTTCCTTTTTGCCGAAAAGCGCAAGATATGAAGGATCTATACTGACGTGCTCTGGTTTGCCATGACAGCAGATGTGATGGTTCAGACAGATCACTTCATCAGTTGTTGCCATTACAAGGTGCAGATCGTGTGAAATCATCAATACACCACAGCGGTGGCGATCGCGTATTTCGCCAATCAACTGATAGAGTTCCGCCTGGCCCGCCACATCGACTCCCTGTGCAGGCTCATCAAGGACCAGGAGTTGCGGCGACTGGGACAGTGCCCGCGCCAGCAGGACGCGCTGCAGCTCTCCACCGGAAATCGCCCCAAGCGGTTGGTCCATAAGATGACTTATTTTCACTTCGTTGAGGATTTTCTGTATTGGCTCCGTTCCCGTATACCTTGCGAGCTGCAGAAATCGCTTTACCGTCATGGGCATGGTTGGGTCGATATGCAGCTTCTGGGGCATATAGCCAATGCGTAACTCAGGCGCCTTCGTGATAGTCCCGGATTGTTGCTTGAGCAGACCAAGCACAATCCTAACCATGGTGGTCTTGCCGGCACCGTTCGGTCCGATAAGGGTCACTACCTGGCCCTGATTCACCTCCAGGTCGACGTGCTGCAGGACCTGACGATCTCCAAATTGCATACAGATGCCGGAGGCCTTGACCAGGCTGACTTGTTTCATGCGGACTTTCCTGTAGGTGCGGGCCTTGATTTACGGACCTTGTGTGGTGTGCCGTCAATATGCATAAGTGAGAGGAGTCACCTCCGAGGAAATAATGGTATATCATAGCATTACTTTCAATGACCCTCATTCCGAAACCCGGTTCATGCACAAGCGCCTGACTGCAATCCTTATCCCTTTATTGCTCTCATGCATAAGCGCTATCAGTGCGTCTGCCCAGCCTGCGGTGATCACTACTATCAAGCCGCTGCAGTTCATAGCTACGGCCGTGATGGACGGGGTGGCAACACCAGATATCGTTATTCCTTCCTCGCAATCTCCTCACCATTACATCCTGCGCCCCTCCGATATTCGCAAAATCAGTAATGCCGAGCTGGTGCTGTGGGTCGGGCCGCAAATGGAAACCTACTTGACTGGTCTCATGTCGCAACTGGTCGGGCAAACGATACTCATTGAGGCGGCTGCATTGCCTGGCATTACTCTGCATGATGCCGATCAAAACGCGGCGCAACATGTGCACGAAGAATCGGACAACCATGGCCTGTACGATCCTCATGTCTGGCTGGATACCAGGAATGCGGTGCTGATTGCCCAGCGCCTTTACGAGAATCTGATAGTGCTGGATCCAGCCAACTCAGCCAGATATGAGCAAAATAACGCAAGGTTTGCCAATGGTATTCGCCTCCTTGACGACAGGTTGCGCAAAGACATCGTAGCGCTCTCGGATGGCCGTTACGCGCTCTATCACAATGGTATCCAGTATTTTGAAAAGCAGTTTGGTCTCTTGCATCAGTTTGTTCTGGTTCCCGATCATGAGATTCAGCCAGGAATTCGCCATCTGCTGGCCCTGCGCGGGCTGCTTGAGGCCCGCCCGCTGACCTGCCTGCTTGAAGATGTGAATGCTAATGAGGCTACAATAAACACTGTTTTCCGAGACTATCCGGTAAACAGAACCAGAATTGATACCATGGGCGACGCCATCGCCCCCGACCAGTATGCCTATGTGCGACTGCTAGAAAACATGGCGCTCGCGCTCCGACACTGTCTCGGACGATAACCAGGTCAGACTTTCGCGGTCAGGCCATCGATGTGGAAAACAACAACATGGACACAAACCTGCCGCGCGAAGTGCAGTTGATTCTGGTGGATGGCTCGTCCTATCTGTTTCGAGCCTTTCATGCCCTGCCCCCGCTCAATACCAGCAAAGGCCAGCCCACTGGCGCCATAAAAGGCGTCATCAACATGATTCGCAGTCTGGTGAAAACCTATCCGGACAGCCACATAGCGGTGGTTTTCGATGCCAAGGGCAATACGTTTCGCAACGATATATATGCCGAGTACAAGGCGCACCGCCCGCCCATGCCGGATGAGTTGCGCAGCCAGATCGAACCCATACACGCCATCATCAAGGCCATGGGTCTGCCCATGCTGGTAATAGAGGGAGTCGAAGCTGACGATGTGATCGGCACCCTGGCCACTCAGGCTGAAGCCATGCAGATCTGCACCCTGATCTCCACGGGAGACAAAGACCTTGCGCAGCTTGTGACCAACAACGTCACCCTTCTGAACACGATGACCAATGAGGTGCTCGATCCTGCCGGCGTTACCGCGAAGTTCGGTCTCCCCCCTGAGCGCATTGTGGAGTATCTCGCGCTGACGGGTGACAAGGCCGACAATATTCCCGGCGTTCCAAGCGTTGGCCCCAAGACAGCGGTCAAGTGGCTGCAGGAATATGGTTCACTGGAAGGGCTGTTGGCCAACATGGACAAGGTCAGCGGCAAGATCGGCGAGCGCCTGCGGGAGAACATTGATCAGCTATGGCTTTCACATCGTCTCGCCACCATCAAGCGGGACGTACCCCTGGATGTCACGATAGAGAATCTTGTCCACGGCGAAGAGGACAAGGATGAATTGCATGCTCTTTTCAGTCTGCTGGAGTTCAAGTCGTGGATAAAGGAAGTCGAGGGCAAGGGCGGCACATCATCCAAAAAACCAACGCAAAAGGAACTTCCTGATGTGGTCAGAGAGAATTCAGACGCGCGACCGATAGCGTTGGAACAGGCTGGCGAGGCCACACAAACTACCGCCATTCTGGATGAACAGACTCTGGATGCCTGTATTGTTGCCTTGCGTAATGCATCGCAGATCGCCATCTCGCTGGAAACAGACGGCGCACATTACATGGAAGCGGCGATTGTCGGTATCGCCCTGTGCATCGAACCTGGCAAGGCATTCTACATCCCGGTGGGACATGACTCGCTGGAGTTCCCAAGTCAGCTCGATCGCAATCTGGTCATTGGCAAACTGCGACCTCTGCTGGAAAACGCAAGAACCCACAAAGTAGCGCACGACTGCAAATTCCTCATTCATGTGTTCGAGAACCATGGTGTTGCCTTCTCCGGTTATCGCTTCGATACTCTGACAGGGTCATATGTCCTTAATTCGGTAGTGACAGACCACACGTTGGAAAAAGTGGCAGAACACTACCTGCATCTCTCAATGCCTTCTCTGGAACAATTGCTCGGCAAAGGTAAAGGCAAACTGGTGTTCAGTCAGTTGGATCTGACTGCTGCGACAGATTTCGCCGGTCGCAAATCTGATCTGGTGTTGCGTCTGAACAATTTTCTTACCGCAGAGCTGGCGCGCACCGGGGAGCTCGCAGGGTTGCACAAATACTACGAGCTGGCGCTCATTCCGGTTCTGCAACGCATGGAGCGATATGGCATTCATGTGGACGCGGACGTGCTGGGAAAACAAAGCCAGGCCATTGCCATCCGTTTGGTGGAAGTGGAGCGCGAGGCTTACAGGCTGGCAGGTGAGGAGTTCAATTTAAGTTCTCCCAAGCAGTTGCAAACCATTTTCTACGACAAGCTGAAATTGCCTGTGTTGAAAAAAACGCCTACCGGTCAACCTTCGACGGCAGAGCCGGTATTACAGGAACTGGCGCTGGAGTATGAGCTTCCGAAACTGATCATGGATCATCGTGGCCTCAGTAAACTGAAGTCGACCTATACGGACAAGCTGCCTCTGGACATCAACAAGCGCACCGGCCGAATTCATTCCAGCTTTCAACAGGCTGTGGCGGCAACGGGGCGGTTGTCTTCCATTGATCCCAATCTGCAGAACATTCCCATCCGGACGGCAGAGGGTCGCAAGGTACGTCAGGCATTCATCGCCCGCCCCGGCTACAAATTGCTCGCGGCAGACTATTCGCAGGTCGAGTTGCGGATCATGGCACACCTCTCAGGCGACCCGGGATTGCTGAAGGCTTTCTCCAGTGCGCAGGATGTGCACCGGGCCACGGCGTCGGAGGTGTTTGCAACTCCGCTGGAAGAAGTGACGTCGGAGCAGCGCCGCCGTGCCAAGGCGATCAACTTTGGTTTGATCTATGGTATGTCCGCATTCGGGCTGGCAAAGCAATTGGGCATCGATCGTCACAGCGCTCAGCACTATGTTGATCTGTACTTTCAGAAGTACCCCGGGGTGCTGCAGTACATGGATCAGACTCAGGCGCTTGCCGATGAGCTGGGATATGTGGAGACCATCTTCGGCCGCCGCCTCTATCTGCCTGACATTCACGCCGGTAATGGCATGTTGCGCAAGGCGGCACAGCGCACCGCAATCAATGCGCCGATGCAGGGTAGTGCCGCAGACATCATCAAGCAGGCCATGATCGATATCGATCACTGGCTTGCTACCGGTGTGCTGGATGCACATATGGTGCTGCAGGTGCACGATGAGTTGGTGTTTGAAGTCGCCGAGGCCGATGTTGACCTGCTGGCCGAGGGTGTGCGGTTCCGGATGGTTACGGCGGCAGCGCTGCATGTACCACTGGTTGTTGATGTAGGGGTTGGCAATAACTGGGATGAAGCCCACTGAGCCATCTGCCACACTGATTTGCAGAAGCGAGTTTGCTCGCAAATTGCCATTACTCAAGCGGGAGAGACTATTTACTCACCCTTAACGACAGAGTCTTCACGAGCCACCAGCCACTCATCCAGCTTGTCTTCCAGCGTGTCGATGCCTGACTTGGCCAGGGATGAAAACAACTGAATCGACACATTCGGAAAGCCCGCAATCTGCTTGCGGGCCCCGAGCAACGCGTTCTGTGCAGCACCACGCTTGAGCTTGTCGACCTTGGTCAACAGCACATGCACAGGCATGTTCGAGCGCTGTGACCAGTTGATCATCATCAGGTCGAACTCCTTGAAGGCATGGCGGATGTCGGTAAGCAGCACCAGGCCGACCAATGCATCGCGCTTGTTCAGGTACAGATCCAGATGCTCCTGCCACTGGTTCTTCACGGACAGAGGCACCTTCGCGTAGCCATAGCCGGGCAGATCCACCAGATAACGACCCTCGTCCAGTCCAAAGAAATTGATGAGCTGAGTACGTCCCGGGGTCTTGCTGGTGCGAGCCAGTCGCGTCTGGTTGGTCAGGGTATTGATGGCGCTGGACTTGCCGGCGTTCGAGCAACCGGCAAAGGCGACTTCGCGCTGGCTGTCAACCGGGCAATCGTCCAGGCGGACGGCACTGGTGACAAACTTTGCTGATTTATAATTCATGGGCGCACTAGATACAGCAACAGGTCTCCATAAGCAAGCCAGAATGGTGCCCACAGTGCCCTGAACGCTGGCAAATACGTGCATCGCGGCTTACTATTTGCCCACAAGCCTGCTGCAACTCATAGAGTAATAAGAAGCTATGGGCTATAATTCGCGGCCGCTCGCACCATCGAAACCGACCTTCACGTCATTTGTACAGCTCCTTGCGGGCACTGTTCAGCAGTGATTCAGGTCGAAAATGGTATTGAACCTACAAGAACTTTGAAAATTTAGGAAAGTTGGACAATTCATGAAAATACTAGCCACGAAGACTGTACTGACGCTGTTATCAACCTTGGTTCTTGCTGCTTTCGCGAGTACTGGTCATGCCCAGGGCAACGCTGCTGCCGGGCAGAGCAAAGCTGCAATGTGCGGTGCCTGTCATGGCGCCACTGGTGACAGTGATATCGCAGCAAACCCGAAACTTGCTGGTCAGAATGCCAAATACCTCTTCAAACAAATGCAGGACATCAAGAGTGGTGCCAGAACGGTGATGATGATGACCGGTCTGCTCAACAACTCAAGCGATCAGGACATGCAGGACATTGCAGCTTTCTATGCATCGCAGGAAGGCTCTCTGGAAGGTGCCAATCCTGAACTGGTAGAACTGGGCGAGAGCATCTACCGCTCCGGCATTGCCAGCTTGAATGTTGCAGCGTGCACCGCCTGCCACTCACCCACTGGACAGGGCAACAGCCAGGCAGGGTTCCCCGCGTTGAGCGGTCAACACGCCGAATACACGGCAACTCAATTGAAAGCGTTCCGCTCCGGCGAGCGTACCAATGACGGCACCGCTGCCCCAATGCGTATCGTCTCTGAGCGTCTGACCGACAAGGAAATCGAAGCCCTGGCAAGTTATGTGTCCGGACTGAATTAAGGTTGTTGATCTGCTCGAGCAATAATTGTGAGGCAGGGCGGTCCTTTAAGACCAATCAAGAAGTTCCTGAGAGTTTCAAATACGGAAGGGAGAATGAAGATGCACAAGCAAATCAAGCAATTACTGGCGGTTCTATTGTTGGCGCCCCTGGCATTCTCGGTCTTGGCTCAGCCCGAGCGTTATGTGGCAGGGACTCACTATGTGGTACTGCCAACACCGGTGAAGACCAATAACCCTGAGAAGATCGAAGTGGTTGAGGTGTTCTGGTACGGCTGCAATCACTGCTTCCGATTCGAACCATTGCTGGAAAACTGGGAAGCCAACATCCCTGCTGATGTCGACTTTGTACGTTTTCCCGGCATGTGGAATGACCTGATGAAGATCCACGCCCAGGCCTTCTTTACTGCAGAGGCGCTTGGCAAGGTACATCAATTGCACGGTCCGATCTTCGAGGCGATCAACATTCAAGGTGCCCGTCTGCAGAATGAGCAGCAGATCTCTGCCCTTTTCACTCAGCATGGTGTGACAGCGGAAGAGTTCAGAAACGCTTTCAACTCCTTTGCGGTTCGTACCAAGGTCAACCAGGCCGAGGCCAAGATGCGTGAGTACCAGGTACGCAGCACACCCAACATGATCGTGAACGGCAAATACCTGATCTCTACTGGTAACGCTGTTCCCACACAGCAGGAAATGCTGGAAGTGGTGAACTTCCTCGTAGAAAAAGAACGATCATCAAGCTGATCGCCAGATCAGATTGAGCTATCCGCCAGCCCGCAGCGCACTGTTACAAGGTGCTCTGCGGGCTGATGCGTTGATGAGACCGGAAAATTCCTGAACAAGAGCCAGTCACATGAGCCAAAGGAATAACGACAGTGCCGAGGCGTCCCGCTGGAAGAAGAAGTTCCTTGATGTCCTTGAAGATCAGGATTCACGCGAAAAATCGCTGACTGCCAGGATCAAGCTGCTGCGTCGTGGTCTGGTAGGTGTCAGTTTGGCTGGCGATGGTCTGGACTCCCAGCTTGATCGAGAGCTGTCCGCGCTGCGCACGACACTGCGCTCGGAAGACAGCGAAGCAGGACTCGAGGTCCTGCTGGAGCACATCGAGAAGTCGGTTCTGCGTCTGGATACCCGCAAGGAGCACAGTACCTGGGCCCTTCGCAATGCCCTTACTCTCAGCGTTACCCAGCTTCAGGAGTTGAAGCTCGACCGCGATCTCAAGCGCAGTATCAAGCAATTCGCCAGGACTCTTCCCGGTCGTGTCGATGACATCCAGAACCACGCCGAGTTGATTGTGGAATTCCTCGAGTTGGTGCGTATGGTGGTGAGGCAATTGTCGCAATCACCAGATGTGCCCACCGAACAACCTGTACCCGGACTCTGGAAGCGTCTGTTTTCCACCACCGCAAGTCAGCCCGCGATAGTCTCCAATGGGGCCGCGGAACGGGAGGCTGCGCGCGCAGAGTCTGTAGTGGGTGTGCCGGGAATCGAAACCCCTTTGCGGGATGCAGGAACAGTGACCGATGACGATATCTTCAGCGCGGTCGAACTGGATTCGGCGCCGCACGAGGATTCATCGGAGCCCGCAGCAGCAGCAGCGTTGGAGAACACCTCATTACCTCCAGAGCAGGACACCCCCCCTACTTCTGAAGCAACTCCTGAGCCCGGCTTCTCTGCCATCGCCAACCATGCCGAACCCGTATTACTGCGCATCCTTGAAAACATCTACGTGTCAGAGCAGTCCGTCTCGCTCGCACAGCAGATTCGGGCGAAGGTGGCCAGAGGGCTCAACTGGTACGAATTCGTCTCTGTGCTGGAGGACATCTCTTCTGTCATTACCTGCTCATTGGGTCAGGAGCGGTCAGAGTTCCAGCTTTTCCTCAATGAGCTGAACGCCAGCCTGGAACAGGTGCAGCAATACGTGCGGTTCGCACGCGACCAGGAATTGGAGGCAAGAGCATCGGAGAGCGAACTGGATCAGGCAGTCCGGGGTCAGGTGAGCGACATTGCCGAAACCGTGGAGAAGGCCGCAGACATTGATGAGCTCAAGAGTGCTGTTCAAGATCAGCTCGACAGCATACTGTCATCCATGGATGGCTTCAGACACTTGAAGATCCAGCAAAGTGCAGCAGCCGACGAGCACACCAGGACTCTGGAGGCTCGTATTCATGAAATGGAGCGTGAGTCCCGCGAGCTGCGCCTGCATCTGGTCCAACAGGAACAGAACGCCATGCGCGATGCACTCACGGAGCTTCCCAATCGCGCTGCCTATGATCGACGTGTCCGTCATGAGCTTGAGCAGCAGAGCCATGGCGCGGGCCTCTGCCTGGTCATTTGTGACGTGGACCACTTCAAACAGATCAACGACACCTATGGCCACCTGGCTGGTGACAAGGTCTTGAAGATACTGGCCAAGGAAATTTCGACCCGTGTCAGGCAGAGCGATTTCGTGGCGCGCTACGGGGGGGAAGAGTTTGTCATTCTGATGACGGATACAGACCTTGCAACTGCAGAGCCTCTGATCAACGTGGTTCGACAGGCTGTTGAAAGCTGTCCTTTCCACTTCAAGGAAAAGCAGGTACAGATCACGATGTCATTTGGTGTCTCGGCACTGCGGACCGGAGAGACGCCGGACCTTCTGTTTGATCGTGCGGACAGGGCCTTGTACAAGGCGAAAGCGGGTGGGCGCAACAGGGTCTGTGTCGCCGATGTCCCTGAGGAATCCCATTGACCTGTGTGACAATCATGATGAAAACTCAAATTTCGGCACTTGTAGAACTTTTTGCAGGTATCCTCAGTCCTACGACTACTCCGGAACAAACCTGGCGAAGCAATGAATAAAATGATCACCGGACGATTCGGCAAGAAATTCAACCTCAGTGCACGGACACCATGGAATCCTTGAATCTGCAAGATTGGCAGCACAGCCTGTATCGCAGGCTGCCGGCAAACCTGCAGGCCTTCTTTCAGGCCAGCGCTCGCAGCCATCTGCTCAAACAGGTGAACACGGTACTCATGGTTCACGACGAGCGCGTCTATGACCTCGCCAATGGTTCCTGGCGGCAGTTGTCACCAGTAGCTGAGACATCGGCAGCGCATACCCTCGCTGCAGCCTCCTGCGATGTGCTCAACCAGCAAACCACGAATCGCTCCGTACTCTTGCTGCTTCCGCCTTCCGACTTTATTGCCACCAGCGTGAGCATGCCTGGGGTGGCGCGCGAGAACCTGCGCTCGGCCCTGCAACTGCAGGCGGGCATGCTGCTGCCCAGCTATGAAGGCAATTTGACCTTCGCCGTGAATACTGTG
Organism: Gammaproteobacteria bacterium; assembly: GCA_030682575.1. Lineage (GTDB taxonomy): Bacteria > Pseudomonadota > Gammaproteobacteria > Pseudomonadales > Pseudohongiellaceae > UBA5078. The sequence continues at coordinate 206,883 of JAUXNX010000003.1, forward strand.
GCAAGGGCGACTGAAGGCAGCGACACCGTATTGTGGACCGATGAAGGGAGGCTGGATGCTCTCTTCGAGGCCTTCGCTTCCCGTGGCCTGTTCCTGACTTCTGTCATGCCAAGGGCGCTCGCTGCGATCACTGCAGATGCTCAAGGTGAGATACATGTGCAAGACAGCGACGCCACGACGCTGACGCATCTTGTCTATGAGAATGGCGTACTCAGCCAGTGGTTGCACGTTGACCGCATCGATCTCGAAGAAGAGCAGTTCGCCAGACAGTGGCAGGAAGCGACAATGCCACGTTCGGGAGAGAGCATGGAGCAGTTGCAGATGATGTCGGCAGATACCTATCTGAACCTCCCTGCGCCCGTCAGTGGTGATCTTGAGTACACGTTCGTGCCGAATGGAGCGCAGGCCGCGCGCCGACAGATGGAAAAGGGCAAGCGCATGATGATGGCAGCCGCTGCCGCAAGCGTGGTGCTGTTGCTTGGCGCAGTTCCATTCCTGCTGCAGTCCCTGCAGACGCGCAGTCTGCTGTCCACGCTTGAGGAGCAGCGTGAGCTGTCCGCCGCAGCACGGGCAGATCAAGCCGTGGTGCGCGATTTCGAGCAGCGCTGGGGCGTGTTGAATGAATTCCCGCGTCAAAACATTCCGGACACCTTGCTGCAGCTACAGTCCGTTATCAGCCCCAGTGTTCTGACGTCACTCGAAATCGAGCAGGGCATCGTGCGACTGGAGGGAGAGAGCTCCGACCCGCAAAGTCTGCTGGAACGCCTGGAACAGAATCCTGCTTTTACTGGCGTCGATTTTGCGCGCGCTACCAACAACAATCGCTACTACATTGATCTGCGCCTGAGCACGGTAGATTTCGATGGTTATCAGCAAAGGTATTTCCCTAATGCCAGGCGCTGATCAGAAACGCACCATGACTCGACGGGAGAAAAACATCCTGCTGCTCGCGATTGTTGTGGGCATCGTGTTCGCGATATCGCAGGGCCTGCCCATGGTGCGTGGGTTCTATTCCGCGCGGGCAGCAGTCATTGATCAGGTGCGGATTGATATCGAACGTGAGCGCCGGCTGATCGAGGAAGAAGAGTTGTGGCGGGAGCGCGGCGCGGCCATCGAAACGCAATTGCAGGCACTGGACGCACAGGTGTTCCAGGGGGCATCGGTTCCCCTGATCAGTGCCAACATCCAGCGCATTGTTCGTGATCATGCCACACAGTCCGGAATATCCGTCACCTCCACTCGCCTTGCGGAATCGATGGAAGCCGATGGCTGGCTGCTGGTGGAGCAGGAGCTGTCGGTACAGACGAATAACCAGAACAACATCATGCAATTCCTGCAGCGCCTGGAAGAATCCCGGCCATGGTTGGGAGTGACCGCATTCAGTGTGCGCCGTAATCGCAATCAGTATGCAGGCACGATCACCGTGATGGGATTCAGCAGAACTCAGGAAGCGGCAGCGCCCGGCGGTGGAGCAAGCAGATGAACCGCGTACAAATCAGTCTTCCGATATTTGGTCAACTGCTGGAGCCTGAGGGCATCGCGCCGGCCAATGACTTCAACGACAGCGGCGTGCTGGTGTGCAATACGCTGCCCGGTATCGAGTTGCGTGCCAAGATCCGTTTCATAGTTGGCAGCCTTGTGCGCTTTCGCCTCGCCAAAGGTGATGAAGTCTCCAGGCTGATGAAATTCTGGCGCGCCGAATTGTCGCCCCAGATCGATCAGACCGAAGATGTGTTTGTCTCCGGCTTCGAAGATGATGAAGAACTCAAGGACCTCGCATCCGAGGCGCCGATCATTCGCCTGGTGAACCACCTCTTCGCCCGTGCACTGGATCTGAATGCCAGCGACATCCATTTCGAACCTAACGAAGACTATCTGGAAGTACGCTGTCGCGTCGATGGCATCATGACGCGCATCGAACGTCTGCCAATCAAGATCCACACGGCGGTTGCGTCGCGTCTGAAATTGATGGCGCGCCTGGACATCGGCGAGAAACGTTTGCCTCAGGACGGCCGCATCGATTCGCGCATCGGCACCAAGCAGCTCGACATGCGTGTCTCCACCTTGCCCGGTGTGCATGGCGAATCCATTGTGTTGCGGATTCTGGATCGCGGCGACACCGCCGTCAGTCTGCAGCAACTCGGCATGCCTGAAAACATTCTCGGGACATATCAGCATCTGATCACTCAACCTCACGGCATGATCCTGATCACAGGGCCAACAGGCAGCGGCAAGACCACCACGCTGTATGCGACGCTGGAGAAAATCAACAGCGAGAAACAGAAGATCATCACTGTCGAAGATCCAGTGGAGTACCAGCTTGAGGGCATTACCCAGATTCAGGCCAACGCCAGTATTGGACTGACGTTTGCGGCAGGTTTGCGCTCCATCGTGCGCCAGGATCCGGACGTGTTGATGGTGGGAGAGATCCGCGATCACGAGACGGCTGAGATCGCCATCGAATCGGCGCTGACTGGCCATCTGGTGTTCTCCACGCTGCACACCAACGATGCAGCCGGTGCAGTGACACGTCTGCAGGACATGGGTGTGGAAGGTTATCTCATCAGCTCCAGTCTGCTGGCGATTCAGGCGCAGCGTCTGGTGCGTCGCATCTGCACCGACTGCAAGGTCGAGCAGCCCATCAGCATTGATGAGGCGAATGTGCTCAACATCAGCGCAAAGGATTACCCGGTGCTGCATCGCGGCACCGGCTGTGAGCGATGCGGTGGCAGCGGCTATCGAGGTCGTATCGGTCTCTATGAATTGCTGGTGATGTCGGACGCCATCCGCCATCACATTGCCAGCGGTGCCGATGCGAATGTCATTCGTGAACAGGCGATCAAGGAAGGCATGAAAACACTGCGACAGGATGCATTGGAAAAACTTGCCGCAGGCATGACCACACCGGAAGAAGTCGTGAGGGTGACGCGCGCGATATGAGTGCTGCCTACTACAACTATCAAGCTTACGATGCTGACGGCAAGGTGCAAACCGGTCAGATCAATGCTGAGTCCGAGCGTGAGGCGCTCAAGATCCTGCAGGGCAAGAAACTTATCCCGGTGAAGATTTCCCGCGTCGGACAGGATGAGGCGCGTGGCACCTCCACGAGAAAGATAAACAGTGCGGATCTGCTGGATTTCACCACGGGCCTCTGCACACTTGTCGAAGCCCGTGTACCACTGGACAAGGCTCTGCGTCTGCTGGAAGGCATCACCGAATCGGCAACGATGCGCCAGTTGGTGATCACCATGCGTCGCGACGTCAAGGAGGGCAAGAGTCTGGCCGAGGCGATGGAGTCGCGTCCGGATGTATTCTCGAAGATGTATATCAACATTGTGCGAGCGGGAGAGGAAGGCGGAATTCTGCATCAACTGTTGCCAGACTTGTCCGATTTTCTGGAAACCAGTGCCAGGAACCGCCAGGCAATCGTGGCGGCGATGGTGTATCCAATTGTCTTGCTGGTGACCGGAGTGATCTCCGTTTTTCTGCTGCTGGTGTATGTAGTGCCGCAGTTCGCGATCATGTTCGAGGACGCGGGCACGGAGATTCCAGCTTCGGCCGCATTTCTGCTGGCGTTGAGTAGTGGCATCCAGAGTTATGGCTATCTTTTGATCTTGCTGGTTGTCGGCATTGTGCTGTGGTGGAAATGGCTGGATAAAGACCCACTGCGAAAGCTGCAGAAAGACAGCGCCCTGCTCGGCGTACCCCTGCTTGGCGCCCTGCTGCTGTACAAGGATTGCGCCGTGTTTGCGCGCACGCTTGGTGCGTTGCTGGAGGCTGGTATTCCTTTGATTCGTGCGCTGCGCGTGTCGCGAGAGGTGGTCGCCAATACCGAACTGGTTCGGCATCTGAAGCAGGTGGAAGATGATGTGCGTGGAGGTGCCGGCCTCGGCATCTCACTGGAGAAGACCAATCGCTTCCCGACACTGTTGCATCAACTTATTACGGTAGGTGAGGAGTCGGGCCGCACCGGCAGCATTCTGCTGAAGACAGCAGCAACTTTTGACACGTACGTGAAAAACCAAATGTCGAGTCTTGTCTCGGCACTGCAACCGGCGCTCATCCTGTTTCTGGGAATCGCGGTAGGTGGCATCACGATAACCATGCTTTCGGCGGTGTTCAGCATGAACACGGTGGAGTTCTGACATTCGATCTGGAGTAATTCTGTGAACGGAAAAAAACTATTGGCAATTCGAGGTCTGAAGATCAGCCTGGCAATCGGTCTGGCAATCAGTCTCTCGTCCTGCGCGTCTTTTCAGTCCGGTAGTAGAGCGCAGACAGGCGCTACTGCCACTGGCGCTGGTACCCAGGTCCGGCCAAGTGCAGAGGCGATGGCGGGCAACCAGACAGCCGCCGCCGATGCAGCCGCAGCAGCCAGTGCCGCTGAACAGCAGCGACTCATCAACGAGATCAACAGACCCGGACAGAACCCCGCTCAGTCCGGTTTCCGGGAGACAGTGCCGACGCCTGTGCAACCACCTTCGGACAATGTTGTCGAGCTGAATTATGAGCAGGCAGATTTACGGGTCGTGCTTGAAGAGCTTGCGGATGCCGTGGACGCCACGATCATCATCGACCCCACGATTGCCGACAAGGTCAGCATCCGCACCTCGGCAAACCGCCCGCTCACGCAGGCAGACATCTGGCCCCTTGTGCGCCTGTTGACGCGCCAGGCTGGTGTCACACTGGAACAGGTTGGCAGCGTTTACTACGCGCGCAAGACGCAATCGAATCTGCCCGAAGCAATCTCGTTGCGTGGAGACGCCTCGAACAATGTGGCCAGCGTGATCATGCAGATCACTCCGCTTGTCTACGTCTCGATCGACTCTGCGCTGGAAATTCTCGCGCCACTCGTCGAGCCCGACGGCCGGGTTGTGCGAATTTCCAACAACAACACACTGGCGATATCCGGCACTGCCTCGCAGTTGAGCCGGATCAACGAATTGCTGACAGTGATAGACGCCGATCCATTCCGAAGCCAGGGCCTGCATCTTTATCAACTCAACAACGCCAATGCGGCTGACGTGGCCACCGAGCTGACCGGGATTCTCGCGCAGATCGAAGGCAACTCACCGGCGTACCAGGTGAAGGGATTGGAGCGCATCAATTCGTTGCTGGTCACAGCCCCGGCCAATCGCGGCTTCGAAGAGATCGATCGCTGGGTACGCATCCTCGATGCCGATCGTCAGGAGCAGGCGGAGCAGTTGTTTCACTATCGCGTGAAGAATCTGACGGCAGTCGATCTTGCCGCCACGCTCACCAGTGTCTTTGATCTGAACCAGAATGAACGTGTGATCCCTGAACGCGAGCCACAACAGTCGCCAACACAGACGTTCAATCTGCTCACGCCTGACGGCAACGCCGTGACACGTACCATCGCTACTCCGATAACTCCGCAGAGTGGATCGACAAGTACAGAAGCGGTATCTGCGAACCTGCGTGTCACCATTGTTGCCGATGAGGCCACCAACAGTCTGCTGATCCGCGCAAACCCGCGTGACTACCGCCAACTGCTGACCACTATCAATCAGCTTGACTCTGTGCCATTGCAGGTGATGATCAATGCCGTGATCGCGCAGATCACGCTCACCGACGAGACGCGCTTTGGCGTGGACTGGTCACGGGTGGCAGACAACGCGGCTACCAACAACATTTCCACTACCACCAGCACATCGTTTCTGCCAAATGCGGGGCTGGGGGGTTTGCTCTTCACCAAGTCCTTCCTCGATGGCGCCGCGCGGGTAGAGGCCACACTGGAGGCAATCGCCACCAACAATGAGGTACGACTTCTGGCAAGACCATCGCTGACTGTGATCAACAATCAAGAAGGGATTATTCAGATCGGTGCGGAAGTGCCTGTACAGTCAGGACAGGAGACCACAGTGGGGGGTAATACTGTACGCAATATCCAGTATCGCCCAACGGGAATCGAACTCACCATTACGCCACGCATCAATGCCGATGGCGTTGTGAATCTGACCATCGAGCAAGCACTTTCCTCTGTGGATGCCAACACGGGAATTGACGGCAACCCGATCTTTCAGAACCAGGAAATCAGCACCACTGTTGTCGTCAGAGATGGTGAGAATGTGGTGCTGGGGGGATTGATACAGTCCAACAATGGCGACTTGAATACCGGTGTGCCTTTCCTGAATCGTGTGCCGGTACTTGGCAATCTGTTCTCCTACCAACAGGACACAGCGGAGCGCAAGGAGTTGTTCATCGTGTTGCGACCGGAAATCATCAATCTGAATACTGCCAACAACGCGCAATACGCCGACATTCTGCAGCGTTTTGAACTGGTGGCAGAGATGTTTGAAGACGCCGGTCTGTAAGGATACAGAAGCACAAAATTCAGCAAGGCTTTAGGCAACCACTATCGCAGGACAGCAAGGAGTGACCATGAAGTACCAAAGTAACTGCAAAACGATTCGCGTCCGTTCGCGCGGCTTTACCATTATCGAGCTGTTGATCGTCATGGCCATTCTCGGCATGCTCGCTGTGATGGTGGCACCCAATCTGTTCAACCAGGCCAGTGGTGCCCGGCGGGATGCTGCCCTTTCGCAGATTTCTGCAATCGGTTCCGCGCTTGATACACACAGACTGGACGTAGGCTCTTATCCAGACGAACTTGAAGGACTCATGGTCAACACGACAGATCGTTCCACCTGGAATGGCCCCTACCTGAACAACAACGTGCCACGTGACCCTTGGGGCAACGAGTACCAGTATTCCTCTACAGGCAGAACCTACACGCTGTTCTCCTTCGGCGCCGATGGTCGGGCAGGCGGTGAGGACGATGACGCCGACATCAGCAGGTAACAAGGGCTTCACCCTGCTGGAACTGATGGTGGTGCTGGCCATTCTGGCAATGGGCAGCATGCTGGTGATCCCCAGCCTGACCGGCATGAATGCCCGTACGTTCGGCGCACAGGTGCGTGAAGCCAGTGCTCTTCTGAACTACGCGCGACGGACGGCTGTGGTTACAGGCCAGCCAGTGACAGCATCCTTTCAGATTGACGCAGCCGAGAACGTGGAGCAAACAGCCGCCCAGGGCGCACGTTCCAGATTGGGTCGCGACGATGTCTGGACAAGTCGCGGTGTCAGTGTGACTTATCGCGACAGCACCAATCAGTTAACCAACGTTGAAGAGTTCATCGATATCACGTTTTTCCCCGAGGGCGGCAGCACAGGAGGTGAACTCATTCTGGCGCTGGAGGGACGCGCAGCCTCGATCTTTATCGATCCGTTCTCCGGCAAGGTCAGAACAGAGTTTTCCAATGACTAGACGCAAGCCATCGAAGCAATCAATGACACCGCTACCCATGACACCTCTCCCGATGAAGCAAAAGGGGCCTGTGGTTCGGCAGCAGGGTTTCACCCTTCTGGAAGTTGTGGTGGCGCTGACGATCACCGGCATGGTGCTCGGCAGTCTGTTTGCGCTGGCAGGTGGCAGCAAGCAGTTGGCGTTTCGTTCCGGAGAAAGTCTGCATGCGGCCATCGAAGCCAGGGCGGCGATCAACTTTGCCCTCCTGCAGGACGAGTACCGCGACGTGGAGGAAATCCTGGAGGGGGAAGAGCGCTTCGCCATCCGTGCCGATGACTATCTCGACTTCGTGCCTCGCAAGACTCAGCAGACCATTTTCAAATTGCAATCCTACGTCGTCATAGATGAAGAAACCGATGAAGCCATCACAGGCACCCGCTGGGTCAAACTTGAACTGCCCGAGTAAAAGGCAGCGCAGGTTCTCCAGAGCGAGGCAGCATGGCTTCACTCTGATCGAGATCATTCTGTCGTTGGCACTGACGGCAATGCTGTTGAGTCTGCTCAGCACCGGCATGTACACCGTGATGAATGACTGGGAGGCTGACACCTCGGGGCTGGACACCCGTCTCGATGAAACGGTGGCGATCCTGCAGCTTGAGCGGGCATTGCAAGGTGCCTTTCCTCACAGTTACCAGAATTACGAAACGCTGGGCCGCTTCGTTTACTTCAACGGTGAAGACGAGAGCCTGAGCTGGGTCAGTACAGTGTCGCCACAACGCAGCGGCGGGCTCACTGCCTGGCGTCTGGAGTCGGTCGACAACGAAGGTGTTTACCTGCAACTGGCCCCTGCCATGAGCGACGATCCGACGCAGCGACTTGACAACACCGAACCGGTATTGCTGCTGGAAAACTACACGGCCACATTCAGCTATCTCTACGAAGAACTGGATTTCAGCAAGCAATGGCGCGAGGACTGGCCCGGTGTTGATATGCATATTCTGCCGCTGGCGGTGCATGTGCTGTTGACCCCTATGGATAGCGATGCGAGGCCCAATCAGCGTCTGAACATTATCGCCCGCATTCGCGCCAATGAGCACCGCTCTCTGCGGTCCAATCTCACAACGCCCTCCGGTACGCCGGTATTTACAAGACGCGCATCGGGCCGTCCACAGAGAGGAGCACCGTGACATGAGGCGTCAACGTGGTTCCGTGATCATCATTGTATTGTGGACATCCATTCTGCTGACGGTGCTGGTGACTGTCATGGCAGGCAAGGTCCAGTTGTCAGCAAGAACAGCGTTCCATAATCGCGAAGCCGTGAATGCGCTGGCGGCCATTACAGAAGCAATGAACAAGGCAGAGATGGAGCTGTTGCTGGAACGAATGGAGATGCCTGTAAATCAGGCACCCACGGTCGACGCTGATGGCAATTTCCGCAGCCCCGACTATCGTTTCAACGGCCAGCCATTGACGTTGCATTACCCCGCTGGTGAAAACATGGTCGTGCGCATCTACAACCATGCCGGCAAGATCAATCTCAATCGCATGAGGCGCCAGGACCTGCAACAGTTGATCGAGAAGCGGCTCGGAGACAATCCCGATCCGCAGCGGGTGCAGGACCTGCTTTCTGCGTGGACGGACTGGACTGATCTGAATGATCTGGCGGGCATCAACGGCGCCGAGCGAGACTACTATGAGTCGCTGGACCCACCCTATATACCGCGCAACAATCCCGAGATGGACACAGTGGAAGAGCTGCGCCTGATCAGAGGTTTCGACGAACTGTTCAAGGACGTGAATCTGGATGCGGCGTTCACCATATATGGCGAGGGGCGGACGGTGAATCTCAATCTCGCTACACGCGAAGCCATGCAACTGCTGCCGGGTCTGACGGACGAACTTATCGACGAAATTATCCGCTACCGACAGGAGCGCGATTTCAGCAACATCACCAGTGTGGGCGAAGTGGTGCCGGTGGAAAATTTCGTGGAGCTCAGGCCCTGGGTGGGAAACAACTTGTCCAGTTTCTATTCCGTCTTTGCGTACCCGAAAGCTGAAGTGGATGCCGAGGCGCGCTCAGTCGCAGGGGGGAGTATGCAGGAAGCTGATCCGGTGACACAGGCCTACATGGAGATCATGGACGTGCGTTCCTATGCGGACCGTGCGCGTGTGCTCAAGGTGGATCCCTACGGTCGATTGCCGGATACCTCTTCGCCGCGGGCCAACGATTAACCCCGCTGCACTTCCCAATCCACCTTCATGATAAGCGACCCGACCCCCTTGTTGGGTTTTATCTTGATCAGCTTGCTCAACTTCACTTCGTACCACAGCAAACCGCTCGCATCCGCCACACCACCCAGCACATAGAATTCACCTACTCGCATCGCGATTGCATTGAGACGCGTGCGAACGGTCAAGACTTCTCCTTTCTTGAACGGTCCTTTGAGAACATCGTTGAGATCAGTGGTCAGGTATGACGACATGATATCGTCGAGAGTACGCATCAACGCGAAACCGAAATTGCAGATCACGTTGTCAGTGAGAATTTCTATCCGGGTTTCAAGAATGATGTCGGAAAGAGGTTCGACCGACTCGATCTCCTCGCCATCAAGCGACCTTACGGTCGTGGATATCACGCGGCAGTCCTTCAGCTTGCGATCATCCACCGCATTGATGTCCAGCGGCTCGTGATGGTCCCGCTGCTTGCTGTTGCAGAAGTTCTCGTAATGACCCACCACCTGATGGCTGTCGCCGATCTCGCGGATGCGACCCTTCTCCAGCCAGATGGCGGTGTCGCACAACTCCTGCACGTGATACATGGAGTGGCTGCAGAAGATCATCGTCTTCTGCTGCCTGCGGAACTCGTTCATGCGCTCGACGCATTTTTTCTGGAACGCGATGTCGCCCACCGAGAGCGCCTCGTCGATCACCAGCACGTCCGGCCTCACCATGGTAGCTATCGAAAATGCGAGACGCACGTACATACCTGATGAATAGGTTTTCACGGGGCGATCGATGAAGTCGCCCAGCTCGGAAAACTCGATGATCTCCTGCTCCATCGCAGCGATGTTGTCGTCGGGCACGCCGAGCAGTGCAGCATTCAGATAGATGTTGCGGCGGCCTGTGAACTCCGGGTGGAAGCCCGCGCCAAGTTCGAGCAGTGCAGCGACCTGGCCCTTGATGGCGATGCTGCCACTGGTAGGTTGCAGAGTGCCGACCAACAGCTTCATCAGTGTGGACTTGCCAGCGCCGTTGTCACCGATGATGCCCAGACTGCGACCTTCCAGCACCGAGAAGGAAATGTCCTGCAGCACGTGGAAGACCTTGTGACGAGGCTTGCGCAGCACCAGTTCGAGCAGCCTGTCCTGCGGCCGCTCATAGATCCGGAAGTCCTTGTGAATGTTCTCTACTGAAATGCTGTGCATGTAAGTCTCTTTCTACAATACGTCGCCAAATGCATGCTTGATACGCATGAACACCCAGCCGCCGAACAGATAGGTCAGCAGTGATACCGGTACGATAATCTGGAAACTGGTCATCGAGAAACTGTCGAGCAGCACCAGTTCGCGATACATCTGCACGAAGCTGTGCATCGGGTTGAGTATCAACAATGGCTGCCAGGCTTCGGGTATCATCGACACCGGATAAATGATCGGGGTCAGGAAGAACCATGTCGTCAGCGCCAACGTCACCATCTGCTGAATGTCGCGCAGAAAAACACACAGTGCTGACAGTATGGCGACCAGTCCCATCGTGAACATGAACTGCAACAGGAACACCAGCGGCAGCCACAGCCACATCAGACTGAAGTAACCCTTGATCACCAGATAAAGCAGAAATACCCCAAGAGCGATTCCGTGCACAAGGTAAGGCACCAGCGTGCCGACCACGGGAATGATCTGTACGGGAAACATCACCTTGGTGATCAAGGGCGCCTTCTCCAGCAGCAGAGTGCTGGCGCGACCCATCGCATCGGCAAATGCAAACCAGGGTAGATAGCCCATCATCAGGAAAATCACAAACGGAGTGTCACCGTACTCGACCGGCATTGGCGCACGGAATACCACGCTGAACACGAACGAATAGATCAGGATGTTGACGATGGGAGTGACGAACAGCCACACCACGCCACCCAGCGAACCTGCAAACTGGCCGGAAAAATCCTGACGGGCGAAATTGTGAAACAGGCGGTAGTTGACGATGGGGGCAAGCACCCACTGTTGAAGCAATCTGAAGAACATTCCCGGTTCCCGGCTGTTGAATTGAATGTTGTTATTGTCCGATCTGCAGTTGGAGGTCTTGTCCGGCTTGCTTTCAAGCCTCCGGCGGAACCAGCCAGCTTCCCACGTCCATCAGGTCATCTGCGCTCAGCGTTCCCGCTTCGCGTTTCAGCAACAGGTTGAACTTGATCAGTTCGTAGCGCGCCCTGTGCAGATCGCGTTCGGCGTTGAAACGATCACGCAGCGCGTTGAGAACATCAACGCTGGTGACGGTGCCAAGTTCAAAGCCACGCTGCATGGCGGTCAACGAAAGCTCGGTGGATGCTGCAAGGCGCTCGGCAGCCTGGATTCGCAGTTCTGCAGATTTGACCTGAAGGTAGGCCGTGCGGGTGCGTTCGACAATCTCCAGTTGCACCTGGCGCAACTCATTCTGTGCGATGTTGCGCATGCTGCTGGCTTCGCTGACGGAGGCGCGGTTGGCGCCACCGGCGAAGAGCGGAATCGACACATCAATACCGACATAGGTGGTGTCGGTTCTGCTCGGCAGACGCGCGTTGTCATAACCCAGATCAGACAGCTGTTGCTGGGCAATCAGCGAGACACGCGGCATGTAGGTGCCACGTTGCTGGGAAACACGTTTGTGAGCTGCCTCGACAGCATACTCCCGGGCAATGATCTGCTGATTGTTTTCTCTGGCTCTGTCCAGCCAGACAGTCACTGCTTCGGTAACCGGTGGTACTGCAACATTCTCATCCAGCCGGAACAGCTCTCCCACATTGACTCCGGTGATCGAGCGCAGTCTTTCGCGTGCCAGCGCCAGTATGCTCTCCAGCTCCAGTTGCTCGGACTGCACGGCGGCCTGTCGTGCCTGGGCGGCATAAAGATCGGTAATTTGTGCTGCCTGCAGATTGTAGAGACTCTGCACCTGCGCAAGTTGGTTGTTCACTGCGTTCAGTTCCGTCTGGATGGAGGTAACGGCGTCATCTGCCTGCAGTACTTCAAAATATTTCTCAGCGACATCCGTGAGCAGCCATGCCAGCTCTGCGAAGTATTCTGCCTCTGCCTGATCCTCAAGCAAAGCGGCAGCGCTGCGCGCTGAAAATGCCTGCCAGTTGAACAGTACCTGAGTCAACTGCAGGGAATAGCGTTCACCGCGATACTGATTGGTGTTGTTCTGCAGTTCCTGAGTGTTGTCCGAAATGGTGCCATTGGCGTTGAGCTGAGGCAGCAACTGGCCGGTAGCCTGTTGCTTGCGCGCAGTGCCTATGCTCCAGCGCTCCTCGGCGATTCGCAATCGTGGACTGTAATCCATTGCTGCAACGAAGAAGTCTTCAAGCGTGGAACCTTCAACGACAATTCTGGTGGAACCGTCCTGCTGTTCTGCACTGAAGGCAGGTGTTGCCCAAGTGAATAACAGGCCAAGACAGAGAGCGGGAAGCCGGGAGTTTTTCATACTTGTCAGTCTTCAATCAGGCTGCGCGCCAGCGCACTGGAAAATGGTTTGAATACGTACTGCAGGAATGTACGCGAGCCGGAGTTGATGAAGACTTCAGCAGGCATGCCTGGTACCAGTACGAGATCGCCCAGTGTCGTCACGCCTTCGGGGGTAACAGCTACCCTGGCCTGGTAGTAGGGAGCACCAGTCGCCTGGTCTGTCAGAGTGTCGGCGGAAACGTTGATGACATTGCCCATGATGTGCGGAACCTTCCTGCCAAAGCTTGAGAAGCTTATCGTCGCATCCTGGCCAATGCTGACGCGGTCAATGTCCAGCACCGAGACTCTTGCCTCGATGATCAGTTCGTCTGTCTGCGGAACAATCTCCGCGACAGGTGTTCCTGGTCCGATCACGGCCCCTATGGTATGAATCTGCAGGCCGTTGATGACGCCATCTACAGGTGCGCGGATCACGGCTCTCTCGACAATATCGGTCAACGCTGTGGTACGTTCACGCGAGTCCTTCAGGCGCGTCTGAGTCTCACTGAGATTATTTGCGACCTCGGCAAGAAACTCATTCTTCATTTGCAGGATCTGTAATCTCGTTTCGCCGATTTGCATTTCTGTTGATGAGATTGTTGCCAGCAACTCTGCTGCTTCTCCGGATTGCATGGCGTAGTTGCGCTCAACGTCTCGCAGCCGCATCTTGTCGGCAAAGCCCTCCTTCAGAAGAGCCCTTACATCATCCAGTTCATCAGAAAAGGATTCTGCCAGCATCAACTTGCTGGTGCGCATGGCTTCAAGGCCGATCAATCGCGACTTCAGTTGTTCGATTCGCTGTTCCAGAACGGCAATGCCGCCATCGCGCGCCGCCGTGCGAGCCTGGAAAATTTGTGTCTGCGCTTCCATCTCTGCGATGGCATTGGCATTGCCATTCAACAACGCAGCAGGATATACAACGGTGGGCAGGTTATCGCGTTCGGCAATCAGACGCGCTTCCATCGCCATCAGGGCTATCATCTGTGCGTTGACGATTTCAAGCTGAGCCTGCGACTGGGTGCTGTCCAGTACCATGATAGGGGCGCCTGTGGCCACATGATCCCCATTCTGCGCGAGGATATCGTTGACGATGCCGCCTTCCAGATGTTGAACCACTTTCTTGTATGACTTCACCATGACGATGCCGGGCGCATGAGCAGCCCCTTCGATTGGCGCCAGAGCAGCCCAGAGTCCGAAAACACCGAACACGAGTACGGCAATGATGATTCCGGCACGTTGCGGTGAGTCCACGCCAGTCTCAACGCTCGGTGTGGCGACCTCTCTGGACGCCGCCGGCGCTGCCAGCACCGGCAGCTGGTCTTGTGTAGACTTGGATGTTGTCACGATAGTTTTCCCGTAAAAAATTTATTCAGCGAATGGCTCAACTGGCAGTGGCCGCTTTGCGAGATTCCGGTTGTGGCAGCAGGGCAGCCAGCACCTGATCCCGCGCTCCGAAGTTGACTGCGGCACCGTCCTTCATTACCAGAATCTTGTCGACGCTCAAAAGCAACATGGTTCGATGCGTAATGACTACGACCGTGCAATTTTGTGATTTAACTCTATTCAGCGCGGCAACCAGTTCTTTCTCGCCCTGATCGTCCAGATTGGAGTTGGGTTCATCGAGTACCAGCAGACGGGGATTACCATAAACGGCCCTGGCCAGACCAATGCGTTGACGCTGACCACCGGACAGAATGCCGCCGCTACTGCCAATGTGTGTGTCATAGCCATTCGGAAGACGCAGAATGAGCTCATGGACACCAGCCAACCTGGCGGCTTCAACGATGCGCTCCGCATCAGCTTCTCCGAAGCGACAAATGTTCTCGGAGATAGTGCCGTCGAACAATTCGATGTCCTGGGGCAGGTATCCCACATACGGGCCGAGCTCGCTGCGATCCCAGGCGGAAATATCTGCACCGTCAAGGCGCACCTTGCCGCTACCCGTTGGCCAGATGCCCAGCAGCGCACGCGCAAGACTGGACTTGCCGGAAGCGCTGGGCCCCACAATGCCGAGGGCTTCGCCTGCGTTCAGTGTAAAGCTCACTCCGCGCACGACAGCTGTCGTTGATCCAGGCGGTACGACAAACACCTGCTCTGCACTCAGGTTGCCGACCGGTGCGGGAAGGGACATTCTTTCCTCATCCTGCGGGACATTCTCAAGCAACTGCTCAAGGCGCTCGTATTGTGCTCTCGCCAGGGAGAAACCTTTCCAGCTGCCAACGAGCATATCGATTGGTGCAAGAGCCCGACCCAGCAGCAATGAACCACCGATCATCATGCCCGGAGAGATTTCATGCCGGAGCGCCAGCATGGCACCCATGCCCAGAACCAGGGACTGGGTAATGATCCGGAAGGTCTTCGAGACACTGGAAAGCAGCGCTCCCAATTTGCTTGCATCGGTCTGCAATGAAAGCACCCGGTCGGCACGCTTTTGCTGACGCTCACGGACGTTATCGACCATTCCCATTGCTGCAATCACTTCGGCGTTGCGGACACTGCCGCCGATCTGGCTGTTGACCCAGTTGGACTCGGTGTTGGCGTCCTTGAGTCTTTTCGTTGTAACAACTTCCGTGGCGTATGCCAGGGCCACCATCAGGATACCGGCGACTATCCCCGCTATTCCGAACCATGGATGAAACATGAACATGATGCCGATATAGATCGGGTACCAGGGCGCGTCGAAGAACGCGAACAAACCATTACCGGTCAGGAATTGTCGCAGTGCGGTGAGGTCGTTGGTGGGTTGTGCGCCGTTGTTGATGTTGCCGGTCTGCAATGCATGTTTGAAGGTTGCGCTGAAGATGCGTTGTCGCAGTTTTTGCTCGATTCTGTTGCTGGCGTTGATCATGATCATTGATCTGACCCATTCGAAGCCCCCCATTGCCATCATGAGAAAGACCATGATCAGTGTCAGCATCGCCAGGGTCGAGAAGCTGCCGCTTGAAATCACGCGATCGTAGATCTGCATCATGTACAGAATCGGGACGAGCATCAGAATATTGACGGCGGCGCTGAAAAAGCCGGCATACGTGACATGCTGACGTATGGCTTTCAGGGCATCAAATAGCTCAGAGTTGCGGGACGAGGGTTTATTGTCTTTCATTGTTGCTACTTTATGCTCGCGCGACGTTATTGATTAGGGTTCAGTTGTTGTTTGAAGTTCCGAAGAGATGACCTGCCAAAGAGGCAGAATTGCAGATATTGGGCGAGAGATACGGCATTTCAACCCAGTCCAGGAAGTTCCGGCGGGATTGTACACCCGCAAGTCCATGCTGTGACAGAAAAAGCTGGACGGCGGACGAGCCATCAAAGTTCCTTGCGGCCCTCGGCCAGCTCTCTGAGAACCTCAAGATCATTGATGTGCAGTCGGGAGGGGCCATCTCGCTTGACGATCTGTTGCACCTGCAGGGACTGGAAGACCCGGGTGACGGTTTCCCGGCTCAAGTTCAACATGATGGCGATTTCCATATGGGTGGGGGGGTTGTTGATGAGAGACTGGGAGCGCCCTGTCTTGTCTTCTTCGGGCACCAGCATCCAGAGTTGGCAACAGACTCTCTGGTTGATGCTGGGAAGTCCCAGCAATGAGCGTTGTCGCGTCATTTGCCGCAATCGGGCGGCGAGCCTCTCTCCCAACACTTTTACGAGGCCGGGCTGGTTCAGCATAAGCTCGCTGATCGTCTCCATAGGTATGAATACAGTGACGGCAGCAGTAAGCGCGATGACGTATTCAGGTTGGGGGCCGCGGTCGAAAAGCCCGAGTTCTCCACAGAAGTCGCCCGGTTCCACGAAATACAGCCCCACTTCCCTGCCGTCAATGGTAAAGTCCACACCTTGCAGTCTGCCTTCGAAGAGGAAGCACAGGCAGTCCTCCCGTACCCCTGCATTCAGCACGATTCCGCGTCGTGCGAACTTGCGCAGGGTAGCCAGCGGAGCCATCTGGCTCAGGACGTCGTAGGGCAGTTGCTTGAGGAGAGGGAAGGCGCTTAACAGCTCTGGGGTCACCACGATAAGTGTTAATTCCTGGCGGTGCTCTGGTGGCGGAAATCGATGTCGCCCGGGCATTATATGGAGTTGAAGGCGAATAGCAAACCAGAGTATTTTGTGCTCGTGTGACTGTAATCACCCGAAAATTCGGGCCTCTGAGGTATCTTTTGCTACCACTGTGAATAACTGCCGGGCGCGTCCGGAAGCAACTCCCCGTGTGGAGGAAGAATCATGAATTCAGGTTTCCATTCGATAATCTCAACCGCTGGTCGCCGTGCGACCCGGCTTATGGGTATTACGGCTCTGTTCGTGTTCGGCCATGGCGCCGCGACCAGCGCTCATGCTGACGAGCTTGCGGGGGTTGGGAAGGTCAGTCTGGTGTTGGGCAAGGCCTACCTCGAATCCGCAGGCAAGCCCCGTCAGCTCATACGATCAGGCACAGAAATTCATGTCAACGACCAGATAGTCACAGAAGCCAACGGTCACGTTCACATCCGCTTTGTCGATTCTGCCTTGGTAAGTGTCCGTCCGGACAGTCTGCTGGAAATCGTGCGCTACGACTATGACGCACACAATCCGACGCAGTCTTCCATCAAGCTGAATCTCGTCGAAGGTGTCACTCGCGCCATTTCAGGTGACGGTGCCCGATCTGCACGCGAACGCTTCCGCCTTAATACCCCGATTGCCGCCATCGGTGTGCGCGGTACCGATTTTGTGGTCAGTGCCACTGGCCAGTCAGTGCGAGCCCTGGTCAACGAAGGGGCGATTGTGTTGGCGCCCTATTCCAGTGAATGTCTTGCCATTGCCTTCGGCCCCTGTGCAGTCAATGCGGTAGAGCTGACCCAGGAGTCTTTGCAGGTAGTACAGCTGGATGGCAGCACTCCTCTGCCCAGACTGGTGCCTGCTCCCGATGAGAGAGGGCCTCTGACGCGCGAAGAGGTAGAAATAGCAGATGTTGATTCCGGTGCTGAAGAAAAGACGGTCGGAACAGGAGTCTATCTTGAAACAGTGACTTCCAGAAGGGTCACTGAAGTCGCCAGCAATACAGTTGTCCCTCCCGTAAAGCCTGGCCCTGGGCCAGTGACACCGCCAGTAATTCGTGACTATACGCCGAGCGCGGGTGTGGCCAGCAGTGCTCTGCTTGGCCAGCAGATGGTTTGGGGGCGCTGGACCGAGGGTCAGGGCGCCAATGAGCGTATCACCCTGGCGCTGAATGAAGCGCAGCAAGGGCGTGCAGTGACTATCAGCGGGTCCGCCAAGCCGGTTGGTTTTGGCAACGAGTACGGGCTTTTCCGGGTTGAAACTGATGGTACCCGAGTGGCTGCGGGACTGGGTGTGGTTACTTTCGGTCTTGATACCGCTCAGGCTTTCTTTCATTCCGAAACTGGCGTTGTAGCCATGCAAGTCAACAGCGGCAGTCTGAGCGTCGATTTCAATCAGAACAATTTTTCCACTCAGCTGGGGCTCAATCACGCCACTACTGGCCGGGTGGATTTCTCGGCGGCGGGCAGGATTTCTGACGGCGGCTATTTCCACAACAATACGGATACTCAGACTATGGCAGGCGCGGTCAGCATTGATGGTGCAGAGGCCGGCTATTACTTTGAGAAACAACTCAACAGTGGCAGCGTGAAGGGTCTCACTCTTTGGGACAAGCAGTAATCATGCAGAAACCTTCCAGCGTCAAACAGCTTTCCGGCCCCCTGGCACATCTTGTGCGACTGGCACCAATTGGCGCACGCCTGTTGATGCTGGCGGCGGCGGCATTGCTGAGTCTGGCGCTGGTGACAGTGTTTGATGATGCGCTGCAAACCATAGAAGAAAGACTTGGCGCCCTCGGCTGGACCCTGAACTCCGATACCTCTCCTGAACAGCGCATTACCATCATTGCCATCGATGAGAAGAGTCTTGCGCAGGAAGGCCCCTTTCCCTGGCCGCGCGAGACCATGGCGCGACTGGTGACAGCATTGAATGAGGCCGGAGTGCAACTGCAGTTGCACGACGTTGTATACCCCGAGGCGAGTGCCGGCGACGACGCTTTGCTGGCTGCATTGCGGGCTGCTCCGGGCGCAGTATTGGCGCAGGTTCCCGTGCTGCAGTCCGGGCAGGCTGTGCGCACCGGTTTGATGACCCATGCGTTGTCTGGAGTCAGTTGCAGCGACAGTGGTGCGGCGCTTGGGCAGACCGGCAGTTTCCTGGGTAACAATGCGACATTTGCGGAAATTCCCAAGGGTCACATCACTCCCATCGTGGCTGGTGATGGCGCTATTCGCGAAGTGCCTGCTGTCATCTGTGTCGACGGCAATGCCTACCCTGCCCTGGCGATCAGCGCCTTCCTGCAGGCGGTGAACAGCCCGGCCTGGGGTGCCACCATAGAGGAAGGCAGCACGCTGTTCGGGCCTGACCAGCTGATGCAGCTTAACGCCTACCCCGGCCTGCGCATTCCGCTGGATGACGCTGGCAATATGCGCATCTCCTATCGCAACGCCCCGGAAGCCTACCAGGCGATCTCTGCCGCCGATGTTCTCAATGGCGACCATGATGCCGATATGCTCGAAAACGCCTGGGTGCTGGTTGGCGCAACAGCCTTTGGTATTGGCGATATTGTCCCTACTCCGTACAGCGGCGCGACACCTGGTGTGGAACTGCAGGCGCGCATGCTCACCAGCCTGCTCGATACCGCCGTGCCTTACACGCCGGCTGCCGCCACAACTTTGCTGGTGCTGTTGAGTGGCTTGTTTGCCGTGATTCTGTTTGTGCTGGCGAGTGCCCGCGAGCGATTCGCAAGCTACGGCCTGCCTGCAGCAGGTGTGCTGCTGCCAGTATTCGCGCTGGCGCTGCATGTGCAGTTGCTTGGCAGCAGTGATATCTGGCTTGGCTGGGTTGGTCCGGCCGTTTATGGTCTGTGCGCCGCCAGTTTCCTGATGCTGCTCGAACAGGCCCGTGTTCGTCATGAGCGTGGTCGTGTTTTCGGCAACCTGAACAGTTATCTGCCCAGTGATGTTGCCAGAGAGATTGCCTACAGCCTGCCCAGCTCCAGCATCAATGCCAAGCGCAGCGAAGTCACTTTACTGAGTGCCGACCTGCGTAATTTCTCTGCCTTCGGCGAAGCCCGTCCCCCGGAAGAATCGGCTGCCCTGTTGCACTACTTCTTTGTGCGAGCCACTGAAATCGTGGAAGAGCACCACGGCAGGATTCACGAATTCAAGGGCGACAGTCTCCTTGCGGTGTGGGATGGCCATGACGCCCAGGCGGCTGCCCAGGCCCTGCTGGCGGCTCAGGAAATGCAGGCATCAATCAACAAGGATATGCCTCAGAATCCGCCCGAAGGTCTGGAGCCGCTTGCTCTTGGCATCGGCATTGAACAGGGCCCGGTACTGATCGGGTCGATTGGTCCGGCACAGCGCCGCACGCACACTCTGCTGGGCGATACCGTCACCATCACATTGCGGATACAGGAGATGACGGCAGAGCTGGCTCAGCCGATTCTGGTAGGTGAGTGTGCCGCGCGTCAGCTCGCCGATCAGAAGCTGGAATCACAAGGAAGTTATCTGCTGAGCGGGTTGAGAATTCCTCACACCCTCTTCTCGCCATCGCTGTCTGACACCACTCCGCGCCGCAGCAGGCAGGACCAGGTGGCCCTGACGGTCGTTTCCGGCGGCCGTCGATAGTCCTTCCTTTATATGGCGCCGGGTTGCACCGGGGCTTTTGAATCATGATAATTGCCCGCAATTTCAATAAACGACATATGCTCAGCTATGTCCACGGCATGTCCGGAACCCAGGGTGTATGCGTCGGTCTGCTCTTTCTCTTTTATTCCTGATACCACTGTCAGTGCAGGCCTGTCCTGACCTGCAGCCTTTTTATCTTCTCGATTCTTCCGAACAGGCCATGCAGCTTGAAGTGCAGTTGGGATCCTTGATGTCCGAGTGTCTCAACAGCTCCGAGTTCTTTGCACTCTATGGGGCTGCCCAGATGGACGTCGGCAAGCTGGCCGAGGCGCTTGAGACGCTGGAGCGGGCGCTTCTGCTGGACCCCGACAATGGTGCAGCCCAGATTGACTATGCACAGGCTCTCTATTTGCGTGGACAGTTGTTTTCGGCACTGGATTTGAATGATCAGACTCTGCAGCGGCAGGACCTGCCGCCGGATATCCAGGTTTTGCTGCAAGAAAGAAGACAGCAATGGCGTCGACAGACCAGGCAGCGTGCCTTTCATGCGGATGTCCTTGCGGGCTACGACAACAACCTCAATGGTGCGCCGGACCCCAGCCAGATCACACTGACCATTGCCGGTGAGCCAGTGATCCTGACTCTCAATGAGGAATACCGTCCAATCAGTGGCCCCTACCTGAATCTGCGCGCAGGCGGGCAGTATCGGCAGCTGGCCTCCGATCATCAGCACAGCCTCGTTGCTGAATTACGAGGTCGGGCAAGTCAGGACAGCCCGTCCGATCTGCTGCAGTTCGAAAGTCATTACATCTACACCCGACCGCGCCGCGACCATACCTGGCAGTTCGATACCGGCCTGAGTCATTTGCTGTTTGGCGGCAGCCCCCTCTACACAGCTGCCGAAGGTGGTGCGCTATACCAGACAGTCATGCGCAACCAGTGCGTGCCCGGCTTCCGCTTTACCGCGCAGTACCAGCTCTATCACAACCAAAGCAATCTCAACTCGATTGAGAGCAGGGCCAGTGCGGGCCTCGATTGCCCTCTGTCAATTGCTGCGCGGCCAACCCTGATTGGCGGGGAAATCTCTGTATTGAACAGCAAGGCGGTCAATGATGGCCGGCCTGGTGGTGGCAGAGATGGCTGGCAGCTCAAGCTGAGCTGGCAGTTTCCCCTGCTTGGCGGAGTGCTGGACAACCAGTTGCACCATGCTCACTTGCGAGACAGAACCGGCTACAGCCCTCTGCTGGATAACGGTGCTGAACGCTGGCTGGGCCGCACTTATTTGCTGATGCAATATCGCCAGCCGCTGCTCACCGATATCTCCCTGGTGGTGAATTTCTATCACCAATACCAGCGCAGCAACATTGAACTGTTTGACAGCCTTGACACGACCTTCGAGGTAGGCATCAGCGCTGCGTTCTGAAACCCCACATATCTGTTATAAAATAGATGCTTACAATCGAGTGTTAATGAAAGAAACAGGTTGTGTTCGGTGTGGACTGCTAGTACCATCGCCGAGCGTGTCCGCTTGTGGTCAGGAATTATCGATTAACCCAAGTGGGAGTAATCACGGAAACGTGGGAAATTTTCTTCAGTGTGACTGCAGTCACAAGGGGGAATGGTTGACTTGCGTATCCTTGGCACAACCGAGTGGGGTCATCCGCTGTTATTGGCGTGTCACAATCGGATAAAACAAATTGGAATTAATTTAAGGAGTTACAAATGGCTATAACAGTCGAAGCTCGTACCGAGATTATCAGCCTGGTGGTAGGCATGTTCAGTGCCGCACCAGGTGCAGCGGTTCTTGACGATCTATCAGCAGAAATTCTGGCAGGCTCCACAATGAAGCAGTTGGCTGCAAAGCTGGCTCTTACCGCTCAGTTCCAGGGGCTATTCCCGCCTTCAGCCATGACCAACTCGGAATTCGCTACCAAGCTGGTTCAACAGCTGGTTGGTAACGAAGTTCCTTCTGCAGACAAAGCGGCTGCGGCTGTTGAAATCACTGCCATGCTGGCTGGCGGCGCAAGCCGTTCTTCAGTCATCGTTGACGTGATTGCAGTCCTGAAATCAGTTCCCGAGACTCACACAGTGTGGGGCGCCGGTGCGGCAGCGTTCAACAACAAGGTTGAAGTGGCAGAGTACTTCTCTGTTACCAAACTGCAGAGCGGCGCAACTCTGGAAGTGCTGCAGAACGTCATTTCAGGCGTGGGCAGCAGCCAGGCCAGCGTAGATACAGCAATTGCCGGCATCAACAACGAGATCCTGCAAGGTACTACTTACGCGCTGACAGCAGGTGTTGACGGAGTTCAAGGCACCAACGCCAACGACATCATCACCGGTATCTTCGGCGACGCAACCAATGCGAACAACACCTACAATGCCGGCGACGTCATTGATGGTGCTGCAGGTACAGACATTCTGAACCTGATCGCCCAGGGCACCACTGCCTCTACAGCTGCGGCCATCGTCAAGAACGTTGAAACCATCAACATCCTGGATACCGTTGGCGCAACTTTCAATGCCGCCCTGGTTGAAAACGCACCAGCCATCAACTTCACCAACACACAGGCAAGCAACCTCTCCACTGTAAACGGTGCAGCCCAGGCTTCCGTGATCGGTCTGGCTGGCAAGGGCAACCTGAAAGTAGACTACGCAACCACCAGCGCTGTTCTGACCAATGATGCTGCCAAACTGTCGCTGACTGCCGTAGGTACTTCCACTACTGCCCGCAGCACCGTGGATGTGTCCGATGCCAACACCATTGACACCGTCAGCATTGCCACTACAGGCAGCAACTTCGTGACTCTGACAGCAGGTACTGCTGCCAAGACTGTGACAATCACTGGTTCCGGAACCAACAACTTTGACGTGTCTGCGGCTGGTGCCGTGGCTGCTGTTGTGACTCTGGATGCCTCTGCTGCCACTGGCGCGAACACATTCGTGATGGGCGACACGCTCAACACGACTGACGTGATCAAGGGTGGTAGTGGTGCTGATACCGTCACAGCCAACCTGAAGACTGCAACATTGGTCAGCCCAACCATGACCAGCATCGAGACGCTGTCTGCTGACTTCGACGCTGCCGGAACGATTGATCTGTCCGGTTCTGTTGGCCTGAAGACAGTCACTCTGACTGGTTCTTCCGAGAATCAGACTTTGACCAAGGCAGCCTCTACAGTGACCACGTTGAACGTGTCCAGCCAGACAAGTGCTGCTGACACCAACAACGTTGTAGCGTTCGGCTTCGCCACTGCAAGTGCTCTGACCGTGAACGTGGGCAGCGCAGCCGCAACAGCGACCAATATGACCATTGCAGATCTGCAGTTGACCAAGGTGAATGCACTGACGCTGAACGGCGTTGGCACCAAGGTCAATGACATCAACAGCAGCATCGATCTGAGTGCTGGTCTGAGCGCACTGACCATCAGCGCGGCTGCGGGTTCAACCTTCGAACACCAGGGCGTTATGGCTAACGGCAATATCGGCCCCGTGAAGTTCACTATCGGTGCTGAAGCCACTTACTCCGGCGGTGTGTATGCCGAAGGCGATATTGGTGATGTAACCATTACTCTGGGCACTGACTCCTATTTCGAAGCCTGGCTTGATACGGATAAAGGCAGTGTTGGCAACATCACTGTTACCGGTACAGGTGAATTGAACATGGGTATGGGCATCTCCGGCGGTGACCTCGGCAACGTATCCATCACGCTTGATGGTGACGGCGCCGCTAATTCCTACTTCGGAGCACTTGTCAGTGGTGGTTCGATTGGCAACATCTCTGTTTCCGTGGATAACGGTGCGAGCATTGGCATATGGGTCAGTGCACAGGCATACGATTACGAGGTTAATGGTGGCCATATCGGCAATATCACACTGAGCATCGGTGAAGACTCTCACATTTCTGGTAATTTCGAAGCAGAGACAGGTGACATTGGTAACATCAGCATCAGCCTGCACGGTGACGATTCTACAGCGAATTTGTGGTTTGAGGCTCAGTATGTTTCCGGTGATCCAGGCACGGGCCAGCAGTACATCCGTGGCGGCAACATCGGCAACATCAACATCCAGATGGCGGGTGATGATTCCTACCTGAGCGCCGGTTTCGAAGCCAGCGGTGGCAGCATCGGCACAGTGACGATTGCACTGACTGGTGAAGGTGCGGAAGCGAATCTGTACCTCGCTGCACGACAGCCGTCTGACACAGTTGGAGCTCCATCCAGCAACGACATCGGTGCCATCACCATCACTTCCAACGATGAGGCGGAAGTCAACATGTACCTCAGCGCGGAAAACACCATCGGTGCGATCACAGCGAACATGGGTCATGACAGCGATCTGTACATCAACTTCTCCGGTGGCGGTAACGATGGTGAAGCAGTATTCACCGGCCTGACTGTCACCATGGGCAATGATGCAGACTTCGATCTGCGTGTGTCCGGTTACGGTGGCGAGATTGGTAACATCACTGGAACCTTCGGCAACAGAGCAGAAGTGGACATCTGGCTGTCTGACGTCAGTGGTGACATTGGCAGCATTTCCATAACGGCCGGTAACGCTGCAGACATCGACATATTCCTGTCCGGCAACGGCGGCGATGTGGGTAATATCAGTGTGACTGCCGGCAACAACTCTGACGTGCTTATCCACGCCAGTGGCAGCAACGGCGACATCGGTTCAATCACCCTGACCGGTGGTGACAGCAGCAGCGATGCCGAAGTGTACTTCACTGACCCAACCGGTTCCATTGCAGGTATAACAGCCACTGCATGGAATGGTTTCCTCACCGTGAACCTGAGCGGTGTGACACTGGGTACTAGTATCGCTGTAGGTGGCGGTGGATCGTCGGTGCGCGGTACTGAAGGCGCGGACAACATCCTTCTCGGTGCGAAGACAGACACAGTTGTGTTTGACAGCTCGCCTACCGCGATCGATACGATCTTCAACTTCACGACTGGCAGCGGCACTACCAAGGACGTGCTGGATGTAAGCAACTCCATCGCTGGTGGTCTGAACGCAACTGTGTTCTCAACCAACCCTGTTGGAGCAACTGAACTGGCCGTTAACACCATCATCCGTCTGGCAGACATTGCTGGCGGCAACGACATCACCACAGCGGCTGGCCTGACTGCAGCTCTGAACGCTGGTGGCGAGTTTGCCAACCTTGATGCGGTGTCGGCTGGTGCAACGGTTTACACGTTCATCACTTCTGCCTCTACCTCATCAAGCACGTTCTACGTGTTCAATGCGGCGTCGGTCGATGCAACTACCGACTTCAGCAGTGTCACGCTGGTGGGTGTAGTGAATGCAGTGTCCGGCGGACTGAGTGGTTTGAATATTGCCAACTTCGCATAATCCTGAACTCCCGCATCGGTGCATTGCCGATGCGGGAACCAGGAAGACGCAAAGGAAATGAATGTCCGGTCTTTGTTGTTCGAAGATCTGAAGTGAAAATGCCTGCCAGGGAAACCTGGCAGGCATTTTCATTTATACCCAACTGGAAATAATGTTTTGCAGAGTCTGCATCAGCGGCGCACCAAGGCGCAAAGCCCCTTCTGACTTGAAGTTTGAGGGCTGCTCATGTAGCCTACCGACGCCTCCAAGCCGCTGCAGCCGCGATGAACGTCGGCACTTTTCCGCGGATGGAGAGTTTTTTCATTACACAGATCTGCTCTCATGAGCGGGCCTGAAGTTCAGGCAAAAAACAATGACTCAAGAGCAAACCCCACCGAAGACAGAGGCAGAACTCAAGCCTCACAACGGCCCCAGTATTCTTTTCGCATCACCCATGAGCATTCTGGACATCACCAGTGGTGCTTCGTTGTCCATGCGCACGTTTCTGGCGGCACTGGCTGAAAGAGGCTTTCGCGCTGTGGCGCTGCAGGCAACCCTGTTCGACTCCACCCATGGCGGAGAGCATGTGCTGGAAGCCGGCGAGCAGGCCAAGGGCAAGGATATTCTGCGCACGCAGGCACTGGGTATCGAGCACATCATCGTGCGTACCAAGGCGTCACGTCGCCCTGATATGACATGCGAAGAGCAGGAAAGGTACATAAAGTGTTTTCGTCTCGAGCTGCGCGACCGCCGTCCCGACATGATCATTCTCTGGGGAGGCATGCTGCTGGAGATGAACATCATGCGCGAGGCGCGTGAACTCGGCATCCCCGTCATCTTCTATCTGGTCAACAGCGGCTACAATTTCAAGGACACCTTCCGTTACGTGTCCGCCATCATCACGGATTCGCAGTCCACCGCAGATATGTATCGCGAGCGCCACAATCTGCTCTGTCATCCGATTGGCAAATTCATCGATACCAAGCTGATCAAGGCGCCGGAGCGCAAGCCAGACTACATCACCTTCATCAACCCCAGTTTCGAGAAAGGCGTGAACGTGTTCATGCCTTTGGCAAAGCTGGCGGCGGAGGAATGCCCCGAGATCAAGTTTCTGGTGGTGCAGAGCCGTGGGCGCTGGGATGTCGCGCTCAAGACACTCAAGTTCAACGCCACGGACTTCCCCAACGTCAGCATCATTGGCCACCAGCGTGACATGCGCAAGGTCTACGCCAATACCCGGGCATTGCTGTTGCCTTCAGTGTGGTACGAGAGCGGCGCGCGGGTGATCCCGGAGGCTCTGCTCAACGGCATTCCAGTGGTGGCGAGCAATACCGGTGGTTCGAAGGAGCTGGTGGGGAAGGCGGGTGTACTGTTTGATCTGCCCGAAGACGTGCGAGAGAAGAAACTCATTCCAGCAACTGTGGAGGTGGTACGCCCCTGGCTGGAGGAGATCAAGCGACTCTGGCACGACGCCGACTACTACCAGGCATTGTGTGCACAGGTGGATGAAGAGGCGAAAAAGCACGATATTCAGCGCAGCGTTGACCGTTTCCTTGCCATTGCCGACCCCATCGTGCAGGACAGCAAGATAGCCGTGCAGAAGGTGCTGGAAGCAAAGAAGAAAGCGGCGGCTGGCGCAACGGTGCCACAATCGACAGCGGCCAAGGACGTCATCAAGGCGGCCTTGAATCGCAAGCAGGCACAGCAGAAGAGTCGCAACAAGAAGAAGGCGAAATAGCCGCGCCATTCTCGACGCCTTCCCTATCAACACAGAACACAGCAGTCATCACGACATGGCCATCAGAATTTCCGACAAGAACCGCAGAGAGATGAGTGCGGAGCGGGATTTTCCCGCGACCGTTCCCGTGAAGTCGCGCTACTGTATTTTGTCCAGCCCTCGCTCTGGCAGTACCTTGCTGGGCCGGATGCTGTACGAGACCGGCCTGGCCGGTGACCCGCAGGAATACTTCAATCCGCCGTTGCTGGAGATAGAGCGTCAGACAACCGGTAATTCCGAACTCGATATCAACGCCTTCATGCGCAACATGGAGCGCCGCCGCACCTCGCCCAATGGCGTGTTTGGCATGAAGCTGCACTACTCGCAGATGCTCGGAGTGTTTCGCGAACGCCAGCCCAACAAGAACATGCTGCAACTGCTGGCACAATTCTCAAAGCTGATCTGGATACGCCGCCGCGATCGCCTGTCGCAGGCCATTTCACAGGCGGTGGCCCTGCACACGCAGGTGTGGAGTTCCGAGGACTCCGGTCATGGCAAGAGCAAGAACATCAACGTGCACCCATTCGAATGTGTGCGTGCACTGAACATGGTCGCGGGCGACGACTTTGGCTGGGAGCGATTGATTGCAGCTGCAGGACTGCAGGTTCACACGGTCTGGTACGAAGACCTGGTGGCCGACTACGAGAAGCAGTGCCGTGGCGTGTTGCGCTTTCTCGATCTGGAACAGTCGGTGAGCAATATCCCCGCGCCGCCACTCGAACGACAGGCAGGCGAGATCAACAAGCAATTGCGCGCCGAGTTGCTGAATTACCTGGGTTCTGACGAGGAACAGGAATGAGTCATCAGGACACCCTGTTTGCCGCCATTGCGGCGCACGCGAAGATCGCTCCCGAGATGATCGCGCTGCAGGCCTTGCACCGCACACCTCTTTCTTATGCCGCACTGGTTACCCATATCAACACTGTGGTGCAAACGCTGAACAACGCAGGCATCGGCCGCTCCGACCGTGTGGCGATTGTGATGCCGAACAGTCCCGAGCTGGCCTCGGCCTGTCTGTCGGTGATTGCAGGGGCTTCAGCGGCGCCGCTGAATCCGGATTACAAACAGCCGGAATATGCACAGATATTTCAACGCCTGCGCCCTCGCGCACTGATCCTTCCAGCAGCCACCGATCACCCAGCCAGAGCAGCCGCGCAGAGCGCCGGTATTGCCGTGCTGGAGCTCGTCAGCTCCGCCAGCGCAGAGGCAGGATTGTTCACGCTGCAAGCGCAGAAATCGGCAGGCAAGGAATGTCAGTCAGGAATGAACCAACCCGAAGATGAGGCGCTGGTCCTGCAAACCTCCGGCACCACATCACAACCCAAAGTGGTGCCGCTGACCCAGCGCAATCTTGCTGCTTCAGCGCGCAACCTGATCGCATCGCTGGAGCTGACATCCGCAGATCGCGTGCTGCACTTCCTGCCCATGTTTCACATCGGCGGCATCGTCGATGTGCTGGGCGCGCCTCTGATGGCAGGCGGCACGGTGTTCTGCGCGCCAAGTTTCTCCGCGCCGGATTTTTATCGTGATCTGGTGACATTCAAGCCGACCTGGACACAGGGCGTGCCGGTCATGCTGGAAGAAATGCTCAGTGCGGCGGCAGATAACAAGGCGGCAGTAGCGGGTCATTGCCTGCGCCTGGTGCGCTCGGTATCGGCGCCATTGCCAGCGGCACGCATGCAGGCGTTCGAGGCCGCGTTTTCCGTACCGGTGATAGAAATCTATGGCATGACAGAGGCGGCAGGTGTCATCACCAGTAACCCGTTGCCGCCGTGTGCGCGCAAGCCGGGCTCTGTGGGCGTGCCCGCAGGGCCGCAAGTCAAGATCGTTGACACTGAAGGGGTTGAAGCAGCTGCAGGTGCGATTGGTGAAGTGCTGGTGGCCGGCGACAACGTCATTGCCGCCTATGAAGATGCGCCGGAAGACAACCTGCGGGTGTTCTGTGACGGCTGGTTGCGTACCGGTGATCTGGGACGCTTCGACGCCGACCACTATCTGTATCTGACCGGGCGCGTCAAGGACATGATCAACCGTGGCGGCGAAAAGGTCACGCCGCAGGAAGTCGATGAGATTCTCCTGCAGCATCCTCAGATAGCCGATGCCGCCACGTTTGCCGTGCCGCATCCAACGCTGGGGGAAGATGTGGCCGCGCTGGTGGTGCTGAAGGAAGGCGCGCAGCTCAGTGCCCAGGACTTGAGTGCCAGCCTGCGTTCGCAACTGGCGTTCTTCAAGGTGCCCAGGACAATCCACTTTGCAGAGAAGGTGCCACGTGGCGCCAATGGCAAACTGCAGCGTGCACGTCTGACAGAAATGTACGGCGATCTGGCGCAGGCACAGGGGGAGCGTCCGGCATTCAGGCCTCCGGCGTCTGCCGTGACGCGTCTGCTGGCCGGGATGTGGAGCGACATTCTCAAGTGTGACGACATCGGCCTGGACGACGACTTCTTTGACGTGGGCGGAGACTCTCTGAAGGCGGCCAGCTTCATCAATGCGCTGCAGCAGAAATGGGGAGAAACCATCTACGTCTCGTCGGTGTTCGATGCGCCAACGCTCGCGAAGTATGAACACTACCTGCAACTGCACTATCCCGACATCGTGGCGCGCATGACTGGCAGTGCAGTGGCCGTGAAGCAGTCTCCTGTCGGCAAGGTCACTCCGGCGATGGTGGCGCAATTGCAGTCGATGATTGCCCGACCATTGGAGCGTGCATCGGCACCGCTGATAAAGAAGAACCCGCGTGCGATCTTCGTGCTCAGCCCTCCCCGCTCCGGCTCCACTTTGTTGCGCGCGATGATGGCTGGTCATCCCGGTCTGTTTGCGCCACCCGAATTGTATTTGCTCTCCTACGAAAATCTTGCCGATCGCAAGCGCTGGTTCTCTGGCTCGCACCGTTCGCAACTGGAGGGTTGCATCCGCGCCATGATGCAGGCGCGCAATGAGTCGGCATCAGCAAGTCAGGCACTGATGGAACAACTGGAGGCAGACGCCTGCCCGGTGCCCGATTTCTACGCGATGCTGCAGGAGTGGGTTGGCGAGCAGCTGCTGGTGGACAAGACGCCCGCCTACGCAGTGGACCTGTCCACTCTGCAAAGAGCCGAAGCCTATTTTGACGAGCCCATCTACGTGCATTTGCTGCGCCACCCCTACGGCATGATTCGCTCGTTTGAAGAGGCCAAGCTCGATCAGTTGTGGTTCCCGCGCCTGGTTGGTTCGGACTCCTACAGCCTGGAAGCGTTTCCGTTTGAACGTCGTCAGCTCGCCGAGATGATCTGGCTGAGCCTGCACCGCAATATTCTGGAATTCCTGCAGGACGTTCCCGCGCACCGCCAGTGTCGTCTGCGCTTCGAGGATGTGGTTGCCCAGCCGCAGGCGGCGATGCAATCCCTGTGCAGTGCACTGGGCATCCCCTACGAACCGGATATGCTCGACCCGCAGGGTGACAAGAAGCAGCGCATGACAGATGGCATTCATGATGTTTCACGCATGATTGGTGATCCCAAGTTTCATCAGCACAAGAAGATTGAAGCGACTGTCGCCGACCAGTGGAAGAGTGCGTATGAATACGACTTCCTCTCGGATGAAACGCTGCGCCTTGCCGAGAGTCTGGGCTATACAGAGACAGTGGCCAGCGTGCGTGGCCGGGAAGAAATTGAGCTGTGACAACGAACCTCCTTCAAGAATTGCTCGCTGAACTTGCCTCGCACGATGTCAAGCTATGGGCGGAAGACGGCAAGCTGCGTGTCAACGCTCCACAGGGCGCACTGACCCCTGATCTGAAAGCCAGGCTGTCTGCCGCGAAAGAAGATCTGCTGGTTTATCTTGAGCGCAAGGATCAAGAGGTGCCAGATGACTTTTCCATAAGACCATACCCAAGAGATCAGGTGATTCCTCTCACCCAGGGACAGGAGCGCATCTGGTCGCTGGCGAGAATGGTGCCGGACAGCAGCGTCTACAATGTGCCGTCGGTCTTCGCTCTTACGGGCAGGATCAACAGACAGGCATTGGAACAGGCCTTGAACGGCATGCAGGCGCGTTACGAAATCCTGCGCACGGTATTTCCCGGCGACACGCTTGCATCGGTCCATCAGCAGATCCTGCCGCATACATCCTTGGTTCTGTCAGTGACCGACCTCAGCCGCGACTTTGGCAAGCTGGAACCAAAACAGACTCAGCGAGCCATCGATCAGATTCTGCAGAAGGAAGTACGACGCCCCTTCGATCTGAAACTCGGCCCTCTGTGGCGCGCACGCTTGTTCCGGTTGCGACCGGGTCAGCACCTGCTGGTGATGACCATGCACCACATCATCTTCGACGGCATCTCCAAGTCGATCTTTCTGGCCGAGCTGGGTGAGCGTTACAGTGCCTGCGCTGCCGGAACGGATTTTCCAGAACCGCCTGCCGCTGTGCAGTTTGCCGATTTTGCTGCCTGGCAAAAAGAGCGGCTGGATCCGGTGACTATCGATCGGCAGTTGGCATACTGGACTGAAAGACTCGGGGGCCAGGTCGCTGCCGTGGCTACGCCCAACCAGCGCCCACGCCAACCTGGCAAAGGCAGCGCAGGCAGCATTCATTTCAACCTTCCGGATACTCTCTCCGCACAGTTGAGTGCGTTTGCCCGCAGTGAGCAGGTCAGTCTCTTCATCCTGTTCATGGCAGCGTTCGATGTGTTGCTCAATCGCTTCACCGGGCAGGAAGATCTGCTGGTGTGTGCGCCGATGGCCAGCCGCGATCATGCCGATATTGAAAAACTGATTGGCTATTTCAACAACATTGTCGTGATTCGTACCGACCTGTCGGCGAATCCGAGCTTTCGGGAATTGCTGGCCCAGTTGCGCAAGCTGGCTGTCGAGGCCTATGACAATCAGTTCATCGCTCTGCAGCGTCTTGCCCAGATGCCACAGTTGGTACGCACGCCGCTTGCCCGCACGATGCTGTCCTTCCAGGATTCTTCCAGCCAGCATCTGCAGCTCAAGGATATCGAGGCCCACGCCATCAATGTGCGCAAGGGTGAGGCCGATTTTGATCTGGCTCTCTATGTGGAGCGCGATGGAGACAGCATTGGTGGCGTGCTTGATTTCAACGCCGACATCTTCAGTGCCGATCTCATTCAGCGTTTTCTGCAGCGCTACGGATATCTTCTCGATCTTCTGGTCAAGAATCCCGACCAGCCGATCTCGGCGCTGCCCAGATTCGGCAAGCCTCTTGAGAAGGTGAAGGAGCTGTTCGATTCCCATCCTCAGATCGACTCGAGCGTACTGG
Source organism: Gammaproteobacteria bacterium (assembly GCA_030682575.1). GTDB lineage: Bacteria > Pseudomonadota > Gammaproteobacteria > Pseudomonadales > Pseudohongiellaceae > UBA5078. The sequence goes on from JAUXNX010000003.1 coordinate 239,865, forward strand.
TAGTGGATCCCCGCACAGGTGAGCTGAATGCCTACCTGGTGCTCAACGAGCATGACGTGCCCAGTCTCGACAGTATCCGGGAATTTGCCGCAGCATCATTGCCCGCCTATCGGGTTCCTGCCGCGTTCATTCCGGTGGATGAATTACCACTGCTGGCAGATGGTGCCGTGGACATTGCAGCGTTGCCGGCACCGGCGACTGATCGCAGTCGTCTTGCAACACCATATCAGGCACCGCAGTCACCGCTTGAAGAGCAGCTTGCCGCAATCTGGAAGACAGTCCTGTGGCTGGACCATGATGTTGGCAGGAATGACCGCTTTCGTGAGCTGGGCGGGCACTCGTTGCTCTCCGTGCAACTGATCGTGGAGATCGAGAAGGAACTGGGCAGAGAGGTACCTGCACGCGCACTGGCACAGCTCGATACGGTGGCTGGCCTTGCACAACTGCTGGAGGCGGGCGATGACGAGGACGTGAGTGCATCACCCCAGGGGCTGCGTCTGCCCGCAGATATCTATCACGGCCTGCGCAGTCATACCGCAAGCTGGGAGGGAGTGCGTGCCTCCGAGGATTCCGTCACGGTCGGGTTGAATGTAGAAGGCAGCAAACCAGCGTTGTTCTGGTGTCTGCAGCGTTACCAGGAACTGACCCAACTGGCGCGCTACCTCGGCGCCGAACAACCAGTGTATGGGATGCGCTCGGGCAATCGCGTCATGATCAAGACCCAGGACAACATTGATCTGCTCGCCGGTTATTACGTGGATGAAATTCTGGCAATTCAACCACAGGGCCCATACAGAATTGGCGGTAATTGCCAGGCTGCCCAGATTGCGTTCCAGATTGCGACACAACTGCAGGCGCGTGGCCATGTAATCGACCTGCTGATCCTGCACGAAAAATTCATTCCATTTGCGTATTCCGGGCGTGTGGCGCTGACATTCGGAGAGGACAGCACCTACAATCCCAAACGACATTTCAGGAATCCACAGTTCGGATGGCGCAAATACTATTCCGGCCCCATGACCAGCCGCGAGGTCAAGGGGGCGCATGGGCAGTTCTTCAAGGAACCCAATGTGCAGGATCTGACCGGGGCGATTCAAGGCTATCTGAGCGATGTGGATACGGATCGATTCGACGCACTGTACACGGCTCAGGAGAGTATCGGACAGGTGTTGCCTGACGAGGCTTACCGCACTCGTCTCACCACACCTGCGAGCTTTACAGCGGCACCGGGTTCGACCCGGCGGCTCTCTGTAGAGGTTCTCAACACCAGCACCGTGTGTTGGCTGTCTGCGGACCGCAGTGGTATATTGCTGGCCAATCGTTGGCTCAATGCCGACGGTCAGGTGCAACGCGAAATGGATGGATTCACGCCGTTGCCGGACAATCTGGAAGCTGGAGCTTCGGTTGTCCTTGACCTTGATGTCACAGTCCCTGAATCAGCCGGACAGTGGAAGCTGGAAATCGATTTGATTGACGAAGGCGTCGCCCGCTTTTCCGAAAGGGGCGCAAGTCCCTGTGTGGTGTCGGTCCAGGTTATCTGACAGCCCGAACAAAAAAATAGCACTTCTGAAAGTACTGGAGCACTTTAGCCATGATAGATCGCAAGAAGAACAACCTCTGGTACCAGAGACTGGATGCAGAAATTCGTGAGTTGGGAGGGATGTTCAACGCACACCTGCATCTGGATCGTGCTGGCACGCTGGATGAAATATACATGCAGCAGATCGGGCACAAAATTCTCGACAACTCCCATATTTCCCTGCATCGCAAGCACAGCATGATATCCGACCTGCACCAGGGTCGTGCCTACGAAGCGGAAGACTTCAATCGTCGTGTGAATGCCTTCCTGGATGACATGGTAGAGGTCAATACCTTCCGCGCCGACACACTTGTTGATGTGACCACCGATGGTCTCGGCCTTGCCGCTCTCGAGCGCATGCTGGCGATAAAAGCGCAGCGCAAGGGTCAGATTGACGTGCGAATTGGCTCTTATACTCCGCTGGGTTTTGATGATGCCGAGCCGGAACGCTGGGCACTCTTTGAAGAAGGTGCAAAGAAGGCAGATTTCATTGCCGCCCTCCCCGAGGCGGATGACCAGAACGAGTACCCGTCCCACATCGGCTTCATGGAACATTGCCGTCGCACTCTGCTGCTGGCCAAACAGCTTGACAAGCCACTGCATGTGCACGTGGATCAGCGCAATGAGCCGTCGGAATCCGGCACAGAGCAGCTGATTGAAGCGGTTCGCCAGTTCGGGGGACCGACATCACCGAATGGTGAGCCCATGGTGTGGGCAGTACATCTGATTTCGCCCTCAACCTATGACGAAGCAAGATTCAACGCCATGGTGCAAGGCATGGTCGAGTGCAATATCGGTCTGATCACCTGCCCGTCTGCTGCACTGGGCATGCGCATGTATCGACCACTCATGACCCCCACCTACAACTCGATTCCCCGCGTGCTCGAAATGCTCGCAGCGGGCATTCACGTGTGCATGGGCTCTGACAATATTTCGGACATCTGCTCCCCCAGCACCACGGCCGACCTGGTTGATGAAGTGTTTGTTCTGTCGGCTGCCCTGCGCTTCTATCATCCGCAGATTCTTGCCCGTATTGCGGCTGGCCAGAAACTGACCGATGCCCAGCGCCAGTACGTCAAGGATCATCTGGCAAAGAATGAAGCCGAGATTGCCAAATTTCTTGCCGGACATTAACTGACTGACGACCGTTGCAGGGCACCGATGGGCACTGTGAAAAAAGCGAAAGGTGTTGCTGATGGCTGGTCTGCAGGACGGTAATGTCAATGAATCCCCGGCTCCTTCCAGGAGCGGATTCCGTTTGCCGATTGCTTCCGTGATTTCCCTCCCTGATGGCTCTGTTCGTTATGGTGGCCGCGTTGCCGCTGGCAGTGTTCGTGCCGGTGATGCCATGCGGCTGCTGCCGTCCGGCGTGCAGACCCGGGTTGCGACAGTGTTGCTGGAAGGAAATCCTGTAGAAGAAGCGTGGGCTGGCACTGGCATTGAATTGGTGCTGGCCGACGTGGTGGCCGCTCAACGTGGCGACGTACTTGCCACAGCGGATGCCCCTCCGGAGGTTGCCGATCAGTTTGAAGTGAGCCTGCTGTGGCTGGGTGCCAACCCCATGACTCCTGGGCGCCAGTACCTGATGAAACTGGCTTGTCATGAAGTCACTGCCACCATAACCGCCATCAAGCACCGCGAGGACCCGGCCACCGGCGCTCCCCTGGCTGCCAGGACCCTGAAATCCGGTGACACCGCCACCGTCAAGCTGGCGACAAACATTCCCATGGTTTTTGAACCCGCGAGTGTCAGTCGCATTCTGGGTGAGTTCACCCTTGCCGACAGGGTTACTGGTGACACCGTTGGCACCGGGTCAATCGACTTTGCACTGCGCAGAGCGAGCAATATCCACTGGCAGGCACTGGAGCTGGACAAGGCGCGCCGTGCGCAACTCAAAGGCCAGCGGCCCCGCTGTATCTGGTTCACGGGCCTGTCGGGTTCGGGCAAGTCAACAATCGCCAACTTGCTGGAGAAGCGGCTGTATGCCGAGGGCAAACACACCTACTTGCTGGACGGCGACAATGTGCGCCACGGCTTGAACCGTGACCTGGGCTTTACGGAAGCAGACCGTGTGGAGAATATCCGCCGTGTGGGTGAGGTTGCCCGTTTGATGGTGGATGCCGGCCTGATCGTGCTGGTGAGTTTCATTTCGCCTTTCCGCTCGGAGCGGCGCATGGCCCGCGATCTGTTTGCAGAGGGTGAGTTTGTCGAAGTGTATGTGGACACCCCCATTGAGGAGTGCGAACGGCGCGATGTGAAGGGCTTGTATGCCAAGGCCCGCAAGGGCGAGTTGAAGAATTTCACCGGCATCGACAGTCCTTATGAAGCGCCCGAGTCACCGCAAGTGCACATACGGGCCGCCATCGACGCCCCGGACTTGTGTGTGGAAAACATCCTGCGAGCACTGGACCAGCCATGAGCGTAGAAGGCGAAAAGCCGGTTGTCTGTATCGTCGGCGGGGGTTTCAGCGGAGTGGCGTTGGCGTGGCAGTTGCTCAATATCCTGCAGCGTCCCACCAGAATCGTTCTGATCAACAAGGGCAGCCAGATTGGCCGGGGGATGGCCTACGGCACCCCTTCGCCGCATCACCTGTTGAATGTTCCGGCCGGGCGCATGGGCTTGAGCCCTGACGACGAACAGGGCTTTTTGCGCTATCTGCACGGCCTGGGGCTGCCGTTCTCTGGCAGTGACTTTGTGCCTCGCACGCTCTATGGCGCCTACCTTGAGCGTTCACTGGGCGAGGCGCGGGCTGCCGCAGAACCCAGAGGCATGGAGCTGATCCTGCACAACGCCGGCGTTACGGGGATCATGCAAACGGCTGACAATCAGCACGAAGTGGTGTTGGACGTCGGGACTTCAATAACAGCAAAAGCGGTCGTGCTGGCCCTGGGTAACTTTGCCTCCAAACCCCCGCTGCAACAACCGGGCCTGCAGTGGAACGAGAGCGGCCTGCATGTTTCTGCCTGGGCACCAGCGGGCTTTGATGTCGGTGGAATCAACGATCCGGTTCTGCTGCTGGGTTGCGGTTTGACGGCGTTTGATGTGTTGCTGCAGTTGCGCCATCAGGGGCATCGAGGCACGGTGACGATGTTGTCTCGGCGTGGTCTGCTGGCGCAGGCGCATCGTCAGCTGGAGGTCGCACCACCGCAAGGTATCGTCAGTCAGGATATTCTGCAGGGGGTGACCTCGATTCGAACCATGCTCCGCACGGTACGCGAGATGATACGCAGCGCAGAACTGCAGGGGCATGACTGGCGTGATGTGATCGGCGGTCTGCGGGCGGCCACGCCGCGATTGTGGAAGCAGTTGCCGGTTGCAGAGCGGCGCCGGTTTCTTCGCCATCTGGCTCCGTACTGGGATACACATCGCCATCGTGCCGCTGTGCCCATTGCGCGTCAGGTACAGCAGGAGCTGGGCAGTGGCATCCTGAAGATCAAGGCTGGCAGATTGCTGGCGCTGCGACGGGAAGGTGAGAGCTGGCAAGCCGACATTTGCGGTCGGGGAGCGAGTGGTATCCAGACACTGACTGCCGCCATGATTGTGAATTGCACAGGACCTTCTTCCGATCTCGAAAGCGTGAAAGACCCTCTCATCTCCTCACTGGTGCAACAGGGTCGGCTTTGTGCCGATCCGATCGGGATTGGGGTGGAGGTTGACGAGGAGTATCGCCTGCTGGACAACAAGGGTGCCGGGCAGCCAGGCTTTTTCTATGTTGGGCCTCTGCTGCGGGCGGGGCTGTGGGAAGCAACTGCGGTGCCTGAGCTGCGCATGCATGCAGCGCGTGCGGCGCGGATCATCAAGGATCAAACAAGCGACAAGGGGTAAGAATGAGCGATTGGACGGCGGGATATGTTGCGGATATTGACTACACCTATGGCTACTATGCGGAGCTGAATCCGCTGCGATTGAGGCTGGCGTTTCTTCAGAACGGATTGGTGTGCCCGGAGGTCGGTACAGCCTGTGAACTGGGTTTCGGCCAGGGCTTGAGTACCAATCTGCACGCGGCGGCATCAATCACGCGCTGGTACGGTACAGACTTCAATCCGGCTCAAGCCGGCTTTGCACAGGAATTGGCAAGGTTTTCCGGTGCGACCATGAGCGACGACAGTTTTGCAGAATTTGCGGAACGCTCCGATCTGCCCGAGTTCGACTACATCGGTCTGCATGGCATCTGGAGCTGGGTCTCGGATGAGAACCGTTCGGTGATCGTGGATTTCATCCGCAAGAAACTCAAGGTCGGTGGCGTACTGTACATCAGCTATAACACCCAGCCTGGCTGGTCAGGGTTTGCTCCCATCCGGCAGCTGTTTTCAGCCCATGCCGAAGTGATGGGGACGCAGGGGCAGGGTGTTTTGGGAAGGGTCAGCGGTGCTGTCGAATTCGCTGAAAAGCTGTTTGCGGTCAATCCTCTTTACCTGCAAGTCAATCCACTGGTAATCGAGCGTTTCAACAAGGCCAAGGGCTTGAACCCGCACTATCTCGCTCACGAATATTTCAACCGCGACTGGCATCCCATGTACTTTCGTGACATGGCTGGCTGGCTTGAGGCCGCCAAACTGCAGTTCGCCTGTTCAGCACACTACCTGGACCATGTAGAAGGGCTCAACCTCAAGGAAGAGCAACGGGCGTTTCTCAAGGAAATTCCCGATCCGCTGTTTCGCGAAGGTGTGCGCGACTTCATGGTGAATCAGCAGTTCCGCCGCGACTACTGGGTGCGCGGGGCGCGCAAACTCAGTCTGCTGGAACAGATGGATGCCATCCGCGCGGAAAGGGTGGTTCTGTCAACGCATCGTGCCAGTGTGTCACTCAAGGTGACGGGGTCGCTGGGTGAAGCGTCCATGAGCGAGGACATCTACAACCCGATTCTGGACCTGCTGGCGGACTATCAGCCACGCACGATTGCGGAGATCGAACAGGCTCTGGTGGGCGAGACCATGAGCTTTGTCAATTTGATGCAGGCCATCATGGTATTGGCAGGAGCGGGTCACATCGCGTCGGTACAGAAGGCCGAAGTGATCGAAGCCCAGCGCCCCCGCACGGACAGTCTGAACCAGTATCTGATGAAGAAGGCCAGAGGCAACAGCGAGCTGGGTCATCTGGCCAGCCCGGTGACAGGCGGCGGTGTTGCGGTGGGTCGGTTTCAGCAGTTATTCCTGCTGGCGCTGCTATCTGGCAAGACCAAGCCTGAGGAGTGGGCGGCATTCGCCTGGCGCAGTCTCGTTGCAACGGGGCAGAAACTGATCAAGGAGGGGGTTGCGCTGGAGTCCGAGAAGGACAGTCTGGTTGAGCTGACTTCTCTGGCAGATGCCTTCGCCGAGAAACAACTGCCAGTCATGAAAGCCCTGCAGATTGTGTAATGCAGCTTGTGCCTGGCACTGCTGAAAGCTCACGCTCAATGCAGTGCCAGTTGCGCCTTTCCCGGTTCCCCGGCTTCCATCCAATCCGGCCACAGGTCTTTGGGCCACCCCGCTCTGAGCCATTGCATTTGCGTAATACTCAGCCATTGACGCAGTTGTTGTGTGGGTAGCTGCAGGCGCTGCTGCTCCTGCCCGGGAGCCCGGAACGTCAACTGCAGAAAACCTTTCTCGTGATTGACATCCACTGCATGCACCAGCCAGGAAGGCGTGTCCTCCTGCTGTTTGACAGGGGGTTCCGGTGCCATGCCTGCCTTGGCCGCCTGCTGCGCGAAGCTCTGCACGATCGTCGCTGGCATCGCCTTGTCGGCTTGTTGCTCCAACCATTTGAACAGATGGGGTAATAGTCGTTGCAGCAGCTTGGCTGTCAACCAGAGCACGATGGCATTGCCGTCCTCGGTCTCTCCGGTCAACCGCATGCGGTCTTCCATGTCGATGTATTCAGTGGTGATGCGCTTGAGTTCTGACATCGCTTACAAGTTACCAAAGTTGATGTTGCCGTCGTCGTTCAGGAAGTCCAGGTTCAGTTCCGCTGGCATTGCCGGCGCGGACTTGTTGTGGAATTGGGTGAGTTGACCGAGGCGCTGAATGTTCTGCATCGAGAATATCTGGCAATAGATGAAGGGTAGAAAACCGGATACCTGCAACTCCTTGAGAGTTTCAGCGGGCAAGGCTTTCAATGCGGCTTCGTCGATTCGGTGCAAACCATTGACGCGCAGGTTCTTGCCATCCTTTTCCACGGAAATTGGCCAGGGCTGGATGAGAGAGTATTTCTTCAGCATCTCGCCAAAGCGCTCCGTGGCAATACGATCCTGAGTAACCTTGGTCAGAAAATCGAGGACGTCCTTCACAGTCTTGCCGGGCTTGCCGTCTTCATCGAAAAAGATCTCGCCATCGGTGCTGTCTGTAAGCAGACCGCTGTCCGCATTGAAACAGAGGACGTGTTGCTTCTGATCGGTGTTCGCCAGCGCAAAGGGGTAGGCCCGATAACTCGCCGGCATGTACCCGAACAGCCACTGGCCCTGAGCGTTAATGAGCAGGTTTCGATTGTCTCCCAGACCCTGAACGGCGACGGGGTGGTAATGATCCCTGATTTCCATGAAGCCGATGGCAAGGCTCGTCTGCGCCATGGGCATTTCATGCAGCACCAGCGGGCACACATTATCCTGCGCGGCGAACAGATAGTGAGCAGGGCGATTCCAGCGTTTGCTGGCATGGGTATTGATGGTAATGGGTTGAAAATCAGGCACGATATTTCCTTCTCTGGATCACGACACGTGGATCACTGCTGCGGGTTTGAAATTCTGCGAGTGACTGTAGTCAATCCTCTCTCCGGTGTCCACCCGCGTCCCTGGTGATGCTGATACACACTTCAGCCAAACAATTTTTGAAGCACCTCAGTCAAAGGAGTACCATGCCAGCGAAGCAGACGGACTTTGATGGTCAATCGCCAGTAGCCGACTGTTTACTCAGACGGCTGTTCACAAGAGTACACGCAATGATCAAGCACACCCTTTCAGGCATGATATTCGCCCCTCTGCTGTTGCTCGCAAGTACCTCGCTGACGGCACAGAATCTGACCCTGTTTGAATCCGTTGCAGGTGATGTGCCTGTGGAGCGACCCGAAGGCCTTCAGGGGCGGGAAGAGCAGCGCAATCTCGCATCTTCGCCAGCATTCACTCTTGTGGGTACCAGCCGCATAGGGGGCAAGCAGCGGGCAACGCTGGTGAGCAGCAGTGGCGAGATCGTGAAAGTGGATTCAACGCCCGGCAGTGCCCCGGAAATTCCAAACCATTCCGGCTATCGCGTGATGGAGATTGGTCCTCGTAGCGTGATCATCGCCGGCCCCGCCGGCACGCCCTGTGTGGCAGCGCAGGACAAGGGAGTCAGTTGCAGTGCCACTGGCCTGAGTCAACTGACACTGGCAACTGCAGCGCCAGTACCGCCCGGCAATGCTGTGGTGGCCAACAACAATGCAGACCCCGCAGCCTTCCAGGATGCAGCAGGCAATATTCCGGGAGACAATCCCTTTGCCGCCGCATTGCGCGCAGCGGCCGCTGCCGAAGCCAATGGCAATGCAGCCAATGGGCAGCCTCAGGGGGCCTTCGCTGGAGAGCGTTTTCAGCCACGTCGCATCGGGCCGGATGAAATACCGCCAGGCATGCGGGTAGTGCGCACGCCTTTCGGGGACCGTCTGGTTGAGCTGTAAGCCAGTCCATCGCAGATTGCTCAAGCAAAGACAGTTGGTTTGAAGTAACCGGTTTTCAGCCGATCTTCGGATTCGGAGTAATCAGCACCAGATCAAATTTCCACAACCATGCAAGCACCCGCATGCCAGGCGCAGTGGTGAGCTGCGTACTTGCCAGCAGCGCTTGCACGGTGATGCCCGGGTGTTTGATCACCTCCTCCAGCAGTATCCATAAAGCCTCCCTGGGCAACAGCGTGGGGTCCACTCCGAAGCTGACCATCGTCAGCGTCAGCAGCGGTGTCAGTCTTGCAGCGGCATCGGGTTTTGCGGCGACAGTCCAGTTCACCCCAAGTGTGTGCGTTGAGAAATGGGCGAAACGGTGTGTGGCATCGGCGCGTTGCGGCCAGGGCTGTGCTACTGCAGGCGCACACGCTCTGCGAATGGTCGACAACTCCCTGGCAAGCTCGTCATAACGTTTGAGTATGATCGGCCAGTCGAATTCCTGTTGCGCACGCCGTTGTCCAGCAGTTGCGAGCGTCTTCCGTAATTCAGGCTGTGTGGCAAGGCGCCGAAATGTCTCGGCAATGCCGTCTGGCTCCACCACGGTAGCAAGTGAATGACGGCCTATATAGTAGTCATAAGTGTCAATGCCAAGGGCATGGTGCAGCGCCAGATCAGCACCTGTTCCGGCGGGTGGCTGGACAGTGGGAACACGAAACCCGTCGATGCCATCGCGCACCGTATCCTGATAACCGTTCCAGTCTGATACCACTACGGGTAGCCCCGCTGCCATGGCTTCCACAGGAGTCAGACCGAAGGTTTCCTGCATGTTGTCAGACAGGGATACAAAGACATCAGCACCCTGCCAGGCTTTTCGATACTGATCTTCGTCCTGTCCATTGACCCACAGGAATCGCACATCAGGGGCGAGCGACTGCTGCGCCGTTGCATAGGCATGTCTTGTCCCATCGTTCGGAAACACACCGGCCTCCACACAGATGACCTTTACCTCGCCGGTGATTTTCTGCAATGCCTGGTACATGGGGGCCGGGTTGGCCTTGGCGTGGAATGAGAGTCGGCCCGCAAACAGGAAGACGATCTCATCTTCCGCCAGACCCAGCGCGGTACGCGCAGCGGCGCGATCGGAGTCTTGGCTGGCAAACGCCGGGGCATCCACTCCAAGCGGAATGACAGGTAGTTGCACATCCACGAAACGAGTGGCGCCAATGTTCTGATGCCAGTATCTGCGCATTTCCTCGTGCAGGGTCGTGACAAGCTTCCTGGCGGCTGTGGAGGTGCAGATGAGAGCATCCCAGGGTTGAAAGGGGGGCAGGATCAGATTGGCGACTTCATCCATTGCGGTTGTTGACGACAGAGTATGGGTCACGCCCATGATGCTGAAAGCGGCCGGATTCAATGCGCTGCGCATCGCCGCCAGTTCTCTGGAGGGAGGTGACGGGTAATAGAGCGCGCCTGCCCGACTTGCCGCCTGGCTATCGGGCAAACTGCTCCAGTGAATCCTGCCCTTGAAACCGTCCGCACTCAGCTGCTCATACATGGCCTGGCCGGCTGGCCCACCAACACCGATGCCGGCGATGGTTTCACGGGGCCAGGTACGGGCGACCCCTTTCATGAAGGCCTTGCCTGCCGCTTGTCTTCCCATGATCCTGGTTGCCGTTGAATAGGGCTCGCTGGCAAAGAAAATGGCGAAATTCAGAGTGCTTGATTGATTCATTCATTCCTCGCAGGCGGCAGTGAGTCCAGGTGTCGGCAGATATGATCGCAAGTTTTGTCCAGCAAGGTCCGAGTGTCCAAACAATTTTGAAGCCCTACCGTCAAAGGAGTACCATCGCCCCGTGACCATGATTCCTCCTCATCCTTCTTCGCTCTCTGTTTCCGTTGTCGTGTACAAGACGGATCCTGCGGTGCTGCTTGCGACATTGCGATCAGTGCTGGCAGCAGCCCAATTCGCGAAAAGCAGCGGCCGGCTTTCCCGACTGACCATTGACGTGATTCACAACGCGCACAGTGATGCTGCATTCTCCACCTTGATTGGCACGATCATGCAGGAGGCGGCTGCACAGGAAGCTGGTTTCAGACTCTTCGAGGGCCACGGCAATGTTGGCTATGGCCGCGGCCACAATCTTTCCATTCTGCAAACGACAGCGGACTACCATCTGGTGCTGAACCCCGACGTCACACTTTCTGTCGAGAGTCTCGCGCAGGGATTGCAGTACCTGCAGCAGACTCCGAACGTGGTGGCACTGAGCCCTGCCGTGCGCGATGGCGATGGCAACAAGCAGTATGTGTGCAAACGCTTTCCTTCAGTGCTGGATTTTCTGCTGCGTGGTTTCGCGCCCGGATTCATCAGGAATTTTTTCGAGGCACGGCTGGCGCGATATGAAATGCGTGAACTCTCCGAGCAACAGGCCAGCACCAACATTCCCATCATCAGCGGTTGCTTCATGTTGTTCCGCACATCAGTGTTGCAGGCCGTCAATGGCTTCGACGAAAACTATTTTCTGTACTTCGAGGATTTCGATCTGTCGCTGCGTGCACATGACAAAGGTGCTCTTGCCTATGTGCCCGACATACATATCACGCACCTGGGCGGGAATGCTGCACGGAAAGGGATTGCACACATTTTCATGTTTGTCCGTTCGGGCATTCGTTTCTACAACACACACGGATGGAAGTGGCTGTGAGCGGACTACTGACGCCGAGTGACACGCAAAAGAAGACAGTGCTGGTGACGGGTGCCTCGGGATTCATCGGCCGCGCACTCGTGCAGCGGTTGCTGGATCGACAGTATCAAGTGCAGGTGTTGTCACGGCATCCCGATGAAGAGGGGCCGGATGCCTCAGATTGCCGTCAGTTCACTGGCGATATTTGCGACGAAGAAATTCTGCGGCAGGCATGCAGTGGTGTAGAGACAGTCTTCCACCTCGCCGCGTATGCCCATGTGAATCAGCACGACGAAACACAGATGCGCGCCGTCAATGTGGACGGCACGCGAGAGTTGCTTGCAGCGGCTATCGCGAGCGGCGTGAAGCGCATCGTCTTTTTCAGCAGCAGTCTTGCCGATGCTCAGAGTAACGCAGTGATGACCTCTTATGGTCGAGCCAAACGCGACGCAGAAGAGCTGTTGCTCGCGGCTGCGAATGCGGGACAGATCGAAGTGTGTTGCCTGCGCCCGGTGAATGTTTACGGTCCCGGCATGAAGGGCAATCTGCTGACATTGATCCGGCTCATCAGCAAGGGCGTATTTCCGTCATTACCCGTGCCGAGTGCCACGTTGTCGCTGGTGGGGCACCGCGATCTGTGTGAGGCCGCGTTGCTGGCTGCAGAATCGTCGCGTGCGAATGGTCAGACATACACGGTTACCGATGGTCGCACCTATACGATGAAGGGAGTCGAGATCACTGTACGCAAGGCGCTTGGCAAATCAGCATTGCGTTGGCAAACCCCGTTGCCATTGCTGTGGGCCGGTGCAGCAGTGCTGGAAGTGCTTGGCAGAGTGTTGCGAATGAAGAACGCACCGGGTCTGCGCAGCTATCGGGTGCTGACGACAGACAACGTGTTCTCGTGCGAGAAAATCCAGAATGAACTGGGCTATAATCCCGCCGCCACATTCACCGACGAGCTGCCCGGCATCCTCCAGCAACTGCGCAGCGAAAAACAGAAGGCCCGAGATTGAACCTTATCCGCACCCGTATTCCCGATGTGATCATTCTTGAGCCCAAGGTTCACGGGGACCACCGTGGTTTCTTCAAGGAGACCTGGCGTGAGTCCACCTTCGACACCATCACTCCAGGGCTGCGCTTCGTGCAGGACAATCACAGCCGCTCCAGCCGTGGCATCCTGCGCGGCCTGCACTACCAACTGCAACAACCGCAGGGCAAACTGGTGAGAGTGGTGGCTGGCGAGATCTTCGATGTGGCTGTTGATATGCGCCGCAGTTCACCCACGTTCGGGCAATGGGTGGGAGAGTTTCTCTCGGCAGACAATCACCGGCAGCTGTGGGTGCCAGCAGGATTTGCACATGGTTTCATCGTGACCAGCGATACGGCAGAGATGGTGTACAAGTGCACAGACTATTACGCACCAAACGATGAGCATTCGCTGCTTTGGAATGATCCAGCTTTGGCAATCGAGTGGCCTCTGCAGCAGGCGGGTATTGCGGAGCCGACTCTTTCGGACAAGGACCGCCAGGGCCGCACCTTCGCAGACGCAGCGACATACGCATGAAGCCTCTGCAGAAAACGGAATAACAAGGAAGGGGAAGGAAAAATGGTAAAACGAATCGCCATCACCGGTGCAAACGGACAGCTTGGCCAAACGTTGATCCGCTCCGAGTTTGCGGAGTTGCATATGCTGTTGCCATTGGGCCGTGAAGAGCTGGACATCACCGATCCGGCCAGTGTTGCGGCCACACTCGATTCCCTCAAGCCTGACTTCATCATCAATGCAGCGGCATACACCGCTGTCGATGCCGCCGAGACGCACGCTGCAGAGGCGTATGCAATCAACGAGCAGGGTGTGAAACATCTGGCACGCTGGGCCAAGGGCAAGCCAGTGCATCTGATTCATGTGTCCACCGATTTCGTGTTTGGCGGCGAGAAGAATCGCCCCTATCAGGTGGATGATCCGGTCTCACCTATCAGCGTTTATGGCCAGAGCAAGCTCGCGGGCGAGAAGATGCTGGCCACACTGTTGCCCGGCAAGGCCACCATCGTGCGCACCGCCTGGCTGTATTCACCCTGGAATACCAATTTCGTGAAGACCATGCTCAGGTTGATGAAGGAGCGCGATGTGCTGCACATCGTTGACGATCAGATTGGCACGCCTTGCTCCACGGCGTCGCTGGTCGGTTGTCTGCAGGTAGTGGTGAATCGCAACAAACCGGGCAGTATCTATCACTGGACCGACGCAGGGGTGGCGAGCTGGTACGACTTCGCGGTGGCAATTCAGGAAGAGGCACTGGCGCTGTCATTGCTCGATCGCGCGATTCCTGTGAATCCGATTCCGACTGCGAAATATCCGACACCAGCAAAGCGCCCGGCCTACAGCGTGCTCGACAAATCGAAGGCGCTGGTGGAGCTCGGCTGCCCGCAGGTGCACTGGCGCGAGGCGCTGCGTGCTGTCCTGAAACAACTCAGCGAACGCTGAAACAGATACATGAAAGAGAACTGAAAGCATGCGAAGCATTCTGGTTACCGGCGCAGCCGGGTTCATTGGCGCCAACTTCACCCACTATTGGCTGCAGCACTACCCGCAGGACAAACTCATCGCCCTCGATGCGCTGACCTATGCCGGCAACACCTGGAATCTGCAAGACATCTGGCACCAGAGCAACTTCACGTTCGTCAACGGCGACATCTGTGATCAGGCTTTGGTGGAAGAGCTGCTGACGCAGCACAACATCGACACGATCATTCACTTCGCAGCTGAGAGCCATGTGGACCGCTCCATCACCGGGCCGGATGCCTTCATCAACACCAACATCATCGGCACACACAATCTGCTCAAGGCCGCAAAGAAATGCTGGCTCGATCAGCACAAGCCGCATCACTTCCATCACGTCTCCACCGACGAAGTCTACGGCACGCTGGGGCCGAGCGATCCGGCGTTCACAGAGACGACGCCCTGCGCTCCCAACTCACCTTACGCAGCGAGCAAGGCCGCCTCCGATCATCTGGTACGTGCCTATCATCACACTTACGGCCTGCGCGTTACGACCAGCAACTGCTCCAACAACTACGGGCCGTATCATTTCCCCGAAAAACTGATTCCACTTTGTTTGCTCAATATCCTGCACGGCAAAGCGCTGCCGATTTATGGCGATGGTCAGCAGATTCGCGACTGGCTCTACGTCGAAGATCATGCGCGCGGCATTGATCTGGTGATCAACAAGGGAAGGCCGGGAGAGACCTACAACATCGGTGGCAACAACGAGTGGGCGAATATCGATACCGTCAAGCTGTTGTGCCGGCTGGTGGATGATTTCTTCGCGAAAGATGCCTCATTGCGAAGTCGTTTTCCGCAGTGTCCCGCTGCGCAGGGAACCGGCACAGCCAGTCTCATCACCTTCGTCACGGACCGACCGGGCCATGACACCCGCTATGCGATCAACGCAGGCAAGATCATGTCGGAACTCGGCTACAAGCCACAGGTGGATTTTTCCGCAGGGCTCACGAAGACCGTGCAGTGGTATCTCGACAACGAGCAGTGGTGGCAGAAGATTCTGGATGGCTCTTACCGCGAGGGATTTTAGGGCGTGGGTGCAGCGTACAGGAAGTTCTGTTCATCCCCGGTCGAATACACCATGCGGAAGTCTTCTGCGCCGTCGCCGTTCAGGTCCGGCATATTGAACAGCCCGGTGCGAAGCGCTCCCGTATAGCTCGCAGGATCGACTCTTCTGATGATCAGGTCTGCATAGAGTTGTTGCAGTCGTCCGCCGTGGACAAAAGTCACCATGCCGAATTCACCAAAGCGCACATCACTTACTCCGCTCATCTCCAGCAGCTCTTCCTTCAACTCCTCTGCTATCACGGGAGCGGAGGTCAGCAGTTGTTCGCGCAACTGGCTGGCATTGCTGTACACCACGCGAAGATAGACTTCGTTCGGCAGCCCTGGATGTGGATGCGGGTGAAAATGCACACCAACCTTCGACCCCGCCGCAGCAGGCGTGGTGACAATGGAAGGACGCATGTTGAAGCGATCGTAGAAGGAGTTGTTGATCACCAGTTTTCCATCATCGCCCAGATCCAGAGGGGGTGGGCCCTGCAGGCGCTGCACAGTGATATTGCCCTGAGTGGTGATGGTGAGCCTGGGCAGTTGGAAAGCTGTGAGCTGGGTTTGCAGCACATCAATTGCGGCAAGCGCGGGCTGGAACTCAATCTGCAAGGATGTGTCCGTCACCATGCGGCCACTGAAGTCAGGGTTCAGATAGATTGCTGGTGTGGTGGAGGTTGGCACCTGTGTGGCACGCAATGGCAGCATGTGAAAGGTTGTGCCACCCACCGCGATGGTCATGACCCCCGTCGTGCTCTGAATCGCAGAGAGTAATGTAATGGCCAGCTCGGGTATGCGGTTGATTGACTGCAGCAACGTGGTAGTGGTGTTGAACGGCGAGGGCTGGGAAAGATTGAGCACGGCTGGTTGGGTGACGCCTGCCCGCACGGGTGCAATCCTGGTCAGGCTTGGTGTGAAGTCCGTATCGTCATTGATGATAGTGACAGTCGTGGTCATGTGCTCCCCGGCCACAGCGCCACCCGTCAGAGTCGACAGTGTCACGCCAAAGGATTTGTCCGTCTGGCCAACGCTGTTGTTGATGATGGTGATGGGGAACGTCCAACTGGTAACACCCTCGGCAAAGGTAATCGTGCCGGATTTCGCGATGTAGTATTCAGGTGCAGTCGCCGTCTTGTTGCTGGTGGCGTAGTTGACCGTTACTTCACCCTGGCTGCCATTGATTCGAGAGATGGTAATCAAGGCCGCACCATGATTTTCGCGTACCTGGTATTGGGACGCAGAGAACTGCAACGCGCCCTGCTCGTAGTCCGTGATGGTGACGGTAGCACTGATGTTGTCACCGAGAGTGTCGCCAGTCACTGCTGACAGAGTCAGGGTCAGAGTCTCGTCCGCCTCCACAAGCCTGTCGTCCGTAATCGGAATGTTCACGGTCTTGCTGGTACCGTCGCCTGCACTCCAGCGCAGTGTTGTATTGACAGCGGTGTAATCGGCGCCGGCCATTGCAGTACCGTTGGCGGAGGTGACAAGAACAGTGGCGGCTGCGGTAACAACGCCGGTGCGACTGACTGTAACAACGGTCATGGGCGTGACATTCTCCGGCCCGGAAAAGGTGGTTGCCGTGAATTCAATAACGCCCGCCCTGGCTGACAGACTGCAGCCCAGAAGGATGAAAACACAAACACCGCGCAATGAAATCATGACATCCTGCCGTTAGTGAAGTAGTGCAAATACCCCCATGACAGCGGCCAGCAACATGATTTCTTGAGTTTGACGACCTCCGCGCGTTTTGCCGGGCAAGTCACGCGACTGTTGGAATTATGTGACATACTTGGCCGTAACAAGGGTCAGGTCATTCAGCAAAAAACCATGCCATGAGCGATCAAAAGATGAGCAGATTCGAATCTCCACTGCGAAAATTTTTCAGAACAATCGTCTTGTTGTGTGTTGTGTGGGCCGTTGCACCACTGCACGCCAGCACCGTCCTGCAGATGAGCTTCGCCGAAGTCGTGGAGAATGCCGAGCTGGTGTTCGAGGGGCGGGTTCTGTCCGTTGAATCGCGGATGGTGCCAGATGGCATGATTCACACGTTCGTCGTCTTTGCGGTCATTGACATACTCAAGGGTGACTATGCGCTGGACGAAATCGAGCTGAGTTTTCTGGGTGGCCAGGTCGGCACCCGGCGTCTGCAGGTGACAGATATGGAACTGCCGGAGGTTGGCGAAACCGGCTTCTATTTTGTCGAGTCACTGATGAGTGCACAGGTCAATCCATTGGTAGGCTGGGCGCAGGGACATTATCTGATCGAGTTGACTGCAGGCGGTGGCAGCGTCGTCACCACTGCGGATCACGAACCCATTCTGGCGCTTGATCCCGCCTCGCCAGTGACGGCAGCCATGAGCAATGAGTTCAGCAAGGGAGTTGCCAAAGGTGTGGTTGTGCAAGGGGCGGGAATCGCCAACCGACTGAGTCGTGGTCTGAGTGCCGAAGAATTCAAGGATCACGTACGCAGCACAGTGGCATCGCAGCAATGAGAGGTGTGCGCAGGAAATGAGGAAATGGATTGTTGCTGCGGCGATTGTTGCATCCACCATGTCGGCCTACAGCTATGACATCAATGGCACCCGGTGGCCGAGCGCGTCCACACATATCCATACCGGCATGCCTGGCATTTCCCCAAGCGGGGTATCCTGGAGTCAGGCTCTGCAGAGTGCGATGCAGGAATGGAACAGGAACACATTGTTCACGTTTGACAGCATTGCTTCCTACCGCGATCCCTGCGCGGGGTATCGCAGCAGTTCCTCGCCGAACAGTGACTTTCCCGCCGGCAACGGTGACGGGCTGAACGGTGTTGATTTCACCAGCTCTGTTTGTGGCAACAATTACGGAGCGAATGTTCTTGCAGTTACCCTTGTGTACACGGAGTCGAATCGGCTGGGCAGTTGGGATATTGAAGAGGCTGATATTGTGTTCAACCGCAACCTTGTCTTCGATATCTACGACGGTCCGATCCGTGGCACAACCAATGCCACCGACTTCACCAGAGTGGCATTGCACGAGCTGGGCCATGTGATCGGCCTGGGTCATTCCAACAGCCCACAAGCCATCATGCGCCCCTCGATCGGCAGCACCTTCACATTGCAAGCCGATGATATCGATGGCGCCAACAGGCTCTACGGGGGATTCACCAATTGCCCTGTCGCCAGACTCGACTTCGGCAGCGTGTCCGGGCAGCTTCAGAGTGGAGACTGTACCGTGCAAACACTGATGGCTGGCGGCACAGACACCAGCCTGGTGGACGTTTACCAGCTCGAACTGCAGCAGACTACGCAGGTCAGTCTGAGCATGACTTCGCCGTCCCTGGATTCGGTGCTGGTGTTGATGAACAGCAAGTCACAGGTAATAGAGATTGATGACGGCGGGCAGGGCTGCAACTCCAGCATCAACCGGACATTGGCAGCCGGAACCTATGCGGTACTCGCCAATACGTTCGTCAGTCCCACGAAGTGCCTCGGTAAATCAGGTCCTTACCAGTTGACGGCGAGCTATCAGAGCAGCACATTGTTGACTCAGGGCCGCAAGACCAGTTTTCTGGGTGGCACCACTGCGGCGATATTCTCCGGGGGTGTGACCATCAATAATGGTCAGTCCTACAGAAACGCAGTGACCTCTACCCAGAAGTTCGATGTGGTGGGTCGCATCACGATAGATCCCCTTCATCGCAACAAACCTGGCTTCATCGTGGTGGCCGCGCTACTGGACGATGGCAATATTCTGGTAAAGCATCCGCTCAACGGCTTTGTGCCGCTGATGTCCGAGTCTGCCTCGATTCCCATTGCCACCAGCAAGGTGCTGGGCAGTATCGAGACAGTGGATATTCTCAGTAATGCCGTTGCCGCGCAGATGGGATTCAGCCAGATCACGGTAGGCTTCCTTGTGGGCTATGGTGTCAATGAAAACCCCGGCGAGCTGTATTTTCATGAGGAGCCCATAAGTCTGGTCGTGACTCCCTGAGCGATTACCCGGTATAATCCCGCGCATCTCGCAACCATGTGTGTGTCCGGATCGTGGAAATCCCTCCTCTGGTGGGTACTCTGCGCGCCTGCGAGTCTCGGTTGGTCAATTCATGAGGAGTTTGGAATGTCAGTATTCAGTAGCAGTATCCGTCGTATTGCACGATTCAGCATGTTGGCACTTGGTGTTGTGTTCGCTGGTTCAATTGCCGCGCAGTCAAGCGATCAGTTGGTAGCCGAGCGCATGAAGCCGATAGGTGAAGTTTGTCTGGCAGGTCAGGCGTGTGCCGGAGGCGCAGCCCCAATGGTTCTGGCCCAGGCAGCCACAGCCGAATTCAGTGCGGCGGCCCAATACACCCAGAGCTGTGCAATGTGCCACACACCCGGAGTTGCCGGGGCGCCACGTTTGGACAACGCAGCGGAATGGGCCGCGAGAGTCGCAGCCAAGGGTCGTGACACCATAGTTCAGAATGCCATCACCGGCATCAACGCGATGCCACCTCGTGGCATGTGCATGACCTGCACTGACGAAAACATGGCGGCGCTTGTGGATTACATGCTGTCTCAGGGGCAGTAGTATTTGTTCATGAATGGTTCAGGTTCTGCCTGTTAGCCTGACTTTGTAGCGGTGTTTATATCAGTAACAGTAATTAGGAGTATGACGTGGTGAATTTCGCAAGAGTGATAAAGTCCCGTGTCGCACAGATTGGTGCGATTTCCATGTTGGCTGCCATGTCAGGCTCCGTTTCTGCTGACACCGGCGCCATGCAACTGGCTGCACTGTCCGATGGTTTCGAGGCAGAGCGCGTGTACATGCAGAGCTGTTTCGCATGCCACAACAGCGGCGCAGCAGGTGCCCCGAAAGTGGGTGATGCAGCAGCCTGGTCAACGCGTCTGGAGAAAGGGTTTGAAACAGTGGTAGCCAATGCTATCAATGGCCTGAACGGCGTCATGCCAGCCAAGGGTCTGTGCTTTACCTGCACCGACGACGACCTGCGCGCACTGGTTCAGTACATGGTAGATAACAGCAAGTAAGCTAAGCTTTACTGCCGTTGTCGAAGAAGGGCTCTGCGGAGCCCTTTTTCATTGGCTTCCGAACAGATCCTTCAGTCCTGCAATCGCCGCCGCTGCCTTCTCCTGCTTCTGCTCCGGTGTCGAATCCCCTCTACCTTCCCAATCCAGCAGATCCTGCGGCAATTCATCGAGAAAGCGACTGGGAGTGGTGGAGACCGTTTCGCCATATTGCTTGCGCTTGCGTGCCAGTGTGAAGGTCAACCCCTTCTGTGCCCGCGTGATGCCAACATAGGCAAGCCTGCGTTCTTCATCAATGTCGTTGCTCTCGATGCTGTTGCGGTGTGGCAGCAACTCTTCCTCCATGCCCATGATGAACACGTAGGGAAATTCGAGTCCCTTGGCGGCATGCAATGTCATCAGTTGCACCTGGTTGTTGATGTCCTCCTCTTCCTGACGCTCCAGCAGATCGCGCAGAATGAGTTTGTTGATCGCGCTTTCGATGTCGGAATCACCGTCGTCCTCCTCACTCTTGGCGAGACTCTTCTGCAACGACTCGATCAACGTTTCCACATTGGCGATGGCGCGCTCGGCGGCGGGTTGCGAATTGCTGTTCTGATGCAGCCAACCCTCGTAATCCATGTCACTGATCATTTCGCGGATGGCGGCAATGCTGTCGCCGCGTTGCGACCGTTCCGTGGTATGTGAAACCCATTCCGAAAACTTCACGAGTCTTTCGAGTTTGTTGGCAGGCAGGAACTGACCGAGGCCGACCTCACTGCAGGCACGCAGCAGGCTGATCTGACGTTCCGTCGCGTAATTGGCCAGCCCTTCCAGAATTGAAGGGCCGATCTTGCGTCGCGGCGTATTGATCACACGCAGAAAGGCATTGTCATCATCAGGATTCACGATGAGACGAAGATAGCCCATGATGTCCTTGATTTCTGTCCGGGAGAAAAACGAGGTGCCACCTGTAATCTGATAGGGAATCTGATGCGCCTGCAGTTGAATCTCCAGCGCCTTCGCCTGGTGATTGCCGCGATACAACACGGCAAAATCTCTGAAGCGCAGACGCTGGTTCACGCAAAGGCTGAGAATTTCGTTGGCGATCCTTTCCACCTCTGCATCCTGATTCGGCGTAGTGATAACGCGAATCTGATCGCCCACACCAAGCTGGCTCCACAACTTCTTTTCATAAAGGTGAGGATTGTTGGCAATCAGAGTATTTGCCGCTGTAAGAATGTTGTTGTTGGAGCGGTAATTCTGTTCCAGCTTGATAACCTTCAGGCTGGCGTAATCCTTTTCCAGTTGCACCATGTTCTCTGGTTTTGCACCACGCCACGAATAAATGGATTGGTCATCGTCGCCCACTACCGTCAAACCATTGCGCGGCCCCAACAGCAATTTCACCAGCAGATACTGCCCGGTGTTGGTGTCCTGATACTCATCAACAAGCAGATAGTGAATGCGATTCTGCCAGCGCTCCAGCACATCGCTCTGTGTCTGCAGGAGCATGACGGGCAACAGAATAAGATCGTCGAAATCCACAGCATTGAATGCGCTGAGATGGCGTTGGTATTGTGTGTAAACGCGCGCTGCGAAAACCTGCTCAGGATCGGCCGCAAGCAGATTTGCCTGATCCGGCATCACCAGTTGATTTTTCCAATTTGAAATTGTGTTCTGAATTGCCTTGAGCTGATCATCGCCAAGTTCGGTGTCCTTGTGCAAAAGACTCTTCAGCAGCGCCATGCTGTCCTGGCTGTCGAAAATGGAGAAGCCTGACTTGAAACCAAGCTTTGCATGCTCTCTGCGAATGATGGTCAGGCCGAGATGATGGAAAGTCGAGATCGTCAGACCGCGTGTATTGCTCGCACCATCGGGCCCTTGAGCAAGTTTGCCAACACGCTCTTTCATCTCGCGTGCGGCCTTGTTCGTGAAAGTGACAGCAGCAATCTTATGGGCAGGATAGCCACACTCATTGATCAGATAGTTGATCTTCTGCGTGATCACGCTGGTCTTGCCGCTGCCCGCACCGGCTAGTACGAGCAAAGGAGAGCTGATATATTTGACCGCCTCCAGCTGGCGGGGATTAAGTCGATTCACGTAAAGGTCGCATCAGAAGAGTCGCTTTGGACGGAGCGGATAGACAGACTCGCATCAAGATTGTTTGCATGTAGTCAAATTCGCACATGATTATATATGACACCCAGCACCAATCCCTGATCCATTTGAGTTTATTTCGCAAAGGGTGAAGAAATCAGGACATGGTGCCGATAACAGTATTTGTATTGTTCCAGTCGTGGAGTTGTGCAGTGCGGATACTGCTGATTGCCGAACAGGATGCCGAGTTCAAGAAGATCGAGCATCTGCTGAAAGGCATTGAAGAGGGAGTTCATCAATTATCCTGGTGTCAGGCTGATGCGTCTGTCCTGGCGTCCACTATCGTCAGCAGATTTCAACTGATTATCTGGGGATTGGTGTCCAGATCAGAAACCCGCCGCGCCATCCTCGGCGAGCTGTCCCGCCAGCAATCCACCGCTCCCGTCATCATGCTGACCGATCAGGCACCGGAAAGTTCTGACCGCGCCGCGATCGAAAGAGGCAACTCCGACATCCTGCTGCGCTCGTCATTGAGCTCGCTGACGCTGAACCGCGCCATTCAGTTTGTGACTGGCAAGCCGCCTGCCATGCGGACGTTGGTCGAGGCTGGTGCATCTGAGGGAGGCAATGCAGACCCTCTGACCGGCCTCAGCAATCGGCAGGAATTCCGCGAGAAACTCTCGCTCATTCTGGCCGATGCCAAGACGCCCGAATGCGTAGGACTGCTGTTGATCGACGTTGACCAGTTCAAGAAAGTGAATGCTTCCTACGGGCAGGGCGCGGGTGATGCGCTGATCCAGCTTATCGCGGAGCGCATCCGCCTGTGCCTGTTGCCCCATCAGCATGTGGCCCGTATCGGTGGCAACGAGTTCGCCGTGGTCTTCCAGAACGTCATGGGGTCGGTTGAAACCGAGTGTCGTGTCCGCATCGAGAAGATCATCCACGCCATGTCCAAGCCATTCCCGGTGGCGCAGCATGCGGTGCGCATGAACGTCAGCATGGGCATTGCGATGAACAAGGAGACCGACATCTCCGTGGACGCCATGCTCTCCAATGCCGACATGGCCATGCGCATCGCCAAACTTGAAAAGGGCTGCAACTACCAGTTCTACACCCGCGACATGACGGATTCGGCGCAGAAGATCCTGCGACTGGAAGCGGAGATTCGCCGGGGCATCCGCAGCGAAGAGTTCGAACTGCATTATCAGCCGCGCATCGACATCAACAGCAACCGCATCGTCGGCGCAGAAGGTCTGGTGCGCTGGCGCCATCCTACCCGCGGCCTGCTGCCGCCGGGTGAGTTCATTGCGGTGGCCGAGGAAAGTGGACTCATTGTGCCCTTGGGTTACTGGATCATTCACCATGCCTGCAAGGATCTGAATGAGCTGGCCATCAAGGGGCATCACGACGTGCAACTGGCTGTGAATGTCTCGTTCAAACAGTTTCAGGACAAGAATTTTGTACAGACCGTGGCCAACATCCTTGGCAAGCAGGCGATTACAGAGGGGCGTCTGGAATTCGAACTGACCGAGACGACGATGATGATCGAGGGTCAGGCCGTGGATGAAAGCCTGCGCAAGCTGAGCGAGCTGGGCATCGACATCTCCCTGGACGACTTCGGCACCGGCTATTCCTCGTTCGCCCACATTCAGCGGCTACCGATCTCCGTGCTCAAGATAGACCGCTCCTTTGTCGGCAGTGTCACCACCAATGAGGACGATGCCACCATCGTCAAGGCGATCATCAATCTGGCCCACAGTCTGAACATGCAGGTGATCGCGGAAGGTGCCGAGACTGCAGACCAGGTTGAATTTCTGTGCCTGAACAAGTGCGATCAGGTGCAGGGGTATTTCTTCAGCAAACCAGTGACCTTCGAGGACCTGAAGAAGTTGCTGAGCCAGGAAGACTTCGTGGACAAGCACATCCAGTCAATTCTCGCCCGCAACACTGTGCTGACCTGAGGCCATCGGCGCCTTCCTTGCCAATCCACTGATCGTCATCTATTAGTAGAAGGACAGCCCCACAACAGTGCGGCCCTGCCCTCAACTCTTCCAAGGATGGATGCATGTCTCTGGCGATTGTCTATTCGCGCGCAAATATTGGTATCGACGCTCCACTGGTCACGGTGGAAACCCATCTCTCCAATGGTCTGCCGAGTCTTGCCATTGTCGGGCTGCCCGAGGCGGCTGTGCGTGAAAGTCGGGAACGGGTACGCAGCGCCATCCTCAATGCCAACCTCGAATTTCCCACCAGACGCATCACCATCAATCTGGCCCCTGCTGATCTGCCCAAGAGTGGTGGCCGCTTCGACCTCGCCATTGCCATCAGCATCCTCGCTGCGTCGAAACAGTTACCGGCGGCAAAGCTCGCCCAGTACGAAATACTCGGCGAACTGGCTCTGACCGGTGCCATACGTTCAGTACATGGTGTGCTTCCTGCTGTACTGGCTGCCAGAGACAACGATCGCACGCTGATCATGCCTGCGGTCAACAGTGTCGAGGCCAGCCTTGTGCGCGGCGTAAAAGCCTTTGGGGCGGGTCACCTGCTGGATGTCTGCAAACATCTGCTGGGTGGCAACGGCATGACCCCCTGCCAGTTCGATGAGGCGGCCGCACGGCCACCCATGATAAGGGTGCAAACAGACCTGAGCGAAATAAGAGGTCAGCACGTTGCCAAGCGTGCATTGCAGATTGCCGCAGCGGGTGCCCACAACATTCTGTTTGTTGGTCCACCTGGCACGGGCAAGACCATGCTGGCGAACAGTTTGTCGTCGCTGTTGCCGCAGCTCGACGAGAAGGAGGCGCTGGAAGCGGCCGCCATCAAGTCCATCTCGAAGCAGCCCATTGACACGAGTCGTTGGATGCAACCGGTGTTCCGTGCGCCTCACCATACGGCGACAAGCGTTGCACTGGTAGGCGGCGGAGCGCAGGCCAGTCCCGGCGAAGTGACGCTTGCCCATCGTGGTGTGTTGTTCCTTGATGAACTCGCAGAGTTTCACCGCAGCGTGCTTGAGGTCCTGCGCGAGCCGCTGGAATCCGGTGTGATCACCATTGCCCGCGCCAACTACAGGCTGCAACTGCCCGCCAACTTTCAACTGGTAGCGGCGATGAACCCCTGCAAGTGTGGCCATCATGGAGACGCTGAGGGGCGCTGCCGATGTACGCCGGAGAGCGTGCAGCGTTATCTGGAAAAGATATCTGGCCCCTTGCTGGATCGCATCGATCTGATTGTCAATGTGCCGCGCATTGCTCACCACGAACTTCGCGCGATGGCTGCGCCGGACAATCGGCGCAAGGCTTTATCCGAACCTTCCGAGAGCGAAGTGGCACGCAACAGGATCATGCGTTGTCGCAATCTGCAGAAGGCGCGCTGCGGGAAACTGAACAGCGATCTGAGTAATCCCGACATGGAAGAGCTGTGTGAGTTGGACTCCGCCAGCGAGAAATTGCTGGCAAATGCCGTGGACAAATTGCGTCTGTCTGCTCGTGCGTGTCATCGAATATTGAAGATTTCCCGCACCATTGCCGATCTTGAAGATCACGACCAGATCGAACTGCGTGATTTGACAGAGGCAATTGCTTTCCGACGCATACCCCTCCCCCTGCAAAGTTGATGCATAAATTCTGTCTTGTGAATCAGGTATATCCTCCATTGACAAAGAGGATAAAGTTACAGTCTGTGATGGTTTTTATTTCTGTTTTGGGTTAGCGTTGGCCTTCCCCGCATTATCCGGGACATGGTTTTTTGGCACCAAGCCACCATGTTCTGAGCAAATTTTAGCCACACTTTAGCCACACTGTAGATACATGGAATAACCGCAAACCCAGACATTTCGAAAAACAATTACAGCGTCACCGCGCTCAGGCACCCAATCAAGGAGTTACAAATGTCAGACTCAACATTGCAAAAACTACTGCAGGAAGTCGCCATCATCGCAACCGGACGGGCCGCCAATGCGTCCGAACTGGCTTGGCTGGAGAGCCTGATAGAGAACCAGAATTACGGCCCGATGGTGCAACTGGTCAACGAGTACATGGGCGGATTGGCCGCTGCCAGCGGGACTGCCGCCACCATCAAGGCTGCCGCCATGAACGGCCTTGGTATCGTGCTCAGCGATGACGATGCCAATTCACTTGCCAATGCCCTGACCAGCGGCCAACTCAGTTGGGCTGAAGCATTTGTTGCAGTGATGGACAGAACTGACAGTGTGGGTCAGATACTGAACAACCGCGCGGAAGCGGCATATGAGTTCCTCGCCGATCTGGCCCTGACAGGCAAGTCTGACTTCTTCAATGGTCAGGCAATCAACATTGCTGTGAAGAATCTGCTGCAGAACATCGGCTCCAGCCAGTCGAGTCTCAACACCGGTTTTGCAGGGTTTGATGCCCTCGTTGCCAATCTCAGTGCCAACGGTATCAACAGTGCTGTGGTGGACGGTTACGTGAAAGGCGCCACGGTGTTCATCGATGCGAATGGCAACGGCAAGCTCGATGACGGCGAGTGGAGTGCCACCACCGACGACAACGGCAATTACACATTGCCTCCCGATGCTGCCAGCGGCAAGATCATCGCCTCCGGCGGTATCGATATCATGACCAACCAGCCTTTCCTGGGCGTATTGACTGCGCCGTCGGGTAGCACGGTCGTCAACCCCTTGACCACGATCCTGCAGGCTCTGGTAGACAGCGGACAGGCCGACTCCATTGAAGCGGCCAGCGCCAAGATGCAAAGTGCACTGGGGCTGCCCGCGAGTGTCAACCTGCTCACTTACGATCCGCTGGCTGTATTGGGAGATACTGCTGCCAGTCAGGCGGCGAAAGACGCAGCGCTGGCAATCCAGAAGACAGCCCTGCAACTTGCCAACGTCCTGACACAGGCAGGCGCGGCGATCAATGCCTCCAAGGGAGCTGATGATCTGGCAGGGGCCGGCGACGCAGTTGCCAAGGCCCTGGCTGCCGCGATCGGCGGCTCCAGCGGTGCGCTGTCACTGACAAGCGTGTCTACCCTGACCGATTTGATTGAAGACGCGGCGCTAAGAGCAGGGGCGGCCAACCTGGTAGGTCAGGGAGGCCAAATCGCTCAGGTGACCGGCGCAAGCAATACTGCCGCCGCCGATGCCTCCAACATCACGAATCTGGCCAAGGTAGCGGTGGTAGCCCAGGGCAGTGCCACGAATGCATTGGCAACCGGTGCCACGGGCGGCAACAATTTTGACAATGCAATCAACGGATTCACCGGCACCGCTCTGACCGATGCGGTCACCAGCGCTGTACCCGGAACGGTTCCAGGGGGAACTACAACGCCACCACCCGGCGGTGGCGGTGGCTCTACGCCCACGACATTCACGGTCAGCGTCAATCTTGATACGGGAACAGTCACCTTCGGTGGTACCGCCACCGGCAACATCAGCGTGGCAATCACCACAGGTGTTGCCACTTTCACCAGAGGCGGCATCAACGCAAGCACGACGGTGACTGACCTTGAAGACAAGATCATCAATCTGGCAGCTGGTCAGACTCTGGTGATTGAAGCAGAAGATGCTGACGCGCTTGACGGTATCGAGATTACGGGTGATGGAAATGTCACTCTGACCGGCCTGTCGCTGGCGCAGTACGACGGCATTGATGTATCGGTGGCGGGCACCGTCACGATAACGCTGGCTGATTCAGCCACCAATCTTTCCGACTCCAACGTGTCCTATGCCTCTGAATCCATCAACGTTACCGTGACAGACGCAGCGAGTGTCTCCACACTGGGGACCATCAACTCTCTGTGGGGCACCGTTACCCCCACCACCATTGATGATACGCTTAGCGCAATTGAGAGCACTGGTACAGATTACCAAGGTACTGCAGTCAACCTGATAATCGGCAGCAGTACCGTGTCCATTGCCAAGCTCAACGAACTGGATGAGTTGTGGGGAACCGTCAGGTCCATGTACGTGGAGGATGCGGCAGCCAATCTGGACGAGGCCTCGGATTCCAATTTCGAAGGCACCGACTATAACGTTTCTGTGACCGGTGGCGCCACGCTCGCACAACTGCATGCCATCGATGAGCTGTGGGGCACAGTCACTGCCAGCACTATAGTCGACTCTGCGGCCAACTTCCTGGCCAACACCAACTCTGACTTCGCCATCACCACGATCGATGCCACAGTCACTACGGCTGCCACCATCACGCAGTTGACCACCATCGATGCCGTGTGGGGCACAGTCACGCCGACGGCAGTCGCTGATACAGCGTCCAATCTGGTAAGCGCTTCAAGCGGTGACTACATCGGTTCTACTGTGAACGCCACAGTCTCTGGCGCGGCGACCATTGCCCAGTTGACTGCCATCGACAGCGCGTGGGGCACCGTCAGCTTCAACAGCATTGATGATACCGCTACCAATCTTGTCGCTGCCTCGGCTTCTGCTTACATCGGCACTGCCGTTAACGTGACTGTCAGTGGCGGGGCATCCATCGCCCAATTGGAGACTATCGATTCCGTATGGGGCACCGTCACGCCCACGACGGTCGTCGACACCGCTACCAACCTGGCCAGCGACACGGCCTACGACAGCACCGACATCAACGTCACCGTGAGCGGTGTCGCCAGCCTTGCGCAGTTGGCGCAGATCGATGACCTCTGGGGCACTGTCACCTATACCGCCATCGCCGACACGATCCTCAATCTGCTCGACAACGATGACGGCTATGTCACTGGCAGTGTCAACGTCACGGTTACCAACTCCGCCACACTGGCTCAGTTGGCAAGTGTGGACGCTCTGACATCGGGCACCATTACCGCTACAACAGTCAGCGGCACAGCGGCGGCTTTGGCTGCCAGCGCCTACGTGACCGGGTCTGTCGCGGTGACAGTGGACGCCGGTGCTGTGGCTGCGGCCGATCTGGTGACCATCAAGGAAAATACCTCCGGCAGCATCAACGCGAGTGCCGTTTCCAGCATCAGCGGCAGTTCTGTCGATGTGCTGGCTGTTTACAATGCCGATGTTTTCACCGGCCTTGGCAACGAAACGGTGACAGTCACCGGCTCCACGGCTGCGGCAGTTATTGAATCCATTCTGACCAAGACTACCGGTGCCGTGACTGCCGGCCTTGCCAACAGCTACACCACTGGCTCAAGCCTCACAGTGGCACCAGGCGATGTCATCAACATCGACCCGTCCAATACCATTGCGGCCCTGAACGTCAACCCTGAAGCCAGCGCCGGTGATGTGGATGCTGCTGGCGAGTGGCATTTCAATGCGGGTACGGGTGTGTTCACCTGGCGCGACAGTGGCAATAACACTACCGACTCCATCACCCTTACCGGCATCACAGCCGTAGAGGTTGGCAGCGACACGATCACGATGCCGGCAGCTGAACTGTCTGTTGTGTTCACCAGCGGCAACACCTGGACCATCAGTGGTGGTACCGGGAACATCACGATGGTCCTGGCCGACGGCAATCTCACATTCAACGCTGGTGGCGATGACGTCGTCGTTACGGCGGCTGATGTTGGCGTGCTGGTGATTCCTTCAGGTCGTGCCCTGGTGAGTCTGGGGGTGACTTTGAATACGTTCACACAGTTGGTGGGCAACGTGGTGAACACGACGACAGCCGTTGGCGCTATCGTCCTGAACTCCATCGACGCCAAGACGACCGGTACGGTCACCGCACAGCTCACGACGCTTACTGGCACTGTTGCCGATGTGAAAACAGCGGTGCAGTCTTCAGGTATCAATATTCTGGCGACTGACTTCAACGTGAACCTTACTGGTGTTGCGGTGGCCACTGACATCACAGCGATACGTGCTGAAACCACTGGCACCCTCAATGGCAACGGTGTAATGAGTCCAGCGCTCGCCGCCATTTCCGCAATCAATGGCACTGCGCCCCAGGTGCTGCAGGCACTGGCGGATCTGGACGTTGATCCGGCCAACTTCAACTCCACAATCACCGGCAGCGCGATTCTCAGCGACCTGTTCACTATCGGCGCCGCTGTTGGCGACGGCGATCTGGATATTTCCGGCATCACTGCGTTGGTGGTCACTGAGTCTGCCGATATCAGTGAAGCGGCGGACGGTGAATCCCTCGGTGCCATTCCGTTGGACATGACAGCTGCGGCCGCTATCACTCTCGAGATGACTGTGGCGCAACACAACGGCTTCAGCAGCATTACCGGCAGTGGCGGTAATGACACCATCGTCCTGAGCGACGCCGGCACGATCAGTACCGCAGCCAGCATTGGTACGTACTCAGTGGTTGCAGGCTCCAACGTGACTCTCGGGACCGCAGCTGGACATCTGGCGCAAGTGATCGAAGAGACTGGTGCGGGCGTGACAACATTCACGCTCGGCAGCGGTACGTATACCGGTGATTGGACGGGCATCGACACCAATGATGTTGTCCGGGTGGTCAACGGCACCAACATTGCGGGTAACACGGGTCTGAACGGTGGCGTCGTCATCGACTTCCAGAATGCCAACGGAGTAGCAATCTCCCTCAATGGGACTCAGAACGGCGTGGTCACGTTCAGCAACACAACGAACAGCCAGACCGTCAACGTCACTGAAGCTGACACATTCACGGCAGCGGCCGGTATCGAGACCTACGGCATCGTGGGCGCCTCCAACATCACGGTGCTTGCGGCGACCAATGTCAATGGCGAGGATGCCACGAACCAGACTGTGACGGTTGGTGGCCTGACGGTCACCGGGACCTATGCCCTGGGTACTGGCACCGATGTAATTGTGGCAACCAACGGAGCCAACATCGCTGGCGTGAACAGCGGTGCAGTCACCACGGCTGAAACTCTCACGTTGACCGGTGGCATCACCATGACCCGCGATCAACACCAGGGCTTCAGCTCTATCGCAGCGGCAGGCGGTGCAGACTCCATCACACTGACTACTGCGGGTACCGTCACGGCTGCATCAAGCGTCGAGACCTACAACA
Source organism: Gammaproteobacteria bacterium (assembly GCA_030682575.1). Lineage (GTDB taxonomy): Bacteria > Pseudomonadota > Gammaproteobacteria > Pseudomonadales > Pseudohongiellaceae > UBA5078. The sequence continues at coordinate 271,364 of JAUXNX010000003.1, forward strand.
TCGTGGGCGCCTCCAACATCACGGTAGCGGCGGCGACCAATGTCAATGGCGCTGACGGCAGCGACCAGACCGTGACGGTTGGTGGTCTGACGGTCACGGGTACCTATGCCCTGGGCACTGGCACCGACGTGATTGTGGCAACTACTGGCGCCAACATCGCTGGCGTGAACAGCGGTGAGGTCACTACGGCTGAAACTCTCACGCTGACCGGCGGCATCACCATGACCCGCAATCAGCACCAGGGCTTCAGCGCTATCACAGCGGCAGGCGGTGCAGA
>JAUXNX010000005.1 GCA_030682575.1 Gammaproteobacteria bacterium
CTGCAACAAACCAGCGACCTGACCGAAATCCGCCGCCTCAAACTGGCCATCGAGGCCCTGCGGCGCCCCCCCCAGGAAAGCTGAAACCCGCCGCCGCCAGCCGTCTCCCCCGGCATTTTTCTCCCTGCATTTCAGCCGGAAACGCATGGCTTGGCTGGCTGGATACCCCCCTCACGGGTATAATCCGCCGCTTGCCCGACGCCAGCCCGGTCACGGCACCCGCAAAAACACCGCGTTTCAAGGCTTTCGCCGGCAGTTCACCACTACCGTTCCGACCTTGAATACCGGCTTGCAAGCCGCCACAAATACCCGGGCTGCACAGGCCTTCCGCACAACCGCTGCTATTCCACAGGGGCCCCGATGAGCGCCGATAAAGAGAAGCAGAAATCCCTGCTCAAAGAACTGATTGCCAAAGGCAAAGAGCAGGGCTATCTCACCTATGCCGAGGTGAACGATCACCTGCCCGAGTCCGTCACCGAGACCGAGCAGATCGAAGACATCATCCAGATGGTCAACGACCTCGGTATTCCCGTGCACGAACGTGCGCCGGAAAAAGATGACCTGCTGCTCGAGGAAACCCCCGACGCCAGCGACGACGAAGTCGCGGCCGAAGAAGCCGCGGCCGTGCTCGCCTCGGTGGAAAACGAACCCGGCCGCACCACCGATCCCGTGCGCAGGTACATGCGCGAAATGGGCACCGTCGAGCTGCTGACGCGCGAAGGCGAAATCGCTATCGCCAAGCGCATCGAAGAAGGCATCCGCGAAGTCCTCAACGCCATGGCCTACTGGCCGGGCGCGGTGGCCGGCATCATCGCCGAATTCGAAAAAGTCGAATCCGGCGAGCGCCGTCTTGCCGACCTGATTGCCGGCTATCTCGATCCGAACGACGATGGCAACGCCGCTGTTGCGGTGGCCGCTGCCGCCGACGCCGAGGTTGAAGAAGAAGTCGTGGTCGAACTGGTGAAGGGCAAGCCCGGCGCCAAGGCCGCCGGCGAAGAAGGTGAAGAAGCCGAAGAAGGTGACAGCGACGACGAAGACGAAGCCGATACCGGCCTCGACCCTGTGCTCGCCGCCGAACGCTTCAACGCGCTCAAGAAGCAGTACCAGAAAACCCAGGCCGCGCTGAAAAAATACGGTCCGGAAGGCAAGGCGTTTGCCAAGAACATGGAAGAGCTGGCCGAACAGTTCACCATCTTCAAGCTCACCCCGCGCCTGTTCGACGGCATCCTGAACCAGATCCGCGGCGTGCAAGACGACATCCGCGCACAAGAACGCGCCATCATGCACGCCTGCGTGCGTCGTGCGCGCATGGATCGCCGCACCTTCATCGACGAATTCCCCGGCAACGAAACCAATCTCGACTGGCTCGAAAAGCAGATTGCCAGCAAGAAACCGTTCGCCAAAGGCCTCGAAGCCAACCGCGACGAAATCCTGCGCGCCCAGCGCCGCCTGATTTCGCAGCAAGATGATGTCGGCCTCGACATCGCCGACATCAAAGAAATCAACCGTCGCATGTCGATTGGTGAGGCCAAGGCCCGCCGCGCCAAGAAAGAAATGGTCGAGGCCAACTTGCGTCTCGTGATTTCGATCGCCAAGAAATACACCAATCGCGGCCTGCAGTTCCTCGACTTGATACAGGAAGGCAACATCGGTCTGATGAAAGCAGTGGACAAGTTCGAATTTCGCCGTGGCTTCAAATTCTCCACTTATGCTACGTGGTGGATTCGTCAGGCGATCACACGCTCCATCGCGGACCAGGCCCGCACGATTCGTATCCCGGTGCACATGATCGAGACGATCAACAAGCTCAACCGTATCTCCCGCCAGATGGTGCACGAGAAGGGTCGCGAGCCTACGCCCGAAGAACTGGGCGAGCGCATGGACATGACTGAAGACAAGGTGCGCCGCGTACTGAAGATTGCCAAGGAGCCAATCTCCATGGAGACGCCGATCGGCGACGACGAGGATTCGCATCTGGGGGATTTCATCGAGGACTCCACGGTGGATTCACCGGTGGATTCATCCATCGACGAGGGCCTGCGTGAAGCGACCAAGGAAGTGCTGGCAAGTCTGACCGCACGCGAAGCGAAAGTGCTGCGTATGCGCTTCGGTATCGACATGAACACGGACCACACTCTGGAAGAAGTCGGCAAGCAGTTCGACGTGACCCGCGAGCGCATCCGTCAGATCGAAGCGAAAGCTTTGCGCAAGCTGCGTCACCCGACCCGTTCGGATCATCTGCGCAGCTTCCTCGACGATTGATTGTCGATTACATGCAGTGAACTAAAAAGGGCGCACCACACTGCGCCTTTTTTTTCAATTCGAAAACGCCATGCTGTCATCACCAACACCATCACCACCTCGACGTCCGGAGATTGACCCAACATGCATCTGACCACACACACCGACTACGCGCTCAGAGTGCTGATCTATACCGCCGCCGCGAACGAACCGGTCACCATCAGTCGAATATCCGACGCCTTCGGTATCTCCAAGGAACACCTCAGAAAGGTTGTCCACAGTCTTTCACAATTGGGCTACCTCACTACTACACAAGGTCGATATGGCGGCGTTCGGCTCGCACTGGACCCGGCCACCATCAACATCAAGGACGTGGTGATGCAGTTCGAGAGTTCGAAAATAGTCGAGTGCTTTGACGAACAGACCAACACCTGCCCCATCCTCGGCATGTGCGGACTGAAAAAAGTCCTGTCCCTGGCTCACATCAGCTTCATGGACACACTGGGCCAATACCATCTCAGCGATTTTGTGAAGAACAATCCGCAATTGATCGCTTTCAGTCGTCAGTAAAACCTGCACAAACTCCGTGAAAGCCGTTGACCTGAATCCTTGTTTCGTTAATAATGCTTTTTACATACATCATTAACACGGAGTCAGCATGAGCAGTGTATTCGAACGAATTGGCGGCGCCGCCGCAGTGGACGCCGCAGTGGATATTTTCTACCGACGCGTACTGGGTGACGACCTGATCAGTCACTTTTTTGATTCGGTGGACATGGATCGACAGATCGGCAAACAAAAAGCATTTCTCACCATGGCCTTCGGTGGACCGAACAGTTACACAGGCCAGGACATGCGGACAGCCCACAAGCACATGCAACTGAAGGAGGAGCATTTCAATGCGGTGGCCGGACATCTGGCTGGCACGTTGCAGGAGCTGAATGTGGCAAAGGAAGATATCGATGCCGTCATGGCAATTGCAGCCAGTACCCACGACGACGTCCTCAATCTCTGATCGCGAGTAATCCTCCATGCCAGCAGTCACATTCAATTCCGTCGCCTATCCGCTGCGGGAAAACGAAAGCGTGCTCGATTGTTTGACACGCCACGACCAGCGCATTCCCCATGCGTGCAAGTCAGGCGTATGTCAGGCATGCCTCATCAGATCAGTCGGTGGTGATGCCACACAGAATGCGAAAAAATCTCTCAAGCCCACACTCCAGGCACAAGGGTTCGCCCTGGCCTGCCAGTGGGTGCCGGAGGCAAGTGTGGAGGTCAGTCTGCCAGCCCTGGAAGAGTGCTCTGTCACGGTGACCATTCGCAGCATCGAGCCGCTGAATCACAGAGTCGTCCAGCTCACGCTTGTGCCCTGTGATGCCAGTGCGATGTTCGACTACTTTCCAGGTCAGTACCTCACGATGACCAACCCGGGCGGCATCAGTCGCAGCTACTCCATCGCCAACAATTATGCTGTAGATGGTTATATTGAACTGCACATTCAACATATGCCGCACGGGGTCTTCACGAACTGGTTGTTCTCTGCAGCCAAGCCCGGGGAGATCATGCATGTGCGCGGTCCTGCGGGCAGTTGCTTCCATATCAATCCCGAACTGGAAGACTATCCAATCCTGTTGGCGGGAACCGGCACAGGACTGGCCCCTTTGTATGGGATTGCCCAAGAGGCATTGCGACAAGATCACCAAGGCCCCATTCACCTGTTCCATGGTGGCGTCGCTGCCCGAGACCTGTATCTTGCAGAATCGTTGCAAGCACTGGCGGATGCCAACCCCGGTTTCCACTACCACGCGTCCTGCATTAACGCCACGCAGGAAGAGACTCTGGCATTCCCGGGTGCACTCGAAACCGGCAAGTTGGATGAGGTGATCCTGCGACACCTGCCCAGGGAAACCATCGGTCAGGCGCGAGTCTATCTATGCGGAGCTCCGGAGCTGGTGCATCTGCTGCGCAAGAAGATATTCCTGCAGGGCGCCAGGTCCGGCAATATCTACTGCGATCCCTTCATCGAACGTCCTGTCGAGAAGGCTGCCTGACTTTAATTGCGTATTGTCACAGGGGCCGCAGACGGATAGCGCGGCATTCTGCGTAACAGACAGCAGGCAAACTCTCTGCCTGTTCTTTCTGGAAAGGAAATACGCATGAAGTCTCCGCAGGACGCCACGGCAGAGTCACAGAACTCTCCCCTTATCAATCCCCGTCGGCGCCAGAAACGCTCATCACGTTGGATCATGGCAGCGCTGGTCGTCCTCGCCATATACGGTTGGTACTACTATCAGAGCCGCGGCGATGGCGAGGAGCAGAATCAGCCCCTGCTGGTGACGGTGGAGATCGGCAACATCGAGAACACCATTTCCTCTGCGGGCAGCCTGAAACCCAGCGTCTATGTTGATGTCGGCGCGCAGGTATCAGGTCAGCTGGAAAAAATCCATGTCGAGGTCGGCGACAAGGTGGAGGCCAACCAACAGCTGGCAGAAATTGATGCACGTACGCAGGAGAGCCGTGTGGCAGCCAGCCGCTCCGCGCTTGAGGCATTGGAGGCACAGATCGGTTCCCGGCAGGCCAGCCTCGACCTCGCCCGGTCCAATGCCGAGCGCCAGCAACGCCTCATGAAGGCAAATGCCACCAGCCAACAGGACTACGATACCGCCATGTCCAACCTGGCAGGGGCAGAGTCCAACCTGACTCAGTTGCAGAAGCAGATCGCCCAGAGCAGGTCGACCCTGTCCTCGGAAGAGACCCAACTCGAATTCACGCGCATCTACGCTCCGATTGCCGGCACGGTGGTATCCATCGCCATGAATGAGGGACGCACTCTGAACGCCTCACAGCAGGCACCGACCATCATGCGCATTGCCGATCTCTCCACCATGACGGTCGAGACCGGCATTTCCGAGGCGGATATCGGCAATCTCAAGATCGGCATGGACATCTATTTCACCACGCTCAGCGGCGGGAGTCGGCGCTGGTTCGGCAAGTTGCGGCAGATACTGCCCACGCCGGTGATCGAAAACAATGTGGTGCTCTATACAGGTCTGTTCGACGTCGACAACTCCGATGGCAGTCTGTTGCCGGAGATGACCGCGCAAGTGTTCTTCATCACCGCCTCTGCACGCGATGTGTTGACTGTTCCCGTCGGCGCACTGACGTTTGGTGAGCCTGGCGCCCGACCCGGCGCTACATCAGGCGCGGCACCGACGAACCGCCCCGCCGCCGGAACTTCGGGGGCGAATCCGGGTGCTCCGAACCGCCGACCAGCCACGCTGATGGGCGATACGCCAGCCCGGCGCCCCGCCACAGTGACTGTGGTTGCTGCCGACGGCACGCAGCAGCAACGGGAAGTGGTTATTGGCGTCACCAGCAGGGTGAGCGCCGAAGTCATCTCGGGTTTGCAGGCTGGTGAACAGGTGGTGGCGGGCATCATGCAGAGCGCTGCTTCCGCAAACCAATCGCGCCAGGGGTTCAGCCCGGTCGGCGGTTTCGGAGGAGCTTTCCGATGAGTGCAGTCGCGCTGGACAGCGGGGTGCCGCGCGGCGTCAGCGGTTCCGGCGCGCGTTCCCGGGCGGCCGAAAGCGCCGACAATATCCCTGTTATCGAGCTGCGGAATATTACCCGTACCTTTGTCACTTCCGGCGGCGTGGAAGTCCGAGCGCTGCGAGGGGTCGATTTGAAGATCCACATCGGCGAGTTCATTGCGATTGTGGGCCAATCCGGTTCCGGCAAGTCCACGATGATGAATATCCTCGGCTGTCTCGACAAGGCGACCAGTGGCACTTATCTGTTTGCCGGGCGAAACATTCGCAATTTCGAACCTGACGATCTGGCCTGGCTGCGCCGCGAGGGTTTCGGCTTCGTGTTCCAGAGCTACAACCTGCTGCCCCACTCTACCGCCATTCAGAATGTGGAGATTCCTGCCATTTACGCCGGATACTCGGCAGAAGAACGACGCATCCGCGCCGAAGCACTGCTGACCTCCCTCGGTATCGGCGACCGCATGGATCACCGTCCCAGCCAATTGTCCGGAGGGCAACAGCAACGCGTGTCCATCGCCCGGGCGCTGATGAACGGGGGCAACATCATTCTCGCCGATGAGCCGACCGGCGCGCTGGATTCACAAAGCGGCGCCGAAGTCGTGACTCTTCTCAAGAACCTCGCTCGCCAGGGACACACCGTCATCATCATCACGCACGACCCTGCGCTGGCCGAGCATGCCGACCGAGTCGTGGAGTTCCGCGACGGCCAGGTCATCAGTGATCGCAGAACGGTGGATGAAGAGCTACCCGCACCGGGTAACACCAGATTACGTGACATGTTCCTGAATCGCCGCATCGCCTCGCCCCTGGTCGGCATCGGTGAGGCAATCAGGATGGCCATGAGCTCGCTCACGTCGAATGTCTTCAGGACGTTTCTGACGCTGCTGGGTATTGTGATCGGAGTCGCCTCGGTCGTGGCAATGATGGCCATCGGGCAAGGGGCCAGTCAGATGATCGTGGATCAGATCAGCTCCATCGGTACCAACATGCTCACTCTGCAACCAGCACGCATCGAGGGTCAACGCGGCCCCTCGCCGTCTACTCTTACATTCGACGATGCCGATGCAATTACGGAGAACGTGCCGAATGTCATTGCCACTCTGGCGGAGATACAGGGCAGCTACACGGTGCGTTATGGACGACAGGACTACTCCAGCACTGTCACGGCCAATTCCGCGAACATGCCCGAGATCCGCAACTGGCCGCTCTCCCAGGGCGTGTACTTCACTCGCGAGGACAGCGACCGCTACACGGCGGTGGCAGTGCTGGGGGCGACCGTGGCCGACAGGATGTTTCCCGATGGTGGCAATCCGCTCGGCGAATACATCCTGATTCGCAACGTGCCGTTCCAGGTGATCGGCGTGCTCACCCGCAAGGGAGGTTCGGGTTTCGGTGGCTCCGATCAGGACGATGCCGTCTTCGTCCCTCTCAAGACCGGTGCTTTGCGCTTGTTCGGCCAGCAGTTCGCCCGCTCCATCTCGGTGGCTGTTGAGGATATCTCCCGCATCAGTGAAACCGAAAACACCCTGGTCGAATTCATGACTGTGCGTCATGGCACCCAGGACTTCCGCGTCTTCAACAGCGCAGAACTGCTCGACACCGTATCTGCCTCACAGGCCACCTTCACCATGCTGCTTGGCGCCATCGGCGCGATCTCGCTGGTAGTAGGCGGCATCGGCGTGATGAACATCATGCTGGTGTCGGTCACCGAGCGCACGCGCGAAATCGGCATTCGGATGGCGACCGGCGCGCGGCAATCCGACATTCTTTCCCAGTTCCTGTCGGAGGCCATCGTGGTCTCTGCAGTCGGTGGCGTCCTCGGTATCGCCGTTGGCATCGGCATTGGCCTGCTGCTCAGAGTGGTCGGTGCGCCCGTTGAATTCACAACCGCGCCGATCGTAGTGGCATTTTGCTGCGCTGCCGGCATCGGCCTCATTTTCGGATTCACGCCGGCGCGCAAGGCTGCCCGTCTGGATCCGGTTGTTGCTCTTGCCAACGAATAGGAATATGCACACATGAGTTCCATCAATCAGACATTCTCCGCTGTCGCTGTCGCGCTGCTCCTGCTTGCCATGACGGGCTGCGCGCTGCAGAGCCCGGTTCCCGCACTGGAGGCTGACGACTTGCCTGCGACGTTCACGACGCGCTCCGACACCAACGACATCACATGGCCCGAAAGCGACTGGTGGCAGAACTTTGGTGATGCCGAGCTGACCTCGTTGGTCGAGCAGGTGCAGGCGGGCAACCTGGATCTGGCCAACAATCAGCGCAATCTGCTGGCGGCCCAGATCGCTTTGCGTGAGGCGGGATTCAATCTGCTGCCCCGCGCCAGTCTGACGGTGGGCACTGACGCCACTTACCGGCAGAGCCGCATCGACGGCGTGCGGGAAAGCAACAATGCCGACTCTCCCTTCGCGCTGACGGCGGCGATCAGTTACACCGACATCCTCAGCAAACCGGCCATCTACACGCAGGCCCTGGCCGACTACGATTCCCGAGCAGCCCAGACGGCCGACGTGACCCTGACCACGTTGGGCACCTCCGCCTCCACCTATTTCCAGTTGCTGTTGACCCGCGACAAACTCACGGCTGCCGCGCAGAACGTCAGCAATGCGCAGGCGATCAGTGAGATTGCCGACGCCAGAGTAGAGGCCGGCGTGGCAGTGCCCATCGAAGCGCTGCAGCAGCGCATCGCTCTGCAGCGGGAGCTGGCCAACCAGCGCGCTCTGCAACAGAGCGATCTCGCCGCCCGTGCCTCTCTGGCGCTGCTGACCGGACAGAACGTGCAGGGCTTGAATCTGAGCGGACAGACCTTGCAGCCCATCGAGGCGCCGCAAGTACAACCCGGCCTGCCTTCGGAACTGCTTTTGCGACGTCCCGATCTCGTGCAGGCAGAGGCTCAGCTGCGCAGCGCCGTGGCCGGTGTGGACATTGCCCGCAGCGATTACTTTCCCAGCATCTCGCTCACCGGCAGTCTGAATGCCAGCAGTACCTCGCTCTCGGAACTTGTCGCGGCACCCGACCTGTTCATCAATTCCGCTGCGACCATCGTGCAGACACTGCTCGATACGGGCCAGCGCTCGCGCACGTTGGAGCGCTCGCGACTGACGATGGAGAACAGTCTTGCGACCTACCGTCGTACGGTGCTTGCCGCCTTCAATGAAGTGGAAGTCCTGCTGAGTGCAATGCAACTGCAGCAGGAACAGGTAGACGTGGCACTCCAGAACCTCGGCGCGGCAGAGGAATCGTTCCGCATCGCCCAGGTCCGCTACGAGGAGGGCGTGAGTGACTTCCTCACCGTGCTTACTACGCAGAACACGCTGTTCTCCAGCCGCAACGCGTACCTGGATGCGAAGCTGCAGCAACTGAATACCGTCATCAGTCTGTATCAGGCGCTGGGGGGCGGCTGGCAGGCGTCGGATATCGAGCGCCTCAATCCCTGAGGCTCGATGACATCGAATTCATTTGCCCACCTGTGCCCAAACAAGCCATGCTTCACACTGCATGAGCAACCACAGACATAGAACATCTACCATGAAACAGGAATTGCAGGGCATCGGCCTGCTCGGCGGCGTCGCGCTTGCAGTCTGCGCCACGGCGCTGGGGGTATTTCTGGGCTGGTCTGCGGTCGACCAATGGCTGCTCCTGGCCCTGTTGTTGTGGGGATTCGTGTGCCAGCAAAGCCTGCGACGACACGACCTGAATCGTTTCACACTCGACGCCGACGCCTATCCCGATCTTGGTCTCGCAAATCGGCTCACGCTGCTGCGCGGCTGGTTGATCGCGGCCACCGGCGGTTTTCTCCTTCTGCCTGCAGACGCAAGCTGGATCGCCTGGATTCCCGCCGCGCTGTATTCCATAGCGGCCATTCTCGATCGTGTCGACGGCTTCGTGGCACGTCGCACTGCGCGAACGAGTGTCCTCGGCAACCAACTTGATACCGTGTTCGATGCACTCGGTCTGCTTGTCGCGCCGCTGCTGGCTGTGAGCTACGGAAAAGTGCACTGGAGCTATCTCTTCGTCAGCATCGCGTATTACTGCTTCGTGTGGGGGCTGCACTGGCGTCGTACTCATGAGCTGCCGGTATACCCACTTGCACCGAGCAAGTTGCGTCGCGCGCTCGCGGGATTTCAAATGGGGTACGTGGCTGTTGTTCTATGGCCACCCTTTGATGCACACATCACTGTCATGGCCGGGTTCGGTTTCATGGTGCCGTTGTTGATCGGATTTGTCGTGGATTGGCTCGTAGTTAGTGGACGAATCGATGCCGCGCAGCCGACAACCATGTCAGTCTTTGCACGACTCACCACGCTGAGTGAAAGCATTCTGCAGCCCATATTACGACTGTTGATAATGATGACGTTGTTGTATGTGGTGATGGGTAACGACTCACCTCTCGCCATTCCAGTGCTGATCGCTGCAACTCTTGTGTTGCTCGGGCTGGGTGGTCGCATCGCCGCGCTCGCGCTGCTGATGTTGTTGGCGTGGCAGTTTCCAGGAGACACTCCAGATGTTTTCGGGACCCTCGCACTCTACAGCGCCATCGGCGTGCTGCTGCTCGGTTGTGGTCGCTTCAGTCTGTGGCAATGGGATGATCTGTGGGTCAACCGCCAGGATGGTGCCTGATGCCACAGTACAAATTGATCATGCTGCTGTTATGGTTCGTCGCATTTGCACTGGTTGGCTGGGTGCTCAGTCAGATGCCGCTCGACTCCATCGCACAGACCATGGAAGCACTGACATGGAGCGACTGGCTCGCGTGGAGTGCAATCAATTTCGTCATCATTCTGATCAGCACGGAGCGCTGGCGCATGCTGACGAAGATGTTGCAACTGCCAGTGACCTTCATGCAATTGCTGCTGGTACGCCAGGCGGGACAGACTGTCAGTTTCCTCACACCTGGCCCGCAGTTCGGCGGCGAACCGTTGCAAATCTGGTGGCTGTACAAACGCTGCGGCATCGCTGTACACCATGCCGTGCTCGCGCTGGGGCTCGATAGATTCTACGAGCTGTGGATCAATTTTTCAGTGCTGATTCTTGGCATCATTCTGCTGCTGTTCTCACCAGCGCTGAACACAGCGACGAACTGGTACGACGCACTGTGGGTATTGCTCGCGCTGGTGCTGGCGATGTCGCTGATCGGCTGGAGCATTCTGCGACGACCACAGTGGATCTCACAGCGCACGGAAAAACTCGCGCAACGCTGGTTGCAGAGCCCGCGCCTGCGCAAGATCGACGATCACTGGCAGGCCCTGGGCAGTGACCTGCAAACGGCTGTGCGCACACAGAAGCCTGCGTTGCTGCGCGCATTCGCGCTGTCGCTGCTGACGTGGGGCGGTATCGTGGCGGAGATGGTGGTGGTGTTGCACATTCTCGGCATCGACGTGGCAATGTCCGGCGTGATACTCATTCTGGTGGCCACGCGCCTCGCATTGCTGTTGCCGCTGCCAGGTGGCATTGGCACATTGGAGGCATCACTGCTGTGGTCATTCCAGAGTCTTGGCTTGCCCGCGACGGCGGCTATTGGTGTGATCGCATTGATGCGGCTGCGCGATGCCATCGTACTGGTGGCAGGGCTGCTGTGTCTGCGCGCTGTCAGCAGCTCTGCCAAAAGCCCCAATCAGAACGTCTGACGGAAAGCGGCCCAGCAGCTGTCGTTCTCCCATAGCTTCACGGTGAGTGAACCTGTGCCGGGCGGATGAATCACTGCAATCAACTTCTCGCAGATGATACGGCTGAAATGCTCGATGCTCGGATTCAATCCGGCAAACTCGGGCTTGTCATTCAACACACAGTCGCGGAAGTAGGCAACGATCTGGTTCAACCCCGCTTCAATCTCCACGATGTCCACAAGGTAGCCGTGCTTGTCCAGCTGCGCGGCCTCGATGCTGACTTCAGCAACATAGTGATGAGCGTGCGGAAAATTCTCCGCACCCCAGTCCCCGCCGATGAGAAAGTGTCTGGCAATGAAATCCTTGGTGACTGCTACGCTGTACATGGTTTTTCCTTTTCGATTCAGTCGTGCTTGTAAGTGAAGACCGCCTGCAGCACATCTGCCGGCATCTCGTGCAACAGTTTGTAGATCGCGACAGCATCAGAGAGCGGCACACGATGCGTAATCAGTTTCTGCGGTTGCAGTTCGTGCAAGGTTTTCCAGCCGAGTTCGTAACGGCGTTCCTTGTCCCAGCGCCCGCTCAACTGCGGTGCAATCGTGCTGACCTGGCTGGTGATGATCTGCAGACGATTGCGATGCGCGTTGCCGCCGAGTGCCACCGTTGCACTCTTGTTGCCATACCAACTACCTATGACGATACGACTGGCGAAACCGCTCAGATCAATCGCCAGATTCAACGCCTCCGGGGCACCGCTGACTTCGTAGATAAGATCGGCGCCGTTGCAGGCAGCAAGCTGTGATTTCAATATACCGATGTCGCTGACAGGATCGAACACCTGATGCACGCCGAGCTGCAGTGCACGTTCGCAGCGTGCGAGCACACCATCGACGGCACTCAATTGCTGCAGCGGAAATTGCGCCAGCAAGTGCGCCAATAACAATCCCACTACGCCCTGCCCCAACACAACAACGCGCTCGCCGAGTTGCGGATTGCCGTCCTGCACCAGATTGATGGCTGTCTCCATGTTGGGCAGGAACACCGCCGCCTCTGGTGCAATGCCATCGGGCAACGGTATCACCGCGTCACGCGCGGCGATGAAGTGACTCGCGTGCGGCTGAAAGGAAAACACTACTTTGCCCAGCCACCACGAATCCACATCGGCACCGACCTGCAGCACACGACCGACACACGCATAACCATATTGCAGAGGATAGGTCGCCTGCTCCTGCATGCCATCAATGCTGGCGTCCAGCGCCATGTGCGCGGGAATATGCCCGCGATACACGAGCATTTCCGTACCCGCACTGATCGCAGAGCACAGAGTCTGCACCAACAGTTCGCCGTGGGCAGGCATCGGCAGCATTTGCTCGCGTACTTCCACTTGATGCGGTTGGATGAACCACAGTTGCTTTGCCAATGTGGGCGATGCGGCTCTCATGACGGTTCCCCACTGTAGCGAAGATTACCCCACATGACGAAATCGTCGCCAAGCTTTTCCATGAACACGGGTGCAATGCGCGGCAACGCGGCGCGGTTCGCAAAACCCATCTCGCCCACGGCCTTGTAACCCCCTGCAAGTGTCGGAGCAATCGTCAGTACGAGTGCGTCCACAAGTTGTTCCTTCAGAAACGCGGTGATGACATTGGCGCCGCCTTCCACCATCAACGAGTGAATGCCACGATGTTTCAATTCGCGCAGTGCCTCATGCAGACACACACGCCCCTCGGTATCGCCGGGCAATGTGATGATGTCGAGTTCAGAGTCTGTCCTGCTGGCTGCATCGCGACTGCTCAGCACCCAGCAGCGCTTGTCACTGAGATGGCACAGGCGCGCAGCAGCAGGAATGCGCAGATGACTGTCGAGCACAATCGGCTGCGGGCTTGGCCCGGTCCACTGACGCACATTGAGCTGCGGGTCATCGGCGAGCACAGTGCCGATGCCGACCAGAATGCCATCGTGCAGACTGCGCAAATGATGAGTCAAACGGGTGGATTCTTCGCCACTCAACGCGAGCGATTCACCGGCACGCAGTGTGATGCTGCCGTCCCAGCTCTGCGCATAACTGAGCGTGACGAAGGGCCGTTCAGAGTCGTGGAAACGATCCCGGTTGTCGGCCAGCCACTGCTCAATTTGCTGATTGAGGTTCATGCGGTTCACTTATGGTGTTTGGTGAAAGCGCGGGGGGAAATGGCATGGGACGCAGCATGTGATCCATGCGCCTGGCCTTGGTCAGAAGATATTGTGCATTCTCAGGATTGACTGCGCCTTCGAGTGACACGCGCGCGGTGACGCGAATGCCTTCTGCTTCCAGCGCGCTGATCTTCAGCGGATTGTTTGTCATCAGGCGCACGGACTTGACCAGCAGGTCGTCGAGGATGCGCGCAGCAATGGAGTACTCGCGTTCATCCGCGCCGTGACCCAGCATGAGGTTTGCATCCACCGTGTCGTAGCCCTGGTCCTGCAGATTGTATGCCTTGAGCTTCTCCAGCAGACCGATGCCACGCCCCTCCTGGCGCAGATAGACAATCACGCCCTGCCCCTCGCTCGCCACCAGTGCCATCGAGCGGTGCAACTGCTCACCACAGTCGCAGCGCTGCGACCCCATGACATCGCCTGTGAAACACTCGGAGTGAATACGCACAAGCACATTCTCGGACTGTGCCAAATCTCCCATGCAGAAGGCCAGGTGCTCCTTGTTGTCGAGAGTATTGGTGTAGTAGCAGAGCTGAAAATCCCCGTATTCAGTAGGAATCCGGGCACAAGTCATGCGTGTGACAGTTGGTTTTGACATGGCGGAGAATGGTACGGCGCAAGGGGGCAAAGGGCAAGGTGCCACCCCCCTTAGTTTTGACTACAATGATCCTCCTCTCCCTACCCGGACTGCTTTGTGATCTCTGCCGCTCCTGCCACTGTTTACTTCGCCATCCCCGGCGACATCCAGACTCTCACTGGTGGCTACGGCTATGACCGACGCCTGATCGCCGGGCTGGATCAGTTGGGAATGCAGGTAGCCAGGTTACAGTTGTCAGGTCTTTTCCCTATGCCCGACGCCGCAGCGGTGGCCGATGCCGATGCCCGCTTCAATGCCCTGCCCGATGGCGCCATCGTGCTTGCCGACGGCCTTGCGTATGGAGTTATGGACCAGATCGCCGAGCAACATTGCAAGCGCCTGCGGATCATCGCGCTGTGTCACCATCCGCTGGCATTGGAGGCAGGACTATCGCAGGAGCAGTCGCAGAAGCTGCATGATTCCGAGAAACGGGCACTGGATGCTGCCGTTGCAGTAGTGGTGACCAGTGCTGCAACCGCAACTTTGTTGAATCAACAATTCGCGATTCCAGATTCGAAAATCACGGTAGCCCAGCCAGGGACAGACCGGCAGCCCTTCGCTGCCTGCAGCGGCAACCCCCCGAGGTTGCTCACCGTTGCCACACTCACTCCGCGCAAGGCACACGACGTGCTCATCGACGCACTCGCACAGATCCGTCATCTGCCCTGGGTGGCGCGCTTTGTCGGTGGCAGCGAGTTCGATCCTGAGTGGGCGTCGCAGTTGCAGGAGAAAGCGAACGCCTACCGATTTGGCAAACGTATTGAGTTAGTTGGGGCACTTTCAGACTTGAGTGGCGAGTATGCGAGTGCCGACGCGTTCGTGCTGCCGTCGTTGTTCGAGGGTTACGGCATGGTGTTCGCCGAGGCGTTGTCGTTCGGTTTGCCAATTGTCGCAGCGCGTGCAGGAGCGGTGCCCGATGTGGTGCCGGAATCTGCAGGCATGCTCGTGCCGCCTGGCGATGTGGACGCACTTGCAGATACATTGGCAACGCTGCTGAAAGACATGCCGCTGCGCAATCGTTTGCAGCATGGCGCGCAGCAGGCTGCTGTGAAGTTGCCGGAATGGAATGACACGGCGGCTATCGTCGCCAACCTTATACAAGAAGTGAGGAACAGATGAGCGGATTTTCAGTGACGTGGCTGGACCTGCGCGAAGGCGCCGACTTTGCTGCGCGTGACAAGACTCTTGCTGCACGCGCGCTGCAATGGATGAGTGCATATGCAGATGCAATTCCTCTTATCGTCGATCTTGGTTCAGGTACAGGCTCCACGCTGCGCGCTCTTACGGCATTGGGTGCAGAGGACTGTGCCAAGAATCTGGTCTGGCGCCTGGTCGATCACGATCCCGCATTACTCAACGAAGCGCTGCGCCGTCATGGCAAGACTCACGTCATCGAAGACTATGAAGCAGATTTGCTGGCCATCGATTCTCTGCCGTTGACTGGCGCACGACTGGTGTCGGCCTCGGCGCTGTTCGATCTGGTGTCCCGCAACGTAGTGGATAAACTCGCCGCAAGACTCGCACAGCAAGGCACGGCTCTCTACGCTGCACTCAACTATGATGGCTGCACGCAGTGGAATCCTCCGCATCCCCTGGATAGTGATGTACTGGAGGCATTCAACAAGGATCAGAGGCGCGACAAAGGATTAGGCATGGCACTCGGCACGGATTCAGGCTCTTACCTGAAAGCGGCGTTCGAGAAGCAGGGCTACGAAGTACAGATGGCGGACAGTCCATGGACACTCGGCACGGAAAATCGAGCGATGGTGGAAGCGTTGATAGACGGCATTGCATCGGCAGTGGCAACTGGCTACGGTCTGAACCCCGAAGCACTGCACCACTGGAAACAATTCCGTCTGCAAAATGCGGCAACCGGCACCTGCATAGTCGGCCACAACGACATCCTGGCGCTACCGCTCTCTTGACCTCGCTGTGAAAGCGAGCCTTCAGTCACCTGCCCAATGTAACTCTGTGTGCGCCAGCCAACAGTGGTCCATGCATCCCCTCAGTATAGTTCCTGCGATCATCAAAAGTCCTGCTGCACAGTACCAATACCGGTGCGCGAGGCAGGCCTTCATTTCATCTCAAAAGTATTACGGAGTTCCTCATGACCAGTTTCATCAACACCCTAAGGCAAAAGGCGGCATTCGCCCTGCTGCCACTGCTTCTGCTGGTCCTGCATTCAGGCAGCGTGCAGGCCGCAGCATCACCAAGCTACTCCGCCACCGCCAGTGGCACTACCAGCCGCCTCTCCCTGTCCATCACGATCAATGTGGCAGATGCGGACCTGGGCAAGAGCGGCAATTACTACGTCGGCTTCAATCACAGCGGCAGCTGGTACTTCAACACCCCAGCGGGCTGGGTTCCCTTTTACAATGGCGCAGTGCCGATTTATGCGTCAGGTTCACTGATCAGTGGAACAGCCCCGTTACTCAACAATGAGAACATGTCCGCCTTTATCGGAGCGCAGCTCTATATCGGCTACGGTTTGACTGAAAGTGACATGGTCAACAACAGCAAATACGCGCTGGTCTACACCGTGACCGGAGAAACCGCAATCGTGGGACCCGCTCCTGTGCTGCTGGGCACCTCGGGCAACTTTGCGATCCTGGCGAAAACCGCTGTGTCCACTGTCCCCACATCAGCCATCACAGGCGATGTTGGCGTGAGTCCTGCGGCCACATCATTCCTGACTGGCTTCTCCCTGACCGCAGTAGGAACCACCTCTGCAACATCACCACAGGTCACGGGCAGTCTGTATGGTGCCGACATGACACCTCCTACCAACTCCAACCTGACGACCGCAGTGCTGGACATGCAGACGGCTTATACCGATGCGGCGGGACGCCCGACTCCGGACTTCCTGAATCTGGGTACCGGCAATATCGGTGGCAGAACACTCCCGGGCGGACTGTACAAGTGGGGCAGCTCGGTAACCATACCAGGCAATGTCACCATCTCCGGCGGTGCCAATGATGTCTGGATATTCCAGGTGTCGGGTGACCTGAGCATGAGCGCGAATCAGCGCATCAACCTCACAGGCGGTGCACAGGCCAAGAACATCTTCTGGCAGGTAGCCGGCGAAGTGCTCATCGGTGCCGGCGCGCACTTTGAAGGCAACATTCTCTCGCAAACGTCGATCACCCTGCAGACCGGTGCTTCATTGCACGGCAGAGCGCTGGCTCAGACCATGGTGGCGCTGGACAAGGCCACGGTAACGAAGCCTGCTCCATAAGAGATGACCTGAGAAAAATTGGGGTCAGAGCAAAATTAATCTGTAATTTTGCTCTGACCCCAATTTTTTTATCCCAAATTTTCTCTGACCCTGCTTATTGGGAGAATGAGAACGCCTCGATGAAGTTATCCCGCACCGCATCCATCCGCCACACCGGCGCATCATCCTCTGGCAGCATCCCGTCGCTCCACTGCCAGTGCGTGATCGCTTCCATCACCCCCGGATCGCGCGCGATCATGTGCACCAGCACGTCCTTGTTCTCCGACTCATCCGTCACGTAGGGCATCGGCTGGTGATCGCCGATGATCATCACCACCAGATTGTCATCGCCGAACGTCGTCACGTAAGACACCAGCATGTTCAAGACGTAGGCAATCGAATCGCGATAGCCCTTCAGCACCTTGTCCTTGTCCTGCCACATCACCTCGGGCGCTTCACCTGAACTGGCCTGCGCATTGAACACCGAGCCATCGCCTACCGCATTCCAGTCGATCACCTCGGGAATCGGCACCCACGGCGCGTGAGAGGAGATCAACGCAATCTCTGCCATCACCGTTGTGCGCGGGCTGGATGTGCGTGGATCGTGCGTGCGCTCCTCCTGCTGGAAGCGCGCCATCGTGAACTGATCCGGCATCGTCACGTAATTGAAGGGCAGCCCCTGATAATTCAGTTCTACTGCCGCATATATCTTGTCATAGCCGTAGTACTGCCCCTCCGGCCACGCCAGCGTGATCGCGGGCATCACCCCTATCGTGCGCCACCCGGCACGGTTGAACAGCCGCACCAACGACGGTCGCTCGCTGATCATCAGACTGTCGTAGCGAATCTGGCTGTCGATCCACAGGCCCGACAGCGCCGTGCCGTGGGCAAGCCAGCTGATGCCGCCCACCGTGGGAGAAGTCAGAAAGCCACTGCGCGACTGATAGCCCTGCGCCGCCAGCGTGGCTGTCGCCTGCTCCAGCACCGGCTTGATGTGGGGTGCGTAATCATCGCTGTCCAGCACGATGCGACCGTAGGACTCCACGAACACCACCAGCACATCCTTGCCCCGCAGTGTGCCGAACAGCGCATCACCTGGCACGTCCGCATAGGCATCGACATTCACCACCTCGCGGAACTCGCGCAGCTCCGCAAAGCTCGTCATGGTGTGTCTCACGTGCATCGCCAACTGGTCATAGAAGTAGCGCGACGCCCCCGGCCAGCCGCTGAACGACAACCCCATCCACACCACCAGTCCTGCCAGCAGCGCCACGCCATATGCCCTGGGCGCCTTCTGCAGCATCCGCTGCACCCGCCCCAGCGCGAGCCAGCTCAGCACCACGATCAGCACCACCAGCAAGACCAGCAGCAACGCCACCAACAGCGCACCGATCCGGCCGATCGACGAACTCAGCAGATTCATCCCGGCCGAGAGCAGATAGGTATCCAGCACCGGATTGAAGGGCCGCGCAAACACCATGAAAGCAGACATATCGGCAATCCTGAACACGATCCCCGCCGCCAGCAGCGCCGCCGCAAGGCAACGCAGGATGAGGCCGTTGCGGCCCGGCACCAGCAGAAGCAGGCCGACCACCACGATCTCCAGCGGGAAATAGGTCCAGGACCACCAGCCGATCCAGCTGAGGCGGTTGGGAATCACAAAGGCAGAGAAGAGGAAGAACAGGGCAAGGACGTTCAGGGCAACCTGCAGGGGGCGACGCAACGGGACGCTGACAGCATTGATGTCCGAGGGATGTGGATCCATGCGAGGCTGCTTTCTTCAGGTTGGGGGTTGATCGGGGTCGGCCGTCACTATCGCCGGGGACACTATCGCCGGGGAGGGTAGCTGTGTCAAGGCGAGGCAGGCTGGCAAGTTGCCCGGCATGCCCTTATAATCCCGCCCCTCAAGAAGGGCCTATAGCTCAGTTGGTTAGAGCAGCGGACTCATAATCCGTTGGTCCCAGGTTCAAGTCCTGGTGGGCCCACCATCTAATCTCAGATTTTCCTCGAAAACTTCATACCCTTCATGTGCTTACCAGCCTAGTAACGGACTTTTGGCCGGTTGGAGTGACGGACTATGCATCCGTTGCTCGGAGATATCACTTCGACTTGCCCGGCGGATTGCGTGCGCATCGCCTATGCTGTCTTGGGAGCATTTGTTCTCAGGTTTGGGATTGGGACTGCAGGGAGCCGGGAAAAGTAACGGCAGTACATTGTCTAAGGAGACATCATGCTAAGCACCAGTTCCAATTCCCCAAAACTTTCATAGCGTTACGATTCGGACAACGGATTATGAGGTTTTGTAGTCCGTTTGCCATGCATTTCCCCCGCCTCCCGCAACTCTCCTCCACGATTCGCGTCTATTGGCGATTATAAGAAGCGCACCCCAACCATTCTGTGACTCATAGTCCGTGGACTTATAGAAGCCAAAAAGCCGAAAATCGCGACATGTCTGATCCAGAAGCGAACATACTCAAAACCTTTGGAACAAGAGTTCGAGAGCTGCGAAAGGCAGCCGGATATTCTCAAGAAACTTTTGCCCAACATTGCGGCTTAGACCGAACATATCTAAGCAGTCTAGAACGTGGGCATAGAAACGTATCACTCCGAAACATTGAACGTATTGCACTTGCGCTGGATATCCAAATCTCGATTTTAATGAGGGATCTATAATAATGGAGGACCAAAGTCATATAGAACGTTTTCTAGCGACTGGATTTCCAAAAGGTTACTCACCGACAACTATTCCTGCCGAAGAAGCATTACTCGTCAACAGTATTCTCCATTATGTAGACACACACATTCGTCAACAATCTAGGCCCCGAAGGTATGTCTTAGGGCTCGCCCTAGACTTCACATTATTAGCGCAACGACTTTCTAATATCGACGTGTTGGCCAAAAAGGCTCGACTAAATTTAAGCGAAAAAGACATTTTTGACAGATATGACCTAATTACTTCTAGAGGCAGCACTACTGCAAACACACTTACACTTTCTTTTAACGGATCACAGGAAGGAATCAGAAAAATAGAAGAGAATGTAGTGGACTTATTCCATAATTTAAACCTCACGGGCTATCCTAGCGCTTACGTTTATAATACAGGCCAATGGCACAAGTTTAAGGATTTACTCACTCTCTGCTTCAGGCTATCCGAGAATGCTAGATTCGTTTTATGTGTGAAGTTGATAGAATATGGTTTCTCAATTTTTCGACGACAAGAGTTTTTTGGGAGAAAAGTAAAGAGACCTCGTTTGTTTGAACGAGTGCTTAGCGGCTACAATCGAAAAGACTCTCAAGAGAATGGGGGGCTTTCGCTTCAAGGGATTGCACATGGCTTTTTTTCTGCAGATAGACCGCACCTTTCGATAATCGCAGATAAAGTTCGTACAGGCTCCGCGCGTCAAAAGAGGTTTGGAGATATTGATTGCTATCTAGGGTTAGACTTAGAACTTTCTGTAGAAGTAAAGGATATAGATTTGAAAAGCGACAATTATAAAAACCAACTCGGTGGCTTTATTAATCAAGTTGCCGCGTCAGGGGTTTTAGGAATTGTCTTCTGCTCTTCGATGGAAAGAGAAGTACTCGAAAACTTGGAAAGTCTGGGTATTATTACTATTACTTTAGCGGATTCGATTAACATTGTTAAAACGTGGGACTACCAAAAACAAAATTCCGCTTTGTTGGGAATGCTTCATCATTTTGCCCACATAGAGCAAAATATGGAAGCTACACAAAGACTACTAACCTTCATAAACCAAACAGATAGCAATCATGATGCACTAACTTTCTACCAACCCGTAGGGAACAAATCCATTTCCGACGCATGATTAGCAGGAATCGCTTCAGGGGCTTTTTTTCGACGATTCAATATTTTTGACTTGCTGTTACGTTTAAATGCCTTTATCAACTCATTTCCCAGCGCCATGCCAAGCAATGGCGGGACAGAATTACCGACTTGTAAGTACTGTGAAGTACGTGTTCCCAGCACTTGGAAACAATCGTCGAACGTTTGTAACCTCAACCCTTCCCTTACTGTTAACCCTCGATTTTGCGAAGGATGAGTAGTCCTAGCGGAAGAAGGCTTTCGCATATTTGAAGTCACCGCAATTGCAGGCTTATTACTAGCCAAACGAGCATAACTATTGTGGAACCCGCTTCTAGGCTGGAGGGCCTGCGGGATGCTTTGTCTATTACCTCCGTCTGGGATGTGACTTAATAACTCAACAAGATGCCTAGGATGATTTGCCGCCTCGTGGTTCATCAAAACATCATTATTTCCCCTCCTTGCTTTTTGGTAATCCGTAAGCGGGGGGAGAGTATAGTTACTTGCAAACTCGCCCGCCTCCAAACTAGGCAGGTCGTAAATCGCATCGGATACCGTTACGTAACGATTAACACTCGGAGCTGGGAACTCTGGCTCAGACAAGCCATCCAACCATGCTAAAAATATTACGCGTTTTCGTAGCTGAGGCACGCCATAATTAGCCGAAACCAATAGCTTCCATTTTGCGTGATAGCCAATTAAATTAAGTGAAGAAACTACGTTATTGCACACCCCTCCTTTATCAGAAACTACCATACCTTCTACATTCTCAATCAGTACATATGCTGGTCGTAATTGAGCGATTATTTCTAAATAGTGCTCCCAAAGTTTATTCCTAGGATCACTCATGTCTCGTTTTCCAACTGTACTAAACCCCTGACAAGGGGGGCCGCCAACTAGAACATCTATTTCTCGCGCAGAAATACCAAAGTACTTACAAATTTCTTCTCCGCCTATTTTGGATACATCCGCTATCATGCAACGCTTGCCATTGTGATTATGTTCAAAAGTCTTTGCGGCATCATCCCAGTTATCGACACCGCCTATTACATTCAAACCCGCTTTCTCAAGTCCTAACGATAAGCCGCCTATGCCGCAAAAAAGATCTAAAGCACTTATTACTTCATTATTCATTACTTATTCACTTAGTTCCTTAGCTAACTGAGGAATTGCCCCTCGTAGCGTGTCTTAGAATCTGTGTTCGAATTCTGACAGGTTGTAGGTAAGTTTGTCAGTGCTACGTTTTACTCTCTCGCTATAGACGATAAGTTGAGATTGATACTCGCAAACTGCGTTCTTAGTGGCACTACCCCGATATTCTAGTGTTTCCTGCAGAGCACTTTTGTCCTTGATCTTAGAAAGGTCGCGATCGAGTTTGCTCCAAGTCAAATAAATCCGACTCTCATCGAGGAATTTTTCCTCAAACTGACCTTCCTTTCCCGCCCGAACTAGCCAAAGACTCATTATCCCTCCCTCTTCTATTTTTACTTTCTGATTATCTACTGGGGCACACCGTTGCCCAAAAGCGGCCTATGAAATTCACATAATGGCATTAAGTCATAAAGCATAAAAAAACAGCAAAATCAACATCTTATAAGATAAAGACAACAGTCTAATTCATGAAGGCACCTCCCAGGAACATATCGGTATTCCGCCATCCCGGCAAGTGTCCACTGTTATAAATCCCCTTACATCCCCAAAGGAGCTACACCCATGAGCACCAAAGCAAAAGCAGCAACCAAAGGTGTCCCCGCAAAAGCCGCCACCAAAGCACAACCCGCCAAGACCGCCCCGGTCGAAGCACCAGAGAACGCCTTCAAGGTGATCAAGACAGGATCATGCCCCAGCCTATCCGATACCGGAGTACTCTCGTTCGATGTCGGCGCAGATGAAGCCGGTGAGACCTACTACAGGATCACGGCCAATAACGCTGGCGGGTTCTTCTCTAAGGAGTGGGTGGCCTGGAGCAAGATCTACGCTGTATGCAACGGACAGGAGTCCATTACGTCAATCCTGTTCAGAGGGCTGTTCCGGGGTAAGAGCGTGAACACAGCTGGCTTCCTGCTGGCTGCGCTCAAGGATCAAGGCCTGATACAACGCAAGAAGGACAAGTCCCGCCTGTATCAGCTCACTGAAGCAGCTCACAAGAAAGCCCCCGCCCCCAAGGCATAGCAGATCCTTTGTAGGGATCTCTAGTCCGTTGCTCCCCCTCTGCTCGACTTTGCATTACTCCTTGAATTTGCTGGCTTTCTGGAATTTGCTTCACCCCCACTCAGCGCTCCCACCGAGCCTATACCGACCCAAATTTCAATGCCTGTTAAATTAAGAAAAGTCGTCTGAATGTGCGCAGCATCTCTCTGTTTTTTAACGTTTTTTACTCCCGCAAGCGCCCACGTTGCTACCCTTTTGGGTGCATCTGTGGGCGCTGCTTACCTAACACGAAGGAGTCTCCCGATGTACGAAACTATGATCGCTGACCTGCTGGATCAATGTCTTGATCTGGATGACACCACGCCCTACCAGATAGAAATCCAGCTGAAAAGTTTGGCTGGTCTCCTCGCCGATTGTCCTCTTGATCTCTCTGCTTAACCCCACCCACCACCAATAAAGGAACCATGCCATGACATATCCGGATCTCTCGGAGGTAGCCGCTCGTCTGGAAAAAGCCGTGGAGCATTTGGCCACGGTTCGCCCGGAGGATGATCGGCTGCAGCTGTATGAAGATGCTGCCATAGCCATCCTCGACAGCGAGCACATGAATTATCCAGAAGGAATCCTGGAAGCCTACCTGACAAATTACCTCCAAAAGATCAATCAATGACCCATCCACCTGAAGCCCTGGACACCATGCCGGGGCTTTTTTATTGCCGGAGAAAAATGATGACTCACGAGAACACGCATGAGATTACCCGCACGCTGATAGCCACACCTGATCGAGTAGCAGCCACCGCCAAGCTCTTTGGATATGACTTTCCTCAGCTGTTAGAGCCATTCGTGTACACCGTGGCCAGAGATTTGGCACCGGCATACAACGGCGGCTACTGGCATTTCTACAGGCTGAGTAATAATGGCTTCTATATGGCGCCGGATATTGCGCAGGTGTTCCATGCAAGCTGTGCCATGAATTTCTTCGAGGGCGAACTTTCTGCTGATGTCTGGGGATTGTCTCGTGCCTTACTGCATATTCACATTTGAGCTTCAGTGATGAGAAGCAGATTGCATGGACGAGTGGTGACCAGTTTTATCAGTTGCGTGATTATGCAGATTCACACCCGGAGGCGGTGGCGATCTTCCGGGCCATCGACTGACGAACTGCCCCCGGCGCCCCACTCGGTGCCATCTTCTGAAGGTTGCGTTAATAGTTACTCTCCCTGCCGCAACTTGCGACCCCAACCCGCCCCATCCGCAACAGCGAATCATCTTATATTTCTTTGAGTTACGCCAAATAAGTTGCGGGTGTTGCGGTGTTGCGGCAAGCGGGAGCGTGCATTGGTTACGGAAAGCCTCTAAATTTGGGTCAAAGAAGGAACATCCTTACTCCGATAATCGGCATTAAGAACACTGCTAACAAACAAAAAATTAGCACGATTGAAGACCCTGTGTTACTCAAAATCCTCGCAAAACTGACAAATATATTCTGTCTTGAAATCAGATAGTTACGAACCCGTTGTGTTAACCCAATCAGATGACGATTTGCTGGGCAGTTTTTGCCAGATTTAACGATTCAGCTGGTGGGGGTTCCATCCAACTATTCAGCCCACAATACGGGAATAAACTATGTTGATAGCACCTACAAATAGTGCACCACCACAAACTCCTCCTTCTGACATCACCTTATCGATAGAACGACCAGACTTCGACGAGAAGGGTACAGCCGCTCGCTTTTTGTTGTTGGTATGGGGTCCCGACAACGACTACCACCATCTGGCGTTTCGCGACGCCAAGACGAAATTGTTTCGAAACAAGCACGTTAGAAACGCAGCTGAGGCCAGTGAAATAGCAGTAGGTGAGCCAAATTCCGGCAGCGATGTGTTCTTTGCACCGACCAGATTCAAGAACCCAGACAATCGCAAAGCCGAAAACGCTGTCAACGTCTGCTGCTTTTGGATGGATGTCGACGTCAGTCATAGCAAGGCTGAGGCTAGAGCTGGCTATGAAACCATTGAAGAGTCGCTGGCTGAACTTACTCTCTTTTGCCGCGCAGCATGTATTCCGGAACCAACTATTATGGTTAGCTCCGGCAGTGGTCTACATCTGTACTGGGTTATCGATCGTTTTATCCAGCGCGAACTTTGGCTGATGCTCGCCTCCAAGTTTAAGGCGATCGCTAAACAACTTGGTTTTCTCGCTGACCCCAGCCGCACTGCCGACATTGCCAGTCTCTTGCGTGTACCCGGCACACTCAACTACAAATATTCACCGCCGCGCCCAGTGATATTGATTCACACAACAAACGAGCCAGTTAAACTCCGCGTTATGGCTGATGCCATAACAGCCGCACATGATCGCCTTATCAGTGGAACACTCGCAAAGCCTTGCAAAAGCGGCGGGGACTCTGAATCTGTAGACTTTAAGCTGCTTCAAGCAATTTTGAGATGTCTAGATCCAGATATGGTTTACACCGATTGGTTCAAAGTTGGTGCTGCCATTTTTAACTATTCAAAGAGCAGCGAGTCTGGCTATCAACTGTTCGACGCGTGGAGCAGTCTCGGTCAAAAGTACAAGGGAACTAAAGACACCCTGAAACTCTGGCGGTCTTTGCGCCCGGATCACCCCAACCCCATCAAGATCGGTACCCTGTGCAAGATGGTCAGGGACGCTGGTTTCAATTGGGAGCAAGACGTGATCGCCTTGGCCGAAAAGGCGGTGCAATCATGAACGATACCCTTAAACCGATATTTGCTGGAATGGAACCGCCGTATTCTCCGAACCCAGAGCCGATCACCGAGGGTGCCGATACTGCTCAGGACAAACCTACTGGACATGAGGCCGTCATCGCTGCGCTCGCTAAACTCAGCCCTATAGAGTACGACCGCATCCGCGTTAACGCAGCGGCAAAACTTCGTATTCAAGTGAAAACCTTGGATGCTGAGGTCAAGGCAATACGGGCGAAGTTCGACACTCCATCAACACTTCCCTTTCAAGAAGTAGAGCCATGTGAGACACCCATCGAACCAGCGATTGTGCTTAACAGTATTGTTGCTGCCATCCGGCGCTATTTGATAATGGAGCTAGAGCAGGCGGATGCAATGGCGCTATGGGTGATGCATTCGTGGGTGATAGACGCGCTGGAAGTCTCTCCGCTGCTTATTGTTACGGCGCCAGAAAGGGCCTGTGGAAAAACCCAGACACTGACAGTCTGCAGCCACATGGTTGCTCGGCCTCTTTCTGCCGCTAACTCTACTTCGTCATTTTTATTCAGGGCCATTGACCTCTGGAAGGCGACATTACTGATCGACGAGGTGGACACCTTCATGAAGCACAATGACGACATGAAGGGGATTATCAACGCCGGACACACGCGCTCCAGTGCATTCATTGGAAGGACAGTCGCCGTCGGTGACACCCATGAGCCGAGAATATTTCCTGTCTGGGGAGCGAAAGCACTGGCTGGCATCGCGCTGGAGAAACATCTGCCAGACTCCACGATGAGCCGAGGCATAGTTCTCAATCTGCGGCGAAAGTTGCCCCATGAAAAAGTGGAACGTCTGCGCCATGCCAATCGTGACGTGTTTGAATCTCTGCGCCCACAGCTGGCCAGATTCGCGCTGGATTATGGGGAGGAGGTCAGATCGGCGAAACCCCATCTCCCAGATCAACTCAGCGACCGTGCACAGGATAACTGGGAACCATTGCTGGCCATTGCTAGTTGTGCAGGCCCGGAATGGTTCGACCGTGCAACGCAGGCGGCGCTCAAGTTATCGCATGAAGCTGACAGCTTGACCAATACAGGCAACGAACTGCTTGCAGATGTCCAGGAAATTTTTGAGGCAAAAAATAAGGACAAAATCACAACGTCCGAGTTGATTGCCGCGCTCATCGATGACGAAGAAAAATCCTGGGCAACCTACAACCGTGGCCGCCCTCTTAGCCCTCGGCAGCTTGCCAATATGCTCAAGCCTTACAACATCCAGCCCCGCACCGTACGGGTGCTCAACACAACTCCTAAGGGGTACTACCGGATTGATTTTGAGGATGCATTCTCGCGTTATCTGACGCGGGAACTCGACCCGAAATAGCCGCAACAGCGAAACAGCGAAACGAATCGCCCGGCAGCTCTCAGGCCGGGCACCCTACACCAAAAAATAATCATTAATTCTTTATTAAGGAGTACCGCTATGCCTGTGTTACAACTGACCCCTAAATTCATCCAGAACCTGCAATGCGAACCCGGAAAATCACGTCAAGAATTCTGTGATAGTGATGTTAAAGGTTTGTATTGTGAAGCCCGCGCGACTTCACCCGGCATCGGCACTTACTATCTGCGATACAAGGATAGTAATGGTAAAACTCGACATCTCCGGCTCGGCCAAACTGACACGCTGTCATTAGCAGAGGCGCGTAAACTGGCTTCTGATAAGAAGACTGAGATTCGGCATGGAGCCAATCCCTCGATGGAGCGCAAGGCTGCGAAGCAGATCCCGTCCCTGCGTCAGTTCGTCCATGAGCAATACGCACCCTACTGCAAAGTACGAAAGCGTTCGTGGCACACTGATGAACTTCGATTCAACCAGCGTCTGTTTCCGGCCTTTGGGGATATGCGGCTAGATCGAATCACGACGAAGCAACTGATTGACTTTCACTCGGAGCTTCGTGAGGTCCACAAACTGGCTCCTGCTACTTGTGACCACTTCATCAAACTGATGCGCCATGTGTTCAATATGGCTATCAAGTGGGAAGTGATCGACAAGAATCCGGTGAGCAAAAAGGTAGCGCTATTCAATGCCTACAACTGCATCGAGCACACCTTGGACCAAACACATCTGCAACGGCTGTTGGCGGTGCTTTCAACTCACCCCAATCGGGCGGCGTGTCGGATCTCGATGTTCTTGCTCTCGACTGGATGTCGTCTCAACGAAGCTTTGTGCGCTGAGTGGAGCCAGATCGACTGGACGCAAAAGGTCTGGAGGATCCCCGCACTGAACAGTAAATCGAAGCGAATGCGACCTGTGCCCTTGAATCAGACCGCAATCGAAGTTCTCGAGCAGGTCCGCAACGATAGCCCGCAATGGGTGTTCTTCAATGCTGAATCAGGCACGCACTACAAGACGCTCCACAATGCCTGGTTCGACATACGCAAGAAGGCCGGGCTGCCGTGGCTCAGGGTGCACGATCTGCGGCATTCCTACGCGTCGGCTTTAATAAATAACGGGGTCGGAATCAGCTCCGTTCAAGCCTTGCTCGGACATTCCAGCCCTCTGGTGACGCAGAGATATTTGCACATGAACACCCAGACCCTGCTCGATGCTTCCGAGATCGCCTCACAGCGCATCGTCGCTGCCTCGCCCCGCCCGGTGCCCGCCGCCCTACCCCAGGACGCCTGAGGCCCCGCTCTCGGCACAACCCACGGCCACGGATGGCCCTTGTCATGCCCCCACCCCCGCTGCGCACCTGCGGCCCCATAACTTTTCGGAGACCTTCATGGTTCGATGGACTAAGCGCCTTGTGATAGCTGCTCTTGTGATGACCCTGTCAATCAGTAATGCATTGACGTTAACCAGTAGCGCATTTAATGCATTGCTCTCCGGTACTGCTGCTGGAGTATTCGGATTGAAAACCTTGTACCAGCAGAACAAGGAAGTTCTGGATAGGCATCGTGCTGCAGTGAAGCGCATGGGATCAAGAATGGTGTCACGCACTGCACGGATGGCTACAAGAAGCACTCTAGGCAACAGCCTTGAATGGATTCCCCTGTTCGGAACCTCCCTTGCCGTCGCACTGACTGCTTGGGAGTTATCTGACCTGTGCGAAGGACTGGAGGATCTGGATCGGCTGTATCACGATTTAGAGATTGATGAAGAGGCTGTTCCGCTGGATGTATGTCAGTCAACCGAAGAACCGTAGATATTTTCCTGCCACTACCTTCCCTCTATGGGTTGGAGTGGCGGGGTCGGTTTTTGTATTTTTTTTTTGGGCAATACAGAGGGCGGAGATTGAGCTTCCCGCCTATTACCTTCTCCATCCCAGGCGACGCTCTTCGTCATAATTCTGGTTTTCACTGCAGTAGTATTGGATCGCGGTGTATCTGCTCCGCCGGGCTCCCTGATGGCATTCATCGATAGAATTGTAGCCTCCCTTCCACCCTCGCGTGCCATCTACGTTATAGAATAATTTTATAGTGGCAGCGTTTGCTACAGGCTGGAGCATCAAAAACAAAGCAAGAAATGAAGTCTTTCTCGCAACTCGGAAAAATGGCTTAGTTATATTCATGATTTATCCTTAGCCCCTAGGTTTATTCACGGCCACGAGGTTAATCCGTAATTGAGCCACAGACCAATCTAAACCCCCGCAACTTTCCGTGAAACAGATGATAACCACCTCTTTCAAGAAAGTAGAGATACTGGTCTGAAGGGTTGAATAACTTTCAACGCTCCATTAATTCACGCATTGTGAACTGCTGAATCTGGTTACCCTTCTTTTGGACAAGAGATTTTAACTCCCTTCTTGTGTCCTCTTTACTTTCATCAATCATGGCCACCAACTGGTTTTTGAAACTCTCACGATTCAGGTATTCATCTACCTCGATAAATACTTTATCCACAGCGAACCATGTCGCAATCCCACCACCGATACCTCCAACTACGGTTCCGATAGGGCCAAAAAATGTGCCTCCAGCGGCCCCTACCCCTACCCCTGCCAAGAATGAGACAACAGGCTTCGAAGCTACTTTTGTAACCGTTTTTACAGTTAACGCTCCAAAAAGCTGGGCCCCAATTTTCTGAGAGATTGCTTTCGCCGCAAGAGCACCAGTCACTGCTGCCACACTAGACATCGGAGCCGAGGTGATCGCACGCACCATGGTATCCTGAATAATCACAAGGGTAATATTAGATAAGTCGTTCTTCGACACACCTGGCGGCAAATCTTGATTTATACTCTGATCAAGATTTCTCTGAAACTCAGCGTTATATGCAAGGTCAATCTGCTCTACCAATGAATTTAGTCTTTGTTCATGGCCTGGGAATAGCTTACCTTGAATTTCATCGCCCAATTTATCTTTGCCAGCGGCATACAATTCCGCGTAACTACCATATATGCTGTAATGGTGATTGAGGTAGGGATCTATTGCTGCGTAGGCTGGTGCGTACAGAGCCTCAACACCCACATCAATCAAACTACCACCATTGATGCTTGCGGTTGTCTCCGTGGCGGCGCGACCGAAATGCGTTTGTAATGCCGATGTCTGTATTTCATAACCGGATTCAGGAACTTGCGGAAATGGCAGATCTGCGCCATCTGGGGAGCTTGTTGTTGAACGCTCAGACAGGTCGTCCTGATCTATGGAGTAATAGAGCCCAGCCGTTATAGAGAACATGAAAAAAATAGTGATCCAAAAAGCCCACGAAAAAATGCTCGAAACCGCACTTTTGTTAATCCCTCTGCCTTCTTCCTCAGTGCTCATCGACGTAATCCTCTCTGATTTATTTCTTCAACATGATTAAAATTGCGCAAATCACTGACGAGATTACGCGGGTTTGAAAATAGCCAAAAACTGCCCCATAAGTCGCATACACTATTGGTGAAAATGTAAAAATGGACTGCGTATTGACCACAGCCCAGTCTTTTGCAACTTCCACAACGGTGGCAATCTCGACAAGCACTGCTCCGAATCCGTAACCTTGCGGCAGTTCATTTAGCGCCAAGCTAATTGACACTGGCAATGACTCGCTTAAAAGGTACGCTCTGTGGGACTGGATATTCCAGAGTGCATAAAGATAGACAAAGAAGAAAACTGTTCCTGCTATCCACACAGTCACATTTGTCGCTGCTGAGAGCAGGTATTTTTGATTTACATGAGAGGAGAGCGATCGAGTGGCGGCTAGGAATATGATACTGGTTGAAACAACACAAGATACACCAACTATCTGCTCCCAAGGCTGAGATACGAGGCCCTTATATGCCACAAGGAAGATACCGCCAGCAGTAATGATCAAAGACAGTATCGCCGATATAATGCGGCCTTTAAGCAGCGTCCTTAATCCAGTGGTCTCAGTGAGGATGGAGTCGAGACTCGCTCTGCGAGCTCCTAGTATCGTGATATAGCTGCCGACTAGCATCAGCAACGCCAAGGGAATCAGACTGACGACGCTAATGTCTCCGAAACTATAAAGAGTGCGCCATAGTGCGATCGTCAGCGATATAACCGTTGTTGCGGCAACGGTGACCTGAAAGCCAAGTGCTATGCCAGTGCTATTGTTTTGCACCTATTCTCCTTGCGTGAGGAAAAAGTTTTCCGGAACTTTTTAGCTATCAGTCGTCACCTGGGACTTTTGTAGATTAGTCTGAAATCTCAAATCAAGGTAGCCTCGGAGTCAGTACTTCGAGCGGCTCAATCAACTTCATGCCCTCAGCGCCCAATGCTGCTTCGAATCTTATCCATCCCGCCACACAACACCTCAATTATGAAGTGCGACCCGAAATACTAAGGATTCCTTAGCACAAACTTGAGTTTATCCTAAGAACATCTTAGCCACCAACAGGAGTTTGCGGGGCTGGGAATGTCAGTATTTTCAACGCGTTTGAGAGAAGCACGGATTGCTGCAGGGCTATCCCAAGAGCGGCTGGGCATCTTAGCCGGAATCGAGGAAGCATCGGCCAGTGCCAGGATGAACCAATACGAGCGGGGCAAACATCATCCAGATCCGTCTATGGTGGAACGTTTGGCTAAAGTTCTTAATGTTCCGGAGGCATACTTCTACTGCAGGGATAACGATCTGGCGGAACTCGTGCAGGCTTACCATAGGATGAGTACCTCCAAACGGTTGGAGATCGTCGCTTTCACCCGAGAACATCAATAACCTGCCTTGTCCCCTCCTCCTGTTTAGTCATCATCCTTTCCGGCCCGAACTGAGCCCACCCGTCGCCTCGTCGCACCCGACGCCACCCCAGAATCCATATGGCTCATGGGCTGCCGGACAGGCGCCGAGTGCGTCGGGTTGCTTCAAAAACCGAGCAGCTACCTCCGCTGTAGGTTGATGACATGGCTTGCTGGAGTCTATGAACTATTCGTCTCCCCTTTAATGGCACTTGCCGCACCTGATACTGAGCTAGCGGTTGCAACGCTGTTGACGACAGCCTGTCCAGCGGCCATTCCTCCCCCCCCTACAGCCACTGAACCGCCGCCTAACCCAGCCAGCCCACTTGTTGTCGCTGCCGCTCCTGCCGTTCCAGGCGCAGCCGCCAGCCCGACCATTAGGTCTGCCAATCCAACACCGATTGAAAAGCCTATAACCAAGGCGCCGAAAACCGTCCCCAGCTTCTTTACCAAATCAGTACTCTCCGTAGTGCACCCACACTGCTTTGCGATCGCAGATAAGATAAACCCTATGGCGCTGCTGATTTTGTATATGACCGTATTCAGTAAGGTTCCAGAAACCTCGCCCACTGCGCACACGAGCTTTATAGCGCCAATGCGTAGCCTCCGTAAGCCGGGCAAATACGTTTCTCGGATGAAGTCTCGATTAATCAGCCCCACCGGCAGTAAAGCTAAATATAAGGCCCAAAAAGCGACGTAACCTGCCGCAATCATTAGATTTCTAAGCAATCCACCGAAGCTGAGATGTCGGCCAATCCAAACGATAACTGTGCTCATCACTCCCCTCAAGGCTTGGTAATGCCATATGAATAATGATGTTTTCGTGTTTATAGCAGAAATATTATCCTCAGTCCCTTCTACCAATCGGACAATAGGTTATCCGGCAATAGCCAAAAACCTGTGCTATACATAAGGGAGAGACAACCACGGAGGGCATGTGATGATGGAGGTTGTGATAGCAAAGCCAGGGTTCTACTGGGTTAAATACCGAGCGGGCGGCCGCTGGGAACCCGCAGAGTACGATGGCTGGTTCTGGATGATTGGCGATGGCACCGGAAGTGATCTATATTTGATCGGCCCTAGGATTATGGAGCCTGTGCACTAATCACGCATTGGGCAGTTAAGGCATTCGTTCACTTCGGAACCCGCTCAGAATGGGATACTCATAAAGGCTTAGCCCGATGCGATCAACCATATTCCTAATACTCTCTATAGCGGCTACCGCCACAGTGATAGCTCAAGATGTATCGCTAGAACCGTACTATGGGGAGGTATCCCTCGCGGGGGGCTTCGAAGATGATCCGCATGTGGTTTCGATGATCGCAGGAGGATCATTAGATCTCTCCGAATCGCCGCTTTTTAGCTGCAATGGTTTTACCGCCGACGCACCCGATTATCAAATCGACTATTCACCCGGCAATCCTGATCTGGAGTTGAGTTTCTTTGCAGTCGCTGAAGTTGACACTGTTATATTAATTAACGCGCCAAACGGACTTTGGCATTGTAATGACGATTTTAGTACGCAGCTAGGGTCAACGGCAGGACTTACGTTCGAACAACCATTGGCTGGTGTGTACGATATCTGGGTTGGGGTCTATGACCAAGATGACATCTACTCAGCGGCCGAATTATACATCACCGAATTAGCCAACTTGCTAGACGAAGATCTTACAGAAACCGACAGTTCATCTGAAACTTCCTCACCCGGCGCCCCGCAAGTAATAGGATCAGGAACGGCATTTGCTGTAACAACTGAAGGCCACCTAATAACGAACTATCACGTTATCTCAGGGTGCAACTCGCTTACATTCCAGATCCCTGGATCGGCAGCAGCTGAAGCCGCTGTCGTGTCAACAAACGAAAGCTCCGACCTGGCACTGCTGAGGACTGACATCCCCACTAGAGCTGCACAGTTCCATACACGAAGCAGAATTCGGCTCGGGGATGAAATTGTAGTGTATGGATTTCCACTTTTGGGCGAATTATCTTCACAAGGAAATTTAACAAGTGGCGTGGTAAGTGCGCTGACCGGATTAGGTGACGATCTATCAACCTTTCAGATCTCAGCACAGATACAACCGGGGAACAGTGGTGGTCCTGTCTTTGATCGCTATGGAGCTATCGCGGGAGTAGTAGTATCAACCGCAAACCAAGATTACTTTGCACAGCAATCGGGAAACATACCTCAGGATGTAAACTTTGCTATCACAGCTGACATCACTCAGTCCTTTCTGAGAGCCAACAATGTTAGATATGAAGAGAGTGATAGTGTAGAAGAGCTCCGAACCGCTGACATTGCGGAAAGAGCACAATCATTTACCGGCGCACTGCTCTGTTATAGATAGCGATCGGCTCGGCATAGATTCATCGGGCGCGCACTGGGCGAAAGTGCTCACTTATTTCCGATAAATGACATTACTGGAAATTGATACCGCACTAGTCGGTCACTGTCGCCCCCGTTGTGGGTTGAAAGTGCAAACGAGTGGAAAATAACAGAATTGGAAGCAGATTGTCATTTGAAGTGACCAGCAGAGCTGTCTGCGATATCATCCAATGATCATCTAAACATTCTGCAACCAGTTTAAGAGAAAACTGGCCAGGAGGGGCGGTAGGCGCATGACTTTTGGTTATGAAGACGAGCGTGGAGCGTTCACACAAGATGAACTCGACGCAGGGATTATGGGAATACTGCATGGACCCAGCGAATACGAGCTCGAAAGACGAAAGGAGGCTGCATACTTACACGATCAGAAAGAAAAAGAATTAAAAGAAGAAGTCAGAAAGACTCGAGAAAATCGCGCTATCAAAGCAATTGCAGGCGTTAGGCTGCCTATGCAAATGAAGCGCAATATTCTGGGCCTCTGCCAAAAGGATGAGATAAATTATGCAATTGGTCGTTACGCCAAGAGCGAATCATTGCCTCATTACCATGTCGAATTAAGTCGGGACCCACATTGCCTTGAAGTACTGGTAAAGGGAATGCTAGGGAAAGTCGCCAAGATACCGCTTACAGATAAATTAGTTGAAGAGATTACAGCTCTATGTGAGCAAGTTCGCAGAAATGAGGATATTGAAATCCCATACGTGCGAGTTGGCAGGATACAACGTTTTGTTCACGAAAAGACGGAAAACATTCTCGGGAATAATGCTCGCCTTGAACTTCCCTTAGTGCACATGAAAAATTTGCTATCTACAGCTAGACTTCACCTCAGCATATGCGACATCGACAAGCGAGACTACAACTATCTCCACGAAGTCCGCGAGCTGGCAAAGGTAGCGTCGCAATGCGAGGAAGTTTCTCCAAATATGAATCAAGCAATCTACCCTACGTATATTTACTGGGGTGGAACAGGCGTAATAAAAAATATCTTTCCGAAATGGAGAGCTCGCCACATGAAATCAATAGAGCACTACTTCCAGAAAAAAACTAGAGATCTAATGCTTAAAATTGATAACGTTGATGAGCATTCAACATCCGCTGATATGCAGCTAAAGCTAATAGAACTATACTCAAGTCTTGACTAAAGAAGTATTAGAGACTCAGATAGCTAGGTGATTTAGCTATCTGAGTTACTCATAACATCCTGAGATACTGATATCCCAAATATAATCATGCCCGAAGGGCCGAGCGAAGCACTTAGACGGTGGCAACCCTTTGAAACAGTTCGATCTTAAATAGCTTCGATCTAAGCATTTCGGCGGTTCGGGTGTCACCTGCCACATCGAGATTTTGAATCTCCGAAAAACTATATCTTTCAAAGTCCAAGAAATCAACTTCGAATTGGGGGGCATGCTTAAGTCGCTTACCGTACTCAAAACTATTACTTATCACGGCATAGTGGTTTTTAACATATGCAAATGATGGGGCTCTTACTAGTGTTTTTAGCTTTCTAAATTTGTTAAATGGCTTTTTTTTCCCACCTACGTTAAATAGCTTATTCTTATACAGAACCAACTCATTATTCTCACCGAACAACCAGTATCGCCCCACATCGAACCAGTATCCGCGACACGCAATAGCATGTACTTTAAAATCTCCCATACGATCTGATATCCGTTTCTCCATGTGACTCAGGAACAATGGCAAATCTTCTTTCTCGATGGATAGATGAATCGAGTCCACGTTTGCGTAGCAAATTTCCAACCCACGCCACTTCTTCAATTCCACTATTGCACTTAGCAGCTTGAGCCTTGCCTTGGCCACAATTTGGGACGACATGGATAAAACGTTGAAACTGGAACACATATCTATCAACGAGAGCCTAATCTCATCGCGCATACTCTGCACTTTAACAAGTCTGCTCTCAGAGAAAAAAAGTATTACCTCCAAGGGGGAGTCAGCTTCCGAAAATCTCACACCAAAATATGAAGAAACATACTGAGCCGCCTCGCGTATATTGGAAAACCTCACGTCTCTATACCTCTTGACTGCAGTCGCGCTGTAGAGAGCTTGGAGCTCAAACTGACAAAGGTTCATCATGAACCCAGCCCCTTGACTCTTGAAGTGCGCCTTTTCCGCGTAAATTCCCTTACTCCGCTTGTGGAGGGGATGACTGATCGTGGATTTGCTGCATATACCTTCATATATCTCTATAGATTCGAAGTGGTCTTGGAACCACTCAATTTCAAATTTGAAGGCTAAACAATGTATCTCTTGATTCTCTTCCAGCCGGAATTTCTCAGAGCGGCCCTTCAAGGTAAATTCGAAAGGATGAAATTCTTTAAAATGGCCTTTCTTGGGATTCCTTAACGCTACTTTGTATAGACCTTGTGGAAGATCTTCGATGCTCATTTCTCGAGAAGTGGAATGCCAATATTCCAGGAATCTCGGCTCTAGAAAATCGCCATCCATGCAGGATGGATACATCGAGTTGTAATCCAACGCCACAATAACTCTGTTTTTTCTCTCCTCGTATAGTCGGAACACTTCTTGGTAGCCTTTTGGATTGGCAAAGTAGAAGTTGCGATCAAGAGTGCTTTTAAATCTGACTTTTCGCTCAACTCTAAACTGATTTTTCGTCGAGAAGTGCTTCCCGAGCGTGGCACTTATAATCCCCTTTTCTCGGAGCTTATGTAAATTCCTATTTAGTTCCAGGTATCTTGTCTTGACGCTGTCTATATATCGAATACCTGTAAATACTGGAAAGCACTCTTCCAATGAACGAACGAATGCCCCAGTTTCTAACTCTAGTTCTGCCAACTGATGCCTCTCACGTTGCGTCAGAACTAGCAGCTTTCTTCTTTGATTTTTGCTCAGCGAGGAAATGAAATCTCTAGCATTTATAAAATTGCCATCAAGGTAAAAATTGTCCTCATCGATTGCGACAGGAATGAATTCAAATTGAACTTCCTTACGTGGATTATTTGAACTGATCCTGAGAAGCGCCTCCTTCTCCTCCATACCCCTGATCTCTATGCTGTCGTCAAATCGACCACAAACGACAACTTCATTAGTTAGTTCCAATTTCATTCGAGGACTCTTGATAGCTAGTTGAAAACAAGATCGCTCATACGGCATGCCAGATGAATGTCTCGATCATTATTCCACTGATACCACAAAAGCACTAGATGGCATATTCGCCGCACGCGAAGTAGTAGAAGTTAGGTCGATTCGGACCGGCAAAGGACGTCCTTTAACCTGGCAGGCAGTGAAGGCGGAGAACTTGAAGGCACGGTGGCTGTCTTTCCATCTGTCAGCCACTCACCGTGAGTCAATGATTTTCTGTGTTTTTGCAGAAACTCAATGGCCCCTTCCTTTGCCTGCAAATTTAGTTACAGGAGAGACAGAAGTTCGGCATGGTTGCGGGTGTTATTTGCGCCACCTCCCGCTGGGCTATCAATCGAATTTATGCTTTGAGGACTTCGGAAAGTGGCTTCCGCTCCCATCTGATGCCTGTGACGATTCCTGGGATACCTGTTGTCTTGCTCGGCCTTCGCCAGTAGGGGGAAGGCATCTTCCTAAGTGATTCGAGCGCGTCGTTGAATTCCTCGATCACAACCTCGCTACCCTTCTCTCCAATGCGGTAACCCTTCGGTCCTCGAATATTTTTCCGGAAGAAGCTCCCGTCTTTTGATACTGGGACGCTTATCGTTTCCTCCTCCTGCAGCATTGAGAACGCTGTACGAATGAAGCCAACCTGCATGGATAACCACCTGTACGCATCGCTTACTTTCATGAAGTATTTTCCCTTGGAGTTCCTTTCGAGTTGAAATTCGGTTTGCGATGAAAGTTTGTTTCGCACTGACTGCTGTTTGATCCGCGCCATAAATGCGAGCTGTAGCGTGGACAATCCATCTGTATCTTCTTCTTCAAACATACCGCTCATGCAGTCCATTACTGTGGAATCAATGCCAGTCACGTAGTGATCGATCTTGTATCGTGCATAGGCCTGCACAATCACGGCAAACATCATTCCTGTCCCCGTAGCCATTTTCGACTCAAAACCTTCCTCCAATTCTTCGATCATCAACGCGAATGTCGCAGCCATGCTCATGTACTGATCTGTAAATTCCGAAAATGGCTCTGTTCCTAGTGCATACCGGTAAAGCCGTAGGTAGTAGTAGACGATGCTTGGGGCTTCGTCACTACTTGGCACGTAATCACTTTCAGAAAAGAGACTCCCCTCAAGCCGTGCTGTGAACGCCTTCAGGGCGTGAAACGAAGTTTGGACACTGCTTTCCAAGCTTTCTTCAGAGATCTCAAAGTAATCATTCACGTCAAAATAAAGGGCCATTAGTATTCTCCTCAAAACTGTTAGACGCACATTAACGTACGCTTCAAGCCAAGTAAAGGGCTAAGGGTATTTTATCTGAATACTTTTCACCAAGGAAAATTCAAGAGTTCGTAAGCTTGGGTACAGTTCGGTGCCGAACAGGTACGCCGCCCCCGCTGTGCGCCAAAGCGCTCGGAAAAGGTTCGGAGTTCGGTGAGAGAAAAGTGTACAAATTCTTCAACTTGGCAGGTTCGGTCGAAGAAAAAGTCGGAAAAAGGTTCGGTATTCGGTCGGTTTCGGTGGGAAATCAGAATCGAAAAGTAGAAATTCGTTGGTGATCTTCGACTTACTGCGCCGATCTTCGGCGATTTGTCTTGACTCATAATCCGTTGGTCCCAGGTTCAAGTCCTGGTGGGCCCACCATCTAATCTTAGATTTCTCCCTAAAAATGCATATCTTTCATGTGCTTAGTGGCCGAGTAACGGACTTTTGGTCGGTTGGAGTGACGGACTATGCATCCGTTTCTCCATTCAAACCATCCTGACGCGGGCGGCTTTTTAGCTCCTTGTGCAGGATTTGTCGTTAGCCTACCGAGACCGTATGACTAGCTCCGCTGCCACGGGATAATGGTCCGACGGCCATCGCCCGTCCACGCTGTGTAGTACCGTAACGGCTCGCTCCACTGTGACGGGCCCGCCGACCAGAACCCAGTCGATACGGCCCTCGCGCCCCTCCGGCGGTGGGCCAAAACCGTTCGACGTCAGTGGCGGTCCCTCCTGCTTTTCTGCGACTACCCAGGCGTCCCTGAGGCCATCGCTCGTCGCGGCATGCCACGTCTCGCTTGTTTCTGCTATGGCGTTAAAGTCACCCATGACCACTACCACGCTCTCGGGAGGATGTTGCGCGATGTGCGCATTGATCTGTTCTGCGGCCTGGATCTGACGAGGGCCGCCACGTATCGTGAAATGCGTGTTGTAGACGTAAAACTGTCGGCGAGTCTCGAGATGGTGGAAGCGAGCCCAAGTGACTATGCGGGCGCCCCGACCGGGTTGCGCAGGGGGATTCGGATCGTCCGCGAGCCAGAACGTGCCAGATTCTATTGGAACCAGCACCTCGTGCTTGTAGAAGATCGGAGTCGCCTCGCTCAGCCCAACGCCGCCGTTCAGACCGCGGTCGACGCCCAACCATCGGTACTCGGGCATTTCCGACTGAAGAAAGTCAATCTGCACCGTGAGAGCCTCCTGGAGACCGAGGACGTCAGGGTCGAAGGCTCGCATGGTCTCGACCACAAGCTCTTTGCGCATTGGCCAAATGTTATCGCCGTCTTGTCCATCCGCAGTTCGAATATTGAATGTCATCACGTCGAGTTCGAAGGACGTGTCATCCGATTCTGCTTGCTGGGCAAAGAGCGTCATCGGGCTGGCAGACAGTACGATCACAGTCAGGACATGGACAGCGAATCGATACCGAGTGCGCTTCACGGATACTTTTTCATTACAGAGGAGAAACCGATAGCCGGGGAATAGCTCTTGGTGGCCAAGCTGGAAGACCAGCGCTTGAGTGTACTCTGAGAAAATGGGAAGCCTCCTGGACTGTGCGTGCTTAAGAGCGGACCAAGAAGGATCATTAGCTTGGAATTAAAAAACCAAGTCAGAAATTCGCGATGGGCCATCTCAGGGTGCTGACAAGTTAATTATTACCGCTCTGAAAATCTACTACTTACATACCCCTATTTTCCGACTGTCTTTTCCCAAGACGCAAAGGCGTGCTGTCTAAAATACCGATAGTTCTCTATGAGCGATGTTATAGCTTCTTAATTTGTCAGTGGCAGAATATCAGCTTTTCAGGATTTCAGATCACCACTTCGGTGGAGATGTTGGCACCCGGATCGGGTTCGGCTTTAGTTCGCTATTCGGTCACTGAAACCCGATTGGATTCTTCCACTTGCAAGGTTCGGTGAAGCAACCACTCCCAACCAAGTTCGGAACAGGTTCAGTTTCGGTCAGATTTGGAGATTTGGCCAGAGAGAAAGTCTTAGAATTCTTCAACTTGCGATCGAAAAATGGGCCCTGTTCCGCTGTCTCATAATCCGTTGGTCCCAGGTTCAAGTCCTGGTGGGTCCACCATCTATTCTCAGATTTTCCTCGAAAACTTCATTATTTTCATCTGGTTAGTAGCAGAGCAACGGACTTTTGGTCGGTTGGAGCGACGGACTATGCATCCGTTGCTTGGGGAAGTTAGACCTGCAGCCGCGCCGTTCTGGACCTACTCATTTTGCTTTGCCAAATGCGGTAGGGTTGCTCGGATTGTGGCTTTTAGATCAGCTATCGCCTGCTCTTGGTTCAGTGAGTCCCAAATCACGGTGAGGTGATGGTTGGTATCAAAATGAGTTCTAGCCTCTTCAAACTTGGACTTCTTGCATGTATATCTGAAGCTCGAAGCCAGTTTGCCTCGCTGCAACCTTAAAAACATTCTCAACAATTAAGTTGAGCTCATCATCACCAAATTTCATCGCCATGAATGCTTTACGATAGTTCGACCCCCCTCGCTTCAGTTCTTCGTAGTAGTCCCAACCCTTAAAGGTAGCAAATGACCCATTACAAGCATGAACCCCTCTGGCAATTCCGCACCCATAATATTCATGTAATGCGCCGCATTTATATCGATTCTTTTTTTCCCCGGTACAGGTAAATTCTCTGCAAGCTATCGAATCATCAAGTCTGCCTGCTTCTTGGGCTTTGGCAGCTTTATTTTTAGCATCTCATCGATCGTGTTTGTGTATATCTCAAGTCTCTTGGTGGTTTGTTGCATTAGCCGAATGGCATGACTTACTTTTAAGTGCAGCACCTGGCACTGTTCGGATTGTACAGGCGATGTCTTCGACGCAAGTTCCAGAAAAAGTGTATGTACCGCATAACGGGCAAGAGAAGTGTACGACATCTCTTCCGCTAGCATCAGGGTCACGTGTAATTGGTTCGGATTGGCAAACTGGATATTTACTTAGCATTTGACGTTCAAGAAGGAATTTGATACTACATGTCTCCATTCCCGCTATATGAGAATATCAACCTATACGTTACATTCCGTTACATTACTAAAAGGAAAACAAAATGGAAATGCGACGCACTTCAGTCCTGCGCCATAAGGCTTGCGCAGGGTCAGCGATCCTCATGATGTCCATGGTAGCAGGACTATCTCAGGCTCAGAATCAGGATTCACTCACTGCCATCTCCCCGCCAACCTATGCCGGTGATGTAGCAAGCATAATCAATGAAAACTGCGTGCTCTGCCACCGCGAGGGGGGTATTGGACCCATGCAGTTGACCAGCTATGAACAGGTGCGCCCGTGGGCGCCGCTGATCAGGAACAGGGTCGCCAGCCGCAAGATGCCTCCCTATTCCTACGACCATGACATCGGCATCCAGGAGCTGCAGGGCGACTGGCGTCTGTCCCAGGAAGAAATTGATACCATCGTCGCCTGGGTCGAGCAAGGATCCCCTTCGGGCAACCTGAACGAGATACCGCCGATGCCAGACCTGCCGGATCTGGCAGAATGGAATTTCGCCTCTCAATTCGGCCAGCCGGATATTGTGCTGGCGTCCAATTCTATTGATGTGCCGTCCAGCGG
Source organism: Gammaproteobacteria bacterium (assembly GCA_030682575.1). GTDB lineage: Bacteria > Pseudomonadota > Gammaproteobacteria > Pseudomonadales > Pseudohongiellaceae > UBA5078. The sequence continues at coordinate 42,648 of JAUXNX010000005.1, forward strand.
CAATGACCTGTGGGACATTCATTTTATCGAAAGCGGACTGACCTCGGATCGCTGCATCAAAGCCGTGCAGGTGAAGCCCCGCGGTGATGCCAAGACCGTGGTGCACCATGCAAATACCTATTTCGCGGAAGTTGACGAGGATGGTAACGTTTCGCGCAGCCCGCTGACTGAGTACGCGATGGGCAAATGGGGTGAGATCATCCCCGAGGGCGTCTGCCGCACGGCCGCCGCCGGCAAAATGGTGCAATGGGACATCCATCTGTATCCCGGCGGCCTCGGTGGCACCGCTCCTGGCGCCGTCATTGAAGACAACGTCGTCGAGCTGGGCATCTGGCTGCATGACGAAGACTACAAGGCCGACATCATCCAGGATCTGGCATCGTATCAACTGAACCAGGGAGAACTGCTCATACCGCCCCACGGTAAGATCATGACCCAGGGGTTCCACACATTTGACCACCCGGTGCGGATCGACAGCTTTCAGCCTCATGGGCACCTGCGCATGAACGCTGCCTCGCTGGAGATTTTCTACCCCCAGACGGGGCAAATTGAAGTTGTCAGCTCAATTTCTGACTGGAGCGCGACCTGGCACCACAGCCATCTGTTCGAGCCTGATGCGGCCCCGCTGGTGCCCACGGGGGCCGTCCTGGTCATCAAGCAGTGGTACGATAACACCGCCGACAACCCCAACAATCCTGACCCTCGCCAGTGGGTAGCCTGGGGCCAGCGCACCTCAGACGAGATGACGCATGCCTGGATAGCCGTTTCCCATCTTGATGAGGAAACCTATCAGCAATTGTTAGCGGAACGGGAAGCCAATAAACCCGAAGCCCTGGCTGTGACGGCAAACAACTAACGCGGGACTGGGCCTGGACCAGGTTCGGGCCAATCCTGAGCTAAGCCTGCACCGAACCCGAGTGAACGGCGGATGTTAATAATAAAAATGGAGAGTATGCACATGCGACCAATGAGTTCCCTCGGGGTTCGAGCGGCACTGTTTCTGCTGACGAATGTTCTGTTGATCACCAGCATTGGCGCGCAGCCGGCTGAACGTCCGCTGCGACCGTCGCCCGGCGCTGGAATGCCCGTCATTCCATTTATGGAAGGCTGGTATGGCAACGAGGATGGATCGGTGACTGTGTCCTTCGGTTATCAAAACCGCAACCGGGACCCGGTCCTTATCCCTGTGGGGGAGAACAATCGCATCGAACCGCAAGCGCTGGGCGGCATGCAGCCAGATTACTTTTTGCCCGGGCGACACCACGGTGTATTCGCCGTCACTCTCCCCGCCGCCATGGAGGGGACATCGGCCTGGTGGCACTTGATTTCCGAGGGACAGGAGCTCAAGGTGCCCGGCGAGCGTGGATCCACGGCCTACGAACTGGACCGCAACCCGCGTCCGCAGGGCAGCGTTCAGCCACAGATCGGTTTCAGCGAGAGCGGGCCAGCCGGGGTTGGTCCGGAAGGGATCGTCTCGGAGCAGGTACTCCAAGCGTCGATAAGCCAGCCTGTCACCCTGGAGGTCTGGACCAATGACCCGTCCAAGCACGATCCGAACGATCCGCGCTATGCCAGACCGCTTGACTCACGGGTGTCGTGGTACAAGCACCAGGGGCCAGGTGAGGTGAACTTTATCGCACATGAGTCGATGCCATTTCTCCGCGCGCCGACTCCCTCGCCGCTCGGCCGCACGGCGCCGCCGCAGCACGCGGTGGCTGTCAAGGAAAGCGTGGGACCCGCACGGGTGACCGCCTCGTTTTCCGAAGCGGGCGAGTACCTGATTCGAGCCCGTCTCGATAACTGGAACGCCTCCGACAGCGATGCCCTGGACCAGTGTTGCTGGAGCAACGCCTATCAGCGCGTCCTCGTCACCGAATGACACGCGGGTTCCTATTATGAGATTCCGACCATGATCAGCAAGCAACTGAAACTTCGCAAGCCAGCCCTCGCGCTGTTGCTGGGCCTCTCGGTGTCGACCGTTACCCTGGCTCAGACCAGCGTGGATGGCAACCTGGAGAGCAGCCTGGACAGAGAGTATCCCGAACTGGCCCGCCTCTATGACGCCTTCACTGTCACCCATGCCGCCGCGCTGGATGCGATCGCCAAAGCCGACATGGACCCCCAGTTCGCTCAGGCGCGGGCGGAGCTGCGTCGGCAGCTGGAACAAAGGCAGGACACGGACGAGATGGCCCACCATGGCATGGTGCACGGTTCAGACCACAGCGATTCGCCCAGCACTGACATGAACGGTCCCTACCGCGCGCTGGATGTGCAGGCGCGTGTCGAGCTGGACCGCATGCTCCGCGGCGACCACACTGGCACGGCCGCAGCCGAAGCTTATGACAACGTTGCTGCATTGCCTCGCCACGCCGCGATGGTACTGGCTGCGGGCCGGCAATTCCAAAAACAGCTGTGGGATCTGTGGGCCGACCCCGGCATGAGCATTGACGCCAAAGAGCAGGCGACCCAGGCAGTCATCGAGGATTATCAAACGGGAGACCCAATGCACGCGGTTTCCGCGCAGTACAAACCGGTCTCGCTGTATCTCGATCACGCCTACGCCGGCAGCCTGAAGAGCGCCTACCCGCGCATCAGTGGCCTGCTCTGGTCCAATCAGTGGCTGCAACTGGCCTCCCTGGAAGCCATCATCCACGGGCAGGTGGACCCTCAGTTCGAGGGTCGTGTCGTTGGCACGCTGGAGCGCTACAACAACAAGCTCGGTTCATACAGCGGCATGAGCATGTTCCCCTCACCTGTGGAGATGCCAACCGTACCGACGATAGCGCCGACCCTGTACACCCTGGCCCCTGAGGCTTCAATCATCATTGACAACCTGAACATGCTGGATGCGGCCATTGCCGATATCATCGCCTATCCTGACCTGGATGCGAGTACCCGCGAGCAGGCTATCGCGGAAAAAGTGGCGCAGTTTACTACCGAGGAGATCGCCACGGACGAAATGAGCTACCTGCTGTCGGCCCTGCGTGGCGGCATCTACAATCAGGGTGGGCCTGCCATCGGCGAACTCATGGGGTCCGAACGCAACCGCTCCCGCGACGCCATGGGCATGCAGCACCACATGAGCATGTCCGCGCCCAACTAAGCGGCAAGGCGATATGTTACCGGCAGAAGGTCAAATGACCAGTTCGACAGGTCCTGGCGATAAATTTTTTTCGGCTGAATAATGTCGATAGGCAGCCTGTTGACTGGTATCGTCAGAAGCACTTTAAAGCTGGCGGAGCTAGAGTTTTAACCACTGCATGTTGATTTGTACTTCCGAATGACCCACTTCCGGTGACTTTTGCATCGAATCTTTGACCCGTCCTCATTCACTAGCCCAGCGGACTTGCGCATCCTTATGAGGGGCAAAGTTAAATGCAATCTCTGGGTCAGATTTCAATGCAATTTATCAGATTACGACAAGTGGAGAGACCGCGCGTATGAACAAAAAAATGCCAAGGAAGTCCTTGACATTTTTACAATAGAAAACTGCTCCTTCTTCGGATCCCGGTTGTTAAGGGAGCGAATACCAGTTTAACCCATCAATTGAAACCTGAAGGCCTGAGCCTGGCAGAGCATATGTCTCTTCGGTAATGGCCGAAGCGGTCCAGTTGGCTGGGCAGCTCCCGAGCACATTGCCTTCCGAAGTGGTGACAGAAGATGAATTTTCTTCATCCCATCCGGAAAGATTAAAACCTGTGACCTGATTTCGCTCACGGGCCACAGACGTCAATACTCCGGACGTCTCTGTCGTTGTAGAGCGCGAGCGGTCTTGGGTTTGATCGCCAGTATTCCTGGAGCACATCCATTCATAATCCGTGACCATTCCAGTAAGCGCCCGGAACTCCACGTCCCCAGCATTTCTCTGTAGTTGATTATTGTTCCACCCGTATACCGTCTGAACATCGCCTTTACCGACAAAACCAAAACCATCTTCATCCAGATTCCAGGCTGCGTGCACTGCGCCCGCTAACGCCATAGCGCCTACCAACGCTGACCTGATAATATTTTTCGCAAACATTTTATATCTCCATTATTGTAAAAATTGGGGGTCGCTCGTTGACACGGCAGAGCACTGATGGCAAGTGCTTGCTCATTTCATACTCAATCGTGGCGTTTACTGTATCGATCTGGTGTATTGATTGAAATAAAGTAAACACCTGATAATTTAATCTGCCATACGATCTGAGTGATCCTTCCTCTTCTGCAGTTTAGTGGGCTATTCGGAACGAAAAGTCACAAAAAATGCAAGCATCTTCCACCGAATTTTTACCCGAATTTCAATACGAAGCTGATCAGTCGTAATTTTTGTTTTTTATACGCATTGAGTCCATATCAATGCCCCTGCCAAAACCTACTCAGCAACCAGTAAAGGAGTCACGAAATGACATATCCGAGTTTGCCGGGTGCCACGTAACTTTCCGACCCGATTGCACTTCCAGTGCTATAACTAATAGCGTCAATCAATCCTTCCTGCGTAAGGACCGATTGACGCTTTACACCAGAAAACCTCTTCACAGAACTTGACGATAAGTAACGTATACGTTACTTGGCATGCCAATCCGAGCCTTGAGAATATCGCTCTTTTCTGTCTCCACGCTTTTCCTGAAATGTCCCCAGGATCAAGCTAACACCCTGTATGATTCGCCCTTTCGCCGAGTTGCCGTGGTACGCTCGGACTTTAGCTGGATAGACGTCAGCGCAAATCGACACAATGGACCACGCATGCGCCTCGCTGACTTTATCCTGGCCAATATTGAACCGATCCTTGTTGAATGGGTGAGCTTCGCCCACAGCATCACACCTGAAAAAAATCTTGTCATCCTTCGTGATCACGCTCCCGAAATCCTGCGGGCTATAGCGCTGGATATGAAAAAATCGCAAACCAGCCTGCAGCGCTCAGAAAAGTCCAAAGGCGATGGCGACAACGGGAAAGAGAGCGAGGTCCTCGACTCGGTGTCGGAGGAGCATGCGGTAGGGCGAGCGAATTCGGGATTTGACATCATGGAGATGCTATCGGAATACCGCGCGCTTCGGGCGAGTGTGATCCGGCTTTGGCGCGAGAGTGTGCCCGATCCGGTCCGGCAAGACCTGGATGACCTCACACGCTTCAATGAAGCGATCGATCAGTCGACGGCGAAAGGCGTTCACTCTTACACGGAGCGAATCGACGAGACCCGGAATATATTCCTGGCCATCCTCGGGCACGACCTGCGCAACCCACTGGCGGCATTGAAGCTAGTGGCATATGTGCTGTCAAAGAATGAAAGCCTTGATGTTAAATCATCGGAAATGGCGCAGGAAATGATCGGCACCGTTGACCAGATGGATGGCTTGATTCTCGATCTCCTGGACTTCGCGCTTAGCCGCATGGGGCATGGCATCCCAATAGTCAAGGCGGAGATGAACCTGGAGCGTCTCTGTCGCAACGGTGTGGCCGGGATGCAGACGGCTCACCCATTGCGTACGATTCGCTGCACGACCCAAGGCGATCTTGACGGAACGTGGGACTCCAGGCGCCTCTGGCAAGTCATGTCCAACTTGTTGAGCAACGCGATTCAGTATGGTGCGAAGGACTCGCCGATTGATGTCACCGTCACAGGCGAGGCGTCCGACGTGTTGATCAACGTCCACAACGAGGGCAAACCCATCCCGCCGAACAGGATCATTTCGCTGTTCCGTCCAATGTCCCGCCGCCTGAATCTGGGCAACGTACATCGAGCCGACAGTATCGGGTTGGGACTATATATCGTTCATGAAATAGTGGCCGCCCACGCCGGTTCGGTACAAGTGAAGTCCTCGCTCGAAACCGGAACCGATTTCACCGTGCGCCTGCCACGACAGCCTGCTTCCGCGCCGCACGTCTGATCAGGCTTTAGTGACAAGACCTTATCTGCGAGCTATTCCGGACGAAATCACATCAACCACCGCCGCTTCAACAACAGATATGAAAACCACATCATCAATGACCCCAGCAAAACCAGATACACCCAATCAAAGGTCAACTCACTCAAGCTGGCGTTCTCCAGGAGTATGGACTGCAGGGGTTTGTACAACTGATAGGACGGCAGCAACGGTGCAATGGCGTTGAACTGTTGTGAAACGTCTGCCATCGCCGAAGGGAGCAGATGCGGTAAGTAGAAGATGACACCAAGCGTTCTGGCAGTGGCCTGGTTTCGGCACAGAAAACCCAGAAAAATTCCAAAGGCGCTGAAGCAGAAACTGCCTGCCAGGAGTATCGCGAAGTAATCGAAAAAGTGTACCGCGCCAAATTGTCCAAGCACATGCAGGAACAGCACCGCAGCCAGAATCAGCAGCACTCCCAGGAGCAACTTGGCAGTCAACCATTGCACTTCGGTGATCGGAGTCTGGAGTAGCGCAAGCAGCAGTTTCTTTTCCTTTTCCTCGGCCACTTGCGCGGGAAGGATGATGAACCCGATGAGCAGGATCAGCATCAGTATCCACATGGGCAACGTCTCTCTTTGAATGCCGCCCTGGTGTACTGAGTCGATGCCGGTGATCCAATCGGGCCCAGCTCCTTCTGCAGTTTTCTGCAATGCAGAGAAAGTCTGCATGATCGCAAGGGTATTGATGGAATCTCTCTTCAGGACCAGCAATGCAAGACTGCCGGGTGCTTCGTCATTCCGTGTCAGTACGCCATCTATCTTGCGTTCCTTCAGCAAAAGAATTCCCTCTTCCGGAGTTTCAACCCACGTCACCTCGACAAGGTTTTCAGCAGCGCTGATACTCGCGATGATTGCGGGATCCAGCGTCTCCTGCCGAACCAGGCCGATGTTGATCCTGCTTGCCTCGACGCCAGTTTCGTCTACCAGATTCAGGGTGAGAAACACGAACAGCGGGATGAACAGGATCAGAAGAAATGTCTTGTTCTTGAACGAAATAGCCAGATCGTTAAGTGCAAGAATGAGGATATTTCTCATCATGATGCATACAACTCTTCGTGGATCTCGGATTGGAAATATTCTTGTGGAGATCCGTCGAAGACTAGCCTGCCTTGATGCAACACCATGATCCGGGTTGCGAGGTTTTTTATCTCTTCAGGTCGGTGGGAAGTAAAGATAATGGTTTTTCCAGCAGCATGCATCGCGTTCAACAGGCGATAGATTTCTCTGGTCATCTCGAAGTCCAGCCCCGATGTGGGCTCATCAAGAATGAGAAGCGCAGGATCTGCCAACAGTGCGCGGGCAATGCTCACTCTCTGCTTCAGCCCTTTTGACAGAGCCTGTACCTTGCTTCGTCGAAAGAAAAGCAGATTGAAATCGCCCAGAATATCTTCCACTCGAGACATTGGGACGCAGGACAGGGCGGCGAAGAGTTTGAGGTTGTATTCGACGGAAAAGAAGTCGAAGAGATTGGGGTCCTCTGGAATGAAGCCCACCTTCCCTACGACTTCCATCCTCTTTTTCAGATCGACTCCGTCAATCATGACGGTGCCGCTGTCCGGAACAATCCAGTTCCCCAGCATTTTCAGGAGAGTGGATTTCCCGGCGCCATTGTGACCGACAATGGCGATCAATTCGCCTTTGTCTACTTCAAAACTGGCCGACGCAAGACCTCGCTTCTGATCATAGAGCTTTGCGAGATTCTTGACTGCGAGCTGCATGGATTTTCAGCGCTGGTTAAACCAGTCGGACAATGACGATCACGAGAATGATAACTACCAATAGGCCAATCATGATGAGCTCCTTTTTATTAGTGGGAATGGTTCGAAGAAAGTCTTCGGGTGAGGACCATATTTCGAATCCTGCACAGTGCGACAGGTTGTGCTTTTCAGCGCCCCATTACCGTGCGGTACCGCACGCAACGTGCACCATGTGGTTCTCGTCGGACTTCGTCCCATAAACCGACGAGGCGTCTTGACTCTCCCGTAACGGTAAACTTTAGGGTAAGCACTCCATTTCACTTCCTGGAGTAAAATCATGCTCACGATTCATGGTGCACCACCATCGATACACACTCGCAAGGTCATTGTCGCCGCGCTGGAGAAGAACCTGCCATATCGCGTCAACGTCGTGTTTCCGTTCGATCCACCCCCCAATTGGCTTATGCTGAGTCCTTCCGGAAAGATTCCAGCGATCAGCGATGATGACTACCATCTTGCCGACTCATCCGCGATTCTCGCTTATCTTGATCGCGCCTATCCGCAGTCGCCGTTGTATCCGACCGATGCCAGGCAATACGGCCAGGCAATCTGGTTCGAGGAATTCGTGGACGGCAACGTCGCCCCGCAGATAGTGCGTCTGTTCCACGAAGTCATTCTGGCGCCCATGCACAATCTCGTACCGGACCTGACTGTCATCAATGACGTGCGCACCACGCAACTTCCGCCATTGTTCGATTACCTGGAATCGGCGCTTCAGGACGAATTTCTCGTGGGGAACTCGATCACTGTCGCGGATATCACTCTGGCATCCGATCTGATGATGCTCTACTACCTGGGTAGTAAGCTGGATGTTGACCGGCACCCGCAACTGCGGGCATATTTTCGCCGTATGGTGAATAGACACTCGTTTCGTACCGCCTTGGCAGCGGAGGCGGAGTTTGCCGACAAACTCGGACTGGATAGCGGGTTTCTCAACAACTTGCTCGACTAACGTCAGGAGAGCTGTGTGTTTCGTATCGGAGATTTCTCCCGCATCGCGCGCGTGTCCTGTCGTCTGCTGCGCTACTACGACGAAATCAGCCTGCTCTCGCCGCACTACGTGGATGGAGACAGCGGCTATCGTTACTACAGCGCCGCGCAACTGCCCAGACTCAATCGCATTCTGGTCCTCAGGGAACTGGGCCTGAGTCTGGGGCAGATTGCGCGCGTCATGGAAGATAACCTGTCGCCGAGCGAACTGCGCGCCATGCTGCTCTTGAGACGTTCCGATGTCGAACGCGCAGTCGAGGCCGAATCTGATCGCCTGCGTCTTATCGAGGTCAGTATTGCGCAGATCGACAACAACGGCGAACTGTCCACCGACGATGTGATCATGCGGTCTGAGCCTGCGCATCTTTTCCTGTCACTGCGACGCACAGTGGATTCGTTCGCCCACGCGCGCGTGCTGATTCGTGAGTTGCATGAAGCCGTGCACGGGCGAGTGCACTCATCTGCGCTCGGTTCTCTGGTCGCGGTGGCGCATGCGACGGAGTTCGAAGCAGACCTTTTCGACGTTGAAATCGGATTCACGCTAACCGAAACTGTGCCTGTCGCGCCAACAGGATTGATACTGCGTGAGCTGGAGCCGATGCACACAGCCGCCGTCTGTGTGCGTGTGGGACCGCCAGAACACGCACACCTGGTGACAGGAAGAATTGGTGCGTTCGTGGAGGCGAGCGGCTATGAACTCGCTGGCTCGAATCGCGAGTTCTTTTTGCAACGTCCACGACTTGATCACACGGAGGACTGGGTGGTCGAAATGCAGTTTCCGATTCGCAAACGTCGCGTCATCCCGGCTCAAGGCCAGGCAGGCACGCTCACTGCGCCGGTTCAATTCGAATGACAGCGCCGTCCAGCTCTTCAGTCAGCAGATAAATGAAGCCATCCGGTCCCTGGCTGACATCTCGAATACGTTGGCGAAGTTCCGTGGCGATGGTTTCACGCTGCTGTTCCCACATCCGGTCGTCGAAAACGATTCGTTCCAGTCCACCGGTTCCGGGAAGTCGGCCACGCTGAATGCTTCCCGCAAAAAGATTCCCTCGCCACTGCGGAAATGCTTCTCCCTCATAGAACAGCAACCCGGATGGCACGATGCCCGGTTGCCATATGATCAAGGCCGGCTCGATGCCTTCGCGATTAAGATGCTGCATGGGCTCCCCGTCGTTGTAGCTTCCATATCCATAGAGCGGCCATCCGTAGTTGGCGCCCGCCTTGATGATGTTGATCTTGTCTCCTCCGAGCGGCCCCAGTTCTGCATGAAAGAGCTCTCCCGTCTCCGGATGTATCGCCAACCCGTACTGGTCGCGATGACCATAGGAGTAGATTTCCGGCCTCACATCAGTACGCCCTACGAATGGATTGTCTTGTGGCACAGAACCATCATCATTGAGCCGCAATAACTTTCCTTCCAGGCGGGTCAGATCCTGCGCGAGGGGTTGACGATCCATCGCGCCCCCAACGGTCATGAAAATCGTTCCGTCGGGAGCAAAGACGAGACGTGACCCTCCTGAGATGGTCATGGGCGTCCCCAGATACAACTGCTCGAAATCCTTGAGCGTATCACTGCCATCATAACGGGCGCGCCCCAGTGTGATCGCATAGGCATTCCCACTCTCCAGCGCCGTGTGATAGGTGAAATAGACCAGTTGATTTGTCGCGTATTGCGGGTGCGCCTCCAGATCCAGAAGGCCGGAATGAAAACCCGTGCGAATCGACGGTAAACCTTTGAGCGGTTCAGGGTCGAGATGGTCATTCCGGATAACGCGAAGCGCGGGCGTATATCGATCTGCAACCAGTATGTCGCCGTCAGGCAGCAATTGAAAACTGAAGGGCCGTGGAATTCCGCTGGCGACCACGGACACCTTGATTCTTGAATCGTAGGTCTCCAGGAGGATCGGTTCCGCAGGTAACGGATAAGGTATCTGTCGGCCCTGGGAGTAAGCAGGACCTGTGTAAATGGCTTGCATGAGCAAAAGAGAGAACAGCGCAATTGAAAATCGATTCATCTGGAATTCCCGGTAACAGTGGTTGTGGTCGTATGGCTTACTACGGCATTGGCTCAGGTGCGCGCCAAGATTAGCACTGTAATTTACGATCTTTTTCCAGTATCGGCTCCAGTTATTACGAAATTGGGTAATGATGCTGATATTATCTTCACCAAATTCCTGCTCACCCAGTACCATCAAACGTCATGATTATTGCGTTTTCAAAAACCTTCGAGAACAGCACCTCACCCCATACTCACCAGGTCCATGAGTTGCTGATGGGCAATGTCGGCAGGGCGAGCGTTTGTGCGAATGGCGAGCGCCATGACATCAGCCCGCAACGCACCATCCTGATTCCCGCAGGCATTACTCACCATTACGAAATCGAAAAAGACAGTGGTACGGCAGAAATGACCTTCATCTGCTTTGACGAGAAGGCAATCGAGGAGAAGTGTTTCGAATTCGCTCTGCAGGCAAGCGTTGGGAGAATCTTCAATAACGAAATCAGCACTGCGTTGCTGGAGCAGGAAACAGCACATGAAACGGCTGAACTCGTCAGGATACTCAAGCGGACTCTTGATGGGAGCAGTCCGTTCGCCCGCGAGAAAGCGGGCAATATTTTCAGCTCGATCTTGCTGAATCACATTGGCGCTATTACTCACCACGAGAAGTCAGCCGCAGGAGGGAAATCCCAAGACATACTAAAATCTCTCAAATGGATTGGCGATCACTTGTCACAGGAAATCAGCATTGATGACGCCGCCAGGAGATGCCACATGTCGAGGTCTGCCTTTACGCGATACTTCAGGAAATTCACAAACCTCACCTTTTCACAATATGTGAGCAATGCACGCCTGAAGCTCGCCGGTGATCTGCTGTTGCAGGAAAATCTGTCCATTGGCGAAGTGGCGTATCAGAGTGGTTACCGCAACATCGGACATTTCTACGTCCAGTTTCAAAAACATCACAGTATGACACCAGGCCAGTACAGGAATGTCTCCATCAAGGAAGTTGTGCCAGATCTGGCGGGTGAGGGCGGTGTCTGAGTCGAGGAAAAGAAAAACAGCCCTCCTCAGCATTGCCAGGGAGAGCTGTTCTGGTTTTCAGGTTTAGCGATCCATCAAGCCTAAGGACGATAAGACCTCACCGGCGGCAACTGCGAACCGGACAGATCAGCCGGCACACTCGTTTCAACCCGCACTGTGTGGGTCAGCGTGCCAATGCCTTCGATGCTGGCACTGACTACTTCACCGTCAATCAGGAATCCCGATCCTGTGGCACGCTCGACTCGACCTGCGCCAGTACCACCTGAGGTGCCGCTTTGCAGCACATCACCGGGGAACAGCGTGATCAGAGATGAAGCGTACTCGATCAGTTCAGGGATGTTGTGGATCATGTCGCCAGCGCGGGCTTCCTGAACCGTGACACCGTCGATAACCAGAGTCTGGTGCAGACGCTCCATGGGGTCACCGAAAAATTCCTTCGGCACAATCCAGGGACCCTGAGGTGCGAACGTGTCGTGTCCCTTGCCTACGAACCAGTCCGAAGTCACACCGTAACCACCGGGCGGACGACCACCACGGTCAGAGATATCCATCGCTACCATGTAGCCGAACACATGATCGTAGGCACGATCAGCGGAGACATACTTGCCGCTGCGTCCGAAGACGATGGCCATCTCCACTTCCCACTCAATGCGGTCGCGGCCGAAAGGCATGATGATGTCGTCACCGTCGCCGATGACGGCACCGCGCGTGGGCTTCAGGAACAGGTAGGGAACACCTCGGTTCTCCTGACGCTCGCGAATGCGGCTCTGCAGTTCGTCGTCATTGCAGCCTTCGCAGGCATGGGTATAGAAGTTCACGGCGGCGTTCATGATCTTGCTGGGGTACTGGATCGGGGCCATGATGTCCACCGAATCCACCGGATGGATAAAGCTGCGCCGATTGCTGCCACTCAGCAGGTTCTCCTGCACCAGCCAGTTGACCACTTCGTAAATGCGGCCCTTGAGGCCGTATTCGTACTGCTCGATCAGTCCGAGCATGTCCTGTGGCATGTTTACCTTGGGGTACTGCGGTAGCAGCTCCATGGCACGGTTGGCGCCGGCAAGATCAATGATCAACTGATCATTGCGCATGACGAGACCGACGGTTGGGATGTCGTTGATCGCGAAGGTGCCGACCTTGAATGGCTCGACCGACGTCGTCGCCTGGGCGGAGACCTCCGGAGGGCTGGCCATCAATATCAGGGCAGCCGCGAAGGTCAGGCTATACAGGGCTTTTCTTATCATTTATTACTCCTGTGCAAGCACTTGCAAGTTTGGGTAGGGTTCCTTCTACTTCTTATTGCTACTTAAGGCGTTATGTGACCTTTAAGAAGTACCGAAGGTATCCCTCCAAATTGGACTTGTCCAGTCAAAAAAGACCGATACCCTCCCGTAAGTGGGCAGCCTCTGTGTTACCCACTACGCGCTGGGTCTCATGCGCTGCAACGAGGGCGGCATCGAACTGCACACAGCGAACAACGGGCTTACCAATGTCCGCGTCAGCCTGACCAATTTCGATGCTCTGGATACTGCTGACAATTCCATCGCCATGCGACCTGGATGCAGGGTCCGCACGAACCGGGCTTTACTCCAGGCGGTGAAAGTCTGGGCGATCCAGCGGCTTCCTTCCGTGAAATCGTTCACGCACTCAAACCCGGTGGCGTGTTTCTGGCTATCGACCACATTGCACCGCACGGTGCCGGTCTTGACGCGGGTGGCATGTTGCAACGCGTTGAGGAAAGAGTAACCACCACGATGGCCGAATCAGCAGGCCTCCGCTCGGATCTGCTCAAGAACGCAGACGATCCCCTTACCAACAGCGTGTTCGCTCCTGAAGTGCAGGGCAAGACCAGTCAGTTCATGATGCTTTACCAGAAATGGGGTTCTGCAACAGCATTTGCATGGAGTGCGGTTGGAGGCACTACTCCTCCAGACTGAATGTCATCAGATAGTCTCCATTCGTCATGCCCAGCGGTTCATGGCCACCCACAGCGATGGCAATGTACTGCACGCCCTCGACCTCATAGCTCATCGGTGTTGCAATTGCCGCAGTCGGCAGGCGATGACTCCACAATTCTTCCCCGGTCTCAACATCGAAAATGCGCAGAGTATTCTCCGTCGCCGCACCTATGACGATCAGGCCGGAGCGCGTAAGCAGCGCACCACCCAGATTAGGCACTCCCCAATTGAAGTTCGGAACGAATGAAGGTGCCAGGTCGCGTATGGTGCCCAAGGGAATGTCCCAAAGAATGGTGCCCTCACGCAGGTCTACTGCCACCAGCTTGCCCCACGGTGGCCGGACGCACGGCAAACCGAGTGGTGAAAGAAAAAACCTGCGCGCCATGAAATATGGAGTGCCCTCCTGTGACGACACATCCCATCCGTCGAGATCCCCACTGCCACGCAAGGCGTCCAGAGCATCGCGTGGGATCAATCTGACCAGTGCGGGAATCTGATTGACATTGGTAATGGCAATCTGACGTTCCGGATCGATGGCAACTCCGCCCCAATTCGCACCGCCAGCATATCCGGGCGAGAGAATGCTGCCCTGCAGAGAGGGTGGCGTGAAAATGCCTTCGGAGCGCAGTGTGCGCAACACGTTCTGACAACCGCGTCGATCAAACCATGCGACACCGAAGGCATCGTCCTCGGTCAGCGCACGATGATCCACCAGCGCCGGAATGCTGGAGAATGGCTGCGTAGGGGAAAGCAGCTCACCTGGCACATCACTGCGGGGCACAGGTCGCTCGTTGATCTCATAGATTGGTTCGCCACTGTCACGCTCGAAGGCGAACAACATGCCGGTCTTGGTCACCACCACTACCGCTGCGACGTCAACGCCGTCCTTCTGAATCGTCGTCAACGTGGGCTGCGAGGGAGTGTCGTAGTCCCACACATCGTGATGCACGAGCTGTTGATGCCAGACCACCGCACCTGTGTCGATGTTCAATGCCACCAGAGAGTTGGCGTGACGATTGTCGCCCAGACGTTCACCACCGTAAAAATCCGCACTCGGTGACGAGGTGGGAACAAACACCAGATTGCGCTCGACATCGACCGACAGTGGCGGCCAGGCATTGGCGCCTCCGGTGATACTGGCGCTGTCGTCAGCCCATTCTGCACGCAGGGGATCATCCGGTGAACGCGGGATTGGATCCCATATCCAGTTGACTGCACCGGTGATCGCGTCGAGTGAGCGCACAATGCCGCGCGGGGATTCGACCATGCGGTTGTCACCAATGGAAGAACCTACAATCAGCCGATCACCTGCGACAGCGGGCGGAGATGTAACGCCGTGATGTCCGAACCAGTTACCGACTCCTCCTGCGCCTTCGCTCATGTCAATGCGTCCGGCAACGCCGAAGTCGCTGCACGTTTGTCCGGTTACCGCATCCAGTGCATACACGAATCCTGTAAGTGTGCCCATGAAGATACGGTGCGGGCACACCTGCGTATCACCATGCCAGATTGCAACTCCACGGGAGGCGCTTTCGGAATAAGTGATGTCCTTGGGCAACTCAGGATCAAACTTCCACAGCTCTTCACCTGACAGTGCATCTATGGCAATCACCCAGTTGGCGCTGGTGCTGATGAAAAGAGTGTCGTTCCAGAAGACAGGGTTGGTTTGAAAGGAGTGATTCTTTTGGATGAAACCCTGGTTGAGGTCACCACTGCGATAAGTCCAGGCTGGCACCAGACGTTCGAGATTGCGCCGATTGATCTGATCGAGCGGGGTGAACTGCTGCCCACCCTCACCTCCGTACTGATTCCATTCGGCGGCACCCACTGTCTGCATAAGCAACAGACCAGCGATCACCGTAGAACAAGCGTAAATTCCGTGCCGGGTTATTATTGTCATACCCCCTCCGTACACGCTAGCTTAGCCTGCCGCGCGGCAATTCGCTCCGCAGATTGAAAAATATATTACTCAGGTGCTGACCTTTGTATTGGGACAAGCCTATAGTCAGGCACATTCCTGATCAACAATCCGAAATCAGCCGCATTTTCGACGAATATCCTCCCCCATGAGGGAGATTGAGAGTTAAATGCTGTAACAAATTGCCTCTCAACTCGTCCATATACCATAACAAGACGTATCCACAGACAGCCCTTTGAAGCGATCATGACACCACCCCGAACCGGACAACGCATGCAAACTACTGAAATCAGCGCCCCGCCTGCCAAACAGCAACGAATTCCCGTCATCGAGCTTGTGTCCCCCCGTCATGCCGACAGTTGGACTCACACCCGTGCCGGTGACCCGCGTGGCTACATCGAGACTGCACAATTGCGTGAACTGTGGTTGCACACTGGCAGTGCCTGCAACCTGGCCTGCCCATTCTGTCTGGAAGGCTCTCATCCGGGCGATACCCGCATTCCCCTGCTGAAGCTGGAGGACGCCAAGCCGTTCATTCACGAGGCAGTGGCCCTGGGCGTCGAGCAGTTCTCCTTTACCGGGGGCGAGCCCTTCGTGAACCGCGAGTTCGTCGCCATTCTGGATTATGCCAGCCGGCACCTCCCCTGCTTCGTGCTGACCAATGGGACACAGGCGCTGCTCGGTCGTGCGCAGCAACTGGCACCACTGCGCAACAACCCGTATCCCATCCGCTTCCGGGTCAGTTTGGATTATGCCGATGCCGCACGCCACGACGAAGGGCGCGGCACAGGCAGTTTTGCCGAATCCCTGGAAGGCATCCGCTGGTTGCGGGAACAGGGTTTCGATGTCTCCATCGCCCGGCAGATGCTGCCTGATGAAAATGCCGCAGAAGTCGAGGAAGCGTTTCACAGCGTTTTTCGCGCTCACGGTATCCATGACAGGCTGGCGTTCACGGCCTTTCCGGATTTCGGGACACCCGGCACTGACGACGGCAGTCCGGAAGTCACCGAGAACTGCATGCTCAAGTACCCAACCCGCGAGAGCCAGGCCCACTTCATGTGTACCTATACCCGCATGCTGGTCAAGCGAGGCGACACGGTACGTGTCTATGCCTGCACCCTGGTGGACGACGATCCCTCCTATGATCTGGGCGGCACGCTGACGGAAAGCCTGCAGCCGCGTATCATGCTGCGCCATCATCGCTGCTTCGCCTGTTACCGTTACGGCGCCAGTTGCAGCGCGCCCTGATATTCGATGAATTGTTGACGAGGAAAACCCATGCACGAACTGGTCAAGGACTACTACGGCAGGCAACTGCAGAGCTCGGCGGATCTGAAGACGTCGGCCTGCTGCGACATCACCACTGTGCCGGAATGGCTGAAACCTCTGCTCGGCCGCATCCATCCGGAAGTGTTGTCCCGCTATTACGGCTGCGGCCTGATCGCACCGGCAAAACTGGAAGGCTGCCGCATTCTCGATCTGGGCTGTGGCTCCGGTCGCGATGTCTATGCCCTCGCGCAACTGGTGGGGCCCCGTGGCGAAGTGGTGGGTCTGGACATGACCGACGAGCAACTGGCAGTGGCGCGCAGACATCAGGCGTGGCACGCAGAACAGTTCGGTCATGACAACGTGCGTTTTGTGCATGGTTACATGGAACTGCTGGACGAGCTCGATCTGGAGCCGGGCAGCTTCGACGTGATCGTGTCCAACTGCGTGCTGAATCTGTCGCCCGACAAGGACGCCGTGCTGCGCGGCGTGCATCGCCTGCTGAAGGAAGGCGGCGAGCTGTATTTCTCCGACGTGTATGCAGATCGCCGCGTACCCGAAGCCGTGCGGCAGGACCCGGTGTTGTACGGCGAGTGTCTTGGTGGCGCACTCTACTGGAATGATTTCCTCGGCATCGCCCGCAAGGCTGGCTTCAACGACCCGCGTCTGGTGGAGGACCGCCCGCTCACCATCACCGACAACGAACTGGCTGCACGCACGGGAAGCATCGGCTTCTACTCCGCCACCTATCGGCTGTTCCGATTGGACGCGCTGGAGAACGACTGTGAGGACTACGGCCAGGCGGTGATCTATCGCGGCAGCATTCCCAATCATCCGCAGCGATTCGTGCTGGACAAGCATCACGATATCGAAACGGGCCGGATCTTCCCCGTTTGCGGCAACACCTGGCGCATGCTGCACGACACACGCTTCGCCGATCACTTCGACTTCATCGGCGACTTCAGTCGTCATTACGGTTTGTTTGAAGGCTGTGGTGGTGGGCTGCCCTTCGATCAGGACAGCCCGGGCAGTGGTGCGGCGCCATGCTGCTGAGTCCTTCGCCACAAGACAGCGCGACACTGCATGGCAACGTGGAAGGCCGGCGCTTTCAGGTATTGGTGTTATGCACTGGGAATTCGGCGCGCAGCATTCTGGCCGAGGCCCTGTTCAACGAACTCGGAGGTGATCTGTTCCGCGCATGGAGTGCGGGCAGTCATCCAACGGGCCGGGTGAACCCCTTTGCGCTGGAGCTATTGGAGCAGGAGGGCTTCGACTGCAGCGGGTTTCGCAGCAAGAGTTGGGACGAATTTACAGGCGCGCCCCATCTGGATTTCGTGGTAACGGTCTGTGGCAACGCAGCCGCAGAGAACTGCCCGAGCTTTGCAGGGGAGTTTCAGAGGATTCACTGGGGACTGCCAGACCCCGCCGAGCTGACCGCCGATCCAGCGGCAGCGCGACAGGCTTTTCGCCAGTGCTTCGACACGCTGCGGGCACGCATCATTGCGCTGCTCGAATTGCCCGAAGAGCAGCGCAGCAAATCGGCACTGACCCAGCAGATGCGTGCACTGGCCGCCTGAACACAGCCCGCCTGCAATTTCCCTCTACTGCGCCGATCCGGCCAGACGCTTCACGATTTCGTAGTTCGTCCGCACGAAGCGATACAGCTCACTCTCGATGATGCGCTCCTGATCGCTGTGCGCACCAAATCCCAACGGCCCATCTTCCGCGTCGATGCCGGGGCCGATGCCATAGCCTGGATGCCGCTGGCACGCAGATAGGCCATGTCAGTCGCACCCGTGCTCATCACCGGCAGCACCGGTGCATCGTAGAACTCTTCGAATACCGCTTCGATCACCGCATAGGCTTCGGTATCCAACGGTGTGGAAGCGCCAGGACGCCCGGTATTGGAAGACCAGCTCAGATTCACCTGTGGATCGTTGATGACCTCACGCAGCAATGCCATGAACTCTTCGATGTTCTCGTCGGGCAGCATGCGCACGTCGAGTGTGGCCGTCGCTTCGGACGGAATGACGTTGCTGCGGTAACCACCATCGATGATGTTCGGCGAAATGGTGCTGAACAACACCGCCGCATTGCGTGGCTCGAATTCCTTCATGTAGTTCAGTGCGGCAATACCATCGGGAGTGCCAGGACTGAGCAACGCCCGGTAGCGGGCGGCAGCTTCAGGCGGAGAGATTGCTGCAAGTCTTGAGAAATACGAGGTAGTGGTGTCGCTCAGGCGCACTGGTGGTTGCCAATCGGCAGCCGCCGCAACCGCTTTCGACAGATGCACAATCGCATTGCTCTGCAGCGGCACGGAACCGTGACCCGCCACACCGTTGCTGGTCAGGCGAATGCCGCGCGGCAATTTCTCCACGGTCTGCACTGAGGCATAAATGGGCTTGCCTTCCTGACGAATGACACTGGCCCCTTCGGCAATGCAATACTCCGCATCTATGGCGCTGAAGTGTTCGTTCACCATGAACTGGATACCGATACTCGTGGCACCTTCTTCGCCCGATTCAGCCAGAAAGATCACATCACGATCCAGCACCACGTTGGCGCGCTTGAGCATCAGCATTGTCATGAGCGAGGCAACCAGATTGTCCTTGTCATCCACCGTGCCGCGACCATAGATCCAGCCGTTCTCACGATGCGCACTGTGGGGCGGATGCACCCACTTGGCAGCATCGACGTTCACGGTGTCCTGATGCGCCATCAGCAGCAACGGCCGCTTGCTGCCATTGCCCCGCAGCCGCGCCACCACGTTCGGGCGATTGGGATCGAGGGAGAATACTTCGTGTTCGATGCCCTCGGCCTCCAGGACCGACACCAGATAATTGGTCAGATCAATCTCACGACCGGGCGGATCGGCGGTATCGGTCTGGATCATGGTCTGGAAGTGCCGCAACACTTCTGCCTCAAAGGGATCTGTGGGCATCTCCGCAGTCTGAACGGACGCGGAGCCCATCAGCATGACAACAGAATACAGCGAGCGGCGAGCAAACTTGTTCACGGGAATTCTCCTTGCAGAGTCTATTGTTGTTTTCGGAACATCCGGTCATATCTCGTTGCGACGAGCGGCCTGGATAATGTGATCTGCGGCCCGGAATGCCAGCGCCATGATCGTCATCGTCGGCTGTCCACGACCGGAGGTGACCAGACTTCCGCCGTCCACCATGAACAGATTCGGCACATCGTGAGAACGGTTATAGCGATCCACTACAGACGTAGCCGGATCATTACCCATTCTGCAGGTGCCAAGCAAGTGTACGCCGCCGGTCTGACCATTTTCCGCATAGGAGCCGACCTTCTTGATCGCGCCCGCCGCATCCATCAATTCCATGGAACGTTCCATAAAGAACTTCATGGTCGCGAGATCGTCCGGATGATTCATGAAAGTGGTACGCAGTGCCGGGCGTCCCCACTTGTCCTTCACTGTGGGATCAAGCGTGACGTTGTTGGTTGAAAGTGGCAGCGTAGTGCAGTGGCCGTTGAACGATGCCGTGTGGGTAAACTCCATCATCAGATCCTTCTTGAAGTCGCTGCCCCACGACGAGCCGGAGAACGTGCCTCCGCGCATGGCTGCCGCCATCGGCAGACCGCGCGTCAGCGAGCGACAATCGATACCTCCACCACCATAGAAGCCCAGGCTGGGATCAATGGTATAGAAGTCGTGAATCACGCGCGTGGTAGGAATGCTCTTGTGAGCATTCACCGGTTCCGGGAACAGGCCGGCCGCATTCGAAGAGCCATTGAACATCAGATTCTTTCCGACCATGCCACTGGAGTTGCCGAGTCCATCGGGAAAGCGACTGGACTCGGACAGGAACAGCAGACGCGGGGTCTCGGCACCATTCGCGCACAGCACCACAGCCTTCGCCATCTGCGCCTGCTCGGTACCATCTTCCTCCCAGTACACCACTTCCGTGACACGACCAGCGTCATTGGTATTGATGCGGGAGACCGTGCACCCGGTACGCAGTTCGCAATTGCCCGAGGCTTCCGCCAACGGAATCATGGTCACTGCGGACGATGACTTGGCCGCCACCTCACAGCCAAAGCCGTTGCAGAACCCGCAATGGATGCAGGCAGGTCTGCCATTGTGGGGCCTTGAAAGAATGGCAACCGGCGCCGGATACGGTTCATAGCCCAGCGCCTTGCCTGCGCGCTCCATCAATACACCGGATGCCTTTACCGGCATGGGCGGACAGGGATAATCGCGAGATCGGGGTGGGTCCCACGGGCCTGCGAGTCCGGACACACCGATCTCCCAGTCAACCTTGGTGTAGTAGGGTTCCAACTCCTCATAGGTGATGGGCCAGTCCGCAAAATTGGTGCCTGCTATCGGGCCACGAATACTGGCTTCCTGAAAATCGATCGGTCGCAAACGCCAGAAGTTGCCCGAGTAATGTGCGCTGCTCCCCCCCACGTTGTGCGCGTAGTTCAGCACACCCGAATCGACCATCTTCGCCTCTTCGTGTTCATACTTGCGGAAGGTCTGTGGATGGCCTTTGCGGCGGCCCCACGTCAACTCTTCGTTGTGGGTGTACGACCACTCATCGTGTTTGAAATCTCCGGGATGCAGATGTGGGCCCTGCTCCAGCACCACCACGGAGAATCCGGCGGTGGAGAGCTCCTTCGCCATGATGCCACCAGCAGCGCCGGAACCGACGACCACAAAATCCACTTCTTCACGGGTTGGAAAGGACGTCCAGGCCATGTTCATTCTCCCTTCGCTGCGTAGTCAGCGTCATAGAAACCAAAAGGCGGCATCCACATGTGCCGGTCTTCGAAGCCAATCATTTTCCAACCGAGAAGATTGCGATTGCCGCCATACTCCGGCAGCGCAAACATGCCTGCGATGGTGAGGTAGCGCATGGTGTTGAAGAACTGTGTTTCTTCGATGGATGCAAGCAGTTCGTCCTGCTGTGCGTTGCTCAAGGTGCCAAATGTCTTCGTGCCATACATGGAAGATCCTGCAGCCTGCAATTCTGCCAATCCCGCTCTCATTGGCTCCAGCATCTCCGCACGACTGCTGCCGAGGACGTTGTCGATGAAATAGATGACACCTGCCTCTGTCGCTCCCGGGGTTTCATCCGTGGGGATGATGCGTGCCGCTATTGCAGCGAACTCTGCAGCTTCGGCACTCCCCAGCGCTGTGAACCTGGCATTTTCAGTCTGGGCCAGTGCAGCCTCTTTGCAGGCCGTGAGGATCGTGGGAAGCGAAAGTACGATCAGAGAATTGCGCGCCGCCACTCCAGAGAACTGCAGAAACGCGCGACGAGAGAGAAGATTTTCACTCACAGCGTGGATACTCCTGAGATAATTTTCATATTGGAAATCGACTGAGCTTTGTTGCAATACCATCGCGCGACGTTGGTGCGTGCTGCGCTCTTTTGAGGCTGTTCACGCACCATTGCTGTCCTCCAATCACGATCTATTCGTGGGCGAACCACTCCATTGGTGAGGAAGTCTCTGGGTTTCAGAGCATCTGTACGTTGCAATTGGCCTTACGAGGGATATGATTCGCACAATTCGTGCCAGCTAACCGAACAGCAGAACACCATGACCACCAATGACATATCCGATTCAGAAGCAGAGGGAAAACTAAAGGGCAACCTGACCCGGTTCGTGTACTTCCGGTTGTTCTACAACGCCCGCTTCTATTACCCGATCTTCACCATCCTGTTCCTGGATTACGGTCTGACTCTGGAACAATTCGCCATTCTCAATCTGGTGTGGGCATTGACCATCGTCGTCGCCGAGGTACCGTCGGGCGCACTGGCTGACATCATCGGGCGCAAACGTCTGCTGGTGACGGCGGCCAGCCTGATGGTGGTGGAGATGCTGCTGCTGGTACTGGTCCCCATGGGCGCCTCGCCTCTTCTTTTCTCTGTCTTCCTGCTCAACCGCATCTGCTCGGGGCTGTCGGAGGCGGCGGCCAGCGGCGCAGATGAGGCGCTCGTCTACGACTCGCTCAAGGCATTGGGGCGGGAGAGTGAATGGGCGCAACTGCTGGAGAGAACCACAACGACAGTGTCAATTGGATTCTTCGTCACGATGATCAGCGGCGCGCTGCTCTACGACGCAGGGCTGGTGAATGGGGTGCTGGGTTGGCTGCACGCAGACTGGTCTCTGTCAGCCGAAACCGTCATTCGCCTGCCCATCGTATTCACGCTGCTCAACGCCTGCGTAGTGCTGGTGATAACACTGGGGTTCAAGGAGCCTACTGTTGCAAGCACCGGCAAAGAGCCGCATCGCTCTCTTTGGCAACAACTGCTCGGACCATTCCGCCAGATCATGGCAGCGGCGCGCTGGACGCTGGGGCATCGTTTCGTGCTGCTGGTCATTCTGTCTGCATTGGCGCTGGACAGCGTGGCGCGCCAGTTCGTGGTGCTGGCCAGTGAGTATTACCGCATCATCGACATCCCCATCGCGTGGTTCGGATTCATCGGGGCAGCAATGTCGCTGCTGGGAATTCTCAACGCGAAACTGTCACGGCGCATGGTGTCTCGACAGGCACCTTTCACCAATCTGCTGTGGCTGTCTGCAGTGTTGATGCTCGGCTTTATCGGCATCACCTTCGTGGTGCCACTGTTCGGCGTGGTGTTTGCCGTTGCGGCTTTTTCGATTCTGGGTATGGTGAGCTACCAGTCGAGCTACTACATCAACAAGGAAGTGGATTCCGCCCATCGGGCGACAGTGTTGAGCTTTCGCGGGTTGGCGTTGAACCTGGGGCTGGGGTTGGCAAGCCTGTTCTACACAGGCCTCATCGCCGCTATCAAGACACAGGAAGCGACAGGATTGGCAGATGATGTACTACGGGAGACGGTATTCACCCAGGCGCTGCCAGCATTCCCCCTGTACTTCCTCGTTCTGCTCGCGGGCGTGCTGTTGGTGGGCAGACTGGCCGTGAGCAAGCGGGACGTGTTCTTCCGCAGACCGACCGACTGATGCTCTGCCACTCAGTCGGGCAACCGGTACTGTTGCGCCTCATAAAGCAGATGCGGCATCAGCGCATTCGCCAAAGCCCTTGCCTCCTTCTCTGCAGCATTCGCTGGCGCATCGACGATGCGAACCTTCTTGCTCTCGAAGTCATAACAGGCGTGTACCGGTGTATTACCAGGTCGCAGGATCACCGCTTCGTTGCCCTGCATGAAGGCGTAGTTGTCTTCGAACTGCATGATGGCGCGGCCGCTGTCGGATGCATTCGACCTGGAGATATCTCTGCCCGGCATCGGATGCATTGCGGAGATTCCCATCAGTGACAGAGCCGTCACCGGCAGATCCATCTGACTGCACACCGTGTTGATGCGACGTGGCTCTATATCAGCACCGAGGATCAGCGCCGGGATGTGAAAATTCCTGACCGGCACCAGACTCTCGCCACGCACCTTGATATCGTGATCCGCAACGATGATGAAGAGCGTGTCCTGCCAGTAATCACTTTGCCGTGCGCGCGCAAAGAACTGCCCAAGCGCGTGATCCGCGTACTTGACCGCGTTCGCCTCCGTGGCCTTCTTCTCGTCGTGAAGCTCGATTCGTCCATCAGGGAATTCGAAGGGCGAATGATTGGAAGACGAGAACACCAGCTTGAAGAAGGATGTGCCTGCAGCATGCAACGCACTGATACTGTCGTGCGCCCGATTGAACAGATCTTCATCGGAAACGCCCCAACTACCGGTGAATATCGGTGCCACATACTGCGGCTGATCGATGATGTTCTGAAAGCCATTGCCACGGAAAAATCCGTTCATGTTGTCAAAGTGAGACTCGCCGCCATAAATGAATTCCGTATGGTAGCCACGACGACCCAGCAGATCTGCCAGCGAGAAGAACCCACTCTGGGACAGCGACAACTTCACCGCTGCCTGCGCGGGGGTTGGCGGAAACCCGCTGACCACCGCCTCAATGCCTCGCACCGAACGTGTCCCGGTGGCAAACAATCGTTCAAACCACCAGCCCTGCTCCTTCAACTTCTCCAGCTCGGGTGTGACAGGTATTCCACCTAATGACTCGACGAATGTCGCCCCCATGCTTTCTTCCAGCACGATCACCAGATTCAGTGGCCGCTCGCGCTTGCGGCTGGGCTCCAGAATGCTGAGGCTCGGACGCTCCGGCATTCCGAGAAAAGGCGCCATTCCGGGAGACTCGGCACGCTCACGACTGAGTTCCTGCAAGACAGCCTGCATCGACATCCTGCCGTACATCGCACTGGTCTTGCTCTCGTGCCGCAGGCTGTAGATCGCATGCAGCACCGACCACAAGGAGTTGAGGACAAGGCTGTTGACCATCGTGTCCGCGGTGATGGCAAACATTGCGGGGTTGGCTGGGCGATGCCCGAGGGTGGAACGAATCGCCAGCACCAGGACCACGATCAGCACTGGCCAGATCAAAAGAGTCTGCGTGAGGCTCCAGGTATCCCTCTGTTCCAGCCAAGGTTGCATAAGACGGCTCAACAGCCAGATGCTCAGCACCGTGACGAGCAAACCGAAAATGATGTGAATGCGAAAACCTTTCCAGAGCATGGAAAAGACTTCGCGGGGATACTTGAGATATTCAACGAACAACCGGTTGGGGCGAACGTCATACTCGGCGATGAAGCCCGGAGTTGCAGCCTCCAGAAACAGCAGCAACGTCATACCGGCTATCACCCAGTAGTAGGTGAAAAGCTCCCACTCGTCCCAGAGTCCATTCACTTCGGAGAGTGGCAGAAACAATGCGGGTATCACACAAAGAATGCTGAGCTGAATAACGTCGACCCGCAGGCCCTGCAACAGGATCTGCGGCCACAACCCGCTGGCGAGCACCCGCTGGCGCTGCCAGACCATCAGAGCCAGTCTCGACATGGTAAGCAGCGCCAGCCCCAGCACGAACATGAACACCAGAGGTGTCATGGCGCCCAGATCAGACAGGGGCAACCAGATATCACGAACTGTCATTCAAACCTTCTTGCTTCAATAAATTTCACAAAGCGGAAACCGCTTCATTTATTACAATTCGTCACGATTCCACTCGCATCAAGCGGAAACAAGCCGGGATTTGCAGGCAAATTCATGGTATTTTTCGCGGCGGCTCGGCAGAGACGGCCACAAGGCCACACTGGCATGAGAACCTTAAGACAATATTAAGAAGACACATCAAGAGAGAATCCGGAGAGTACCCAATGAGTTTTTCCCGAATCATCAGAGCGGCAGCTTTGTCGGTAGTGGCGGCATTCCTGCCCGCACTGGCCGGCGCCGCCGACAATCCCCCCAGCGTCAGCATTCCCCAGATCAGCCAGGAGCCGCAGTTCAGCGACTTTGCCGGCATGGCGCCCGCGACGGCCCTGGCCCGCCAGATGAGCAAGATCGATGGGTTCGTGCAAAGAGAGCCTACCGATGGCGCGCCTGCGTCGCAGCGCACAGAGGTCTACCTGGGCTACGATCAGGATCGGCTCTACGCTGTGTTCCTGGCGTTTGATACTGACCCGTCCCAGATCCGTGCCAACCTGGCCTCCCGTGAGAACATCAGCGGCGACGATACGGTTGAGCTGACCATCGACACCTTCAACGACCAGCGCGCCGCTTATACCTTCCGCGTGACCCCGCTGGGGATGCAGTGGGATGCCCGCTGGACCGAGGGCTTCTCCAACCGTGCCGGATTCGACACAACCTGGGAAGCGGTGTGGGACAGCGATGGCGAGGTCAATGCCCAGGGCTACATGGTGCGCATTGCAGTGCCGCTGCGTGGGCTGCGCTTTCCTGAAACTGCCGAGCAGCAGTGGCGCATACAGGTGGGCCGACAGATCCCCCGTTTTACTGAAGAAAGCTTCTGGCCGCCCTATTCCATTACCCGTGACGGACGTTTGAATCAGGCAGCGTTGCTGACCGGCATTCGCAATGTGTCACCTGGCAACAACACGCAGATCATTCCCTTCATGTTCGCTCGCAGCGTGGATGCACTGAACCCGAACGCCGTTGGCGGACCGAAGTTCGAAAGCCGGACTGAATACGACGTGGGTGTCGACGCCAAGTTCGTCTTCAACGATGCCTGGGTGCTGGACCTGACGCTTAATCCGGACTTCTCGCAAGTGGAGTCCGACGAGCCGCAGGTAACTGTGAACGAGCGCTTCGAAGTGCAGTATCCGGAACGCCGCCCGTTCTTCGTTGAGAACGCCGACTTCTTTGCCACCGACTCGATTCTGCTGTTCACGCGTCGCATCGTGGATCCCGAAGGCGGTCTGCGCCTCACCGGCCGCCAAGGCAACTGGGGTTTCGGCACCATGTTGATGAACGATGAGGCACCAGGCTTGAACCGTGCCGATACTGATCCTCTGAATGGTGAGAAAGCCAATATCGCCGTGTTCCGTGCCTACCGCGATCTGCAGGGCCAGGACCGCGTTGGCATGATGTTCACCGACCGCGAATTGCTTGATGGTTTCAACCGTGTTCTGAGCATGGACGGCAAGTTCCGCCTGAACCGGAACTGGGTCACCAACATCGAACTGATCGGCACTGACACAGAACCTGCGCTGGGTGGCAAGTCCATCACTGGCGTGCAACGCAACTGGCGCATAGATCGCGTGGCCAGAACCTACAACACGCACATTCACTATGTGGGTACCGATGAGGATTTCCGTACTCAGCTCGGTTTCCAGAATCGCTTCTTCAAGGCTGACATCAACGGGATTCACAATCGTCACGACTGGAACTTCTTCCCTGAGAACTCGATGCTCAACAGTTGGGGTTTTGGCGGCATGCTGGTGTATCAGGATGATCAGGCTGGCACCAAGGTGTACTCGGAAATCTCGCCATCTCTCAACTTCAACTTCCCCACCAGTCGCATTACCGTTGGTGTGCAGGATGTGGCGGAAACATTACGCCCGAAAGATTTCAATGGCTTGCGTGGGACTCGCGTTTACGACTACGGCAATGCCAACATACGCTATCGAAACAGCTCGCTGGCATCGCTGACATTCAACGTCGGATACAGACAAGGCACCGCACTCAATCTCGTGCCCCCACGCGGCACCATGCCATCGGTGGCTGATAGCGTGCGCTATGACGTGGACTTGCTCTGGCGCCCGATCGAGCGTCTGCGTGTCGACAACTCCTTTGTCTATTCCGAGCTGGAAAGTCGACGCGGTGGCGGCAAGGTATTCAGCAATGAAATCTTCCGCAGCAGTTGGAATTATCAGTTCACGCGCGAGATGTCGCTGCGTTTCATTGCCCAGTACGAACAGACCGACGCTGGCCCTGCCACGCGCCTGATCGACGACGAGAACATGAACTTCGACGTGCTGCTGCGTTACGTGCTCAACCCCTGGTCTGCGCTGTACTTCGGCTACAACAGCAACTCCAGCAATTTTGAAATCATCGAGATTGAAGGTGAAAGAGAACTGTTGACCACCAATGATCTGAAGAAAGACGGTGATCAGTTCTTCGTGAAATTCTCGTACATGTTCCAGCGCTAAACCAAATGGGGTCGGAGTCTAATTCGACTCTGACCCCATTAATTCCAGCACCACCGGGCAGTGATCCGACCCCAGCACTTCGTTCAGAATCTCTGCTCCCTTGATGCGATCCTTCAGCGCTTTTGATACCCAGAAATAATCCAGTCGCCAACCCACATTGTTGGCCCGCGCACCACCACGCATGCTCCACCAACTGTACTTGACCGTGTCTGGATAAAGGGCGCGGAATGTGTCGATGTAACCCGCCTCTGCGAGACGATCCAGGCCATCGATCTCCAATTGGGTATAACCGGCACTCTTGTTGTAGTTGGCCTGCGGGCGCGCAATATCGATGGGCCGATGACACACGTTCAGATCGCCGCATATGACAACTGGCTTGCGGCTTTCGAGATTCTGAATGTAGTTGAGAAACTCCTTGTCCCACCGTGTTCTGTATTCCAGCCGCTTCAAACCATCACCGGAATTCGGCGTGTACACGGTGACAAGAAAGAAGTCCGCGAACTCCGCAGTGATTACCCTGCCTTCCTGATCGTGCTCCTCGTGTCCCATGTCATTCTCGACACGGATCGGTTTCTCCTTGCTGAAGATCGCTGTGCCTGAATAGCCAAGCTTGACCGCAGAGTTGGTGTGCAGGTGATAACCTTCCAGTGCTGCCACAGCCTCCAGCACTTGATCGTCCTGCGCCTTGGTCTCCTGCAGGCACAACACGTCAGGCTGCATCTTCTCGACAGACTGCACGAAATCTTTCTTGATGGCGGCGCGAATGCCGTTGACGTTCCAGGAGATCAGGCGCATTTTTTCTTCCTTGTTTTAGATAGTGGATTTGGCCGCTGCATTAAAACATATCGAGTTGCCCGGATGCATTGGCAGCGGGTTTGGCGCCCGGCACATATTGCGGACGACGGAAGCGCGAACTGTCCAGCGTCGTGAACTCCGCCATGCGCCCCTCGACACCGAGCCTCTTGATCGCTGCCCGGAAACGCTGCCGGATCAACTCTGCCCAGACTCCCTTTCCGCGCATCCGCGTCCCGAAGGTCGCGTCGTAGTCCTTGCCGCCACGCATGTCGCGGATGCGGTTCATCACCCGCTCGGCACGGTCCGGAAAATGCGCCGCCAGCCATTCCTGAAACAGCGGACTCACCTCCCACGGCAAACGCAGGATGATGTAGGTGCCGGCACATGCGCCAGCGGCGAACGCCTCCTCCAGAATGCGCTCAAGGTCTTGATCGGTCACGAAGGGAATCACGGGGGCGACGTTCACGCTGACGGGAATCCCCGCCTCTGCCAGTCTGCGGATGGTCTGCAATCTACGTGTGGGGGAAGCGGCGCGGGGTTCAAGCGTGCGGGCGATGTCGTGATCCAGCGTGGTAATGGTGATCGTCACCGCAGCGAGCTGCTTCTGTGCCATTGGCGCCAGCAGGTCGATGTCGCGCTCGATCAGTGCAGACTTGGTGATCAACCCCACAGGCTGCTCGCACTCGTGCATCACCTCCAACACGCTGCGAGTGATGCCCAGCCTGCGCTCGCAGGGCTGGTAGGCATCGGTATTCACGCCGAGTGCAATCGGCTCCGGCCGGTACGAGGGGCTCGCGAGTTCGCGGCGCAGCAGGTCGGCCGCGTTGACCTTGGCAAACAGCCTGGTCTCGAAGTCGAGACCGGGAGAGAGCTCCAGATAGCTGTGGGTTGGCCGTGCGAAGCAGTAGATGCAGCCGTGTTCACAGCCACGGTACGGATTGAGTGACACGTTGAAAGGGACATCCGGCGACTTGTTCCACGAAAGGATCGAGCGCGCCACCTCCTCCGTGATGTGCGTCTGCGGTTTGCCCTGTACCGGGTCGGTGTCGTCCAGATGGCGCTCCCAGCCGTCATCGAAATCTTCCCGAAGCTGGTGCTCGAACCGCCCCTGGATGTTCGACACGGCGCCTCTGCCCTTGTGCGGTTGCGGCGGGGCTGACTTCATTGTTCAACCTCTGCGTGATGATGCGAATACTGTATTAATAGCCAGTAGTGTAGGCCGAATCACCATTGCTGGCAACAAGCCATCCGCAGCCGCCGGATGGCAGTGTTGCTCTGCAAAAGAGATTGGTGATAGCGTCGGGCTATCAACAAGGAGAATGTTCATGCAAGCAGCAAACAGTTATGCGTTCGGCTCACGCATCCTGCATTGGCTCATCGCCGCGCTGGTGCTGGTGTTGATTCCGGTAGGGCTGTGGATGGCGTCCCGTGCCGAGATCAATCTGTTCGACGATCTCACCAACACGCTGTATGCCTGGCACAAGGCCATCGGTTTCACGGTGCTGCTGCTGATGGTGGTGCGCATCGTCGTGAAAGCGCGCAATGCCGCTCCCGCCTACCCCGCCTCAATGCCACGCTGGCAGGTGATCGCGGCCAAGAGTCTGCATCATTTGCTGTATGTATTGTTGATCCTGACCCCACTGCTGGGCTGGGCGGGAGTGACCGCTTTCCCCGCGCTGATCACACTCGGTGGCTACGATCTGCCCGCCATGCCCTTCGTGCCCCAGGATCAGGCCCTGGCCACGCAGCTGTTCGGCATTCATGGTGTGTTCGCGATCACACTCGCTGTACTGATCGCTGGTCACATCGCGGCGGCGGTGATACATCTGGTTGTCAGAAAGGACGGCGTATTCCAGCGGATGTGGTTTGGCAGATAAACAGGTTATTCCTGCCATTAGGAGTAGAATCACCCGTACAGAGTCCTGCAGGAGTCAGGATCTGGAATACTTTGGATCAATCATCAAGCGAAAAGAGAAAACCATGAAACTGAAAACAGGATTCCCACTACGTATCACAGGCTTTGCCCTCATGCTGGCACTCGCCGCCTGCACGCAGGAGCAATCCTCATCCACAGAAGCCTCATCACCAGCAACCACGGCACCAGCAGCCAGCAGCCCGGTCACGCAAGTGGCGGCACCTGTCCCCGTTCCGCTGCTGGCATGTGTCACCTGTGGCACTGTTCGCTCGATCACGCCAATCACGCAATCAGGCGCCACCACTGGCGCGGGCGCGGCAATTGGTGCGGTAGCGGGCGGACTGGCCGGTAATCAGGTAGGCGGCGGTTCGGGCAACACCATTGCCACAGTGGCCGGTGTAATCGGCGGAGCCGTGCTCGGCAACACCATCGAGAGAAACCGCAATGCCAACACCATGTATGAAGTCGTCATCGACATGGAAACGGGCGGCCAGCAGATCATCACCGTTCCGGATGCCTCCACCCTCAACCCAGGCACTTCGGTGACTGTGGACGGTTCGAATATCTATCGGCGCTAGGTTCGGAAAGTCTGAATCGGAAAGCCAGCATCGCAAATCA
Source organism: Gammaproteobacteria bacterium (assembly GCA_030682575.1). Taxonomy (GTDB): domain Bacteria; phylum Pseudomonadota; class Gammaproteobacteria; order Pseudomonadales; family Pseudohongiellaceae; genus UBA5078. The sequence goes on from JAUXNX010000005.1 coordinate 74,269, forward strand.
GTATCGCTCCCGCCTGAAATAGATCAGGGCCGCAATGGCCCTGATCTGAAACAGCTATCTCAACGATTCACTCTGGTCCGGCTGCATCACTGCCCCGCTTTCCTGTGCTCCAGCGTCATACCCACCGCAGAACCACGCGAAAAGCCCTTCCAGTAAGTGTGCTGGGCGGTTGGCTCACCTTGGTTCATGGCATAAACCCCTTGCGCGGGATCGGGAATCAGATTGAGGAAAGCCGCACGGCTCTGATCGCCCTTCAGATGCAGATCAAGAAAAGCCGTGGCGAAGTGAGCAAGGATGTTGTTCGAGCGCACGGTGTCCCATACCGCGTCCATGTAGTGACCAGCCCCGTTGCCGTCTGGGGTGTTCAATATCTCCACCGGCACAGGGATCGGCGCTGCCACGCTGTGACCACCGTTGATGAAAGTCAGCAGATGGCGATCACTGTTCACCGCACTCTCGAAAATGCCACGCGTGCCATTTTCATAACCCGCCGTGGCATCGACACTGCCCGCCACATAGAATGTGGGCACCATGACCCCCTTCAGTACATCGGCATTGAAGAAGTTGCTGTTCATGCCCCAGGGCGCGATGGCAACACCGGCCTTGATGCGCGGGTCGAGATTGTCAAGAAACTGCGGATTCGCCGCCGTCAGTTCGCGCAGCAACTGATTGGGGGGCGATATGGCACCATCGATCATGGCCTCGTTGTAGGAACCGCCCAGATTGTTGAGCAGGCCGTAACCTCCCATCGAAAAACCGATGAGGGCGGTGTTGTCGGCATCGACGAGGCCGGACAGAAAGCCACTGGCTGCCGCTGACATCTCCGCCATTTTCTGCAACACGAAGCGTTGATCCTTCGCGCGATTGTAGAGCGTGCTCGCGATGGGCTGCTGGTTCTGATAGGTGCTGTCGGTGTGATCGATGGATGCCACCACATACCCCTTGCTGGCAAGATTCTCGCCGAGGTGACTCATCAGGAAGCGGTTGCCGGGGTAGCCGTGGGAGAGGATCACCAACGGGAAGTTGCCCTCGCCGCTCAACGGTGCCGCGTCGCGCACGGCAGAGCCATGCAGCGTGGCGATGACTTCAAGGTTGCGGGTTTCGGTGCTGTACTCGCCGCCCGGCTGCTGCCCCTCTGCAAGTTGTGCCGGATACCAGACCTCCACCGTCAGTGATCGATCATGGATGACGTTGTCCGCACCGGGCTGCGTGTTGACGACATCCACCCTGCCCGCGTCGAGCAACTCCAGCGTGCGCACACCAATGGCGTAATCACCGAACGCACTCAGCTCCGGTGCATCCGGACGGACGATGTCGATGCGGTTGCTCTTGAAATCGCTCTGGGCGGTGGCGTTGATTGAGAGGGTCATCATCAGGATCGCGGTGGTGGATATTTGGGTGATGGTGTTCATGTTGGAGCTCCAGTTTAGCGCTACCAGAATCAAGGGATCAGGTTCCTTGATTCCCTTGACTCTGATTCCCATGATTCCAATCTGTTTGACCAAGATCAAGGAATACTTGGCCGCATCTACTAGTCTGGAGCATGAGATTCCCTGCGCCGGGTTCATTGAACCTGAATGCTTCCAACCCGATTGATTGAACAGAGCATATTGAAGAGAGAACCAATGATTTCCTTTGCACGTCCAGCGTTGATTCGTCCCCTGACCAGGCTGTTGGTTCTGGGTATTGGGGCCTTTGCCTGCGTTGCCACGGCCGCAGCCGGAGACCCCACGATCCTGGCAAAGCGGTACCCGGAACTGCAGCAGTTGCTCCTGGCTCATGATGTCCTGCAGGCCATGGCATATGAGGAAATCGTGCTGACCAATGAATCCCCCTCTGCCGCCATTGGCCAACGCATGCTGCTTGATAAGCTGGACGAGCTGGAGGAAAAACAGGGTTCGCACTACCACTCGGCCGGCAACCACCTGGCGCTGCTGGGGCCCCATCGCGCGTTTGAAAGCCGGGTGACCCCGGGGCTGCTCGGCGTGATCTACGAGCAACATGACGCGAACAAAGTCCGCCCCCTGCTGGCAGACATTGGCAATCTGCCTCCGGTAGCCCTGCAGACGCTGCAAAGGGGACGCGAGTTCGTGGAGCAGCTCATTGAGATTCACCTGAACCCTGAGATCGAAGACAAGAAATCGGCAGTGGCAGGCGCGGTGCAACGCTACCTGAGCGACGATGCACACTCGGTTGCCTCCCGGCCCAAGTCCGACGAATTGTTGTCCGAACATCCCTATGCCTATGCCTACCCGGTCGGCTTCCCGCAGTTCAGCGGACTTGCCTGGGCCTCCCAGTGGCTGAAGATTGCGCTGCTGGAGATCGTTATCACTGCCACCACCGACGCGCAACTGGATGAGGACGTCCAGCGCCTGATTGCGCTGTACAACGAAAAACTCATCAGACAGCACAGCGGGTTCGTCTCGCTGCCCGCCGATATTCCCACCAGCCCGGTGATCGCGCCGACGTTCTACGAACTGTATCCGGATGCGGCGTATATCCTTGACAACCTGGAATCCCTGAAGGTAGTCATTGGCGATGTGCTGGCCTATCCGGGCATCGAGAATCGGTCGCAGGGAATCGCGGATGCCGTGGCCGCCTATACGGACAAGCGTGCCAACCTGACGACCGATGACATGAAATACCTGCTCTTCGTGCTGCGCGGGGGAATCTACAACGCGGGTGGTCCCGCGCGTGGGGGCCTGACCTGGCCTGACCGCAATTGGTCTCGGGAGCAATCGGAGAACCCCCATATCAGCATCAGTCGTCAAAATTAAGGGGGGTCTGTGAGTCGTCCTGTGCGTAGCAAGACTTTGGCCACACTCTGCGTCATCCTGAGTGGCCTTATGTTGGCATTGACCACCGTGTCGAGTGTCGCGGCACCTGAGCGAGTGGGTGACTTTGCGCTGCTGGATGAACAGGGTGGGTTTCATCAGCTCAGTCGCTACCAGCACCGCGCTGCTGTGGTACTCCTGGCCTATGACAGCAACTGCACTGCCGCAAGAGACGCCGCCGCCATGCTTGCGGGCCTGCAGTCTCGATTTGCCGAACGCATCGAATTCCTGGCACTGGACATCAACGCGATGGATCGAGCCAGCGTGCATGACTGGCAGCTGTCCTTTCCGGTGCTGGCGGATGAACTGAAGCTGGTGGCTCAAGGTCTGCAGATCAGTCAGGCAGGGGAGGTACTGGTGTTCAATCCGCAGCGCCTGTCACTTTACTATCGCGGCGGCGCCGATCAGGCATTGCAGGAGAATCTGAACGCGATTCTCAGCGGCAATACGTCCGCGCCTTCAGGTTCGGAGGTCAGAGGCTGTCCGATCCCGTATGACAGCAACGCAGCAACGGCGCCGGACTACTCCACCGAGGTTGCCCCCATCATTGTGGAGCACTGCTCCATCTGCCACCGGGAGGACGGTGCGGGTCCATTCGCATTCAACGGGTATTACTCCCTGGTCGGCTGGTCTGCCATGGTCAAGGAAGTGATCATGAACAAACGCATGCCGCCCATGCAGATTGACCCGGCCTATGCGGCGACTCCCAATGCGCATTTCCTGTCGGCCGAGAAGCGTCGGAAGATACTGCACTGGATGCAGGCCGGTGCACCGCGAGGCGAAGGTGCAGAGGACCCGCTGGCAGAGGTGCCTCTGGAAAAACCCTTCGACTGGCAACTGGGTGTGCCGGACTTCGTCATCGACACCCCCACGAATGTGATCCCTGCGGTTGGCATTCTGGATTACATGTATACAGAACTTGAGCTGCCCTTTACAGAAGACAAATGGGTGCGGGCATTCCAGTTTGATCCAGGCGAGGAACGGGTTATCCACAATTTGTCGGCATTCATCGTCCCGACGGAGAGCGATTTCTGGGATGAGGAGCGCAACACGCTGACGTCCGAAAGACGCTTCCTTGGCAGCTTTATCCCTGGGGAGAATCCCGCCACCGTGTTTCCCGAAGGCACAGGCGTGCTGATTCCTGCGGGCCACAAACTAGCCCTCCAGTTTCACTACTACTCACACGGTCGCGTGCTGGAGGACACCACGACCATAGGGCTGTACTTTCATGACGCTGCCCCGGCGCGTGAAATCGTGACGCGGCCTGTGTCGGCCAGATTCACCCTGTCACCCACCGACCACGACCAGGCTCTTCACGCCAGTTACGCGTTTGACGAGAAGGCAACGCTGCTTGCGGTCCGCCCTCGCATGAACCAGCGCGGCAAGCATATGAAGTTCGACCTGGTACCTCCCGATGGCGAGACTGAAACCCTTGTCAGCGTTCCTGCCTACAACTATGGCTGGCAACCGCAGTACTGGTTGGAAACCCCGCGCACCCTCGAGCCGGGAACAGTGGTGAAGGTATCGGGAGCATTCGATAATTCCTTGTCCAATCCGTTCAACCCCAACTTCCGGGAAGGGGTCGAGTGGGGGTTCGACAGCGGCGAGGAAATGTTTACCGGGTACCTGACTTACGCGGTTGATCGGCAGGGAATCAAGTAACCTGACCCCTTGATTTCAATTAACCTGACCCCTTGGTCCTTCTTGATCCTGATCCTCTTGATCCTCTTGATCCTAAATAAGCCTTGTTTCTTGACGCTTATGATGCCTATCATCAGGAGCTTTGGGAAATTTATGTATCGTTTTCGTATTTGCTTCAGCGGGCTTGCACAGGAAGTTCAGTTTCGCAGCAATAACGATTGGTTGTTCCTTGTTTATCAGTGCAAGCACATTGCTCTTGAAACGCCGTAAACGTCTGTTTCCGGAAAATAATAAACAACAAGGAGAGAACTATGCCCAATCTCAATCGACGCGCTATGCTGCGTCACGCAATTCATACCTGCATTTCAGCAACAATAGCTCTACCTGCCCTGGTGCTCTCACAAACCAACGACCGTGAAGTGGAAGAAGTGGTCGTAACGGGCTCCTATATCCGCAACAGTGCTTTCGCGCAGAACTCGCCAGTGGCTACCATCAATCAGGAAGACCTCTATCAGTCTGGCGCGCCCAGCATGGCGAACTACATTCGCGATCTGAGTTTTACCCAGAATACCAATGTTGTGCTGAACGTACTGGGCGGCAATGATGGTGCCCAGAGCAGCACGGGTACGACCTTCAATCTGCGCGGCCTTGGCGAGAACAGCACACTGAGCATGGTGGACGGCTTGCGCAGCGTTGACAACTCTGTGACCGCCATGATTCCGGACATCGCCATTGCCCGCGTCGAGATCGTGCTCGATGGCGGCTCTGCATTGTACGGATCCGATGCTGTCGCTGGTGTGGTGAACATGATTCCAATCAAGCAGTTCGATGGACTGCGCGTACGTGCCTATTATCAGACGCCGGAAGAAGGCGGTATGGAAGAGGGTAATATCGCCATGCTGTGGGGCAAAAGTTTCAACAACGGTATCAATTACGTTGGCGCCTTCGATGCTCGCAAGCGCACGCGACTGGGCTATTACGAGCGTCCCAGAGAGTGGGAAATGGCCGATGGCTCGTCCGGTTCCGGCAACCCAGGCACCTATCGACGTGTGACAGGCGCTACGCCGCGACTGGGAGCGCTGCACGGCGGACGTTCCCTGGGAGGCAACCTGCCAGATCCGAGCTGCGGAACATTCAACCAAGGGCTTGAGGATCGGACCAAACGTGGCTCCATTCCCAGTGGGATCATCACTGGCACGGGCAACAACAGAACGTGCTGGTACAACTACACTCAGACCTATCCATATGCGACAGGGATGAATGAGTACAACCTGTATCAGAATCTGACCTGGGAGGCCACGGACGCCCTGCGGTTCGAACTCTCCGGCCATTTGAACTACCTGATGAACCAGGGCTCCAAAGGGGTGGTTACCGCCTTGAATCCGAACAATAGGAACGTGTTGTTCATTCCTGCCAGTCATCCCGCAAATACCTTCGGCTTCGATGTAACACCGTGGTTGTGGCGCCCATCGTCCGGTCTGGGCGTGACCCCTCCCGGGATCAGTGAGTTCGGGGAGACCTCCGGTGGCACGCTTGTCAACTCCAACCGCCTCAAGCTGGGGACAAGCTTTGACCTGACGGATACCTGGACAGGTTATGCCTATTATTCCAGGCAGGAGCGCGCTTCTCGCTCGCGCACCAACGTCGGTACGCTGCATCTTACAAAGCTGCAGCTTGCCTTGATGGGCCAGGGCGGCCCCGCCGGCAATCAGTGGTTCAACCCGTTCGGCAGTTCCGATCCGCGCTCACCCTTGTACAGAGAAGGCGTCACCAACAACACGCGGGAAGTGATGGACTGGATGTATGAGCCGATCAAGCTGACGACCAGCCGTGATTACCTTGATATCGCGGAGTTCACGGTCACTGGTGAGCTGTTTGATCTGCCCGCTGGCGCGGTGTCAATGGCAACTGGCTACCAGTGGCGAGATACGACCAACAAGGACTTTGCCAATCCCTTGTCAAACGTCGGACTGAATTACAACGTGGATATCACGACACCGGTGCGCAAGGACGCTACTTATTTCAGTCAGGTCAGGGCAGTGTTTCTGGAAGTGGAGGTGCCTATTCTGGAATCTTTGGCGATGCAGGGTGCGGTACGCCATGAAGAGTTCACTGACTTTGGGTTGAAGGCCACAACACCGAAAGTGGCGCTGCGCTGGGAAGCCATGGACGGGCTGGCCGTGCGCGCTTCCTGGGGAGAAAGCTTCCTGGCGCCAACCCCGGTGCAAGGGCGCCCGTTCATCCCGAACGAGCTGTGTGGCGAGGCATTCTCAGGCAATGATCCGTTCTATAACGCTTCCTTGATCGGTTCCTCCACCTGCACGGCAGGCAATCCCAATCTGCGGCCCGAGACCTCCACCATTCGCAATGTGGGGTTCACCTATGAGGCGATAGAGAACCTCAGCATAAGCATGGACTATCAGAACGTGAAGTACATCGACAGAATCCGGACGCTGGACGATACGGACACGGTGTACGACCAGTTCCGGGTATTTCTGGCTTCCACTGGCCGCACTGCGGCTACCTACAACCCTGCGAATCCAACGGATCGAGCAGCAGCCACTGCCTACCTGCGGTCCATCGCCGGGCCTGCCAATTCGGTGCAGCGGGACCCATTGGACATGTCGGTAGACACGATCTACAGACAGGCGCAGAACGTCGCTTCCGTGTTCATAGATCTCGTGGATGCGAAAGCCCGCTATACCTACGATGCAGGCGGACTTGGAACCTTCACAACCACGCTGGAGGCATCGTACTACTTGAACTACTCCTACGAGGACAACGTGGGTATCGAGATCAACGGGCTGGGCATGCAGAATGCTGATACAGCGATTCTGCCGCCATTGCCGAAAGTGAAGGGCAGCTTGCGCCTGGGGTGGTACAACGGCAACCACAGTGCAGGACTGTCTGCAAACTATCGGCACAGCGTGATTTTCGACGACCGTCCGGTTGATCGCTATGGGGATGGCTGGATTGCCATGACCGACCGTACGATTGAGGCGGAAACCATTACCAGTGCGCAGTATGCCTATGTCTTCGATCAGTACTTCGACAGCGAGATCACATTGAGTGCAGGCGTCACCAACATGTTCGACATCAGACCGCAGCGATTTGCCATGATCGGTGGTTATGAGTCGCGCCTCTCCGTTCCATGGGGTCGGCAGATATGGGTGTCGCTGGATTGGCAGCCTGGCGCCTGATGAGCTCTGGTCTGCTGCTGCAGATCAACTGACAAGCTGCTCTAACAGGCAGCAGACGATGCTCTCGGAAAGGGTCTTTGGCAGAAGTGCCGAGGGCCCTTTTCCATTCGAAGATCAAGGGTCAAGGGGTCAGGTTACTTGATCGAGTAATCACAACCGGGGTCAGTCGGTCATGCCCAAAACATATCAAGTAACCTGACCCCTTGATTCTGATTCCTTGATTCCCCAAATCCCCGCGCAGTGGTAATCTTCCGCGCCGACGCCGTGTGTACATCTCGCCACAGCGCCCTCACTATCCTCTCTTGCTACTATCCGGACAATCACGAATGAAAGACCTTACCCAAGGCTCTGTCGTCAAGATCATCATTGCCATGGCAACGCCCGTGGCAGCCGGGATGATCTTCCAGACGCTCTATTTGCTCGTAGACCTGTACTTCGTCGCCGCACTGGGTGACGACGCCGTCGCTGGCGTAGGAGCTGGCGGTACCTTGATGTTCATGATCATGGCTCTCACACAGATACTCGGCGTGAGTGCGGTGGCGCTGATCTCCCAGGCAGTCGGACGCAAGGATCAGCCGGAAGCGAATCTGATCTTCAACCAGTCGCTGGCCATTGCCATGCTGTTCGGTGTCATTACGCTGATCGGCGGTTATCTACTGGCGGATGCTTACCTGTCGGGCATCGCGTCGGACGAAGGCACCGTGCGCGAAGGCCGCACTTTCCTGTTCTGGTTTCTGCCGGGGATGGCCCTGCAGTTTCCGATGATTGCGATGGCATCATCATTGCGTGCCACCGGGCTTGTGAAGCCTGGCATGGTGGTACAGGTGTTGACTGTAGTGCTGAATACGATCCTGGCGCCAATATTGATCGCTGGCTGGGGGCCGGGGCCCGCACTGGGAGTCATGGGAGCAGGACTCGCGAGCAGTATCTCGGTGACAGTTGGCGTGTTGATGCTGGTGTATTACTTCGTGAAGATGGAGAAGTACGTGGCGTTCAACCCACAGCAGTGGCGCCCGCGCTTCGACATCTGGCGGCGCATGCTGAGCATTGGTCTGCCCGCTGGTGGCGAGATGCTGATCCTGTTCGTGTATTTCTCGGCGGTGTACTGGTTGATCCAGGGTTTTGGTGCCGAAGCGCAGGCGGGTTTCAGTATCGGAGGTCGCATCATGCAGTCGATCTTCATGCCTACCATGGCGATTGCGTTCGCGCTCGGGCCGATAGCAGGGCAGAACTATGGTGCAAAGCAGCACGACCGTGTGCGGGAGACTTTTTACAAGGGCATGCTGCTGAGCAGCATCGTCATGCTGATCACCACGATTCTGATGCAGTGGAAGTCCGACGTGCTGATGGCCTATTTCACCGATGAAGTGGCGGTGATCGAGATCGGCTCAGTGTTCCTGCAACTGATCTCGCTGAACTTCATCGCGCAGGGCATCGTGTTTTCCTGCTCGGGTATCTTCCAGGGGCTTGGCAATACGCGGCCGGCGTTGATGAGCTCGGTGGTGCGGATGGTGACGTTCCTGCCGCTGGCCGTGTTCCTGAAATACCAGCCAGGCTACACCATCAATCAGGTGTGGTATGTATCAGTGCTGTCGGTGACGGCGCAGGCGATCGTGAGCTTTTTGCTGGTACGCAGGGAATTCCGGTTGCGATTGACACCCCAAGCTACTGTTGGATAGAGAGGCGCCAACAATTAGTAATGCACGACGATAGCAAGTGCCTGTAAGCTACCCTGCAGTACCGGTTCACCTTGCAGGTGAACCGGTACTGCAGGGTAGCACTCAAGAGAAGGGATTCGACAACAGACCAATGACACCGGTCCCATTTGTTGAGATACCCGCCCCTCATGAAGTTGCTCCTCAAGATTACCCTGTTCGTTTTCGCGAGTGCGGCGCTGTCGCAGAATGGCAGTGCCCCGCTGTCGGAGTATCAACGGACAGAATGGCGACACTGGGAAGACTTTGATGGCGATTGCCAGAATGCCCGCCAGGAACTGTTGATCGCACAGTCGCAACTTGAGATCAGTTTCACGAATGCACGCGGTTGCACTGTCGCTACCGGACTGTGGTTTGATCCCTACACGGGATTGCTGTTCAGCAAGGCCAGCGATGTCGATATCGATCACGTCATTCCATTGAAGTACGCCCATGATCACGGTGGCGCATCGTGGTCACCGCTGCTGAAGAAGCTGTTTGCCAACGACCCGGAGAACCTGCTGATCGTTGATGACGCCGAGAATCAACGCAAGAGCGCTAACGGCCCCGCTGACTATCTGCCACGCTTTCAATACCAGTGCGAATACGCGAGCAAATGGAAAGGGCTGGCCCGCAAGTACGAGTTGCAACTGGCACAGCGGGATACGCTGACCATTGAACGCATACTGCGCCGATGCGCGGAGACCTGATCAGGATGCCTGCGTGAACCGGATATTCATTTCCATCAACGACTTCTTCGGTTTCATTCAACCTGTCTCCGATGCGGTCTGGAATTTCCCCACGCAATTTTCCTGGTACTCGCAAATCCCTCTGCTTGGAAAAATGTCATTGGCTGTGACTGTGTTGCTCGGCATTGGCATCTACTTCACCATCCGAACCAGGGCCGTGCAGACGATGTGCTTCTCCCGTGCCGTCATGGTGATGCAGAGACGTCGGACGACGCTGGTTGGTGTCAGCCCATTGGGATCATTCTTGCTGGGACTGGCCATGCGCGTCGGCCCGGGCAACATCGTCGGCGTGACCGGGGCGATTACCGTGGGGGGACCTGGTGCTCTGTTCTGGATGTGGATAGCGGCACTGTTCGGCATGGCGACGGCGTTCACGGAATCCGTACTCGCGCAACTGTTCAAGGAGCGCAAGAACGATGAGTTCGTCGGTGGTATGCCTTTCTATGGTCAGCGCATTCTCGGTGGTGGACGTGTGGTCGGGATCTTCCTGTCCATCGCCTTTATCGTCTACGCGCTCTTCAATGTACCTGCACAGACTTTCAACGTCTTCACCGGTATTGGCATGATCGCCGACACCGCGACGGGCGAGACTGCAGGACGACAATCGGGGCTTTATTACGGCATCGCCATCGTGCTGATCGTCAGTTGTGCGTATCTGATTCTGGGCGGCATCCGCCGTGTGATTGCCTGGACCAATGTGATCGTGCCGATGATGGCGCTGGTGTTCTGCGGGTTCTCGCTGCTCATCATCGTGATCAATCTGCCAATGGTGCCGTACTTCCTTGCTGAAGTGTTACGCGGCGCCTTCGCGCCAGATGCGTTGTTCGGCGGCGCGATGGGGGTAGCGCTTGCCGAAGGCGTGCGTCGTGGCCTCATGTCGAACGAAGCGGGTCAGGGCACCATCACCATGGCAGCAGCGGTGGCAGACAACAAGCATCCGTGTGAGCAGGGTTTCGTGCAGGCCTTTGGTGTGTTTGTGGATACGCTGATCATCTGCACGATGACAGGTTTCATCGTGGTCCTCGCGCACCTGTGGAGCGGCTCTGCCGACAGCGCACAGTGGACGCTGGCGAGCGCATCGCGCATCGGCACGTATCTGCAATCGGTGCAGGCGTTGGTGCCTGCGTCACTCACCGACGTAATCACGATTGTGCTGGCTGCCTGCTATTGTCTGTTCGCATTCACCACACTGCTCGGCATGATTTCCTTCGCGGAGATCTCGGCCAACTTCATCTCGCGCACACCGCGCTTCATTCTGCTGATCCGCGTGCTCGGCTCTCTCGTATTCGTGCCATTCGGTGCACTGACAGTGCTGGCGGGATTGGAACTGAGCAATCTGTGGGCGATCACTGATCTCACCAACATCATCATGGTGTATCTGAACATTCCGATCCTGCTGCTCGGCGCACCACTTGTGTACAAGGCGCTGGAGCACTATCGCACCACCAACGGCGGTCGCTTCGTTTCTTCGTCGATCGGCGTCGAGACGGACTACTGGACAGAGACGCAGCCCGGATCTGCAGACAACGCGGAGCAACAACGATGACAGACACACCATCATTGAGTGTCAGAAAACCCAGCGCACTGCGCGCACTGCTCTGCTTCGGCGGCAACTTCCTGATGATCTCCACGGGTCTGTTCGTGTTTCAGATCAGCCTGCACATCGTGCTGTTCTTCTGTCTGCTGTGGACAGCATTGCACGCGTGGCTGCTCGGCAATGATTTTGCCGCCATCCGCACCATGATGAACACCGGCATCAGCAACGCACTGCCTGCCATCTACATCTTCATTCTGATCGGCATGGTGATCGCGTCGTTCATGCAGAGCGGCACCGTCGCGGCATTGATCTATCACGGCCTGAATCTGCTCAGCCCTGGTTTCTTTCTCGCAGCAGGGTTGATTCTGTGCAGTCTCATGTCTGTGGCAACCGGCACCTCGTGGGGAACAGCAGGTACACTCGGTGTCGTGCTGATGGGCATCGGCGCGGCGATGGAAATACCGTTGCCGCTGGTGGCGGGCATGGTGGTGGCAGGTGCCACGTTTGGCGACAAGCTCTCGCCCGTGTCTGATACTACCAACCTTGCGGCGATGAGTGCTCACACGAATCTCTATCGTCATATCGGCTCGATGCTGATCACGACCACGCCCGCATTCATTTTGACGCTGATCATTCTGACCATCCTCGGAATGACATTCAGCGCGAATGCATTGCCGGTCAGCGCCATCGAACAGATGCAAATGGCGCTGGCGAGCAGTTTCAATCTTGGCCTGCTGGCCACTCTGTTGCCATTGCTGGTGATGCTCGTGCTCAGTTTGAAACGCCTGTCACCGGAGATCAGCATGAGTGCGAGTGTGCTGACCGCAGTCGCGGTGGCCGTGCTGTATCAGGAACGCAACGTCGTCGACGTTCTCAACAGTCTGTGGAGCAATTCTCCGGGTGCCACTGGCATTGCAAGTCTGGATGATTTGCTCGGGCGTGGCGGCATCATGAGCATGAGCTGGACGCTGCTGCTGTCGCTGATGGCGCTGGCTCTCGGCGGCATTCTCTACAACGCCGGTTTCCTGCAGGCTCTGCTCGAAGGCATCATCGCCCGCATACGCAGAACCACCACCTTGATCGCCACCACAATAGGTGCCGGTATTGTCGGCAACATGGGCATGGGCGAGGCGTACATCAGCATCATTCTCAACTGCCAGTTGTTCCGCAAAGCCTACGAGGAGAAGCAACTGGATAATGCCGTGCTGTCACGCTCGGTGGAGGAAGGTTCCACCATGAGCACGGGACTGATTCCCTGGACGACGGCAGGCGCATTCTATGCCGCCACTCTGGGCGTGCCTGTGCTGGAGTATGCTCCGTATGCGTTTCTGAATTATCTGAACCCGCTGATTTCCATCGGCATGGCGGCGCTTGGAATTGGTCTGCTGCGCACGGCTGGGCGAACGTCTTAGCTCAAAGTACGTATTGACAACAGCTATACGCCCAGTTATTTTTCGTGTATCTATTGTGTATGCATTAAGGAGAATGCCGATGCGCGACGCCGCTATTAACCTGAGGGCATTGCCCGAACAGCGCGACCTGATTGATCATGCCGCCTCTCTGGTAGGCAAGAACCGTTCGGACTTCATGCTGGAGGCTGCTTGCGACAAAGCGCAGGCTGTAGTACTTGACCAGATTTTCTTCAACCTGAATGCCGACCAATTTCAGCAATTCACGGCCATGCTGGATGCTCCACCCAGCCACAATCCGGGGCTTGAGCGTCTGATGGCCGTGTCCTCTCCCTGGATCAATGTGAAGGAATGAGCTTGCTACTCCAAGCGCCTCAGCCGCTTGCTGCCACTCACAAGGTGGATGAGTTCGAGTGTGGCGAGCCAACTCTCGATGAGTGGCTCAAGCGCCGAGCCATGATCAACCAGTTGAGCGGAGGCAGCCGCACGTTTGTTGTGGGGGATCAGAACAGCAGTGTTTACGGTTACTACTCCATGGCTGCTGGCGCTGTGTCGCATCAGATGGCAACCGGTCAGGTGCGCAGGAACATGCCCGATCCAGTGCCTGTGATGGTATTGGCCAGGCTGGCGGTTGATCTTCGAGCGCAGGGCATCAAGCTTGGGGCATCCCTTCTGCAAGACGCGGTCAACCGGGCTGTGGTAGTGTCACGGAACGCTGGTGTACGAGCCCTGCTGGTGCATGCGCTTCACGACCGCGCCAGAGAGTTCTACGAACACTACGGCTTTCAGCCGTCACCGTCGCATCCGATGACGCTGATGCTGCGATTGACTACAAGGCACTTCGAACACGATCAGGAAAAGTAAGAGGACATTGCCTATGACAGCGTCACGCCGCCAGATCCTGCAGCTCCTCTCTGCACTGCCCTTTCTCTCGCCAACACATTTATTCGCGCAAAACCAGATCCTGACGGACCGGGCCAATCGCATTCGCAGCGTCATCAGTGAATGGTCCGCGCAGGGCATTCATCGTACCGGCACGGATGTCGATGCGAGCAGCGCAGAGTGGCTGGCGCACCGGATGCGGGAGTACGGCGTGACAGCCAATCTTGATTCGCTGCAGTTGGAACGAGTCGAGGTGCTTGTCGCCAGTTTGGAATTCGACGGCTTGCAGATGGAGGGCATTCCGCTTTTCGACTGCACGTATACTGATGCGAATGGGATAACCGGCACTCTCGGATCGATAGGCAGCGCAGCGGACATTGGCGTCATCATGCTGCCTCCTTCCACGGCGAGCCCTCTGCACACTCAACTCGATGAAGCGCGCCGTAACAACAGTCACAAGGCGATGATTGCCGTGACCGATCTGAGCTACCCACGCGAGGGAATCGCTGTCATCAACGCAGAGGATTTCCGTGAGCCAGTAGGTCCGCCCGTGCTGCAGATTGCCAATACTCACTGGGAAGCGTTGCAACAGGCGATGAGCGCGAATCGCACGGCTACTGTTGTTGCTCAGTGTGAACGTGTTCCTGCCACCGCCTACAATGTGAGTGCGCGCATCGCAGGCAGAAACCCAACACTCGCCCCGATGGTCATCATGACGCCGCGCAGCTCATGGTGGGAATCCACATCCGAGCGCGGCGGTGGTATCGCCATGTTTCTGGAATTGGCGCGAGATCTGGCAGCGAATCTGCCGGAGCGCGATATCCTGTTCACCGCCAACACGGGACATGAGCTGAGTCATCTGGGGCTGGATCAGTATCTGCATGATCGCCCGACGCTCATTCAGGACGCTTCGGTCTGGATTCATCTGGGGGCAAATTTTGCGGCGCGGGGCTCATTGATCAGGCTGCAATATTCAGACGAACGATTCAGAGAGATTGCGCACCGACGGCTCGGCGCTCTGAACCTTCAGCCCGGGATAGAGACACCGATCGGGCAGCGGCCTCTGGGCGAGGCGCGCAATATCTTTGACGGCGGGGGCAACTTCCTGTCGATCCTCGGCAACAATCCTCTGTTCCATCATCCACAGGATCTTTGGCCGGATGCTGTCGACCTCGACACCACCACGCAATGGACTGCAGCATTCTCAGTGATCGCGCTCGAACTGAGCAAGGCTTGAAGACTATTCGAAGCTGATCTTCGCGAGCGCGATTCCACCCTCGCCTGCGACTGAATAGAGCAGATAGACTTCGCCATCTTCTTCAAAGATGGCCGGGTCTCGCAGTTGATTGGCGGGCACCGTGATGTCGCCACGCACTGATGGAATCAAGGGCAGATTGGCGCCTTCCCAGTCATGCTCGGGCCGCAACAGTTCCACCGCTTCCGACTCCGTCCATTGGGTCCAGTCGCCCTCCATCGTGATAGCGGAGACCATGATGGCTTCGGGTGCGTGCCCTACCTGCGTCCAGAACACATAAAGAATATTGTCGCGGATCAGCAACGCTGAATGGCGCATATCGTCATTGAAGAAACGTGGCCCCTCTTCGAAATTGCTGATGCCATCGCGGGAGCGGTAAAAAAAACCCGGCATGGCAAGACCGTAGTAATAGTCACCGTGTTCGAATACCCGGAAGTACGGTCGCCCGAGAATTTCAGAATACGCCTCGAAATTCAGCCCATCCTTGGACACCGCCACGCGGGTGACCTGCACCTCCGGTTCGCGGCCATGCAGATACATCACGATCTCCTGCCGATCTTCGCGCACATGCACATCCGGCGAGGCAATGTGTGCATACGCAGGAGCGGTGCTGCCCACAGGCACTGAGCAGGGCGGACACGTAGTGGGAAAGTGGGACTCTTCGAGCGTCAGTGTGCCCGGTGTGTAGATCGTCCACGGGCCGGTGACTGCATCTGCATAGGCAAGACGAATATATTCGCCGCGATGTTCCGCGAAGTAGAGATAGTATTTTCCGAGAGAATTTTCGACCCAGTCCGGTACGCGGATGAGTGAAGGGCCTTGAATATTGGTGCCCATACGCTCATCCATGTCCGGCACGATGATGGGACCATCAAGCAGGCGGATGGCGACAATGCCATCGACATTCTGTGCATGAGCAGAAGAAATTGTCAGGAGTGTCGCCAGTACAATCAGTTGCTTGATCTTCACTGCGCGCACTCCCGATATCGATTCAATCGTTATAACAGATCCTAGTAGCCTGCCGCACCGCTGTCGCCAACGCGCGAGTCAGCACCACCCAGAAACAGTCCGTTCTCACGATCGTGATATACGCCCATGGCGGAACCCTGTCTGCCACGTACGCGAGTCTCGTGTCCCATCGCTTCGTAGAGCCGGATGGTGTCGGGAGAGAAACTTCTTTCTTCCATGCTGGTGAAGTCCGGTAGCCATTGATGATGTATGCGCCCTGCTTCCATCGCCTCGGCGATGTTCATGCCGTGGTCGATCACGTTCAGAATCAGTTGCATGGTGGTGTTGATGATCGTGCGACCACCGGGACTGCCCACTGCCATCAGAGGTTTGCCATCCTGCGCGACGATGGTGGGGGACATGCTGGAGAGCATGCGCTTCTCCGGCGCGATCAGATTCGGCGGAGTGCCGATCTGACCAGTGCGATTTGTGACGCCTGGCACTGCATTGAAGTCTCCCATCTCGTTGTTGAGCAGATAGCCACCGCCCTCAGCAACGATGCGCGAACCGTAGGCATTCTCCAGCGTATAGGTGAGCGAGACCATGTTGCCGTCCTTGTCGACGACGGAGAAATGTGTGGTGTCTTCACTCTCATAGATGTTCGCGAACTCGCGTTCGTCGCTGACCGAGGCACGGTTCGGATCTATGGTGGCACGCAGTCTCGCAGCGTAGTCCTTGTCCAGCAGATGATCGAGCGGCATGCTCTCGTTGAAGTCCGGATCACCCAGGTGCTCGGCACGGTCGGCGTACGCACGACGCATGGCTTCAGTAAGCAGATGCAGGTACTGCGCAGAATTGTGTCCGGCCGCTGCAAGATCGAAGCCTTCCAGTATGTTCAGCATTTCCACCAGTGCAACACCGCCGGAACTGGGCGGCGGCATGCTGATGATTTCGTAACCGCGATAGGTGCCACGTATCGGCTCCCGTTCTACTGCTTCATACCTGGCCAGATCTTCTTCGGTGATGATGCCGCCGTTTGCGGCCATGAAGTCGGCCAGACGTTTTGCATTTTCACCTCTGTAGAAACCGTCATGGCCGTGCATCTGAATCAGTTCCAGCGTTGCGGCGAGATCCGGTTGTACCCAGGTATCACCCAACTCGTATGGCGAGCCATCAGCTTTCAGGAAAACCCTGGCGGAAGTAGGATATTCATCCCAGAACGATTGGTTCTGACGAAAGCCGGAGTAAAGCGCGTAAGTGATCGGGATACCATCCCGTGCCAGCGCCACGGCAGGCGCAACCAGATCGGCCCAGGGCAGACTGCCCAATTCCTGGTGAGCCTTGTAGAGACCGGCAACAGTGCCAGGTACCCCTACAGACAACAGGCCTCGGTGGTTGGCATTGTTGACCACCTGACCATCCATGCCCAGATACATCCTCTCGCTCGCAGCCAGTGGCGCTTTCTCTCGGAAATCGAACGTGGTAGCGTGACCATCTTCACCGTGATACACGAGGAAACCACCACCGCCGATGTTACCCGCCGTAGGCCACGTGACTGCCAACGCGAAGGCCGTGGCAATGGTCGCATCCATGGCGTTACCGCCCTTTTTCATGATCTCCACACCGACCTCCGAAGCGGTCAGCGACGCACTGGCGATAACGCCATTCTCAACTCGCAGCGGGGTTCTGCCACTGCTCGCGTACAGCGATGTGGACAACACGACACACAGCAGTAACGCGATACTTCTATGGAACAGCTTCATCTTCATGGGAATCTCTCTCGCTTAACGACCTGAATGCCAATGACCAATTGTCGAACGCTGATCAGTTTCCTGCTTCATCCAGCAACATCTGCACATACATTGCCCGCAACTTCTGTGCCACAGGTCCGGGTTTGCCTGAGCCTATCGTCTTGCCATCTATGGAAACGATTGGCAGCACCAATGTCGTGGCGCTGCTCATGAAGGCTTCGTCTGCCGCGCAGGCTTCCTCCAGTGTGAATGTGCGCTCTTCCAGTGCAATACCGTGGTCGTGCGCCATTTGCACGATCACTTTGCGGCGGATGCCAGGCAATATGGAATTGGACAATGCACGCGTGATCAAGGTACTGCCCTTGACGATGAACGCCGAAGAGGACACTCCCTCTGTCACCTGACCCTCTTCAATCATCCAGCCTTCGTAGGCGCCCTGCTCCGCCGCTGCCTGTTTCGCCAGACATTGTGCAAGCATGCTGACCGACTTGATGTCACGACGCTTCCAACGCAGGTCCGGAATCGACACCACGGCGACGCCGCTATCGGCCAGTGGGTTGTCGATGATCGTTTTCGCGGATGCCCAGGCGATCAGACTCTCTTTCACCTTTTCGCCTGCTACAGTCTTCGGGAACGCAAAGTCACGTTCAGCGGCGCCTCGCGTCACCTGCAGATAAACCATCCCTTCCTGCACATTGTCACGGACCAGCAACTGCTCCAACACGTCAATCAACTCTTCCCTTGCACAGGGCCAGGTCATGCCGATGGCACCCAGGCTGCGATCAAGGCGTTGCAGCGCATGTTGCTTGTCCACCAACCGTCCCCTGACCACCGGGATGACCTCGTACACACCATCGCCAAACAGAAATCCTCTATCGAACACAGAGATTCTGGCGTTCTCGGCCGCCACGTATTCACCGTTTACATAGACCGTCCTGCTCACATTCGTAGTTCCTGAAACTGTTCTTTGGATAGGGTCGAGCATATCAATATTGCAGAGGAGGGAGTAGCGGAGTTTGGCTGTAAAAAAAATCCCGCTGGCACACAGGGCGCCAGCGGGATTCTGTCTTACGTTCTGTCGGAGACTCAGATCAGAGAGGCTTCGTAGTCCGCCTTGTCCTCGTCCGTGATCTCCTTGATGCTCAGCTTGATACGGCCGCGCGCATCCAGATCAGTCACTTTCACGAGCACTTCCTGTCCTTCCTTCAGATACTCGTTGATGTTCTCAACGCGGTCAGAGGAAATCTGGGAGATGTGCACGAGACCATCCTTGCCTGGCAGGATAGTGATGAAAGCACCGAAGTCCACGATACGTGCCACTTTGCCTTTGTACACTCGGCCCACTTCCGCTTCCGCAGTAATGCTCAGCACACGGGCGATAGCTGCATCGCGCGAACCAGCGTCTTCGCCATAGATGCGGATGTTGCCATCGTCATCGATGTCGATTGATGCGCCAGTCTCTTCGGTGATGCTGCGAATCACTGCGCCGCCTTTGCCGATCACGTCACGGATCTTGTCCGGATCTATTTTCATCATGGCCATGGAAGGCGCATTCTCGGACACAGTCGCACGCGGCTTGTCCATCACCTTGTTCATCTCTGCCAGAATGTGCAATCTGGCTTCATTGGCCTGATGCAGAGCGATTTCCATGATCTCTTCAGTGATACCCTGGATCTTGATGTCCATCTGCAGTGCAGTCACGCCATTGGCTGTGCCCGCTACCTTGAAATCCATGTCGCCCAGGTGGTCTTCGTCACCCAGAATGTCGGTGATCACGGAGAAACGATCGCCTTCCTTGATCAGACCCATGGCGATACCGGCTACCGGAGCCGTGATTGGCACACCGGCATCCATCAGTGCCAGCGACGCACCACACACAGACGCCATGGAGCTGGAGCCATTGGATTCGGTGATTTCTGACACCACACGAATCGCATAGGGGAATGAGTCTTCGGACGGCATCACTGCCTGCACGCCGCGCTTGGCCAGTTTGCCATGGCCCACTTCACGACGCTTTGGACCGGCCATCATGCCGGTCTCGCCAACGCTGAACGGTGGGAAGTTGTAATGCAGCATGAATGCTTCTTTTCTGGAGCCTTCCAACCCTTCGATCAGTTGCGCATCACGCACCGCACCCAGCGTAGTCACGACCAGCGCCTGTGTTTCACCACGGGTGAACAGAGCTGAACCGTGCGCTTTGGGGAGAACGCCTGTCTCGATGGAGATCGGACGTACTGTACGAGTATCGCGACCATCGATGCGTGGCGCACCGTCGATGATGCGATTGCGCACAACTTTCTTTTCCAGAGAGGCAAAAACCTTTGCCACTTCGTCAGCGCTGACACCAGTCTCTTCGTTGGCAAACTGCGCCTGAGCCTGTTCCAGCAGTGCACCCAGCGCATCATAACGCTGCATTTTGTCGGAAATCTGGTACGCGTTGCCGATGCTGTCCGCAAACACCTGCTTCAAGCCATCGAGCAACGGCTGATTGACTATCGCCTGTGGAATTTCCCACATTGGCTTGCCAGCCTCAGCTTTGAACTCTGTAATCGCATCCACCACTACCTGCATGGCTTCGTGACCGAACAGTACAGCACCCAGCATCTGATCTTCACTAAGCTGCTTGGCTTCGGACTCCACCATCAGTACGGCAGACTTTGTGCCTGCCACCACCATGTCCAGAGCAGAGTTTTCGAGCTCCTCCATATCCGGATTGAGAATATAACCGTCCTGCAGGTGATAGCCCACACGTGCAGCACCGATTGGTTCAAGGAACGGCAGGCCTGAGATTGCCAGGGCTGCTGATGCACCGATCAACGATGCAATATCCGGATCCTGGTTCTTCGCTGCGGAAATGACAGTACAGACAACCTGTATTTCGTTCATGAAACCTTTGGGAAACAACGGACGGATGGGACGATCGATAAGACGTGAGACCAGAGTCTCCTTCTCGGTAGGACGACCTTCGCGCTTGAAGAATCCACCGGGGATCTTGCCTGCTGCGTATGTCTTTTCCTGATAATTCACTGTCAGCGGGAAAAAATCCTGTCCCGGCTTGACCTGCTTGCGGCCTACTGCGGTGCAAAGTACCTGGGTGTCTCCCATGGTCACGATCACTGCGCCTGTTGCCTGTCTTGCTACCTTTCCTGTTTCCAGTGTCACGGTGTATTTGCCGTACTGGAAAGTCTTCCTCACTATATTGAACATACTCTATTCCTGTTTTTTATTTTGACCCCGGCACCATTGCAATGACATCCCTGTCAATCAAGGTCTTGCTTTCATCTCTTCATCATTGAACCATTTTTTCAAACCACTTGTTGCAAACCGCCAATCAACGACGCAGACCAAGCTTCTTGATCAGAACTGCATAGCGGTCAGTGCTCTTGCTCTTCAGATAGTCGAGCAATTTACGACGGCTGTTGACCATACGGATCAGACCACGACGTGAATGGTGATCGTGCGTGTGCTCTTTGAAGTGTGCCTGAAGGTGGTTGATGTTCTCGGTCAGCAGTGCGACCTGAACTTCGGGAGAGCCTGTGTCTCCTTCACTCTGGGCGTACTCTTTCACGATTGCTGCTTTCTGTTCTGCGGATAATGCCATTTCTCTTCTCCTAATATGCGTTGAGTAAAAACAGCCGGTCACGCCAATCGTGAACCAGCCTTTGTTGCCGACATCCATGCCGAACCAGCGTAACCATGCATATTTATAGTTATCTGGAACTTTCCTGCTAAAAACCTGCTTTCAAAACCGGTTGCTCAAACTACTGCAACTGTGTGACAAATTTGTCTGCTCCTGTCGCAAAGAGCCTGCGTGGTGCCACCCTGCCATCGTCGAGAATAGTGCCTATCCCGATGAACTCATCCTCATCATACAACCGCACGAGACCTGAACCTGGCAAATGCCTGACCAATACTGCCTGCCCCTGCTTCAAAAAATCGGCCGTCATTGACGGCAGTATCACTGGTGGCAACTCAGCCACAGCCAGATCCGGAGCGAACAGAAACTCATCCAGTTGTGCGAGCCCCCCGGCCTCCCTGGCTTCTCTAAGGCGCGCAATGGTAACACATTGAACTTCCTTGAAGGCACCGGCCTGCAGGCGGCGCAGCTCGATGACATGACCTCCGCAGCCCAACGCCTCACCCAAATCGTCCGCAATCGTGCGCACATAAGTGCCCTTGCTGCAGTAAATCTCCAATTCCAACGTCGCCAGACCATCTGTATTACTGAAAGCCAGCAATTCCAGATCATGGATCGTGACGGGGCGGGCCTTGCGCTCAACCTCTTCGCCAGCCCGAGCCAGTTTGTACAGCGGCGTACCCTTGTGCTTTAGCGCGGAGTACATGGGTGGCGTCTGTTCAATGCCACCACGGAACTGCTCAAGCGCATCCAGAACGTGCTCCCTGGTAATGCCCAGCACCGGTCGCTCGCTGATTATGCTGCCCTGGGAATCGGCACTGTCCGTTCTCTGGCCCAGACGGATCATCGTTCGATAGCGCTTGTCCGAGTCCAGCAGAAACTGCGAAATCTTGGTGGCCTCACCAAAACACAACGGCAGTACGCCGGTCGCCAAGGGATCAAGGCTGCCGGTATGGCCCGCCTTCTCTGCCTCAAACAGCCGCTTCACTTCCTGAAGACAGGCGTTCGAACTCATCCCTTTCGCCTTGTCGAGCACCAGGATGCCGGTAATATCCCGGCCTTTTGGTCTGCGCCACTGAGTCACGCCACATCTCTCCTGCCAGAGCGAGGGAGCCTCTGATTGATGCTCAGGACTCGTGCTCACTGTCAGCCGCGAGCGCGCGATCAATCAGGGACGACAGGTACTGCCCTCTTGCAACGCTCTCGTCGTAATGGAACGTGAGTCGTGGCGTAATCCGCAAGGCCATCCTCTTGGCCAGCAACGTACGCAAATAGCCTGCCGCACTGTTGAGAGCTTTGATACTCTCTTCAATTTCCAGTTTGTCCAGAGCGCCGGTTTCCTTGAACAGCACACCCGGTGCAAGTCCCGCATCGCCGTCCACGGACCCCATCACCGTCACATATACATCCGCATACGCCAGATCTCGACTCAACTTCACGCCCGTCACAGAGACCATGCCAACGCGAGGATCATTGACCTCAAGTTGGATCAGCACGGCCAGCTCGCGCTGCAACTGGTCGGAAACCTTCTGTACTCTGGGTGACATTCTTGGTGTTGCTTTAGCCATTCGCTTTACCGGTCCGCAGGGTGAGCTCGCGCGTCAACCTGCGTCCTTTCTCAATTTATTCCAGCGTTCGTGCAACCTCGGTGGTTTGATACACCTCGATCTTGTCGCCAATCTGCACGTCGGTGTAATTCTTGACACCGATACCACACTCCATGCCCATACGAACCTGAGATGCCTCGTCCTTGAATCGACGCAAGGATTCCAGTTCGCCTTCGTAGATCACGACGTTGTTGCGCAATACCCGAATCGGTTTATTGCGATACACCGTGCCTTCGACAACCATGCTGCCGGCAATCTGACCGAACTTGGGCGAATTGAAGACATCGCGCACCTCTGCAACGCCGAGAATCTCTTCACGCAATTCCGGTGACAGCATGCCTCCGAGGATCGCCTTGGCATCATCGATCACGTTATAGATGATGTTGTAGTAGCGCAGCTCCAGGCCTTCGTTCTCGATGATCTCGCGCGCACTCTTGTCTGCACGGACGTTGAAACCAACGATCATGGCTTTCGAAGTAGCAGCCAGGTGCGCATCCGTCTCGGAGATACCACCGACGCCTGCTGACACAATGTTGACCTGCACCTCTTCCGTTCCAAGCTTGTGCAGCGAGGAAACGATGGCTTCAAGGGAGCCGCGTACGTCAGTCTTCAGCACAATGTTCATCACACCAACATCAGCTCTGCCGATGCCAGCAAACATGGATTCCACCTTGTTGGTCTGTTGCATGGCAACCTTGTTGTCCTTGTGTCGCTCACGGCGCAACTGCGCAACTTCCCTGGCCTTCTTCTCATCAGCCACGACCACGAACTCGTCACCCGCTTCCGGAACACCGTTCAAACCAAGAATTTCAACAGGAATCGAAGGTCCTGCTGATTTCACAGACTGACTCATCTCGTCGATAAGGGCTCGAACGCGTCCAAACTCGTGACCAACCAGCACCATGTCACCCACTTTCAGTGTACCGTTCTGTACCAGCACAGAAGCAACCGGACCGCGACCTTTGTCGAGTCTGGATTCGATCACAACACCTTTACCGGGCGCATCCACGAATGCTTTCAATTCCAGAAGCTCAGCCTGCAACAGAATGGCCTCAAGCAACTGCTCAATCCCCTGGCCTGTGTGAGCAGAGACTTCGACGAACTGTGTATCACCACCCCAGGCGTCGGAGATTACATTCAATTGGGCAAGCTCATTACGCACACGATCCAGATCGATATCCGGTTTGTCTACCTTGTTGATGGCAACAACCAGAGGAACACCCGCAGAGCGTGCATGCTGAATGGCTTCTTCGGTCTGTGGTTTGACACCATCGTCCGCCGCCACTACCAGAACAACTACATCGGTGGCCTTGGCGCCGCGTGAGCGCATCGCGCTGAACGCCGCATGCCCCGGAGTATCGAGAAAGCAGATCATGCCACCGGGAGTTTCCACGTGATATGCACCGATGTGCTGTGTAATGCCACCAGCTTCGTGTGACACCACCGTCGCCTTGCGGATGTAGTCGAGCAGCGACGTCTTGCCGTGGTCGACGTGCCCCATGACGGTGACAACAGGCGCTCTTGCAACAGAAATTCCGCCACCATCGTAGGAGATGGATTCGTAGAGGCTCTCTTCAAGTGCGTCCTCGGACACAAATCTGGCCGTATGTCCCATTTCTTCAATAAGCAGTGTCGTCGTATCCTGATCCAGCACTTGATTGATGGTCGCCATCACTCCCATCTTGAAGAGCATCTTGACGACTTCAGCCGACTTGACCGACATCTTCTGAGCCAGATCGGTAACCGAATTGGCTTCCCCTATAGTGATCTCGCGGGAAATGAATTCAGTTGGTTTCTCGAAACCATGCTGTTTGGTGCCACGAGCCTTCTTGCGACCTCCACGGCGACCACGCGGGCCATCACCGTACTCGCTGTCTTCCAGTACAAAGTCATCTGTCGCAACACGGCCTTTGGCGCCCTGCTTTCTGGCAGGCGCCTTGTCTTTCTTGCGGAACGCATTCTTGTCATCGTCCTTGTCGTCGCCGTCCTTTCTAGCGCCCTTGGGGGGCTCGCTCTTCGGCGCTACGGTGGTGCGATTGCGAGTATCTGTCGCATCGGCAGCCTTCTTCTCCGGCTGTGCGTCAGGGGCAGATTTTTCGGTAGCGCCTGCCTTGATCTCGTCCTTGGCATCCGTTTCCTGTGCAATAGCCGCCTGATCATTGGAAGTCTGTGCCGGTTCCATCTGCGCGGTGAACTCCTGCTCATTGACCTGCAGCTCGTCGGCCTGCTCGGCCGAATCTGCGCCACCGGCACTGTCTGTCTGCAGTTCGCTACGCTTTACGTAAGTACGCTTCTTGCGCACTTCCACGGCAACAGTCTTGCCGCGACCATGGCTGGACGCCGACTTCAAAGTCTCGACTGTCTTGCGCTTCAGAGTAATTTTCTTCGGAGCAGCATCGGTTGCTTCCGTGTCGCCATGACTGCGACGCAGGAACAGCAGGAGTGTGTTCTTGTCCTCATTGGAAATTGGGTCATCCGCCTTCGTATGGGGCAGACCTGCTTCTTTCACCTGGGAAAGAAGTCTCTCCACGGGAACTCCAACCACTTTGGCGAGTTCACTGACTGTTACATCTGCCATTCAAGATACTCCTTATTACACTTTCCGCTAAACTCGATTGCCTGTCTTTCCGAACGCATCCAACGATTACTTCTCAACCGGGGTTTATTCGAACCAGGGCGCTCGAGCCGTCATGATCAACTTACCGGCACGCTCTTCATTCATTTCTTCAATATCCATCAATTCATCTACCGATTGCTCTGCGAGGTCTTCCATGGTGAGAACACCCTTGCGAGCCAGTGCAATAGCGAGGGTTTCATCCATGCCTTCCATGTTCAGCAGGTCATCAGCGACTTTGGCGCCGGACAGCCCCTCTTCCGAAGCTATCGCCTGCGTGAGCAGGGCATCCTTCGCACGATTGCGCAATTCATTGGCGATGTCTTCGTCGAAACCATCAATGCTGAGAATTTCATCGAGAGGAACATAGGCAATCTCTTCCAATGATGTAAAACCCTCTGCAACCAGAATCTCGGCAATGTCCTCATCAACATCCAGTTTCTCGACAAACAGTTCGATGAAACCACTGCTTTCCTGTTGCTGTTTCTCTAGTGCGTCAGCAACGCTCATGACATTGATTGTCCAGCCTGTCAGCTCGCTCGACAACCGCACATTCTGACCGTTGCGACCGATGGCCTGGGCAAGATTGTCTTCTTCCACTGCCACATCCATCGTGTGGCTGTCTTCGTCAACGATGATGGATGCCACTTCCGCAGGAGCCATGGAGTTGATAACCAGTTGCGCGGGATTGTCGTCCCACAAAATGATATCGATACGCTCATTCGCCAGTTCGTTGGACACGACCTGCACGCGGGAACCACGCATGCCAACACAGGCGCCAACAGGATCGATACGGCCGTCATTGGTGCGTACTACAATCTTGGCCCTGGAACCTGGATCACGCGCAGCGGCCTTGATCTCAATAACCTCTTCTGCAATCTCCGGCACTTCAATTTTGAACAGTTCGATCAACATTCCAGGCACAGTGCGACTGAGGAATAATTGTGGGCCACGTGGCTCTGAACGCACATCCAGCAAGTACGCGCGAATGCGATCACCTACGCGAAAGTTCTCACGCGGAATCATGTGCTCACGCGCCAGCAGTCCTTCTGCATTTCCCCCCATGTCAACCAGTACGCTTTCACGCGTGACTTTCTTGACCGTTCCGGAAATAAGCGAACCAATCTTGTCGATGTATTCGGCGATGATGATGTCGCGCTCGGCTTCGCGTACTTTCTGCACGATGACCTGTTTGGCGGTCTGCGCTGCAATACGTCCAAATTCAATGTTCTCGATCTTCTCTTCCCAGACCCCACCAATCTCGAGCTCTGGATTCTTTTCCCTGGCCTGCTCCAAAGTCATCTGAAAACCTTTGCCAACAAACTCCTCTTCGCTGACTACATTCCATACTCGGAAAGTTTCATATTCACCAGTCTTGCGGTCGACACGAACGCGACAGCTCATCTCTTCACTTTCGTAAAATTTCTTGGTTGCAGTAGCCAACGCGGATTCAATGGCTTCGAAAATTACTTCGCGTGAAACGCCTTTCTCATTCGAGACAGCGTCTGCAACCATCAGAATTTCTTTACTCATCATAATCGTGTCACCTTACTCAAGAGGTCATCATTCCATTTACTGCAAGGCTTTGTCTGGACCACTGCAGTCAAACCAGGATTGCATTCACCTGGTCAGAACACCAGGTTTGCCTTATCAATAGCCGATGCAGGAAGCATGTACTCCTTGTCATCAACCAGCAGGCAGACCACGTCCGCCTCGACTTTCTGTATTACACCTTTGAACTTTCGTCTTCCTTCGAGCGGTGTGCGAAGACGCACTGTCGCCACGCTGCCGACATAGCGTTCGAACTGCGACAGCTCAAACAAGGGCCTGTCCATTCCTGGAGAGGAAACCTCAAGCGTGTACTCACCTGCAATTGGATCCTCAACATCAAAAATGCCGCTGATCTGACGGCTAACCTTCTCGCAGTCGTCGATGGTAATGCCATCACCATCTTTGTCTATATAAACTCTCAGTACGCTGAAACGCCCCTGCACAATATGTTCAACACCCCACAGCTCCACGCCCAAGGCACTCACTGTTGGTCTGATCAGATCGGAGATCAGGGTTATACTGTTGCTCAATACCAACTCCAATGCTTGCACTGATCCATGAACCAGAAAAAAGACCAGAAAAAACCAAATCGCAGAAATAAAAAATGGGCCTGCGGCCCACTCCTGAAATACGAACTTGTAGCATCGGAATCACAAATGAAAACTCCGATGTGGAGCATAACAGCCCGGCACTGCAACGCTGATTCCGCGCCTAATAAAAAGCCCCTGATGGGGCCTCTTATTTCCTAAGTTGGTAGCGGGGGCAGGATTTGAACCTACGACCTTCGGGTTATGAGCCCGACGAGCTGCCAGACTGCTCCACCCCGCAACAAATCATGAAATCTTGTGATCAACCGCTGTCCTGTCCGCGGACACTGTCAATGAACTGGCTCGCCCCATCAACAGCCTGCTCTATTCACAGGGGCACGAATTATACTGAGCCGCTACTACCAAGGTCAAGCAGAAGCTCGGCAAACATACTAAAAGTCCAAGACAATGAAAACTGATCAGACTGTCAATCTCAATCTGGCCCTTTCTTAAATTGGTGCCGAAGGCGAGACTTGAACTCGCACGACCATGGGTCACTACCCCCTCAAGATAGCGTGTCTACCAATTCCACCACTTCGGCGCACTTTGAAATCCGGAGCGTTTCAATGCTCCTCCCGCGATGTACCCAATCAGGGGTTTGTCGCTGGGGTACTTGCGGCATCCGCCGGCACAACGGGAATATCCGCTGCACCAGAGGTGCCTTGCCCTGCATCAATCTGAGGAATATCAGACACTGGGCTTACAGGCTGGGTAAGCAGAGCAGGATTCACAATCGGTAATCCGTCCACTATTCCAGTACTGGTGTTCTGCTTGGCAAAAATCGCCAAAGTAAGACTAGTAATGAAAAACACAGTTGCTGCAACCGAAGTGGAGCGCGTCAGAAAATTGCCCGAACCCGAGCTTCCGAATACAGTTTGCGACGCTCCACTGCCAAACGCAGCACCAGCATCGGCACCTTTGCCCTGTTGCAACAACACCAGACCCACTATGGCAACTGCCACGATCACGTGCACCACTACAACAATCGTTTCCATTTTCAGCTCACACTTTTACAAATCGTTATGAATTCGTTGGCCTTAAGGGAAGCGCCACCTATCAGCCCACCATCGATATCGGACTGGGCGAAAATCTCTCTGGCATTGGTGGCATTCACGCTGCCACCATAAACAATACGGACTTGGTCCGCCACCTTACTGTCGTGTTGTGCTATCAGATCTCTGATAAAACGGTGCATCTCCTGCGCCTGCTCAGGTGTTGCAGTTCGACCAGTGCCTATGGCCCAGACTGGCTCATACGCGATAACGGCCCCACTCATCGCATCCGCACTGCAGGACGCGAGAACTGCATTCAGTTGGGCAGCAACCACTTCTTTGGCCAGACCTGATTCTCGTTGCTGCAGCGTCTCACCCAAGCAGAGAATCGGCGTCATCGCATGCGATTGCAGTGCCGTGAACTTCTCTGCTACCTGAGCATCGGTCTCACCCAGCAGCTGCCTGCGCTCCGAATGCCCAATAATTACATATTGCACGGAGAAATCAGCCAGCATCGAGGCCGCAATCTCGCCAGTAAAAGCACCGAACGGTTGGCTGTGAACATTTTGCGCACCCAGAATAATTCCGGCTCCACTCAGCATCTGCTGGCTCATTTGCAAATAGGGCGCAGACGGACATACTACTACTTCCACGCCATCAAGCCCTTCACCAACACTGCCTACCAGTGCCTTCAACAGCTCCGTAACCGTCTCCCTGGAGCCGTGCATCTTCCAGTTTCCAGCGACTAGACTTCGGCGCATTCATGATACCTGTGCAGAGGGGTTTCAGTCTGACATCGGGAAAACGGGGCGCCAATATAACCAAGTTGCCAAGTGCTTGCAACCTCCTCACACACCCCATGAAATTTATGCCGACGCCTGTGTTGCCACGACATCGGCAAGTTCCTGCGCGAGCTGAGCAACCAGCTCGCCATCCTCTCCCTCAACCATTACTCTCACGACAGGCTCTGTCCCCGATGGACGCAACAGCACCCGCCCCTTCTTGCCGAGTCTTGCCTCTACCGCTTTGACGGCACTACTGACTGCCGGGTTGTTAAGCAGATCCTGCTTGCCGGACAACCGCACGTTGATCATGGTCTGAGGGTACTTGCTCATCTTGTTGCACAATTCATGAAGAGTGGTTTCGCAGCTTACGATGGCGTACAGAGCCTGCAGGGACGACACAATACCATCACCTGTGCTGGCAACATCCAGACATATGACGTGGCCGGAGGATTCACCACCAAGGCTCCACTTCCTCTGTTGCAAACCTGACATGACGTGACGATCACCCACACTGACTCTCTCGAACGGGATGTCCAAGGCTTCCAATCCCAATTGCAGACCGAGGTTGCTCATGACGGTGCCTATCACTCCACCGAAGTCGACATTGCGGCGCCGACGATCGCGTGCAATGAGATAGAGTATCTCGTCGCCGTCAACGATATTGCCCAGATGATCGACCATGATCAGACGATCACCATCACCATCAAATGCCACTCCGAGATCGGCCTTTGTTGCCAGCACCTCTTGCACAAGACGCTGAGGAGAAGTCGAGCCACATTGGTCGTTGATGTTCAGCCCATCCGGTGAGGCGCCTATCGTCTTGACGTCGGCACCCAGCTCCAGAAATACGTTACTCGCAATGTTGTAGGTTGAACCGTGGGCACAGTCGACCACAATCTTCAACCCGCTCAGTTTGACGTCCGAAGGGATGGTGCT
Organism: Gammaproteobacteria bacterium; assembly: GCA_030682575.1. Classification (GTDB taxonomy): domain Bacteria; phylum Pseudomonadota; class Gammaproteobacteria; order Pseudomonadales; family Pseudohongiellaceae; genus UBA5078. The sequence continues at coordinate 104,878 of JAUXNX010000005.1, forward strand.
CTTGCAGTATTCAATATAACGACCGCTTGCATCGCCAATCCGTGAGGCTTTGCCGATAGACTGAGAGTCAACGGTAGTGATAGGCCGCTCAAGGTACTCCTCAATGGCAAACTCGATTTCATCGGGCAGCTTGGTACCATCACCGGAGAAAAACTTGATGCCATTATCATGGTACGGGTTATGGGACGCGCTAATCACGATACCGGCCTGGGCACGAAAGGTTCGGGTCAGATATGCCACAGCTGGCGTTGGCATAGGTCCGAGCAGATTGATATCCACACCTGCAGAGGTAAGTCCCGCCTCCAGCGCGGCTTCGAACATATAGCCGGAGATACGCGTATCCTTGCCAATCAAAATCTTGCTGCGCCCACGTTCCTTCTTCGCGAATACTTTACCTGCTGCCCAGCCCAGCTTGAGCATGAAGTCGGGGGTTATAGGGTATTCCCCAACGCGCCCACGAATACCATCGGTACCAAAGTACTGTTTTTCCGACTTCGTTGTTTTTGTCATTGTTTCACCTCTATCCTATATTCCGGCGACAGCGCGATGCACCTTGATAGCATCAACAGTCGCAGCCACGTCATGTGTTCTGATAATCGCAGCACCGCCAATCAGCGCATGTATCGTCGCCGCCAGACTGCCGGCAAGCCTGTCTTCAACGCCCCTGTTCACCACATTGCCGATCATGGATTTGCGGGATATCCCCACAAGCAATGGCAGCCCAAACTCCTTGAAACGGGACAGGTGCCTCAGTAACTCATAGTTGTGCTGGAGCGTCTTGCCGAAACCAAAGCCTGGATCAATCAGCAACCGGCCGCGATCTATTCCAGCTTGTATACACTCTGTAATCCGTCGCTCAAGGCAGGCGTAAACTTCATCCACCACGCTCGCATAAGCGACATTTTTCTGCATGGTGTCCGGTTCGCCGCGCATGTGCATCAAGCAGATCCCTGAATCTGCGTCCTTGACAGCCTGAATCGCCCCGGCGCGAGTCAACGCACGCACATCGTTGATGAGCCCTGCTCCGGCCGCAAGTGCCATGCTCATGACTCGGGGAGAACTGGTATCCACGGATATCACCACATCCAACCTGGTCACAATAGCCTCAATTACCGGGAGCACGCGGTCAATCTCCTCCTGCTCCGACACTTCTGCGGCACCGGGACGAGTGGACTCACCCCCAACATCAACGATCAGTGCGCCATCCCTGACCATTGTTTCAGTGCACTCAAGTGCTTTATCAATGGATACACGAAAGGCCCCCGAATCATCTGCTTTCCGGAGTCTGCCTCCATCGGAAAATGAATCGGGAGTGGCATTCAGAATGCCCATTACCCTGGGTGTGGATAGGTCGATGATGCGATCACCGACCTTGAGTGAAGTGTTACTCAATGCAGATACCGGACCCTGTTCCTGCTGACAGACTGGGAAAGCTATCTATTAATGCTCGCTTGCCGGTCCGCCAATAGTGCTGTCGTTGGGCTTGCTGTCGGCAGACCTTGTGTCGGCACGGGCTGAGCCTGAACCCGAATCATCGCTCGTCCAGTCGGCCGGAGGACGCGGCCTGCGCCCCGCCATGATGTCGCCGATCTGATCAGCATCAATCGTTTCGTACTCAAGCAGAGCATCTTTCATCAACTCAAGCTTGTCACGATTGTCTTCGAGAATGCGCTTTGCGCGGCTGTAGCAGTCGTCAATGATACGCTTGATTTCCTCGTCGATAATCTTCGCGGTTTCGCCGGAATGGGCCTTTGATTGCGAGCCAGCTGAGCGTCCAAGAAATACTTCACCATCATCTTCGGCATACATCAGCGGACCCAATTTCTCGGACAATCCCCACTTGGTGACCATGTTGCGCGCCATGTCAGTGGCACGCTGTATATCATTGGAAGCACCGGTGGTCACACCTTCCGAGCCCAGCGTCATCTCTTCTGCTATACGACCACCATAGAGGCTGCAAATCATGCTGAGTATGCCCTGCTTGCTAAGGCTGTAACGGTCTTCTTCTGGCAGGAACATGGTGACACCCAACGCGCGACCACGGGGAATGATACTGACCTTATAAACCGGGTCATGCTCTGGCACCATGCGACCCACGATGGCGTGACCCGACTCGTGATAGGCCGTGTTGAGCTTTTCCTTGTCGGACATGACCATTGATTTACGCTCGGCGCCCATCATGATCTTGTCCTTGGCCTTCTCGAACTCTTCCATCGAAACCAGTTTGCGATTGCCGCGAGCCGCGAACAGCGCTGCTTCGTTGACCAGGTTTGCCAGGTCTGCTCCAGAGAAACCGGGAGTACCCCGTGCAATTACAGAGGCGTTGACGCGTTCGTCAATAGGCACCTTACGCATATGCACTTTCAGAATCTGTTCACGACCACGAATATCCGGCAGACCTACCACGACCTGACGATCGAAACGGCCCGGTCGCAACAGCGCAGGGTCAAGAACGTCCGGGCGGTTAGTGGCGGCGATGACGATGATGCCGTCATTGGCCTCGAACCCATCCATTTCTACCAGCAATTGGTTCAGAGTCTGCTCGCGTTCGTCATGACCACCGCCAAGACCAGCGCCCCGGTGACGACCAACTGCGTCGATTTCGTCGATAAAGATGATGCAGGGAGACTGTTTCTTTGCCTGATCGAACATGTCGCGGACGCGGGATGCGCCCACACCCACAAACATCTCCACGAAATCGGAGCCAGAAATGGAAAAGAAAGGCACCTTGGCTTCACCGGCAATGGCCTTGGCCAGTAACGTCTTACCAGTACCCGGCTGACCGACCATGAGGATGCCACGAGGAATACGGCCGCCCAAACGCTGAAACTTGTCAGGCTCGCGCAGGAAGTCTACCAGCTCTTTCACATCTTCCTTGGCTTCGTCGACTCCGGCGACATCAGCAAAAGTGACTTTGATCTGGTCTTCGCCCAGCAATTTGGCCTTGCTCTTGCCAAAAGACATGGGTCCGCCTTTGCCACCGGCGCCGCCACCCTGCATCTGGCGCATGAAGAAAAAGAACAATCCAATGATGATCAGTATGGGAAAGCTGGCCACGAGCAACTGCGACCAGATGCTCTGACGTTCTGGCTCAGAACCGATGATTTCGACACCGTTGTTGAAGAGATCGTCCAGAAGCTGGTCATCACCGATCATCGGAATCGTGGTCGTGAACTGAGTGTTGTCCATTCTGCGGCCGGTCACGGAAATCCCCGCAATCACCACCGAACGAACTTGTCCGGCCCGCACTTCCTTGACGAAATCTGAATACGTGACAGAGGTACTGCTGGTTTCCTGATTGATGTTGTTGAACACCGTCAGTAGCACTGCTGCAATCACCATCCAGAGAAGTAAATTTTTTGCCATATCATTCAAGGGAATATCCCCCATCTCAGTTATCACGAAGCGGTAGTGGTCAACAGTCTGCAGTGACCTGAAGATCCGGAGTCTTGTCACATTGCCGGTTTACGTAACCGACCTTCAACTGCGAAAGACCTCCACGAACAGAGTTCCATTGCAGTCTGGTAAATGAAGGTGTCAGTTCTGACACCCTTTCCGCAAGGAAAATTGATTGTGGCTGATTGATTTCTCCCAGTACTTCTCAATATTGGGAGTTACGGTCGATATTACAAGATGAACACTGTAAATGTCCAAGCTCGCTTCTACAGTGCTACGTGTGAGAGTGTGCCCTGCCCCACATGGTGGCTTCGGGTTGTGTATTTCTCACGCTGGGCTACAATGTCGCCTCTCTCAAATGCGGCAGACCAGCATCAACGCTCCAAAGGTCACGCATATCAATCGACCAAGCTACCTGACATACCATTATGAAAACGGCAACTCAAGACAAGAAACACTTCCGCACAATAGCCCATAACCTGTCCCCGGTGGTCACCATCGCACAGAAAGGCCTCACGGAGAGCGTCAACGAAGAGATCGAAAGAGCTCTGAATGAACACGAACTGATCAAGATCAAGATATTTGCTGCAGACAGGGAGGCAAGAAGGGATCTGACATTACAGATTTGCGAAACGGCGAAGGCCGACTTGATCCAGAGCATAGGTAATGTGGCAGTGATCTTCAGAGCTGCCGAGAACCCCAATCCGCGCCTGTCCAACATTCTTCGCCATCAGGGCCGCTGACCAGCGGGGATCTGGAGGAAGACACGACTCCTGCAGGTGCTTCGTTGTTTCTCGTTGCGGGCACAGCCCGCTCACACGAGTGGAGGCTGAAACCCCTTACAGGTGCTCGACCGCCTCGATCTCGTATTCAATATCACCAGCCGGTGCCTTGACCACTATTTCTTCACCAACTTCCTTGCCCATGATCGCCCGGGCGATAGGAGAGCCGACTGAGATTCGACCAGCTTTCACATCAGCTTCGTCTTCGCCAACGATCTGATAAACAAACTGCTTGTCCGTTTCCACATTAAGTAATGTCACAGTAGCGCCAAATATCACCCGCCCCGTGGACGGGATGGATTTAATATCGATGACCTCGGCGTCAGCCAGCTTGCCCTCTATCTCATTGATTCGACCTTCACAGAAACTCTGCTGTTCACGCGCAGCGTGATACTCGGCGTTCTCCTTGAGATCTCCGTGTGCACGAGCCTCGGCAATCGCCTGGATGATCTTCGGGCGCCGCTCAGTTTTCAACTCGCTCAACTCGGCACGCAGACGCTCCGCGCCTGCCACCGTCATAGGGACTTTTCTCATAGCTCTGTGTGCAACTCCTGAATCGTATAGACGGACAGGTTATCACCGAAGAGCAACGCCTCACATACTGCGAGCGCGCCAGCAATTGTCGTCGTGCAGGAAACATCGTGTCGCAGTGCTGTGCGACGAATGATCGACGAGTCAGCAATCGCCTGCTTGCCCTCCGTCGTATTCACGATAAGTTGCACCTGCTCATTCTTGATCATATCGACAATGTGGGGTCTGCCCTCGTTGACCTTGTTAACTTTGGTCACCGGGAGTCCTGCCTCCGAAATCACGGCAGCAGTACCCTGGGTCGCTATTATGCTGAAGCCGAGATTGTGCAGCTTGCGGGCGACTTCTCCAACATGACGCTTGTCTGCATCGCGTACACTGATGAAAACGGTGCCACCTGATTTGATCTCCTCTCCGGCACCCAATTGGGATTTCGCGAAGGCCTCGGCAAAGGTTCTACCTACACCCATCACCTCTCCCGTTGATTTCATCTCCGGCCCAAGAATCGGGTCGACACCAGGGAATTTGTTGAAGGGGAACACCGCTTCCTTCACCGCGAAATTCTTGGGAACAATTTCTTTTTCGAAACCTTGATCCTTGAGTGTCTTTCCAACCATGCAGCGCGCTGCTACCTTGGCCAGAGACACTCCGATGCATTTGGAGACAAATGGCACTGTTCTGGAGGCGCGCGGGTTTACTTCGATTACGTAGATCTCGCCATCCTGATAGGCAAGTTGAGTATTCATCAATCCAACCACACCGAGCTCGACTGCCATTTTGGCAACCTGCTCCCGAATTCTGTCCTGCACGTCAGCAGGAAGATTATAAGGTGGAAGCGAACATGCCGAGTCTCCCGAATGCACACCAGCCTGCTCGATGTGTTGCATGATCGCGCCGACAACAACCTGCTTGCCATCGCTGACGAGATCGACATCGATCTCGATTGCTGCATTGAGGAAATAGTCCAGCAGCACAGGACTCTCGTTGCCAACCTTGACTGAGTTGCGCATGTAACGACGCAGCTCTTCTTCGTTGTAGACGATCTCCATCGAGCGGCCACCCAAAACATAGGAAGGGCGCACAACCAATGGATAAGTAATTCTCTCCGCTGCTGCGATGCTTTCTTCGAAGCTCTTGACGATGCAGTTCGGAGGCTGCTTCAAACCCAGCTTCTGGATCAATTGCTGGAAGCGTTCGCGGTCTTCTGCACGATCAATCGCATCGGCAGAGGTACCAATCAATGGAACACCTGCGGCTTCGAGACGTGTGGCCAGATTCAACGGCGTCTGGCCACCAAATTGCACAATCACTCCCATGGGCTTTTCGAGCGCCACGATCTCGATGACATCTTCGAATGTCACCGGTTCGAAGTAGAGACGGTCGGAAATGTTGTAATCAGTGGAAACGGTTTCCGGATTGCAGTTGACCATGATGGTCTCGTAACCATCTTCGCGCATCGCCAGCGCCGCGTGTACACAGCAGTAGTCAAACTCGATACCCTGGCCGATGCGATTCGGACCACCACCAAGCACCATGATTTTCTTGCGATCGGAAGGGAGTGCCTCGCACTCCTCTTCATAAGTCGAATACATGTATGCCGTGGCAGATGCAAACTCTGCGGCGCAGGTGTCAACGCGCTTGTAAACAGGCCTGATACCCAGTGCATGCCTGTGTTTCTGCACCGCCAGCTCGGGGATGGACAACAGCGCAGCCAGCCGAGAGTCAGAGAAACCCTTTTGTTTCAGTTTGAACAAAGTAGTCTTGTCGAGCTGCTCAAGAGTCATTGTGCTCACGCGCTGCTCTTCCTGGATCAGGTCTTCAATCTGGATCAGGAACCATGGATCAATACCCGTAAGTTCGCTGACAGTCTCAACTGTCCAGCCTTGACGGAAAGCGTCACCGATATACCAGATGCGATCACCACCAGCGTCCATCAGCTCGCGCTTGAGCAGATCCATCGCGTCGCTCAATCCTGTGTCGAGAATCGGATCGAAACCAGACACGCCGACTTCGAGTCCGCGCAGGGCCTTCTGCATTGATTCCTGAAACGTGCGTCCAATCGCCATCACTTCACCCACGGATTTCATCTGTGTGGTGATGCGGTCATTGGTCTCGGGGAATTTTTCGAATGTGAAACGAGGAATCTTGGTAACAACGTAGTCAATCGTCGGTTCGAATGACGCCGGCGTGGCACCGCCAGTGATTTCGTTGCGCAACTCGTCAAGTGTATAGCCGACGGCGAGCTTTGCGGCGACACGGGCAATTGGGAATCCAGTCGCTTTGGATGCCAGCGCTGAAGATCGCGACACGCGTGGATTCATCTCGATGATGACGAGACGACCATCCTTCGGATTCATGCCGAACTGCACATTCGAGCCGCCGGTTTCCACGCCGATTTCACGCAGCACCGCGATCGCTGCATTACGCAGAATCTGGTACTCCTTGTCAGTCAGCGTCTGGGATGGAGCTACCGTGATCGAGTCGCCAGTGTGTACACCCATGGCATCAAAGTTTTCTATGGTGCAAACAATGATACAGTTGTCCTTGCGGTCACGCACTACTTCGAGTTCGTACTCTTTCCAACCAATCAATGACTCATCGATCAACAATTCACTGATGGGGGAAAGCTCCATTCCTCGGGTGCAGATTTCGATGAACTCTTCCTTGTTGTATGCAATACCTCCACCACTTCCGCCCAGTGTGAACGAAGGACGAATGATGCACGGAAAACCAACCTTGTCGAGAGCAGCGAAGGCCTCCTCCATGTTGTGCGCCATGCCGTGTGCGGGTGTCTCAAGACCGATTCGCTTCATGGCCTGATCAAACAGCTCACGATTCTCTGCCTTGTCGATGGCCTCGCAGCTCGCACCAATCAGCTCCACGTTGTACTTTTCCAGCACGCCGTTTCGATTCAGATCCAGCGCGCAATTGAGCGCTGTCTGCCCACCCATCGTTGGCAGAATCGCATCAGGGCGCTCTTTTGCAATGATCTTCTCAACGATCTCCCAGGTGACCGGCTCGATATAGGTCGCATCAGCCATTGCCGGATCAGTCATGATCGTGGCGGGATTGGAGTTCACGAGAATGACTCTATAGCCTTCCTCGCGCAGCGCCTGACAGGCCTGAGCTCCGGAGTAGTCAAACTCACAGGCCTGACCAATTACAATCGGGCCCGCACCGAGGATGAGAATACTTTTTATGTCTGATCTTTTTGGCATATGCAAACCGTAGGTCTTGTCGCCGTCCCGCGCAGCAAGACTGAGCAGGATGACTGGTTTAATTTTCGCTACCCGGCGGCGAGAGCACTTCCGGGTATGGCTTTGGTTCTAACGACTGACTCTTGCCTTCATCAGATCGATGAAGTGATCAAAGAGCGAGGTGATATCGTGCGGGCCAGGGCTCGCTTCCGGGTGTCCCTGAAATGCGAACGCAGGCTTGTCTGTCCTTTCGATTCCCTGCAGTGTGCCATCAAAAAGCGAACGATGTGTCGCCCTGAGATTCGCAGGCAGCGTGGCTTCGTCAACGGCGAAGCCGTGATTCTGACTGGTGATGAACACGGCACCATCGCTGATGCGCTGCACCGGATGGTTGGCCCCGTGGTGACCCAGTTTCATCTTCACTGTGTTGGCACCACAGGCGAGCGCCAGAATCTGGCAGCCTAGACAAATGCCGAATATCGGCAAATCTTCCTCAAGAAGTTCACGCGTGGCGGCTATCGCATAATCGCACGGTGCGGGATCGCCAGGCCCATTGGAAAGAAACACACCATCAGGATTGAGAGCCAGCACATCATGAGCCGGGGTCTGCGCGGGAACCACTGTCACGCGACAGTTGCGTTCCACCAAATTCCGCAGGATATTGCGCTTCACACCGAAATCGTATGCAACCACGTGGAATACTTTGTCCTGGAGATTCTCGCGGTGCCCTGCCTCCCAGCCCCAAACGCCTTCACGCCAGTCATAACTCTCTGTGACCGTCACTTCTTTCGCCAGATCCATCCCTTTCAAACCAGGGAAACGCTTGGCTTCGGCAATCGCCTTTTCTTCTCCGTGTTGTAAAAGCGCGGCGCCGGTCAGCAGACAACCATTCAGCGGTCCCTTATCGCGCAGCAGGCGCGTCAGGCGACGTGTATCGATCTCGGCAATCGCCACGACATTGTGCGCCTTGAGAAATTCATCGAGGGTCCTTTCATTTCGCCAACTGCTGGCCATTCGCGAAAGATCGCGAATCACCAAGCCCGATGCCCACACATTATCGGACTCGTTATCCTGAGCGGTCGTGCCTGTGTTGCCGATGTGTGGATAGGTCAGCGTGACGATTTGTCTGGCATAGGAAGGGTCTGTCAATATTTCCTGGTACCCGGTCATCGAGGTATTGAATACTACCTCACCGCTGGAAATACCGTGGGCTCCGATGGCCACGCCCCGGAATATACTGCCATCTTCCAACGCCAGTACAGCTGGATTAATCAATGCAATCTCCCGATAAAACGCAAAATCCGGGTGAAAAAAAGCGGAATGAAACGACTGCTTCATTCCGCCCTTCTGTGAATCCCGTTATGTGCTCAGTGTTTAACATACTGAGGCCGTATTGTACGGGATTGGCCCAAGTCGTGTCTACGAAGCGTTTTGCTGAGAGAGCAGATACTGACCCGCAAAGGTGGCGATCACTCCCCGAAAAGCACGTCATCGATCGAGTACAAGCCCGCCGGTTTCCCTTGTAACCATGCGGCTGCACGCACTGCGCCCTTGGCAAAAGTCATGCGACTGCTGGCCTTGTGCGTGATCTCTATGCGCTCGCCAAGCCCGGCAAAAATGACGGTGTGATCGCCAACGATGTCACCCGCTCTCACGGTCGCAAAGCCGATGGTCTTGCGATCCCGTTCATCACTCATGCCTTCGCGGCCATACACCGCCACTTCACTCAGGTTACGACCCAAAGCGTTGGCAACGACCTCGCCCATTCGCAAAGCAGTGCCTGAGGGGGAGTCCTTCTTGTAGCGGTGATGGGCCTCGACAATCTCGATATCCACCTCGTCACCCAGTATTCGCGCTGCCATGTCCAAGAGCTTCAGGCAGAGATTTACCCCCACACTCATGTTGGGAGCAAACACCACAGGAATCTCTTTGGCGGCTGCCGCGATCTGCCGCTTCTCTTCCTCTGTGAAACCAGTCGTGCCTATGACGATGGCCTTGCCATAACGACGGCATAAATCCAAATGCGCCAGAGTTGCCGGGCGCGAGGTGAAATCAATCAGCACGTCGAAGTCAGATATATGGCCGCTCAGGTCCATCACGGCTTTGGTGCCCAGTGCTTGCACTCCCGCCAGCAGACCCAGGTCAACGCCCAACGCAGGGTCCTCAGCCAGCACCGTGCCAACGGCAACGGTCAGACCACTGTTACTCTGCACTACCGCCTCGACGAGGGTCTTGCCCATTCTCCCTGCCGCACCGGCAATCGCTATTCTTGTCATCGTCTGTCTCAACTCCTGCATAGGGGGCGCGATTATAGCGTTCGTCACCTGCTTCGACCAAAACAAAAGTGAGTGTTTTCGGCACATTGAAGGTTGCACCGACCACTGGTGATCAAGAATTCGCTTCGCTGTATGCAATATGCAAATCACTTGCTGCCCATGGGTTAATTGGGCAAACTCCTCACTCGACTGGCATCCCACAGAAATTTCAAGTCTTTCCTGTAGTTGCGTTGCCAGAAAACCCACCAGTCATTGTCATCTGGTACCCCGAAAAGAAATGAGTGATACACCGGTCTTGGACGATAGACTCAAGCAGGAGCGCTACGAGGCGCTGGTCGATGCGTTGTATCAGGACGTGTATCGCTATGCCTATTGGCTGTGCAAGAACAGCGCCCTGGCCGAAGATCTTGTTCAGGAAACTTTTTTGCGTGCATGGCGGTCTTTGGACAGTCTGCAGAATGACAAGGCCGCGAAAGCCTGGCTCTTCACCATTCTGCGCCGCGAGAACGCCCGGCTTTACGAACGCTACCGACCCGATATCGTCGACATTGAAGACCAGAGCATTGCCGACTCGGACGAGAACGAACCGGATCAGCGCCTTGATCGCAGACTACTGCACGAGGCTATCGCCACTCTCGACAAGGAATACAGGGAACCCTTGCTATTGCAGGTCATTGGTGGATTCAGCGGCAAGGAAATCGCCGAGATTCTGGATCTCAACAACAATACGGTCATGACGCGCCTGTTCAGGGCGCGCGGCAAATTGAAGCACATCTTTGTACCGGACAGTAAGTCTGGAGATGACATCTCTGAAGGCGATATGGCAGAGGATCAGGACTGAAGTAGCAGGCCAGGCAGGCACAACCCAATATACGCAAGACAACCCCACAAAGGGTCCAATGAAGATGGATGATCTAGAGTTCAGAAAACGCGCATTGGCCAATCCTCACGACACGGATGAGGAGTTCATTGCTGCCACCTCCTCAAGTACTGCTCGCCAGCAGCTGGTGCAAGAGCTCAGGATGCTGGACAGCAGGCTGAGCGAAGTTCTGCTTTCTGCGCCCATCCCGACAGACCTTGTAGAGAGACTGAAGTCCCGCCAGCCTCGTGCCGCGGCACCAAAGACCCGCACCATGTTCAGCCGCTATTATGCACTGGCGGCAAGTCTGGTGGTCGCCGTGGGCGTCACCCTCTCTGTTGGCCTGCAGAGCGCCAGACCAAGCGCGGCCGACCTGCAGTTTCACGATGACGTCCTCAGTCACGTGTACCGCGAAGCGCCACGCTACAGCAGCAACCTTGCTGATTTGAGTTGGCAGCAGATCAGCCAGGTGATTACCGAGGCGGGCGGACATCTGCGCGAAGATGAGCGCATCAAGACTCTGCACATCAAATTTGCGAACGACTGCAACATCGTCCCCGCAACGAGAGGCGCGCATATTGTGCTGGAAGGAACCAAAGGTTCAGTGTCGGTCATCATCATCAACAACTCACCCGTCACCACCAAGTTTGATGTCACCGATCCGCGCTTTACAGGCAAAATTATTCCGCTTGGCGTCGGCAATCTGATCATTATCGGAGAGAAGGAAGAGCCACTGGAGTCCTACGAGGCGCTGATTACTGATGCCTTCGAATGGGTGATCTGAAAGTTTTCTGCGTCATCACATGATCACAGTACCGGGGCGGATCAGAATTGATCCGCAGCCAGCGCCATCAGGACAGCACTGCCTCCCCGCACCTCCGCCACCAGGGATTTGTAACCAGGCAGTACCCGCGCCAGGAAGAAACGTCCCGTCTTGAGCTTGGCATCATAGAAACCAGCATCTTCCGAACCATTCTGCAATGCAGCGACGGCAGCGACGGCCATCCGTGCCCACATATAGCTGTACAGTATCAGCGTCATCAGGCGCAAATAGGGAACCGAAGCAGCACCGATTTCGTTGGGATCCAAGGCCGAGACCTCCTTGAGCCAGCCCGTAGTGTCCAGCAGCACCTCCAACGCTTCACGTAATGGAGCGACAAACTCTTCAACTTGTCGATCAGCGCTCCGCTCCAGAATGAACTCCTCAATTTCCTCCGCCAGCACATCAAGTAACCCATCGCTATCCCTGACTACTTTGCGGCCGGCAAGATCGAGCGACTGGATGCCGTTTGTGCCTTCATATATCTGAGCGATGCGTGCGTCTCTGACGTTTTGCTCAAGCCCCCACTCGCGGACATAGCCATGCCCACCAAGCACTTGTTGGGCAAGCACGCAGTCTTCGAAGCCTCTGTCAGAGAACGCGGCCTTGGCGACCGGCGTCAGTAGTGCTACCAGCTTTGCCGCCCGGGCGCGGACGGCTTCGTCCTCATGGAAATGAGCAAGATCGAGCTGACTGGCAACGTAAAGAGCCAGCGCCCTGCCCGCCTCGATGTCGGCTCGCACCGTCAGGAGCATGCGCCTGACATCTGGATGCACAATGATGGGATCTGCCATACCCTTCGGATTAGCAGGTGCATTGGATGCACGCCCCTGCAATCTGTCCCGTGCATAAGCTGCAGCCACCTGATAGGAACTCTCACTCAGACCCAGCCCCTGCAGGCCGATGGAAAGGCGCTCGTAGTTCATCATGGTGAACATGCAGGAGAGTCCCTTGTTGATCTCGCCTACCAGATAACCCCGGGCTCCATCGAAGTTGATCACGCAAGTGGCGGAAGCCTTGATTCCCATCTTGTGCTCTATGTTGCCGCAGGAGACGTTGTTGGGCTCGCCCGCCTCACCCTGATCATTCGGCAGATTTCTTGGCACAAGGAAAAGGGAAATACCCTTCGGCCCGGGCGGAGATTCCGGCAGTTTCGCCAGCACCAGATGAATGATGTTACGGGTAAGATCGTGCTGCCCACCGGTAATGAAAATCTTGCTGCCAGAGATAAGATAACTGCCATCAGGCTGAGGTTCAGCACGGCTCTTGATGATACCAAGATCAGTGCCCGCATGAGATTCGGTCAGGCACATGGTGCCTGACCATTCGCCGCTGTAGAGTTTCGGTAGGTACACTTTTTGCAGCTCGGGTGTGGCATGGCGGGCAATCGCCAGACTGGCACCGGCGCTAAGAATCGGATATAGAGCGAAGGAGCTGTTCGCGCCCATGATCATTTCTTCGAAGAGAACGGCGAGCATTTTCGGCATACCCTGTCCGCCATGTTCGACATCGCCGGACAGGCCTATCCAACCACCGTCGGCGAAGGCTCGATAAGCCTTGATGAAGCCCTTTGGGGTCTCCACACATCCGTTATCGAATCGGCATCCTTCCTCATCACCACTTCGATTCAAGGGTGCGAGGACTTCTTCGGCCATGGTCGCGGCACTTTCCAGAATCGCATCCATGAGATCTGCCGTCACTTCCTCAGTGCCTGGCATGCTTGCGAAGAGCGCCTCAGCTCCCATTACTTCATGGAGAATGAAACGCATGTCCTTGATCGGAGCCTTGTATGTCGCCACTGCTGTTCCCCTTTTCCTTGTCTTGAGAATCTAAGGTACTTGTGGGCTGGTATCAGGTCAATGCGGTTTGCCACACGACATCAGATGTGCATCAATTCCTTGATGTCGAGATGAGCGGCGATATTCTCCACCACCTGTTGCTGCCTGTTGGCAGCATCGCCCTGATGAGGAATTCGGGCGAGGCATGGCGCACCGATGCGGGATTCAATGGCTGCGATGTTTTCATCTGCGAAAAGCATGTCGGGATCAATCACATTTGCCACCCAGCCAGCGAGTCGGACGCCATCAGAGTGTATTGCCTGAGCGGTCAACAAAGCGTGGTTGATGCAACCAAGGCGGATGCCAACGACCAGAAGAGCGGGAATATTCAATGCCAGCGCCAGATCGGAAAGGAAGTGGCGGGAATTGATCGGCACGCGCCACCCGCCGGCTCCTTCGATGACTGTGATGCCAGCTCTGAGCATCATCGCAGCGCGACAAAGCCCCTCAAGACGCGCAATGTCCAGACGCCTGTTTTCCTGTTCGGCAGCAATATGCGGCGCCACTGCCAAACGCAGACTTACGGGATTGATCTGCTCATAAAGCAGCGGCAACGATGTGTATTGCTGCAACAACATGGCATCGTCGTTGCGCAGACCTGCAGATGATTCTTCACAGCCTGCCGCTACAGGTTTCAGCCCCGCCGTAGTGAGGCCCTGCTGGCGAGCGGCATGAAGAATGGCTGCCGCCACCAGGGATTTGCCAACTCCGGTGTCAGTTCCGGTAACGAAGAAGGTTCTGGGTTTCACTGCTGACATCTGCACTCACTCTCTCCAAGGCACTGATCAACCGATCCAGGTGCGCGTCAGTATGCGCGGCACTGAATGTAATGCGCAATCGCGAAGTGCCAACTGGTACGGTAGGTGGACGAATGGCGGAGACATGAAGGCCTTCCTGTGCAAGTGTCATGCTCGCACGCATCGCTGTTTCCACGTCACCAAGAATGATAGCTTGAATTGGTGAAGTGGAATCAGTCAACTGCAGAGGCAATCCCGCCACACGTTCGCGAAAGCGTATGACCAGATCCTGCACTCGCTGACGCCGCCACGGTTCCTCTCTGAGCAAACGCAGGCTGGTACGTGTCGCCTCGGCAACTGCCGGAGGCATTGCAGTGCTGTAGATGTAAGGTCTGGTGAATTGGATCAGGTATTCGATCATCTCACTGTCACCGACTACGAATGCACCACTGCTGCCAAATGCTTTACCAAGAGTCCCGACCAGCACCGGCAACTCAGACTGCGTGGCCGTGCAACCTCCGAAAGCGAACGCCTCGGCGATTCCGCGCCCCGATGCTCCGAGACAACCGATACCGTGGGCGTCATCGATCATCAGCCATGCACCGTAACGACGCGCTGTCTCGATCAGCTCCGGCAAAGGCGCCAGGTCTCCGTCCATGCTGAAGACGCCATCACTTACAATCAGATGATGGGACGCAGTACTTTTCGAAAGCATCTCATTCAATGCTGCGCAGTCGTTATGGGGATAACGGCAAGACTCTGCCTTGCTAAGCCATCCACCATCGAGCAGCGAAGCATGATTGAGTGAATCCTGCAGAATGAGACCGCCAGTATCGGTCAGTGCATTGATGATGCCGGTGTTGGCCATGTAGCCTGTGGAGAACAACAGCGCTCGATCACGCCCCATGAAATCTGCAAGCTCTTCCTCCAAAGCCTGATGCGCCACGCAGTGGCCAGTGACCATATGCGAGCCACCACTGCCAAGGCCGTAACGATCAACCGCCAATTTGAATGCGTGACGCACCTGCGGGTGATTCGCCAGACCCAGATAGTCGTTGCTGCAGAACGACAAGAAATGACTGCCAGCGATGCCAAACTCTGGCTCCTGTGCCCCTGTGCGAGCAAGGCGACTTCGCATCAGTCCGGCTTCTTCCCTCGTACGCAATTTCTGTAGCAGATGCGGAAGCAGAATGCTCAATTCATTGAGCCTGCGGACCTGGCATGCAAAGTAGGATTTTTGTCAGCAGGATAGAAAAGTGGCTCAGGTGCATCAGGTATTCTGTCCACATGGAAACACTCAGGCTGCAGACCCAATTTGGCAAAAAGCGCCAGGTCAGCGCTCTCTTCCGGCAGAGGTGTTGTCAGTAATTTTTCTCCATAGAAGATCGAATTCGCACCAGCCAGAAAACACAGAGCCTGCATCTGTTCATTCATGGATTGGCGACCTGCAGACAGTCGAACGTAGGACTGTGGCATCAGGATTCTGGCAACGGCGACGGTGCGCACGAATTCGAAAGGCTCCAGATCTTCCACATCTTCCAGTGGGGTACCTTTCACTTTCACCAGCATGTTGATCGGCACACTCTCAGGATGGGCTGGCATATTCGCCAGTTGCTGCAAAAGACCCACGCGATCTGCTGCGCTTTCGCCCATACCCACGATGCCACCAGCACACACCTTCATGCCGGACTTGCGCACACGCTCCAACGTATCGAGACGATTCTGGAAGGTGCGGGTGGTGATAATGCTGTTATAGAACTCGGGGGAGGTGTCCAGATTATGGTTGTAGTAGTCCAGACCAGCCTCTGCCAGGGCGTCGGCCTGCTCCTGATCGAGCGCACCAAGCGTCATGCAGGTTTCCATGCCCAGTGCTCTGACCTGCCTGACGATTTCGAGAACGTGAGGGAAATCCTTTGCTGAAGGATTCTTCCATGCGGCGCCCATGCAGAAGCGCGAGGCGCCATTGGTTCTGGCCAACTTCGCCTGCTCCAGAATTTTCTCCAGCGCCAGCAATTTTTCCTTTTCCAGACCCGTATTGTAATGGCCACTCTGAGGACAATACTTGCAGTCTTCCGGGCAGGCTCCGGTCTTGATCGACAGGAGAGTACTCATCTGCACGCGATTCGGATCAAAGTGTTCGCGGTGAATCGATTGAGCACGAAAGACCAGATCCATGAAAGGCATCTCGAACAGTGCCTTGATCTCCGGTCGCGTCCAGTCGTGACGAAGTCCCATATCTTGTTCTGTTACAGGGAACCCTGTTGTAGCGCCCGCCGCCATTTGCACCTTCCTTCTCAATTAAGTGACTTCCCTTACCATCCGGAGCGGATGACTATACTGGAGTGCGGCCTATTCTATGTTCGCAGCACTTTCTGTCAACCTGATGCAGCAATAAAGTTAACTAATGGATGTTTTATGAGCATAATGAATGTGCTGACTCAGCAATGCGTACTGTGTGGAGATAGCCTGAACCGATCATTCGGGATTTGTGATCCCTGCCAGCAGGAGCTGCCCACCCCTGTCAATGGATGTCAACGCTGTGGCATTGAGATGGGCCCCGAACCATCCGCATGCGGCTACTGCGGCCAATGTCTGAGTGATCCACCTGCTTTTGATCGCTGCATCGCCCTGTGTCGTTACGAGTATCCGATCCGCGAATTGATCGCGAGCTTCAAGTTTCACGCTCGCTTTGCGGAAGGTCAGGCGCTCGCGAAGTTGTTGGCAGAACGAGTCCTCAACTGTTACGAACCGGATGATATGCCTCAATCTCTATTGCCTGTGCCATTGCATCCACGACGGCTGCGTGAACGCGGCTACAACCAGAGCGTGGAGCTGGCACGAGCGGTCGGTCGACGTTGCAACATACCAATAGCCCTTCACTATTGTCGTCGCACTCGCTCCACGCCTTCCCAGAAAGGCTTATCCGCCGACGAACGAGCCGTGAATCTGCGCAACGCATTCGTGCTGGATCAGAACGGTTCTGCCAAGCCACCCAGGCACATCGCCATCGTCGATGACGTAGTTACAACCATGACGACCGTCAACACCATTGCTCGCATGCTCAGGGCCGCAGGGCATAGCAGAATCGATGTCATCTGTCTGGCACGAGTGAGCTGAACGGAGCGCCAGTCCTATCCAATCGCGTGTAGTGACGGTTATTATTACCGCCCTGAGGAATCCGTCATGTCAGAAAATCCCCACACTTCCACGCTCCTGAGCTTTGACCAGGAGCATCTGCTGCATCCATACACCTCCATGACAGTGCCGCTACCTAATCAATTGGTCACTTCTGCCAGTGGCGCCGAGCTCCACCTGGCCGACGGCCGCATTCTGGTCGATGGGATGAGCTCCTGGTGGTCGGCCATTCACGGCTACAACCATTCGGCACTGAATGCTGCAGTAGTCGCGCAACTGGGCAAAATGTCTCATGTCATGTTCGGTGGGTTGACTCACGAACCTGCCATTCAACTCGGGCGCACACTTCTCGACGTCTGCCCCACAGGTTTGAGCAAGGTATTCTTCAGCGACTCAGGCTCGGTTGCCGTAGAGGTTGCCATGAAAATGGCCATCCAGTACTGGCAGGCCTGCGGGAAGGGTGAGAAATGTAGACTGCTGAGCCTGCGGCGTGGCTATCACGGCGATACCTTTGCCGCAATGTCTGTTTGCGATCCAGTTACCGGCATGCACAACCTCTTCGGCAGAAGCTTGCACAGTCAGTATTTTGCCGACGCCCCAACCTGTCGCTTTGAGGACGCGTGGAATCCAGCGGACATCAACAGCCTAAGAGAACGGTTGGAGCAACATGGCAGGGAGATCGCGGCGGTGATTCTCGAGCCCATCGTGCAGGGCGCCGGTGGAATGTTCTTCTATTCAGCAGACTATCTGCGCGAAGCCCGAATTCTCTGTGATAGCTACAACGTGTTGTTGATTGCCGACGAGATCGCCACTGGTTTCGGCCGTACCGGTAAGCTCTTCGCATGCGAACACGCAGGCATAAGCCCGGACATCCTCTGTGTCGGCAAGGCGCTCACCGGTGGCTACATGACACTGGCCGCTACTCTCACTACGGACAGGGTCGCTCAGGGCATATCCGGTGACGGTGGAGTCTTCATGCATGGCCCTACCTTCATGGCCAATCCCCTCGCCTGCTCGGTGGCCAATGCCAGTCTGGCGCTTCTGCTCTCCAGTCCCTGGCAGGACAGAATCAGCGCCATCTCCAGTCAATTACAACGCGAGCTGAGCCCGTGCGCAGCATTCCATCAGGTTGCGGATGTTCGTGTGCTGGGTGCGATTGGCGTTGTGGAGTTACTAGAGCCGATAAATATGGCGGAGATTCAACCGGCCTTTGTCAGCGAAGGAGTGTGGATCAGGCCTTTTGGAAAGCTCGTCTACATAATGCCGCCCTATATCATCAGCAACGAGCAACTCTCGAAGTTGACGAGTGCGATAGTAAACGTGACGGGGAAAATCAGAATTGGTACTTGATGGTACCGTATGCAACACGACCGCTTTGTTCGATAGCGCCGGCCCGCCGCTCTTGCAATTGATCGGGCCGAGAATCGAACAGGTTGCGAACACCCAGCGAGAAAACCGCCTGCCCCTGCTTGCCGGCTTTGAGGTTATAACCATACTGCAGATCAAGAGTGGTGAGGTTGCCAACCAACTCGTTCAGCTGCTCGAGATTCAGGTTGCCGATCTCCTCGAAAGAATCGAAGTAGTGAGTTATAGCACTGGCCGTGTGATTCCCTATTTGCCACGTCAGCATCAAACTGCTCTGCAGATCCGTGCCTCTGGGAAGAAGCGTGTTCTCTGTCACAGGCACCAAAGCACTGTCAAGGACACTGCCGGGTGTAGCCGTGTCGTACAGATAGGTGGATTTGGTGCTGACTATGAACTGCCCGAAACGGGGTGACTCCCACACATACGAAGCACTGAGATCGATACCATAGGCCTGTTGGCCCGGGGTTACCGTACTCTTTACCGACGGTGCTTCAAGCATGCCTGCGTAGAGATTGGAGTCATCAATGAACAACCCTCCCGGCATGGATGCCGACACCAGCACCTCTGGCATAACCGCTGCTGCCGGCATCTGTCCCTGAACATCAACTCTCCAGGCATCAGCGCGTAGATCCAGACCTTTGACAGGAGAGAACACCATGCCAAGATTCAGGTTACTGATATATTCGCTTGAGAAGGGAGTCTGGACCGCATTGCGGGTGACGTTGAAACCATCAGCTTCGGTACTGAGAAGTGAGGGGTTGAGTGCCTGGGGGACCACCAGACTCTGTGCAGCAGCAGGCGCAGCGGCAACGAAGCCGTACACCAGTCCTGTCAACAAACCAAGTCTGAGTCGTGAGTTGATCACAATCTGCCCCTTGAAGCATATTTCAGTGTCGCGTATTGCAGCGACATCTCGTTCTATTTAATGCCTGTTGATTTCTTTCGCAACGCACAACAGTCCCGCTTGAACGGGGAGCATCTGGCCGTAGTATACACGCCGAATTATAAAGTGACACATGTGTCAGCAATATTAATCCGCTGAATTTTGTCATTCGACTGGACTCCGATTTTCAGGGCCGCCAGCAAATTCTCGACCGAAAGACTCTGCCCTGGCAGGATATGAGCCGGAGCAATCTCTGCAAGAGGCGCAAGCACAAATGCGCGCTGGTGAAGCCGAGGGTGGGGAAGAATCAAATCCGATGCCACCACCTGCAAGAAACCGCAGGTTAGCAGATCCAGATCGAGAGTGCGGGCTGTGTTCTGAATATCCCCACGTGTTCTACCGAACTCCTCTTCAATCCCGTGCAACTGTCCAAGCACTCCCCTGGCAAACGCAAGCACATCTTTGCCGTGGAAGCGCGGCAACAACGCAGCAACAGCGTTGACGAAGTCCGGAGAACCGGGCGGGCAATCAACAGGTGCCGTACGCCAGAGTGACGACACGATTACGGGAAAATCACTCAGTGCCTGCAGGGCGATAAATGCTCTGTGCAGAGTTGTCGAAGATGCACCGAGATTCGACCCCAGACCTACCAGCACGAGGGGTATCCCGGTGTCACTCGGCAAATCAGTGATCGTGCCGTTGATGATATTGTTGCGAGAGCTCATGGACAGCCTCGATAAACACTGCAACGTTAGCCGGATTGACGTCCGGTGTGATGCCGTGTCCCAGATTGAAAACGTGCCCCGGCCCATTGCCGTAGTCGGCCAGGATTCTGTCCACTTCGGCACGAATGCTCGCGGGGGAAGCATACAGAATGGAAGGATCCATGTTGCCCTGCAGAGCCACCGTGTCGCCGATGCGTGCACGGGCTCGGCCAATGTCGATGGTCCAGTCCAGCCCTACGCAGTCAGCACCGCCGGCAGCGATATCTTCCAGCCATAGACCACCGTTCTTGGTGAATACGATGACGGGTACGGAACGTCCTTCGGACTCGCGGGTGAGCCCGGCCACGATCTTGTTCATGTAGGCAAGCGAGAACTCGCGGTACGCAGGCGTTGTCAGCACACCGCCCCAGGTATCGAATATCTGCACGGCCTGAGCGCCAGCGGCAATCTGTGCGTTGAGATAGCTGGTCACGGCGATGGCGAGCTTGTCCAGTAGCAGATGCATGGCGCGGGGCTCGTTGAACATGAAGGCCTTGGCATTGCGGAAATCCTTGCTGCCGCTGCCTTCGATCATGTATGTGGCCAGTGTCCACGGGCTTCCCGAGAAGCCGATAAGCGGCACAGACCCGTTCAACTCCCGGCGAATCGTTGACACTGCGTCCACCACATAGGTCAGATCCTTGGCAACATTCAACGTCGGCAGGTCTTCCACATCTTTCTCGCTGCGGACTACCTTGCGAAAGCGCGGCCCTTCACCCTCGGTGAAATACAGCCCCTGCCCCATTGCATCGGGTATGGTCAGGATATCGGAGAACAGGATGGCCGCATCCATGGGATAGCGACGCAGGGGCTGCAGTGTCACTTCGCAGGCGAGCTCCGGAGACTTGCAGAGACTCATGAAATCCCCCGCCTGCTTGCGCGTGGCACGATATTCAGGCAAATAGCGCCCGGCTTGTCGCATCATCCAGACAGGCGTCATGTCAACTTCCTGACCCATCAATGCCCGCAAAAATCTGTCGTTCTTCAACGCTGCCAACGCTATTTCCTCACTCAGTGGTGCTGACTTGTGATCAGGATTGATCATCGTAGATGCCGGGATACGGCCTGAGAGCGGCTCCGGATCAAAAGGCTGGCCATTCTACACACCCTGCGAAGTGAGAACAAACCGGACCGCACACAGAGGTTTCTCAGTTTTGTGCGCGAATATCGTTCTGCACATCACCCACACTGCGTACCCAGGGCTGCAGGTTGCGTATTTCAGCGGGCAGGCTGGCAACGGCTGCCTGTGCTGCATTGCGGGATGCATACGCTCCGTGAATGATCACGAACCAGGGATTGCCATTGTTGCGAGTCTCATACCAGGACAAGGAGCTGGCGGCATGGCGGGCGACAAATTCCTCGACGTTACGACGCGAAGAGGAACCCAGTACCTGCAGGGTGAATTGAGCAGGGGGCAGTGCCAGTATCCGGGCGCGTTGCGTTGCCAGCGAGTCTGTGGCCGGGGCCTCAGCTACCGTTAAAGGATTGGTCGGCGCTGGCGCAGGTGGCGTGACCACTGCAACCGCTGGCGCAGGAGTCACTGGAGTTGTTGCGACCGGTGACTCCAAACTGACTGTCTCTGCCAACGGTGCCGAAGTTGCAGTCTGACCGGGAAGCGCTTCGTCCACAGGAGCAGAGACCAACTGTGAGGTTTCTTCAACAGCGACGTCCTGGCCATCAACCACCGCTGCATCCTGCTCTGGAGTTGAACCGGGCAAGGCTACAGGAACCGTAATGGTTCTTTGCGTACTTTGCGAAACCGCACCCTTGTCTCCTCCGGAGAAGAAGGCAATGGTCAAAACCGCCAGCAGTCCCATCACTGCGAATGCATATTTCCTTGGCACGATGTTCAGCAAATCGAGAATCGCGGCGCCACCCTGTGGCGCATTGAGCATCTCTCCTGCCAGAAGATTGATCGCACCTGGCTGGCCTGCTGATTGCTTGTGGATTTTCTCGATCTGGCGATTGCTGAACGGCAAGGAGCGCGAGTGAGCACCGCGACTGAAGCCCACGCAATTCAGCCTGAAGCGCAGATAGTCGCGGGTCTCGTCCAGACTCATGGCAGGCAGTTGCAGACTGAGAAACTGCTGGGCACCGTTCTTCAATGGACAGGTGTAGTCCAGCATATCAAACAGTTGCGGCTCACCCAGCAGAATCAGATGGAACGTGCCATCAACATTGTCGACAAGCGCCAATCGGGTAAGCAGTGCAAAGGCATCGTCACCTAGTTCATGGGCGTCATCGACGATCAGAACGACGGTGCGGGACTGTCGGTGTACCGCCGCAAAGTAATCCAGCAGAGCAGCTTTGAGGTCGGCGATTGAAGCCTGAGGTGGAAAATCGAGCACGAAGGCCTTGAACATTTCTTCCAGCAATTGCGAAGGACTGGTCAACAGGCTGGCCCGGGCGCGAGCGACAATCTGATCTCTTGCGGCCTGCCTTGCGAAGAAGTCTCCGAGTGCAGTCTTGCCGCTGCCAGAGGGGCCCATCAGCGCAATGATGTCCTGGGTCTCGCGGGACAAATGCAGCAGCTGGTCAAGCATCGCCCTGCGCATCGCGCCGGGAAAGAGGCTTTCCATGGGGGTTGTCGCCGCGAACGGGTCGGCCGACAGGTTCAGGGCGTCCAGCGTCTCATTTACTCTTGGCACAATCCTTCTCTCGCCTCCAGTGTCTGCTGCAACAAGTCAGCATCAATGCCGCTTTCAATCACGGCCTGCCCCAACCCTCGCAGCAGGATAAAACGGATCTTGCCGCCGAGCACCTTTTTGTCAAAAGCCATCAGTCGCATGAAATCATCGGCTGTCATGGCAGATGGTGGAGAGACGGGCAACCCCGCACGCGCCAGCAATGTTTTGGCGCGCTGCGCCTCCGCTGGCGGCAGCCAACCGAGACGACATGACAGGTCTGCCGCCATGACCATACCGGCAGCAACTGCCTCGCCATGCAGCCACGTGCCATACCCCATCGCAGTCTCGATAGCGTGACCGAAAGTGTGCCCAAGATTGAGCAGCGCACGCACACCGCCCTCC
Organism: Gammaproteobacteria bacterium; assembly: GCA_030682575.1. Taxonomy (GTDB): domain Bacteria; phylum Pseudomonadota; class Gammaproteobacteria; order Pseudomonadales; family Pseudohongiellaceae; genus UBA5078. The sequence goes on from JAUXNX010000005.1 coordinate 128,487, forward strand.
TTTTCATCTGCGGCGACAATGCGGGCCTTTTCTTCGCAACTCACTCTGACAGCCTCTGCCAACAATGCCCTGTCGCCAGCGATCAAGCCAGACATATTCTCCTCAAGCCAGGCGAAGAAAGCTGCATTGTCGATCAACCCATACTTGATAACCTCGGCAATGCCGGCCTTCAATTCCTTGTCCGGAAGAGACCCCAGGACGTCGGTATCGGCAATCACACATTGCGGCTGATAGAACGCCCCGATCATGTTCTTGCCCAGTGGATGATTGACACCGGTCTTGCCTCCGACAGAAGAATCCACCTGCGCCAGTAATGTGGTCGGCACCTGCACGAAATTCACGCCACGCTGATATGTGGCCGCTGCAAAGCCGGTGAGGTCGCCAATCACACCTCCACCGAGCGCAATGAGAGTGGTGCTGCGTTCATGACGATCTGCAAGCAGTTTGTCATATATAGAGGAGAGGGTTGCCAGCGACTTGGTGTGCTCACCATCGGGCAACACCATGTGATCACACTGGACATTCCCCATACCTGCCTTGAGTTTTTCCAGGTAGAGAGGGGCCACTACCTCATTGGTAATGATCAACGCTCGATGCCCATGGACATGGGGACGAATCAGGCCGGTCTGTCCCAGCAAACCCGAACCGATGAAAATGGGATAGGTACGTTCTCCGAGATCGACGTCAACTTTGATCATTGTGCTGATTCCACTGCTTTGTATTCCTCGATCTGGCGCAGGATTTCCGCAGTCACCGACCGGGGGCTGCGGCGACTGGTGTCGACGGTCACATGCGCCGTCTCCCGGTAAAGCGGTTCGCGTATCTTGATCAATTCCTTGATCTTGGCCAGCGGATTCTCTGTTTGCAGAAGTGGCCGGTTCTTGTCCTTGCCGGTTCTTTCAAGCTGCTGCGCTACCGAGGCACGCAGGTAAACTACAATTCCTCTGCTCTTGAGATTGCTGCGACTCTCCGGGGCGAGAATGGCGCCGCCCCCGGTAGCCAGAATGATCCCTTCACGACGGGACAAGGTATCGATCATGCGGGCCTCACGAATGCGAAAACCCTGCTCGCCTTCGACATCAAAAATCCAGGGAATGTCCGCGCCCGTGACATACTCGATTTCGCGATCCGAATCGAAGAATGGCATGTGCAACTGGGCAGCCAGCAGACGCCCGATAGTGCTTTTGCCAACCCCCATGGGGCCAATTAGAAAGATATTGTCCGGCGTGTCCATCAATAGGCCATTCCTCAGCAGGATTTCCTGAAAAACTCAGTACCCGGTTTTTCCGCCGTCAGTGCGGAAAAGGCCGCCATTGTAACCTTGCCGTGCGGGCAAAATCACTGCTGTTACACAGATCTGCCCGCAACGAACAGCGAGAGAAGGAGTTGAGGAAGGTTACAGCGCTTGCAGGCTGCTCATCTTTTAGTGAGTTCTCAGCGTGTATTGATCTCCGCAATGATTCTCGGAGTGATGAAAATCAGCAGTTCCGTGCGCCGGTTGCTGTTATTGGTGCGTTTGAACAGGCGGCCTAGGTAGGGAACGTCTCCAAGCACCGGAGTCTTCGTTTCAGTCGTCGTGGTCTCTTCTCTGAAGACCCCTCCAAGTACAATGGTGTCGCCGTTCTCTACCAGCACGCTGGTATTGATGGAGTTGGTGTTGATCGCCGGTACATTACCACTGCCCGCCGCCACGGAGTCCTGGTGGATATCCAGTTGCATGATGATTCTGCCATCCGGGGTTATCTGAGGCGTTACCTCCAGAGACAATACAGCATCCACGAACTCGGTAGTCGATCCGCCTGCCGTACCGCCGGCCTGCGCTTGATATGGAATACGCACCCCCGACTGAATAGTGGCCGTGACCTTGTCCTGTGTTGTCACTTTTGGACGTGCAATCACTTCGCCATTACCACTGCTCTCCAGTGCCGACAGTTCCAGTTCGATAAGACCGCTATTGCTGGTAAAACCGACCGAAAACGATGAAGCACTCTCATCCTGCACACCCAGATCAATCGCCAGTGCATCAGGAAAGCTCGTGGTCCCGATGGGAATCGGAACGGCAGCGATCGCCTGTGCCACAATCGCCCCGATGAGGCTCGGGTCAGTGCCATCCTGCAAGGCGGTTACTCTGGCCGATTCACCCGCAGCAAGCGCCTCACGAATGGCAATACTCTCGGCCACACGGTTATTCTGTTGCTCCAGCGTTGATGCCTGGCTGCCACCGTAGCGGAAACCATCACGGGAATCGGTTCTGCCTGCCCCCCCCCAGCGGATACCGAGATCCCGTCCAAAGTCAGTGGATACGTTGACAATCCTTGCTTCTATCAGCACCTGCCGCACGGGCACATCAAGCCTGCTGAGTAATCGCCTGACCTCTTCCAGTTTCTCAGCCACATCACGAATGATGATGATATTGGTGCGGGCATCCACCGTTGCGGTACCCCTGCTTGACAGCACACCAGAGTTACCGAATTCGGGAACACCACCGGTCGAATCTGTACTCGTAGAAGCGCTGCCTGTGGAAGAACCCGTAAGCAAGGTGAGGATGTTCGCAGCATCGGCATAATTGACTTGCACGAACTCGGTGTGGAGCGGTGCGAGAGCCTGTGCCTGTCGAGACGCATCAAGAGCCTGCTGTTCCTGGGCCGCGATTTCACCTGCAGGAGCCACATACAACACATTACCGACGAGACGTTTATCCAGATTCCGTGATTGCAGCACCAGATTCAGTGCCTGATCCCAAGGTACATCCTGAAGCTGCAACGTGATGTTGCCAGAGATCGCATCGCTTGCCACGAGATTCAGATTGTTCTCGTCTGCCAGCAGTTGCAGAACCGATCGTACATCAATGTTCTGGAAGCTCAGCGAGACCAGAGTGCCCGAGTAGACTGATGCAGGATCAGCGCCGGCGGTTGTCGCTCCGGGCGGCGTCACACTAATGGTGTACTGCCGACCTTGTTGGTAGGCGACATACTCGTACTCTCCATTGAGGTCGATCGCGATCGTCGCATTGCCGCGCTGCGGATACACATCCACCGTGTTGACCGGTGTAGCAAAATCAGTGACATCAAAGCGCCGATTCAGACGCTCCGGCACATCTGTACCTGCAAACTCCAGATAGATGCGGGTGCCGATCTGTTCCACGTTTCCCAGCACTTGATCACTGCTGAGACTGATAACAATCAGTCCTTCGTCTGGCTCAGAGCCTCTGCGGAAGGTGACATCTGCAAGCGTGAGGCCGGAAATCGAAACAGGCGCTGCGGCCGCAGATGAACCTGCTGGCGCTGCAGCCGCAACCACAATGCCACTGCCCAGTCGCACAACCAGCGTATTGCCCTCAATACGGGTTTCATAATCAACCGGATGGCTCAGATTGAATACCAGACGCGTTCGGTCTGTGGTTTCGAGAATCATCACACTCTGTGCATTGTTGGAATCAATATCAAAGCGGCGCTCCGCGAGACTGCTTTGTACATTACTCAAATCGATCGAGATACGAGCCGGGTCTTCCTGCGCAAACCCAGAGGGTTGCGGTGGCGCCCCATCAAAGTCCAGTCGCACTTCAATGCTGTCGCCAGGCAGGTTGGCAAAACCAATGCTGTGCAGGTTCACCGCTTGCTGTGCATAGTTTGGCTGCAGACTCAGACAGGCAAACAGAAACGGCAGACACCACTTCCAGACAGCGCGCACGCCCTTGGTTTTGGTAATTGTCGTCATCGTCACTGTAGACATTATTTGGTCACCTGGTAAGGCAGCGAACTCCCCGCTGCGGACATTATCCTGTTGCTGTTATCGCACCACCCATGGCGCTGTCGATTTGCACGTCGTTTCTTCATCGCTGCATCGCCAGCGTCTGCGGCCTCTCAAGCCAACCGCCACTGCCGGAAGGAACTATTTCGATGATCTCAGTCTCTGTAGCTGTCACCCTGATGATCCGGCCATGATTACGACCCAGGTAATTGCCTATACCAACGCGATGTATCATGCCGCTCTCGTCGCGTATCAGTGCAAGGTAACTGTTGCCTCGGGTGATCATACCCACCATGTTCAGGCTGGGCAGCGAGAAACTTTCCAAAGGTTCCTGCACTCGGTCGAAGTTCGGTTGAACTTGATTAACAGGCTCGTTGGCAGCGGCTGTACCAGCCATCACGGGAACGTCAAACGGGCTGCGCATGGAGGCAGCGCTGTAGGTAAATGCTTCGTAAGGCAGGAACACCGGCATGGGCTCCACCTCCCCTCCCGGCCGTATCGACACATCGATAATATACTGCTGCAAATCGTCCATATTGCCAGCACGCGAACACGCGACCTGTAGAAGACATAACAAGCTGATTGTGGTCAGCTTCAACAGACTGATGATGTGACCCGCAATCGCACCGTTATGGAGTGCTGGCAAAGGCATTTTGCTCATCCTCCGTGCGGTAGCGATAGGTTTTTGCAGTGATGGTCATGGAGAGCGCGGCGCGCTGATTCATCGCTGTAATTTCGAAGTCATGCAGTGTAACGATACGAGGAAGACTGGCAACGCCGCTGACAAAAGTGCCAAAGTCGTGATAGTTGCCCATGACTTCCACTTGAATGGGCTGCTCGATATAGAACTCCTGTGCCAGCTCCGCATCCAGTTCTATGCGAGAAAATGCAAGGTTGCTACCCAGGCCCGTTTCGGTGATGTCATCGACCAGGTCCGGTACTTCCGTCTGGCTGGGTAACTGTCTCAGCAGTTCGGAGAACGCCTCTTCCATCTCAACAGTCTGCGCCTTGTACTCTTCAAGGTTCGCGGCCATGACAGCCTTCAGCTCGAATTCGTTCCGCAGTGTCGACTCCTCTGCCGTCCAGCGCTCCAGTGCTCCCTGCAGATTTCTGATATCGAACCAGAACCCAAGCCCCAGACACAATACAAAAATGAACATTGCGATCACGAATTTTACGACACCTGGCCACACACCGATTGATTCGATGTCGCTGAGGTTATTCCAGTCGAAGTTCTGCAGCTCTTTGGTCAGATTCGCAAGTGCCATGTCACTCCTCCTGGTCCCGACCAGGTTCATGCAGACCCAGCGTCAGCGAGAAAGCATTGGCAGAGCGTTGATCCGAATTGGCATCTGCACTGGCAGCGGAGATCTGTTGCAGGCTCGGATTCACAAACCACTCAGAATCATCTAGTCTACGCATCAATTCCGACACCTTGTTGTTGGACTCTGCGATACCTTCAATCTCAAGACGATCTCCCCTCCTGATCAGCGAATTGAAATAGACGCCTGTGGGCAGAGACTTAACCATCTCATCGAATATGCGCACAATCACAGGACGAGAACCCTGCAGATCCTGAATCACTTCCATACGTGCGTTGATCTGTTCCTTCTGCTGTTTGAGCTGATTGATTTCCGCGATCTGGGCATCCAGCACGAGAATCTCCCGACGCAGAAAGTCGTTGCGCGATTGTTGATAGCGGATATCACCGCGAAAACTGCGATCAACGAGAAAGATTATGCCGGCAGCAATAATGACAACGCCCATCAACAGCACAAAGAATTCCCGCTTGCGTTCTTCGCGCAGTTGTTCACGCCACGGCAATAGATTGATACGCGCCATCAGTACTTGCTCCTCATCGCCAGACCGCAGGCAATCATCAGTGAGGGGGCATCATTGTTCAGCATTGTCTTGTTGACCTTTGAACCGGCTGCCAGATTGGCAAACGGATTGGCAACCAATACAGGAGTGGAAAGCTGCTCGCGTACCAACTCGCTCAAGCCATCCACGGCAGCCACACCACCTGCAAGCACGATGTAGTCGACATCATTGTACTGGCTTGAAGAAAAGAAGAACTGCAGAGAACGACTGATCTGCTGTACCGTTGCATCCTTGAACGGCGCGAGAATTTCATGCTCGTATTCTTCAGGCAGGTTTCCCCGTTTGATCGCAGTTTCCGCCTCGATGACAGAGAGACCGAAGCGTCGCTGCACATCTTCCAGCAACTGCCTGCCACCAAAAAGTTGTTCGCGGGTATAGATGGTCTTGCCATCCAGCAATACATGCAATGTAGTCACCGTGGCACCGATATCGAGCACTGCTACGGTCTTCGCATCCGAGCCCGCCATTTGCGCTTCAACCAAAGAGAAAGCGCGCTCCATGGCATAAGCCTCAATATCAACGACCTTGGCGATCAAGCCCCCAGCCTGGAGAGCCCCCACACGGGACTCAACGTTTTCCTTGCGGCAGGCTGCAAGCAGCACATCGACAAAATCAGAATTGTTGTCTACAGACTCCTGGCGCTCAAAATCGATGGCTACTTCACTCAGGGGGTAGGGGATGTATTGGTCGGCCTCAACAATGATCTGGTTTTCCATCTCCGAATCGCTCAAGGCTGCATTCATTTCAATAATCTTGGTGATGACCGCAGAACCCGCTACTGCCACTGCCGCATCCTTCGAAGCAGGCTTCAAAATCGATATCGCCTGCCGAATCACATCTCCAACTGCGTCGATATCACTTATGTTCTTCTCGACCACTGCATTCGGTGGTAACTGCCGGATGACATAATTCTCGATGCGATAGCGGCCACCGCTCTGACTGAGCTCAAGCAGCTTCACGGCCGTGGAACTGATGTCCACACCCAGAAGTGTCCTCGATTTCTTGCCCAGGAGTTCCAGCACAGTGACAAATCCGCATGCCCGATCGTTGATATGCGCGTGGACTTTGCCACGCCCTCTTGTTCAAATCGCCCTGAAAAAGGCACCACCGCCAGTATAGATGCAATCCTCAAAACAGGCATTGGCCGACCTGCTTTCTACCGACCGCTACATCAAAACAAATTTATATATAATATTCAACACATTATATGCCACATCCAATAAATAACTTTATGTTGCAGACTGGTTCATGAAGTGGCCAATGTCATTGATGCTGTTCACCTTTAGCGAACTCGCAAGCAGACAACGATTTCACTCGCATCCGAGCTCGTGACAATCTAGCGAAAGACCAAATAACGTTTTGAAAAAAAAGAAATAATTGGGAAAATGGCCGATCAAACCATATTCGATCCAGCGACATCACGGCATTGATTGTGACAAGACTAAACCTGACAAAAACAGTCAACATTAGCCGCACACAACGGGTTATAATGCTCGCGCCACAACCGTCCAGAGGCAAGGCGCAGAAAGAGAAAACCCTTGCGTCAGGTCTGCTTGAGGCAGGATTTCGTTGCACAGGCACTTCCAACAACCCATACGCGTGAACATCAGGATGAAGAAGACCTTAAGGATATTGTTCTGGTTCGGCATCTTCTGTGCCAGCGGTGCAATCATGGTTGCGGCTGCGGCCTTCCTCTACCTTTCCCCTCAGTTGCCGTCGGCTGAATCCTATCGCCATGTACAGTTGGAAACCCCACTGCGGATATTGACTGCCGATAACAGATTGATTGACGAAATCGGCATTCGCCGCGATCCCGTGCCCTTCGAAGAGATCCCTCCGATGATGCTCAATGCAGTCATCGCCAGTGAAGACCCCAGATTCTATTCCCATCCCGGCGTGGATATCCGGGGACTGATGCGCGGTTTTTATGGTTTTGTGCGTGGCATCAATCTGGGAGGCGGCAGCACAATCACCATGCAGCTCGCGAACAATATCTCTTTTGACAGTGACAACGTTTACGCTCGCAAACTCAAGGAAATTCCTTTCGCTCTGCGCATTCAGCGCGAGTTGACCAAAGAAGAGATCATCACTCTCTATCTCAATCTTATTTACTTTGGCTCCGGTGCGGATGGAATCAATGCTGCTGCGCTGGCCTACTACGGCAGACCGATAGCCGAATTGGAGCTACACCAATTCGCGATGCTGACGTCAGTTCTGCCGTGCCCGTCCCCGTGCAACCCCATCGCCGATCCGGAAAGAGCAACCACTCGCCGCAATGTCGTCCTCACCAAGATGTTCGAGCAGCGGATGATCACGCGAGCCGAATATGAGCAGGCAGTCAACACCATTGACAATGCTCGCCGTCACAGTCGCAGAATCGAGGTAAATGCACCTTATGTGGCAGAAATGGTGCGCCAGGAACTCTACTCCCAGTACGGTGAAGACATCTATCGCCGGGGATTCGAGGTCACCACCAGTATCCACAGCGACAAGCAGGCGGCCGCCAACCGGGCATTGACCAATGGTCTCGAAGAATATTACGACAAGCGCCACGGTTATCGTGGCACAGAAGGCCATGTTGCTCCCGTCGGTGACGATCCCCTGCCCTCCTGGATCGCAGCTCTTGCCGGGCGTGCGGTGGTCGGCAATCAGCATCCCGGCATTGTGAGCCAGGTCGGTGACAGGAATATCAGTGTGGTGCTTGGTGATGGCAGCAGCATCAACATCGCCTGGGAAGGACTGAGCTGGGCAGCACCTTTCATCGACCGTGGCAATGCTTGGCCCCGCCCTCAAAAGGCCAGCGATATCGTCAAGCCGGGGGACATGGTAAGAGTCAAGCAGAACTCCGAAAGTACATGGTCCCTGGGGCAAATCCCTGACCTGCAGGGGGCGCTTGTTTCCGTTTCTCCTGACAATGGCGACATACTGGCGCTGATCGGTGGCTACGATTTCGGTCTGAGTCAGGTAAATCGGGCAACGTCACCTCGGCCACCTGGTTCCGGCTTCAAACCATTCCTGTACGGAGCGGCCCTGGAGAACGGCTATACACCCGCTTCAGTGATCAATGACGCCCCCTTTGCGCGGGGCGACTATCGCCCCCGAAATTTCGAGAACAACTTCGTTGGGCCCATTACCCTGCGCAACGCTCTGACGAATTCGCGCAACATCCCGGCGGTGCGTCTCTATGATCAGCTCGGCTCGGAAGTGGTACTGCCATTCGCCAAGCGATTCGGTTTTCGCACCGAGAACTTCCCACGCAACGACCTGACCATCGCACTGGGCAGTCAGGATGTGCAGCCTATGGAGATGGCAGTGGCATTGGCCACGGTTGCCAATGGCGGCCGCAAGGTTAACCCCACTCTCATCAAACAAATCAGGACGGTGGATGGCCTTGTACCATTGCCAGAGCAGCCGGCAGTCTGTGATGAAGGTGACTGCGAACAATTTGGCAACTTTGCTATCCCGGCAGAGCAGATTGTCGACCCGCGAGTTGCCTACATCATGGGCAGCATGATGCGCTCGGTGATCGAAGAGGGCAGCGGCCGTCGTGTCGGCAGGGAAATCAACAGAAAGGATCTGATGGGCAAGACCGGCACCACCAATGGCCCAACCGAGTTGTGGTTTTCGGGCTTCAATCGGGACGTATCCACCAGCGTCTTCATCGGCTTCGACCAGCCCCAGGTACTGGGCGAAAGCGAGCAGGGCGCAACAGTGCCAGTGCCGATCTGGATTGACTACATGAAGGCCGTACTGGCTGGTACCCCTGAGCGCATGATGGATAGGCCAGACGGTATCGTCGATCGCCTGGTCAACAAACAAACCGGGCGCATCGCACGCCCCGGACAGGCCAACACCATGTTTGAACTTTTCATGGATGAGAATGCGCCATCGGAAAACGACAGTCGTCAGCCGCGTACTACCAACACGAACAACACAAATAACAGCACTAACACCAACACCCGCAACTCAGACGACATTCCATCGATCGAAATTCTGTTCTAATGGGGCTGGCTTGGGAGCCTGTCTTGAAATGAATAGAAGCACAAAAAGGCGTCAGAACTTCGGCTCTGACGCCTTTTTCATTTGCGAGACTCACACGATCGAAACGAGGACGCTTCTACTTCAGCGTGCGACCAGCAAAGCGCTTGTTGAAGCGATCAACACGGCCGCCAGTATCAAGAATCTTCTGTTTTCCAGTGTAGAACGGATGGCACTCGGAACATACGTCGATGAGAATGTCCTTGCCCAGCGTGGAGCGGGTCTTGAGGACATTGCCACAGCTGCAGGTTGCTGCCATTTCCGTGTAATTGGGGTGGATATCGGGTTTCATGCCTGACCTCATCATTGGTATTTCACTGGTATCGCCACATCGATCGGTTAGAGCAAGGGATCAATGCACCACACCTCACGTATTTCCCGACACCGGACGTGCGGCCAGTGAAACGGGCGTGCATTCTACCAAAGAGGAGTATGTTGGCAATAGCCCGCGCCAGAAATAACAGACCATGCATAAAAGCAGAAAATCGTGGAAGGCGCGCCTACTGCGCAGACTGTTGCTCCTGAATGAGCTTGTGATTCTTCACCACTTCACGCATGACGCGCTCGAGGATTTCGGCAACCAGATCCTGATTGACACCATGTTTGGCGCAGACCGCTCGGATATCGGCAAGCTTTCTGCTCTCGCGCTCAGGGTCCAATGCCTGCAGGCCATGCTCTGCCTTCAATTCCCCCACACGACGCGTCAATGCAAAGCGATTCGCCAGCAGCAGCACCAGACCATGATCTATCCGGTCAATCTGCTCTCTCACCAATAACAATTCCGCTGGAATCGGCTCGCTCGCCATCTCACACTCCGTTCATTGTACGAATAAATTCTTCGGTTTTTTTGCAAAGCCCGGGCCGCTGGCGCGGTCGAGGACGCGAGTATAAACCAATTGAGCGTTTCTGTGGGCAGCGCGCGCACAACCCGTCCAGACAACCCCTGAAGTTGCGACAGCAGGGTAATCCCCTTAACATGAGTCGGCTGTTCCGGTTACTCGACCCCCCACCCTGCAGGCTGTCGTCACTTCCATGCCCAAGTCAGAATCAGCCCGCCATGATCGATCTGCCAGTATGATTCTGCGCCTTGCGGTACCTTCCCCTTTGCGCAGGTTGTTCGATTATCTACCCCCTGTGGAAATGCCGTCCGCAACAGCATCTGGCCTGCAGCCAGGCATTCGTGTTGTCGTGCCGTTCGGCCCCCGCAAGCTTGTCGCCGTTCTCGTGTCCGTGGAATCCGATACGTCAGTAACGCACGACAAATTGCGTCACGTGCTGGAGATACTGGATACCGAACCACTGCTGCCTGCCCCACTTCTGACCCTCTACACATGGGCGGCACAATACTATCAGCATCCCCCGGGAGAGGTATTTCACAACATGCTCCCCGCCCTGCTCCGACAAGGTCGTCCGGCCAGCCACCCGGGCAGGAAGATCTGGTGCCTCAGTGCAGCGGGACAAACTCTAGAGCATAACGCTCTGGGACGGGCACCCAAACAAAAGGAAATAGTCGAGTACCTGCGCGAACATGGAGAGATGGATCGAGACATGATGACGGAGCTGGAAATCTCGCCGACAGCAATGACGACGCTGCTGAAGGCGGGCCTGATCGAGACCACAAAACGCCTGCCGCGTGCGAAGCAAGGCCCCGCTGTCAAATCAGCACGCGAGAATGCACTGCAACTCAACGATGAACAACGCACAGCAGTGAGCGCCATTCGCAAATCCCTGAGCGCCTACTCGTGCTTTCTGTTGGATGGCGTGACTGGTAGCGGCAAGACCGAAGTGTACCTGCAGGTTATTGCTGAAGTGCTGGAGCAGTCACGTCAGGCACTGGTACTGGTGCCGGAAATCAGCCTGACGCCACAAACCATCAGCCGCTTCCGCAAGCGCTTTCAGTGCCGTATCGCTGTACTGCACTCGGGGCTGACAGACGCGGAACGGCTGCATGCCTGGCTGGAGGCAAGGGACGGCATTGCCAACATCGTGATCGGTACCCGCTCAGCTCTTTTCACGCCGCTGGCGCGCCCCGGCATCATCATCATCGACGAGGAGCACGACAACTCGTTCAAGCAGCAGGATGGTTTTCGCTACTCTGCACGCGACCTCGGCATTGTCCGAGCCCGCAACGAGAACATTGGCATCGTGCTCGGTTCTGCCACACCAAGTCTGGAGACTCTGCACAACGCTCTCAGTGGCCGCTATCACCATCTGCAATTGACAGATCGTGCAGGCGGTGCGGAACGTCCACTGCTGCGTCTGCTGGACACCACTCATGAGGTTCTGCAAGAGGGTTTCTCCTCTACTCTACTGCAACAGATTGGAGAGCATCTGCAGCGTGGCAATCAAGTCCTCGTATTCATCAACCGGCGCGGCTTTGCTCCAACGTTGCAATGTGCCGACTGCGGATGGGTTTCCGAATGCACCCACTGCGATGCGCGCATGACTCTGCACAAGACCCCCGCACATCTGCGTTGCCATCATTGCGACACCCGCAGAGCGATCGACCGCCACTGCCCGCTTTGCAAATCCAAACAATTGCAGGCGCTCGGCCTGGGTACGGAGCGCAGCGAGGCATTTCTCTCGGGCATCTTCCCGAACGCAAGAGTGCTGCGCGTGGATCGCGACAGCACGCGCCGCAAGAACGAACTCGATATTCTTCTCAATGAAGTTCACCAGGGCGCGCCTTGTATCCTTGTCGGCACCCAGATGCTGGCGAAAGGACATCACTTCCCTCGCGTGACACTGGTCGCCGTGCTTGACGCGGATACGGGTCTCTTCAGCGCTGATTTTCGCGGACAGGAGCACACAGCACAGTTGCTGATGCAGGTCGCGGGCCGCTCGGGGCGCGCGGGACAACCGGGTGAAGTGCTGATACAAACGCGCCATGCCACACACAATACGCTGCAAACACTCATCAACCATGGTTATGGAGCATTCGCCCGAACATTGTTGATGGAGCGACACGCCGCACACATGCCCCCTTTCGCCCATCTCGCGCTGATTCGCGCTGAAGCAGAGGACTTCCGAACTCCAGAGCTGTTCCTTAACCTGGTGCGACAATGCGCCGCTCGTTTTCTCGGTGAGAGTGAAGCACCTGATGCAAGTACGGCGGTCATGTTGATGGGGCCATTGCCCGCACCAATGGAGAAACGCGCAGGCAAGTTTCGCTCTCAATTGCTGTTGCAGTCCGCACATCGCTCGAATCTGCAACAGTTGTTGAGCAAGTTGTGCCCCGAATTGGAAGCGCTCAAGGAAAGTCGCGCTGTGCGCTGGTCCATTGATGTAGATCCACAGGATATGATCTGATTCGACCACCATAATGACGTGCGGGAATAAGGCTGGTTGCGCGCCCGGTTTTTCAGGATAATGACGACGCTTCAACAAAACGGCCCCGTACTCGGAACCACGACAGCAGAGACAGACATGGCACACGATTTCGCCAAGACCAGAGCCAGGAAAGCCGCACCGGAGCAAAGCCGCACGGAACCCGCGCCGCAACCGACCAAAGGCATGCTGATTACCGGTCTTTTGACAGGGCTGGTATTGGGTTTCTTTTCCTTCTTTCTGGTCTATCTGACGGGAATTCTGCCTCCTGTTGACTCCATACTGAGCGATGCAGCAAACCCTGCCAATCCGGATGAGTTGGCTGCAGCCCAGCAGCGGCGCACAGAGGAACTCGAGTTGGCCGCAGCACGGCTGCAACTGGAGTTCTACAAGGAGCTGCCAAACTACGAAGTCATCGTCGATAATTCTCCGCAGCCAAGATCGACATCGTCATCTGCAAACACCCTGACAGCCACCGCCACCGCCATTGCGAATATTGCGGCAAATGCCGCTGCCAATGCTGCGGCAACGGTAATCCCCTCTGCAGAACCAACTGCAGCCGCAGACTCAGTGCCAATAGAAGATACAGCGCGACCCGTTGCTCAGGCTGACACCCCGGCACCCAGGCCCGGTGAACCGAGTTTCATGGTGCAGGCAGGTGCCTTTCAGCAGGAAGCTGCAGCCGTTGCTCAGAGTATGCGGTTGAGCGCGCTGGGGCTTGATGCACGAGTCAAGAAAGAAGCACTGTTAGGCAAGACTCTTTTTCTGGTACAGGCTGGCCCCTACTACTCCCGGGATGAACTCAATCAGGCTGAGCGACTGCTGCGCACCAACAGCATCGATAGTATGCGGATCGGCGTCAGTCCATAACCCGCCTGCTCCCACAAGCTTGAATTTCAACAGCAACTTCCCCATATCCCGAGAATACATACGCACGTCGGTGCGAGAACCCCTTCACGAACCGGCGCATGCACCGGCAGGAGACTCAGTTTGGAACAACTTCACGGCACGACCATTGTCTCGGTCAGACGCGGCAACAAAGTTGTGGTAGGCGGCGACGGACAGGTCTCCCAGGGCAATACCGTCATGAAAGGCAATGCCCGCAAGGTGCGTCGTCTCTACAAGGATCAGGTGATTGCGGGATTTGCCGGTGGCACCGCCGATGCCTTCACGCTCTTCGAGCGCTTCGAGGAACAACTCGAAAAACATCACGGCAAGCTTGTGCGCTCGGCCGTTGAACTTGCCAAACTGTGGCGCACTGATCGTATGCTGCGCCGCCTGGAAGCACTGCTGATTGTGGCTGACCGCGAAGCCTCGCTTATCATTACCGGCAACGGCGACGTGATCGAACCGGAAGAAGGCATCATGGCAATTGGCTCCGGTGGCTCATTCGCGCTGTCGGCAGCACGCGCGCTCTATCGCCACACCGATCTCGACGCTCTCAACATCGTCAAGCACAGCCTTGGTATCGCCGCCGACATCTGTGTCTACACCAACCAGAATCACACCATCGAAGAGCTCGAGTTTTAAGTGACTCGCAAGCCATCAGGAATCGAATAATGTCCAGCATGACACCGCGAGAAATCGCCTCCGAACTCGACAGATATATCGTGGGCCAGAGTGCCGCCAAGCGCGCTGTGGCAATAGCATTGCGCAATCGTTGGCGACGCATGCAACTGGGTGAGAACATCCGTCAGGAAATCACGCCCAAGAATATTCTCATGATCGGCCCCACCGGCGTGGGCAAAACCGAAATTGCGCGGCGCCTCGCGAAGCTTGCCAACGCGCCCTTCATCAAGGTGGAAGCCACCAAGTTCACCGAAGTGGGTTATGTGGGTCGCGATGTCGACTCCATCATCCGCGACCTGATCGATATCGCGGTGAAGATGCTGCGCGAGGAACAGATCCGCAAAGTGCAGCACGTTGCGGAGAATGCCGCTGAAGACAGGATACTCGACGCATTGCTGCCCCCCGCACGCAGCGACGGCGAAAGTGAAAGCGCTGACAAGTCCGCCTCTGCCACGCGGCAGATTTTCCGCAAGAAATTGCGCGAAGGCGAATTGGACGACAAGGAGATCGAGATCAAGGTCGCCGATTCCGTGACTGGTGTGGAGATCATGGCGCCGCCCGGATTGGAGGAAATGACGAGCCAGCTGAAGAGCATGTTCTCCAACATGAACGCCGGAAAGAAGAAGACCCGACGCCTTCCAATCAGAGAAGCATTCAAGCTCCTCAAGGAAGAGGAAGCCGGAAAACTGGTCAACGAAGAAGACATTCGCAATCGAGCGATTCAGGCGACAGAGCAGACCGGAATCGTCTTCATCGACGAGATCGACAAGGTGACAGTGCGCAATGACAGCGGCAACAGTGGCGTGTCCCGCGAAGGGGTACAGCGTGATCTGCTGCCACTGATTGAAGGGTCCACGGTCACGACGAAGTATGGCAGTGTGAAGACCGACCACATCCTGTTCATCGCCTCAGGTGCGTTCCATCTTTCCAAGCCCTCGGATCTGATTCCCGAATTACAGGGACGCCTGCCGATTCGCGTGGAACTGGATGCGCTCACAGCTCACGATTTCGAGCGCATTCTTTCCGAACCAAACTGTTCACTGACCGAACAATATCAGGCGCTGCTGGGAACCGAAAATCTGCGCATCCGCTTCACACCTGATGGCATCGCGAAAATCGCCGAGACTGCATTTCAGGTCAATGAGCGCACAGAGAATATCGGTGCGCGCCGTCTGCACACCGTGATGGAGAGACTGCTGGAAGAAGTGTCGTTCTCGGCATCCGATGTCGGCATTGGCGACGAGGAGCTGGTGATCGACGCCGCCTATGTCGACAAGCAATTGAGCGAACTGGCACGAGATGAAGACTTGAGCCGATTTATCCTTTAATAGAGTACAGAAGACCATGCCAAGCTCTCCTGCAGAGATTCGCCTGCGCCGCAAGTCCGGTGTGCTGACGCTGGTATACGCGAATGGTACAAGCTATGACCTGAGTGCCGAGTTCCTGCGCGTCCATTCGCCGTCTGCCGAAGTGCGCGGGCATGGCAAGGGTCAGGGTATATTGCAGACAGGCAAGCGCAATGTCGCACTCATAGGCGTCGAGCCAGTAGGCAGTTATGCCATCAAGCTTGTGTTCGATGACCGCCATGACTCCGGGATCTACAGCTGGGACTACCTCTACCAACTGTGCACACAGTACGACACGATGTGGCAGAGTTATTTGCAAAGCCTGAAGGACGCTGGCGCCAGCCGCGACCCTGTGCCGTCCGGCCAGTCGTTGTCAGAGGCAGTGCAAGTGATTAAGATACAGCCCCTGTCGCCCCCTCAAACCTGAAGCCAACTATTTTCAAGCCCCTGTTCTCAAGCCCAATCTGGAAAAACCATGTCGAGTGAAAACAAGCCAGTAAGTCCTGATTCACAAGACAAGCCCCGCACGACCCACTTCGGTTATCAGCAGGTACCAGTTGAGGAAAAAGTCAGTCGCGTAGGTCAGGTGTTCCATTCCGTGGCCAGCAAGTACGACGTGATGAACGATCTCATGTCTCTTGGCACTCACCGTCTCATCAAGCGTTTCACTGTGGAGCTGAGTGGTGTGCGTGAAGGGCAACGGGTTCTTGATCTGGCGGGCGGCACAGGTGACTTCAGCATCCGCTTCTCAGCACTGGTGGGCAAGACCGGTCAGGTAGTACTCGCAGACATCAACGACTCCATGTTGCGGGTCGGGCGTGATCGCCTCATCGACAAGGGTATTACCAGTAATGTCTCCTACACACAGCTCAATGCCGAGAAACTGCCGTTCTCTCCCGATACATTCGACTGTATCTGTATCGCTTACGGTTTGCGTAATGTCACTGACAAGGATGCCGCGCTGCGCTCCATGTTCGAGGTATTGAAGCCGGGCGGTCGCGCTCTGGTACTGGAGTTCTCCAAGCCGCGCAATCCTCTGGTCGGCAAGGCCTACGACGGCTACTCGGCGCTGTGGCCGATAGTCGGCAAACTGGTCACGGGCGATGCCGACAGTTACCGCTACCTGGTGGAGTCGATTCGCATGCACCCGGATCAGGAAGCGCTCAAAGGCATGATGGAAACTGCCGGTTTCAGCGATTGCCGCTACCACGATGTCATGGGTGGCATCTGCGCCATCCATCTGGGCTTCAAACCAATGACAAGCAACTGACAGACGACCAGACATGAATCCCCTTCTGAGCTCAGCCATCAGCGCACCCGTGGAAGCCTTGCTCAACGCAGTGCTGGCACAGGACCCTGTGGCGGCGAAGAAACTGAGTCGCCATCAAGGCCGAGCTGTCAGTGTGGAATGTACTACCCCTCTGTCATGGCAACTATTCGTGCTGATTCAGGATGGCACGCTGGCCATCCGTTCTGTATACGAACCTGTACCCGATGCAGGCATTTGTGGCTCCGTTGGTGCGTTCAGTCGTCTGCTGCTGAGCAGCAATCAGACTGACGCTCTCTTCTCCCCGACAATCCAGCTCAGTGGTGACACGCACCTGATTCAGGATCTGCACGCAATCCTCGCGGGTCTGGAAATCGACTGGGAAGATCACTTTGGCAATATCTTCGGCGATATCGCTACACATCAGTTAGGTCAACTGTTCAGTCGCACACATACGTGGAGCACCGAGGCGAAGGAGACCTTGCTGAATGACATCGAGGAATACGTGCACGAAGAGGCGCGAATCTTTCCCTCGCGCAGTGAAGCCAACCACTTCAGCAACCGCGTCGATGAACTGCGGCTTGCAGTTGATCGTATGACAGCAAGACAGGAGCGTCTGTTCAGAAAACTGCAACAGATAGCTGCCAGCGTGTAATGGATGCCGCTTCGCAGCGGTCTCCCACGCATCACAATCTGTGACAAAGTGCCGCAGCTCCCGCAAAGACCTTGTAATCGGCGTATAGAGTAGGATAATCGAATCAAATTTGGCCTCCGGAGCAACCCACCGATACCGGCGACCACAATCAGGAGACGACGCAATGAGAACCACTGACGGCTTCAAGATGGCCTCTTCCGCTGCAGCCCTGCTGCTGGCCAGCGCCGCGATATCCTCAGGCGCAAGCGCCGCAGACGTTGCCGAGCCGGTCAAGATCAGCCAGTGTCAGGGCCTGACTTCCTGCCATGGCATGAGTGCCTGCAAAGGCTTTGGCAACGACGTCGGCGCTGGCAAGAACTCCTGCGGCGGCATTGGTTTCGTCAGCTTTGCCAGTGGTCACGCGATGGTCTCCAAGAGCTTTTGCGAGAAGCTGGGCGGCAAGGAAGTCGCTTCAGTATCTGCCGTCCCCGCTGCTGCGCCACTTGAAGGCGTGCAGGTTGCATACTGCAACGACCTGTTCAGTTGCAACACCTTCAGTGCCTGCAAGGGCAATGGCAACGACAACTGTGCAGGCAAGAACAGTTGTCATGGCATCGGCTTTGTGGCTATTGCCACCGGGAACATGACGCTTTCCGAGCAACTGTGCAGCAAGCTCGGCGGCAACTTGATCTCCGGACTTTAACACACTGCCCTGTTCAGGCCTCGCTCATGACACACCGGGAGAGTGCCGGGGGAGAGAGTACGCAATGCTTGGCTATGGACTGGGTCTGCGCAGTGTCCACTACGATCATGTACTGACACACAGACCTGCAGTCGACTGGTTCGAACTCATCACTGAAAACTATCTCGCTCCAGGCGGCAGGCCGCGTGCGGTTCTGCGCGAAATCCGCGCAAACTACCCCGTTGTCCTCCATGGCCTGTCCTTCAACGTGGGCACCGATGATCCGCTTGACTTCCACTACCTCGACCAACTCAAGCGTCTGATCGCCGAGGTGCAACCAGAGTGGGTATCCGACCATCTGTGCTGGACCGGCCTGCATGGCTACACCTCCCACGACCTGTTGCCCATTGCCTATACCGACGACAATCTGCAACGTTGCGCCGACAAGATCAGCCGCATTCAGGATTATCTTCAGCACCGTATCGTGCTGGAGAATCCTTCTGTCTACATTGGTTTTCGCTCCAATACGATGACCGAGCCAGAGTTCATCAATGCTCTGGTGCGCCAGACCGGTTGCGAGGTCCTGCTCGATATCAACAACGTGTATGTCAGTGGCTTCAACCTGGGTTTCGACCCCCGTGCCTATATCGATACCCTTATCCCTTCTGCGATTCGACAGTTCCATCTCGCAGGCCATACCAACAACGTCACCCACATCATCGATACACACGACCACCCGGTCTGCGACGAAGTTTGGGAATTGTACCGGCATGCCTGTCAGCGCTTCGGTCCTGTGGCCACACTGCTTGAACGGGACGATCATATTCCCGAGTTTACAGAGCTGATGACCGAACTCGCCCACGCTCGTCAAGTCCAGGAATCAGTGACCCGCCCTGCGGAAACGATGACGACCCACGACAGTAGTGGATTGCAACCATGAATTGGCGTCAGGAGCAGGAACAGTTCTGGAGCTGGATCAATCAGCCGCAAGATCTGGACACTCAGGCCAACGAGATTGCCAGTCTGCTCGCACCCCACAGCCATCTCTCCCAGGCCGAGGCTCTTTCTATATACAACAATGCCTATCACCAGCGACTTGTGGAGGTATCCAGCGCTCTGTTCCCGATCCTGTTCAATACTCTCGGGCGGGATATCTATACCCGCCTCTGGATCGGCTACATGGGCAAGTACCCACCCCGCAACGGCCCTATCCACCGCGTGGGAGAATTCCTGCGCGACTATGTCAGCAGCCATGAACAGTTCAGCAACCTCCCCGCCGTTGCCGATATCATCCATATGGAGGGGCTGTTGATTTCTCTGTTCGACGTGGCAGATGAGGCTGCTTATACGCTCGCTGAATTGCAATCCCTGCCAGCAGAAAAATGGCCAGCGATGCGGTGGCAGGCGAAACAGGACTGGGCTCTCCTGGAAAGTCGTTTCAATCTGGAGAAGTACTGGCAGCAGATGCATGGATTCATGGCCTCGGGAGGAGAGCCTGGGGAGGCGGAGTTCGGAATTGAATTGGTCAAGAGGCCTGAGGATGAGGGGACAATCATTCGCGAGCAAAACCCACTCTTGCAGAGAAGATATCCGAGCAATCTGATCTACCGTAAGCGGCACAGGATGCAGTTTCAGCCCATTGCTGCAGATATGGCGCTGTTTCTTCAGGCCGTGCGGGAAGGCGAGACTTTCGCGCAGATTTGTGAGCATCTGGCCGCTGCTTTTCCTATGCAGGATATTCCTCAACTGAGCCTCAACCTGTTATTCAAGGCTATCGAACTGGGACTGCTCTGCAGCTCCAACGATCGGGTTAATGCCAACTAACGCCTCCCCTTGCAGCCCTTGTCGCCATCCACGCTTAGTGCTATCTTTGCCAGCCCTTGCGAAGGCAAATGTAAACGCCTGATATTTCAACAAATACTCACACAGCACACCCCCGGCAGCATGTTGAAGGCTTAATTCGTGTCCCATCTTCCCCGACTACTGACACTACTCAACACTGCCGCCCGCTACGGCCTCGATCAGGTGTC
The DNA here is from genome assembly GCA_030682575.1 of Gammaproteobacteria bacterium. GTDB lineage: Bacteria > Pseudomonadota > Gammaproteobacteria > Pseudomonadales > Pseudohongiellaceae > UBA5078. Next base: position 149,011 of record JAUXNX010000005.1, read on the forward strand.
GCCTCAGGTACAACCCTCTGGCGTAGTCGGAGCGCTGTTCAAGCTCTGGAGCCTGCCATGGCGCCTGCACCCTTCACGCCGCCTCGCACCGGAAGTGCGTCTGCGCATGGCGCTGGAAGAACTTGGACCGATCTACATCAAATTCGGTCAACTGCTTTCCACTCGCAGAGATTTTCTGCCGCTCGAACTTGCCGATGAATTGCAGTCACTGCAGGACAACGTGCCCGGTTTCAGCGATCCCCCCATTCAGTTTCTGGTCGAGCAGGCATTGGCTCGCCCCTGGCAGGAAGTGTTCAGCGAGCTGAATACCGAGGCATTGGCTTCCGCATCGGTCGCGCAGGTCCACGCTGCACGCCTGCTCACTGGCGAAGAAGTCGTCGTCAAGGTGATCCGGCCCGGCATCGAAAAGACCATCGTGGAAGACATCAAGCTGCTGAAGTGGATAGCCGGACTGGTGGAAGAACACATTCCCGAAGGCCGCAGACTGAGACCTCGCGAGGTAGTAAGCGATTACGAGAAGATCATTCTCGACGAACTCAACCTGCTCTCTGAAGGCGCCAATGCCACCCAGTTACGCCGCAATTTCGAGCACTCGCCGCAGCTCTATGTGCCCCGAGTCTACTGGGAATACTCACGCAGCAACCTGTTGGTGATGGAGCGCATTTATGGCACCCCAGTGGCCGACATCAACAGTCTGCGCGCCCAGGGCGTGAATCTGAAGAAACTGGCGGAAACCGGTGTGGAGATCTTCTTTACTCAGGTGTTCAACCACAGTTTCTTCCACGCCGACATGCATCCCGGCAACATCTTTGTAGCGAAGCACAGTCCGGAGAACCCCCAGTACATCGCCATCGACTGCGCCATCATCGGCTCGTTGAGCAAAAGCGATCAGCAGTATCTGGCCCGCAATCTGTTGGCCATCTTCCAGCGCGACTACCGCAAGGTGGCTCAGTTGCACGTGGAATGTGGCTGGGTGCCAAAGGATACCCGCGTGCATGAATTCGAGGCTGCGATGCGCTCGGTATGTGAGCCTGTATTCGAGAAACCCCTGAAGGACATTTCTTTCGGCTATCTGCTCGTGCAATTGTTCCGCACAGCGGGTCGTTTCAACATGGAGGTCCAGCCTTCGCTGGTGCTGCTGCAGAAAACCCTGCTCAATGTCGAAGGGCTGGGCAGGCAGCTCTACCCTGAGCTGGACCTGTGGACGACAGCCCTGCCCTTCCTGGAAGACTGGAACCGTCGGCGCATGCGCCCGTCCACTCTCTTCAACGCACTGAAGGAAAATGTGCCAGACTGGATCGAGCAACTGCCTTACCTGCCGCAACTGATGATCGACTCATTGACACAGTCAAAACAGCTTACCGCCATCAACGAGACACTGCAGCAGCGCCTGCTGGAAGAACAGATACAGCATCACAAGCGCCGCAGGCGATCCATACAGGGTGGACTGGCACTTCTCGCAGTTGCCATTATTGCGTTCTTGCCAGGGGGCGAATCACTGGCCTCAGAACTCTCGCTGTCAGGCCTCCTGCTGGGCGCAGCGGCGGTTTACCTTTTGTGTTTTAACCGCTGACATAGCATACTAGCGCGCATGAAAGAGGCAGGAGAAACAGCGTTGTCGATGAGCTGGCTGGATCAGGTGAACTGGAGCAGTGATGGCCTGGTTCCCGTCATCACACAGGATTTCAAGACATCGCGGGTCCTCACTCACGCTTGGTTGAATCGCGATGCTCTGGCTCTGGCAGTACTGGAAAACAGAGCAATCTACTGGTCACGCTCACGTCAGAAGTTGTGGCGCAAAGGTGAAGAGTCCGGTCACATCCAGAAGTTGCACAAGGTTTTTCTGGACTGCGATGGAGACACCGTGTGTTACGTTGTCGAACAAGTGGGAGGCATTGCCTGTCACACCGGCCGCGAGAGTTGCTTCTATCGCCAGCTGAGTGATGGTCAGTGGCAGACAATTGATCCTGTGCTGAAGAACCCTGATGAGATGTACGCGAAGAAACACGACACGCAGTGAGCACTGGCATGAATGACACTCTGAGCCAATTGAGCGAGATTCTGGAACAACGCAAGAGTGCAGATGCAGGTGAATCCTACGTTGCCAGTCTGCACCAGAAGGGCCTGAACAAGATTCTGGAAAAGGTGGGCGAAGAAGCCACCGAGACCATCATCGCAGCCAAGGATGTAGGCAATGCTGATGATCACGAAGCGGCACTGAATGCACTGGTGAAGGAAACTGCGGACCTGTGGTTCCACACTCTGGTCATGTTGAGCCACCTTGGGCTGGGTCCGGAACAAGTCCTGGAAGAACTGAGAGAGCGTTTCAACATCTCCGGGCTGGTCGAGAAAGCTTCACGAAAAAATGGCGTCACGAAAAACTGAATTAGTAACCTGGAGGCAGTATGGGTTTTGGCGGAATCGGTATATGGCAATTGATCATCATTCTGGTGATCGTAGTGATGTTGTTCGGCACCAAGAAGCTGCGCAATCTGGGCTCAGACCTGGGCGGTGCACTGAAAGGCTTCAAGACTGCCATGAAAGATGAAGACGGCAAGGACACTGACAGCGACGACGATGGCACCGTGAAGAAAGTGGGCGATGCCACCACGATGAAATCCGAAAAGGCAGAGGACAAGGACTGAACCCTGTCCTTGCCAACCTCTCCTGCAAGGTTGTTGCCTCCTCCTTTCAACTCACTCTGAAGCCGGACTAAACTGATGCTTGATATTGGTTTCATGGAACTGGTGCTGATAGCCATTGTTTCGCTGCTCGTCATCGGCCCGGAACGGTTGCCGGGGGCTGTCAGAACCGCGAGTCTGTGGATCGGCAGAGCCAAGCGCAGTTTCAATCAGGTGAAAACTGAGATCGAGCGCGAGATCAATGCAGACGAGATTCGCCGTCAGTTACACAACGAATCCATTTTGGCTGATTTGGACAAGGCCAGAAAGAAGGCAGATTCGTTCGTGCAGGATACCCGCAAGAACATCGATGACATGAGTGCAGAAGTGAATGCCACGCTAAAGGAAGAAGAAAGAAAGATTACTGGCACTCCTCTCAAACCGGTCTTTGAATCTCCCGCTGAAGATCAAATCCCAACGATCCTGCCCCCGAAAGTTGCAGAAACACCTACTGCTGCAGACGATCCTGCACGCTTCGATGAGGACTACGTGGAGCCTGAACCTGCAGCGGCGTCCGAGCCTGCTCCAGCAGTGAAAGCCGAACCGGTCGAGGACTTCTACAACAATCCACCTGCCGGAACCATCCGCCTGCAAGGTGGCGCCTACACCAGCGTGCCACCAAAAACCGATGACCAGAAGGATCAACAGAGGAAAGAATGAGCGACCCTCATGATCCAAAGACAGGCGCGGAGCTGACACTGATCGATCACCTGATCGAACTGCGCGACCGCATCATGAAATCACTGGTTGCCGTTCTGGTAATTTTTCTGAGCCTGTTCTATTTCGCGAACGACATCTACACATTCGTTGCAGACCCACTGATGTCCGTGCTGCCCGAAAACATGGGCATGATTGCAATTGATCCAACATCACCTTTTTTCGCGCCATTCAAGCTGACATTCTACGTCTCACTGTTTATCGCGGCTCCTTACATTCTTTACCAACTCTGGTCGTTCATTGCACCAGGCTTGTACAAGAATGAGAAAGCACTCGCGATCCCGCTGTTCATCTCCAGCGTGCTGCTGTTTTATGCCGGGATTGCGTTTGCCTATTATGTGCTGTTCGGTTTTGTATTTTCTTTCTTCGTATCTGTTGCACCAGACGGCATTCTGGTCATGCCGGATATCAACAGTTTTCTTAGCTTTGCGCTGGCAATTTTTTTCGCATTCGGCATCGCATTCGAGATCCCCATCGCAGTTTTTCTATTGATCTGGACAGGCATTGTCGAGCCAGATGATCTGACCAGGAAACGGCCATACGTTGTTGTCTGTTGCTTCATCGTTGGCATGCTGTTGACACCCCCTGATCCGTTTACGCAATCGATGCTTGCCATTCCGATGTGGATGCTGTTCGAGGTGGGAATTTTCTTTGGCAGATTTGCAAGAAAAAAGAAAGAGCAGCAAGAAGCGAAAGATTCTGCATGATCAATACGCTCGTGAAGGAGAGGGCCCGCTCCTGCAACCAGTAGTACCGATGCAGGGCAATCGAGACTTCATATCCTCAGCAAAAAAGTCACTGGCCCATCGTTCTCCAGCGCCACTTTCATATCGGCACCGAACTCACCTGTTGCCAGCGTGATCTTCTGCACGGATGCCTGCTGCACCATATAGTCGTAGAGCGACTCCGCCTGGGCAGGCGGCATTGCTGTAGAAAAACCAGGCCGCAATCCCTTGTCAGTCGTTGCCGCCAGTGTGAATTGCGACACGAGCAGCAGATCACCGCCAATATCCAACAGCGAAAGGTTCATCTTCCCTTCCGCATCAGCAAACACGCGATACGACAGCAGCCGATGCAGCAACCGATCTGCCTTGCCTTCGTCGTCGTCCATTTCCACGCCGACAAACACTACCAACCCTTTGCCGATCTCGCAGCGCTGTTGACCATCTATAGTCAGTCGCGCCCAGTTAGCTCGTTGCAACAATGCAATCACTCGAATATCTCCGGGCTGTTATGCGAGAGTTGTTCAAAAACATTCACGACACGTGCTCCGGGCGAAACAGCTTTGCCATCTCACCCGTGGCGCGGATCAGTGCGTCCGTGATGCCAGGCTCCATGGCAGCATGCCCTGCGTCGCGCACGATCAGCAGTTCGGAATCAGGCCAGAGTTTGTGCAGTGCCGTGGCGTTATCCAAAGGGCAAACCACATCATAACGACCGTGCACGATGATACCGGGGATGCCGTGCAGCTTGTGCACATTATTCAGGATCTGATTTTCTTTCATGAAAGCCTGATTCATGAAGTAGTGTGCTTCGATGCGCGCCAGAGACATGGCCAGATGCGGGTCGGAAAAACGCTCTACAACCTGGGTGTTTGGGCGAAGCGTCAGACAGCGCCCCTCCCAGAGCGACCAGTTTTTCGCCGCACCCATGCGGGCGATTTCGTCCTGCCCGGTCAGTCGCTTGTAGTACGCGGCGATCATGTTGTCGCGCTCTGCTACGGGTATGTGCTCGTAATAGTCTTCCCAGTAATCCGGGAACAGTCGGCTGGCACCACTCTGGTAGAACCATTGCAAGTCCTCATCACGACAGAGGAAGATGCCGCGCAGGATCAACCCCATTACGTATTCAGGATGCGTTTGCGCGTAGACAAGGGAAAGGGTCGAACCCCAGGAGCCGCCGAACAACACCCATTTGTCGATGCTGAGAAAGTGCCGGATGGCTTCCATATCCGCGACCAGTGTTTGCGTGGTGTTGTCTTCAAGTTCAGCGTGAGGTGTCGAGCGCCCTGCTCCGCGCTGATCGAACACAACGATGCGGTAGATATCAGGATCGAAGAAGCGCCGACTCGAGGCCTCGCTGCCAGCGCCGGGGCCGCCATGAACAAAGGCCACAGGAATGCCGTCAGGATTGCCGACTTCTTCAAGATACAACTCGTGAAGATCCGACACCTTGAGGCGGTGTGTTGCGTAGGGTTTTATTTCGGGGTAGAGAATCAGCATGGCAACTCCTCGATAACGCGAAGCGCCCGATTCGGGCGCTTCACTCATGAGGGCAATCTTAGGATAGAAAGCTGATTATGGCGACTACCTGTGGGAGCAACGCTCGCTCCTGCACAGACAGACTTACCCGCGCGGGCTGCGACCAGCGCGCTTGCGCTCGCTCTCGGTCAGCAGCTTCTTGCGCAGACGAATGTGGTTCGGCGTGATCTCGACCAGTTCATCTTCTTCAATGAACTCCATGGCCTGTTCCAGAGTGTGTTTCACTGGCGTAGTCAGCACGATGTTTTCGTCCGTACCGGAGGCACGCACGTTGGTCAGCTGCTTGCCCTTGGTCGGGTTCACCACCAGATCGTTGTCGCGGCTGTGCAGCCCCACGATCATGCCTTCATACACTTCCACGTTCGGGTCCACGAACAGACGACCGCGCTCCTGCAGGAACCACAGGCCGTAGCCCAGTGTCTTGCCCTTGACCATGGACACCAGCACGCCATTCTTGCGCTGCCCGATGTTGCCGGCCTTGATCGGACCGTAGTGGTCGAACACGTGGTTCATCATGCCGCTGCCGGAGGTCATGCTCAGAAACTGTGAACGGAAACCGATCAACCCGCGAGTGGGGACGATGTACTTCAGGCGCACACGACCTTTACCATCCAGAGTCATGTCCTGCAGGTCCGCCTTGCGCAGACCCAGCTCTTCCATGACTGAACCCTGGTGCTGCTCGTCGCAGTCGATCACCAGTGCTTCGTGCGGTTCCTGCATGACGCCGTCGATTTCCTGCACGATTACTTCCGGGCGCGACACAGCCAGCTCGAATCCTTCGCGGCGCATGTTCTCGATCAGCACCGACAAATGCAATTCACCACGGCCAGACACCTTGTATTTGTCCGGCGTCTCGCCCGGCTCGACGCGCAGAGCCACGTTGTAAATCAGTTCGCGTTCGAGGCGGTCACGCAGATTACGAGTGGTCACGAACTTGCCATCCTGACCAGCAAACGGTGAGTCGTTCACCTGGAAAGTCATGCTGATGGTGGGTTTGTCGACGGTCAACGGCGGCATGGCGACCACGTGATCCGGATCGCACAACGTGTCGGAGATGTTCAACTTGTCGATACCGGTGATACAGACGATCTCGCCAGCCCGCGCTTCAGGTACATCGACGCGCTCCAGGCCCAGGTGACTCTTCACCTGCAGGATCTTGCCCTTGCGGGTGTTGCCTTCGCGGTCGATGATCACGACCTGCTGGTTGACCTTTGCGGTACCGCCGGTCACCCGTCCGATGCCGATAACGCCGACGTAGCTGCTGTAGTCCAAGGCACTGATCTGCATCTGGAAGGGCGCGTCAACGGCCACCGGGGGCGGCGGCACACGATCGATCACGGTCTGGAACAGCGGGGTCATGTCGTCGGCCATCTGATCCAGTTCAAGGCCAGCAAAACCATTCAAGGCAGAGGCATACACCACCGGGAAGTCCAACTGCTCGTCAGTGGCACCAAGTCGGTCAAACAGGTCGAACACTTCATTCAATACCCAGTCCGGACGCGCGCCGTCACGGTCAACCTTGTTGATCACGACGATCGGCTTGAGGCCCTGGTCGAAGGCCTTCTGGGTCACGAAACGGGTCTGTGGCATCGGGCCGTCGACTGCATCAACCAGCAGCAGCACGCTGTCCACCATCGACATCACGCGTTCCACTTCGCCACCAAAGTCGGCGTGGCCGGGGGTGTCGACGATATTGATGTGGTAGCCCTGCCACATGATGGCGGTGTTCTTCGCCAGAATGGTGATTCCGCGCTCGCGCTCCTGATCGTTCGAGTCCATCACACGCTCGACGGCCTTGCCACGATCTTCCAGCGTGCCGGACTGTTGCAGCAGTTTGTCAACGAGGGTGGTCTTGCCATGGTCAACGTGGGCAATGATGGCGATGTTGCGAATTTTCTCGATCACGAGTGGTATACCTGTGGTTTGCTTGAATTGAATTAAGGAACTGAATTAAAAGGGCTGCCGGGGCAAAAAGGGGCTGGAGTATACACTACGGCTGCAGGCCGTGCCTACAAATAGAATGTTACGGTTGCGGGGCATCTAACCACTACTTGCCGCCGAGGAAGCGGTAGCCAACGCCGGGCTCCGTTTCAAGGTACCGCGGGGCTGCCGGATCATCGGCGAGTTTCGCACGCAGTCGGGCAATCACTATCCGCAGATAGTGAGAGTCCTCCACATGGGTCTTGCCCCACACCTCCGTCAGCAACTGACGTTGGGTCACGATGCGCCCCCGGTAGGAAATCAGCAGGCGCAGCAACTCAAACTCCTTTCTCGACAAGCGCAGGGGCGCGCCCGCCAGCAGCACCTTGCGCTGCACGATGTCCACATGCAGGACACCGTCGTCGAAGACTTCAGGCAGTACGTCCATATCGCCCTGCTGACGCAGGAGTGAGCGTATCCGTGCCAGCAGTTCCTGGATGCCGAAGGGTTTGACGACGTAGTCATTGGCGCCCGCATCCAGAGCCCTGACCTTCTCCGATTCATGGTGACGCACCGAAAGGATGATAATCGGTCCGGTGTAGAATTCGCGCAGTTGCTCCAGCACTTTCTGTCCATCCTGATCCGGAAGGCCCAGATCCAGAATGATGAGACGTGGTGACTCCAGTACGGCTTTCTCCAGCCCCTGCTTTGCAGTCTCAGCCTCGATGACGTCATAGTGCTGGGCATTCAGGCCAATTCGCAGAAAGCGCCGGATCTGCGGTTCATCGTCAATCACCAGGATCGTGTTCATCTCGCTCACCCTTCTCACTCCCGAATGGCCTTTTGGGAATTGCCTTCAGCCGACCTGGGAATTTTCGTTCTGGTCTGCCACTGGAATGCTTATGCGCACCAGGCAGCCGGTTCCATGCACAGCATCTGCGATTTCGACTGAACCACCATGTGCGCCGATCATACCCTTGCAGATTGCCAGTCCCAGTCCGCTGCCCGCCACACGGCGATCACCCTTCTCAGCGGTATGGAACATGCGAAATACATTCTCCCTTTCAGACACTTCAATGCCGGGCCCTTCGTCGCTGATTTCCACCACCAGCACTCTGCCAGGCACAGTGCGTGACTCATGGCAACTCAAGCGCACCGTACTGCCAGCAGGAGAAAACTTCAGCGAGTTATGCAGGACATTGAAGATTGCCTGTTCGATAAGTGCCGGGTGCACGCGCAACAACGGCAGCGAAGGAGCCATGTTGACGTCAAGCTGATGATTTTCTGCCAATGGCCGGATCCGTTTCAAAGTCACGTTGATGATTTCTTCGATGCTGACCCAACTGCGCTCCAGCCGCAGATCACCTCGACCAAGACGCGTCATGTCCAGAAGGTTCTGGGTGTAATTGTTCAAGCGCTCTGCTTCGGAAAGTACCGACTCCAGAAGCTCTCTCTTCTGCTCCCTGCTCAGGGTGTCTCCCATCTCCATCAATGTTGTTGTGGCGCCAATCATCGCCGTGAGCGGAGTGCGGAAATCGTGTGACACGGAAGAAAGCAATGAAGACCGTAGCAACTCCGTTTCTTTCTCCATACGCTCCTGTGCAAGATCAGTCAGCAGACGGGTACGGCGGGCCGCAAGCGGCCCGACCAGCAATGCAATCATCACCAGAAATCCCGCCGTCAACGCATCTTCACGCGAGCTTATCAAAAAAGTGCCACGCGGCTCCGTGAAGAAAAAATTGAACACAAGAAAACTGCTGAATGCACTCAGCAAGGCTGGACCAGTGGCAGTGTAGACAGAAGTAATGATGACTGCGGCCATGTAGATCAATGCAAGATTGCTGGCGGGCAGTGCGTGCTGCAGAAACCAGTCAATAAGCGTTGCAACAAGCGTCAGCGATAACGCAAATGCGTATGGACGGAGTTTCTGTATTGCGTTGGCATTCATAGCAATCAGCGCCGCCAGAAAGCAGGACTCAACAAAACTATAATGGTCAGGAATTCAAGTCGACCCATGATCATCCCCAGACACAGAACCCATTTCGCCACCGCTGACAATGTTGAGAAATTTCCAGAAGGACCAACAATATCGCCGAGACCAGGCCCCACATTCATCAGCGCCGTCGCAGAGGCCGTCAGACTCGTCACCAGATCCAACCCGGTGGCGGCCAGTATCAGCGTCAAGATCGTCAAGCTGAGCGCCATCACGAACAGAAAGCCGACAAGTGAGGTGACAATGTCATCACTCACATTATTACCGTTGTAGCGCCTCGCCAGTGTAGCGCGCGGATGAATCGCCTTGGCGATCTGTTCCCTGATCACAGTGAAGCACAATTGCACCCGGAAAGTCTTTATACCGCCACTGGTCGATCCCGAACATCCCCCCAGGAAAGTCGCGAAGAAGAAGATTGCGATCACAAAGCTCCCCCACTGCATGTAATCAGCACTCGCGTAACCTGTGGTGGTAACTACCGAAACGATGTTGAAAGTTGCATGGGTCAGCGCCTGTGCGAAGGGCAGGTCCCGCTCCAGAATCACTGCACCCGTTATCACTACCGCGAGCGTCGCCAGGATTGCCAGCATGCCGCGCACTTGTGCGTCTGCAAACACCAACAGACTCCTGTGTCGCAGGAAGCGGATATACAGCACAAACGGGATGGCCCCCATGATCATGAACACAATGGCTATCCAATGCAGCGGGAGAGAGGTGAACTGCGAGAAGGAGTTATCGGATGTCGAGTAACCGCCTGTGGATATGGTCGACATGGCATGATTCACTGCATTGAACCAGCCCATGCCAAAACCCCGGTAGCTCAACGCGCACAGCAGTGTCAGCACCATGTAGCTGTACACCATATGTTTGAGCAATTGCTGTGTTCGTGGAAGAGACTTGTCCGACCAGTCCGACGACTCGGTGCGGAAGAGCTTCATGCCACCCACGCTCAGGAATGGCAGTACCGCAATCGCCATCCCGATGATCCCCATACCGCCGAACCACTGCAGCAGGGATCGCCACAGCAGAACGTCCGCAGTCATTGCGGCGAGTCCAACAAACACAGTGGAACCCGTGGTCGTCATGCCTGACACCGACTCGAATACCGCATCAGTGAATGTCAACCCGTCGCCGTGAAGGATCAATGGCAAAGCGCCGAAGCAGGGCACGACCAGCCAGGCACTGGCTGTGATGAGAAACATCTGTCGGGGCTGCAGATTGGAGGTTCGGTAATGGTTGCCGATAACAGCCAGCGTCGTCCCCACGGCACTGGTCACTGCGGCACTGGTGAAAAAAGCAGCATGATTGCCGGATTCGAGCACCATGGCGAGTGTCGCTGGTATCAACTGGAAGGCAGCGAGAGCGTTGAGCACCACCCCCAACACCAACAGGCTTGGACTGATGAGTTTCATGCCTGCATGGTAGGAGCTCGTCGCGTAAATTCTCCAGATTGCAAACGACAGGTTTGCGTAAAAATCACGTAAATAGCTTCACGACTGCGAAGCGGCGGTAATTGGTGGCATTTTGATCCGATTCCAGCGCCGAGCGTATATACCGATACGCCTGTATACTGCACGCCGATTACTCTGGCCTGTTGTTTATCTGAGGATTTGAAATTGAAACGAATCATTCTGCCCGTCGCGATACTGGTCGGCGCATTCCTGGTATTCACGTTCCTGGTGCGCAATCCCGAGCGATTGGAAGCGGTAGCGCCCGAGCAGGCTCTGGCTACCGTTCGAGTTGCCACAGTGCAGCCGCAAAGCGTCACATTGACGGTGAGCTCACAGGGTAAAGTACAGGCAAGCCGTCGTGTCAGCCTTTCCGCAGCAGCAACCGGACCGGTGTCGTGGATATCACCCGCTCTTGTGGCCGGTGGATACTTCGCGGCAGACGATGTCATCCTGCGCCTGGATGCCAGCGATTACATGAATGCCGTTGCGCGCAGCCAGACCAGCCTGGAGCAGGCCGAGACAGAAGCAAGACATTCCGCCAGCGAACTGGAACGCTACAGGGAGCTGGCTGCCCGTCGTCTGATCAGCGATTCGCAGTTACAGGATTTGCAAAGGCAGGCAGACATCAGTGCCGGACGCGTCCGCGATGCACAGGCTGCTCTGTCACAGTCGCAACTTGACATGCGCCGCAGTGAAATCCGCGCACCGTTCGCCAGCATTGTGGAGTCAACCAGCATCGAGCTTGGGCAACATGTGAACCGTGGCCAGGAGCTCGCTACCCTCCTGAGCGCAGACGATGTGGAAGTGCGCCTGCCCCTGGCACTGACCCAACTCGGCTATCTGGACATTCCCTTGGGATTCCGCGGCGAACTGCCTGCCGACATCGCTCCCGACGTCACTCTGCGGGGGATGTTCGGCGGACAAATGCACACCTGGATCGGACGTCTGGTCCGTACCGAAGCCGGAATTGACACCACCAACAATGCCGTACAAGCCATAGTGCGCGTGGAGCAGTCGACAGCCCAGGGGGCCAACGGTGAGGAAGTCACCGCGATCCCCTTGCCCGTGGGACTCTACATCGAAGCCAGCATCAGCGGCAAAACTGTCAACAACATTTTTGCCCTCCCACGCGAGGTAATTCGCGGCAACAGCCAGGTGCTGGTAGTGGATGCCGAGAACAAGATGTACTTCCGCGACGTGGAGATCCTGCGCCTCGAGAATGAGCGCGTACTGATCCAATCCGGCCTGCGGGCGGGCGAGCGCATCTGCATGTCACCGATCCAGGCAGTGGTGAACGGCATGTCAGTGCAGGTCATTGAAGAATGAAGACCGTTATCTACTGGTTCATCGACAATCCGATAGCCTCCAATCTGTTGATGATGGTTTTTATCGTCGCAGGCACAATCTCGTTCCTGAACCTGCGTCAGGAAGAATTTCCCAGCATCGAAACAGGCACCATCCAGATCAACATCGCGTATCCCGGTGCTGCACCGGAGGAAGCAGAGAAGGCCGTGTGTCTGCCTCTGGAAGAAGCACTGGAGACCGTCGAGAACGTCGAGCGCATGACCTCCACCGCACGCGAAGGCGCGTGCGCGGCAACTGTGGTGCTTGCCCCTGGCGCAGATCTGAATCGCATGCTCAACGATGTCAAGAGCGCAGTGGATGGCATCATCGGCTTGCCAGCCGATATCGAAAGCCCCATCGTCGCATCATTCTCTCCTACCTCTACCGTGATGTCTCTGGCTGTCGCAGCAGATACAGATGCTGCAAGCCTGAAGGAAATCGCCGAGGAGATTCGCCTCGATCTGGTTGACCTGGATGGCATCTCGCGCGTCGAAGTGAACTACATCCGCCCTTACGAGATCGCCGTCGAAATTTCCGAGTTCACACTGCGCCAGTACAACCTGACATTGAATCAGGTTGCCACGGCCATCAACAACTCCGCGATGGATATGCCAGCTGGCACCCTGCGCACAACAGGCGGCGATATTCTGCTGCGCAGCATGGGCCGCATCTCCAGCGGCGCAGAGTATGAAAACATCATCGTGCGCTCATATCCGGACGGGTCGCAATTACGGCTGGGTGACATCGCTACAGTTATCGACGGTTTTGAAGAGGGTTACCTGACAGCACGCGTGGATGGCAAGAGTGCCGCCATCATTGAGATCTATCGGGTTGGCGACGAAGACACAGTGGCATCTGCAAAACTGATCAAGGAATATGTAGAACAGAAGCGCCCCCGTCTGCCCGCGAGCATCGAACTTTCAATTCTGACCGACGATGCCCGCGCTCTGCAGGAGCGCATCTCGACAGTGGCGAGCAATGCCTACTCTGGTTTCGCGCTGGTGTTGCTGGTATTGACCCTGTTTCTGCGCTTCAAACTTGCAGTCTGGGTTGCAGCGGGCATTCCAATCGCAATGCTCGGCGCGCTGACAATCTTCCCCTCTCTTGGGCTCACCATCAGCTCCCTGACGATCATGGGATTCATCCTGGTCATCGGCATCGTGGTTGACGATGCCATCGTGGTTGCGGAACGAATATTCGTTTATGAACAAAAGGGCATGTCCAGCCGCGATGCTGCAGGTGCGGGCACCATGAGTGTTGCAGTTCCCGTAGTCTTTGGCGTGTTCACTTCCATCGCTGCGTTCCTGCCATTGTTGCTGCTGGATGGTCAGATGGGTTCGTTTTTCAACGTCATCGGCGCGGTCGTTGCACTTTGTCTGATTGGTAGCCTGATTGAATCACAGTTGATTCTTCCTGGGCACCTGGCGCATCGCCGTACCACAGGTTACTGGCTGGAGGGCACACCAATCGTCGAGAAATGGCTGCAACTGCAGAAGAAAATTGCCTCAGGCCTCGAGTACTTTGCCCACCATTATTACCAGCCAGCGCTACGCTCCTGTTTACACCACCGTTACGCAGCATGGGCAACTGCCACAGCAGTCATTTTGATTACTGTGGGGCTGCTGATGAGTGGACGTGTCGTGTTCCAGTTCTTCCCCGCTGTGGAAGGTGATCGCATCTACGCAACCGTGCAAATGCCGGAGGGTGTTGCAGTGGCCGTTACCGAGCAGGCATTGCAGCGTATCGAGACCGCAGCAGCGGAACTTACACAGGAGCTTGAAGCGGAACTGGCAGATCGCATTGCACGGGGTATTGCCCCGGCAACAGCCAGCAGTGTTGTGGACAAGACACTGACAACACTCGGCGCTCGAATCAATCGTGGTGGTCCTGGTGGCGGCAGTCGTGGCGCGGGTGGCAGTCACATTGCCGAGGTGGTGTTGATACTGAACTCTTACGAGGCGCGTGGCCAGATCAGTGCAAACGAGGTACGTGACCGCTGGCGTGAAAAGGTTGGCTTCATTCCCGATGCATTGGAGCTCGGATTTGTGTCAGATTCGTTCTCTGCCGGACAGGCACTGAGTTTCCGACTTGAAGGGCGCAGTGAAGAGAATCTACGGTTGGCAACTGCAGAGTTGCGTGAAGCACTGGCCCGCTATCCCGGCGTGTTTGATGTCAGCGATTCTTTCCGAGCAGGCAAGCAGGAAGTGCAGATCGAAATTCTTCGCGAAGGCGAACTTCTTGGCTTTACACTGGACGATATTTCCAGGCAAGTGCGGCAGGCTTTCTATGGTGCCGAGTCGCAGCGCATTCAGCGCGGCTCTGATCAGATCAAGGTGATGGTTCGCTATCCCGAAAGCGAGAGAAGATCGCTTGGCAATCTTGAGGACATGCTGTTGCGCACGCCTGGTGGTGGTGAAGTGCCGCTCTCCAGCGTCGCGAAACTTTCACTGGGAAATGGATATTCCAGCATCAATCGTCAGGACGGCAGGCGCGTGATTACTGTGAATGCCGATATCAATCGCTCCGTCAGTACTCCGGAACAGGTCACGCGCGAAATCAGCACGGAGTTCAGGGAAAGATGGGAAACTGACTATCAGATATCCATGAGATTGAGCGGAGAAGGCGAACAGCGTAACGCTTCTCTCGCGGGACTGCTATCCAGTTATCCTCTGGCTCTGCTGATCATATTCGCGCTGCTGGCGATACCGCTGAAGTCCTATGCCCAGCCGCTGATCATCATGAGTGTCATCCCGTTTGGTGCGATCGGCGCCATCATCGGACACTTCATCATGAATACCGAACTGGTGTTCTTCTCGCTGATCGGTATCGTCGCGCTGGGTGGCGTGGTAGTGAACTCGAGCCTCGTGCTGGTGGACTACATCAATAGAGAAGTGACTGCGGGACATTCGCTGCACGATGCGGTCGCACAAGCAGGTGCTGCGCGATTCAGACCGATTTTTCTGACATCCGTGACTACTTTCATCGGCCTTGTGCCATTGATGGCAAACCCGACACCAGCAACATTCTTCATAGTACCGATGGCAATCTCTCTCGGCTTTGGTGTGTTGTTTGCGACGCTCATCACGCTGTTTCTGGTACCGAGCCTTTATTTGATTCTCTACGATTTCACGACGCATAGCGCTGAGGAAACGGCCCGCACTGATGCAGGAGCAAGTCTGCTTGCAAACGATGCCTTCTGATCCTGGAGCAATCATGCGAGCGACTACAGGCAGCAGAATCTTCAGATCGGACGATACACCGCCACATTGACATGACCCGCATCACGAAGATGCGAGGCATGCAGGCGGCTCATCATGCCACGCTCACAGTAGAGCAGATACTGCCGGTCTTTCGGCAATTGTGCGAAGCGGGTTCGCAGCTCATAGAAGGGAATTTTCTTCACAGGAATATCAGCGACAAGCGGGCATTTCTCTTCTTCCTCCGGGTGCCGGATATCGATGATGGTTGCCGCCGAATCCGGTTCCGCAACCTCATCCACCCTTACCGCTCTGTTACCCAACCCCTCAATCACGCGATCAATCATCTGGATTTCGCAATTATCAATCGCAGTTTCCAGAATTCCGAAATCGAACAGCGCCTCTTCCGATTCTATCTTGGGCAACCTGGCTCTGGTGGTTGGTTTGACTGAGATCACTCCACAGTATTCGGGCACATTCTTCGAAAAATCTTCCGTGCCAATCTGACGCGCAATGTCGATGATTTCCTGCTTGTCTGTCGTGATCAGCGGACGCAACACCAACTTTGTTGTTACCGCATCGATGATCGCAAGGTTTGCCAGCGTCTGACTTGCCACCTGGGCCACACTTTCGCCTGTCACCAGAGCTTCCAGCTTGAGCATGCTCGCAACTCTTTCGGCTGCCCGCAGCATCATCCGTTTCAACACCACACCCATCTGCGTCTTGCCTACCTTGGTGACAATCTCTTCGACTACCCTTTCAAAGGGAACACTCACAAATTTCACTCGGTGAGAGGCGCCATATTTCATCCAGAGGTACAAAGCGACCTCCTTCACGGCAAGCTCATGCTCCCGACCACCAAGATTGAAGAAGCAGTAATGAGTCAACAGGCCGCGACGAATACACATGAAGCTCGACACGGAGGAATCGAAGCCGCCAGAGATTAGCGACAGCACACCATCCTGAGTGCCCAGCGGATAACCACCCAACCCCTTGATCCAACGTTCCACCACAAACAATTCATCATGATGAATCTCGATCTTCACCTCGACGTCAGGATTATTGAGATTGACTCCCCCCGTACCACCTGCCATGAGCAGCCCCGCTCCGACGTAGCGCTCAACATCCATGGAATTGAAACTGTGGTTGCCTTGTCTCTTGCAGCGCACAGCAAAGGTCTTGCCTTGCAGAAGCAGCGTGTAACTCCTGCGGGTCAATTCAAGAATACCTTCCAGATCCGGCAGTGGGCATTTGCTGACCTGCATGACCGAGGCGATGCCCGGCGTGTTGGCCAGTAGCGTGAGCATTCTGTCCAATCGTTCGGGTTCGGTGACAGCAGTACGGATTTCCAGATTGTCCCACTCACCGACGATGCTGATTCCCTCATCCATGGCACCGAGCTGCGTCCGCAGACTCCTGCGCAATACGCGGATGAAACGCCGCCGTACGGCTCGGCTCTTGATCGTTATCTCGGGAAAAAATCGAACCACGAACAGCATTGAACAGACTCACAGAAGCTGACGAACAGAAAAGACAAGTGATTGCACCAAAATGAATCACCAAGATTTTTAATGCACTAAATTGGTGCCTCAGGTTTGCGCGCAAGGGAAAAGGAAGATGCTCCGAGGCCCGTAAATGCTGGCATTGCAGGGGGTTTCCTGCTGGCATATATTTTGCTCCTCCCCCTGCACACAAGGCCCGCTTGCGCGCTATTATAGTACTGAGAGAGCTACTTGTTGAGTGCAGACTCTGCGCCCCACCGGTTATCAACGCTCAAGCAAGGTTTTACACAGGAATCCCGAATCCCCGGCGGTTCCAGCCATTAACCCGTGACCTAAGCCGTCACATTCTCGATCGCACGGAGGATCAAGAATGTCTGCAAAGACTTTGAAACTGATTAAAGACAACGATGTAAAGTGGGTTGACCTCCGTTTTACAGATACCAAGGGCAAAGAACAGCACGTGACCTTCCCGGCCGCAGTTGTGAACGAGACTTTCATGGAAGGCGTGATGTTCGACGGCTCCTCCGTAGCTGGCTGGAAAGGCATCAATGAGTCAGACATGATCCTGCGTCCGGACGACGAATCTGCCGTGCTTGACCCGTTTGCAGATGAACCACAGCTCAACCTGACCTGCGACATCATCGAACCAAAGACCATGCAGGGATACAACCGCGATCCACGCTCTGTTGCGCGCCGCGCGGAAGAGTACCTGAAGTCCACTGGTATAGGCGACAAGGCCTTCTTCGGCCCGGAGCCGGAGTTCTTCGTATTCGACGAAGTGAAGTGGAAGACTGAAATGAACCGCTCCTTCTTCGAGATTGTCTCAGACGAAGCAGCCTGGTCTTCAGACAGAGCCATTGAAGGTGGCAACAAAGGACACCGTCCAAAAGTCAAAGGCGGCTACTTCCCGGTTCCTCCAATCGACTCCTTGCACGATCTGCGTTGCGCCATGTGCGACACCATGACTGAAATGGGCCTGGTCATCGAACTGCACCACCACGAAGTGGGTAATGCCGGCCAACTGGAAATCGGTGCCAAATTCAACACTCTGGTGAAGAAAGCCGACGAAGTACAGATCCTGAAATACTGTGTACACAACACAGCGGATGCATATGGCAAGACAGCGACCTTCATGCCCAAGCCTCTGGTAGGCGACAACGGCAGCGGTATGCACGTGCATATGTCCATCTCCAAAGACGGCAAGAACGTGTTTGCGGGCGACCAGTATGCCGGCCTGTCCATGGAAGCTTTGTACTACATCGGCGGTATCATCAAGCACGCCAAGGCGCTGAACGCCTTCGGCAACGCCTCCACCAACTCTTACAAGCGTCTGGTGAAAGGCTTCGAAGCCCCGACTTTGCTGGCCTACTCTTCACGTAACCGCTCTGCAGCGATCCGTATTCCTTATGTTCTTGGCGGCAACCCACGCGCCATCCGAATCGAAGTGCGTTTCGGTGATCCTTCAGCAAACCCCTACCTGTTCTTCGCAGCGATGCTGATGGCCGGCCTCGACGGCATCAAGAACAAGATCCATCCGGGCGAAGCTGCATCCAAGGATCTCTATGACCTGGAGCCGGAAGAAGAGGCGCTGATCCCACGCGTTTGCTACTCCCTGGACGAAGCTTTGGAGTCTCTTGACAAGGACCGCGACTTCCTCAAGCAGGGCGGCGTGTTCTGCGACGACCTGATTGATGCCTACATCGAGCTGAAGTCACAGGATTGCACACGCCTGAACATGTCTACTCACCCTGTCGAGTTTGATATGTACTACAGCGTGTAATCCGCTGAAACAGAAATAAAAAAACCCGGCCAGCGCCGGGTTTTTTTTGCCTGCAATAACTGCAGGAGCCAGCAGGCACGTTTCTGCAGGTGAGCGTGCACCATCAAACCAATCTGGAACACACGTTGTTTGCCTGAAGCACCATTTTGGTGCATAGTGATTCCTGAATATCCTCAGTTTACCTGCAAACCACGTAAATAAAGGCTTCAGCGACATTGGTTTGGTATTTGCATAATCAGCAGAGCAACCGCGCCAAAGGCAGTTTTGATGCACCTTGAAAGAGCAGTTCCCTTGACTATCGACAATCTTCACAGACGATTATTGGATCATCTCAGCACGGGCGTGATCGTTTTCGATCACGAACTGCGGCTGGGCTATATCAATCTGGCCGCCGAAAGCATTCTTGCCATCAGTGGACGGCAGGTTCAGGGCGCCTGGATTGGCGATATCTTCCTCAACTCGGCGCAGGACATAGCGGAAATCCGCAATGCCCAAACCAGCAACCACAGCTTTACCAAGCGCAAGACCGAGCTGACAACACTGCAGAATCAAACCATGAGTGTGGACTATACGATCACCCCACTGACCGATATGGACGATGCCCACATACTCATGGAAATCCAGGCCATCAACTATGCTGAACGGATCAGCAAGGAAGAGGCTCTGATTTCCACCCACGAGACTACACGGGAGCTGGTACGGGGCCTGGCGCACGAGATCAAGAATCCTCTGGGCGGCATTCGCGGCGCCGCCCAACTGCTGGCGCGCGAATTACCGGACAGCGATCTGACCGACTACACCAATGTCATCATCGAAGAGGCTGACCGCCTGCACAAACTCGTCGACCGTCTGGTTGGCTCCCGCAAACTGCCGGAGCTGAAACTGGTCAACATTCACGAAGTGCTGGAGCGGGTGCGCAGCCTCATCGAAGCCGAAGTCGTCGACAAGGACATCCGCATCGAGCGCAACTACGACCCCAGCATTCCCGATGTCATGGCGGACTCCGAACAACTGATCCAGGCTGTGCTCAACATAGTGCGCAATGCCATGCAGGCGCTCGAAAGTCCGAACGTGCGACACAACACCGGCACCATCGAACTGACTACACGTGTACTGCGCAACGTCACCATCGGTTCAGTATTCCATCGCCTGGCGGCACGCATCGAAATCACTGATAACGGTCCCGGTATCCCTGACGACCTGATCGGCAGCATCTTCTATCCAATGATCAGCGGCCGCGCCGAAGGGACTGGTCTGGGGCTGTCAATCGCCCACTCCATCATCACACAGCATAAAGGCATGATTGAGTGCAGCAGCAAACCTGGCAAGACGCGTTTCGCCATTTTCATTCCTGTTGCTCCCCGAGCACGCAACAAACGCAAGTTGGCAGAATCATGATGTATTACCTATTCCAATCTTCACCGCACGGGCGATCTAGCCGCAAAAGGAGCCCACAGTCATGAACAAGCACAATTCAGTATGGGTACTGGATGATGACAAATCCATTCGCTGGGTTCTGGAGAAGTCCCTGACCAAAACGGGACTGAATACCACCTGCTTCGAGAACGGTGAGGACCTGTTGCACCGCCTCGAAAAAGAGCGACCAGATGCCATCATCAGCGATATTCGCATGCCCGGCATCAACGGCCTCGACCTGCTCTCTACGGTTCACGATCAATATCCGCAATTACCAGTGATCATCATGACCGCGCATTCGGATCTGGACAGCGCGGTGTCGTCCTACAGTCGCGGCGCATTCGAGTATCTGCCCAAGCCGTTCGACATCGACGAAGCCGTCGCCATGACTGTCCGCGCACTTGAACATGCTCGCGAGAAGAACGTGGAAATTCCGGCACCCATTCTGGAAAGCCGCAAGGACATCATTGGCGAAGCACCCGCGATGCAGGAAGTGTTTCGCGCGATAGGCAGATTGTCTCAATCCAACATCACCGTATTGATCAACGGTGAATCCGGCACGGGCAAGGAGCTGGTGGCACACGCTCTGCACCGCCACAGCCCCCGCAAGAAGAATCAGTTCATCGCGCTGAACGTGGCGGCGATTCCGAAGGACCTTATCGAATCCGAACTGTTCGGTCATGAAAAAGGGGCATTCACCGGCGCCAGCTCACAGCGCACCGGCCGCTTCGAACAGGCCAATGGCGGCACGCTGTTTCTCGACGAGATCGGCGATATGCCTGCAGAAACCCAGACACGCCTGCTGCGCGTGCTTTCCGACGGAGAGTTCTACCGCGTCGGTGGACACACGCCGATCAAGGTGGATGTGCGTATCATTGCCGCAACACACCAGAATCTGGAAGTGCTCGTATCCAAGCATCTGTTCCGGGAAGACCTGTTCCACAGGCTGAACGTGATCCGCATTCACATTCCGCGCCTGCGCGACAGACGCGAGGACATTCCACGTCTTGCCCAGCACTTCCTCGCCAAGGCCGCAGAAGAACTGGAAACCGAACCAAAGGTTCTGCGCTCCGAAACGGAGAAATACCTCACAGGCCTCAACTGGCCGGGCAACGTCCGTCAGCTTGAAAACTTCTGTCGCTGGATCACCGTCATGGCCTCCAGCCGCGAAGTCCACATTGACGACCTGCCGCCTGAACTGCTGGAGACACAGGCACAGAGCAGCAGCTCCGGTAGCTGGTCACAGTTGCTGTACAACTGGGCCGATCAGGAATTGAATCTGGGGCATAAAGAGATTCTCGATCAGGCCACTCCCATCTTCGAACGCACCATGATTGAAGTGGCGCTCAAGCACACGGCAGGTCGCCGCCGCGATGCTGCTCTGCTGCTGGGCTGGGGCCGCAACACGCTGACGCGCAAGATCAAGGAACTGGAGATTGAGGGCGAAGGCGAGACGGACGACGAGTAAAATGAAAATCAGTCCGTTCATCCTTGCCAATTGAAAACCGGATTTTCAATTTGCAAGGATGATGGAATTTACGGCGTCGTCGGACGGTTGTAGATTTCCTGCCAGTTGATCACGCGGTCGTGATTGCGGAACTGGCCGAACTCGATCTGACCCTGCGGATTGTCATCGTAGTCTTCGCCCGGATCGTCATTCTCATCAAGATCATCCCACTCGAAACTGAGAAACTTCAGCCCCGCCGCATCCAGATCCAGTTCGACATCCACTGTACCGCTGTTGCCTTCGCCAGGAGCAGATGTCTGCAATGGATAGTCCTTCGGTGTCAGCGGCAGCAGCACATCTTCCAGCCCCTGGGTTTGGCCTTCGAGGAAGGTCACTGTGTCCGGCGAGGTCAATATGGTGTCCCCATCATCGAGATCGCCGTCGTAAGTGCCAGGCACGAACCCAAGATCATCCACATTGATAAACGTACAGCTATCAAGTGTATTACGCACAAATCGCGACCCGTCGAAGTACTCCACCACAAATGTCAGCGCCAGGTCTTCTGTCTCTGGTCCGTAAGCATTGTTGATGATAAGGCGCCCGTAACGGAACTCGTGTTCTGCAATGAGGAAAAACTCATCATCGCCAGGTTCCGCCATGCCATCGTCGAGATCCACGTTCAGCACGTCAGTAGGCGTGAGTCCGTCACGCTCAGGATCTATTGTCACTCCGGCATCACCGTTCTCTGCTGGCTTGAACGCGATCTGCATGGTGGCAAAAGGGCCATCCGGCACAGCAGGATTGTCGCGCTCGAATATCATGTTGCCACTGAGAACAAGCACACCATTGGTCCAGGTTCCAGCGAAGGTCTCAGGAATGCTCACATTCGCCAATCGCGCTGTCATATCCTGATCGATATCACCATCAATATCGCGAATCGCCACCAGACCAAGCTCCGCAAACGTATCCAGCTTGGCGTAAACCCCACGATAGTTCACTGTGGTGTAGGTGCCCGCTTCGCTCAAGCCTTTCGCCGTCAACTCCAGTTCCAGCTCGAATTCTTCTCCCATATAAGTGAACAGGGATTCGGGCGAACAGCTCATGTTGATCCGTGATGACAACACAACATCATTCACCGTGAACAGGTTGGGATAGAAGCGTCCAACATCACGCACCAGCCCTCGCACGTTCTCCGTATTCATGTACGGAATTTCTGTAGTGTCATGGTTGTTGACGATTCTCGCGCTCAGGTCGATGATGCCGACCTCGTTGTAACTGATCGTGTGTTCTACAAATCCTGATGTGAACGCATCGAAGAATCTTTCTGTCAAGATGCCGCGGTCTCCACCAAGTGCTTCGACCCGGTTTTCGTCTACTGAGAGCATCACCCGGTAATTGGCGGCACCGCTGTCCTGATCGAAGTTCGGTGTGGGACGATTGTCTGACAGATCCGCGCCAGCATCCGGGATGCCATCGTTATTGGTGTCATCCTGAGCCTCCCAACCGACTGCTGTCACGGTTGTCGAGAACGACTCACCCGCAATTTTCCACAATGATCCTGTGTGGTCTGCTGCATAGGACTGATCGACGTCATCAGCGCGATCATCTTCGAAGTCGATATCGAATGCGAAAGGTCTGACAATAAAGCTTCTGCTGATAGTCAACCTGTCACCTGACTTCGGCGCCAGTGCCGGAGGCAACAACTCGTCATCCAGTGGAATGTCGAAACTGGCGTGCAGCACCATCTCGCCCACATCGGTGTAGCGGATCACAATCGGCGCGCTGGGATTGCCACCGTAGTTCTCGAGTTCCATGTTCACAACCGCGTAGTTGATCGGGTCGCCATCATCAATGAGCGGGATTTGTTCAGGCGCTGCCTGGTTGGGCGTCAACTCGAAGATCTCGGGATCCATTCCACCGTTGTTGCAAGTACCCGGGTTGTCACACACGGCAGCAAACTCGAATTCAAGAGTCTGCCCGACATCGAACAGTACCTCACACGCTCCCGGCTCGTCGTCGCTGGAAGTGACAAACTGCAGCAGGATCACCGCTGCCAGCGGATTGACATCGGATGGCTTGCCGGCAATCTGCAGCGGAATGGGTGATGCGTCATCATCAGTGTCGAAATTCAACATGCGCAAGCCAACCTGTGAGACCGCAAGGTTCGGATCTTCCGCAGGGATCTCTGTCACCAGGCTGCCATCTTCCACATTGATATTGACGATCTCGGGATCGACAGCAGGATCGGTGTAGGAAAAACGGAACGTGACGCTGTTCTCGTCGGCAGGGAAGTTGTAGGTGGCCTCGCCATTGACTGTGGCACCAAGACTGCCTGACCCGACCAGTACCCGGCTCCAGATGCCCTTGTTGGTGCTGGTTCTGAGAGTCAGTGGAATGGCTCCCGGCAGAA
Organism: Gammaproteobacteria bacterium; assembly: GCA_030682575.1. Classification (GTDB taxonomy): domain Bacteria; phylum Pseudomonadota; class Gammaproteobacteria; order Pseudomonadales; family Pseudohongiellaceae; genus UBA5078. The sequence continues at coordinate 173,130 of JAUXNX010000005.1, forward strand.
TACTTCCATGACCAACATCATGCGCTGTTATCTTCACGTCCGACGCGACACAGGCCACCCCGCTTGCAGTGCCGGAGGTTATGCCATTGATCTCGATTTCGTAATGGTGCACGCCGAGCGGAGCGATGTTGCATGATGTCGTTGACCCCGACAGCTTCACGTCATCTATGGAGAATGTTGTACCAGTGGTTGCGTAGCCAGTGTTGATACGGAAACGAATCTGCGTAGTGGCGGTAGGAGTCCCCGCCAGCACCGCACTGACATTCAGATTTACAGCCGCAGCATTGCCACTGAGAGTATTCGGCAGGCCAGTGCCACGCTTGTAGAAAGCCACCTGCTGCCATGCAGGATTACCCACAGAGGTATGCCGCGCTTCCACCACAAACTCATCGGCCAGATTCAGGTTGGCCCACGCGTAGTTGAAGGACAACAGCAGCGGAGCGTCCAGTGTTGCGCCGCTCAGGTCAACTGCCCGCATCAGGCTGGGCTGAGTCGTGCCGCCGGTGCGGGTGAATACTGCGGCGCCACCTGTCACACGCACATCGCCAGCCGCCACTCCCGCGATCAGATCCGTCTCCACCCAGTTGCCGGACCAGCCACTGCTGCCATTCTGATTGCCGAACGAGGCCACGTTGAAGTTGTCCCGATAGTTCAGAATCACGCCCTGGTCAAAGGTGATGGTAGGCGCCTCAGGGCCTACTCCTGGCGGATGCCCCTCGCGGGCAATGCCATTGGTCACATCGACGTTGACGACGCCAGGATCAGGGTGTGACAAGGCAAGAATCACCGTGCCACCATCGCCGGGAACAAACGTATAGGTAGCGACACCATCCTCCGTATCAACGCCATTGCTGAACGCACCACCGCCAGTGATTTTCGACCAGCTGCCCTTGTTGGTATTCGTGGTCAGGCGTATGGAACCGAAGTAGTCGGTATCGCGATCATGTGAAAGTCCTTCATGCTTGCTGATCCTGATCTGCACCCCAGCCTCGGAACATACTGTCGGCTCTCCCCCGACTTCCGAAATCCTGAAGTGACCTATGTAGCGATCCTCGATCACATGGAGAGCACTGATATAGAGATCATCCGGATCTCCGTTGGTCTGGAATATCCCCAACTCCGTGTCGCCCAGGAAAAGATTGCCGGTTTCCTGTTCTGTGATATTGATCTGGGTGACATCGTCGTGAGTGAACAACGTACCAGTGTCTGGCTCCCACTCGGCAATACCCCCGATCGTGATGGTGTCGCCGTTGGCATTCGAGGCCGAAATGACGAGGGTGTTGATATTCGCATTCGAGTTGTTTGGGTCCACCCGCAGATAGAAACCGTTGATGGTCACGTCATCTTCGGGGGCGAAATAAGTCGCTCCTTCGAAGAACAGGCTGGCCACTCCGGTGAGGGGGTTATAGCTGATCAGATCGGCACTGGTGAACGGTAATTCATTACTGCCGATTGTGCTGCCACCCGCTGCAGGTGTCGCAGCAAATATGATCGTGCAGTTGTATGGCGGAGGATCAAGACGACAATCCCCCTGCAGATACACTGCCGTGATATTGACCTCGGCTGGATCGCCCACTCCTCCAAACAGTGTTGAACCATCAAACAGCATGCGGGCGGTGCCGATAATCGGATCGTAGACCACCAGATCCCCCGGCTCGAACGGGAGGGCGTTGGTCCCCACCGTACTGCCAGCCTGCGCGGCAGAGATCACGATCTGGCCATTCTTCATCAAGTGCACAGCGTCGGCGTCGCGAATATCGAAACCGTCACCGTCAAAGCCATAACTGTTGTCCAGGAACATGGTGGCGGTATCTGTCACCGGGTCGTAGATGATGTAATCGTGGTCTTCGAAATCGGTGAGACCGCCGATGGAAGTCAGCCCGCCGAGAGAGCTTACCGACATCAGGAATTTCTCCTGCGACGCCACCGGCGGGCCGACAATCTGGGTAAGGTCGGTGTCGGAATTGTTGCCAGGATTGATATCGAAATTGAACGGCCCGGCATTCACCGTCGCAGTGTTGCTTACCGGGAAACCATCCGCTCCGGTGATCTGCACCTGCACCAGAATATCCGTGCTCGCACCGATCCCCAGAGGGTCGGCGTGTGTACAGGACAAGTTGCCTGGCGGTGTAGGACAACTCCAGCCGATGCCAGTGGCAGAGATGAATTGAACCCCGGCGGGCGGCTCCAGATCTGTCACAGTAATGGGGGCCGTGGTCGCGTCCGGTCCAGCGTTGGTCACACGCAGCACATACAAACCGATCTCACCGATTTCCAGGATGCCGTTGTCGCCATAGTTCAGCACCACCTCATTGATCTCGTCATAGTCGATGATCTCGCCCACGAACTTGTTCATTCGCAGATCGACTTCCACACCCTTGACGACTGTCGTGACGCTGTCAACGTTGTTGTTGTTTTCCTGCTTGTCATCAAGATCATTCACGTCAATGATGCCACCTTCGAGATCGTTGACGTTGTCGAACTGAGGTGAGCGCAGGCACGTGGTGGGCTCCGGGATCAGACCAATGGCGGCTGTGCATGGATAACCGGGACCTGCGCCACCGGAATGCAGGATTCGCACGCTGTTCTTGGCGTTGTTGTTACGATCGGGGAAAAAGAACGAGTCGCCTATGACAACATCGACCGTGATCAGCGGCAAACTCTCGTTCGCCGCCAACTGTTCAGGTTCGGCACCACCATACCAGTCTTCAGCGATGTCATATCGACAGGTAAACGCACCGGGATCCAGTGTCACACTACAACTCCAGTCCTCGCCCCCCACGTCACCGGCGTTGGCGAACGTCATGCCGGCAGGCAGGATATCTGCAACGATGACTTCACCGTCGGCAAACCCGCCATCAAATCCCCCGTTACCATTGTTGGTGACCAGTATCTCGTATCGTCCTGTCGTGTTGACCTTGAAGGTTCCCACCTCAGACTTGAAGACTTCCAGGTCGGCAATCGGGAAATTGGTCACGCTGATCACTTCCGAGATCAACATCACGAGGTCTCGTGCCGCCCGATATCGCGTTGTCAGCTGCTCGGCCTCCTCACCAAGAAAACCGAACTCGTAAAGTACTTCGCCAGGATTGGCACCCTGCAGGTAATGGGTATCGATGTCCCATCCCCAGGTTGATCCGATTTCTCTGTCTTCGACCGGATCGATGCGATCCGCTATCAACACGTGCGGTCCGGGAAAATCGATACCGTAACCGTCTCCATTGGGTCCTGCTGTGCTCTGAAATTCAAAATAGCCTGTATCGTCATCAATAGCGTAGATCGGATACGTTATGGTCGAGTTGAACTCCTGGCCGGCAGGATTGAGGCTCGAAATGATATTGGTGAAGAATGGCGAATTCGGTTCGTCCTGAATACCCAGCCCTTCAGTCCCATCATCTCCCATGAGCTGGGTTTCATCTCCCTCCAGCGTTATGTGGGTGACCTGCCCATTCGGTAGAAATTTTTCCGGATCATGGGACGCCATGCGGAAGTTGCGTGGAACCAGAGTGAAAGAAGAGTCCTGGAATGGCTGAAAGCCATGGAACAGATTCAGCACGCGCAGTCGTTCATTTTGATGCTCGAATACCACTACCAGCGCCCATCCTCCGGCACAGCCCTGAGCAGATTCCCAGGGGTCACCATCTTGAACGACCAGATTCTTTACTGTGTAGGTACCATTGCCTTCCATCAATGTTGTGACATCCCGATATCCGGCAAAGAAATCCATATTGTTGGCTACACCGACATCATCGACGATGAAAATTTCCTGGGCCGAAACAGACTCCTCGTGATTCGATGGCGCCACGAATGTGACTTCGGAATCCACCTGACCCAGAGAATCGTCACCTGAACCAGCCCAGTACAGGTAGGCCGCCTTGATGATTGAATCATCAGGGAGATCGAGATTGGTCGAGCTTCCCACGCTGAAGTCCACAAAGTTGCATCCCAGAGGTGCAGGGCCCGTTGCGTTGGAAGTACTGCGCAGCGTATTACCGATGGCGCGATAACTCATGTTGCCCGAGAAAGTCTTGTACAACACCACCGGCTTGTAGGATCCGGCCAAAGGCGCACCGGAAATCAATGGTTCAAACGCCGCCACAAGCTGTGTGCCTACCGCTGCGGCGATGGGGAACAAGACATCAATCGCTGTGTTGACGCCGGCGGCGGGTTGGCGCCCGATACTGCCGCCGAAACGCGCGCCAAGGCCTCCAGGATCCGCGATAGGTGTTGCACCCTGCCCCCAGATACGAGTCATATAATCTGGCGCCGGTGGCTCCAGCGTAAAGAATGGCAGTCCGTCGAAATTGACTGCGCTCACCACCAGAGAGTTGTTGGCAGTTGTGGTAAACGTGGTACTTCTGGTGGTACCGGCACCCTGATCACCATTCACCGGACCAGCGGCGGCAATGGGTGAAGCCTCTACGGGAAGCACCTGCCTCACCTGATCCACAGCAAGCAGACACATGGCTGAGCCCGCGGGGCCACCGGTGTATGTCCCTTCGTAACTCCCCGCCGAAATTGGAAGCTGCGCGTCCAGAATTCCCCATATCTCGAGGATGCTGCCCTCTCCGGTGGAACTGACCTCTCTCTTGATCCGCACCATAGGAACGGTGTTGAAGAAGGCATCATCAATCAGCGTGTCGCCGGCACCGGCGATGACCATAAGCACCATGCGTCCACGCTGACTTGCAACACCAGAGCGCGCGGGGATGGTGAGCATATCGTTGTCATCCACGGCGCACTGCGCCGTGCCAAACAGATCCGGCAGGCACGAGGTGATAAACAGATTTGCATCGGCATCGGGGTCTACGAGAATGGCGCCATCCTCGGCGTTGAAATTCACCGCCTCAGCATAGGGATTGCTGAAATCAAGTACCGCCACACCAGCATCGGATGTCACGAACTGATAGGTGGCCACACCGTTGTCATCGTTGGGGGTATCTACCAGAAATCCATCTGCATCATTTGCGTACCAGTTGCCATGGTTGGTACTGGTGCTCAGTGACAGCGTGCCAATATAGTTTGTGGCGATATTGCCCCCGCTATCACGAATGGTGAACTCTACCGTGGCAACTTCACACGCGGAATTACTGCCGTTGTGAACTATCTCGACGGTACAAACAGCGACCGAGAGGTTCTGATCGTGTGGGCTTGCCGGATTCTGTGGATCAAACGTGTAGCTGTCCGAGATGTTGATGTTGACAGGGCCGGCGCTGGACATGTGCCGGAAGTTCAACTTGATGCTCCCCTGGTCTGCCAGCACGAATTGATAACTGGCGTTGCCGTCCTCGTCCACCGGGTCACTCAGCGTGCCCTGGGCATCTGCAAACACGCCAGTGGTGCGCCAGGTGCCGTCTCCGGTGGAGGTGCTGAGATTGATGTTGCCCGTATAGTTCTCCACGGTAACACCATCGAAATCCACCAGCGTGATAGTCACTTCTTCGATCGAACACACATCAGTGCTGCCGCTGTGTGAAATTCGGAAAGTACAAGACCTGACGACCAGATTGTCATCGTAGGGAGCAACGGGCGCACTGACACCGGCGGCAGTGATGTTGAAATTGACAGTCTCTGCCGTGTTGTCCTGGAAGTTCAGTTTTATTTCACCAGCGTCGGCCGCAACGAAAGTATAAACTGCGGCGCCGTCATTGAGCGGTCCACCGTCAGGTGGCCCATCCTTCAGGGTACCCAGCGCATCGCCAACATTAGCAGTCTTGGTCCAGTTGCCACCCGTCACGGTCGCTGTGCTGATGTTGATATCGCCTGCGAAGTTCACCAGTGCGTTGTTGGCGTAAACACCGATAGTGATCTCTTCCACAGAGCACACGTTGGCCTGACCATCGTGACTGATGCGGAAGGAGCAGGAATAGATCACCAGTTCCGGATCATTTGCACCAGAGGGGGGGCTGACATTACCCGCAGCAGCTACAACGTTGAAGTTGGCCGTTCCAACGTTGGCCCGGAAATTCACCGCAATGTTGCCGCCATCGGCCAATACGAAATTGTAGGTGGCTATACCGTCATTAGGAGGCGGGTTGACCAAGGTGCCATTGGTGTCGCCACCAATTCCAGTGGTACTCCAGTTGCCGTTGGCAACACCCGCACTGCTGAGGGTCACGTTGCCCACATAATCAGTGACAAGACCGGCCGAGGTGTAAACACCAATCTGGATGGTTTCCGGCGCGCAACTGCCAGCGCTCAAGTCGTGGGAAATCCGGAATTCGCATGCGAGTACGTCGAGGTCAATGGTGTAGTTTTGTGTTGTGATGGTGCCGGAGACTGCGTTGAACTCGTAGGTACCAGGATCTGTGGTAGTGAAGTCGAGAATAAGGACGCCCTGATCGGCGGGATCAAACTCGTACTCGGCTTCTCCATCATCGGCGGTGCCATTGTCCAGGTTGGCAGGGGTGCCTGTGTTGACTGTGTAGTCACCGTTTCCCAGGTTGTTGGTGATGGTCACCACACCCGCGAAGTCTTCGACAACCGCATTGGTACTATCGTAAACCGTGATGGTGACTGCGGTGGCACTGGAGCAGACTCCGGCGGTCAGAGCATGAGTGATTTCAAAGCGGTAGCTGACCACATTGATATTCTCTGTCTCGACGAAATCAGTAGAGTTTGGCACGGTGAAACTGATGCGGTGATTGCCCGTCTGACTAGAGATGCTGAGATTGTTGAAAATGGCATGGCCATTGGAGTCGGTGACTACGGCCGTTGTGCCGCCCAAGGTGCCGGTGCCAAAGCTGCGTGTCGCAGTCACAGTGACGCCCACAAGCGGCGTGATGCCATCGGGACCCATCAACTCTATGACAATGTCTTCGGAGAAGGCAGCACCGATCAGCGCCTTGCGCGGCGGAGTCAACTGTTCAATTATTTCCATGGTCGCTGGCCGATAACGCACCGCCACGGTGCCGGTACCACCGGCGGCGCCGGTCTGGGCATCAGTGTCACCGCCACGTCCACCGCCACCGCCACCGGTGCCATTAGTACCTGCTGATGGCGCATCAGCCGCGCCACTGCCCGACCCACCGCCTCCTGGACCTCCAATACCGCCATTGCCGTCGCGCTTGCCACCACCACCGCCGCCTGCCACCCAGCCAGCAGCGCCAAGACCAGTACCGAAGTAGATGCCATATTCCAGACCCGGACCACCTGCGCCACCAAAGCCTGTATTCGTGCCGGTGCCTATGGTTCCAGTACCACCGGCACCACCACCACCGCCACCACGATCGTCGGAGTTGCCACCGTCAAATGCGACAGCGCCTGGAAAGCCCTGTGTCGCTGTACCGCCAGTAGTGGTATTCGAGGGCCCACCGGCACCACCACCGGACCCGCCATTACCCCCGTTTGCAGGCGTATCTCCGCGTCCACCACCACCGCCACCATTGCCTACCACGGTCACAGCATTGAAGGTGGAGTTGCCGCCTGGGCTGCCGCTGCCAGTACCAGTACCCCCAGCTCCTACAGTGCCCACACCGACTGCATAATTGGTTCCGGGTGTGACAACGACGTTTGGCACCCGACTGACACCGCCGCCGCCGCCGCCACCACCGCCGCGTCTGTCGCCACCACCGCCACCACCACCGCCTACCGCCAGCACATCCACGGAGTTCACACCGGTAGGAGGATTGAAGTTCTGATTGGTGGTGAAAACGTGAACACGATAATTCGCTGCCGGTGTAGTAGGAGTGAGATAGCGGACGATGACGACGCCGTCCGCGCCGTCGCCGCCGTTGTTGCCGTTCCTGCCTCCGCCACCACCACTGCCCGAGTTTTCAACGGTTGCACTGGCGCCTGCCGTAGTTCCCCCATCACCACCACCTCCAAGTCCACCGGCTCCGCCGCTTGTGGGGCCGCTGCCACCACCGCCAGCGGCATATCGGGTGCCTACTCCTGTAATCGACGACAGGTAACCATCACCGCCAGCACCACCATTCCCTGCAGTTGCATCACCGCCAGGTCCGTTACCGCCGGTATCACCTCCACCACCTCCACCGCCTGCTCGTTGCGGGTTGGTTCCACCAAAACTGCTACCACCATTGTTGCCCTGCGAGCCAGTTCCCCCCGCTCGCAACGTGCCGTTACTGCCGCCACCGCCACCGCTGCCACCGTCAAGGCCTACGACGTTGGCCGTTGCACCGCCACCACCACCTACTGCTGTGATAGGAACGGTACTGTTGAAGATCGAGTTTCCGCCGCTGCCTCCATTCGCATTAGTGGTCGCACCAAGTCCCGCTGCACCTACAGTAACTGTTACCGGCCCTGACACCGCAGTATTTGCGCTGTACTGCACACCACCGCCACCTCCACCACCAGTTCCTGTGTTGTTGCCCGCTCGACCACCGCCGCCACCGCCGCCGACGACGAGCACCTCTACTGAAGTAACCCCTTCAGGCGGCAGGAACACACCGCCGCTGGTGAAGCGATGAACCGTGTAGAGACCAGCAGTGGAAATCTCGCCACCTGAACCGACCAACGAGGGTGTAACGGTAGCCTCGGTTCCGCCCGAACCAGTGACAGGTATGGGGCCGGCCTGCTGCGCAAACACTACACCACTGCTGAACCATACCCCCAGGATCAACGCACGAGACAGTACGCGACGGACAGTGTTGTACACGCTGCGCAGCGGTGTTCTTGCCGTTGAATGATCTGGTTGTATGGGCGGGTAGGTCATGGCTACGAGAGACCGGCTATGAGGCGAAAGTGTTGAGTAACTGCAAGCGTTCTTGCGAAGCTCGGATTTTCCAGCAATTTTAGAAGCTTAGGCATTTTATCGGATAAATACTGTGAGCGCCGCCATAGCTTCATAAATGTTCCGTAAATTGTCCCTAATTCGCCCCCGTCAAACGTGCGAAAACATTGCAATATCAGAGTTCAAGACAGAGAATACGGCCATTCTCACGCGCTCAAAAACGCCTGATTCGATCAATCATTTGACAACAAACCGGAGCTCACAATGGAACTGGAATACAAAGTCGTACAGTCAACGACCCCTCTGTTTGCGACAAGCAAGAAAATTGAAGAGATCATGGCGGAAGAGTCAAAGGCCGGCTGGCAGTTGGTGGAAAAGTTCGACAACTACAAGATGCGCCTGCAGCGCGACATCAGCCATCGCGCCAATGACAAGAATCTGGGATTTGATGCATACAGAAGTCAGGTGGGCGTGAACAACATCATCGTTTATGGCATCACTACCTTATTGACGCTGGCAGTGGTCTACGCGATATTTGTATTGGTGGGCGCGGTTTAATTCTCTACCCGCGCTTGGGGTTAAATTGCAGATTCAGTGTTGCATGTCATCGCGAGCCAGATTCGCTCCTGCAAGGGCCTATGGTTCGAAGCTGGTGCGGACCTGCACCGTGCGGGTCACATCCGAGCAGGTGCCAGCGCTGGTGATGGTGTAGTACTCCACACCATCTACAATGGCATCCACCACGCAGCTTACGGATACCTGGCAACTGTTGAGGCCTTCCGCAGTCAGCGCGTACAAACGGGGCCCGACATCGCAGATCGCGGTATTGTTCAACTCACTCTGGTAACGCGGAAACTCCTCTGGCGGGAACAAGGCATTCAGTGCGAAACCGGCACCGGATTCCGCCGCATAAAACGCCCGCGTCAGCAACACCTCTTCTTGAAAGGTTTCAGAGTTCTGCGACACCAATTCGTTGATCGCCACGGCCAGCAACGCAAGAATCGTGATCACGAACAAGGCCGCTGGCACACCAATGCCACGCTGGCGCACATCCACCATTCTCTTCATCACTTTCCTGTTGAACCTGTTTCTCACAAACCCGTTAGTCATGGCACGTTTCTCATGAGAACTTCATGTTTCAGCGTAATCACGTCACCCTGATCCGCGAAATTGAGATTCAGCGAAATGATCGCGTTGCGCCGCAGACTTTGTTCAATCAGAGTGAAAGCGTCCAACCCATCGTTGTCGAGACGATCAGTGATCAGATGACGGCCCTCGATAGCGTTGTCAGGCAGACAGGTCCCCGGATTGCATTGCGCGGAATGGAATCCGTAGTTCTCGTAGCGATAGATCTTGTCGTCCACCACACAAAAACTCACCGGCTGCGTGGCCAAGTACATGCGCTGCACGGGTGAGCGGCGTGAGAAGCGGAACTCCACCGGATCATTGTCTTCATCGACAAGACAAACAGTGGTGCGGCCATCATCGTCGGCATCAAGGTCGTCAAGATCTTCGGCAGTCTCAGCGCAGACATCTTCAGGTGGAGCCGGATCATCGTCATAGGTGCTGCGCATCTTGCCAACTCGCACAATGGGCCCGGGCCCGACTGTGGCAAGGCCCGCATAAAGGGCTGCGGTATTGATCGGGTAGATCACGGCATACACCTCTTCCTCACCCAGATCAGCGGGGGTTTCCATACGCAGCGGCGGGTGAAAATCGACAATCTCGAACTGATCGCTGCCACTGCTCGTGAACGATGGGTCCAGATAGGTTGTCGCGCCAAGGAAGGGCACCATCTCCAGACACTGGTTGCCACCGGGTTGCACTGTGTTGGTGACACGGATGCTGTTCGGTACCGCGTTGTGCAGCTCCAGCGCCACGCGATCAATCACAGTGCGGCCCGAACTGGCAAGTCGGTTGCGATTGGCAGTCGATGAAAAGCCCTCCACGGAATCACCGATGTAGGTGACGATACCCGCCGCCATGATGGCAGCAATGATGATGGTCACCACCATCTCGATGATCGTGAACCCCTTGCTCACCCTGTAGGAGCCTGCCTTGCAAGCGCACATCACGACCACCCTGTTTCCCATCAAAAATTCGTCTTGTAAACGCTGAACGGCCACCCACCCTGATTGGTTGGATGACGAATCGTTACCGTGATCAATTTGGCGTCCTGATCATTGTTCAGGTCAGTCTGATCTTCCTCGTCAGGCAGCGCACTGTCCACGCCAAGAAATTCCTCTTCACCGCCGATGCCTGTCTGCAGATACCGCACGGAAATTTCCACACTGAAGTTCTCGTAGCCAACGCGGTCCAGACCTTCGGCATCCTGCAACGGTGTTGGTCGGCCCCAGCCTTCGTGAAGACCGTGGTAGTCATCGACATCGTCGTAATCGATGCGACTGTCTTCATTGCTGTCGGGGCGTCCATCCAATCCATCTTCAGGGCCAAACAACGATTCGTCTGTGCAATTCGTCCGGCAAGGTGGAATGCCGCGCGGGTTGGAAGCATCGTCAAACCGTTTGCCGAATATCTCGTCCAGGTAACTCTGCGCCAGTGCGACGGCGCGGGTTTCCAGCAACGTGTTGGAGCTGCTGCGCAGTCCGGTGCCGATCATCTGTGTTATGCCAACCAGGGAAATGGCGAGGATCACAATGGTGATCACCATTTCGATGATGGTGATGCCCTTGCTTCGCACCAAGGCGCGTCGTCGGCCTGTTTTTGCAATATTCGGTCCTGGAATACGATCACGCATCGCAGTCCCCTACGTAGGCAAAACCTGCGGCAGAGACACAGATCGACATTAAAGGATCGTTGTTGAGGCAGATACGCATGCCGGTGGTAATACTCGTCGGGTAGGTTGGCGCACCATCAACAACGCCGCCATTTTTAAGATCACCAAGCGCGTCGAACTCCACGATAAGTGGTTTGAGATTCGTGATTGCATTAGCGGGATCAGGAGGAGTAGAGCAACTCGTGAGGTTATTGGAATCGCTGCGGATCCCGACAGTAGCCAACGGTGTACGAACAGGATCAATGATGTCGAAGCCACTGGCTTCGAGGGTTATAACCAGTTCGTCGGCTACAGGCCTTAGAGTAAACACAACGTCTTCATGACCGATTGCGCGCTGCTGAGCCATACGAAGTACAGAGACAATTTGCTCACGAGCGGTAATGACGTTGAAGGCGTTGGCATTCAGAATCCGACTCATGGCTATGGCGCCGATTATGCCCATCACGATTATGGCGATGATCAATTCGACCAAAGAGAAACCTGAACTCCTGAAACATCTGTTCATGACATTCTTTGCTTGCTCAAAGATACAACTTCAAAAAAGAAAACGCCCTTGGGTCGAAACACAAAGGCGTCATCAAGATTGCGGAATCCGTCGTCAGAGCCTCAACTCAAGAGCGTTGACTCAATTCGACGCAAGGAATACTTATGCATCCGGCTCGAAGCCATATGTTTCACGGCTGATCTCACCTGTAGTCAGGTTGAACCTCAACACCGGAACTGACAAGGCCGCAGCGGCAGTCTTGAACTGTCCAACATAGACATACAAGCAAGACCCCGCCGGCGCGAGTCCTGGAAGTTCGCCCTCATTTGGCCCACCGTTGTCTACCAAAGTGGTCAAACCCGCATCCGTGTAGTATTCGTCGTTCAAACATCCCCCAGCACCATCATTTTCACAGTAATAGGCTGTCGTGTTTGCAGAAGCCTGATCCAAGATAGCAATAAACTCGACTGTAGCGGCTGCAGACTGGACAGAAGTGGAGGTCGCGCCTTGGAAGGAGGTAGTAATCGTTTCTCCGGCATCGTCATCCTCATCTTCGTTCTGCGCTACTGCTCCAAGTTGGTCCACACCAGCAACCTGAGGTCTGCCAGACTGCAAAAGCTCGTTGTAGACAGCGGCGCAACCAGCGCTATTAGTAGTAGGCAATCCTGGATAGCCCTGCGTGTTTGCAATTACATTGCCATCCCCGAAACCTGTGACTATGGTGGGTTGCCCTTCCGCAAACCATTGCGCACGCAACAGTGCTGAGCCTGTTGCCAGTCCACCCTGCACAGCATCGACCACAGCCTCATGCGCCTGGTCAGTCACATCCATAAATCGTGGCAACGCCGTCGCAGCCAGAATTCCCAGCAGCAGAATCACCACTACCAGCTCGATAATCGTAAAACCTTTTTGTTTACGCGCTTGTCTCAGTGACTGCACTCTTTGCATCATTTGCATCGTTCTTGCTCCTCGTTGTCGCTCTTCTTCGTTGCACGCAGCTTACAGAAACCGTGAACCACATCACACTGATTTAGAGCCAAAAATTAAACACTTAAATCGTTAATTGAACCCAGCTTATCACCATTGAAATGATGCTAGCACTCACGCCCCCCTCAAACCACCTGTACCCTCTCGTTTCACGCCCATTCCACCCTAATTGTCCCTTTTTTATCCCGTTTACCCGGCCATTACCGCCCTACCGATGCAGTCACCTGTCGTGGCAGCTCCAGCCCGATAGTTCCCCACTCGTAATGCCGCGTGGGTTCGAGCACCAAACCTTCCCAGCTCTGTTGATCGCCACTGCGATACTTCATGGTGATACGAAAGCGCAACTCATCTGTTTGCAATCGCCCCTCGTCCATCACCACATAAAGATTAGTGGCATCATTTGCGATATAGACGAGCTCTCCGGTCGATGGATCGAAATACCAAATGCGCGCAGGCATGCCATCCATGTCCATCACACTCAACTGTCCGACATAATTTGTCGGCGTTTCCAGCATCAAGTCCATGGGATTACTCCCTTCAAGAGCTCGCAATTCATCCCAGTTGCCACTGGCTATGCCATTCATCATGCGCATGTTCACGCCAGCCTTGAGCTGCATCATCACGGCCATGAAATTCGCGCGTTCCGCCTCTCCGGGAAAATCCCCAAAGCGGTTATAGGCAACGGATGCCGTGATCGCCACCACCAGGATATACGCCACCAATTCGAACAGGGTAAAGCCGCGCTGCCTGTTATGCCGCGCCGAAACCGAACCTGTTTTTTTTCTGCCCGGATTTTCCATAGCATTCATCGATTCGCTGCACTGCTCAAATCCCAGATCGGCAGGAACACACCCAGTGCCAGGACCAGAACCATGCCTGCAATTATCATGATCAGAATTGGCTCGATCGCCTCACTCAAACGCTTGAGATTGTATTCCACCTCAGCATCGTAGAACTCTGCTACTTCGGCCATCAGATCGTCGATCGTGCCACTTTCTTCACCTACCGAAAGCATCTGTAGTACCAACGGCGTAAACATGCCGCTGTTCTGCGCCGTGCGATATAGCGATTCACCCCGCGTTACACCATCCTGCATGCCCAGAATATTTTTCGAGATCCATGCATTGCCTACCGCCCCCGCCACAACAGACATACCATGCACGATGGGCACACCCGCTTTCAGAATCATGGCGAAGGCTCGGGCAAAGCGCGCCAGTGCAATCTGCTCAAACAAAGTCCCGGCCAGCGGCAACTGCATCTTGCGGCGATCCCAAGTCAAACGCCCGTCCTTGGTTCTGATCCAGGTTCTTACAGCCAGCACCAGCGCCAGGGTGCCACCAATCATGAATGGCCACCATGCGATCACGAAATCCGAGATGGCAATCAAGATTCGTGTTTCCAACGGCAGTTCCGCCTGCAGACGCCGAAAGGTATCGGCAAACGCTGGGATCACGAACACGGTAATGACCGCAAGCGCCACTGCAATCGTGAGAAGTACAAAAATCGGATAACGCGTTGCCGTCTTGATTTGCTTGCGTGTGTTCTTCTCCAATTCCAGATACTTGCCGACCTGTTCAAACGCCATGTCGAGCCGCCCGGTGTTCTCGCCCACACTCACCAGTGAGAGAAACAGAGGGCTGAAAATCTTCGGATGCCTTCCCAGCGCCGCAGCCAAATCCTGACCGCTCTCCAAACCTTTCAGCACATCCTGCAGCACCGATTTGAACAGCGGGTTTTTCAGCGAAGCCTGCAATCCGTTCAATGCACGATCCAGAGGCAGCCCCGCTCTTGTGAGGCTTTGCATCTGCCTGGCAAATACGATCAGTTCATTGATCGGAACTTTCTTGCCCGCCAGGAACATGTTGATCTTTTCTACTGTTGTCAGGTCGTCCTCGGGTTTTTTCACCTTCAAACCCGCGACCTGTTTGATCTCGATCGGCGTGATGTTCTGACCAAAAAGATCACCAGCCACCACATCGGCGGAGGCAGCCTCCAGCGCCCCTGTCACCATGACACCGGAAATATTGCGGGCTTTGTATTCAAATCTTGGCATCGCCAGTCGCGCCCTATATTCCTTCGATTATCCAGTCGCCGGACTCGTCGATCTGTTCGGCAACAATAAATACTTCATCAAGACTCGTGATACCAGCGAACGCTTCATTCAGCGCACTGACTACCAGTGGCTGATAACCCTTGCTGGCACGCGCCGCTCTTACGAAATCAGCAGAGTCGTTTCGGCGCAGCGCATCCGCCGTGTCGTCGTTGATGATCAATAACTCAAACACTCCGATACGACCACGGTAGCCCGTGTTGTTGCAACGGTGGCAACCACTCGCCTGTTTCAGTTTGTGCTCGGCAGTCAGAGTGATGCCGGCAACGCTGTTGATCCAGCCACGCTCACGTGGAGTTGCCTCATGATCAACACAACAATATTCACACAAGCGTCTGACCAGACGCTGGGCCAGCACTGCCTTTACCGCCGTGGCAGCAAGAAACCCTTCTGCGCCCATGTCCAGCAAACGCATTGCACTCGACACGGCATCATTGGTGTGCAGAGTAGAAAGCACCAGGTGTCCCGTCATCGCCGCACGCAGCGCTATCTCGGCCGTCTCGGTGTCTCGGATCTCGCCCACCAGCAAAATGTCGGGATCCTGTCGCAGAGCCGAACGCAGAATTCGCGCAAACGTCAGACCAATCTTCGGGTTCACCTGTACCTGGTTGATCCGGTGCAAACGGTATTCCACCGGATCTTCCACGGTGATGATCTTCTTGCCGACTTCGTTCAGTTCCTGCAGTGCACCGTAAAGAGTTGTAGTCTTACCAGAACCTGTGGGACCAGTGACCAGAATCAATCCATGCGGCATGTGGATCAACCGCCGGAATCGCTTCATCATCTCCGCTGGCATACCGACATTTTCCAGCCTGGCAGCGCCTTCTGTCTGATCCAGCAAACGCATCACGACGGACTCGCCGTATTCCACCGGCATGGTGGACAGACGCACGTCGAGTTTGCGCTCCTTGATCTTCAGGCTGAAGCGGCCGTCCTGCGGCAGGCGTTTCTCCGAAATATCCAGCGCAGACATCAGCTTCAACCGCAGCACCAGAGCAGAGGCAATGCGCCGCTCTTTCACTACCTGTTCCTGCAGCACACCGTCGACACGTTGACGGATACGCAGCACATTCTCATCCGGTTCGATATGAATGTCCGAAGCACGCACCTGTACCGCGTCCTGGAAAATCGACTGCAACAACTTCACAACCGGCGCATCGCCATCACTCGGGTCGGGCGACAGCGCGGCCAGATCAAACTCGCCGTCGATCATCTCGCCTTCGAGCTCTTCTGCGAAGGTGGCGATCTCGTCAGTGCGGCGGTAGACCAGATCCATCGTGCTGAGCAGTTCGCTCTCGCGCACTACCGCCTGCTGAATAGGTTGCTGCAGGATGCGCTCCAGCGCATCGAATGCATAAATATCTGTGGGGTCAGCCATGCCTACCAGAAGCTGCCCCTTCTTCTCCGTCAGTACAATCGCGCGATAGCGGCGTGCATAAGTTTCTGAGAGACGCAGCACGGCATCAGCATCAATGCGATAGCGTCGCAGATCAATGAAGGGAATCTGCAACTGCTCCGACAGGAATTCGAGAAATTTATCTTCCTCGACTATGCCCATGTTGATCAGCGTTCGCCCCAAGCGCAGCCCGGTGGTCTTCTGCTTCTGCAGCGCCTGTTGCAACTGGTCTTCGGTGATGACGCCGTTCTGTACCAACAGGTCACCGATGCGAAGTTTCTGCTTGATCGCTACCATGGTCTCTCAGTTCTGCCGAATGGTGGCAATGCGTTCGATGCTCAACTGACTCAGGCTGGCACTCAGACCACCGAGCTGCACTGCACGTTCATAAGCCTGTGCGGCCTCGAATGAGCGTCCAAGGGCATCCATGGAAGCTGCCACGCCATACCACCAGCGCGAATGTCCAGGATCATTGTTGGCCAGCGCCTGGTAACTCAGCAGTGCTTCATCGTACAACTGACTCGCCAGCCTGCTTGCGGCCAATAACTCATGGTATTCGGGATCAGTGACCAAAGAAGGAGGCCTGTAGCCTAGAAGTTCCGCCGCATCGCCAGGAACACCCGCTGTCATCAGCACCCTGGCTTTCACTTTCTTGTAGCCGCTGTGGTCAGGCGATATTCGCAACCCGATGTCTGCCTGCTCCATCGCAGCGATGCTGTCGCCCTGCTGCATCAGCAACTTGGCCAGCATTTCCCGCGACTGATGGGCTTCAATATTTCGCGCGGTGAACTGAGTCAACATCTGCAATGCCGCATTACGCTGACCGCTTTGCCACTGTTCCAGTGCCTGCTGAACCTGCAGACGGTCAGAGTCGCGGAAGCTCAATTCGCTGGGACTGCGAACCAAGGTGGAAACAGTAAAATTCTCCGTTGCAGGAATGGCAACGCCCTGGGGCGTGTAGGGTTGGACAGCAGAAGACTGGGTGATTGCCTGGGATTGCTGGGCTGTCGGCCAGTCTCTGGGCGACCATTGCGGGGCTGAAGAGTAATCCACTACCGCACCACCTGCAGAACTCACCGCCGCTGTGCCTGGTAGCTGTGAAGGTGCCACTTGCGTGCTGACAGACTGTTGCTGCAGGGCCACCTGCTGCAACATGGCATTGCGTTCTTCCAACTCTTGCATGCGCCGCGACATACGCTCTATTTCCTGAAGCATCGCAGCATCCAGCTCCGGATCCCGAGTGGCGACTTCCTGCGCTACCGGAGTCGACGAAGCGACCGGCACTGAGATCGGAGTGCGAACCGGCTCATTGCCATCAAGCACATACAGAGCTGCGACCGCCACCAACACGACCAGCACGACCAGCACTGGCACCAGCAGCGTGGAAAGATTGAACCCGGATTTCTCTGCACGGAACTCGGATGCGGGAATCAATTTCTCCGAGCCGATACCGTTGCCCGGCGCGTTGCGGCGCCGGGAGTCGAGGTCACGCAACATGTCATTGACAAGGCTCACGGCACACTCCCGTTGTAGTAGCTGATCAGATAGACCACGAGGGCCACACCTGCAAGCAAAGCCATGCCAGCAAAGGAAACCGATTTGTAAGAAGTTGCAGGTATGGTAATGCCTTCGGTGTCTTCTGCGGCACTGCGCATATGGATAGCGTCTACACTGCGCTCGCCTTTGCCATACGCCGACATAAGTGCCTTGTGACACAGAATATTGACAACCCTCGGGATGCCCCGACTCGACTGATACAGCACATCAATCGCCCGCCGACCAAATAAAGCTGGCCCGTTGTAACCGGCAGTAGCCAGTCGATGCGTGACATAGCGTTCCACACCCTCACGATCCAAAGGTTCCAACTGATAGGAGAACGTGATGCGCTGTAACAACTGGCGCAGGGATTTTTCCTGCAGCATGTCGTCCAGCTCGGGTTGTGCAAAGAGGATTACCTGGAACAGTTTCATTTTCTCGGTTTCCAGATTCGTCAGCAAACGCAGTGCTTCCAGTGTCTTTTCCGGCATGGCATGCGCTTCGTCGATAAAGAGTATGACCTGCTTCCCTTCACCTGCCAGCTGCATCAGGCGCTTGGTGATTTTCTTTAGCAGGCTATGGTGCCCACTGTCGATATCCTCTGCCAGACCAATCTCTTCAGCGAATGCCAGCAACAGCCCCTTGGGGCTAAGCACCGGGTTGGCAATATAAGCAGTCACATACCTTTCCGGATCTTCTTCAAGACTGTTCAACACCTTGCGACACAGCATGGTCTTGCCGGTTCCCACTTCACCTACCACCTTGATGAAACCTTCGCGGTTGGCAATGGACACCATGAGCATGTTGAATGCCTTGTGATAGCTGGCCATGCTCAGAAAGAACTGAGTATTTGGCGTCAGCGAAAACGGCAACTCTTTAATGCCAAAATGTTCCAGATACATAATCTGAATCTCTTTTACTTACCTGGTGGAAAAAGGGTCGAGGTCACGATTGATCGCTCGCAGCCTGTCATTCCTGTCACGAATAAGTTGTTGCTCGGACTGCGCGCTGCCAATTACCGGACGCAACAAGATAATGAACTCGCTCTTCACGGTACTGCGTCTGCGCTGATCGAACGCCGCGCCAATCGCCGGCAGATCCGCTGCATAAGGGATACCGGACACTTCATCCACCGAACGCTCATAAGCCAGACCGCCCAACACCACGATTCTGCCATCCTGCGCCTTGATCACGCTGTCCAACTCGCGCACTGCGGTTCTCGGCAGAGGCACTTGCTGCCCTGCGATCGGCTTGGTCTGCTCTATCACAGTAGTGATCGTCGGATGAACGTGCAACGTGATGGAACCGTCCGCGCCGATTTGCGGTGTGATGTCCATGGAGATACCGGAGAAGAATGGCTGCAGGTCATTGGCCGAACTCTGCGACACAGTTTGCCCGGTGCTCACAGTGTTGGAGCCCGCACTGGTCTGGAAGTATTCTTCGTCCCCGTCCTGAAAGACCGCCTTCTGATTGTTCAGCACTTTGAGACTCGGACTGGAGAGTACCTGAGTGGTTCCCCGTGATTCGAGTATGCGGAAAACTGCGGCAAAGTCGGTGAACGTAGTAGTAATGGCGAGAGGATTCGAAATGCCTTCCATCGTGGCATCGCCACCACTGGTGAATTCACCAGTGACGACGTTGTCTGTGCCATCTGCACCACCAGGGCCAAAGGTGTCGAAATCGATGGCCGACTGGAATCCCTTGTTCAGGATCACTTCGAGAAACTGCACCTGCACCGTGACTTCACGGCTGAGGATATCCTGAGCCTGCTGGATGTAGGCGGAGACGCGCTCCAGTTCATTCGGCAATGCGGTGACCATGATCATGCCGACCTGAGGCTGAACCACCACGGATCTGCCGCCTACAGCGCCTCCAATAAGAGACTGGAGAGTCTGGGAGATGTCGGTCCAGAAATCCGTTTCGGTTTGGGTACTTACCTGACCACCGCCACCACCGCGGGAAACGCCACCAAATCCAGAGGAACTTCCCAAGCCGCCAAGATTGGAAGTACCCCCCAAACCACTCAAGCCACCCCCAAGTCCGCTTAATCCACCACTCAGTCCGCCCAATCCACCCAGGCTCGAATTGCTTCCAATTCCCGAATTACCACTGCTGACCTGCACATTCGAAGAACCGGCACGACGCACGTTCAGGTAATCAATGGTGAAAATTCGCGACTGCATGCTGGCAGGTTGCACCTGATAGATATTGCCATTGCGGGTAATGATGTAACCGTAGGTTTCCTGCACAGCCTGCATCACTTCGTCGATGGTCACGCCCGGCAGGGAAATGCTGATGGTGCCCGACACATTCGGGCTTACCAACACACCGAAATCCGTGCCTGCTACCAGGTTGTTGAAGAAATCGCGGGCATTCTCGTTGTTGGCCGCGATGTTGAATCGCTCCTCAACCGGCACCAGCAAATCATCGGAAATTGAAAGGCCTGGCATCAACTCATCAAGAGCCTGCTGTCGGGGAGCCTCCAGCACTGGCGCATGAGACTGCTCCGCCTGCACAAGAATGTCCTGCATGTTGTTGAGCAAGGTCGTGTCGGGAGTCGGGCGTGCTCCGGTCACGGAACATGCCGTGATGAACAGACAAAACACCACGAGCAATCCTGCACCGAATGGTCGGCACAATCGCTGCACTTTGTCTGCCTGCTTAGAAAAATCCGCCATCTCTACTCCACTCTTCTGCTGTAACGGCTCGGTACCAGCCATCACCGCTTCAATGATCGTCACCATTACGGCGCTGACGCCGGGGTGCGAAAGTTTGCCCGGAACGTACTGATTTCCAGCGTTTCGCCATTGACCTCAAGCAATACCGAATCATCATCGATTGCTTTGACAAGGGCACCATCAATCCTGTCGCCACGGCTGACCACTTGACCGTTGATCACCGCAACGTTGTTCGTACTGCCCGCACGGATGAATGTCACCGTGTAGGTGGGACGCCCCGGCACAGCGGCGAACTCGGTCTGCGAAAGCGTAGCCCCTGCAGGTCGAGTCGGGTCTCGATAGCTCACGCCATCAATCACGATACTCTGTTGCGCTGCTGCCACATTCGTCAGAAGCAGCACAGACAGCAGAAATGTCAGTTGTTTTTTACACCCCAACAAATCCTTCCTCCATGCTCAGTGTATGTATCTGCAGCCGGATCACTGCACTTGGCCACTCATGAGCAACCATCTCCAGACTGTCCCAATAAAAATTTTCCGAGAGACTCTCCAGATACACCAAATATCCCAGCGTACTGAGAAAATCGCCCTGAAACTCCAGAAGAAGGCCGTGCCTGAAAACACGCTGTGCACTAACCGCAGCGCCCCTTCCGGACAACTGCTGTGGCGCCTGATTCTCAACTCGCGTCAATCGCAACCCAGGATGCAGATCCAGCACACTGGTCAACAATCTGTTCATCGACAGCGGGCTGATGACGCTACCGGTCAAGGCATCCAATTGGCTTCTGGCCACCGACTCATCTGCTGTCAGCCTCTCCAACCGCTGTCGTGCGGCGCGATTCGGATCCTGCTGACTGCTGGCCTCTGCTCGCTGCTGACGGGCCTGCAACGCCGCCATCTGTGTTTCAGACGTCGTAATCTGCTGCTGCATCAGGGCAATTTCAGCCTTGACCGGATCAGACACCATGATCAGGTAAAGCCAGCCAATCACTGCTGCCAGCAATATGCCCAGTATGACCTTTTCCGCAGGCGGCCTTGTATCGTACGCAGCGCGCAGCTTGAGCATTTGCTGATTTGCCGCCATTACTGTGTCTCCAGAACAAACCGGTAAGTGCCAGGAACTGTCGGGGCACCAGAAGCTGCTGAGGGAGTGGTCGTCACCTCGGAAGCAACTGAACCTGCAACTGCAGCCACAGGGCCGACAATACCCGAGGCCGGTGCAGCATCACCTCTCGCGGCATTCGCCCCGCCCTCGCCAGTCATGCTTCCGCTCAAGCGCGTGAAGCGCCAACCTTCCGATTGCACCCAGCCTGCCGTCAATCGATCAACAAAATTCGGCACCATGTAACTGTCGACAGCATTGCCCTGCAGATGCGCCGACCTTCCGCCATTGGTGATTCTGATATCGGTCAACCAGATGCCATCGAAGGAAGCTCCGGACAGATTCTTGAGATGCTCGGAAAATCCATTCAGGTTACCCTGACTGACACTGCGAAGAGTTTCCAGCGTGCCGTTGAGCTGCGCCAGACTGGCCTCGCGTGCACTGACCTCATCCAGCAATCTTTGATCTGTGGCTCTGCTGGCAAGAGTGCTCTCGACCTGCTCGGTTGCGCGCGTCTGGGCTGCAAGCGCAATGCGTATCTCGTCCAGCTGCTGCTGCAGCAGGTAACGACGCGAGTAGTCGACTCCGGCGAGAACTCCCATCAGAATCACGAAACCCCCGATCAGCACGGCGAGGCGCTCCAGTGTCAACCAGTCTCGCCTGGGTCGGAACTCCGGAAGATACAGGTTGACCTGTTGTGTCAGTCTGCCACCGTCCACCTGTCAGCCCCCCGCCATCAGCAGATCACTGCGAAGTGATGCACCCAACACCAGCATGCAGGCGTTCTTGGTCTCATCACTGATCTCTGCGGAGCTTTCAAACTCCGCGGCAAAATCCAGCGCGGCAACCGGCACGGACATCGCTTCGCGCAGGCTCTCAACGATAGCCTGGGTATCGTTGCCTCTGGGCGCTATCAGAATTCTGGACACAGGATCCTGCCCCATCTGGCTTTCGTAATAGTCCAGCGAGCGCTGAATCTCCAGCACCAGCCTGTCTCGCAGCGATTCCCACTCATGGGAATTCACCACATTGGGCCCCAGCTGGGTGTTGATCTTGCGCGCCAGGTACAGGTTGCCGTGTCGTGTAATGTTCATGGTGCTGCCTTGGCTCTTCAGTGCCACAAAGGCAAGGCTGTTGTCATCGTTGGCAAAACGCTGCGTGATGTTTCTCATCGCCATCTCTGGAATGTCGATCGCGGCCAGCTCAAGATCCGCGCGCTGACACAGTTCGATGAGCTGCTCCACCCGTGACTTCACGGCCGCCACAACGTAAAGCATTTTGCTGCGCCCCTGGAAGGCATCCTCAGGGACGGGGAAAATATCGATGACTGCGTCCTCTGCGGGAATGTCGATCAGATCCTTGATCTTCCACCGGACGGCAGCGCGCAATTCATCAGGCTCGACGGCAGGGGATTCGACCAGATACAGGTTGTAGTCGCGCGCACCCAGAACGGCGTTGCAGGCACTGCCCTGCAGATTCATCTCAGCCACCTGGCCGGGGAGTGTCTCGCGAAGTTGTTGCGGATTGCGAAATTCCACCTGCACGCACTGATCAAGCAGAATCTGATCCCGCTGACGGGTAACGTGAGCAAGCGTAAAATGCTGATCGCCCAGGGCCAGTCCTGTCAGCCCGGGGGCCTGCACTTTTCGGCGAAACATTTGCAGCACTAGAAACCTCGTCGTCGGTGAGCATCATCTACGTTGGGCGTGCAGTCAGCCATGCTGACTATTCACTGCGATCATCGATTTGCAGCAGCCCGATTCGTGAAGACTTACGCTCAAAATCCGATCAACAACCAAGAATATGGGTAAAGCGCATGAATTATACCTGTTAAGTACGTAATTTATATAGCAAATTATAGCCTTAATGGGTACATTTGGGGTCGATTTTATTCGGCAAACAGGCCGTTTTGGGTAAGATTACGCTCAAATAATGAACAGTGCATGTGCCTCATAAGGGCATCCAGAAACAACCATTACCCCCAAGAACAGGGGATTGCAAACCAGACCCAAATACTCTAACCCGTAAATTCTCTGAACAAGGCCTTTCAGCCGTGCTGCACATCGTATTATTTCAACCCGAAATCCCCCCAAACACGGGCAACGTCATTCGTCTTGCGGCCAACACCGGGACACGATTACACCTGATCAAACCGCTCGGATTCTCGATTGATGACAAGCAGGTACGCCGCGCGGGGCTGGACTACCACGAAGTGGAGCGCGTGAGTGTGCATGAATCATGGGAGGAATTTCTGACGCTGGAGCTGCCGGGACGCATCTTTGCGCTCAGCACCAAGGGAACAAAAAATTATGCAGATACAGCGTTTCGCGCAGGAGACATTCTGGTATTCGGCCCCGAGACGAGGGGATTGCCAGCGTCACTGCGCGAGGCGCTGCCATCGGAACAGGTTCTGCGTGTGCCCATGCGGGAAGGCAGCCGCAGCCTGAATCTGTCCAACAGCGTGGCGATTGTGGTGTATGAGGCGCTGCGACAGATGAATTTCAAATTCGAGGACTGATTGCATGCAGGAGTGGGCCCTGTTCGCGAATATGCCCGCTCCTGCATACAGCCCTGATCAGTTAGCTGCGCCGCCTTCCACTGCAGGTGCCAACTCAGCAGCCTGACGCTGCTTTGACTGCACGTAGAGCGCGTCGAAATTGACCGGTGCCAGATTGATGGGGGGAAAGCTGCCCTTCACCACCAGACCATCAATGGCTTCGCGGGCGTAAGGGAAGAGGATGTTCGGGCAAACTGCTGCCAGCACATGCTCCAGATCGCTGTCAGTCAGCCCGGCACAGGTGAAGATACCGGCCTGATGCACTTCTGCCAGAAACGCGGGATTGTCCTCAAGCTTGGCTTCCACAGTTATGGTCAGCACTACTTCAAAGACGCCTTCAGCAACGCGAGTGCTCTTGCTACCCAGGTTGAACGTGATCTTCGGTGTCCACTGACCCTGGAAAACCAAAGGGCTGCGGGGTGATTCGAAAGAGGCATCCTTCAGGTATATGCGCTGCAGGGCGAAGGCCGGACCGGCCGCTTTCGCTTCCTGTCCATTCGCCGCACCGGCTTCGGGTGCTGTGGGTGCGGAGGTGTTGTTCTGATCTGGAGTGTTTTCTGCCATGTCGATTCCTGCATTGCTTTTCAGTTGTTGTTGGTACTGCTGTTTATGATGTCCTGATTCAGGACTTCAAGTGAGGTCTGACTTTATTTTTCCAATCCTGACGTTCGATTTGCGGCACTTTACTTCTGCACCAGCGGCAGGCTCTGGGCCCGCCATTCGGTCATGCCGCCACTAAGGCGCAGCACATTGGTAAAGCCCGCGCTTCTGAGCACCTTGATGGCGTCTGCCGAATGCTGCCCAAGACGACAGGCCACTATCACCGGAACGGACTTGTGCTTTTCAAGCTCTGTCACTCTTGTGCCCAACTTGGCCAGCGGGATATGGATGGCCTCCACGATGTGGCCTGCGTCAAAGTCTTTCTTGTCACGGATATCCACTACCACGGCGTCGGAACGGTTGATCAGCATGACTGCCTGCTGAGCACTGACGGACTCGCCGGAGGTCTTGCTCCTATGCAGAATCAACGCCGTGACCAGTGCTACCCACAGCGTGGAGAGTATCCAGTGATTCCCAACAAATTCAATAAATTGTGCCATATTGCAAACAACTCTCCAGCACCTTTGAGGGGCGCCGCACAGGCAAGGTTTCAAGGCCATTTGCGGCCTGACACCCTGCAAAAAAGGGGTGCAGTATACACGCCCGCATGGGCATAAAGAAGGTTTGCCCTGGATTGCGCCCAATCCCCAATGCACAACCCTCCACCGTCTCGCTATGCCGGACAGTTTCCGCGATAATGGCCGGCCTTCGTGTCGCCCACCGGCAATGTGCCGCAGTACTGGCATGGGCGTCGATCATTTCAACCTTCAGAGAACCGGACTTTTCGCTGTCATGACTTCATCCCCCGCTCCAGCTGCCAAGAAAACTGCCCTGCTCCTCATCCTCGACGGCTGGGGTTATCGTGAGGAAACCGAACACAACGCCATCAGTGCCGCGCATACGCCGGTATGGGATGAACTGTGGCGCACCTGCCCACACACGCTGATCACAACATCCGGCATGGCAGTGGGCCTGCCAACGGGGCAGATGGGCAACTCTGAAGTCGGCCATATGAATCTGGGTGCCGGACGCATCGTTTACCAGAACCTGACCCGTATCGACAAGGCGATTGAAGATGGCACTTTCTACCTGAACGAGCCACTGGTAGATGGCGTCGACAAGGCCATCCTCGCAGACAAGGCCGTCCACATCCTTGGTTTGATTTCACCCGGCGGAATTCACAGCCACGAGGACCAGATCATCGCGATGATCGATCTCGCCAGCCAGCGCGGCGCTGAGAGAATCTATGTGCATGCCTTTCTGGACGGCCGCGATACCCCTCCGCGCAGCGCACTGGCTTCGCTGCAGAAGACCGAGGCAAAACTGCAGGAGTGCGGCGGCCGCATCGTTTCCGTCATTGGCCGCTACTTCGCAATGGACCGCGACAACCGCTGGGACCGTGTGCAGTCAGCCTACGATCTGCTGACGGCAGGCAAGGCGGATTTCCAGTTTGCTACGCCGGAGGCAGCACTCAATGCCGCTTATACACGTGGTGAAGACGACGAATTCGTGAAAGCCACCAGCATCACTCCGACAGGTGAGAGTCCGATCCACATTGAAGACGGCGACACCGTGATTTACATGAATTTCCGCTCCGACCGCGCTCGTCAACTGACTCGCGCCTTCACCGATCCAAACTTCGAGGGCTTCGTGCGCGAATGCAAACCCGTGCTGGGCGACTTCGTGACCCTCACAGAATATGCGGCCAACATCGAAGCCCCCTGCGCCTACCCACCACAGCCGATGGACAATGTTTTCGGCGAATACCTGGAGCGTCTGCACAAGACTCAACTGCGCATCGCCGAAACCGAGAAATACGCTCACGTCACCTTCTTCTTCAGCGGTGGTCGTGAGGAGCCCTTCGAGGGAGAGACACGCACCTTGATCCCATCACCCAATATCGCGACCTACGATCTGCAGCCGGAAATGAGCGCCTTCGAGGTGACGGACAAACTGGTGGACGCCATCCGCTCCGGCACCTACGACGCCATCATCTGCAACTATGCCAATGGCGACATGGTAGGTCATACCGGCAGCTTCAGCGCAGCAGTCAAGGCAGTGGAGGCGCTCGACATTTGCCTGGGCAGAATCACTCAGGCGATCCGCGAAACTGACAGTCAGTGCCTGATCACTGCCGACCACGGCAACGTGGAGCAGATGGTCGATGATGAGTCCGGTCAGCCACTGACTTCGCACACCAGCGGACCGGTGCCTCTGGTGTATGTAGGCAACAGGAATTGGTCTTTCAAGGAGACAGGCAGCCTGTGCGACATCGCCCCTACGCTGCTGGCCCTGATGGAAATCCCTGTGCCCCCGGAAATGACCGGCAAGGTGCTTATGCAAAAAAGCAACTAAGCCCCCTTTTCAGTCAGCCTACCATTGGATGCAAGTTACTTTTTATCCGGAACTATTACCCGGAACAACTTGCCAGGACTTCGACGATGATGCCTCTGCGTTTACTGCTCGTGTTGCTGTTGCCAGTTCTTCTGGCTTCCGGGCACTGCAACGCCGCCGAAGAAGATATCCCAGAGGAGCAACTCTCCCGAATCAATGCGGCGATCACCGAAATCGAGGAATGGCTCAACTCCGCAGCCAATAATCGCAGTGATCTGGAACGCGCGCTGCGCGAAGCGACTCAGGCAATCGATACTGCCACTGCCGCGATAACGCAAAACGAAGCAGCCATCACGACAGTGGAGCAGGAACTGGATGTCCTCACCGAGCGCAGCTCGGAACTCGAACTTGCCCGTGACGCACAGGAAGATATGGTCAAACGCGCACTGCGCGCCTCCTACATGAGCGGTCAGGAAAGCTACCTGAAGCTTCTGCTCAATCAGGAAGACCCGGCGCTGAGCGGCCGGATGCTGCGTTACTACAGCGATTTCAACGACGCACGTCTCGCTCAAATCCATGCCTTTCGTGCAACGCTTGTTGAACTGGCTGAAACCACGGCAGGCATAGAGGCTGCCAATCAGGAACTGCTGAACCGTCAAGCAGAGCTGGAGAGACAACTGGCGTCTCTCAACGAAAACCGTGCCACGCGCAGTACACTGCTTGCAGAGCTGGACAGCGACATCGCTCTGCGCAGCGGCGAACTCCAACAATTAACCGAAGACCGCGAACGACTTGAAGATCTGGTCGAGCAGATTGCCGACGCCATCGCCAACATCCCACCACCGGAACAACTGACGCCGTTCTCGCAAGCACGAGGCAATCTGCCATGGCCGGTCGACGGTCGCCGCATGAATGTCTTCGGGGCGGCATACAGCGACGGAAATCTGCATCGTCAAGGCATCGTGCTGGCCGCAGATGCGGGTTCACCAGTGCGCTCCATTCACCCCGGACGCGTGGTGTTCTCGGACTGGCTGCGTGGTTCGGGGCTGCTGGTGATTGTCGATCATGGTGAGGGTTATTTGAGTCTGTACGCCAACAACCAGACCCTGATCAAGCGAACAGGAGACTGGGTGAATCGCAACGAGGCTCTCGCTACTGCGGGAACCAATGGCGGCCTGAACAGCCCCGGCATCTATTTCGAGATTCGTCATAACGGCCAGGCGCAGGACCCGGCCGACTGGTGTCTGTAGTAATGAGTTTGCTCGCAAGCGAAGCCAGCTCAGTGGCAACCACTTGAACCCGTGCTATCCTGCCGCATCGACCAGAACCAGAAGACATTCGGCGCCCGGCAGGTCTCTTAGCGCACAGGCAGGTCTCGCAGAGGTACACACATGAACAGATTCACCCGTCCAACTTTCTCCATGAGTCACATCGCACGGCGCGCACTCGCGATGTCGCTGCTTGCCATCAGTATGCCGCTGCTTGCCCAGAGCCCGGATCACGGGCAGGCCCAACGCCAGGCCAGGGAACCACTTCCCCTGCCTATGGAAGAAGTCCGTATATTCACCGAAGCGCTGGACAATATCCGCAATGCCTATGTGCAGCCCATCGACGACAAGACCCTGCTGGAATACGCCATCAAAGGTATGCTCGCTGGCCTTGATCCACACTCTGCCTATCTGAATTCCCAGGACTACGACTCATTGCAGGAAACCACTCAGGGTGAGTTCGGTGGCCTCGGCATTGAGGTAGGCGAGCAGGATGGCTTCATCAAAGTGATCACCCCAATTGATGGCACGCCCGCCGATCGTGCCGGAATACTGCCCGGCGACCTGATTATTGAAATCGACGGACAACTGCTGCGCGAACTCCCCATCAACGAGGCGGTGGAACTGATGCGTGGCGAAATCGGCACTTCCATCGTGATCGGCATTCTGCGTGAAGGCGAGCCGGAGACACTGAAGTTCACTCTGGTCAGGGAAGCCATTGAAGTGGCCAGCGTAAGACAGAGAGCGCTTGAGCAGGGCTATGCCTACCTTCGCATCTCTCAATTCAAGGTCAACACAGGCGAAGAGGTGCTGGAAGCACTGACCGATATCAAAGCCGAACATCCAGAGCTCAAAGGCCTCGTGCTGGACCTGCGCAACAATCCCGGCGGCATCCTGCAGGCTTCTGTCGACGTAGTTGACGCCTTCATTTCGGAAGGCAAGATCGTCTACACCCAGGGTCGCCACAATCAGGCCGAACTGGAATACTACGCACACGAAGATGATCCCAGTGAAGGTGTGCCGATGGTGGTACTGATCAACAGTGGCTCGGCATCGGCGGCGGAGATTGTCGCCGGCGCGCTGCAGGATCACGGCCGCGCTGTCATCATGGGCACACGCAGTTTCGGCAAGGGCTCGGTGCAGACTGTCATGCCGCTGGCAAATGATCGCGCCATCAAACTGACTACTTCCCTCTACTACACGCCCGATGGCCGCTCGATTCAGGCGCAGGGCATCAACCCTGATATCGTGATCGAAGAGGGCTTGGTGACACGCACTACTGGCAGAGCAGGCATTACCGAGGAGAATCTCGGGGGCCATCTGCGCAACGGTAACGATCTCGACGATGTTGTGCGCGAACCAAGACCTACGGTGACAGCAGAGCAAGTGGTAGTCACCGACTATCAACTTCAGGAAGCGCTGACCCTGCTGCGTGGACTCAATATTCTGGAGTCTGCCCGGGGACGCCGACCGGCCACTCGCCTGACAGAGACTCGCATTCCCTGAGGCATGCCCGAACAGAGAGATAGATCAAGTTGAACAGCAACAACACCGGCCCCATGCCCTTCAAACCGGGCAAGCCACCGCGCGACCCATTTATCCAGGCCATTCTCGACAACCCACATCCTTTCATCATGATGAGTGTGGGCGTCCTGGGCATGGTGCTGATAATGATTTTCAGCATCAATGGCTCCAGCAGCTCTGTGCAATCTTCGGAGCAAGCGCCGGAAGAACAAACTGCAACAGTCTTCGACATGTCTGTTCCGGCGGACACCAACTCCGAACCGCCCGCAGAGCCGGAACAATTTCAACCGACAACCGAAGATAACCCTGCCGTCACTTCCATCACGACCACCTCAGAAGTGCCAGATGTCCTCATCACAGTACCGGATCGGATCTCTGCACCGCAATTCGTGCCTTCGCCGGACAAGGTGTACATCACCATCATCATCGACGACATCGGCAACAGCGAACCGCTTGGCGCTCGCGCGGTTGCACTTCCCGGCGCAGTCACTTATGCCGTACTGCCACACACACCGTTCGGCACCGAGCTGGCAGAACAGGCACACGCTCTTCATAAGGAAGTGATGCTGCACGCGCCCATGAGTAATCTGGCGCAAATGCCACTTGGACCCGGCGGACTCACAGATCAGTTAAGCCGCGACGAATTCATGACTACTCTCGAAGCCGCTATTGCTTCAGTGCCACATCTGCAGGGCGTGAACAATCACATGGGCAGTGAGCTGACGGGACAGGAAACGCAGATGCAGTGGGTAATGGAGGCTGTGAAGAAGCACGAACTCTATTTTGTCGACAGTCTCACGACAGCGGGCAGCGTTGCCGGGCGCATTGCTCGTGAGCAGGAAGTGCCGACTGTCACACGCAATGTTTTTCTCGACAACATCGCCACTGCGGAAAATATTGACCGGGAATTCCAGAGACTGCTGAAAGTAGCTCGCGAGAAAGGCAGTGCGGTGGGGATCGGACATCCCTACAAGGAGACGCTTGACTATCTGGAGATGGCACTGCCGACACTGGCAGAGCAGAACATCGAATTGATTTCTGCATCAGCTATGATCGCGCTGCAGAAACCGCCTGCTACAGACGCATTGTGATGCCCTTGTTGGCCATATAACGCTTCGCTTCAGGAATCGTGTATTCACCAAAGTGGAAGATACTGGCAGCAAGCACCGCGTCGGCTTTACCTTCCAGCACACCGTCCGCCAGATCCTGCAGATTGCCAACACCACCCGAGGCGATGATCGGCACTGACACGCTCTCGCTCACCGCACGATTGAGAGGCAGATCAAATCCACTCTTGGTGCCGTCGCGATCCATGCTGGTCAGCAGTATCTCGCCTGCACCATAACTCACCATGCGTTTCGCCCATTCGATTGCGTCGATGCCTGTCGCTTTGCGTCCACCGTGGGTGAAGATTTCCCAACGATCCTTTTCACCGGGCGCACTGACTTTCTTCGCATCCATGGCAACCACAATACACTGCGAACCGAAGCGCTCGGCAGCCTCGCGCACGAAATCGGGATTGAACACGGCGGCGGTATTGATGGAGACCTTGTCGGCGCCAGCGTTGAGCATGGTGCGGATGTCTTCGAGGGTGCGAATGCCACCGCCGACTGTCAGCGGAATGAAGACCTGACCTGCAATAGCCTCGACGGTGTGCACAGTGGTCTCTCGGCCTTCATGGCTGGCGGTAATATCGAGAAAGGTGATCTCATCTGCGCCGGCATCGCTGTAGCGCTTCGAAATCTCCACAGGATCACCGGCGTCGCGAATGTCGAGAAACTTGACGCCCTTGACCACGCGGCCCTTGTCGCAATCCAGACAGGGAATTATTCGTTTTGCCAGAGCCATCGTTGCTGCCTCGTCAAACCTTCATCTGTTTTGCGCCGCATCGCAGAAGCGTTGTGCTTCGGCAAGATCAAGTGCGCCTTCGTAGATGGCGCGGCCAGTGATTGCGCCCATGATGCCGCCACCCGTGTGCGTTCTTGCCACCACCTGCAGTGCATGAATGTCTTCAATACGACTCACACCGCCCGAAGCGATGACTGGAATGGGCGATGCTTCCGCCAACGCGACGGTCGCGGCAACATTCACACCCTGCATCATGCCGTCTCTGGCGATATCGGTATAGATGATTGCTTCCACGCCGTCGTTGGCGAACTGACGTGCCAGATCAATCACATTGACATTGGAGACATTGGCCCAACCGTCGGTCGCCACCATGCCGTTCATCGCGTCGAGCCCGACGATGATGTGGCCGGGAAATGCCTTGCACGCCTCGGCAACGAACGCAGGATTCTTCACTGCCTGTGTGCCGATGATCGCCCAGGTCACGCCGTTGTCGAGATAGCGCGCAATTGTGTCCAGATCGCGGATGCCGCCGCCAATCTGCAACGGCAATTGCGGATATGCCTTCGCGATGGTCTTCACGACTTCGCCATTGATCGGCACACCTGCGAAGGCACCGTTCAGATCCACCAGATGCAGGCGACGAGCCCCCTGCGCTGCCCAGTGTCCGGCGGTCTTTACCGGGTCATCGGAGAATACAGTGGAGTCTTCCATGCGGCCTTGTTTGAGGCGTACGCACTGACCGTCTTTCAAATCGATTGCGGGGATTACCAACATGAATCAGTTCAACCTTGTCATTGAGTTGTTCCATCCCACTTCAGAAAATTGCTCAGCAACTGCAAACCACTGTGCTGACTTTTTTCTGGATGGAACTGCACTGCGAAAATATTTTCCTTGTTCAGGGCGGCGGTGAACTCCACGCCGTATTGTGTGACACCGGAAGCTTTCTCCTGCGCACCCAACTCCACATAGTAGCTGTGCACGAAGTAGAAACGACTGCCGTCTTCAATGCCAGCCCATAACGGATGCCTGTCCACCTGCTGCACACTGTTCCAGCCCATGTGCGGCACCTTGAGCTTGCTGCCATCTTCGTCCACGTGCGCAACAGCATTGCCACTACCCGCGTTGTTGAACAGACGCACGCGCCCGGATACCAGCCCGAGACACTCCACACCGCCATTCTCTTCACTGGAATCCATCAATGCCTGCATGCCAACGCACACGGCGAGCAACGGCTTGCTACGAATGACTTCAGCTACTATCTCGTCGATATGCAGACGATGAATTTCCGCCATGCAATCACGGATCGCACCCACGCCGGGGAAGATGACATGATCAGCCTGCAGAATGGTTTGAGCATCGCTGGTGACGCTGACAGAGACATTCCTGCCAACGTATTCCACGGCCTTGGCCACGGAATGCAGGTTGCCCATTCCATAATCGATAACGGCGACTTTATTCATAGCGTCAGTTTCTAGTGGCGAATGGCTTACAGCGAGCCCTTGGTCGAGGGGATGACATCGCTGCTGCGCGGGTCGATTTCCATCGCCATGCGCAGTGCTCTGCCGAAGGCCTTGAACACGGTCTCGATCTGATGGTGCGAGTTGACCCCGCGCAGATTGTCGATGTGCAACGTCACCAATGCGTGATTCACGAAGCCCTGGAAAAATTCGTGGAACAGATCGACATCGAAACCACCGACCGCGCCGCGAGTAAACGGAATGTGGTACTCCAGACCCGGACGACCGGAGAAGTCGATCACCACGCGGGAGAGCGCCTCATCAAGCGGCACATAGGCGTGGCCATAGCGACGAATACCCTTGCGATCGAGCGCCTTGTTGAACGCCATGCCCAATGTGATACCGAGATCCTCGACGGTGTGATGCGCATCAATATGCAGATCACCCACGGCTTTCACAGTGATGTCGATCAGCCCATGACGCGCCACTTGATCCAGCATGTGATCAAGGAACGGCAGGCCCGTATCAGAATTGAGCACACCCGTGCCATCCAGATTCACAGATACCTTGATCTGCGTTTCCTTCGTGTTTCGTTCCACTGTCGCCTGTCGCAATGACATCAGATCTCCCCATTTTCCCCGTTTTCTCAGGGTTTCAGTGCCGCGCATTATACGGGCAGCGCCAGGGCTTTGAAAGCAAACATTCCCATCGTGCAGCGCTGCTAAGCGTGAAATCGTCGGCACTTCAAGCGGTTGGACGCTGCCCCTGCGCGCCACTTTGCAGTACACTTCTGCTCATGAAAAAACTTATCAGTGTTCTTTTGCTCACACTCGGCTCAGTCATTGTCTTTGCAGTAGCGGCTCTTGCCCTGCTGTTTCTGGTCATCAGCCCGGACCGCTACAAGCCTGCGATAGAGTCCCTGTTCGCGCAGCAGACCGGACTGCAACTGAACATCGCTGGCGAGATTGACTGGGCGTTTACTCCAGTTTTCGGCCTGAGCATGCGAGATCTGCGCCTGACCAATGGCGGATCACGCTCGGAACTCGCCTCCCTGTCCTCTATCGCCATCAAGATTGATCCCTGGGCGTTGGTGGACAGTCGCATAGAGATGCAGGAGTTCATTGCCAGCAATCTGCATATCAACTGGCTGGTGGATGCCAATGGCGTGAGCAACTGGCAGACGGCTGACAACGCCGCGACCGCGCCCCTTGCCGCACCAACCGCTTCGGCCGAAGCAACAGAGATCGCGGCAAGCATCCAACAGATCACTGTCAGCAACGCCAGCCTTTCTATCCAGGATGCCCAGCGCGGCATCAATACCTCCTTCAGCAACCTGAATCTGACCAGCCAAAACACCAACCTGGAGAGCCGCCCCTTCCCGTTTGAGTTGTCCTTCAATGTCGCGGACAACACTGCCGGCCAAGCCGCCACTGTCAGTATTGCCAGCAATGCGACAATCGATTACGCGGCAGGCAATGCCCGTTTCGACAACCTGATGCTCAAACTCAACCCATTGCAGTTCTCCGGCTCACTGGTCGCACAGGACTTTCACAACAATCTGTCGTGGAGTGGTTCACTGGCAAGCAATACCTTCCCATTGAGCGACTTCCTCGACCTCTATGTACGTGAGGCGGCAGATTCAGCCCTCGCACTACCTGGGGATTACAGTGCCGACAGCGACCAATTCAGCATCCAGGTGGAGTTCAACGGTAACAGCCAGCAAATCAATGTCCCTATGCTGACACTCGCACTGGACGATATGCGCTTGAACGCTGATGCTGCCTATACCCTCGGCTCCGGCAACGCTCCGGCAAACCTGCGCTATAACCTTGCGTCTGATGTGCTGGATTTGAATCGCTATACCAGCTCTCCGCTCGAAGAGCCGACGCTGTCCTCTGAAGAGATATCACCTGAGGAACCGGCTGCCACAGTCGCCTCCGCGCCCGCAGCCCCTTCACAGGACACGCCGCTGCCCATTGAACTGCTTAACAGCATGAACGTGCAGGGCACACATCGCATCAATACGCTCGCATTAGCCGGACTGACCTTCACCAACGTCAATGTCGGACTGACAGTGCAGAACGGGGTACTGAATCTGGACGTCCCGCCCGTCGGCTTCTACAACGGTCAACTCACCAGCACCATCAACCTGGACACTCGTCAGAATCCACCCAGCCTGAACGCTCTTGGTTCCATACAGAACGTAAACGTGGCACAACTGGCACAAGCGCTGCCCGCCGCCCGTTTCGCGGAGGGACGCTTCAACCTTGAATCCCTCCACACCGCACGTGGCAGAACGGTCAATGAACTGCTCAACAGCATCAGTGGCACATCCAGCTTCAACCTGGCTGATAACGCTATCGACATCAGCATCATCAAACAGGTGTTTTCCTCCGTTTCCGTGCTGAGCCCCGCCGGTACCGGCGACCTCGCACAGCGGTGGCCGGACGTGGTCCGCTTCAACACCCTCGAGGGCCACCTTATTCTCTCTGGCGGCATAGCACAGAACCAGCTACTGAATGTAGTGATGGACAACTTCGAAATCTCCGCCAATGGCGGCATCGACCTGCCCGCCGAGAGCTTCAACTACGATGTTCTGCTGACCGCCTTCGGAGAGCCTGCTGAGCAGACTGTTCCCGTCGCCCCTCTCTATCAAGGAGTAGGCTGGCCGGTAGTATGTAATGCCACGTTCGCAAGTGAAGTGAGTCAGTACTGCGGCCCGGACTTCAGCAAGGTACGCGACCTGTTTGTGCAGATATCACGCAATGAAGTACAGCGCCGGGTGCAGGACGCGGTGACCGACCAGGTACCGCAGGATCTGCAGGATGCTGCCCGCGGCCTGCTGGATCGTATCCTGCGATGAGGACGTCGTAGCGCTGTCACCAATGAAAAGTTCCGAATTCTCCCGCGCCGTCCTGGACTGGTTCGCACACAGCGGACGCCACCATCTGCCCTGGCAGGAACAGCCCAACGCATACCGGGTATGGATTTCCGAGATCATGCTGCAGCAGACTCAGGTCAGCACAGTCATCCCTTACTTCCTGAACTTCATGCAGCACTACCCTGATGTACACAGCCTCGCGGCCGCACCCATTGATGAGGTGCTGCACCTGTGGACAGGATTGGGTTATTACGCAAGAGCCAGAAACCTGCATCGCAGTGCTGGCATCGTCAGCCGGGATATGGCCGGTGAGTTTCCGCGCACAGTTGAAGAGCTCTGTGAATTGCCCGGCATCGGTCCCTCGACGGCTGGCGCCATATTGTCGCTGGGCACCGGCACTCGCGCGCCCATCCTTGATGGCAACGTCAAGCGGGTGCTGTGCCGCTATCACGCGATCCCCGGCTGGCCGGACTTGCCAGCGGTACAGAAACAGTTATGGATCATTGCCGAGGACTCCACGCCCGACAAGAACTTCGCCGCCTATACTCAGGCCATGATGGATCTGGGTGCCACGGTCTGCACTCGCAGCAAACCCCTATGTGAGAACTGCCCTCTGCGGGAGGGTTGCAGGGCGCTGGCGCAGGGAACAGTCAACGAGTTCCCGCACCGCAAACAATCGAAGGCGATTCCGACCAGAGCCACCCATATGCTGATGTGCGTATCTGCAAGCGGTCGTGTCCTTCTGGAAAAGCGTCCACCAAGCGGCATCTGGGGGGGGCTGTGGAGTTTTCCGGAACTCGCAGACGCCCGGCAGATCGAAGAGTTCTGTCATCAGTGGCTGGGAAACGCCAATGTGAAGCCCGAAAACTGGCCTGTCGTGAAACATACCTTCAGCCACTTTCATCTGCAGATCACTCCGGTACATGTCGCCACAGGCACTGAACCCGATGGCGCCATGGAGCCCGGGCGCTGGCTCTGGTACCCTCTTGATCAATCCATTCCGGTTGGTCTTGCCGCCCCGATCAAGGAATTGCTGCTCCGATTGCAGGAACTGCCATGAAATCCCACACAAACAATTCACCAGGAATCCCAATGTCCAACACCGTTTTCTGCCGCAAGTATCAAAAGGACCTTCCTGCTCTCAAGGCTCCGCCATATCCGGGCACGAAAGGCCGCGAGATATTCGAGAATGTCTCCCAGCAGGCTTGGACAGAATGGCAAAAGCAGCAGACGATGCTGATCAACGAAAAACAATTGAGCATGATGAACGCCGACCATCGGCACTATTTGCAGGAAGAGATGGACAAGTTCTTCGCGAACGAACAACACGATGTAGCCGAAGGCTATGTGCCTCCCGAGGCATGAGGGCAGGCTCGGAAGGACAGCAACAAGAGAGCTGCTCTCGCGCTTGACTCGGGCAGGGCTCTCCGGGTTTAATACGCGCCTTGCCAAAATGGCAGCCCCGCAAGACTCGCAATAACTAATGCCCAGATAGCTCAGTCGGTAGAGCAGAGGATTGAAAATCCTCGTGTCGGTGGTTCGATTCCGCCTCTGGGCACCACGTCCAAATCCCAGCACTTCCCAGATCGTCCAGCGACACCCGCGCATTTCAAGCCTTAGCGGCCTTTTTCGTCCAAGCGCGTCTTCAATTATCCACTGCCATCCAACTCGTTTTGGGAGGATTACCCATCCTCCACAGGGGAGGCTCTACATTTGCTCTTTGATGATTACAACTTTTGCAAAAGCTTCGCCGTGCTCACCGGAGTACCAACGCAGATTACTGACACGGGCTTCCTGTCCACTAGCCGCAGCTTTGCCGTGGCAAGGAGTTTGCCAGCGTGTCAAACAACATAGTAATGAAGATCAACGCGAAGCGTGGCGTGAAGTGGCTAGATATATCACAACCTTATGATAAAAAAGGAGAAAGTGAATATTTAATTCCTCGCAACGCAAGGCTCAAAGTGGTAAAATGGGGCTCTGAAAACAGGCTGTTTGAGGTGGATTATGAGTGACGAAAAGAAGTGGGATAATGACTCAAGATTCGTCAACGCTGAGGGCGGGATAAAGGTTTACAAAACCCTGGAAGAGGCAAGAGAGGCCATAGCGAAATCAGAAAAGGAAAGGCAGTCTGCGTCTCAGGATAAATCCTGATGCCCCACTTTTTTGGCATCGAACCCGGACAAGAATTGAAGTTTGAGGGCTTGCGCGTATCCGTAACTCCTGACGGGGAATGGGCTTGGTTGCACGGGAAGTGGTTTGAACTTGGCGAAGATCACGCGGTTGTCGTCGTGGCCCCCGGCGAAAATTGCAAATTCGTAAAAGCTGACGGCACCATTAAGCCGATGGGCAGCTTCCCGTCATGGCTGGTGATGGGCAAAGGCAAGGCCCCGGCTAAGGTATTCAAGCCAAACATATCGCAGTTCAGAGGCGGTTACATTCAGTTGGGTAATGCGAAGCATCAGGTGCCTCTGCAAGGATTATGAAGATGACTACCATGATCAACTCCCCCGGACCCCTTGCAAGCAAAGCGGAATGGGCGGCACATTTGACGTCTCTTGAAACTCTTGCGGAAGTCGGGCAGGACGTTGCCGACTTGATCATGGTGGCGAAGGCTGCAATCAGTCCGGCAGAAATCAACGACGAATCCTTTTTCGATGAGATAGACAAAATACTGAATTAATCTCAACTCCTGAAACAAACGAACCCGCTGCGGCGGGTTTTTTT
Source organism: Gammaproteobacteria bacterium (assembly GCA_030682575.1). GTDB lineage: Bacteria > Pseudomonadota > Gammaproteobacteria > Pseudomonadales > Pseudohongiellaceae > UBA5078. The sequence continues at coordinate 212,104 of JAUXNX010000005.1, forward strand.
ATGCTCGCAATTTCGCGCAGAGCGCACAACGCCCGGAGGGCAAAAGCATGGCAACTGAAATCACACCAGAAATCAAAGCACTGATTGAGGCCGCAGTAGAAGAAGCCACAACAGGGCTGAAGAAGGCCCGCAAGGCAGGAGAGATTACCCCCGAACAACTGGCCGAGGTCGAGAGCGAGCGCCGCAATCGTGTAGTCTCCCTCACCGACGACCCATGCCGTCAACTTTGTGGAAAAACACAACAATCCAGCCTTTCGTGGGAAAAATGTGACGAAGGCTTGATGTCCCAAATTCTTTCGGTAGAACCTCCCCCGTTTGTATATACAAATTATGTGTGTATGATCAACTTATGGAAATCACTTTCTCTCCCCATATTCAAAAGAAACTGCTGGAGAAGCACAATGTTCAGCCAGAAGAAGTTGAACAATGCTTTTACAACAGGCGCGGGGGATTGTTGGAATATACGAGAGAAGAGCACAAAACAACGCCTCCTTCCCAGTGGTTTATTGCTGAAACTGATAAAAGGTGGAAACTGAAGGTGATATTCGTTCTTGATGGAGTCATTCGCGTAAAGTCAGCTTATGACGCTGATGATGAAAGTATTCGTATATACAAGAAATGTGCGTTTTAGCCGATACACCGTAAGACCTGTTGAAACTTGAGGATTAAATCGTGAGTAAGAAAATCGAAAGCACCGCAGAAGCATGGGAGTCAGGTCAACTTGGCGCGGATGAAGCGTTCGTAAAGGTTGCATCCGAAGAGACTCATGACGCTTTGGATAAGTGCATGGATCTCAAGTTGATTTCAATTCGGCTGCCCGTAAGTTTGATCGAAGAATTCAAGATCATTGCCGATTATAACCAAATTGGGTATCAGCCACTGATCCGCAAAATGCTGCAACGGTTTGCTACTGCCGAACTGAAGAGAATGGCGATTGAACTCTATAGTCAGTCAAAAGAGAGTGGAGGAAAGGATCTCGACCCCAAAAAGTTGCAGAAGGCTGGTTGATACCCCCCCTTCTTTCTGATTAGGAAGAAGGGGGGAGTGCGAGACTTTGGGGGTATTTTTGGGGGTATCTATCAATTCCAGCATCAAGGAAAAGCAGCTAAATCAAAAGAATAGGATTCATATACCAGTAAGCCTCTGCCATTTGAATCAACGATTCAGCCCTCTCTTCGACGATACATTGCCTCACATCAATACCCGCGTTAGCCGTTGGCTATAGGATTTGTCCAAACCCTCAGGAACACCTGACATGAAACTCAGCATGCTTTCGCAAGTCGTCTTGTTCTGCGCATGTCTGCTGCACTCCAATCTACTGCTTGCCCAGACCTCCGAACTGGTTGCCCGCGCAATAAAGGGCGACGCCGCAGCCCAAACCGAGTTGGGATTCGACTACGCGATCGGTGTGGGCGTTACGCAGGATTTCTCAGAAGCGTTGCGCTGGTTTCAACTTGCCACGCGCCAAGGTTACGCCGATGCTCAATACAACTACGGCAATATGTTTGCCAACGGCTTTGGCGTCGCACAGAACTACGCCGAGGCAATGAATTGGTATCGACTGGCGGCGGCTCAAAATCATATGCGTGCACAGTTCAATCTTGGGTTCATGTACGACAACGGCCAAAGCGTCAATCAGGATTACAAGGAAGCGGCCAAGTGGTACCAGCTTGCCGCACAGCAGGGTCATAGTGCTGCACAGAACAATCTCGGGGTGATGTATAAATACGGCTACGGAGTCGCACGCGACTATGCAGAAGCGCTCAAGTGGTTACGCCTATCCGCAGAAGGGGGCTATCCAATCGGGCAATTCAATCTCGGCGCGATGTATACCAACGGCACTGGTACCGAGCGCGATTTCGAGGAGGCCGCCAAGTGGTATCAAGCCGCAGCAGATAACGGCAATGTATCCGCACAATTCAATCTTGGGGATATGTATATCGCAGGGAATGGCATTACACAGAACTATGCGAAAGCAGCTGAACTGTACCTCGCTGCCGCAAAGCAGGGGCATTCGGAAGCGCAATACAACATTGGTGAGATGTTTGCTGCAGGTTACGGCGTCGATCAGAATCTGGTGCAAGCATATATGTGGTCTGATATTTCAGCAGCAACTGCATCGGATTTTCAGCGCAACAGGTCTGCTCGTAACAGAGATTCCATCGGCACTCGAATGAGTGCAGAACAAATCGAAGAAGCGAAGGCATTATCCCTTCGATGTCAGGCATCATCATACAAGAGCTGTCAGTAAATCCGGCAGCTCTTGCAAAAACAGATCAATCACAGTTGCTGTAATTGGATTCAATACACCGATCCGCCAGTCGCTCCGCTTCCGCCGCCTGTTCCGGGCTCAGTGTTGCAATCAGATTGTCGCGATTCTGCTGGATCTGCGCACGCTGCTGGCCAAACGCAATCTTGGTTGCAACATTCAGCCACATTCCAGCTCGTAGTGAATTCTGCTCAACACCCTGCCCATTGCCGTAGAGAATGCCGAGATTATTCTGGGCGTTGAAGTAGCCCTGCCCCGCTGCCTCGCGGTACCAGCGAGCGGCCTGCGCGTAATCCTGTGCTACACCCTGGCCTTCTTCGTACATTACACCCAGGCTGTACATCGCGGAGAAATGCCCCTGATCGGCAGCACGTGAGAACAGCGCAGCGGCCTCGTCGCCGTCCTGCGTAACTCCCTGACCGGAGAGATGCATAGTCGCCAGACTGTACTGCGCGGCTGCATCACCCTGGTCGGCGGCCAGACGATACCACTTGCCAGCCTGCTCGAAATCCTGCGTTATGCCCTGCCCAAGAAAGTACATCTCAGCGAGATATAACTGGGCATTCAGGTCGCCCTGCTCTGCCGCCCTGCCGTACCATTTTGCCGCTTCGGCCATGTCTTGCGGGACACCCTGGCCGTTGGCGTAGATCATGCCCAGATTTGCCTGAGCCACCAGCAGACCCTGCTCGCCTGCGAGTTGGAACCACTTCACGGCCTCTGCATAGTCCTGCTGCAGCCCCATACCAAAGTTGTACATCATTCCCAGATTGAGTTGCGCCATCGCATGGCCCTGTTCTGCGGCCATGGTGTACCAACGCACAGCTTCCACAACATCAGGCGCCACACCCTGACCCATCTGGTACATCACACCAACAGCCTGCTGGGCATTCGCATCACCCAGCTCCGCTCGGGCAATCATTTCAGCTGGAGCGGATGACCCCTGCGTGAAAGCGGGCAGTGACATGAGCGTGAAAAGGACAGCGGTAGTGAATAAGGTTATCCATCGTAAAGATATTCCTGGTACTGACATGATTCTTTTACCCTTGATCAGGACTGCTGGCAGCCACAGATGTTGAATTTGTTTTGTGTGCTGAATCCTAGTCCCTATGACGTAAAAAGGAAAGTTTGGCCCGGTGTTCGGGCTGGTTTATGATGCCAGTCCATGAGAACTCTCTGCCGAACGACATTCGCAATCATCTGCCTGACTCTTGCCCAGTGCCAATCTGCCAACGGCAGTGACAGCGGGCAGAGTTTCATCAGCGCATTCCTCTCCGCAAACTCCCTTCAGGAACGCGATGCCGCCGCCTCGCAGTTGGTGGCGATTACAAATAATGTCGAATCACTTTATCGCATCATCAAGGCAGGTCCGGCCTACTCTGCCGATGTGCCGCGCGGAGAATTGCAGCTGTCACGGATCGGTTCGGATCGCCAGGAATATCCCTACGTCGTTCTCGTTCCGGACAATTACAATCCGCGCCGCACCTACCCGGTCGAGTTCAATCTACACGGCGGTGTCGGTCGTCCGAAGCCGTTGCCGAATGAGCCACTGTGGCGTCAAGGCTATGGTTCGTTGCGCGCCGAAGATCGTATTGTAGTGGTGCCCGCTGCCTGGGACGATGCCTACTGGTGGTTCGAAAATCAGGCGGAGAACCTGCCAGCCATTTTGCGCAGCATCAAACGCACGTATAACGTCGATGATAACCGCGTGTTCATGACTGGCGTCTCCGATGGTGGTACTGGCAGCTATTTCTTTGCGTTCATGCAACCGACCGAATGGGCCGCCTTTCTGCCTTACATTGGCAACCCTGGTGTGCTGAGAAACCCGGCTGGCGTGGTGACCTATGCGCTTTCGTTCGAGAATCTGTTGGGCAAACCGCTCTACATCGTCAACGGCGAGAACGATCCACTATACCCGGCCAGCTCTGTACAACCCTACATCGATTACATGGAGCAGTCTGGCGTCGACTACAGGTTCACGATAATTCCAAATGGTGGACACGACACTCGCTGGCTGCCGGAAAAGCGATCCGAGATCGAAGCGTTCAAGAGAGAAAATACACGAGACCCCTTGCCGAACAGCGTGCGATGGGTGACCAATAACACAGGCAGCTACAACCGCAACCACTGGCTCCTGATCGACGAACTGCGCACAGAAGGTGAGCCTGGCAGAGTCATTGTCACGCGCGAGGACAACACGATTGATGTGCAGTCCTTCCGCGTGCGCGCATTCACTTTGCTGTTGAACCCGGAAGAAATTGATTTTGACCGCCCGCTCACCGTGCGCATCAATGGCACAGTCGTGCATGACGGGCTTGTGCAGGAAAGCAGCGATACGCTGCTGAAATGGTTCGCGCGGGATCAGGATCGCACGATGCTGTTTACTGCGGAGCTGAATCTGCAGGTACCCGAGTGAGACCAAGAGTGTCCCGCCATCCGAATTCCATATCGCCCACAGCAATGAAGGATGGATTCAGCAAATCTTCCTTACTGTTGTAGCACAGCGGCGTGAAATCCAACTGATAGATCATGCCCCCTGCTGCACACAGCACGGCCTGCGCCGCAGCCGTGTCCCACTCACTGGTCGGAGCGAGCCGCGGGTAAAAATCAGCGCCACCTTCGGCGATGATACATATCTTCAGCGAGCTGCCCATGTTGACCAGTTCGACATCCTTGAATTTTGTTTTCAGCGTGTCGAGTATGCCCTGCAGCGCCTCTGCGCCGTGACGTCGACTAGCAACAACCACTACCGTGGCTGCCTCAATTTCTGCTGGCATTTTCGTACAGCGAATCTCTTGCGGGACATCAGCCCCCTCTTGTCGCCATGCGCCCGCACCTCTAACCCCCGACCAGGTCCTTGCGAGCACCGGAGCATGTACTACGCCCAGAACCGGCTCGCCACCGCGCACCAGTGCAATATTGACGGTGAACTCGTCGTTACGATTGATGAACTCTTTTGTGCCATCAAGGGGATCGATCAGCCAGTATTCCGGCCATTGGCTGCGCACGTCCCATGACAGGACTGCAGACTCTTCGGACAGTACCGGGATGGCTGGAGCCAGACTTTGCAGCTCTCTGACGATGACGTTGTTGGCGCGGGTGTCCGCCTCGGTAAGGGGGGAATCATCACTCTTGGACTGAGCAACAATCCTGCCGTCCCGACGGTAGACTTCCAGTATTTCTTCTCCTGCCAGTTTTGCGATGCGGACAACTGCGTCCAGCAGCTTCGATTGATCCGGAGTCATGGGGTATCCAGCTATTTGTTGTTCGACGAAACTCAGGCGCAGATGCTAGCATGATTCCGTCTCGACCCCCGATAATCAGCAGCCGGAACATCGCGACCGCCAAGGTTCGCAAACACGTTCATAACAATAATTAGAAGAACAAGGAGATTCACCATGCGTTTTCTTTCAGCCCTGATTCTGCTGTGCTCGATCGCGGCGCCGGCTCATGCCCAACTGGCGGTCCCCAATGAAGCCGGCCTCACCTATGGTCACGTGCACCTGAATGTCAGTGATATCGAGTTGCACAAGCAATTGTGGGTGGAACACTTCGGCGGCACCGTCGTACAAAAGGGTTCACTGACCGCTATCCGTATGCCCAACATGGCAATCGTTCTGACCGCCCGCGAGCCAACTGGCGGCTCCCAGGGTACAGTGATGGATCACTTCGGTTTCAAGGTACGCAACATCGCCACCTTCCTCGCCAAGTGGCGCGCCGCCGGCCTTCCAGTGGGTCGTGAGTTCATCGGCGCCGAAGGCCAGCCCAACGCCTACGTGATGATGCCTGACGATGTTTATGTGGAATTGCAGGAAGATCAAGGCCTGTACCTTGAAGTTGTGCCCTATCACATCCACTTCTTCACACCACGCTATGAAGAACTGCTGGCCTGGTACACAGAACTGCTGGGGCTGGAGGTGCGTCCACGCGGCACCATCACCACCACAACCAATGTGCCGGGGATGAACCTGAGCTTCGGGAATTCGAGCGAAGAACGCCTGCCGACCCGTGGCCGCTCCATCGACCACATCGGTTTTGAGGTGGAAAACCTTGAGGAGTTCTGCAAGCTGCTGGAGGCAAAGGGCATCGCCTTCGACGTTGCCTACCGTGAGATTGAGTCCATAGAACTGAAGATAGCCTTCATTACAGATCCGACGGGCGTCTATATCGAGTTCACTGAAGGGCTGGACGAGTACTGACAGATCATGAAGAGAGCCTGATGATTGAATGGAAAACCATCGACACTGTGCTGTTCGACATGGACGGCACTGTGCTTGATCTGCACTTTGACAACTACTTCTGGGAAGACTTCGTCCCCGCCCATTACGGCAAACGCCACGGACTGAGCGCGACTGAAGCCTCTACTGTGTTGCGCCAGCGCTACGAAAGCGTCAAAGGCACTCTGGACTGGTACTGCATCGACTTCTGGTCGCAGACCCTTGCGATGGACATCTCCCGCCTTAAGGAGGACATCCGGCACAAGATTTCCGTGCGCCCGCATGCCCTTGATTTTGTGAAACAGCTTCGCCTGAGCGGCAAGCGGGTGATGCTGGTGACCAACGCTCATCCCGGCAGTCTGGAACTGAAAATGCGTCACACCGGCATTGCTCCGCATTTCGATCACACCATCAGCTCCCACACCCTCAAGCTGGCCAAGGAGAACGAAGGATTCTGGAGCGCTCTGCGCCAACAGCATGATTACGATCCCCAACGCACGCTGCTGATCGATGACAGCCTGCCGGTATTGCGCCGGGCCAGAGAAGAAGGTATCAGGCACCTGCTCGCCATTCGTCAGCCGGACAGTCAGCGCGCGCCGCTGCATCCGGAGGAATTTACGCAGGTCGAACACTTTACTGACATCATGAAGGGGTTGGATGACAGGCAATTATGAACGATAAATCCGAACCAGAAGGCGTGCGCCTCGACAAATGGCTGTGGGCCACCCGTCTGTTCAAGACGCGCGCCATCGCCAAGCAGGCTGTGGAGAGTGGCAAGGTGCAGAGTGAAGGTCAAAAACTGAAACCCGGTCGCGAAGTCAGCCTTGGCCTGTTGTTGACTGTCCGCCTGGGTTGGGACGAAAAGACTCTGCGGGTGACAGGCCTCTCACAACAGCGGCGCGGTGCACCCGAGGCAGCCCTGATGTACGAAGAAACACAAGAGAGCATTGAGCTTCGCCAGAAGAGTGTCGAGCAGCGCCGCTTGCATGCTGTACTGGAACAGCCTGTCGCCAGACCCGACAAGAAGGATCGTCGTCTGCGCCAGATCATGAAGCATCGCAGCGACTAGCACAGTCCGGATTCGACCGCAAAATGTGTGTTAGCCGCCTTCTGGTTTTTTTGGCATAATCGCGCCCTAAATTAAAGAGAGCACAATCCATCATAGATGCCTGCGATCGATCATCAGCGCATTGAAGCCGTCAGGAGCACCACGGAATGACCCAAGTTTCCATAGAGACCAGGCAAGAAACGAATCGCACCCTCTACCGTAATCTCACCCCCGCCCAACTGATCGAAATCGCCCTGCAAAGAAACGAAGGCCGTCTGGCTGACAATGGTGCACTGGTGGTGGAGACCGGTCACCGCACGGGCCGCAGCCCCAAGGATCGTTTCATTGTTCAGGAACAGAGCACTCAGGACGAGATCGACTGGGGTGCCGTGAACCAACCCTTCAGCCCGGAGAAATTCGATGCCCTTTGGGCGCGCGTGACCGACTACCTCGGCAGCGTAGATCTTTTCACTGCCGAGCTGCACGTCGGCTCACATCCCGAACACTATCAGCCAGTGCATGTCAGTGCTGAATACGCCTGGCACTGCCTCTTCGGCAGCACACTATTCATCAAAGCCGCTGACTACAACCCGCAGAACAAACCTGTATGGCAGGTGGTCAGTGCTCCCGGTTTCGTGTGTGATCCCGCACGTGATGGCACCAACAGCGATGGCACTGTCATCATCAACTTCGCCCAGCGCAAGGTATTGCTGGCCGGTATGCGCTACGCGGGCGAGATGAAGAAGTCCATGTTCTCCGTGCAGAACTTCCTGCTCCCCGCTCACGATGTGTTGCCGATGCACTGCTCAGCCAACGTCGGCAAGGATGGGGATGTTTGTCTGTTCTTCGGTCTGTCTGGTACTGGCAAGACCACGTTGTCAGCAGACGAGAACCGCTTTCTGATTGGCGATGACGAGCACGGCTGGGGTAAAGGCAGCGTCTTCAATATTGAAGGCGGCTGCTACGCCAAGTGCATCGATCTGAGCCAGAAGAACGAGCCTGTGATCTGGGACGCCATCAAGTTCGGTGCAGTCATCGAGAACGTGGTCATTGATGAGCATACCCGCAAGGCAGATTACGCCAACGTGAGCCTGACCCAGAACACCCGCGCTTGCTACCCGCTGACCAACATCAAATTGCGTATAGAAGAAAACCGTGCCGGTGAACCCGCTGCCATCATCTTCCTGACCTGCGACCTGACCGGTGTGCTGCCTCCAGTGTCGATCCTGTCCAAGGAGGCTGCGGCCTATCACTTCCTCAGTGGCTACACCGCACTGGTTGGTTCTACCGAAGTGGGAGCCGGAGATGGCATCAAGTCTACATTCTCAGTCTGCTTTGGTGCTCCGTTTTTCCCGCGCCCGGCAGGTGTGTATGCAGACCTGCTGATAAAGCGGATTGAGGAGTTCGGCAGCCAGGTTTATCTGGTGAACACGGGCTGGACAGGCGGCCCGCACGGTCTTGGCAAGCGCTTCAGTATTCCTGCTACCAGAGCCATTCTGGCGGCCATCCAGAGCGGTGCCCTGAAGAACGCGGAAACGGAACATCTCGAAGGAATAAATCTGACTGTTCCAAGGTCTGTTCCGGGCGTCGACAGCCAGTTGCTGAATCCGCGCAAGACCTGGAGCGATCCGGCGAAATACGATGAGAAAGCGGCCGATCTGATTGACCAGTTCCGCAGGAACTTCGCGAAGTTCAAGGTTTCCGACGCAATCGTTGCGGCAGGACCACAGTAAGGTCAGTTTTTGCAATCATCAACGGATGCGACACTGTCAGAACTTCACCCGGTAAACGGGACAACAATAATACTTTGACCGGGATGGTGGGGCTTGACCAAGAATCTGCATGAAAGTCTGAGGCGCTTCAACCTGCCTGAGTTCAAGCCGGAATGGGGAAAAATAAACAGGGGCATCGAAAAGGAGAGCCTGCGGGTGACACCGGAAGGCCGCCTTGCACAGACTGACCACCCAGCGGGACTGGGCTCCGCACTTGCCCATCCCTACATCACCACGGATTACTCGGAAGCTCTGCTGGAGTTGATCACACCGGTCAGCCGCAGCATCGACGAATGCCTGGACTTTCTGGCCGATCTGCACACCTATACGTATACCAATCTGCCCAGGAACGAACGCCTGTGGGTGTCCAGCATGCCTTGCCTGCTGGAGCGGGATGATCAGATTCCACTGGCCCGCTACGGCAATTCCAACATCGGCAAACTGAAGACACTGTACCGCGAAGGACTCGGTCACCGTTACGGCCGGGTGATGCAGACGATAGCGGGCATTCACTACAACTTCTCCATGCCGGAGAGTTTCTGGGCGCAATACCGCGACATCCGTCAATCGGACAAAGACCTGCAGGAATTCCAGACGCATCAATACCTGCACTTGATCCGCAACTTCCATCGCTATTGTTGGCTACTGCCCTATCTGTTCGGAGCCTCTCCAGCGGTATGCAAGTGCTTCACTCAGGGACGCGAGCACGATCTTCAGGAATTCGACAAGTCAACGCTGTACAAGCCTTATGCCACCGCGTTGCGTATGGGCAATCTCGGCTACAAGAGCGAGGCGCAGAAGTCACTGTTCGTGTGCTACAACGATCTGGACAACTACCTCGACAGCCTGCAGGGCGCGCTCTCCACGCCTTATCCACCCTATCAGGAAATTGGCCTGCAGAAGAATGGACATTATCAGCAGATCAACACAAACCTGCTGCAACTTGAGAACGAGTTCTACGGCACCATCCGTCCCAAACGAGTAGGCGAATCCGGCGAGCGACCGCTGACACTGTTGCGCGAACGCGGCATCCAGTACATCGAAGTGCGTGTACTGGACCTGAATCCTTTCCTGCCGCTTGGAATTGACGCGGAACAGATTCACTTCCTGGACGCCTTCCTGCTGTTCTGCCTGCTGTCCGAAAGCCCGGTCTGCACCAAGGACAGCTACTACGAGATCGAGGAAAACCTGTCCAGAGTCGTCAACAACGGTCGTGAGCCGGGGCTGCTGTTGTCACGTCGCTCACAAGAGGTGGCTTTCCGCGACTGGGCTGACGAGCTGTTGACGGAAGTGGGTTATGCGGCTGTACTGCTCGACGAAATCAACTGTACCCGCGCCTATTCCCAGGCAAATGCGGTGCAACTGGCCAAACTGGCCGATCCGGAACTCACTCCTTCGGCGCAGTTGCTGCGGCTGATGCGCGACGAACAGCGTTCTTTTTGCGCCGTCACCATGGAGCAGTCAATAGCCCACGAAGATTACTTTCGACAGAACGTCATGGATGAAAAACGCCTCGCGGCATTCAGAGAGGCCAGCCGTCTTTCCATTCAGAAGCAGGCGGAAATCGAAGCCTCCGACACCATGAGTTTCGATGAATTCCTGCAACAGTGGAACGCTATTGTTGAATCACAAACGACGTGAAGTACACATCAAGGATGTTCTCGGAGCCACTGCCCTCAAGGTAATCGATCACTGTACGAATCTGCTCCAGAGTGGTGGCACGCAATCTTTCCTTACCTTCCGTGGAAGTGAGATCTTCCTCCAGCTGTGAGGAGAACAATTCAACAAGACGATTGCGGATGTAGGGCATGTGGGTCCGAACAGCGGTATCACCAGGACGTTGAGTACGTACCGTGACATCGATCTTCACGTAACGCAGCCTGCCACCCCCGTCATAGTTGGTGACAAAACTGGGGGCAAGCTCCACATAGGGAGATGCGCTGGTGCTGCCGCCACCCGCTGCAGCGGCCTGGATACGCACACTGAGCCCACAGCAAAGCACAGCTATGAGAATAAGAGTTGTATATTTTTTTGCCATACCTGCAACATTCCCCATCAGTTCCATGTCCTGTCCGCACAACAGGAGCGAATAGCAAGACTGCTATCTGGGATTTATCGGCCAACTGCCATAAATCCTGAATAATCCACAGCTAAGGACACAGCGGAAGATATTTGTTTAGAATACCCGGCGTGACAGAGAGCGCGACGAGACCGATGCCCTTGAGGCAGATCAAGTTACCCTGACAAGCCCACAGAGGCAGAGAGTTTAAGATGGCGAATTTGTTGGCAATGATCCCAGGCACACGCACGATGAATCTGCTGATCTTCGTGGCATGCACAGTCATCATTCTGATTGCGCTGTATATGGAACATGTGATGATGCTACAACCCTGCGGCCTGTGTATAACCCAGCGCATATTCGTAATCCTGTGCGGGCTGGTCTGTCTGGCTTCAGCCATTCATAACCCCTCTCCTGCCGCTGTGCGCAACTACGCATTGGGTGCTGCCAGCATGTGTGTGGCGGGCGCCTACTTCGCCGGGCGCCAGATCTGGCTGCAGCATCTGCCGGAAGATCAGGTGCCGGCTTGCGGCCCCGGACTTACCTACATCATGGATAATTTTCCGCTCATGGATACGCTGTCATTCCTGCTCAAAGGCGATGGCAACTGTGCAGAAGTGTCCTGGCGCTTCCTGGGCATCTTCTCGATTGCTGAACTGGCGATGATGGGATTTGCGGCGCTGTTCTCGATCTGCATTTTTCAGGCGGTTCGCAAAACCTGATTTCTACCCCAGACGCCAACGGAAGAACTTCTCTGCCCACGGCAACAGGTGTTTCGGAATGCGCGCATTGCGCCACGCATTCGCGGCAAAGCGATTGGCTTCTGATAACGTCGGGTAGATGTGGGTCGTGGCACCAATCTTCTTCAAGCCCAGACCGTGGGTCATGGCCAGCACGAACTCAGTGATCAGTTCTCCTGAGTGATATCCAACAATTGTCGCACCGAGAATACGGTCACTACCGGGTTGCGTCAGCACCTTCACAAAGCCGTGCGCCTCTTCATCGGCGATTGCTCTGTCGAGATCGTCAATCTCGTAGCGGGTCAAGTCGTACGCTATACCCAGTTCTTTCGCCTCCTGTTCGTTCAGGCCCACTCTTGCCACTTCCGGATCGGTGAAGGTAGCCCAAGGGACAACGTTATAGTTGACGATGAATTTCTTGAGCCCGCCCAGCAAAGCGTTGAGCGTGGCGAACCAGGCTTGGAAGGACGCCATGTGGGTGAACTGGTACGGTCCGGCCACATCACCACAGGCATAAATATTCGGATATGCGGTTTGCAGATACTGATTCACTTTCAGCGTGCCACGTGTCTCCAGTGGCATACCCAACTCCTCCAGCCCAAAGCCTTCCACGTTCGCCTTGCGACCGATGGCGATCAGCACCTTGTCGAACGGCAACGTCACCTGCCCATCGACTGTCTGAGCGAGCAGCGTGCTGCTACTCTCATCGCGCACAAACGACTGCGCCTTGCATCCTGTGAGCACGCGGACACCACCCTGCTCGAAGCGCTGCATCACCAGTGCCGCAACATCGTCATCCTCGCGCGGCATGATGCGTTGAGCCTGATCGATCAGCGTGACTTGCGATCCGAGCCGCGCGAAGCTCTGCGCCAACTCGCAGCCGATTGGTCCGGCGCCGAGTACCAGCAGACGTTGCGGCAGTTCGCGTATCTCCCACAAAGAATCCGACGTCAGATAGTCGATCTGTTCCAACCCCGGTATCGGTGGCACAAACGGTCGTGCTCCGGTGGCAATGACGATCGAGCGCGTGGTAATCGTCCGCTCGCCGACCTGCACGCTCCAGGGTGAGGTGATAAACGCTTCACCGCTGACGCACTCCACGCCCAGCGATGTGAATCGCTCAACAGAATCATGAGGCTCTATCGCTGTCACCACACGCTGCACCCGCTCCATCACTTTGGCGAAGTTGACAGTGCCAGTGGCGTTGTCGATGCCGAACTCACTGGCGCGCTTGAGATAGTCCGCAACCCTGGCGCTGCGAATCAGCGCCTTGCTGGGCACACAACCGGTGTTGAGACAATCCCCCCCCATGCGATGCTTCTCGATCAATACCACCTTTGCCTTTGCACCTGCCGCGATGATCGATGACACCAACCCTGCAGACCCCGCACCGATCACGACGACATTGGCCTCGAACTGCCTTGGCCGTGGAAATGCTTTCGGTGGTTTGGCACGACGGAACAAACCCAACAATGCGCGCGCAATCCACGGGAAAACCCCAAGTAGCGCGAACGACAGAATGATCGGCGCACTCACGAGCCCGGAAAGGGATTCGATCTGCCCCAGCTCGGCACCTGCATTCACATACACCGCAGTACCAAGCAGCATGCCTATCTGACTGATCAGAAAATACGGTACGACCTTGATCGGAGTGAGCCCCATCAACAGATTCACAACAAAGAAAGGAAACAGCGGCACCATGCGCAGACTGAACAGGTAGAAGTTGCCGTCCTTCTCGATGCCGTCATTGATGGTCTTAAGTGTGCGTCCGAAACGGTTCTGTACCCAGTCACGCAACAGCAGCCGGGACGTGAGGAATGCGAGAGTTGCGCCAATGGTGCTGGCGAAAGACACCAGCACAGTGCCCCACAGCAGTCCGAATACAGCCCCGCCCACCAGCGTCACGATGGCGGCTCCCGGAATGGACAATGCCGTCACGACGACGTAGAAAACGAAGTAGGCTGCTGCAGCGCTGGCAAAATTGTTGCGGGCAAATTCCTGGATGGCACCCAGCTGCGACTGAACATAATCGAGTGTCAGAAAGCGCCCCAGATCGAAAAGGAAATATGCCGCAAGCAACACTACAAAAACTGCCAGAATCAGGCCCTTCAATTTAGTCATGATGATCTCGTGATTGAATCCATGGAAGGAACGCCCTTGGTAAATTGGTGCTTTCGGGCATCGATATGCTATAACGCTTCTGAAATTTCGACCTGAACCAATTTTATCCGAGCCGGAAAAAGTGCCCAACGATACCACACCCTTCGCCCGCAAGTTTCCAGCAACCCGCATGCGCCGTATGCGCCGCAACGAATTCAGTCGCCGTCTCATGCGTGAAACACGCCTGAGCACAGACGACCTCATTCTGCCGATCTTTATAGTCGAGGGCAGCAACCAGCGGCAACCTATCCATTCCATGCCCGATGTCTTTCGGCTGAGCATTGATGAACTTTTGAAGGAAGCAGCAGAACTTGTCGCGCTGGGTATTCCGGCAATCGCGCTGTTCCCGTCGCCGCACGAGAATACCAAAAGCCTCGATGGTCGTGAGGCCTGGAATACCGACGGACTGGTGCAGCGCGCCGTACGCAGTCTCAAGAAGGAATTCCCGGCACTGGGCATCATCACCGATGTGGCACTCGATCCGTATACGACTCACGGACAGGACGGGATCATTGATGAAGAGGGTTATGTCATCAATGATGTTACAACGCAGGCGCTGATCAAACAGGCTATCTCCCACGCTCAGGCTGGTGCAGATATCGTGGCACCTTCGGACATGATGGATGGGCGCATCGGCGCCATTCGTGCTGCACTGGAAGAAAACGGCCATATTCATACACGCATTCTTGCGTATTCGGCCAAGTATGCATCAAGTTACTACGGTCCTTTCAGAGATGCAGTAGGCTCCAGCTCCAATCTTGGCAAGGGCAACAAGCACACCTATCAAATGGATGTCGCCAACAGCGACGAGGCACTGCATGAAGTGGCTCTGGATCTCACCGAGGGTGCCGACATGGTAATGGTGAAACCGGGCATGCCGTATCTGGACATCGTGCGCCGCGTGAAGGACGAGTTCGGTGCACCAACATTCGTGTATCAGGTCAGTGGTGAGTACGCGATGCACATGGCGGCAGCCCGTAATGGCTGGCTTGATGAGTCGGCAGTGGCATTGGAATCTCTCACATCCATGAAACGTGCGGGGGCCGATGCTATCCTCACTTACTTCGCCAAGAAGGTCGCAATCCTGCTCAAGGGCTGAGGCAATTCCCAGACTTGGGCAAATTCTTACTTGAAACCTCCACTTTAGGCCTTATCATACGCAACAACTGATATTACACAGCTACCATACCAATGAAGGAATGTATTTATGAGCGACCATATCGTTCAGGTCTCTGATGCCAGTTTTGAACAAGATGTATTGCAGGCGCCCGGCCCCGTGCTGGTTGACTTCTGGGCAGAATGGTGTGGCCCCTGCAAGATGATCGCTCCGGTTCTGGAAGAACTTGCCGAGGACTATGCCGGCAAGCTGACGATTGCCAAGCTGAATATTGATTCAAATACAGAGACAGCACCAAAGTACGGTGTTCGCGGCATCCCCACGCTCATCATCTTCAAGAACGGCAAGGTGGAAGGGACCAAGGTTGGTGCTCTTTCCCGATCACAACTGGCCGCCTTCATTGATAGCGTCATCTGATATTCATCAGCAGCACAATCTGCAAAAATGCCTTCCCGGACAAGACCCTGTGTACACCACTGGGTCTTTTTCGAGTCACAATTAAAGACAAAATTTTTCTGGACAGTGCCATTGAGTCGTTCTATATTGAGGCCATCGTCGCTGTTCAACTGACGACCTTGTCTCTTATCTACTGCTTCAAAAAGACTGTTCCAAACTAACTAGCTTGTAAATAAAACCCTTTAAAAGACACTTTTTGACTAAACAACAGCCAAACCACTCTGTTTATAACCAATACAAGCGTCCACACTCATCGAAACCGGGCCGTTAGCGCCTGACTTTACTGCTGAGTCTGAGCTTTCCCTTACCTCACAACCCTACGTATCAAATCATCATGAATCTAACTGACTTAAAGAAACAGCCCATCGCAGACCTCTTGACCATGTCCCAGGAAATGGGATTGGAAAACCTCTCCAGAACCCGCAAGCAAGACATCATCTTCGCAATCCTCAAGAAACACGCCAAGAACGGTGAAGACATCTCCGGTGACGGTGTTCTTGAAATTCTGCAGGACGGGTTTGGATTTCTGCGCTCTGCCGACTCATCGTACCTCGCAGGTCCCGATGATATTTATGTTTCTCCCAGTCAGATTCGACGCTTCAATTTGCGTACCGGCGATACAATATCTGGCAAGATCAGACCCCCGAAGGAAGGCGAACGCTACTTCGCGCTGCTCAAGATCTCCGATGTCAATTTCGCAAAACCCGAAAATTCCAAGAACAAAATCCTCTTCGAAAACCTCACTCCGCTGTTCCCTACCAAGCGTCTGCGCCTGGAAATCGGTAACGGCAGCACCGAAGATCTCAGTGCTCGCACGATCGACCTGACTGCTCCAATCGGCAAGGGTCAACGCGGCCTGATCGTATCACCACCCAAGGCCGGTAAGACTTTCATTCTGCAGAACATCGCGCAGTCCATTGCCAAGAACAATCCCGAATGCCGCCTGATCGTATTGCTGATCGACGAGCGCCCGGAAGAAGTGACCGAGATGCAGCGCTCTGTGCGCGGCGAAGTAGTCGCGAGTACCTTCGATGAACCGCCCGCACGTCATGTGCAGGTTGCCGAGATGGTGATCGAGAAGGCGAAGCGTCTGGTGGAACACAAAGAGGACGTGGTGATTCTGCTCGACTCGATCACGCGTCTGGCCCGTGCCTACAACACCATTGTGCCTTCATCAGGCAAGGTGCTGACCGGCGGCGTGGATGCCCACGCACTCGAACGTCCGAAGCGTTTCTTCGGTGCCGCACGTAATCTGGAAGAAGGTGGCAGCTTGACGATCATCGCCACCGCGCTGGTGGAAACCGGTTCGAAGATGGACGAAGTGATCTACGAAGAATTCAAGGGCACAGGCAACATGGAATTGCATCTCGACCGCAAGATTGCCGAGAAGCGCGTCTACCCTGCAATCAACGTGCGCCGCTCCGGCACGCGTCGTGAAGAGTTGCTGACGAACGAGGAAGAATTGCAGCGCATGTGGATTCTGCGCAAGATTCTCAGCTCTATGGAAGACGTGCAGGCGACCGAGTTCATTCTCGACAAGTTGAAAGATACGAAGACCAACGACGAGTTCTTCAACTCGATGAAGCGCAAGTAAGTCCTTGCACAAACTGCTCGCGAATGATTGAACTGAAGCCTCTGTGAGAGCGAGCCCTGCTCGCGATTTTGCAGAGCCTTTAATCGCGAGCAGGGCTCGCTCCCACAGAGGCAAAATTCGCGAGCAGGCTCACTTTTATACATTGGAATCGCACTGATGCCATGCAAAGACCTGCGCGAATTCATCGCGCTTCTTGAAGAGAAAGGCGAACTGAAACGGATCAAGACGGAAGTTGATCCGTATCTGGAAGTCACGGAAATCTGTGACCGCACGCTGCGCGCCAATGGCCCTGCCCTGCTGTTCGAAAACCCTCGCAGCTCCAGGATTCCCATGCTCTGCAATCTCTTCGGCAATACCCGTCGCATCGCGCTTGCCATGGGACAGGAAGATCTGGAGGGTTTGCGTGACGTAGGGCGCTTGCTGGCATTCCTGAAGGAGCCCGTGCCACCGAAAGGCTGGAAGGACCTGTGGAAGAATCTGCCCGCCTACAAGCAGGTGCTGAATATCGCGCCAGATGTGAAGAAAAAGGCGCCCTGTCAGGACGTCATCATCGACGAGGCTGACATCGATCTCGCCATGCTGCCGATACAGACCTGTTGGCCCGGCGATGTCGCGCCACTGGTCACATGGCCTCTCGTGATTACCCGTGGCCCCGAGAAGGAAAGACAGAACCTCGGAATCTATCGCATGCAGGTCATTGGTCGCAACAAACTCATCATGCGCTGGCTCTCACATCGCGGCGGCGCGCTCGACTTCCGTGACTGGCAATTGAAGCACCCCGGCGAAGCGTTCCCTGTAGCAATCGCCATCGGCGCCGATCCCGCGACGATTCTCGCTACCGTCACGCCAATTCCCGACACACTCTCTGAATACGCTTTTGCCGGATTACTGCGCGGTCAGAAGACCGAAGTCATTCAATGCCTGACCTGTGATCTACAGGTGCCCGCGAGCGCCGAGTTCGTACTGGAAGGCGTGATCGAACCGGGCGAGATGGCAGAGGAAGGCCCATACGGCGACCACACTGGTTACTACAACGAAGTCGAAAGATTTCCCGTCTTCACGATCAAGAAACTTACACACCGAAAAGATCCGATCTACCACAGCACCTACACGGGGCGTCCACCGGATGAACCGGCAATGCTCGGCGTTGCGCTCAACGAAGTGTTCATTCCGCTGATCCAGAAACAATATCCGGAGATCGTGGATTTCTATCTGCCGCCCGAAGGCTGCTCCTATCGCCTCGCGGTCGTCAGCATCAAGAAGCAATATCCGGGGCACGCCAAGCGCATCATGATGGGCACGTGGTCATTCCTGCGTCAGTTCATGTACACCAAGTTCGTCATTATCGTTGACGACGACGTGAACGTGCGCGACTGGAAGGATGTGATCTGGGCGATGACGACGCGCATGGACCCGGTGCGCGACTGTGTGATGATCGAGAACACGCCAATCGACTATCTGGATTTTGCATCACCCGTGTCGGGTCTTGGCTCGAAGATCGGCATGGATGCCACGAGCAAGTGGCCAGGTGAAACCCAGAGAGAATGGGGTACGCCGATTGCCATGAGCGAAGACGTGAAGAAGCGCGTGGACGCGATATGGGATGAACTGGGAATTACCCTGTAATCATGGCTGTGGAAAATGCGGTAACGCTGTGCTCATGCTCTTTGTTTGCAGTCGCAGATACTGCGCGTTGCGCTCCGGTTCCTTGAGATTCAATAACAATCTCGCCAGTTCCGCGAACACTTCCGCGTCCGGTTCAATTCTAAGACTGCGCTCCAGGTAGTCCTTCGCCTTTCCCCAAAGATGACTTCGCAGAGACAAGCGACCGAGCGCCAGCAGCAAACCCCCGTCCTTTACTCTGCTCTGCAACCAGGTTTCAGCATGCTGCAATTGCTTCGCTGCCAGCTCGTCGTCCACCTGTAGTGACAGCAGACTGTAGCGACGAATCAGTGTATCGTGCCAGTGACGATCCAGCGCATTCTCCAGAACAGCAATCGCCTCTTGCGATGCATTTGCTCTCACCAATGCATCGACGTAAGCACCGATCACATCCGGATCATCCGCAAAATCTTTCACACGTTTTTTCCAGAATTTTCGCAACTCGGCGAGCGTTGCTGTCTTTCCGTTGTCAGCAACACCCAGTGCTTCCAACTCTCTCACCAGAAGTGCCTCGTTGATACTTTCAGCAACGCTTTCATGCAACTCTTTACGATGTTGCCGGTTCTCGGACCACGAGCGGCCAACGGAAATCAGATTGAGAGGATTGATCCAGGCAAGAAAAAGTACAAGCAAGCGCCACAGCAGCAACAGAATCACAAGCGCCACAAACAGGGCGAACAAACTCGTCTCAAATGTGTAGTGTCCAAATGAAATCAGCAGGTACCCAGGATCGCGCGCAAGGAAAAGCGTCACAACCAGTGCTATGACGAGCGCAGCGATGCTGTAGAGAAACAACTTGATCATGGTCGGATGCCGTCATTGTTTACGGAGGGGAGACGGTTCTCGCTGATTTGCAGCAACGCCTCCAGCGAACCGGAAATATCAGGGCGACTCTGTACGATGTTTGCCTCCGCCAAGGAGGCCATCTCCTCTATGACTGTGCGACCAACGCCACTGTCGATGGAAAAATAGCGTGCGATCCATTCTCTGCTTCTGGCAAGGCTGTCACGGTAGGCAACCGCTTCTTCCGCCAACAACGCCAACTGTGCCTGCTCCACCATCAACCGCAGATTCTGCTTCAGCACTGCTTCCTGCTGCGGTGGCAAAAGCGCTTCCGGAGCCACATCCCAACGCTGCCACACAAATACGGAACCGAGCAATTCAAGGGAACGTGCCATGAATCCCATATCGGGATTGATGTTTCTCTGTTGTTGTGCAAGTCGGCCGTTGTAGTTTTGCACGAGCGCGCTACGCAACGACAATTGTTCCACCATTGGAACAAGGGCGCCAAGCCGTGCGTACAGCCCGGTGACATCCACCGCCTCAATGCTTCTCACGGCCATGATCTCAGCGGCGATCGCTTCGCGTACCCTGAACAGCACGGGTGCAGTAGCCTCGCTCAGCATGCTGTCCACGGTTGTCAGCAATAGCAGAGCGGATTCAGTGTCACCTTCCAGTTGCAGTTTTTGATTGGCGAGACGCAACAAATATTCGGACTCGGTCCATAGCCAGTCTTCGTTGCCACGCTCTTGTGGCTCTGCGGCAAGCCTGTCCTGCACACTTGTTACAGTAGCCGCCAGCGCCTCGATACGTGCTCCAATATCTGCGCGCAATTCGTCGAGCAATTGCGGATCAATGGTTGCGGTCTGTGCCGGAGCGACTACATCAGGAATGTTTCGCAGTGCCGCTTCCAACGCGGCATTATCGCTGCGCAGTTGTGCAAGTTCCGCACTGATCCTGGATTGTTGATACACCAGAAATGACAGTCCGAACAGAACTGGCACCAGCAGCACCAGAATAATCAGAAAGCGCCGCAGTCCGCGCTTGCGCCGCTCCTGCTGAGGACTTTTTGCCGCGTTGCTCTTGCTCAGTTCTTCGAGCACCTTGGAGGTGTCTGTACGGACAGCCGATACGTCGTGATGAGCGCCTGCGGTGCTGGAATTGGAATTCTCTGTCACGGAACCTCCTGAGTCATTGGCATTGCAGTGCGACACTGCTGCAGGGCGTGAAGAACAGTCTGATCGTCTGCACCACCCGCGTCGATCACGTTCGTGAAACCGGCGGCCCGTGCCTTTTCCTGCACCCGCTGTGACGGCACCAGGATATGCAATTTCTTCAGCAGCGCGGGCGACACGTTACGAACATCAATCAGGTAAACAAAGCTTTCCAGTATCTGCATACTTGTCGTAACTACAACATTCACGCCTTCGCGTTCGATCTGTTGCAACACGCTCTCGCGGGAATATTCCGGCACCCGCCGCGTGTACAGCTCCAGATAATCAACCCGCGCGCCACGCTCACGCAATGTCTCGGCAATCAATTCGCGTCCGCCCAGGCCGCGGAACAACGCGATGCGTTTGCCCGCAACATTCTGCAATCCTGGCAGCGCAAGAAGATCTTCGCTGGTAACGCCCGTATCGGCACAGTGCACCAGCCACGGCAGCTTTGTCAGAATTTCTGCGGTGCCCGGACCAACCGCGTACGCTTCGATCCCGGCTGGTAACTGCGGCCAGTAATTTTCTATCCACTCCACGCCGAACGTTGCGGCATTGGTACTGATGAAAATCGCGATCTCGTAATTGTCCAACGCCATGATGAGGGACTTGAGTCGCTCCACGTCGGCGCGCTCTATAACCGGGTCGATCTCAAGCAGTGGCAGTGCAATCACTTTTCCACCGTGTGCCGTGATCGCGGCAGCTATTCCGGCCGCCTGCATTGCCGGGCGCGTGAGAAGCACATTGAGCCCGGACAGATTCTGCACTTCCGATTGGCTCATTTGCTCATGCTCACTCATGCAATGCCTTATCTTGCGATCCGTCATGCAACGCCTGGAGAATGACATCCGCCCCCTGTGCCAGCAAGGATTCTGCAGCCGCTATCCCCAACTGTTCCGCATGTGCGCGCGGCCCGCGAATTTCTGTACGCAGAATCCGCTGCCCATTCGCTTCACCCACCAGCGCGCGTAAAAACAGATCGTCGCCCTCCAGTTCCGCGAAACATGCGATAGGCACCTGACAGCCGCCATGCAGACGCGTGTTCACGGCGCGCTCTGCTACAACACGATCCGCAGTGTCGCGATCATGCAGCGGTTGCAGCAGCGCGATCACGTCTTTATCTGCCATGCGGCATTCGATGCCAACTGCCCCCTGTCCACCGGCCGGCAATGAAGTGAGCGTAGGAATGCGCTGACGAATGCGTGAGCCAAGCTCCAGCCGCACCAGCCCCGCTGTCGCAAGAATGATGGCATCGTAGTCGCCGCGATCCAGTTTGCTCAGACGCGTGCCGACGTTGCCGCGCAGATCGCCGATCTGCAGGTCAGGGCGGCTGGCACGCAGCTGACACTGACGACGCAGGCTTGAGGTGCCCACGCGGGCACCCAGAGGAAGATCCTCAAGTCGGGAGAAAGTGTTGGAAACAAACGCATCGGTGGGGTCTTCACGCTCGCAGATCACGGCGAGGCCGAGGCCTTCCGGGAATTCCATCGGCACATCCTTCATGGAATGGACGGCGATATCCGCGCGGCCTTCAAGCATCGCCACTTCAAGTTCCTTCACGAACAGCGCCTTGCCACCAATCTTCGCCAGTGGCGTGTCGAGGATGATATCCCCTTTGGTAGTCATGCCGATCAGTTCAACCTGAAGTCCCGGGTGATGCGCGATCAACTCGCGCTTCACATACTCTGCTTGCCACAGGGCCAGCGGGCTCTCCCGGGTTGCAATGCGAATCCTGTCTACTGCCATGATCTGTCTCGTGCTGTTGCTGTTGCGTTGTCTTGACGTGATTCTACGTCAATCGCCAGCATGAGGCACGGACCAGATTATGGGTTCAGCTTTACGCCCCTGTGGCGTAAAGGGCTTGCAGTTGCAGGGCCAGTGTATCGACATCGGAGTCGATCAACTTCTGCCGCTGCGCACCGAGCCTGGGGGAATTCTCTTCCAGAAGGTGTTTCTGCACCGCCAGTTCACGGCGCTGCACTTCGTTGGCGGCCTCCAGTACACCGTCAAACGCCACGCTCAGAGCATCCCATCCTTCCGCGTAGCCAGACACCATATACAGCAGCATTCCAGTTTCCAATGCCTCGATCCTGGTGGCGAGCTCGGCGGAACTGTCGCGCTTCATGGTTGCGGCGATATCCAGCGTGTTACTCCCCGCACTGCGTACCTGAGCAAATGCTCGCAGGAAGTCAGCAATCACCCACTCCAGCTCATTTGCCGATGTCAGCAACTGTTCTGTCTGTGTCTTGATGGCGGCACGGGATTCTGCGGTCAGGCCAGACGGTGGATACGCCAGCGCTCGGGCATGACGCACCAGTTCGATGTGTTCATATTGCAGGAAGTCGTAGTGGCCGACGGTGCCGAGTTGCACTCGTTCCATTTCCTGCGCAATCCGCGCCTCCGCCTGCATGACTTTCTCCAGCGCCGCCAGATAGTCCTGTTGATGCGCTGTGCCAGACTCTGCCCAGGCCGTTGGCATGAGAGCCAATGTCGCCAGCATCAGGAATCCCAGAGAACCTTTCATCATTCCTCGCATTTTGTGCTTGCTCATGATCAGTGACTCCCGTGGTTGCTGTGGTCATGGCTGCTGTCCGCAGCGCTTTCATCGGCAGGGCCCGCATCGACGGTGCCATTGGTCGTGCCATTCGAATTCTGCATCATTTGCTGCATGTGCATCATGTGCTGATTGCCCTGGCCCTGCATCATTTGCTGATGGTCATGACCCTGCATCATCTGCCCACCGTGTTCATGGTTCATGGCGTCGGGCATCTGCTGACGCATCGCCTCCGGCAACTGCTCCGCAGTCATGCCACGCATTCCACCACCGAAGAAGGCGCTGTTCAGACTTCCCAGGAAAGCCACGATGTCATCGACATCCTGCTCGTCAAGCTGACGCCCGGCCTGCAGTTCGCCCATCTGCGCTACAGCCTCTTCCAGTGTGGCGACGCTGCCATCGTGAAAGTACGGAGCGGTCAGCGCGACGTTGTGCAGACCAGGCACCTTGAACACCTGACGATCGTCGTCACGCTGCGTTCGGCGGGCCAGCCCTTCATCGGTCAGCGCGGACGCACGAACTGCGGCCACGAAGTCGGGTGTGTTGCCCAGCCGCTGATAGGAGTTGCCACCCAGGTTGATGCCATTGTGGCAGGACACACAGCCCAGCTCGTTGAAGCGGGTCCAGCCGCGCTGTGCCTGCTCGCTCAAGGCATTGGCGGAATCATTCAAGTGGGCATTGAACGGTGAGTCAGTGCGGGTCATGTCCTTGGTGTGTTGCGCGATGGCGTTACCCAGGTTGGCAGCAGTCACGCCATCGGGATAGGCCTCTGCAAATTTGCTGACATAGTTTGGATTGGTCTTCAGCAATTCCAGAACAGTATCGAGATCATGCCCCATTTCAACGGGGTCGGTGATCGGTGCCAGAGACTGAGCATCAAGGTCGAAGGATCGGCCGTCCCAGAACTGGCGGAAATTGAAGGCCGCGTTGAAGACCGTCGGCGTGTTGCGCAGACCAGTCGCACCTCCGATGCCCACTGCCTGCGCTCGTCCGTCGGTGGCGCCGCGCATGCCCATATGGCAGGTGTTGCAGCCAACCGTGCCATCTCTGGACAGCGAAGCATCATGAAAGAGGTCAAAGCCGAGATCGCGTTTCACCGAATCAGCGGGAAAGCTCGCCAGTGGCGGCAGCGGGCGGTATGCGGTGTTGGCCAGCGGATGATCGGCAGCGGCATTGATCCACGGGGCCTCGCCTCTGGCCTGCAGAAACGCCAGATAATCCGGATCAACTGTTTCCGCGCCCTGGGCCAGGGGACTCATCAGAGTGACTGCCATCAGTAAACCAAGGGACTTCTTCATACAACCTCCACAGAGTTATCTACACTTTCATAGTGGGCGCCAATTACGAAATAACCAATGCGGCATGGTGTCGCAGGCATCCGCTGAATGTGATCTTCCCCTTGCAGGTGCGCTGTGATCACATATTTTCCTTGAATCAATCAATTGTGTTCGGAAACCAGTCTATCTTCCTGTCCAGGCATTACCTATGATCTCGATCATATGACTCATCCATTTCAAGAATTGATCGATCACCTGCCGGCAAATGCCCGATCAGAGCTCTCGCTGGCAAAAGGGGAGTTTCTGTTCAGGCAGCAGCAACCTGCAGCAGCGATCTTTGCGATCATCTCGGGGCGTATCCGCTTGTTCCGGGATCTGCCTGATGGCTCCAGTGTCACTTTGCATGTGGCCCGCAGTGGTGAAACCTTTGCCGAGGCAGCGCTGTTCGCCGAAAACTACCACTGCCATGCCCAGGCTGAGCTTGAGACCAAAGTGATGCGGCTGAATTCCAGACCCCTGCTTGAGGCTATCGCCCTCCACAAGGATCTGGGCCTGCATCTGAGCCAGATACTGGCAGCACAAGTACGCGATATGCGTGCAATGTTGTGCCTGCGGGACATTCGTTCAGCTGACGAACGCTTGCTGGCCTGGTTGCGAATGAAAGCCAGGGGTGAGCAGATGAACGTGGCGATAGACCGCCCCTGGGCGGGAATATCAGAGGAGTTGGGGCTGACCAAAGAAGCTGTTTACCGGAGTCTGACGCGACTGCAACGCGAAGGACTCATCGAACGGGCAGATCGTCAGGGCCGCGAGCGGAGCGAAGTGATACGGTTGATGCGCCGCCCGTAAATGCCTGGCCTGCCAGCCCTGCTGAACACGCTTGCAAGCTGATAATCCGGCAACAAGTATTCGTCTGCAGGCAGGCTCCTACATGGACCTCTATGTTGCTATAATCGCCGCCCCGCACGCCAGACAAGACTTTCAGTGAGTGAAGCCATGAGCGACAAGACACAAGACGCGATCAAACCCTGGGGCGGCCGATTCAGCGAGCCTACCGATGCCTTTGTGGAGCGCTTTACCGCGTCCGTGACGTTTGACAAGCGCCTGTATCACCACGACATCAACGGCTCCATCGCCCATGCCACCATGCTTGGCAAGGCTGGCATACTCGCCGCACAAGAAGTGCAGGACATTGTCGCCGGGCTGGAAGGCATCCGCGAGGACATCGTGGCCGGCCGTTTCGAGTGGTCCGTGGCGCTCGAAGACGTGCACATGAACATCGAGACCGAGCTGACCAGACGTATCGGCATCACCGGCAAGAAGCTGCACACAGGCCGTTCGCGCAACGATCAGGTGGCAACCGACATTCGACTGTACGTGCGCGACGAGATCGACACCATCGGCAAGGAACTGAGTCGCCTGCAGCAGGCGTTGCTGCTCGTCGCAGAGCGTGAAGCCGAGACCATCATGCCCGGTTTTACCCATTTGCAGACTGCCCAGCCCATCACCTTCGGCCACCACATGATGGCCTGGTACGAGATGCTGGAGCGCGACTATGGCCGACTCATGGACTGCCGCACGCGCATGAATTTCTCGCCGCTGGGTGCTGCGGCACTGGCAGGGACCAGTTACCCGATTGACCGCGAATACACCGCTCAACTGCTCGGTTTCACGGCGCCAACCCGCAACTCGCTGGACTCAGTGAGCGACCGCGACTTCGCCATCGAACTCGCTGCATTCGCCAGCCTGGTGATGACACATCTGTCACGCTTCTCCGAGGAGTTGGTGCTGTGGACATCTTCGCAGTTCGACTTCGTGGATCTGCCTGACCGCTTCTGCACCGGCTCGTCCATCATGCCGCAAAAGAAGAACCCCGACGTGCCCGAACTGGTGCGGGGCAAGACCGGTCGCGTGAACGGCCATCTGGTGGCACTGCTGACGCTGATGAAGTCCCAGCCGTTGGCGTACAACAAGGACAATCAGGAAGACAAGGAGCCGCTGTTCGACCTGATCGATACCGTGCGCGACTGCCTGAAGGCCTATGCCGACATGGTGCCGGCAATCAAGCCGAAGAAGGAGAATCTCTACAATGCCGCGCTCAAGGGCTACGCCACCGCAACAGATCTTGCCGACTACCTCGTCCGCAAGGGCATCGCGTTCCGGGATGCACACGAGATCGTGGGTAAGTCAGTGGCCTACGGCATTGCGCAGAAAAAGGACCTGAGCGCGCTGTCGCTGGAGGAGCTGCAGCAGTTCTCAGCGCAGATCAGCGAGGACGTGTTCACAGTGTTGACGCTGGAAGGGTCGGTACAAGCGCGTAACCACATCGGTGGTACGGCGCCTGCACAGGTCAAGCTGGCAGTGGCGAAGCGCAGGGAAGAGCTGGGGAAGCGCGGCTGAAAACCGGTTTTTCTTACCTTTCCACCGTCGCCTGCAGCTCGATCTCATAGCTCCTGGTCTCGGTGTCGCGCTGCGTGGTGACGCGCACAATATCGCCTGCACGACGGTTTTCCAAGGCATTGAGCAGATCGTCCTCATTGGCTATGGCCTCACCATCGATCGCCGTGATCACATCGCCCAGCGCAATACCTCGATTGGTCTCACGCAACCCTCGCATACCTGCTCGCTCCGGGCTTCCTCCTTCGATGACGTCCATCACGATCACACCCTGGATGCGGGAATTCTGTCGGTAATAGTCAGCGTATTGCGGTGGCAGCAGCGCAATCCCCAGCGTTGGGGTCTGTACGCGACCATAGGTAATCAGTTCGGGAACGATCTTTTTCACGGTGTTGACTGGAATCGCAAAGCCGATGCCGGAGCTCGCTCCGCTGGGGCTGTAGATGGCCGTGTTCACACCCACCAGTTGTCCAAGGGAATTCAATAATGGCCCGCCGGAATTACCCGGATTGATGGCTGCATCTGTCTGGATGACATCGCGAATCTTGCGGCGGCTGACAGAGTCGATTTCACGCCCAAGCGCACTCACCACACCGACAGTGAGCGTTGTGTCGAGCCCGAAAGGATTGCCTATGGCTATCACCTTGCGGCCCACTTCCAATAGTGAGGAATCTCCTACCTCAATCGCTTCAAGCTTGTCGCGAGGTGCGTTGATACGCAGAACGGCAAGGTCCTTGTCGGGTTCGATCCCCACCACTTCGGCATCATAGGCACTGCCGTCCTGCAGCGTCACAGTCAAACGCGAAGCCTGCTGGATTACATGGAAATTGGTGACTATATAACCGTCACTGCTCCAGATGAACCCGGAGCCGCTGCCCTGTGGAATCTCCTGTGGGTTGAGTGAGTAGAATGAACGACGCACCAGCCGTGAGTTGGTGATGTATACCACCGATGGGCTCGCGTGCTTGAAGACCTCGATGTTGTTTTCTTCATCATTGGTCTTGAATGTCGCATACTCCTGCCTGTCAGCCGGATCTGACACAGGCTGTGCCACTGTGCCCGCAGCGACCATGTTCAGCCCAAGGAATGCGAGCAGAGGCAACCAGTGGTAACGTAGATTCATGATTGTACGAACTCCTTGGTAATGCTGTTTGAGGCTGATCCAATCGTGACCAACTCGCCCCTGCACAGTGGGTTGTCTGCTGTTCAGTGTTGCACATAGATGTAGTCAAACGGGCCGGATTCAAGTGTCGGCCGCCACAATTCCCGTGACCGGCTACAGGCCACAAACTATACTGCCCGCCATGAATTCAGTCGAACTAGCCAGTCTCTTCAAAGCACTTTCAGAGCCAGTACGGGTCCGTGTCATGGCTCTGTTGCTCAGTCGTGATGAGCTCTGCGTCTGCGATCTCGTCGAGGCACTCGCCCTTCCGCAAAGCGTCGTCTCACGGCATCTTGCTTACTTGCGGAATCACGATCTGGTCACCGCCTCGCGCCGTGGCGTGTGGATGTACTATCAGATCAGCAGCAGCGCCCGCAATTCTCTCGCCCCCCTGCTGGCCATGCTCTCCCCTGCCGGCGAGCTCAGCACCGAACTGTCCGACAGTCTCTCCAGACTTGAGCAGGACAACTGTTGCATCTGATACGCCAGTCAATATATTTGTTTATCCGCATATAAGGCTGCAGTTATACTCCACTGCAACGAATCAGCCGGAGAAAACCATGACTACAAGAATCGCCATCAACGGCTTTGGCCGCATGGGTCGTCTGGCGCTGCGAGCCGCCTGGGACTGGCCAGACATCGAGATCATGCACATCAACGAACTCGCAGGTAGCGCAGCCGATGCCGCTCATCTGCTCAAATACGACTCCCAGCACGGCATCTGGCCCCACGATGTCAGCACGCAGGGTGACGCGTTGCTGGTCAACGGCAAGCGCATCGGTTTTTCACGCAACGTGCTTTTGGAAGACACCAACTGGGCGGCAACCGGCGCCGATGTCGTCGTGGAGTGCACCGGCAAATTCAAGTCCTCGGAGGCGCTACAGCCTTACTTCAAGCAGGGTATCCGCAAGGTTGTAGTCTCCGCGCCCATCAAGGACGGCACACTGAACATTGTCATGGGCGTCAATGATCATCTCTATGACCCTGCCACTCACCACATCGTCACCGCCGCCTCCTGCACCACCAACTGTCTGGCGCCGGTGGTCGATGTCATCCACCGCACCTTTGGTATTCGTCACGGCAGCATCACCACAGTACACGACATCACCAACACGCAGACTGTGCTTGATGGCTACCACAAAGATCTGCGTCGGGCCCGCGCCTGCGGCATGTCGCTGATCCCCACCAGCACCGGTTCTGCCACAGCCATCACCGAGATCTTTCCGGAACTGAAGGGCCGTCTGAACGGCATCGCGGTACGCGTGCCGATCACCAATGCGTCACTGACAGACTGTGTGTTTGAAGTCGAAAAACCCGTGACGGTTGAGAAGGTCAATGCCGCGCTGAAGGAAGCTGCTGACGGACGACTGCAAGGCATACTCGGCTATGAAGAAAGGCCGCTGGTCTCCGTGGATTATCTGAACGACCCACGCTCCAGCATTATCGACGCCCTCTCCACCATGGTCATCAACCACACCCAGGTGAAGATTCTGGCGTGGTATGACAACGAGATTGGTTACGTGCATCGCATGATGGAGCTGGCCCTGAAAGTGGGCCGCTCGATTCAGCCGTAGCTACCGACTTGGGAAACCCTATGGGCCACAACCCCAGCCACAAACTCCATATGCCCCTCGCCCAGTACCTGGTAATTACCGCCAGCTATTGGGCCTTCACACTGACCGACGGCGCGCTGCGCATGCTGGTGGTGTTGTTCTTCCACCAATTGGGTTTCAGCCCGCTGGAAGTGGCAATGCTGTTCGTGCTCTACGAGTTTTTCGGCGTGCTCACCAATCTCTTCGGCGGTTGGCTGGCGAGCCGTATCGGCCTCAACCTTACCATGCACTTTGGACTCGCTCTGCAGATACTCTCGCTGGTCATGCTTCTGGTAGACCCGGCACTGCTCACCGTAGCCTATGTGATGGTGGCACAGGCACTCTCCGGTATCGCAAAAGACCTCAACAAGATGAGTGCCAAGAGCAGTATAAAAGGTCTGGTGAGTGACGAAGACGGCGGACTCTATCGTTGGGTTGCACGCTTGACCGGCTCCAAGAACGCGCTCAAAGGTGTGGGCTTCTTCCTGGGAGGAGCATTACTGGCGAGCGTTGGATTTCGGGGCGCGTTGGTGGGGATGGCGGCAATGTTGACAATCGTGCTGACAGTCAGCGTGCTGTTGCTCGACAGAAAGCTCGGCGTGGCCAGCTTCAAACCGAAGTTTCGCGACATGTTCTCAAGTAGTAATGCAATCAATCGACTTTCTGCTGCCCGCTTTTTCCTGTTCTCCGCAAGGGACGTCTGGTTTGTGGTCGCGCTGCCAGTGTATCTGCAGAGCCAGCTTGGCTGGAGTCATGTGGCAGTTGGCACCATGCTGGCAGGATGGGTAATTGCGTACGGTGGAGTGCAAGCCATTGCGCCGCGCATTACCGGGGACGGACGTTCACGGATCATGCGTCCTGACGAGCGGGACCGAAAAGCTCCCACGGGGAAGAGCGCATTCGGCTGGGCCGCCTTGCTCTGCCTGTTACCTGCACTCATCAGCGCTGCTCTGATGTTGGGATGGCATCCAGATACGGTGCTGATTATTGGCCTGCTGGCATTCGGCGCAGTCTTCGCGATCAACTCCTCTGTGCACTCCTACCTCATCGTGTCATGGGCTCGGCAGGACGGTGTATCCCTTGATGTGGGCTTCTACTACATGGCAAATGCCGCAGGCAGATTGATGGGCACGGTCTTGTCTGGACTGGTTTATCAAACCTGGGGACTGGAAACCTGTCTGCTGGCCTCCACTGTTCTGGTAGCTGTATCCGCACTGCTGGCCCGACGACTCTAACGCAACGCGACCCACCACTTTGTTCAGTCGCGAAATTCACCCTGTCCAGAACGGACGAGTTACCCACCCGCTCCATATCAGAGTATATTGGCCAGCCGCCACTCGAACGCGCGACAAATTCTTCCGACAACCGACATCAAGATCGTTATGAAGCTTATAAAGCGAATCGTATTCCGCGTGTTTGAGTCGCTCAAACAGCATCCCGGTCTAATGGCGATATTCGGATTCTTCTCGGGGGTTGCCAGCTACGTTCTGGTGGAAGGGCGCGAAGCATTTGCCCAGGCAATCGCCACACTGATGCTGGTGAGCTGGTTGCTGCTGGTGATGGAACCCTGGATACGCGCGCTGTTCCTGAAATTGTTCGGCGTGCCGATGCCCAGAATGGTCATGCGTTTTGGCACTCAGATGGTCCACCAGGAAAGCCTGTTCTTTGCACTGCCGTTCTTTCTCGCTGCGACAACCTGGAATCACACACAGGCGTTGTTTACCAGCGCACTGATACTCTCCGCGTTCGTCTCGGTGATAGATCCAATCTATCACGGACAACTGGCAAGACGGCGTTCTCTGTACATGGTGTTTCACGCCATGACGCTGTTCGCAGTGCTGCTCGTGGTGTTGCCGTTGATCCTGCTCCTGAACACAGAACAGAGTCTGCAGCTTGCGCTGGTTGTCGCGCTGCTGTTCAGTCTTCCAAGCCTTGGAGATGTGATGCCGAACGGACGCTGGTGGAGATTACCCATGATGGTGCTGGCGCTGATCGCGCTCGGCGCCGCGCTGTGGCAGGCACGCATTCTGATTCCTCCTGCGGCATTGGAGTTGAACGGCATCACGCTCTCACAGCAGATGAACCGCGAACAGCGCAGCCCGGGGCAGAGTCTGGATAGCATCACTGAAGAAGCACTGCGCACACATGGTCTTTACGCCTGGACCTCCGTACGCGCGCCACGCGGTTTGCGCGAAAATATTCACCATGTGTGGATGCGCGATGGTGTTGTCATGGATCGCATCACTCTCGACATCGAGGGTGGTGATTCTGGTTATCGTGCCTGGACACACAAATTGAATTTCCCAGCCGATGTGATTGGCAGTTGGCAGGTTCGAGTCATGACCGATTCTGGACAACTCATCGGGCTGACGCGTTTCGAAGTTGTGGGAAATCCGCAGCCGACTAGCGACACAAATTGAAGCTGCTGGTGTCCAGATGAAAGTGATTGGCATGGGGCGCGTTGTAGTCAGGCCCCAGCACGGTGCCAAAGTATGCACATGCGCTGCTGTGCACGTCGCGCAGAAAGGCGCTGGAGTCCGGCACCTCAGCGTTATCCCAATCGCTCAACACATTCGCTGCAGCGCCATTTTCGAATCGAAACGTTGCTACATCGAACGCCGACGCAGATGCGTGCTGACTGCGACGCCCCTGCTCGCGATTGTAGACATTTCGGCAAGAAAACGTGCCGTAGTGATCGATCGACTCAACCCTGCTGCCAAGGTGCCGCATTGCGAGCGGCTGCAGTTTCTGCTGTTCGAACATGAGCCAGCGCACCAGTAACGGACACGTCAGCGTGAAAGGTGTATTGAACTCTACTCCGGTGCTTTGCACGCGCACCACATTTGTCAGCTGGCAATTCTCCACTGGGGTGTAATCCTCAAGAGCCAGGTAATCCACAAATTCTTCGGGGACCGAGGCAAGCACGGCCAGACAGCCGTCCGGAGCAGCACTGAGTTGCGAGAGTTTCATGCGTGTGACTGGCGTCATGGGATGATCAATACTGAGTGGCACCCACGGATTCCACGCGGGCGGCAACGACTCCCATGGCCGGATTGCGATGATCGCTGTTCCAATCAATACAATACAGAGCAGCTTGAACAGGCGCAGAATTGATCGTTTCAAATCAAGCTCCTGTCAATGAAGACAGTCATGTCTCTCAGTCGGGCGCGGACACCATGCGTGAGCTGGTGCGTAAGGACCACACGAATCCAGCCGTAACGCCGGTGGTGAACTTCTTTTCAAACAATGGGCTCTCTTCGTTTGCAGCACCCTGATGAAAAGTGGTTTGTACACCGAGAAACATACTGAGTTTTTCGCTCACCCGGTAATTGCCATAGAGATTGACGCCCGTGCCGAAATAACCGCTTTCAGATTCGTAAAGCGGCCTGTCGATTGTCACGAACGCCGGTGCGACGTCGAAAAAATATTCGTGCAACTGCTTCGATGCCCACAGCGGGCGTATCGAAAGAGTGGCATCCAGATTCGGACTCAGCCAGCCGTAATGACGATAACGAATCATCGGTTCGAACACATAGCCATGCTGATCGACGTCACGCAGATCGGTTGAGAAGACACCACGCGCCTGCAGCGCCAGTATGAGCCTTGCACGACTGTTGTCGGCATAGGTGAAATCCTGCAGATGAATCTTCAACTGCGGACCCACTTGAAACATGTAATCAAGATCCGGCATGCCGCTGCGCCGTTCATTCTTCTCGCTCTCGGCATCGAAGGCCGCGTCGAAGGACAGATCCAGCTCAATGCGCTCATTCTCGAACGCCACAGCGCGAGCGGCCTGACCATCTCCAATCCGGAACACATCACCGCGATATATCACCACCGGTAATGCCAGACCACGCAAGTGTCGTTCAGAGGATGCAGGATAGTCCGGGCCATGGCGCACACCTGCGCCCACGCCAAGCTCCCAGAGCGGTTTCATTGGCAGCTCGCCGGCATCTTCTGCTGCAGAGATACTGGCGCAAACAGTGCCGCCTGCTACCAGCAACAGGACTACTTTCATTTTCAACATGCTGTATTGACTCTGGCTCTTTGATGGAGAGGTTGTACCGCAGCGACGCGAAATCAGCAACCTGATCCGCACTTGAAGAGATGGAGACTGGGCATGGCCCTCAATCAGAAAGAGCCCAATCAACTGCCTTCGCGGAATGAATGGCTGTAGTATCGAACAATCGTACCGCTGTATCACTCTGACCAACCAGCATACCGATCTCTGTACAGCCGAGAATCACTGCTTCCGCGCTCTGCGCTGACAGATCTGCGATGATGCGCAGAAACTCCTGCCTTGATGCGTCTTCCACTTTCCCTAGACAAAGCTCGTCGTAGATCACCCGATGCACAAGACTTCTGTCGTTCTCGTCAGGCACCAGTACCTCAATGCCATACTTGTCGCGAATGCGGCCCTTGTAGAAATCCTCTGCCATAGTGAAGCCGGTACCGAGCAACCCTACTCTGGTGATCCCGTGTTTCACCAACTCTTCCGCAGTGGCATCCGCGATGTGCAACAGGGGAATGTCGATAGCATCTTCGATCGGCGCTGCAACCTTGTGCATCGTGTTGGTACAGATCAGCAGGAAGTCGGCGCCGCCATGCTGCACACTCAGCGCCGCTTCACACAGCATTGTCGCAGCACCATCCCAGTCTCCTGCGTGCTGCAGTTTTTCGAGTGGCGCAAAGTCCACGCTGTGCATCACGATCTTCGCAGAATGCAGACCACCGAGCCTGGCCCGGACACCTTCGTTGATGGCACGGTAGTAGCCCGTGGTGCTTTCCCAGCTCATGCCGCCGAGGAGTCCGATGGTTTTCATACTCGATCTCGTTGACTCAATAACCCTTGTTTCCAACACTGTACTCCCTGCTCACCTCGGCAATCTGCACGCTGTATGAATCGTACCAGCGCTCTCGGCCGAGGCGCTGCGCGTCAAGGTGTTCCGGGTGCGACTTCCACGCCTTGATGCTCTCTTCTGATGGCCAGTAAGAAAGTGCCATTTCATCCTGTCCTTCTGTGACAGCACAGAATTCGATACAACCAAATTCGGTCAGTGCCAGCTCGCGCATACGTGCAGCAGTTCGTGAATATTCATCATCGAATTTTTTTACCTTCGCTCGGAAAATGACGACGTACATCAATGCCCTCCTTTCAGACGTGATATCTCGATGAGTGCGATCACGGAGAGCGTGCCAACGGCAAGATTGGTTGTAGTGGAATTGAAGGCCGCGATGAGAAACTGCGGCGTCATGACAACCGTAAACAAGTACAGTCCGAGCATCGCTATGCAAGTCAAGACATACGGCCATCGCTGACGATGGAAGATCAGCACCACGATACCGAACAGCACTTCCAGAGTTCCGCCAATATACGCGATCTTGACCGCCTGGCTTTCGTCATATCCCAGCGCCATGTTGATCGCCAACTCATCAGCATGCGGGCCAAACAGCTTTGGCACCACTCCTTGATATATCCAGATGAATGCGATGCTGAAACGGCACAATGACAGGATCACAGGGTTGTTAGGCATTCAGGGATTTTCTCTGTCTTCGTGTGCGGAATAAAAGACCATCTGGCAACACTTGATGCCGCATGCTACCAGATGCCCGCCTACTTTCCATCAAACGCCCGTTGCATGGCAGCAATGTTCAGCCTCTTCATCGGCAAGAATGCCTGTGTCACTCGTGCCACTTTCGCAGGATCTTTATCCTGCATCAGTTTTTCCATGATGGTGGGCACGATCTGCCAGGACAGGCCATACTTGTCCTTGATCCATCCACATTGCTCCGCTTCCGGCACCGCCGACAGCTTGTCCGAATAGTAATCGATTTCCTCCTGCGTATCGCAATACACCATGAAGGAAATGGCCTCACTGAACTTGAAGAGTGGTCCGGCACTGATCGCCATGAATGGCTGACCGGAAAGTGTGAATGACACCACATCACAGTCGCCCGACGGGGTGTCGGTGATTGTGGTGACGTTTGTCACTTCGGAATCGGGAAAGACAAAGCAGTAGAACTCCGCCGCTTCTTTGGCTTCCTTGTCGAACCACAGGTGCGGAACGATTTTCTGTTTGAGCTGAGCCATGATACTTCTCCTTTTGTTGGGATTGCGAATGCAGCCAAAACCAATATCCTGTGTACCACACGCAGTGCATGAGTCCCGGCTGTCCCAATGTAGTCGAATGACGCACAATGATTTTCGACACTCCCGATTCAACACCAGTAATTGCAAAGGAGCATGCCCATGGCCAAATGGCTGGTCAAGACAGAACCCGAAGAGTGCAGCATTGACGATTTCGCCAGTACACCTGACAAGCCAATCGTGTGGGAAGGCGTGCGCAACTATCAGGCCCGCAATTTTCTAAGGCAGATGCGTGAGGGCGACATGGCTTTCATCTATCACTCCAGCTGCAAACTCATCGGCATTGCCGGCATCGCTCGCATTGTGAAGGAAGCGTACCCGGACCCTGCGCAGTTCAATCAGAAATCTCCGTATTTCGACGGCAAAAGCCCAAAGGATAATCCCCGCTGGGATGCCGTGGACATGGTGCATGGAGAAAAGTTCGAACGTCTGCTGCCGCTGGACGAATTGAAAACAATTGACGCACTCGCAGCGTTACCGCTGGTCAAACAGGGTAATCGTTTGTCGGTGATGCCGGTCAGTGAGAGTGAGTGGAAGGCGATTGTGAAGGTGGCGGGCGCCAGAAAATAGCGACTACCCG
Source organism: Gammaproteobacteria bacterium (assembly GCA_030682575.1). Classification (GTDB taxonomy): domain Bacteria; phylum Pseudomonadota; class Gammaproteobacteria; order Pseudomonadales; family Pseudohongiellaceae; genus UBA5078. Next base: position 248,899 of record JAUXNX010000005.1, read on the forward strand.
CTTCATGGAAATCAAGTGGCACGGTACAGCGCTCTGCCGCCCTTGATCAAGACTTCTGCGATTTCATACCCAGCAGACTCCAGACTAACGCGTTGTTCGTCCAGCGACATGTAGAGCTGATCATTCTGCATGCCGTCCTCTCCACAATAGTGATCGCAAACAAGATACACGCCGGAGACATTCAGTAGAGATTTCACCTGGCAGTGCAAAGCTGTGGCATACCGTTTGTGACGCAATTCGTGCACAGCCTGATTGGTGATGACCGCGTCGAACTTGCCGAGATCCGATTCCCATCCCGACTCCTTGAAGCTGCGCTCGATGAACGTCACCTGATCGAGCCTGTCGTGCAGGCGGCGCCGTGCCAGTTCGTGCATGGCTGCAGAGAAATCGAGAAGTGTGAGCGTGATGCCTGGGATATTCGACAACAGATGATGCGCCAGAAAGCCGGGGCCGGAACCAATCTCCAGAACTTTCAATGAAGGCTTGTTGATTTTACGCAACTCATCTGCAAACGCCTTGAAGAAATCTTCGCGGAACGGGCGCAGCATTGCCTTGCTTTCCCACGCCATTGCGTCGCTCATTTCCCGGAAGTCGATTGGTGTGGGGACGTCAATTGGCTGCATGATTTCTATCGGTGTCAGGATCCCTGTCGGCCATCAATTCCGTGCTCAGGAAACGGTGATGGCAACAAACTTCGTACCATCACCTCTTCTTGTGAAATCCTTGACTCCTAGTTCGCAATCGCCGCAGCACCTTTGAGTGACACCTGCTCGTCTTCGATACCACGGGCACCACTGGATGTCACCACACCGATCATCTCGCCATTACGCATGACAGGCACGCCACCGGCAAAGGTCACGCCACCTTCCACTTCAGCAATTTGCCCTGCCGCCAGTCTGGTTCCGTATTCGCCGGAAGAAAGACCTGTGGTGACAACTACCAGAGCTTTGGCCTGGGCAATTTCGTAAGTGCGGGCAGATGCACCGTCCATGCGATGGATCATGACAGGAACGCCTGCAGCGTCTGCGACCAGGATGGTGAGATTCCAGTTGTTGGCTCGGGCCTCTGCCAGCGCTGCTGTCATAGCGGTTTCAGCCATTGCATAGGTCAGAGCCGGGGCGGGAGCGGCTTCCTGCGCCATTGCGGACGTGGAGAGGAAGAGGCCACAAAGCAGACTTACGTTGGCTAGAATTCGTTTCATCATTGAAATTACTCCTTTTATTGGTTGGTTAGTTATATCGGAAGAATAACTCCAGACAGTCTACCCAATCGCGGCAGCCATACCCAGAACTGTGTTGACCTGATTGATGGACAGGTTGTTTCACGGGATCAAAGCAATCCGATCCTCACCAACCGGGTTGGTCGTTTTCAGCTATCCAACAAATCGGTCGTACTCAGCGTGCGTTCCAATCCAGAACCATTGGATTCCGCCATTAACGCCGTGGCCAAGCGCACGATAGTCGTCGCCTGCTCGCACCTACCAATCCGGCTCGGCTCTGGACATCACCCGGCAATAATCCTACTGTGTGCCCATCCTCCGGGAACCCCATCAATAACAACAAACCACCGAGGTGCCCATGAAACGCACTGCTCCCTTGTTCCTCACTTCCCTTCTGGCCGTGAGCCTTACTCTGTCATCACTCCAAGCGCTGGCCGACTCACTCCCTGAAACCCGGCCTGAAAGCGTCGGCTTGTCCAGTGAGCGACTGCAGCGCATCAACGACCTTATAGAGCGTTACATGGCAGACCAGCAGATCAGTGGCGCCGTCACCATGGTGGCGCGCCACGGCCAGATTGCGCATGTGGAAAGCCAGGGCTGGATGGATCGGGAACAGCAGAAGCCCATGCGCCGCGATGCCATCTTCCGCATGGCCTCCATGACCAAACCTGTCACCGCTGTCGCCATTCTGATGCTGATGGAAGAAGGCAAACTGCGCCTGTCGGACCCTGTCTCCAGATTCATTCCCGAGTTCACCGACACCCAGGTGGCCATTGCCGTGGACGAGAACGCCAGACCAGCCCCTGGAGAAATCCCAGCGCACTACACCGTGCCTGCCAGCCGCGAGATCACGCTGCGCGATCTGCTGACACACACCTCGGGTCTGGAAAGCGGGGGACTGGGTGGCCGCATTGGCAACAACATCGCACCTCGCGATACCACCATGAATCTGGAGCAGTACATACCCACGCTCGGCAAGGTGCCGCTGGACTTTCAGCCCGGCACTCGCTGGCGATACAGCGCGCTGGCTGGCATCGAAGTGCTGGGCCGCGTTGTCGAAGTCGCCTCCGGCATGACCTATGACCGCTTCCTGGAAGAGCGCCTGTTTGCACCGCTGGGTATGGAAGACACCGCATTCACGGTGCCCGCCGATAAACAATCACGACTGGTGATGCGCTACGAGCGCACTGATCAGGGACAACTGGAACGCAGAGAAGGCAACCCGGCGTGGCTCGACACCACGACATTATTTGCCGGTGGCGCAGGCCTGTACTCCACCGCCGATGACTACATCCGCTTTGCACAGATGCTTGCCAATGGCGGCGAACTGGACGGCCAGCGCATTCTCGGTTTACGCACTGTGGAACTGATGGCATCCAATCACATTGGCGACCTGTACGGCCCCGATGCAAACCGTGCTGAAGGGATGGGATTTGGTCTTGCGGTGGATGTCGTACTGGATCCTGTCAAGGCTGACACACGCAAGGGTACTGGCAGCTTCGGATGGGGCGGTGCTTTCGGTACGTACTATTGGGTTGACCCGCAAAATGATCTTGTGGGACTGCTGATGGTGCAGACACCAGCAGATGATTTGAGGCCGGATTTTGTGAATGCAGTGGGACAGGCGATTGTGAAGTGAAGACCTGAACCCCGAAGCTCCTCGGCGTGGAGACTTGCTGATTGCTCCAAACTGTTCTTTGACAAAATTTGATCCAACTCAACAACTCCCGGGCTATAAGCTATAGTCTGAGCGGACGAGTGTAAAACCGAGGTGCCATGGCTCACAAACAATGGGTCAGGCAGTCTGACCCAAGTAGCCAAATATGAGTTCCACCTGACCAAGGAGAATGAGATGAACAACAGCTCAATGACCACCAGCAGAACCTTTCGCCACCTGGCCTTGCCTCTTGCACTGGCATTGCCGTTGGTTTTGCCCGTTTCCGTGTCTGCTCAGGAATCCGGCGCGTATGTTGGTCTGGGTGCAGGACGCGCCTATGCTGATATCGATAGCGGTGGGTTGGCTGCCGCTTTCCAGAGAGGCGGTTACAGAATCGGGCAGATCAAGAAAGAAGAGAACGACTACAACTTCAAGGTACTGGGCGGCTACAACTTCAATCCCAATATTGCTCTGGAAGGCAGCTACTTCGACCTGGGAAAATTTGATTTCGACACCACTCTATTACCAGCAGCCACTCAGAGCGGCAAAGCATCAAATCTTCGTGGCTTCGCGCTGGATCTCGTGGGCACCTTGCCCGTGCGTGACAAACTGTCGGCTTTTGGCCGCTTGGGCGTCAATAATGCCAAGGTAGAGCAGGACTTCAGTGGCAACACCATCGGCACAGGACTTGCCAATCGCTCGGATCGTGGCTGGAATGAAAAGTACGGAATCGGATTGCAATATGCAGTGAATGATGCCTTCTCATTGCGGGCAGAACTGGAACGCTACCGAATCGAAGACAACCGCATACTCAAGGATAGAGTGGATACTTTCACGATCAGTGCGGTGTTTCGTTTGGGCGGGCGCAGACAGGCAGCACCCGTTGTACAAACTCCAGCCCCGTCTGCACCCGCACCCGCACCCGTGCGCGCCCCGGAACCGGCTCCCACGCTACCGATTGAGCTGACACTGGCGGCCAACACCCTCTTCGACTTCGACAGGACTGAGCTGAAGACAGAAGGCAGACAGGCTCTCGATAATCTGGTGCGGGACATGCGTACGCTCGACTACGATGTTGTCCTTGTCACAGGCCACACAGACCGCATCGGAACTCGTGAATACAACATCGGTCTGTCAGAGCGTCGTGCCGAAGCCGTGAAGAACTATCTTGTTTCCGCCGGCGTGCCGGCTGCCAGGATCACCACCAGGGGTGTCAACAGCGACGAGCCGGTCACCCGCCCGGATCAATGCCGCAACACAGGCTCTGCACAAGCTCAGATTGCCTGCCTGCAGCCTGATCGTCGCGTGGTAATTCTGGTGACAGGAACAAATGAACCTCAATAGTTGATCGACCGAAGGGCCTGGCCCCTGACATGGAGGGCAGCTATGCGGATGAAATGTCGGGGCGCTTCGCCAACGCCACGGCAAGGGCGGCATTCAGTTCGTACACGCGGCCGTCATGACCGGCATCCGTAAAGGCCCGTCTGGCTCCCTTCAGATGGGCTTCTCCCGTATACAGGAGCGCTGGCGCCAACGTGTGAGGAATGTTCAGATTTGTCGGTTCTTCCCAGGCCTTCCGGCAGCCAGCAACGTCAGTGGCATGCAAGGTCCTGCAACGCGCCGGTCGGACCGCATAGACGGAGCACTTGCCATCCTCCAGCAGCGGGCACTTGAGATTCGCCGTAAGCTGCTGCTCTCCCGACATAGCCTGCAGAGCCTTCGCGTTCTCGGCGACATCGTCCTGAAGACGCTGTTGCTGCGCAGGACTGAAACTGCCGCGGACATATTCGACGATCTGCAAGACTTCCTCAGAGCGCACATCCACCTTGAGATAGCAGCAATACCAGCAGCCTGCCTGGCACGCGATGCCCGGTGACAACGTTGACGCGATCAACCCTGCCATGGCGTCCTGACGCTCCTGGCTTGCCACCAGCGCCTGCTGCCACCCCACGACTTTGATGTCGGCGGAGGTCAGTGCGTATTCGCGCTCAGTGATTTCAGTGAAAGGGGATTCAGTGGGTGCCACGTTCAAGTTCTCTGCCGTTTAAGTTCTGCCAAAGCGCCAGTTGTCAAAATACCGCATCCAGCCTCTGAATATCAGCCTCCTGCCGGATGATCTGCCAAAGCACCTCCGCCTCGGGGTGCCGCTGGCGCAGATAGTTGACCCACTGACGAATGCGCCCGATGCGATCACGTGGCGGAAGCCCGGGGCCGATCTGCCGCCAGAAGTCTCCCAGCAAAGGCTCGATGCTGGCCCACGGTGACTCCAGAGCACAGTTGTCGCGGATCTGTCGCGCCAGCGACGGCATTCGCACCGCGCCGCGACCCAGCATCACATCGACAGTGCCCGCTGCCGCCACGCAGCGGTGGTAGTCCTCGACCGAACAGATGTCGCCGTTGGCAATCAGCGGAATCCTGATGTGCTCACGAATGCGCGCCAGTTCGTGCCAGTGTGCAGGGGGTGCGTAGCCCTGCCGACGCGTACGGGCATGCACCGTCAGTTCGGTAGCCCCTGCGGCCTCAATGGCGGCGGCGTTCTCCAGCATCAGCAACGTATCGTCAAAGCCCAACCGCATCTTGGCGGATACCACCACGTTCGCAGGCAGCGCCGCGCGCACGGCACTCACCACACGGTACACGCTGTCGGGCGCACACAGCATGATCGCCCCGCCGTGGCGACGATTGACCGTGCGGCTGGGACAGCCAAAGTTGATGTCGATTCCATAAGAGCCGAGTTCGACTGCACGCACCGCATTGGCCGCCATCGCCTCTGTATCACTGCCCAGCAGTTGCACTCGCATTGGCGTACCCGAGTCCGTGCGCCCGCCATTCTTCAGCTCCGGGCACATGCCATAGAGCACTTTGTCAGGGTACAGCCGATCCACCACCCGCACGAACTCCGACACCGTCCAGTCAAAGCCGCCCTGGGCGGTGATCAGACGCCGCAGATGAACATCGGCGAGGCCTTCCATGGGGGCGAGTACGATGCGCATATGTGTCAGTACCAAGAGGAAGGAAGTGAAGAGTATCCGGACATCCAAAAATCCGGCTCAGTGCAGACGATTTCTCTCTTGCGGCAGAATATGCGGGGCCACCTCGATGCGCTGCAATTTGTGCCCGTACAACTCCACCAACCCTGTATAACGCTCTTCACCGGTTGACGTGAATTCGAAGGCATAGCGGCGTCGCAGCAGCAGGGAACCGTTGCTGTCGCGCTGCGGCCACACTCCTTTCAACATCATGGTCTGATCGAGTAATTGCAGACTTTGCTGTTGACAGTATTGCAGCACCAGATTCATGGCCATGCGCTTTATGCGGTCACTGCGCCACCAGAAGCTGACGAGTCCGACTGCGCAGGTGGCCCAGAACAGGAAGGAGAGGGTCATTGACGATATCCGTTAATGCAAAAAGTTCTCGCAGAGCTTACCACAATACGGCTGTTCGGCCGTGAGCCTGGGAGCCTGGGAGCCTGGGAGCCATGACAGCTATCCATGCTCCACGCGCAACAGACAATGCAGCAAACTGTACTCCAGTGCATTCATTGTGATGAGTCGTTGGTGACTTGATCCCTCTTTGCTACGCTAGGAAGCCTCAATAACAGGAAGATTCACTCCCGTGCCCGGAGACCAATAATGCTCATCAGAAAAATCCCGACATCCACTTGCGCCCGCCAGGAAGCCAAGACGCTGGCAACCACCAGCCTGATGTGTCTGCTGATGGCCTGCTCTCCTGAACCAGCCACACCCGACTCAGCCCCCGAAGCCGCAGCAAACGCGCCTGCTGTGACCGAGCCTGCAGACCCCACACTTCGCACCATCGCCCAAGGCGAGATCAGTGGCTGGATACAGGACAACAGCAGTCAGGCCTGGACCAACATACCTTTTGCCCAACCTCCCGTGGCCGATCTGCGCTGGAAGCTGCCACAACCAGCGCAACCGTGGCAGGGCGTGTACCAGGCCACTGAAACCATTCAACCATGCCCTCAATTCGTGTCGGGGCTCAGCGCCGGTATTGCCGACCCGGATGGTGATGGCATCGTCGGCAGCGAGGACTGTCTGTATCTGAGTGTCTACGCTCCGGCCAATGCGTCTTCCGAAAATCCGTTGCCAGTGATGTACTGGATCTTCGGCGGCGGCAACAACAGCGGTTATGCAGGCGACTACAACGGCGGCATCCTCGCCGAATCGCAGGACGTTGTGGTGGTCGCGGTGAATTATCGCCTTGGATCCTTGGGCTGGTTCCTGCATCCTGCAATTCTCGAGCCGGGCGCCGAAGCAGGTAACAGCGCCGCCGCCAGTGGCAACTGGAGCACTGTCGATACCATCGCCGGACTGGAATGGGTCAGAGACAACATCAGCGTGTTCGGTGGCGATCCGAGCAACGTCACCATCTTCGGCGAGTCCGCCGGTGGCGGCAATGTAATGAGTCTCCTGACGTCCCCCATGGCCGAAGGTCTGTTTCATGCCGCCATCGTGCAAAGCGGCGGCATCGACACCACACCGATGACGCAGGGCAGCAACTACACAGACGACGAAGTGCCAGGTCACGCCCATAGCTCGCGCGAGATCATCAACATGATTCTCGTGCGTGATGGTCTCGCGGCAGACCGCGCAGCGGCCAAGAGCCTGCAGGCGTCCATGAGCGACGAAGATATTCGCGCACTGCTCTACGCGCAGGATGCCGCCGGGTTTTTGAAACTCTACAACCCTAACGCGGCGCGCAATTATCCGGCACCCAAGAAGTTCAGAGACGGCGTAGTATTTGTCGAAGCAGAACCCTTCGAGCAACTCGCGGCAGGCAATTACAATCAGGTGCCCATCATTCTCGGCACCAATCGCGACGAGCGTCGAATCTACATGTATGGCGCATGGGCCGACACGATTCGCGACGACCCGGAAGAATATATCCGCGCCGCGCACTATCCCTCGGTGATGTGGAAATGGCGAGGCGTCGATGAACTGGCTCGCCGCATGTCGCCGCATCAACCGGGCGACGTGTTCGCGTTCCGCTTCGACTGGGATGAGCAACAGATCACTTCAAGGGGCGTGAACATGGCGATCGCTGTTGGCGCCGCACATTCCACAGAAATGGCTTTCATATTCCGCGACTGGGATGTGGGCTTTCTGCCTGCGGCAACACTCTACGATCCAGCGACCAATCCAGGTCGCGACAAACTCTCCGATGCCATGATGTCCTACTGGGGCCAGTTCGCACACAACGGCAACCCGGGAGCATGGCGTCAGAACGAGTTGCCGCACTGGCAAGCCTGGCAGAACGGCGAAGGCAATCCAAAGATGATGGTGCTGGACTCGGAGGACGATGGCGGCGTGAGAATGTCGTCCGAAGAGGTGACGCTGGAGAGCATCAAGGCAGATTTCATGAAAGAAGTGTTCTCCAAGCCGGAGAATCGATGCTCCACTTATCTGGATGCGTTTGGAGGAACGGCCGCATATGATTCAGAAGAGTTTGCGCGGTTGGTGGAGGGAGGATGTGAAATCAATTGATGATCTCTCATTTGCTGTTGGCCAATCGTGCACGCCACTGCTGGATCTCCTCAGGGGTCTGCCTCTCCCGCAGCGATCGCACGGAGTGAAGCTCAAGGCGCCAGAGCGCCATAAGGCACCTGTAACACCCCGTCGGCCCGGACAAACCCAGGTCCAGTCCCTGTAATAACCACCAGTGCCGCTGGTGTGCCCATTCGTGCTGTGTCGATGCGCGAGGCGAACTTCAACAACGACGCAGCCGCTCCATCAACCACGGCCTGTGCCCCTCCCAATTTGATCTCTATTGCGCACCATGCGCCATCTTCTCCAGTGACAATTGCATCCACCTCCAGCCCCGTTTCGTCACGGTAGTGCTGCACCTCTGCAAGCTGATGGTGAGTGAAAATGCGAAGGTCCCTCAACACCATCGACTCAAACAGGAAACCAAGGAATTTGAGGTCGCGCAAAAGTGAGTCGGGTGTCGCACCCAGAGCTGCCGTCGCCAGCGCCGGATCCACAAGATGCACCACTGGGGTCGAACGTAATCTGGTTGAGGATCGCAGATGAGGAGCAAAGGCGGGCTGGTATTCCAATATCCATAGCCTTTCGAGAACGGCAAGATACTCAGCGACCGTCTCCTGTCGTGAAATTGTGACACCTGAAAACCGGGTTGCCACATCGGCCGCCAGAGTGGTCGAGCGCACTGCGGTACCTACATGTCTTGCCAACGCCGTAATCAGAGCCGCTACCCGCAATGGATCGCGCGACACTCCATCCACTTCTCGAATGTCAGTACGGGATATTTCCCCAACATAGTCGCGCAATGCTTTCATGGCCTGCGCAGTTGAGAGCGAGGCGTGTCCCGGAAAACCGCCCCTGCATACCAGCTCCGCCAGGTCAGGAACCGTAAGGCCAGGATCACGCACACTGAAGATCTCTCCTCGCAGCAGCGCCTTGAGCGAAACCTGTGGCAAGCCGACGGAGCGCTCGAAGCCGCTCAGTGGTCGAATCCGCATGCGGGCGAACCGGCCTGCTCCGGAATGGCGAGTAAAATCATCGGCAGGCCGGGCTGATCCCGTGAGAATGAACTGCCCGGCAGCCCCGTTTTTTTCATCTATGGCCCTGCGAACGTGATTCCACAACTCGGGTGCAAGTTGCCACTCATCCAGCAGAATGGGGGATTTCTCCTTCAACAGCACGTTTGGAGCCTGTGCTGCAAGAGCTCTTGCATTGGCGTCGACATCGAACCTGTGGACGGATTCGGCGCGCTGTAGAGCCGTGGCAGTCTTGCCCGTTGCCTTGGCGCCCTCAATGACGACACCGCCTGCATATTCAAGTTTTTCCTGTAGTTCCTGGTCTGCCAAGCGCGGGATGTAGGACAATTCAACCTCTTAACCGGATGTTTGCGGTATTTATAACCGGGAGTTTGCGGGGATTATAACCGGGGTTTTGCGGGAGTTACAATGTTCGCAAGAAAGGGGGATCGGCATCCTGTTTGTAGCGACGCTCTACGTTTCACTTATCTGGATGCGTTTGGAGGAACGGCCACGTATGATTCGGAAGAATTTGCGCGGTTGCGGGAGGGAGGTTGTGAGCGATAGTTACCGGAACGTTCAATTCGAATACGAGATATCAAAGTCGGGATGTCAGAATGAAAATTAACTACTTCCCAGGTTTCAAGTCCATTCTCGGGAGATCTGCCACTCGACAAGGGCGGGTGACATCCCGATTCAGAATCAATGCTGTCAAAGTGGAGCGAACCAGATCCAGCACACTCGAAGTTGATTTGCACACGCAAAAGGATCTGGAAATATTTGAATCTGACGACGCCAGCAAATCTCTCTTCGCGTTATGCAATTCCACCAGAACCGAGGGTGGCGCTCAGATCCTGCGCCAACGAATGAGCAATCCATTTTCCGACGTGACGAGCATTACTCGGACACAGCAATCAATTTCGTATATTCCTCAGAACAGAGACCTGTTCGAGAGACTGGGACTTTGGGTGACCGGGCGCGTGGAGCGATATCAAAGAGATCCATTGATATTCGTGGTTGAGACAAGCACCGTCGGGTTCGCAATGGGCGCACTCACTCTGAGAATGTTTGATAGCTACCACTACATTCGCGTCCTGAGAGGCGTTCAGTACACGTGCCTTTTCGTACAAAGAATGCGGGAGTATCTCCATGAATTGGATCGCGACCCGCCAAAGGGTGAACTGGCCTGCATATCTGAAGACATAAGAAATATCGTCTCTCTGCCGGAATTCCTTGATGTTCCGCAAAAGGAACTTCGAGGCGTTTCCTTTTTGAAGATTCTGCGCCTTGATCAAACCTTCCGTGTCTATAGCAAGGAGAAAATAGAAGAGTTGTTGAGACTGGCCTATGAACTGGATGCCCTTGTCTCAATGGCGGATGCTACTCACAATCTTGGGTACACAATTCCGGAAGTTCTCGATGGCCCTACAAGATTTCATGCGACTGGCCTGGTGCATCCGCAAGTAAAGAATCCCGTCCCGAATGCTGCGGGCCTTGACCAACAACGCAGACTTCTTTTTCTGACCGGCCCTAATATGGCCGGCAAGACAACTTACCTGCGATCCGTCGCCACCGCACTGTACCTTGGACATTTGGGCATGGGCGTGCCCGCTGCCAGTTTTGCATTTACCCCTGTGGATCGACTATTCACTTCAATTGCTATCAGTGATGATGTGCACACCGGCACCAGTTATTTTCTCGCTGAAGTTTTGCGTATAAAATCACTGGCGTTTTCATTGTCGGAAGGACAGCGTGTTGTGGCAATCATGGATGAGCCTTTCAAGGGCACAAACGTGAGTGAGGCACTGGAAGCTTCACTGGCAGTGATGCAGCGTCTGGAATCGATCGGCAATTCTCTCTTCCTGTTCTCCTCTCACTTGATCGAATTGGAGGACGGCTTCGGCAACTCCGGCAATATAATGAAGTGTCATTTCGAGGCCGATGAGACTGAAGGGAAACTTCAGTTCAACTATCTGCTGCAACCGGGAGTTTCGCGTCAACGCATGGGCATGCGAGTGCTGACTGAGGAGGGGGTGTTTGACCTTCTGGATAAAGTCGTTTCTTTATCTGACGGGTTTGACGAATTGGAAACCGCGTTGACCACAGGATTGAAGTTGTAGCAGAACTTACCAGTAGTTTTTTCAGATCAGGAGCATGCAGTGCAATTCAGTATCCACCAGATCGGTTCCAACGATGTCGCTGTCATGGAAGAACTACTGACTACCTTCGGCGAAGCATTTGACGATGTTGAAACCTATACAGGGAACCGACCTGACACGGCCTACCTGCGTCGCTTGCTTGGTAGCGAAACTTTCATCGCACTGGTAGCGGTGAAGAATGACAAGGTGGCAGGCGGGCTTGCGGCATACGAACTCATCAAGTTCGAGCAGGCACGCAGTGAGATCTATATTTATGATCTGGCTGTGCTGGAAGGGTATCGACGCGAGGGCATCGCGACAGCATTGATCGAAGAACTCAAGGGTATCGCGGCGGCACGCGGCGCTTGGATGATCTTCGTTCAAGCCGACACCGATATCGAAGATGAACCTGCCATTGCACTCTACACAAAACTGGGAACGCGTGAAGAGGTCCTGCATTTCGATATTTCACCGGCAGGGTAGGTGACATCGCAAGTAGGGAGAGCTTGATGCAGCAGCAGACAATGCCAGTGATAACAAGCGATGAATTCTATATTCGAAATCTGGAGAAATCCGATATCGAAGATTGGTATGCCTATCTTGCTCTCCCCGCGGTGTATGAACTTACCAGTTGGAGCTTGACAGGTCCTGACGATCTCATTCCCCTTTGGGTTGACTATGAGTCCGATCATCCTGATTCCGCCATTCGGTTTGCCATCGTAGATCGGAAAAGCGACAAGTTGATCGGCACTACGGGATTCCACAACGTCTCCTCGCAGAATATGTCAGCGGAAATTGCGTATGATCTGAATCCAGAATTCTGGGGAAGAGGATTGGCAACCTGTTGCGTGAGGTCAACAATCGCCTGGGCCTTCTTGCAGTTGAAACTGAGACGGGTGCAGGCAACAGTCCTTCCGGCCAACAGACCTTCCATTGGAGTACTTGAACGCTGCGGGATGGAGCAGGAAGGGGTGCTCAGGAACTACCGCATGGTACGCGGCACACCTATGGACTTCCTCGTATACTCAACCATTTCCAAATAAGTGCCGATATGGAGTCCTTCCACGCTGGGAAATCATCAATGGATCTCAAGATCACCATATTAATGGAACTGATCAACCAACTTCGACTTGAGAAATATCCCGAGGCTGTGGTGATCTTTCTTGCTGGCTCTGTCATACGTGGAGAAGGGACTAGCACCTCTGATCTCGATCTTGTCGTAATGTACGAACAACTGCCTAATGCCTATCGCGACTCCTTCCTCTATCGTGGCTGGCCCGTCGAAGTGTTTGTCCATGATCCGGAGACATTGAAATACTTCATGGGGGAAATTGATAGGCCAAGCGGGGTTCCCGCATTGGCCAACATGGTGGCAGAGGGCGCGGAAATACCTGGTAGTTCCGGCTTCAGCCAACACATCAAGGCAATGGCTGCAGCAACTTTACACGCCGGGCCTCTGCCGTGGACTCAGCAAGATATCGATGCTTCCCGTTATCTGATCTCAGATCTAGTGGAGGACATAAGAGGTGTTTTGAATAAGGATGAACTTAATGCAACTGCATCCGTGCTCTACACCGCAATTGCCAATCACTATTTTCGCAGCAATGGTTTATGGTCTGCGAAAGGCAAAACCATTCCCCGCAGGCTATTGAAAATTGACAGGGAGTTCGCAGGGAGGTTCGCAGCCGCCTTCGATCAGGCATTTGCTTATAGTCACCCGGATGGGATAGTTGAGTTGGCCAAAGATCTGTTGGACAGATATGGTGGCTTCTACTTCGAAGGCAATCGCATGGATGCGCCATCAGATTGGAGAAAGGGTTAGCCATCGCCATGCCACGAATCGAGATCAGATCGTTCACCATTGATGTCACGGCTGAACTCCTGGAGCACTTTCAGCGTCACAGGAAGGAATCCGGGGTCAACGGAATTCACTTCATGCCATTTGCACCGGATGATCCGAATGGTCCGATGGGAATATCGACTGACAAGGCGCTGCTGCCCTTGGGCAACCTCGGTTGGCAACGCTGGTTCTATGCCCGGGACGCCGACTCCGGGAACATCGTCGGGCATGTGGATTTGAAGCATGATGGACTGAGTGCGGGTCTGCATCGCTGCGAGCTGGGCATTGGCATTGAGACTCGCTATCGTGGTGCGGGGCTTGGCAGACAATTGATGGAGACCGCACTCTCATTCGCTCGTGACACAGGATCGTTGGCGTGGGTTGATCTGAGAGTCTTTGCCAACAATACAAGAGCTCTGGCGCTATACCGCCAGTTGGGTTTCACTGAAATCGGCGTGTTGAAGGACAGATTTCGCATTGGTGACGATTCCATTGATGATATTGTGATGACCCTGAGAATCCATCGAGAAGGTCAGACAGAGGCGGTATGAAAGACATCAAGATCAACAAGGAGCCCGTTGAGCTCTACAAGATTCTCAAGTTCGAAGGCATCGCCGACAGTGGTGGAGAAGCCAAGGCCATGATCGACGCAGGACTGGTCATGGTGAACGGCCAGGTCGAGATGAGAAAGCGCAACAAGATCGTATCCGGCACTATCATTGAAGTCGCCGGTCATCAATTCAAAATCGTGTTCGAGCCCTGATGCTTGCGCATCAGGCTTCAGGCATTGGAGCTGCAAGTGTCATCGATAGAAATACGGTTGGCCACACCCGAAGATTCCAGTCTTATCATGCGTTTCATCACCGAGCTTGCCATCTACGAAAAGGCCGAGCACGAGGTGGTTGCAAGTGAGGATGTAATTCGAAAGTCTCTCTTCGACGAAAATTCCGGAACCAGCGCACTGATCTGCAATGTCGATGATGTGCCGGTTGGTTTTGCAGTGTATTTTTCCAGCTATTCGACATGGCTTGGCAAGAAAGGCATCTATCTGGAGGATCTCTACGTATCTCCGGAATATCGTGGCCGGGGTGCAGGCAAAGCGCTTTTGAAGTATCTTGCGCAGATTGCGGTGGCTACCAATTGCGGGCGTTTCGAATGGAGCGTACTCGACTGGAACGAGCCCTCCATCCAGTTCTACAAGTCCCTCGGCGCCGAGCCTCTGGATGAGTGGATTCGTTATCGTTTGACGGGCAGTGCCTTGAAGGCACTGGCCAGTAGTTGAGAAGGTGAGCGCTGTTGTACAAGGTTTCGCTTGTTCCCATGCTGTTGCTGTCCATGCTGGTGTCTGCGGCCAATGCCCAGGTGACGGTAACCGAACTTCCTGCTGCACGTGCCGTGGTGGATGCCACAGGATTTGAAGGCACTGTCCTGGTTTATGACTTGCACAACCATGTTTACATGGCCGGCCATGCCGAGCACATCGACGACATTTTCCTCCCCGCTTCCACGTTCAAGATTTTCAGTGCTCTCGTTTCTCTGGAAACCGGCGCCATTGCAGACAGACATGCTGTGATCAAGTGGGACGGCGTCGTGCGCGGACGAACTGAGCTGAATACCGATCTGGATCTGCAGTCGGCATTTCGCCTTTCCGCGGTGCCGCACTTTCAGTATCTGGTGAAGCGCGTCGGTGCCGAGCGCATGCAGGAATTCATCAATTCCGCTGGCTATGGCAACCGCGACATCTCTGGCGGTCTCGATACCTTCTGGTTGACGGGTGGCTTGCGAATTTCTCCGAGGCAGCAGGTCGCACTTCTGGCTCGGCTTTACAATGGAGACCTGCCCTTTTCCGATGCAGCGATGTCCGCAGTGCGTGACATGATGGTGACTGAAGAGACGCCCGACTATACCATCAGAGCCAAAACCGGCTGGGCCACTCTCGACAATGGAGACAATACCGGCTGGTGGGTAGGCTGGGTGGAGAAAGGTCCTGACGTTTTCATTTTTGCTTCTGTCCTGCACGCGAACTCGCCAGATGATTCCTTTGGCCCTGCCCGGTTGTCAGTGGTGCGTGACGTGCTTGGTCAACTTGGGGTAATTTCTCAACCGCCAGCAGGAGATTGATATGACGGCATCACCCGAAGTACTTTTGAACAAACTGGCGGATGTGCTTTCCGAGAAAAAGGACCTCGAAAGCCTGGTGCGCCCTCTGCTGGAACTGCTTGAGACAGTGACCGGTCTCGAATCAACCTACTTCACTACAATAGATTCCGAAAGGAATTCACAACTGATTGTGTTCTCGCGCAACACACAGGAGCTGAATATTCCTGAAGGATTGGAAGTTCCCTGGGGCGACACGCTGTGCAAACGCGCTATCGATGAAGGGCGAAGCTATACCGACGATGTAGGCGGTTGCTGGGGAGATTCTGATGCTGCGCGACTGTTGGGCATCACAACTTATCTGAGTGAACCAGTGCGCATGGTCGATTCGGGGCTCTATGGCACACTTTGCGCGGCGAGCGGTGCAAAGGTACCTGTCAGGTCAGATGCCATGCGCCTGATCAAAATGTTTTCGCAGTTGATTGCGCATCAGTTGGAGCGCGAGCGTCTGATGGAGAATCTCAAGAAGGAGAACGAAGAGTTCAGCAAATTCGCCATGCAGGATCCGCTGACAGGCATCGCCAACCGCCGCGCACTGATCAATGAGCTGACAAAAATGCTGGCTCGTTCTGATCGCGAAGGCAGAGGGGTCCATATCGCATTCATTGATCTGGACGGCTTCAAGATGATCAACGACACCTACGGACATGATGCAGGTGATGAAGGTGGCAGCGAATCTCTGCAAGGGCATGCGTGAGGGCGATCTGGTGGCACGGTATGGTGGTGACGAGTTCGTAGTGGTCATGCAGGCTGAATCGTATCAGGATGTCGAAGGTCGCAACGAACTTCGCGACCGCGTGGACAGGCTCACGATCGATCGGTATCAGCTTGGCGACGTGACATTGAACTATGGTGGTGCCAGCGTGGGAGTCATCAGCTCCCTTCCCGACGAAGAGGATGTGCTTGAACTTTTGTCGCGTGCGGACGCCGCGATGTACGAGGTCAAGAAGAAGCGTCGTCACTGAGACCTTGCAGCAACTGAAATCAAGAGTGCACACTTTGTGTTAAGTCTCTTCGTGGCCGCCTTCCTGCTGGGCCTTGTCTATAACGCCATGCCTGGTGCTGTCTTTGCAGAGACAGTTCGACAAGGCGTACGCGGTGGTTTTGCGCCTGCCCTCGCTGTGCAACTCGGCTCTCTCAGTGGAGATGCGTTATGGGCTGTGCTGGGTCTCGCCGGGATAGGCCTGCTATTGCAGTTGGAATGGCTGCGCCTGCCTGTTGGGATTGCAGGCGTTGGATATCTTCTGTTTCTGGCCTGGGACTCATGGCGCGCTGCAGATCGGGACTTTCTCGTTGCAATCGATGCTGTGCAATGTCAGAAGCAGGCATTGCAGGCAGGGATGCTGATATCGCTCACCAATCCTCACAATCTGGCGTACTGGGCCGCAGTTGGCAGCGCACTTGGGGCGCTCGGTGTACAGAATCCCGCTGCGGCAGACTACATGATCTTCTTTGCAGGGTTCATGCTCTGCTCGCTGCTGTGGTGTTTCTTTTGTGCCGCATTTGTGGATCGCGTCTTTCGCGTTGCCGGACAACGCTGGGCCAATGTCACCTACAAACTTTGCGCTCTGGCCTTTGTTCTGCTGGCCGTCGGGTCGCTGTGGGATTTGCTTCCGAAGGACAATTCGTCTATAGATGGCGCGCAACTGTCGCCGGTGTCAGTCAGGAATACTTGAACATTCCCAGGAGATCATCATGGATAACGTGGAGTATGCAGGTTTCTGGATTCGCGTAGGATCTGCATTGATTGATACGGTGTTGATGATGATTATTATCGTGCCCGCCATGACCTTTCTCTATGGGCCAGCCTACTGGCTTGAGGGCTCTCAGGGTGCCCTTGGAGAAATATTGTTCAATTATTTTCTACCCGGGATCGCGGCCGTTCTCTTTTGGATTTACCGATCTGCCACACCTGGAAAAATGGCCCTGCGGCTGATGATTGTGGATGCCGCTACCGGTGGAAAACCCTCGGTCGGGCAACTGATAGGTCGCTACCTTGCTTACTATGTATCCATTCTTCCGCTGTTCCTTGGCTTGATTTGGGTGGGTATAGACAGAAGAAAACAAGGCTGGCACGACAAGCTGGCTGGTACTGTGGTAGTTCGAAAAATCGATAAGGAGCCTGTACGATTTGAAAACTCCGCAGACTGATGAAGAGAACGAATGCTGACAGTCAATTGACAAGTGCAAGGAGGAAGACGATGCCGATCATCAGAGTTGAAATGCTGGAAGGAAGATCCATAGAGAAAAAGCGCGAGCTGGTGGCTACACTTACCCGTGAAACGGCGCGCATTGCTGGCTGCGCAGAGGCATCCGTCTATGTCGTCATCGAAGATGTGAAAAAGGAAAACTGGGCCTCCGGTGGCCAGTTGCTGTCGGACAAGTATCCCGACTGAGGTCCTTCTTTCCTGCCTTTCCCCCCCTCCTGGATTGCGTTCTTCTGAGCGCCCTGCCCCAAAACCCTGCCCCGCTCTTCTAATCCGGTTTTTTTGCTCCGAACAAAAAACTGTTGACTTAAAAATCTTATGTGTTAATTTTTTGGCATAGTGTTAAAAAATTAGCACAAGAGGAGAAAAGCATGACCACAAGCAGAGACCTGAGCCGCCGCGAACGGCAAATCATGGATGTCATCTATCGCATGAACGAGGCCAGCGCGAAGGAAGTCATGGAGGCGCTGGACGATGCGCCCAGTTATTCGTCCGTACGTACCCTGCTGGGAAAACTCGTCGAAAAGGGCCACATCGCGCACCGGGAAAGTGGTTTGAAGTATGTGTACTACCCGCTGGTGGAAAGGCAGGAGGCTTCCGTCAGTGCGCTCTCCAATGTTGTGAAGACGTTCTTCGGTGATTCACCTTTTCTGGCGGTGAACTCTCTGCTGGACATGTCTGCCGGTGAGATCTCCGACGAGGAGCTGGAGAGATTGAACAAACTCATTCAGGCGAAAAAGAAGAGCAACAAGAAGAAATAAGGAGATTCAAATGAACACTGCACGAATCCCGTTTCTGGATGATCTGTCTGCTGTACTTGGTCATTCACCAACACTACAGTTGATGCTCGATCTGCTCTTCAAGTCCACGCTGCTGATCGGGTTGACTCTACTGATCGGCTGCCTCGTCGCCAAACGATCTGGTGGCAGCCACAGACATCTGCTGTGGATCAACAGCATTCTTTGTCTGGCGTTATTGCCACTGATTCCTGTGTTGCTGGGAGTATTTTCTGGTGGATCAGCAGTCGCTGCGCAGATATTCAACCTGAGTGTAGTCGCAGATTCTGCACAGTTCTCAGAGCTCTCCGATGCAGTGTGGGGCGTGACAGATCTGTGGCTTTTCTTCCTGCTGATTCCTTCGCTGTTTTTATTTGTTCGTCTGTGCCTGTCGTTGCTGGCGGTGCTGAAGATCAGCAGAAATTCCACAGTCATTCATGATGAGAAAATTGTTTCTTCCGTAAACAGGATACGCGACTCCCTGCAGATATCGCGAAACGTTTTGATCAGGAAAAGTTCGGCGATCTCATCGCCCTTCTCCTTCGGGATTATGCACCCCGCCATCGTTCTTCCGTCCACCTGCTCGCAATGGAGTGACTCGGTTCTTGAAGATGTATTGGTGCACGAGTTGAGTCACATCAGGAGACTGGATTGGGTGTCGATGCTGCTGTGTCATCTGGTTCTGTGTGTCTACTGGTTCAACCCGCTCGTCTGGCTGGCAGTCAGAAAAGTGGATGAAGAAGCGGAAAATAGTTGTGACGCCGCCGTCATTCGGTATGGCAAGAGCAACACGGAGTATGCGGAGAATTTGCTGTTGGTCGCCAGGGAATGCAGAAATCAGAAGAGACTGCTGGCACAGATGATTGTGGACAAGAAACTACTTTCGAATCGAATAACAACAATACTGGAGAACTCCATGATGATGAAAACGATAAGCAGAAAAATGCTGGCGCTGAGCGCTGCGGTAGCGGCAACGTTGCTGGTTGGTCTTGGCAATGTGCAGTTGCTTGCTGTGCAGGCGCAGGACAGCGATCAGGAAATGTATCCTCTTGCAACTGTTGAGCCCGTCTATCCACGGCGGGCAGCGGAAGAGGAGATTGAAGGGTGGGTCTGGGTAAGATTCGATGTGAATCCGGATGGCAGTGTCAGTGAAGATTCCATATCGATAGTGGACTCAGAGCCTGCGGCAGTCTTTGATGGCTCGGCGAGAGCAGCAACCACTCGATTTACGTTCTCTCCACGACTGCGCGAAGGCACCGCAGTAACAGTGGAGAATGTGGAATATGTCTTCCGGTTTCAAATTCGGGAATACGAAGATAATCAGGCCTGGCTCGATACCTTTACAGGTAGAAGGCCACCTACAGGCAGAAGACCAGCGCAAAATTAGCAGCACAATGCCAACACGCATGAAGTTCACGGAGCCATACTGACTATTTCTCCGCGGACTTCATGTATTCAACGTGACTCCTCCGCAATTCTCTGTTCCATCGCCGCTCTTCGCTCCGCAATCATTTCTGACCACAGCTGTTGCTGCAGCAGAGGGTGTGGGCGCATCTGCACACGCATCAGGTGCTCGATACTCTCGAAAGGGCCTTCGGGGTGTCCTGTCAGATAAATATCAGGGTCAAGCCTGGCAAGATTGTCGAATCCGAACAGTGTCTGCTCGGCCAGATCAGGAAAGCGCGGGTTGTTGGTGATCTGCACTCCTGCGTTAGGGCCATTGCAGCCGAATATCGCCACGTTCATCACCTGGCCGTCGTCTTCCGTGTCCAGACTCCAGGTGGTGCAGCCGGGTGTGTGACCCGGCACCCAGGTGGGTGTCATGGTAGTGCTGCCGAGAGTGATACTCTCACCATCCTGCAAGCGCCGATCAACTTTTACAGGCTCCCATCCTTCGAACCCCAGTGGCGAGAGATCCTTGCCGGCTTCCAGCGCATCGGCATCGGCGTCAAGTGCCATTACCTGTGCACCGGTCATGCGTTGCAGCACGGCGTGACCCTGCACGTGGTCGAAGTGGGCGTGACTGGACAGCAATATCCTGACATCTTCAATTCGAAAACCGAGTTTCTCGACATTGGCGCGGATACCCACGGGCATTTCGTTGACTCCGGAGTCCACAAGAAAGTGACCTTCGGGAGTGGTGATCAGATAGGACGATACATCTGCCGCGCCGACGTAATAGATGTTACCCAGAATGCGGAAGGGTTCGATCACGGCGGCGGACTCATCGTGGTAACCAGCCCCGGCGGCAATCTTCTGCTCCATGGTCATGGTGTCGTAGCGACCGGTTTGTGCCAGCGCAGGCATCGCAAGGGGGCTGGCGACGCAAACGGTCAGCAATATCAACTTCTTCATGGTGTTCTCCATCGCTGGGCATATCGGGTATAGTTTGTTGCATCGCACTCTAACCTTTGACGCTATGGCCGTAAACCGCGTGTCGGGGATTGCTGGCTCATTATCGACATCGACATTGGCACCCCCCCTTCATGGCCCTTGATCTGCAGACACTGTTCTTCTCCACCATCATGGTTTCTCTCACTGCCGGAGGCTCGGCCATCTACTTTGGCTTGCGTGACGAAAGTTACCGCTCGGTACGGGACTGGGGCGTAGCTACAGTTATCATGTCTCTGGGACTGACGTTGGTTGCCACTCGCAATTCGGCGGATGAGTTGGTTGGGGTCATGATTGCCAACGCTCTGCTCGTCAGTGGCATGGTGCTGATCTACCGCAGCTTTCTGATTTACCGACTGGAGTCGACCCGGGACATTGCGGGTTGGTCAATGGTTGGCATCACTGTAATCACGGTAGCACTCTGGCAGGTCGATCTGGTCAGTCTCGGAGTGCGTACCGCAGTGGTGACAGGTTCGATCGGAATCATCATGTGGCGCTGTGCATGGCTGATGAGTGTCAGGGCACTGCCATCTGCCCGCCGCTCCCAGTACTTCACTGCCGCGATCTATTTCCTGTTCGCAATGCTCAATACGGTGCGGACCCTGGCTGCTGTCTTTGCCGATGCCGACGACGCGCTGGCCCCCACGCTCCTGGATACTGTTTATATGTCGAGCATTACCGTGCTCTGGGTGACAGTAACCCTGTGCGTCATCTGGATGGTGGTGGAGCGTCAGCAGGAACAGTTGTTGCGAATGGCCATGAGCGATCCCCTTACCGGGGCGCTCAACCGCAACGCCATGCTGGCGGAGTTCGAGCGCGAGCGCTATCGCTGCTCACGCCACCATGGCAGTTTCGCCATCGCCATGTTCGACATCGACCACTTCAAGAGATTCAACGATACCTATGGGCATCTGATCGGCGATGCTGTCCTGCAGGATCTTGTAGTAACTCTGCGCGAAGTTGTTCGCAAGCTCGACAGTGTGGGCCGCTATGGCGGAGAGGAATTCATGATCATCATGCCGGATACCACTGCATCGGTTGCCATGCAGGTAGCCGAGCGAGCACGCCTGGAAATTCAGAAGCGTGGATTATTGGTCAATGGCCAGCGTGTTGAACTGACCGTAAGTGCCGGAGTCGCGGTTTACCCGGTCAGTGGTCAGGACTGGGATACGTTGGTAAGTGCGGCAGACACGGCGCTGTATCAAGCCAAATCGAATGGGCGCAATTGTGTAGTCGCTGCGTAATCTCCTTCTGTAATTGGTACCAGTTTGCACTGATAAGGCATGGACTCGTTTTACTGGCTGAACAATCGGTCTTATCAATCCTGATTTTATTCACTCGTTCTATATAAACTATTCTCCTTGATTATATTGCCCGCCATTTTGCTCAATCGTTTGACTCTGTACAAATCCGTGGTTTATCCTCGAAATTGTTCGATATAGAACAAGTGTTCGTTAAGCGTCTTTAGTGCGTTGCGCTTGCAGTAGCGAGAGTTCAGGAGTACAAAAAAGTGAGGTATTTGTTGCTCGCAGTGATTCTTCATTCAGGTGGTCGCCAGTAAGAGATTCGTCAAGGGACGGCGTAATCTCCGCAGGTGGAATTCAACCGGATCGAAGGTTTATGGGTCAGTGCGGTATCAGATCCAACTAACAAAAACATTGAATCCTCAAAAGGGGGGGAACCATGAAACTCAAAAAATCCATCGTCCAGATGGGTTTGGCTGCTGGCATTGCGCTGCCATTACCCACACTCGTCATCGCCCAACAGGGTCAAACCGCACAAATTGAAGAAGTTGTTGTTACCGGATCACGCATCCGCAGAGACAGCTTCGACTCCTCATCACCTGTGACTGTTGTTGACCAGACTGCCATCGAAGGCAACGCCACTCCGAACCTCGGTGAAGTGTTGTCATCGCAGACATTCAATTACGGAACAGATGTCCAGACCAATACCTATGCGGCACGCGGCCAGGGCGGCACTACTTCCTCCGCGAACCTGCGCGGACTCGGTGCGGGCGCCACGCTCAACCTGGTAGACGGCCAGCGTACCGACAACGACAACCTCAACAGCTCATTGCCACAGATTGCGATTCAGCGAATCGACATTCTCAAGGACGGCGCTTCGGCTCTGTACGGTTCAGATGCGGTAGCTGGCGTTGTCAATATCATCACCAATAAGGGTTATGAAGGTAACGAGCTGAACATTTTCCATCAGGAAGACCGTGGTGGCGATCTGGTCGAGAAACAATACGAGTTCATCAGCGGCACCGCGACGGACAACGGCCATTTCGCCGTTGCATTGTCGTATGCCACCCGCAGTACTTTGCGACAGACAGACCGTCCCGCATTCCTGCGTAACGGATTCCAACGTTCTGGTACAGGCAATCCCGGCACGTTTGCAGTGCCAACGCGTAACGCATCAGGACAATTGACCGGCACCACAGCACGAACTCCTGATCCGGGTTGTGGCAAGGACAATGGTTCGGGGACGGATGTCGGCATTCCAGGCAGCTATGCCAGCGGTCAACTGATTGGCACTACTTGTAACTATCACTTTGGCGAGTTCTGGGACTTCATGAGCGCTCAAGACAAGGCGAGTCTGTGGTCCAACTACGAATACAGCTTCAACGACAACCTGCGTAACGATTTCAACATAATCTATTCGCAGCTTGAAACCTTCACTCGCGGTTCTCCGCAGAACCCAGGAGGTCGAATTCCCGAGCTGCCGACAATTGCAGGCGAGCACCCAGGGAACCCCTATCGTGCAATGGCCAACCGTGGCAACGGCATGGAGCCGCTGTATGCGCTGGCTGGCCCCGATGGTAAACCCCTGCGCAATGCTAGCGGAGTAGTACAACTTCCGGCCGATCCTTTCAATCCAGCACTCGGGATCCCGTTCAACGAAGACGTTCGCATCACCGAGTTGCGAATCAACGCATTCAAACTGCAGACTCTGCCAACTGCGGTAGAGCCCGATGGCGCGTTCCCGCAGGGTTCCGATCGCTGGGACTTCCGTCTGGCCGATACGCTGACCTATGAAGTTCCCAACTCAAGCTGGCAGGTGTCACTGGCCGGGTTGTATCAGGAAGGCTCTATTGCTGCGATTGAAAAAAACTCCAGCCAGACAGCACTGATACTTGGCCTGCAGGGTCAACTGGTTGCCAATCCGACAACCCAGGCGCGGGAATACTACAACCCCTTTGCCAGCTCCATTTTCGACTGCAACAATCGCGTGTGCGTGAATAACGGCAACCCGGACTATGCAAACTCTCAGGCAGTCGTGGACGCCATCACCATCAAGGGGCTGACCAAGACTGACACGACTTTCACGTCTCTTGAATTGACAGCTACCGGCGAGGTGTTCGAGATTCCCACAGGCACGGTGTTGGGTGCCTTCGGCATCGAGTATCGCAAGAACGAGACAGAAGTGGACTTCGACGCCGCTCGCAACCAGTGTGACTACCATCAGGGCGGCTGTGCTTTCGACTACGACGCCGAACAGGATGTGAACTCCGCATTCTTCGAATTGTCCGTGCCGTTGAGTACCGACGCAATTGGCGAGGCCGAGGTCCAGCTGGCTGGTCGCTACACTGATTACGGTGGCGGAATTGGTGATTCTTTCGATCCCAAGGTGGCGCTGTTGTGGCAACCAGTGGAAATCGCCTCCATCAGAGCATCGTGGAGTTCTGCGTTCATTGCTCCTGATCTGGTCGATCTTTACTCGCCAGAGACCTGTGGCCTGCAGAATGCCGGTGACCCCTTCGACAACTCGAACGCCTTCCGTGTTGCCTGTAATGCGGGCAATCGCAATCTGGTTCCGGAAACTGCCGACGTGTACAACATCGGCGGATCACTTAACCTGATGGATGGCGCGCTCACCATGGGCATCGACTACGCGGTCTATGACTTCAAGGACCGTATCTCCAGCACAACGCTGAACCAGGTTGTCAACCTCGACTACCAGGCGTTCCTGGCTGCAGGTGGTGATCGCAACAGTCAGGCGAGCAAGCTCGCATGGTTCAATGGGCCGAACTCCGACAAGAATATCTTCCGCGATGTGGACGGTGTGATGAGTCGAGTGATCGTATCGCGATTGAATGCCCAGACCATGAAGCATCGTGCCATTGATGTGTACGCTCGCTACAGACTGGACACCAACAATTTTGGAGATTTCGTCTTCAATGTGGATGCCACGCAGGCACTTGAATATGCCTTTGACCTTGGTCTCGGCATCCCTCCCGGCGACGGTGTTGGCAGCCAGAATGAACAGATTGCCGAAGTGCCGCCGATGCCGGAATACCGTGTCAATGGCACCATGACCTGGAACATGGGTAATCACAGTGCATTGCTGCGGGCTCGCTGGATTGACGGTTTCGACTACTCGTTCAACTCTGCGGCGCTACTGGCGGCTCAGATTGCTGCGAACGGCATCAGCAAGGCAGATGACATTACCTACATCGATGCGAACTATGCGTATACCTTCGATAACCTGATTGGCAATCGTGCCACCAAGGTCGAGATCGGTGCGCGCAACCTGTTGGACAAATTCCCCAAACCATTCATCAATCTGGGTGGTATCGAGACATTTGTTCACGATATCCGTGGCCGCATGATGTATATCCGTATCAACCAGGAAATCTGATCCGGGTTGGTTGAGGCCTGCCGAGACGGCAGTCGATTGCAGGCCGGCTTGAAAATTCCGGGAATCTCTCCCTCCTGGAATAACGCAAGGCAGTGCGGGCGACCCTTCGGGGTCGCCCGTTTTACTTTGTGGATCAGGAGAAAGCCGCCGCTGAGAGACACGAATTGAAACAAGATTTTGATCGACTGGGCTTCACTCTCAGCGATATAGTGGTTCCCGATAATCATTCTCAAATGGGATAGAAAATGACACAGAACAATTGCCTTGCACTTCTCCTCACAACTTTGGGGCTGGTGGCTTGCAGTCCACAAGAGGCTGGCCCTGACGAACCCAGGCAGGCATCCGCAGAGACAGCCGCAAATTATGACGGCACCGCAGGAGCAACGGCAGCCGCGCCAATGCCAGCCATGGCAGAAGGGCCGCTTTACGAGAGTGAACTGCTGTTGAATACCTATCAGCTCATCACAGACGGCAAGCGTTCAGGAGAAGGTTATTTCAGCGCTGACGGCAATCGTCTCATCTATCAAGCCGAGCTGGAGGGCGACAATCCGTTCTACCAGATCTATGTGCGCGACCTGGTCACTGGCGCCACCACACAGGTCTCTCCTGGCAGCGGCCTGACCACCTGCGCCTGGATACATCCGCTGCTGGATCGCGTCATCTTCGCTTCTACTCATGAAGACCCGGATGCCATCGGCAAACAACAACGCGAGATCGCCATGCGACAGAGCGGTGTGCAGCGCGGCTACTCCTGGGATTACGACGAACACTATGAGATCTATCAGGCCAACAGTGATGGCAGCGGACTCGTCAACCTGACCAACGCCCGTGGTTATGATGCCGAAGGGTCGTACTCTTCTGATGGTCAGACCATCATCTTCGCGTCCAACCGCGAGGCCTACAGCCGACCGTTGAGTCTGGCTGAACAGCGCCTTTTCGAGGATGACGCTTCCTACTTCATGGATCTGTACATCATGAATGCCGACGGCAGCAATGTGCGCCAACTGACCCAGTCGCCAGGTTATGACGGCGGGCCGTTCTTCTCAGCGGATGATCAGCAGGTGGTATGGCGCCGTTTCAATCCGGATGGCAACAGCGCCGAAATCTGGACCATGAATGCCGACGGCAGCAACCAGCGTCAGTTGACAGATTCCGCGATGGTGTCGTGGGGGCCGTACTTTCACCCGAGTGGCGAATACATCATTTACTCCAGCAACGTGCTGGGCCACGCGAATTTCGAACTGTTCATGGTGGATGCCCTGGGCGAGAAAGACCCCGTCCGCGTGACCAACACCGAAGGCACCGATATCCTTCCTGTATTCACTCCGCAAGGCGACAAGATAGCCTGGAGCACAACGCGCACCCCGGATGGTACATCGCAGATCTACATGGCGGACTGGAACCACCAGCGAGCGCTGGAGCTGTTGGGCAGATAAGCGAGCAAAAGCAGGAGTAGCAAACCATGAAGAAAGTGGCCACAGGCACCTTGGTGCTTCTGCTTTGCAGCGCGCTCGCCAATGCTCAGCAGGTGCTTCATCACGATCTTGAGGTCATGCTCGATCCTGCTCAGAACTCCATCGCAGTCACCGACACAATCACACTGGCGCCACAGACTGTGGATCAACGTGAATTCACATTCCACCTCAACGAAAGACTCATCCTCAACAGCCTGCAGGGCGAAAATTTTCGCATCGACGAAATTCCGATTGCATCCGCAGACGGTGCCGCCGATGCAGGTCGCGAGATCGCGCCAAGCAAACGCTATCGCCTGACGGTGAGCGATGACTCCATGCAGGTGAGTCTCACTTACTCCGGGCAAGTCTATACAGATCTGGAACAACTCACGGCGGAATACGCGCAGAGCTTTTCCTCCACCACCGGCATCATTGGTGAACAGGGCGTCTACCTGGATCACAGCAGTGTGTGGGTGCCCGATTTCCAGTCGGGGCTGATGAATTTCTCGATGGAAGTAGACTTTGCCAACAACGCCCATGGCTGGACCTCTGTCAGTCAGGGAGATTCTCATGGCAGGGAAAACTTCTGGGTCAGTGAGCAGCCGATGGAGGAGGTTTATCTCATCGCCGCCGAGTTCACGGTTTACAGGAACACAGTCCATAGAGCGCAGAGTGGAGAAGTCGAAACGCTCGCGTACCTGCGCCAACCCGATGTGAATCTCGCCACGCGCTACCTGGACGCTACGGAAAGATATCTGGCACTTTACGAGCCCATGCTGGGTGAATACCCGTTCAGCAAATTCGCGCTGGTCGAGAATTTCTGGGAGACGGGTTACGGCATGCCCTCGTTCACGTTATTGGGCGAACAGATCATCCGCTTTCCCTTCATTCTCGAATCGTCGTATCCGCACGAGATTCTGCACAACTGGTGGGGCAATTCTGTTTATCCTGACTACGAGACTGGCAACTGGAGTGAGGGCCTGACGGCATATCTCGCCGATCATCTGTTTCAGGAGATGAACGGTTCCGGCGGCGACTATCGCAAGGACATGCTCGGTCGCTACCGCAGCTTTGTCACAGACGCTGCCGACTTCCCGCTGTCGCAATTCACTTCACGCAACTCCGCCGCATCACAAGCGATCGGTTACGGCAAGACGCTTATGCTATGGCACATGCTGCGTGTGGAATTGGGTGATGAGCAGTTCCTCGAAGCGCTGCGCGCGCTGTACACAGAACGCCGCTTCACGCGCACATCCTTTGCTGACATCGAGGCGATTTTCTCACGCATCAGTGGCAAGGACCTCGGCAGTTTCTTCACACAATGGGTGGAGCGAGCCGGTGCCCCCGAGTTGTCTGTCAGAGTGACCGAGGCGGGTGACAGCGCGCAGATCATGCTGCAACAAGTGCAGCAGGGCGAACCTTACACGCTCAGCGTGCCGATTGCCCTCTATTACGAAGGCGCAACTGAGGCCGAGATAGTCAACGTCGAAATGAATGGCGTGCAGGCGCAGATCAGCGTGCCACGCCATGAGTTGCTGCAGGCGGTGCAGGTCGATCCTTTCTTCGATGTCTTCCGTCGTCTCGACGTGGCGGAGTTGCCACCTACCATTCGTCAGATGTTTGGTGCGCAGGAGATCGTGTTCGTCGTTCCGCAGGAGAATCGTCAGTTGTGGTTGGAGATGGCGGAGTTCTTCGTGGCCGGTACCACAGTGCAATCCGAAATCATGATGGCAGAGGACTTCCGTCTTCTGCCATCAAACAAGTCAGTCTGGATCATGGGCAACAACAATCCGGCAGCACAGATCATTGCGAACGCCGTGAACTTCTACGGTGTGGGATTCTCTGATTCAGGTCTCTCACTGTTGGGCAGCGAACTGGCGTTCTCCAATCGCAGCACAGTGCTCACCGCGTCGCATCCCGATGACCCCGAACTGACCATAGGCTGGATTCACGCGCACTCGCCAGAAGCGATGCCGGGCCTTACCGAGAAACTCCCGCACTACGGCAGATATTCGTATCTCAGTTTCGTTGGCAGTGAACCCACGAATGATGTGAAAGGTCAGTGGGAAAGTCCGAATTCTCCGCTGCAGTGGCGCAAACCGGGTCTTGCACCGGATGTGCAACTGGCGCTGTTGCCTGTCAGTGAACCGCTGGCCGAATTGCCCCCCAAATATCTGCCGGATGGACTTGCCGCACACGTGAACGCATTGACAACTGCGGAGATGCAAGGCCGTGGTGTCGGCACCGAAGGTATCGACAGGGCGGCAGCCTACATCGCAGAACAGTTCGTGGAGATTGGTCTTGAAGCGCCAGGTGGTTCTCATCTGCAGACATTCTCAACACAGTTGCAAAACGGCGACAATATTTCTCTTTCCAACGTGATCGGTGTGCTGCCTGGCACTGACGAGAGCCTGAAAGATTTTCCGATCATTCTTGGCGCACACTACGATCATCTTGGCATGGAGACCAATGCCAACGGACAGCTGATTGTTTTCGCTGGTGCCGACGACAACGCCTCGGGTGTCGGCATCCTGATCGAGATCGCACGCAAACTGCAGAAGTCCTTCAGCCCGAAACGGTCGATCATTTTCGTCGCATTTTCAGGCGAGGAATCCGGGTTGCTCGGCTCGCGCCATTTCGTCGCGAATCCACCCGCACCGTTCACTACGCAGAATCTTTTCGCGATGATCAACCTCGACAGTGTCGGTCGCCTTGAAGGCAGAACATTGCAGGTATTTGCCAGTGACAGTGCCTATGAATGGCCGTTCATGGCACAGGGGATTGGCTTCACGATCGGTGTGCCATCAGAGTTTCCTGCCCAGTCAGTGGCGGGCAGCGATCATGTGAGCTTCCTTGAAGCGGGAGTTCCGGCGATTCATCTGTTCAGCGGTTTGCACGCGGACTATCACCGCTCCAGTGATACGAGTGACAAGGTGGATCTTGATGGCATGTCTGACATCGCGCTGTGGGTAGAAGAGGCAATGGTTTATCTTGCGGGTCGCGATCAACCCCTGCGGGTGAATCTCGCAAATGCTCCGATACGTGAAGCAACCGCACCTGTTGGCGCGCGTGCAGCGTCGCTCGGCACGATCCCGGAGTTCAATTACAGCGGTGAGGGCGTGCAGATATCCGGTGTCACACCTGGTGGGGCTGGTGAAGAGGCCGGGCTTCAGGCTGGCGATGTGCTGCTGCAATACAACGGAGCACCTATCGCCAACATGCAGGAGTATTCCAATCTGCTGCGCGAATCCGCTCCGGGGGATGAAGTGCAACTGCAGATACGTCGCAACGATGAGCTGCTGACAGTAGATGTGGTTCTGAAGGCGCGGTAGTTTCCTCTAGCCAAGAGCAGACTCGCTCTCAAGAGGAAACAGTTACTGCAGGAAGAGATACAGCGTGCTCATCACAATCGCGAAGGTAATGACGATAAAGAGGATTTTGGGGCCGGATCTATGACGCCTTTCCCATTCCCGGCGCTCTTCCTCAATGAAGATCGGATTGTAACGACGCTTGAAAATTCTCATGATGTACTGCCTTGGGTTTCGATGCTGATACCGATGAGTATGCATCGGAAATGAAGACGCATTACAACGCAGTGGCAGGACATCGCAATGAGGTAATGGTGGCAATCCACCGAGCAATTCTGATGAATTGTGGCCTGCCCGCGATCCGATGGGTATCGGTTTGCCCTGCATCCGGGAAATGCTGCTAGAATTCGAGACAATAGAAATCAGCAGAGCATCCCAGTGACAAATTTTTTCCGCCCCGCCAGCAAGTGCTTGCACGTTTCCCTTTTGCTTTTGAGTTGCTCCAGTGGTGCAGTCGTTGCACAAAGCACCGAACGTGCTGCGCCTCTGACCCGAGTTCCCGAAGAACAGTCGCAGATTCGCCTTGACGGCGCGCTCGATGAAGCGATCTGGAGCACTTTGCCCATCTACGACAGCATGCGGGTGATTCAGCCCGACACGATGGACCCTGCCTCGGAGAGAACGCAAACGCGGATTTTCTACAATGACCGTGGTCTGTACGTCGGCGTCATGAATTTCCAGGATGCCGACACTCTTGTAGCCCGCATGAGTTCACGCGATGCCCAGGTGCAGCGAGACAGCTATGGTTTCGCGTTTGATCCCTCTGGCGATGGGCTTTACGGTTACTTTCTGCGCGTCAATCTGGGGGGATCGCTGAACGATGGCACTATCGTTCCGGAGCGTCAGATCAACCGTCAGTGGGATGGCCCATGGGACGGCGCTGCAGTCGAGCTGGAGAATGGGTGGTCAGCCGAGTTGTTCATTCCCTGGTCCATGATGGCGCTGCCTCAAGGGGGCGATACGCGCCGCATCGGTATCTATACCGAGCGCGTGCTGGCTGCCGCCGGAGAAACCTGGTCCTGGCCCGCGTTGCCGCGTAACAGTGCAGAGTTCATTTCCGCATTTCAGAAGTTCGAGCTGACAGGCATCAATCCCACCACTCAGTTCACGCTCTATCCCTACGCTTCCGCCACCTTTGATGACATGAAGAATGAGACCGACTATCGCACGGGCACCGATCTGTACTGGCGCCCCAGCTCCAACCTGCAGATTTCCGCCGCGCTGAATCCGGATTTCGGTACGGTGGAATCGGATGACGTCGTGGTCAATCTGGGTGCATTCGAGACATTCTTCCAGGAGAAGCGACCATTTTTCCTTGAGGGGCAGGACATCTTCATCACGTCACCGCGAGGCAGCGGTTTTGGCGGTGGGCCAACCACACTGCTCAACACCCGCCGCATTGGACGCCAACCCTCCTTCCGTGTTCCTGCCGGCGTCAGCGTCATTGCCACAGATTTGAGCACTCCCACCGACTTGCTGGCAGCGGGCAAGCTGACGGGACAGTCCGGCAACTGGCGCTACGGCACACTCCTGGCCGTAGAAGATGATTCCATGGTGCGCGGCATTCTTGCTGACGGATCGCGCGTGCATCTCGAAGCCGACGGTCGCGACTTTGCGATTGGCCGTGTGCTCTATGAGGACACCACCCGCGGGGGGCGTCGAGCACTGGGCTGGTTTGGCAGCAATCTCTCGCATCCGGATCGGAATGCTCTGGTCAACGGCGTTGATCTGCACTACTTCTCAGCCAACACCCGCTGGGTATTTGACGGGCAGCTCGTGCACAGCAAGGTTCAGGATGTCACCGGCGCAGGCGCCTACTTTGATCTGGATTACAGTCCCAATCGCCGCCTGCAACACAGCTTCACCGGCACCTACATGGACGACAAACTGGAGCTGAATGACATCGGCTTTCTGCAGCGCAACGATCACGTACAGCTTGACTATCGTGTCAATGTCAACAAATCCGATCTGCCCGGTCTGCGCTCACGCTTCCGCAGCGTCAATTTCATCAATCAATGGAACACCGCTGGACGTCCGGTACGGCTGGGTGTGCATTTCAACCAGACACACAACTTTCTGGATAACACCAGCCTGAGCACTTCACTGCGCTACTTCCCTGCGCGGGTGGATGACAGTCTCAGTCGCGGCAATGGCACATTCAAGATTCCTGATCGCTGGGCGGCGGATGTCAACTGGCGCAGCGATGCCTCGCGGCCACTGTCCTACAACGTCGGCTTCAACAGTGCGCAGGAAGACCTGGGCAAACAGAATTTCACCTACAATGCAGGCATCACCTGGCAACCCAATGATCGCTTTGTGGTGGAAACGAGTGCGCGCTACGTGGACCGTGAGGCATGGCTGATCCACCAGGGTAACGGCCGCATGACCGCCTTCGAAGCCAACGAGTGGGCACCGCGACTGGAGATGGATTATTTCATCAGCGCGCGACAGCAACTGCGTTTCAGCCTGCAGTGGACTGGTATCAAAGCCTTCGAGGACAGGTTCTACCAAGTGAATCCCAACAGCGTGCAATCCCTGACTGAAACGGGAGATGTGACCGCTGGCTCCGACAACTTCAGCGTCAGCCGCCTGAGCTTCCAGGCCCGCTATCGCTGGGAGATCGCGCCGCTGTCGGACCTGTTCTTCGTTTACACCCGCGGGGGCAACCTGGCGCGGACATTCGAGGACGACTACGCCGGCATGTTCGCGCACGCCTGGTCAGACCAGATCGTGGACAACTGGGTGGTCAAACTCCGCTACCGCCTGGGTAGTTGAAAGACATTCCCTGTAAAAACGGATGTGGCATTCCGAAAACAAGAATCAACGAGATCGCGTCATGACTGTTTCCACCACACACCGATTCGCAGCCTGCATGCTGCTTGCGTGTACCTCCCTGCAGATTCTCCCCGCACTTGCCCAGGACGTCTTGCCGACGCTGACGCGCATCCCCTCCGAAGAATCCCAGATCCGCCTCGATGGTATTCTCGATGAGCCTGTGTGGGATCGTGTACCCATCATCGATGGCATGCGTGTGATTCAACCGGATACGCTGGCACCTGCGTCGCTGGAAACTCACACGAAGATTTTCTACAACTCCCGTGGCCTCTATGTTGGTGTGATGAATTTTCAGGACCCTGCCACATTGGTGGCCCGCATGAGCTCCCGCGACGTCGGTGTCCAGCGTGATGGTTACGTGATCTCGATTGATCCTTCCGGCGATGGACTCTACGGGTATTTCCTGCGCATCAATCTGGGTGGCACTTTCTCCGACGGCACCATCCTGCCGGAGCGCCAGATCAACCGGCAGTGGGACGGTCCGTGGAACGCCGTGACACGCGAAGTGGAAAACGGCTGGATCGCCGAGTACTACATCCCCTGGTCCATGATGACATTGCCCCAGGCTGGCGAGACCCGTCGCATTGGCATCTATACCGAGCGCATGGTGGCCTCAAGGGGAGAAACCTATTCCTGGCCCGCGCTGCCTGATACCAACAGCGAATATCTATCAGCGTTTCAGAAATACGAGCTGACTGGCGTCAACCCGGCCACACAATTCACGTTCTATCCCTATGCTTCCTCGACCTTCGACGACATGAAGAACGAGACGGACTATCGGACCGGTGCCGACGTGTACTGGCGGCCCACGTCCAACCTGCAACTGTCGGCAACACTGAATCCGGATTTCGGCACAGTGGAGTCAGACGACGTAGTGGTGAATCTTGGCGCCTTCGAGACCTTCTTCGAAGAGAAGCGCACGTTCTTTCTGGAAGGACAGGATATCTTCAGTACGTCACCGCGAGACAATGGTGGTGGCTTCGGCCCGACCACGCTGCTCAATACGCGCCGCATCGGCAGACAGGCCAGCTACGACATTCCGTCAGGGGTCGCGGTGATTCCAACGGATCTCAGTCGTCCCACTGATCTTCTTGGTGCAGGAAAGCTCACGGGCCAGTCCGGCAACTGGCGGTATGGAACATTGCTGGCCTCCGAGGATGACTCCATTGTGCGCGGCATCAACCCCGATGGTTCGCGGGTGAATCTGGAGGCCGAGGGTCGCGACTTTGCGATTGGCCGTGTGCTCTATGAGGACACCAGCGCGGGAGGGCGTCGCGCCATTGGGTGGTTCGGCAGCAACCTGTCCCATCCGGATCGCAAAGCCACCGTCAACGGCGTCGATCTGCACTATTTCTCGGCTGACAACCGCCTGACCTTCGACGGCCAGTTGGTGCACACCAACGTGCAGGACGTGATCGGCAAAGGCATGTACTTCGACATGAACTACCGTCCGGATCGCGGCAGGCAGCACACCATTACCGGCACCTACCTCGACGACAAGCTGGAGCTGAACGACATTGGTTTTGTGCAGCGTAACGATCATGTGCAACTGGAGTATCGCCTCAACAATACTGTCTCCAATCTGCCTGGCCTGCGTTCGCGCAGCCGTAACATGAACATCGTCAATCAGTGGAATACCGAGGGGCGGCCCGTGCGTCTGGGCCTGTTCTTCGGGCAGAACCTGAGCTTTCTGGACAACTCCAACCTCAGCACCAACCTGCGTTATTTCCCGGCGCGGGTAGATGACACCCTCAGTCGCGGCAACGGTACCTTCAAGATTCCCCAGCGCCTGGCGCTGGATGCCAACTGGCGCAGCAATGCGTCCCGCCCGATCGCCTACAACGTCGGCATCAGCAGCACGGAAGAGGATCTGGGCAAGCAGAACCTTACCTACAACGCGGGAATCAACTGGACTCCCAATGACCGCTTTTCCATGGAGTTGAACGCCCGTTATGTGGACAGAGAAGCCTGGCTGATCCATCAGGGTAACGGCCGCATGACCGCCTTCGAGGCCAACGAGTGGGCCCCGCGCCTGGAAATGGACTACTTCATCAACGCCAAGCAGCAACTGCGCTTCAGTCTGCAGTGGACGGGCATCAAGGCCTTCGAGGATCGTTTCTATCAGGTCAACTCCAATCGGGTGGAAGAGCTGATGGAGACCGGCGATGTCACGGTCGGCAGCGACAACTTCGCGGTCAGCCGCATGAGCTTCCAGGCCCGCTATCGCTGGGAGATCGCGCCGCTGTCGGACCTGTTCTTCGTTTACACCCGCGGTGGCAACCTGGCGCGGACATTCGAGGACGACTACGCCGGCATGTTCGCGCACGCCTGGTCAGACCAGATCGTGGACAACTGGGTGGTCAAACTCCGCTACCGCCTGGGTAGCTGAACGCATAGAATGTCATGACGATGTCACAACGCTGCCACAGGATAGGACTTCCTCAACCATAATAAATGAAGGACATCCCCATGCAGGCCAGTCACCTCAACAGAACACTACTGGGAGCCATTGCCATGACACTGATGGCCAGCGTCGCACTATCTCCAGCCGCAGTGAATGCTCAGTCCGCCTCCGACAAGATCGTGGTTGCCCACCGTGGCGCCAGCGGTTATCTGCCGGAACACACGTTGCCAGCCAAGGCCATGGCCTACGCAATGGGCGCTCACTATGTGGAACAGGACGTGGTGATGACGAAGGACGACCAGCTCATTGTCCTGCACGACATCACGCTGGACCGCACCACCGACGTGGCCGAGCAATTCCCCGGTCGGGCACGCGAAGATGGCCGCCACTACGTTGTTGACTTCACGCTGGCCGAGATCATGACGTTGCGCGTGACCGAGGGTTACAACGTCGAGACGGGCGAGAAGCAGCTCAACTACCCGACTCGCTTCCCGCTGTTCGCCTCCACCTTCCGCGTCAACACCCTGGCCGAAGAGATCGAAATGATCCAGGGCCTCAATGTCAGCACCGGCAAGAACATCGGCATCTACCCCGAGATCAAGTCTCCGGCCTTCCATCTGAGCGAGGGCAAGGATCTGGGCAGGGCGGTCGTCAGTGTGCTCAAGGACTACGGCTACACCAGAAAGGAGCATCTGGCCTATGTGCAGACCTTTGAATTCGAGGAACTCAAGCGCCTGCATGACGAGATACTGCCAGAGCTGGGTGTGGAGCTGAAACTGGTACAACTGCTGGATGGCGGCGCGCAGAACGAGTGGATGCAGACCGCCGATGGCGTGGCACTGATCGCGCAATACGCCGATGGCCTTGGCCCCGAGAAAGGCATGATCATCGACCGCGACTCCACGAAGAACAACCTGCGCATCAGCGGCCTGGTGGGGTTTGCCCATAACAACGGCATGCAGGTGCATCCCTATACCTTCCGCCTGGACGAAGGCCACGTGCCCGCCTATGCAGACAGTTTTGAGGACATGCTGGAGCTGTTCTACTTCACGGCCGGCGTGGATGGCCTGTTCACGGATTTCCCGGACCGGGCGGTGGAGTACCTGAAGAATAGATAAGTCCCCGCTCCCACAGACGGGAGATCAAGGGTAAATCGCCGCGCTATACGCCCAGTCGCCTTCTGGCGTATAATCGCGGCCCGTTTGGATTTGCAGCTGTTCTCCGCATTCTGTGTCAGCAGTCATACGTCTCCTCTAATTCAGTTACACCTAGTACAAGGCCCGATAATGTCATCCAGTACCCGCCCGGAACTCAGTTTTGCTGAGCTCGATCTACCCCAATTCCTTCAGGACACCCTGAACAAAGTCGGGTATGAAAAGCCCTCGCCGATCCAGCAGGCCACGATTCCCGTGCTGCTGCAGGGCAAGGACGTGGTCGGGATGGCCCAGACCGGTACCGGCAAGACAGCCGCCTTTGCACTGCCCATTCTCGCGAAGATTGATGTAACCCAGGCCCGCACCCAGGCGCTGGTGCTGTGCCCGACCCGCGAACTCGCCATTCAGGTGGCCGAAGCATTCCAGACCTACGCAGCAGGCATGCGCGGTTTCAATGTACTGCCGATCTACGGCGGACAGGACATGGGTCGTCAGCTCTCCGGCCTGCGCCGTGGCGCGCATGTTGTTGTAGGCACACCGGGCCGTCTGCTCGATCACCTCAATCGCAAGACCATTGACCTGAGCAAGCTCAACACGCTGGTGCTGGACGAAGCCGACGAGATGCTGCGCATGGGCTTCATCGACGACGTGGAAGCGATCCTCGAAAACACGCCCAAGACACGCCAGGTGGC
The DNA here is from genome assembly GCA_030682575.1 of Gammaproteobacteria bacterium. Lineage (GTDB taxonomy): Bacteria > Pseudomonadota > Gammaproteobacteria > Pseudomonadales > Pseudohongiellaceae > UBA5078. Next base: position 286,349 of record JAUXNX010000005.1, read on the forward strand.
GTTGTTCTCTGCCACCATGCCACCGCCCATCCGCAAGGTCGCCGAAAAATATCTGACAGACCCGCAGGAAATCCGCATCCAGAGCGCGATCACTACTAACGAAGACATCGAACAGTTCTACTGGCTCGTGCAGGGCACCAGCAAACTCGACGCGCTGACCCGCATCCTCGAAGTGGAAGAGTTCGACGCCATGCTGATCTTCGTGCGCACCAAGACCAGCACCGTGGATCTCGCCGAGAAACTCAGTGCCCGAGGGTTTGCCGCATCGCCATTGAACGGCGACATGAACCAGGCGATCCGCACTCGCACCGTGGAGCAGCTCAAGAACGGCCAGCTCGACATTCTCGTTGCTACTGACGTGGCCGCGCGCGGACTCGACGTGGAGCGTTTGAGCCATGTGATGAACTACGACATTCCGTATGATGACGAAGCCTACGTACACCGCATCGGCCGCACCGGTCGTGCCGGACGCAGCGGCAAGGCCATCCTGTTTGTGGCGCCACGCGAGCGTCGCTTGCTGCAGTCGATTGAAAAAACCACGCGCAAGAAAATCACGCAAATGGAGTTGCCGACACGCGGCGAACTCATCGAAAAGCGCAGCAACGCATTCAAGGAAGGCATCGCCGACACAATCCAGAACGGCAAGCTGGATTTCTTCCACAAGCTGGTGTCCGATCTGGTGAAGGAACACGAATGCACGCCCGAGCACGTTGCTGCTGCAATGGCGTATCTGCTGCAGAAGGACAGGCCGCTGGAGCCTGCGCTTGGTCATGAATCGCCGCGCAGTGATCGTGAAGGTTTTTCCTATGGTGATGTGAAGGCTGGTTCACGTGGCAGTTCTCGTGACAGCAGTAGTGACAGAGCGCCGCGTCGCCCACGTGAGGAGTCTCCGCGCCCTGCACGAACAGAACGCGCTGCTCCGGCACCGCGAGCTGCGAGTCCTGTGCAAGCCTCAGCGTTCAAAAATGACGTATTGGACAACGACGAATCGGACGATCCGTCCCTCGACAGGCCCGAAAAGAAAGCAGTGCGCGAGAAGCGCATTCCTACCGAAACGCTATTCGAGCAGATTCTCTCCGAAGAAGACGATGACGACATTCCACGTGCACGCGAATCACGACCAGCGCGTGAACCGCGTCAGACCCCGGGCCATGTATCCCCGCACAATCCTGCCGATGATGGCCGTGCAAAACCGCTGCGCGATTATCCGGACATCAAGATGGAACGCTTCCGCATTCACGTCGGTCACAAGGATGGCGTGACACCGCGCGAAGTCGTGGGTGCCATTGCCAACGAGGCTGAGATCGAAGGCCGCTACATCGGCCACATCCGCATTTATGACGACTACTGCACCGTCGACCTGCCCGGTGGCATGCCGAATGAAGTGATGCAGATCCTCAAGAAGACCCACGTCTGCAGCAAGCCGCTGATGATCGAGCCGGTTAGCAAGACTACGTATGACAAACCTGCCGAAGGTGGCAATGCGGCCGGCTACAAGAAGGAAGGGTTCAAACCATCTTCTTCTGGCGCAGCCCAGGACAGCTTCCGCAAGGAAGGGTACGCCAAGCCCGCTTACAAGAAGGACGAATTCAAGAAACCAGAGTTCAAGAAGTCCGAATTCAAGAAGCCCGAGTATAAAAAACCGGGCGCTGAAAAATCCGGTTTCGAGAAGCCGGCATTCGAGAAGCGCTCTTTTGAAAAACCCAGATTTGAAAAGCCTGGCTCTGACAAACCTGCCTATGGAAAATCAGAATTCAAAAAGCCTGATTTCAAAAAACCAGAGTTCAAGAAGCCCGGCTTCAAGCGCGATACGTTTGCAAAAGACGGTGAATCCAAACCAGCCTTCCGTGGCGTAGAAAGCACAGACATCACCCGCGAAGTGCTGGAGCGTTTTCCCAGCATGGAAGCGCCAGGCATGCGCGCGCCGCGACCAACGCTGAAGGCCAACCTTGATGCCAGCGGCAAACCGGCCAAGGCAAAGGTCAAAGCCAAGAGCAAGCGCGTCGACAAGGACAAGGGCAAGCGCAAGAAGCCGCACGGCCCGAAAGCGGAATAACACACACGCCAGGACAAGAGACCTGACCGCAAACGGAGAGGCGCGTCGGGCAGACCAGGACTGGTAACGAGAAGGGGGCCAGCCGTGAAGACTGGAGCGCCAATGCCTGCTGCAACTCCGTGTAGAAGCGTGCCTGCACGCGAAGGGAACTCCCGGATCGGTTTGCTTTTGCAACAAAGTGCCAACGTCATTCGCGAGCAAGCTCGCTTCTGCATGGGGGCTTGTTTCGCACTGGTGCTGGCGTCGCCCCCAACACTCCTCGCTGCCGAACTCTCTCCGCGCTATCAGGACGCCAACGGCGATCTCGTCGCTGATCTGCCCACAGACCCCACCCGCTGGCGCGACCCGCGCATCCTCATCTTTGCCTACACGCCCGTGGAAGACCCGGCCATGTACTCGCAGGTATGGGACGAGTTCATCGATCATCTGGAAACTCTCACCGGCAAGGAAGTGCGCTTCTTCCCCGTGCAGTCCAACGCCGCGCAACTGGAGGCCATGAGGGCAGGACGTCTGCATGTCGCTGGCTTCAATACCGGCTCCACTCCCATCGCCGTGAACTGTGTCGGCTTCGTGCCCTTCACCATGATGGCGGCGAAGGATGGCAGTTATGGGTACCAGATGGAGATCATCACCTGGCCCGACAGTGGCATCACCGAGATCGCCGACGTCGCTGGCAGAACGCTGGCATTCACATCACCCACTTCCAATTCGGGATTCAAGGCACCTTCGGCGCTGCTCGAATCCGAGTTCGGCATGGTGGCTGATCGTGACTACAAGACGGCCTACTCCGGCTCTCACGACAATTCGATACTGGGCGTGGTGAACCGCGACTACGACGCCGCCGCGATTGCCAACGAAGTGCTGCACCGCATGCTGGCGCGTGATGTGGTGCGTGCCGAACAGTACACGACAATCTACAAATCGGGTTCGTTTCCAACGACGGGCTACGGTGTGTCCCACGATCTGCATCCGGATGTGGCCGCAAAGGTGCGGGAGGCATTCTTTACCTTCAACTGGGAAGGCACGGCGCTGCAACGCGAATTTGCTGATGCGGCGATGGAACAATTTTTGCCGATCACTTACAAGGAACACTGGTCAGTAGTGCGCCAGATTGACGAGGCCACGAACACCGTATACAACTGCGATTGATTCAGTTATGTCGATAGCGAGGCAGGTCCTCGACTGAGCAGGGTGGAGGCATTCAGGACACGCCCGTGAATACATCCATGTAGGGCTCGATCGCGCCATCCATGGCGCTCAACGGTCCTGACTACCTCCACCCTGCTCTGCCGAGGACTCCAGAACTGTGCTGAGCCCCAGAGACGGTAGATCAAAATAACAAGAGGCTTACATGCTCGAACTGAAGGGTCTTGCCAAACGCTACGCCACCGGCGATCTTGCCCTCGACAATGTTGATCTCATCGTACCTGCTGGCCAGGTGCTCGCACTCATCGGTCCTTCAGGCGCGGGCAAGAGCACACTCATTCGCTGCGTGAATCGACTCGTTGAACCCACTTCCGGCACGATCAAGCTCGACGGCGACGACATCACCAAAGTGCGTGGCAATCGATTGCGTCAGGCGCGTCGGCAGATTGGCATGATCTTTCAGAACTACGCCCTAGTCGAACGACTCTCCGTGATGGAGAACGTGCTCTCCGGTCGCCTCGCCTACGTCGGATTCTGGCGCAGCTACTTCCGCAAGTTTCCGCAAAGCGATATCGCGCAGGCGTTCAAGATACTCGAACGCGTCGGGCTCGAAACGATGATCGACAAGCGCGGCGATGCTCTCTCCGGCGGACAGAAGCAGCGCGTCGGCATTGCGCGTGCGCTGATGCAGAATCCGAAGCTGTTGCTCGTCGATGAGCCTACTGCGAGCCTTGATCCGAAGACCTCACGGCAGATCATGCGCCTGATCTGCGAGCTGTGCGCGGAGCAGAACCTGGCCACCATCATCAACATTCACGACGTCGCGCTCGCGCAGCAGTTCGTGCATCGCGTTGTCGGTCTGCGTGCTGGGGCGATTGTGTATGATGGCCCGCCGGAAGGCCTCACGCCGGAGATTCTCACCACGATTTACGGCGAGGAAGACTGGACCACCACGCACAAGGACAACGACGAAGAAGACAAGCCAGACAACAAGGGCGTGGAAGCTGCATTGCTCGGTGGCCATCCGTGAGCGCATCGAATGCCCAGGTAGACCTCGCCAGAGTCGCCGCTGCAAAAGGCGGCAACTGGCGTCCGCTGCCGCTGATCAGCAACAGGAATCTGCGCTGGGGTCTGAACCTCGCAGTGCTCATCTACATCGTGCTCGTCTACTACAGCGTCGACATCAACTGGGCGCGCGTGGCCCAGGGCATGGATCGCGCGATCAACTTTGTCAGCTCGTTCTTCACGCCGGACTTCGTCACGCGCGGCGGTGAGATTGCAGTGGGTCTGCGCGAAAGTCTCACCATGACCTTCGTCGCCACCGTCATCGGCATCGCGCTCGCCATTCCCGTCGGCCTCGGCGCCGCACGCAACATCGCGCCGCGCCCCGTGTATTTTTTCTGCCGCACGATCATCGCGTTGTCGCGCACGTTTCAGGAAATCATCATCGCCATTCTGTTCGTGGCGATGTTCGGCTTCGGGCCGCTGGCTGGAGTTTTCACACTCGCGTTTGCAACTATCGGCTTCATGGCGAAGCTGCTTGCCGAAGACATTGAAGACGCACAGAACGAACCACTCGAAGCGATTCGCGCCACAGGCGCGGGCTGGCTGCAGTGGATCAACTACGCGGTGCAACCACAGGTGATGCCGAGGCTGATCGGCCTGTCGCTGTATCGCCTCGACATCAACTTTCGCGAATCCGCCGTGATTGGTATTGTCGGTGCAGGTGGCATAGGTGCCACGCTGAACACTTCGATCAACCGTTACGACTACGACACCTCGGCAGCGGTGCTGCTCACCATCATCGGCATCGTGCTGATGAGTGAGTATCTCTCGGGCTACGTACGCAAGTGGACGGCCTGATGCCAACAACAACTGAAAACAATCAACCCATCTGGATGCGCCGCACCCCCGCGCGGCAATATGCCATCTGGTTCATGTGGTTCCTCGGCGTCATGCTGTTCCTGCTGTGTTTCAAGGTAGTCTCCGACAACACCATCTGGGAATTTCTCACCGACGCGCACGTGCAAGCCGCGAGCCTCATCGGCCGCATGGTGCCGCCTGACTGGTCCATCACCGGCTCACTGATGCTGCCGCTGTGGGACACCATCAACATCGCCACGGTCGGCACCGCACTCGGTGTGTTCATCGCATTCCCGCTCGCGTTTCTCGCCGCCCGCAACACCACGCCGCACCCGGCACTGCGCGCATTCGCACTCAGCGTGATCGTCAGCTCGCGCTCCATCAACGCGCTCATATGGGCGATTCTGCTCGTCACCATGATCGGCCCCGGATTGCTCGCGGGCATGATCGCCATCGCGCTGCGCTCCATCGGCTTCGTCGGCAAGTTGTTGTATGAGGCGATCGAAGAGATTCAACCGACGCCAGTCGAAGCGATCACATCCACCGGCGCAGGCCGCATGCAGGTGCTGGCGTTCTCGGTGCTGCCGCAGATCATGCCCGCGTTCGCAGGCATTACCGTCTACAGATGGGACATCAACATTCGCGAGTCGACCACATTGGGATTGGTAGGCGCAGGCGGCATCGGCCTGCAGATGAATGCCGCGATCAACAATCTCGCGTGGGCACAGGTGGCAACGGTATTCGTGCTGATCTTCGGCACAGTCATCGTCTCCGAGTGGGTCTCTGCCAAGGTCCGCCACGCCGTAATCTAACCCCTGTGGCAGCGCGTGCCCTGCCCGCGATTCAGTGCCCCACTGAACATCAATCAGGCGCCTGAATCACGCCCTCTTGCGAGCGCCCTCGGTAGAAGAACTTCCATAGAAGCCGTCCGCCCGCTCCTGCAGAATCTTGGGCAAATTGCCGTTGATGGTTGGAGGAGGCAGCGGCACGCCATCTTCGTGATAGAGCGCAATATTTTCTTCCACGATCTGGCACAGCTCGGCAAACACCGCCTGCTCGTCATCGCCGTGACAGCCGCCATAGAAAAGCCCTGGAACCCAACCGATGTAGATTTGATCCTCTTCGGACCACTCCACGATCTTTGCGTATCTTGCGCTCTCTTTCATTTTTTGGACTCCCTGATGGCGTTACTAACCTGCCGAATCTGGTATCTGTCGGCATCTTGACCTGATTGGCCGGACAACGTCACCGGATCCGACAAATTCGGATGTATGAAATTCCGATGACTTCCTTTACCGCCGCGATTGTAAAACCCCGCGCGCTCCAAATCGCGTATCAATTCCCTGATTTTTGGTGGCATACGTCCTGTATCCCTTTGTGTGATTCTGCTCCTATCCAACTCCTGAATACAATATAGACCATGACCTGTGGGAGCTACGGGTACAGGAGGTCAAGTGTTCGGAACCAGTGTTGCAATCTCCACCCCCACTGCTCTACTCTCAACCAGCAGTTCCATACCAGCAGAAGTCCCTGTCACAACAAGACCAAATCTTCAGGAGACGTTTCATGCAACCCGCCCGCACGCTCTTCGCTTTTCTCTTCCTCTGTCTCGCCGGAGTCGCTGCCACTCAGATCCCGCCCACGCTTGCTCAAAGTGATCGCGGATCAGGCGCCGCTCCGGAGCCAGACTTCGAATTCTTCCGCACCGAAGTCCAGCCAATCTTTCTCGCCAAGCGTGGCAGCAATGTCCGCTGCATCCAGTGCCACACCCGCAGCAGCGGATTCCGTCTGCAGCCCCTGGATGAAGGCGCGCATTTCTGGACGGAGGAACAGTCCCGAATGAATTTTGCCTCCGCACGCGCCTTCGTGGTGCCCGGCGCAGACCCACTGCAAAGCCGTTTCCTCACGCACCCGCTCGACGCCTCGGCCGGTGGCGATCCCTTCCATGGCGGCGGCAAGCACTTTGCCAATCGCAGCGATCCGGAGTGGCGCATCATGGCGGCATGGGCAGCCGGTGCGGTGTCGCGGGCGCCCGCTGCAGACACCGTGGTGCGCATCATTCAAACCAACGCGGCAGGGGACAACTCCCACATCATCGATCCGGTCAGCAATACCGTCGCGGGCGTGATCGAGGACGTGGAGATTCCCCACGGCGTCACCTCTGCGCCGGATGGCAGCGCCATCTATCTCTCCAATGAATCCATGCACAGCCTCGACATCATCGACGCCAGAACATTGCGCGTGAAACGCCGCGTCGCCCTGAGCGGACGCCCCAACAACGTCGCCGTCAGCAAGGACGGCAGCAAGGTCTACGTCGGCATCATGGAGATGCCCGGCGCGGTCGATATCATCGACACAGTGGCCATGGAGAAGATCAAGACTCTGCCGGTGGAGGGCGCCATCCACAACGTGTACGTCACCCCCGACGGGCGGCACGCCGTGGCAGGTTCCATTCAGACCCGCACCATTAACGTGATCGACACCAGCACCGACGAGCTCGCCTGGACGCTGGAAATGAGCGCCGGAATCCGGCCGATGATCTTTGATACGAATGCCGATGGCTCAACGCGGAACATCTATGTGCAGCTGTCCGATTTCCATGGCTTTGCGGTCGTGGATTTCAACACCCGGAAGGAAGTGGCGCGCATTGAACATCCGGCGGTGCCGGGCGAGCCCGCCCATCTGGACGGACTGCAGGCCGCGCCCGCCCATGGCCTGGGCGTCAGTCCCGATGGCAAGACCCTGTGGTCGACCAGCAAGGTCTACAGCCACGCCTATGTCCACTCGCTGCCGGACCTGAAGGAGATCGGCAGAGTCTTCGTGGGGCAGCACCCCGAATGGATCACGTTCACGCCGGATGGCAAGACCGCCTACATCGGCGCGGCCGGGGACAATGCGACTTACGCGGTGGATACCGCCACGCTCACGGTGGTGGCGAAGATTGGTGTGGGGCAAACCCCGAAGCGTATTGGGACTGTACTGATGCAAGTGGATTGATAACGATGACATTCAAGAGTGATCGGTACGCAGGAATCAGGAGTCGAACCCTTCAAATTCCGAATTGATGATGTTCTCCATGCCGATCACTTCCTCATCTGACAGCTTCACAAATTCAGCCTTGCGCCGTTTCAGAGACAACTTGCCGCCATTGCTCCTGATGTGCATGATCAGGTCCTGAGCGATCTTGTCCGGCATTTCGACATAATCCATGACTTGTTTGAGAGCACTGTCATGCCGGATCAAATAGTCAATTTCTCTGGGCAGGTCCTTCTCGATGGTTCTGCGAACGCATTCATAGAGGAACTCGGCGTTATCCGTGCAATCAAAAAATTTGTAAAGATCTGAAGTGTCGTTGATGACCTCGACATTGCCGCTGGGCAATGGTCGCCAATCAATATGATTCATGAGAATTCTGGAATGTGATTGGAGAGTCTCACGATACTGATCAATTTCATCCGCCATGACAGAGGACACAGGGAACACCATCCCAGGGGGAGAAAACTTTCTTTCCGCCAATACGTGATGAATCAGGCACCGGTGAAGCCTGCCGTTGCCATCTTCCAGGGGATGAATGTAAACGAATCCGAATGCTATCGCTGCCGCCTGCAGCACCGGGTCCACTTCCGAGTGTCGCAGTCGATTGTTGCATTCATTGAAGTGGAGCATCAGATCTGACAGATCTTCGTGTCTCGCGCCGATAAATTCAGGAACCGGTTCATTGTTGGAATCTCGAATGCCGAGAAATACACCCTTGGTGCGGTACCCGATCTCGATGAAGCGATCATCTCCGATCATCGTGCGTTGCAATCGATAAATCTCCGTTTGATTCAGTGGCCGCTGTCCTGCCTCCAGCACCGCGCGTCCCCACCGTTCCAGCTTGTTCTGCGGTGGACGCTCTCCTTCGATTTCAAAACTTGCCTTGCTGTCTGCAAGCAACATGAAGCTTGCTGCTCGCGCGACAACGTGTGCACCGATTTTTCCGATGGCGTTCTGGGCTTTCTGGGCAAGATTCAGATTGATCAGATCTTCGAGCTTTTGAGTCCTGCGAATGACAGGACAGAACTTTCCTGTGCCGAGCAGGTTGTCCCTGACGCGATGTCTTTGGGAAATTTTGCCTTTGACGGTGAAATATTTGTCCGGCTCCAGGGCATCTACTGCGGTAACCGCATCGGCATCATCCAGATTCAGCGTCCGGCCGGTCAGTGTTTCAAAGAAGAACCAGACTCGTCTTGCCACCCCACCTGTAGGGGTTGCCTTGATGAAGTCTGTCAGTTCTTTTTCAGGAAACAGATCGAAGGTCCGTTTCATGACGAGCAGATCGATCTGCTCGTGTCGCAACGCAAAATTCAGCTGGTCAGTTAAAGAATCCCCTGGCATATACCGTTTATCGAAAATTTCCCAATTACCCTCGACGCGTCGATTGCCACTGACGTGTTTTTCAGAAACGCAGGCGAACCTTCGGAGCGGGGCATCGACTCCGAGGGCATGGACAAGAGCTGCCCAGCCGACAATTACAGTGCCATCGGGTACACGTTCGTATTGGACATAAACAGGTGCTTGCGCTCTCATGAGTCGCGATTCCTTCATGATCATCGAAAAATGGGTCATTTGTCGTATTCAAGTCGAAAACCTTACTCGCTCGAATGTCGAAAATCAATCATGAGAGTCGAAAATCGTCACTTTATTGGGATAAGCATCGATATATGCTCACAAACACCTGATTCCTTGTGGGCATCGCATGCAATCTCACCACCGCTCCGGCAGATAGCGCGCAAAGTACAACGGCATCACGATATTTTTCTGCTCCTGAGGCGGTGACCCCTGCGTCCCTGTCAGCTTGATCGTCTTGTGTGGATTGCATTTCTCAATGTAGGACTGCAGCGACTTGGCCCGCGTGCGCATGCCGCTTTTCACTTCAATCGGCACGATCTGGCCTGATTCGTTGGCCACGATGAATTCAATTTCGGCGCGAGCATCGTTCCATGAAAAGCTCGGCTCGATGCTCAGCGCCGCCAGTTCCTGCTGGACAAAATTCTCGGCAATGTAGCCTTTGTATTCATAGCCCTGTTGTTTTATTTCCTTGTAACTGGTGTTCAGCATGTGATTGAGCAAGCCCACATCGAAAAGGAAAAGTTTGACCATGCTGTCTTTCTGATACGCAGAAAGAGGCGACCTCGGATGTCCCTCAATTGGATAGTTCTTGAGTGCCAACCGGCACTGGTGTAACCAGGTGATTGCGCTTTCAAATTCCGCATAGCGCGATTTACGCGCAGACACACCTTTGAACTTGAAGCGCTTCACGGACTGATCAATAGCCGCTGAAAGCTGCGAGGGAATTCCGTTAAAGACGGCTTCGATCAACTGCGCGTCGGTTTTCCCTGCGTATTTTCCGAAATCCCTTTTGTAGCCGTCGATCAGGTTTGAGTGAATCTGATTGATTCGAGCGACGCGCTCCACAATGCTTTGTTCCTTGCGGTCGAACCAGGCTGCCACTGCCTCCGGCATGCCGCCTGTGAAATAGTAGTCGGTCAGTTTGTCGAACAACCTGGTGTGCGCTGCGGCGCTCTGTGCCTGTGACTCAAACGCCTGCACCAGTGCTGGCTCGTTGGCGGCCCACAGGAACTCCTGGAACGTGAGAGGGCGTAGATTGTGTTGCTCCACTTTGCCGACGGGAAATGAATTCAGCAGGCCGATGTTCGAACCACTGGCAGCCACATGGTAAGTCGGGGCCTTCTCGGCAAAGTATTTCAGTGAGGTCACTGCTCGCTGGCACTCTCCGATTTCATCCAGGATCAGCAGGTCGGTTGCCGGATTGAACACCTGACCTGTCAACAGTTCGATGTTGGAAAGAACATCCGCCGGAGAGAGTGATCCGGCAAAGGCATCGGCAAACTGCGGATTCTCGAGAAAGTCCAAACGCAGCACATTGGCAAACTCGCTGCCGAGAAGGGTTTGCAGGAGGTAGGTTTTTCCGGACTGTCTGGCACCATCGATCAGCAGAGGCTTGCGCGTTTCCTGCGCTTTCCAGGCCAGCAGTTTCTCCAGCAATAGTCGTTTCATGGGCGGGCCTCTGTCAGCAAGAGGCCTCCATCATACAGTTTCTACACTTTAACGCGCAATAAAATGTAATTTTCCGCACATTTACGCGCATAAAAATGCAGATTAGCACTCAACACCCTGTGGGAGCGGGCCTGCCCGCGATTCAGTGCCCCACTGAACCTCAGCGAGGCAGCGGTATGCCAACCTAGTCTGGCCTTCCTATACAGCCTTGCGGCGCGCTTCAACAGCGTCCTCCGGATACAACTTCAATCTCATCTCTTCGATTTTTCCGTCCCAATCCACCAGCATCTTGTGCAGATTACCGTTGATGGTCGGTGGGGGAAGCGGGTCACCGTCTTCGTGAAAAATTGCGACTACTTCATCCGCAATAACACACAATTCCTCGAACACTTTTTGTTCGTCGGGGCCATGGCAGCCACCGAGCACCAAGCCGGGAATTCGCCCGATATAGCACTGATCTTCGTCTGACCACTCCACTATTTTTGCGTATCTAGTGCTGTCTTTCATTTCTTCGACTCCTCGATCGCAATTCTGGTTCTAGAAACCTGATATCGATCAGCATCTTCACCTGCATTGCCGGAAATGGTTACCGAATAGCGCAATTTTGGATGCTTGAAATTCCGATGACTGCCCTTGCCGCCGCGGTTGACAAACCCCGCGCGCTCCAAGTCCCTAATCAATTCCCTGATCTTTGGTGGCATACGTCCTGTATCCCCTGATGTGATTCTGCTCCTGTCATCCCCCACAATTCAATATAGACCACGTTCCACGACAAAGCCCCGCTTTAACCCCACCAGACTAGTGGCTCCTCTCCCCAAACACGGGTATGCTCCGTCCATGCCCTAACAACCACCCCATACGACGCACCATGTAATCCAGGCCCAAACCACAACAATAACAAGGAGCCGCCCCATGCCCGCCCCGCGCTCGCCGTTCCTCAACGCCCTCACCATCAACGCCTGCACCCTCATCACCGCCCTGACCCTCGGCGCTATCACGATCCCGGCACACGCCCAACCCTACCCAAACCCCTACCGCACAGTCACTCCATGGGCCACCATGCCCGAGGGGCGCACCATGGGCGCGGTGGGCGACACCGATGTTGACCCCGACGGCGTGCACATCTGGGCCATCGTGCGCTGCGACGCCACCGCCCCCGACCGCTTCGGCGACGAGTGCGTGGATTCCGATCTCGACTCCGTGCTCAAGTTCGACGCCAACGGCATCGTGGTCGAGAGCTTCGGCGGCGGCATGTTCATCTGGCCCCACGGCATCGACGTCGACGCCCAGGGCAATGTCTGGGTCACCGATGCCGCCGCCAGCGGACGCATCCCCAGCGGCGACACCCGAGGCCATCAGGTCGTCAAGTTCAGCCCCACCGGCGAAGTGCTGATGGTGCTCGGCACACCCGGCCAGGCCGGCAGTGGCAACAACCAGTTCGACGCGCCCGCCGATGTCGTCATCGCGCAGGACGGCTCCATCTTCGTCGCCGACGGCCACGGTGCCACCGGCAACAACCGCGTCGTCAAGCTCGCGCCCGATGGCAGCTTCATCAAGGCATGGGGCCAGACAGGCTACGCGCCCGGCGAGTTCCGCACGCTGCACACCATCGCCATCGACCAGCGCGGCAGAGTCTTCGTGGGCGACCGTTCCAACAACCGCATCCAGCTCTTCGATCAGGAAGGCACCTTCATCAACCAGTGGACCCAGTACGGCCGCCCGAGCGGCATCTTCTTCGACGCGCACGACAACATCTATGTGGCCGACTCCGAATCCGACGACGTGCAGAATCCGGGATGGGAGATGGGGATTCGCATCGGCGACGCCCACCTGGGCTGGGTGTATTACTTTATCCAGTTGCCTGATGGCGACCCGCGCGATACAGCGGGGAATGGCGCGGAGTTTGTGTCGGTGGATGCGGCGGGGAATATTTATGGGGGGGAGCCCAGGCCTAGGAAGTTGCAGAAGTATGTGAGGATGAGGCGGTAGGTAAGTGCCAGACAAACGGGCTAGACTAGTGAGCTATCAGGTGCTCTCGGTGATCAATCCGAATAGCGAAATGTAGTATGCTACCTTCCCTCATTGTTATGACCTCTCAAAGTACCTAATAGGAATACCACTTATGGATCAAGGCCTAGTAAGTTGTCAGACCTCCATAATCCAAGGACGAAACGAATTTTCACCCGGATTAGTTCGCCTCAAAAAACAACACCTAGATAGGAGACTGTTCCCAACCACTAGATACTATGGCAGTAAACTACGGCTCGTCGAGTGGCTGTCAGATAGTTTGAGGGATTTGCACTTTCACACAGTACTTGACGCCTTTGGCGGAACAGGCACTGTCTCATTACTTTTTAAGATGATGGAGAAAGACGTAACGTACAACGACGCACTATGGTCTAACTACCACATCGCAACTGCGGTGCTGTCACCCAGTAATAGCGCCCTACGATCGAAAGATCTTCACAACTTTCCGGCAACAGTTTGCCCAAAGATCGGGTACATTGCCAATACCTTCAAAGACATATACTACACAGAACAAGAAAATAGATGGTTAGACGGAGCTGTAAGTTCAATTAACAGGAAGCTGGACCCTCAGTTTAGATCAGATTTATTCTATTCACTGTTTCAAGCCTGCTTGCAAAAGAGACCTTTCAATATATTTCACAGAAAAAATCTATATCTCCGGAAAAATTGCGATCAGAGGACCGCATTCGGAAACTGGAAAACCTGGGAAAGAACGTTCGAAGAATTAATGAGAAGAGCTTCCCTCGAACTGGAGCGGGCAAGAAGTGTAAAAAGCGGCTCTACGACTGTCCTCATTCCTACTGACGCATCAAAGATATCGAACAACTATGACCTAGTGTACTTAGATCCTCCATATCTCAAGCAGCAGAAGAACGAACTCAATTATGAGGGGAGATATCACTTTCTCGAGGGGCTAGCAAGGTACGATGAATGGGAGTACTTAATTGATACTAGTAAGAATAATTTGGCATTCAAGGGTAGTTCAGCCGTAGAAGAGTGGAACAGTAAGAAATATTTTAAGGATCGGTTGTTTGACTTGGTTACAAAACATAGACGATCCATCGTGGTCCTCTCTTACGCCGAAAATGGTTATCCAGAAGTTAGCGAAATATTGGGACACTTCAAATCTGAGTTTAAAAATGTGATGGTGGTTAGGCAAAATCTGTCGCACGCACTCAGCAAAAATAAGAGCACGGAATTACTAATAGTGGGGGCGTAATGCAGATATCGAGTGGTCAGTTCAAAGTACCGTACTATTGGATTTCTTTGGGAGGAACGCTGCTTTTGACGCTCTTTTTTCTTTGGATGTACTTCAAGACGGATATAAATGTAAGTCCAAAGTTGCCTACTCTCTATGCAGGACTCTCTACAGGATTCTTAATCGCGTTTCTTCAACTGTGCGTGGCAGTACTTGAAGCGATAAAGTTGACGAAGTATGAATCTATGGGAGTGCTAGAAATACGAGAGAACAGGAGAGAGGAAGCTTATTACAAAAAGCTAATTCAGGAGGCTAAATCAGAAATCAAGGTTGTTGGAGTTACGGCATCTAGATTCATGGAGGACTTTGGAAACGACGATAATGCTAGCACCAAGGCCTTAATTAATGCGTTGGCAAGGGGAGTTGTGGTGAAAATTCTCATTCCCAAGCACGCACACCAATCCGCCGCGTCCTTACACAAAGTTCAATCCTTAACTATTCCGCTATATGAAAACCTAAGAGGCAAGTACCCCGATAACATATTTCTTAAGTATTTTGACCATATTGCTGCTCAGAGTATGGTTTCAACAGATGACATTTGCATAGTGGGTCCGGTATTTGGTAATAAAGAAAGCAAGTTCACTCCCTCCATAGTTCTTACGCGGAACTCCACGTTTGCCCAGCCGTATTTCTCAAACTTTGAGAGCGAGTGGAGTTCAGCTTCAGATGAGCCCTGAGAGCATTGTTATTGAAGCTCCAAATAGAATTCACATAACTTTGCTCGCAATGGACGAGCCACTATACCGAGTCAACGGAGGCATTGGATTTGCTTTTAATGGAGATAATCTGTGTGTGAAGTGTTGCGTTTCTGATAATTTCTCCTTTAGGGACAGCAGGGATTACGGACTTCCGAAGGAGAAAATTGACAATCTAATTAGCTTGCTTACAAAAATTCAAAAATCGCTTAATCTAAAAAAGTCACTAAGAATTCAGATCCTTAGGGGGCCGCCAAGTAATGCTGGTTATGGGTCAGGTACGTCCTTAACTTTGTCTGCAATCGAGGCGCTTCTACTATTAAATGAGTTCACTCACTCGCGCTACGACATACTGAATCTTTCTGGTCGGGGCTTTACGTCTGGTATAGGGGTTAATACGTATTTCGAAGGAGGATTTGTATTCGATTTGGGACATAAATTTCATGGACAGAAGCACCTCCCTTCGTCGGTCGCGAGAGAGACAGTGCAGCACGCCCTTAAACTAGTGCGGGTCGACATGCTCAATTGGAAAATGTACACGCTACTTCCTCCAAATGGTTTGCCAATTTCTGGAGCGAGTGAGATTGAATTCTTTTCCACAGTGTGTCCAATTCCGCGGGAAGACGCAAGCGCAACAATCTACCATTCATTGCTTGGGGTAGTTGCAAGCGTGCTGGATCGTGATCGTGAGACCTTTTGTGCTTCCGTGAATAGAATTCAGAAAACAAAAT
This sequence comes from Gammaproteobacteria bacterium, assembly GCA_030682575.1. Classification (GTDB taxonomy): domain Bacteria; phylum Pseudomonadota; class Gammaproteobacteria; order Pseudomonadales; family Pseudohongiellaceae; genus UBA5078. The sequence continues at coordinate 302,186 of JAUXNX010000005.1, forward strand.
GGAAATCAGAGGAAATTAATGTTCGAGGAGAGAGTCAGAGACGCGCTATGGATTGTCTGTCGAAGGTATCTCTGGGTGTAGGTATGAGCAGCCTAGGGCCACTAATATTTTTCTTATCCGACCTAAGCGAAGAAGAACTAATTTTCTACTTAGCAGAGGAGGGTGTTGCGGGTCGATTTATGAAAATTCATCCGAACAATGTAGGACGAATTATCCATTATGCTTGAAATATTTTTCCTTACATCTAGTTTGGCGAAATTCGATCACATTCAGTATCTACTTAAAGACTATGACGTTCTCTTGAGGCCGCAGCCAGATTATGGAAAGGCTTATGAGGAGCCGAGAATACTCGATAGAGAAGAGCTTCTCAGGAAAAGCGTCAATGATGCTAATGTTCGATTGGCAAGAACAAATCGGCTGGTCGCCCAGAAGAAGAAGCTTTTTGATCCCACCACTCCTCAAGCAGGGGAAGGAATTGAGGAGTTGTTCAGGCTTGCCTCTGACAATCAGGAAAAAATATTTATTATTGAAGATACCTCAGTAAAGATTGATGCCTTAAGCAAGGACACTGAGTTTCCCGGGTTGGATGTTAAGTACTGGATGATGAGTAATAGCTTTCAAGATGTCGATCGGCAATTGATTGAGAATGGTAACGATAGAAGGGCCACCGTTAGATCTGATCTGGTAATTTATTTACCCCCGCACTACAGAGGCCCAGATTCCTCTGAATATGAAGTTTTCACAGGAATCTCTGCGGGAAGTATTGCGACTGAAGAATTTTTTGTTCAAACAAATCCGTTCTATCCTTGGCTGGATAACAAGACATTTAACAAGTGGTTTGTACCTGAGGGAGAGGATGTGCCGTTGTCGCTACTTCCTATAGAAGTGGCGGACACCTACGATTTTCGTCTTAAGGCAGTCGAAAGGCTAATAGAGTATTTAGAAACTAGGTTAAATCTAAAGCTCAAGAAGAGGAGTAGGGCAAGAACTCCTTTTCAGGTTGGAATGTTCGATAACCCAAGCCTAGTTGTGTGTGGGCCAACTTGTGCAGGAAAAACAGTATTGGCAGCACACCTGGCTAGGATTTATGGCTACTATCATGTGGAAGCTAGTGATTTCATGCATTTGGCGTTTCGTAGGAAGCATGGGGACGCGGTAAGCATTGATATTCATAAGTTTGCTTTGGAGGCTCTAAAGATCGATCCAGAGATAGTTTCCAGGCAAGTGATTAGTCACTTGGAAGGACTTGCAGAGGTTCCTGTCATCATTACGGGATTTCGCAGTCCCCATGAGATGCCAGTCCTTGTGAAGAGTGCTAGAGATTTCCGCTTTATTTTTATAGAAGCTGATATTCAAATAAGATTTCAGCGGAGCTTGCGCAGAAGTCGAGAGGATGTTGTGCCCGATTTCCAGAAATTCTCGAGTCGGGACGCCATTCAGGATCAAATGGGTTTATCGTTGGTCAAAAAATTGGAAGTTTTTCATGTTCAAAAAAATGAGGATACTCTCAGAAGGTATTTTCGCGAATTTTCAAGGAGTCAGAAACTCTCAGCCTATGGAAAGTTGCCCCACAGAAATCTAAGTTACCAAAAGTTCAAAGGTGCTTCCTTAACTCTACAGAGCGCAATCTTGCTGGCATTGTTATTTGACATGAGAATTGAACATAGGTACCTCACTACTACCGAGATTGCGAAACTGGTAAATGCTAATCTACGAATCGCACGAGTTTTTGGTGGTAAAGAAATTATTACCGATAAGAATAACGTAAGTCGCTATTTTAACCAGAAAGTATCTCCGTTTTTTGAAGTAAAGCTCGGAAAAATCCGTAGATACCGATTGTCCTCTACTGGGGTCAGTCATGCTAGACACACCGCCCAAACGGTATTAAATGCACTCGCTCCTCAGTTGAGTTAAGAAATTGAAAATCCATAATCTGCACGGTGACGGTACTCACCCCCGAGACCCCCATGTGCGGACCAACATGGCTCTTGGTGGCGTTACCCCGAAACAGAAGTTGGCCATGGTGGCCTGACTCTACTTTTGACTCCCGTGATAAATGGGAGGATTACCGTACAGTCGCCCCATTTGCCCCCCCTACGCCGGTTGACTACACTTCACGCTTTACCTGCACCACCGCATCAACAACCGCCAGCACACATCTGCGGCAATAACCATCCACGGACACAGTACCCAATGAAGTTAACGCTTTCCCAGCTCGAATCCCTCCTCTTGCGTGCCTGCGACGACCTGCGCGGCAGCATGGAAGCCAGCGAATACAAGGAATACATCTTCGGCATGCTGTTCCTGAAGCGCGCCAGCGACCTGTTCGACCAGCGCCGTGCCGAGCTCAGCAAACAGTTCAAAGCCAAAGGCATGAGCGATCAGGACATTGAGCAGGCTCTGGAAGACCCTGATCACTATTCCGGCAAGTATTTCTTCGTTCCCGAGCGTGCCCGTTGGAACACCCCCTGGCAAGAAGTGGTGACAGAGAATGGCGAAAAGAAGCTGATACACCGTCCGGCTCTCAAGCACGTTAAGGAGAACGTCGGCTCTGCCCTCAACAAGGCTCTGGCCGCCATCGAAGAAGCTAATATCGACGCCCTGCAGGACGTGCTCACCGGCATCAACTTCAACCGCAAGATCGGCCAGCGCACGCTCGACGACGACACGCTGGCCGACTTCGTACAGAACTTCGAGAAAATCCCGCTCAAGGACGACGACTTCGAATTCCCCGACCTGCTCGGCGCCGCCTACGAGTGGCTGATCAAGTACTTCGCCGATTCCGCTGGCAAGAAGGCCGGCGAGTTCTACACTCCGGCCGAAGTCGTGCGGCTGTGTGTGGAGATCTGCGATCCCGAAGAAGACATGAGTGTCTACGACCCCACGGTTGGCTCGGGAGGCATGCTGATCCAGATGCGCGACTACCTGCGCGAGAAAGGCGGCGACGCCAACGAGCTGGCGCTGTACGGGCAAGAGAAGATTGGCACCACCTGGGCTATCTGCAAGATGAACATGCTACTTCACGGCATCTCGCATGCCGACATACGCCAGGAAGACACCATCCGCGAACCACAGCACCTCGACGACAACAACGAGCTGAAGCGGTTCGACCGCGTGGTGGCCAACCCGCCTTTCAGCCAGAACTATCTCAAGAAGGACCTCAAGTTCCAGGGCCGCTTCCCGGTGTTCATGCCAGAGAAAGGGAAGAAGGCCGACCTGATGTTCGTGCAGCACATGCTGGCGGTGCTCAAGCACGACGGCCGTCTTGCCACCGTGATGCCACACGGCGTGCTGTTCCGTGGCGGCGAAGAACGCGAGGTGCGCAAATACTTCATTGACCACGGCTATCTGGAAGCGGTGATCGGCCTGCCCAGCAATCTGTTCTACGGCACCGGCATCCCCGCCTGCATCCTGGTGCTGAACAAGCAGGGCGTCGCCGAACGCAAGGGCGACAACGGCAATGTGCTGTTCATCAACGCCGACCGCGAATACCGCGAAGGCAAGGCGCAAAACCACCTGCGGCCGGAAGACCTCGACAAGATCATCTACGCCTACCGGCAGGGCAAGCCCATTGTTGGCTATGCGCGCCCGGTGCCGCTGGCCGAGATCCGCGCCGAGGACTACAACTGCAACATCCGCCGCTATGTCGACAACGCGCCGCCACCGGAACCGCATGATGTGCGCGCCCATCTGCACGGCGGCGTACCCAAGGTCGAAGTGCAAAGCCTGCATCGCTACTGGCACAACTACCCGGGTTTGCAAGACGCGCTGTTCGTTCCACGCGACGCCGACTATCTCGACTTCGCGCCAGCGCTCGACAGCTTGCGTGCCGTCGCCCCGCTGATCAACGACCACGTCGGCGTTACCGCCGCTACGGCAGCAGTGCTGACCACGCTGGAACAATGGTGGGCCGCCAACCTGCCCACCATCACCGCACTGGCGCCTGACGCCGCCAACCAGCAAGGCAAGGCGCGTAATGTCGAGGTAATGCGCAGTGCACTGCTGGGCTCCATCGAGCAGGCGCTGCAGAACCAGGGCCTGCTCACTCAGTTTCAAGTGCGCGGTGCCTTTGCCGGTTGGGTGGACATGCTCAAGGCCGACTTCAAATCCATCGCCGCCAGCGGCTGGGGGCCGGAGCTGATCCCCGACGACGACATTCTCGCCAGCCAGTTTGCCGATGTACTGACCGAGCAGGACACCGCCCGCACGCGCCTGGCCGAACTGCAGGCACTGTTCACTGCTGCCGACGATGAAGACTTCGACGACGCCGACGACAGCGGCGTGATGAACAGCGAACAGGTGAAAGACCTCAAGGCACGCCTCAAGGACGCCAAAGGTCAGGCCAGGCTGTGCAAGAAAGACCCAACCCTGGGCGACGCTGCCGCACACCTCTCCATGGCCACACAACTGGAACAGCAACTGGCCCGCCACAAAGCGCTGGAAGACGAAACCAAAACGCTGAAGGCCACGCTGAAGACCATCGAGAACAAACGTGATGCACTGGTGCAGAGTGCCCGCGCCAAGATCAGCAACGATGAAGCGCGCGGTATTATCATCGAACGTCTGCGTCAGCAGTTGCTGAACACATACCGCGGCTATCTGCGTGCCGAGCAGCGCGGTTGTATCAAGGCGGTGGAGAATCTGTGGCGGAAGTATGCGGTGACGGCGAGGGAGATTGAGGCGAAGCGCGATAAGGCCTCTGAGCAGTTACGCGCATTCCTGAGCGAACTCGGCTATGAATGAAATGAGCGAATATAGTCTGGAACAGATTTTCCCAACGTCACTCCCGGGCGAATGGGGTGATGACCCAGAATTTGGTGGGAATGCACTTGTACTGCGCGCCGCAGACTTCACGAAAGATTGCCAACTCGCCCAAGATATTGGCGCGCCCAGACATATCTCTGCAAAGAAGATCTCCTCGAAGCGACTAAGGAATGGCGACATCTTGATAGAGAAGTCAGGAGGCAGCCCTGACCAGCCGGTGGGACGAGTTGCGTTTTTTGATCGTGCGAGCGATTCGATAACGTATTTGCACTCAAACTTCCTGCAGTTACTGCGCACATCAGAATACTTTGAGAGTAAATTTTGCTACTACTTAATGGTACAGCTTTATGCATCTGGGCGAGTGCTTCGCTATCAGCAACAAACCACAGGAATAATCAATCTAAAACTAGAGGGCTACCTAAAGGAAAAGGTAGGCATTCCCTCTAAGAGTAGTCAAAGGAAAATTTGCTGCATCTTGGAATCCATAGATCAAGCGATTGAACACGCCAGCGCCCTGATCGGAAAATACCAGCAGATCAAAGCCGGCCTGATGCATGACCTCTTCACCCGTGGCATCGGCGCCGACGGCAAGCTGCGCCCACCTCGCGAACAAGCCCCCGATCTATACCAGCAAACTCCAATCGGTTGGATTCCAAAGGAATGGACCTATAAACCCCTTAAGGAAATCTTCGGCTCAAAACAGATAACCAACGGACCATTCGGTAGTGATCTGCTTACTTCTGAGCTAAGAAAGGAAGGAGTCCCCGTTCTCTACTGCCAAGACATAAAACCAGGCGTTTTTGCTCGAGTATCCAGTTCAAATGTCAGCCCTCAGAAAGCTGCCCAACTTTCATTTTGTAATGTGCGAAAGGGGGACATTTTACTGGCTAAAGTTGGGACACCTCCTTGTGACAGCTGCATCTATAGTGAGAATGAACCTGCAGTAGTTACCCAGGACGTTATTCGCATTCGACCAAGCAAACTGCACGCTTCAGGATTTTTCTCTGCCTGGTTCAACACCGGAATTGGCCGCCAAGCTATTAGGAGAATATCTATAGAAGGAACTCGTGAGCGAGTGTCATTAGGTGAATTTAAGGAGCTACTGTTGCCTGTTCCTGAGTTCCCTGAGCAATTCGAAATGAGTGTTCGACTTCAGACGCTGCTAGATTACTTGTCAGCTTGCTATACAGAACAAAACAACCTGCAGAAGCGAAAATCTGGTCTTATGCACGATCTGCTCACAGGTAAGGTTTCAGTCAGCCCCAGCACCGACGCCAAGGAAGTTGCCGATGTTCAAAATTGATCCCACCCACAACCGCATCACGCCCATCGAAGCCAAGCGCTTCAGCGAACTCGGCTTCAGCGAGCGCAAGCATCTACAGGAATGGCTGGAGCACTGCCCGCAGGCGCTCTCGCAAGATGCAGGTGACGAGCTGCTGATAATCCAGAAGGAATTCGACGGCTTCGACGACACTCGCGAGCGGCTGGATCTCTTGGCCCTCGACAAGGAAGGCAATCTAGTCATCATCGAGAACAAGCTGGACGACAGTGGCCGGGACGTGGTGTGGCAGGCGCTGAAGTACGCCAGCTACTGCGCCAGCCTCAGCAAGGCGCAAGTAGTGGACATCTACCAGCGCTACCTTAACCAGAAAGCGCAGGAAAGCAGCCAGCCACCTGAGCGCGCCGAAGACAAGCTGATTGCCTTCCTCGACGTGGACGATCTCGACGCCATTCAGCTCAATCGCAATCGTAGCCAGAGGCTGATCCTGGTGGCCGCGCGCTACCGGAAGGAAGTCACCAGCACCGTGCTGTGGCTCAGCCAATTCGGTATTGCTTGTCAGTGCTTCAAAGTGACGCCCTATCAGGCGGGCAGCGAGCTGTTTTTAAACTTGGAGCAGATCATTCCCACGCCTGAGTCGTCCGACTTCATGATTAGTATGGTGACGAAGGAGGCGGAAGACACGCGCGTTGATACCGAGTTGAAACTTCGCCATACCTTGCGCCTAGCCTTTTGGGAGCAGATGCTGGAAGCTTTTATCCACAGTCAGTGCAGGCTTTTCGACAACATCAGTCCGGGCAAGGATCACTGGCTGTCCGCTGGCTCCGGGATCAGTGCCATGGTCTATTCGGCAATATTCAGCAAATCGGAAATCCGTGTTGAATTCAGCATGCAGCGCAGTGACGCCGAGGCCAACACCTTCGTGTTCGTGCGACTGGCCGCTCAAAAGGATGTAATAGAAACAGCATTTGGCAATCAGTTCGACTGGCTGCCTCTACCTGAGAAAAAGGCTTGCCGGATTGTCTACGCGAAAACCGTAGATGGCTACGATAAAGATAACTGGCCCGACATGATCCAGTGGCTGGTGCAGCATATGACCAGGCTGGAGCTTGCTCTGCGCGAACCGCTGCGGGTCATCAATCAGCAGTTGAGGCAGCATGGCTAGTTCGTACACCAACTTGAATCCCAAGAAGGCACTGATCTGGCGCATTACGCACCGCCGTAATCTGCCGTGGATTCTTGCCAATGGCCTCCATCCGGGTAACTCGCCGGTACGTTCACAGGATTGGGTGAGCATTGGCAATGAAGATCTTATAAACCGACGAGCCCATCGACAGGTGCCGCTGCCCCCTGGAGGTGTGCTGAACGACTACGTTCCCTTCTACTTCACTCCCTTTTCCCCGATGATGTATAACATCCATACAGGTCGCGGAGGGGTACGGTATGTATCCAATGCTGATATCGTGATCCTGGTTTCCAGTTTGCGAAAGGTTGCAGACATGGGTCTGCGGTTTGTTTTTACTGACAGACATGCTTATCCGGTAACCGCCAACTACTACAACACTCTGGATGCACTCGAACTGATCGACTGGCCGTTGCTGCAACAGCGCAACTTCGAGCGCAGCGATGACGATCTGGAGAAAGTGGAACGTTACCAGGCCGAGGCACTGGTTCACGGAAACATACCCATTACGGCATTAATGGGTGTAGTCTGCTATACGCAAGCTATCGAGCAGGAACTTCAGACACTGGCCAATGACACGGGCGTAAGTCTGGATATACGCCACATCCCGGCTTGGTATTTTTAAGGGCTTATCATGATCACATTCACACAAGGTAATTTGCTCGAAGCCGAAACCGAGGCGCTGGTTAATACCGTCAACACGGTTGGGGTAATGGGCAAGGGCATTGCGTTGATGTTCAAGGAGCGGTTTCCGTTAAATACGGCCTACTATGAGCGGGCTTGCGCCGCAGAGCAGGTACAAACAGGAAAAATGTTTGTAACCGATACCGGCGAATTGATGGGGACCCGTTGGGTCGTCAACTTTCCCACCAAACGGCACTGGCGTGGCAATTCCCGCATGGAATGGATCATTGCAGGATTGGCTGACCTGCGCCGGGTTATCGAGGAATATGGCATCCACTCCATAGCCATCCCGCCACTAGGTGCGGGTAACGGTGGTCTTGAGTGGGAAGAGGTCAAACCACACATCGTTGAAGCACTGGGTGATCTGCAGGATGTTGACATCCGCCTCTATGAGCCAACCAGTCGTTACCAGAATGTCGCCAAGTCCAAAGGTGTAGAAAAGCTCACCCCGGCTCGAGCACTGGTCGCTGAATTGGTCCGCCGCTACTGGGTGCTTGGTATGGAGTGCAGTCTGCTGGAAATCCAGAAGCTGGCTTGGTTCCTGGAACGGGCACTGGAAGTAAAGGGCCCCGACAATCCGCTGCAGCTCAAGTTCGTGGCAAACAACTATGGCCCGTATTCCGACCGTTTGCGCCACTTGCTGGATAGCTTGGATGGCAGCTACCTCAAATGTGACAAGCGCATCAGCGACTGCGGCCCGTTCGATATCATCTGGTTCAACGATGCCAAGCGCGACGTGGTGGATCTCTATTTGCGGACAGAGGCCAAGGCCTACATACCAGCACTGGAGCTTGCTTCCCGACTGATCGACGGCTTTGAATCTCCCTATGGTATGGAGCTGCTTTCTACCGTTGATTGGTTGCTGGCAAAGGAACAAGTAGAACCCGAACCGCAGGCCTTGCTGGAAGGCGTGCGCCACTGGCCCGCTGGAGAACGATGGTCGCAGCGCAAGCTTAAGCTGTTCGATGAGGCCAAGCTGACTTTGGCGCTCAACCAATTGCAGCAGGTTGCGTTGTCATGATGCTGGTCGCTGCTGCTTCCTCGCGAGAGGCTGTTGCGATATTCAGTTCCGTTGGCGGTGATGCCAGTGCCAGTGACTTCGGAACAAACTACCCCCGAAGTGGCCCCCGAAGTCACCCCCGAAGTCTCCGATCAGGTTACCGAACAAGTCGGCGAACAAGTCACCGAACAAGTGACCCATCAAGCTACCCTGCAAGTCACCCATCAAGTGCCTTCTCAAGTCAGTCTGCTGCAACAGGTGCTGGCGGGCGAGATGGGCAGCAATGAGCGAATACACCGAAGTCGAACAACCCTTCCTGCAACAACTCGCCGCATTGGGCTGGCAGATAATCGACCAGGGCCGCGAGATTCCCTGCGATCCAGGCGCAAGCCTGCGCACCAACTTCCGCCAGTGGCTGCTGCCGGAGGTGTTCAACAAAGCCGTGGCCGCTCTCAACACCCACACAGGCAAATCCTGGCTGACACCCAAACAACTGCAGGACCTGCAGGAGCAGTTGCTGCGCCAACCCAACAAGACGCTGCTTGAAGCCAACGAAGCCGTGCAGAAGTTGCTGTTCAAGGCGCAGGTAGACGTGAACGAGCTGAGCGGCGAGTCGGACCCGGTGGTGCGGCTCATCGACTTCGATACGCCATCCAACAATCACTTCCTCGCCATCAACCAGTTCCGCGTGGACACGCCGGGTTGCGTGAAGCAATGCATCATTCCTGACCTCGTGCTCTTCGTGAACGGCATCCCGTTGGTAGTCGTGGAGTGCAAGAAGGGTGGCCCGACCTGCGCCAACCCGATGCAGGAAGCCTTCATCCAGTTGCAGCGCTATATGAACCGGCGCGCGGAGACGGCGCAGATGGGGTTGAAGGAAGGCGAGCCGCGCCTGTTTCATTCCAATCTGTTGCTGATTCGCAGCACTGGGGCGCAAGCAGATTATGGCAGCGTGACGTCCGGCGACGAGCACTTCTACCCCTGGAAGACCCAGTGGCCACAGGATGACGCCGTCGCCGAAGGGTTGAACCAGCAGCAACAACTGATCAATGGCATGCTGAACCCGGCCAACCTGCTGGGCATATTGCGCTGTTGCTCGGTATTCATGGACACCGACGGTGGCCCGCGCGTGAAGGTGGTGTGCCGTTACCAGCAGTTCCGCGCCGCCAATCGCATTGTGCAGCGCCTGCGCAGCGGCAAGACACCCACCGAGCGCAGCGGCGTGGTGTGGCACACGCAAGGTTCGGGCAAGAGCCTGACGATGGTGTTTGTGGCCCGCCTATTGCGCGCCTCGAAGGATATGCAGGACTACAAGATCGTGCTCATCAACGATCGTGTGGACCTGGAAGACCAACTGGGGGAGACAGCGACGTTGATTGGCGGCAAGGTGAACGTGATCGAAAGCCGCGCCGCGCTGCGCCATGACCTGGCCCGTGACAGCTCCGACATCAACATGGTGATGGCACACAAGTTTGCACTGCACGAGCAGACACTGCCGACCAGCGTGGCGGACGCACTGGGCAGCTATCAGGCCATGCCGGGCAAGGACAGTTTCGGCATCGTGAATACATCGGGCCGCATCCTGTTGATGATCGACGAAGCGCACCGCACCCAGGGTTCCGATCTCGGTGACAACATCTTCGAAGCGTTCCCCAACGCTGCCCGCATCGCCTTCACCGGCACGCCGCTGATCACTGAACGTCACGGCGAGAAACGCACGGTGAAACGTTTTGGTGAGTACATCGACACCTACAAGCTGATGGATGCAGTGGCCGACGGCACGACGCTGCAGATTCTCTATGAAGGCCGCACTGCCGATACCGCGCTGAACGACAAGCATGGTTTTGAAACCCGCTTCGAGGATCTGTTCAAGGCGCGCAGCGAGGACGAACTGGAGGCCATCCGCAAGAAGTACGGAACCACGGGCGACTTGCTGGAAGCCGAGAAGCGCATTGATGCCATCGCCAAGGATTTGGTGCAGCACTACCTGAGCCACATCTTTCCCAATGGCTTCAAGGCGCAGGTGGTTTGCCATTCCAAACTGGCGGCCGTGCGTTACCAGAAGGCTATCGAAGCAGCCCTGGCAGAGGCAGTGACAAATCTGCAACAGGCGGAACAACCCAATCCTGAATTGATCGGGAAGCTCAAATTCCTGAAGGCAGCAGTGGTGATCTCCGGTGATGGCACCAACGAAGCGGCGTGGATCACGGCAGCGCGCAAACAGGCACATGCCTGGAACGCGGTGGATAATTTCTGCAAGCCGTTTGCCTTCGACGACCCGGACAAGGTCTACACCGGCATCGCCTTTCTGGTGGTGTGCGACATGTTGCTGACCGGCTTCGATGCGCCCATAGAACAGGTGATGTACCTCGACAAGCGCATTCGCGAACACACGCTGCTGCAGGCTATCGCTCGCACCAATCGCGTGAAGAAGGGAAAGCAGCGCGGCTACGTGGTGGACTACATCGGGCTCACCCATCACCTGACCGAAGCGTTGACGCTGTACGCTGTCAGTGATGAGCAACAGGAACTCGCACAAGGTCTGAAGAGCCTTGCGTCAGAACTGCCAGTGCTGGAAGAACGCTACCAGCGTCTGCTGCAATTATTCGCCGCGCACAAGGTGGCGACTGTGCGCGAGTTCGTGGAAGGGCTGTTGCCAAATATCGAAGCGGATGCGGCGGTAGTGCATCAGGCAGTGACGCTGCTGAAAGACGAGAAAATCCGCGCCGACTTCGACGTGTACCTCAAGAAATTTCTGAGCAGCCTCGACATCATCCTGCCGCATCCGAGTGGACACTCGTATCGTGTACCAGCCAAACGCTTCGGCTACATCCAGCGCGTCGCCAAGGAGCGCTACAAGGACGACACACTCAATCTTGGCGATGCCGGTCAGAAGGTGCGCGACCTGATCAACGAGCACTTGATCAGCCTTGGCATCAATCCCAAAGTGCCACCGGTGGAACTGCTATCCGACAACTTTCTCGACAAGCTCAACGAACACGCCGCAGGCAACGCCGAAGCCAAGGCGAGCGAGATGGAACATGCCATCCGCAAGCATTGCACAGTGCATCACGATGAGGACCCGGCGTTTTATCGCAGCTTGTCGGAAAAGGTGGAGCAACTGATCGACCAGCATCAGGAACAGTGGGAACTGCTTGCCGCCGAGTTGGTGAAACTGCGCAAGGTGGCGGTGGAAGGCCGCAAGCAGGGCGAAGACGGCATGAGCCGCGAGGCCACGACGTTCTATGCTCACATTGCCAACGAGGCATTCTCCGATGGAGTGGTACCCGAGAGCGCCAGACAAAAGCTCAAGACTCTGATGGAAAGCATCGTGGAGACGCTGCAACACAGCATCGGCAGCATCGACTTCTGGCACAACAGCGACAAGCAGAAGAAGGCGCGCAGCGATATCAAGACGGCGCTGACGCTGACCGGGATCGACGAGCTCAAGCAACAGCGCGAGCGCCTCGCCGTGGAGATCATGAAACTGGCGAAGAACCGGCACGATCAATTGCTGCACGGCGCGGCCGAAGGTGAGCAGCGATGAATGCCCGGCGCGTTCGCGATATCGAGTACCGCTTGCTACCCGGCCAGGATCGCAAGACCACCGACATCGTGATCGAGCGCGATGGCGTGATTTCGGTACGTCCGCCCAACCATTACACGCCAGAACAAGTCGATGCTGTCGTGGACAGCAAACGCCTGTGGATCTACCGCAACTTGGCCGAGTGGCGCGACCTCAACGCCGCAGCTGTGGCGCGCGAGTGGGTAAACGGCGAAACCTTTCTTTATCTCGGCAATGCCTACCGGCTGGCGCTGGTGTCGAATCAGGAATGCGAACTGCAATTGAAGGATGGGCGTTTCTGCTTGAGTCGCGAACTGATCGAGATCGGCGGAGTGGCTGCTGCCAGAACAGCTTTCGAGAAGTTGTATTGCCAAAAAGGAGAGGAACGCTTCGCAGCGCGTGTTGCATTCCATGCGCCGAAGGTAGGGGTAGTTCCGAAGAGCATCAAGGTAAAGGACATGGGCTACCGCTGGGCCAGTTGCGGCGTCAGCGGCACACTGAACTTCCACTGGAAGTGCATGATGGCTCCTCCAAAGATCATCGACTACATCGTCGTGCATGAGCTCTGTCACTTCCATCGACGCAATCACGACGATGCCTATTGGAACGAAGTGGACAAAGTGATGCCGGACTATCGCGAAAGACAAGCGTGGTTGCGCCGTAACGGGGCTCGTCTTGATTTGTGATTCTGATAATGGGTTGAGGAAAATTCAGTGACAGAACTACAAGAGTTATCAGAAGCTGCAGCGGAATATCGGCGTCATTTTGATCAGTACTTCCTGGGAGTGATTCCGCGACTTCTGAATGAAGACGGAATGTTTCTGTCGTTCATGTCAGTGCTCATTGCCGTCGATTCTCTGGCAGGAGTGTACCTGCCGGACAAGGGAACAGGAGAGCGCTTTCGAGCTTTCTTCTCTGACTTTTTTCCGGCGTCATACGGAGCGCATGCCGCTGAACTTTGGCAATTCCGAAATCACATGATCCACTCAATGAATCCTCAGCCTTTCATGATTTTGTGTCGAAACTCACGCATGCACTTGTGTGAATCCAGCGGCGTTCGAATGCTCAATGCGGAAGATTTTTACGCGGATTTGATCACGGCTTCGCGAGCATATTTCAGCGCGCTTTACGCCGATCTTGAGTTACAAAATCGATTCGCTCAACGCATCAAGGCAGGCGACGGCGGACGGGCAAGGTCAATCAACGTGGTGGAGTCCGTTAAAACTGCAGCCATTACTAAATCGCCCGAAGATCAAGAAGGCGGATTTGCTGAAACCTAGTCAGTCACTTGTCGACTGGAGACGTTGAGCATTCCGATATTTATTTTCCAGATTTTTACTGAGAGCCCCCCATGTGCGGCCGCTACGTCCCCCCCAATGAAGCAGCAATAGAACGCTACTGGCGCATCGATCGCCGGAACTGGCCTGGGTTTATCAAAAACGGCTTCATCAAGGCCGCGTTCAACGTGGCACCTACCACTCAGGTGCCGATTCTGGTGCAGGCGCATGACGGTGCCATCGAGTTGATCGGTGCGCGCTGGGGGTTGATCCCCGCCTGGTGGAAGGACGACAAGCTGCCTGCGCTCACGTTCAACGCGCGCTCCGAGGAGGCGGCGGGCAAGCCGACCTGGCGGCAGAGCATGCGCTCCATGCGT
>JAUXNX010000011.1 GCA_030682575.1 Gammaproteobacteria bacterium
CCGAACGATGGATATGGCCAAGGCAGATATATTTAATTACATTGAACGCTTTCACAATCCTCGGATGCGACGAAGAGTGGCAAAGAGTGATTTGGAGTTTTCAGCCGTTTTATAACCGTCCGTGAAATCGGGGTAGAACCCGACCGAATGCTGTGAATCGTAGCTCATCCGGGGTGAGAGAGGGAGCTACAACGGCCCTGATCGGCCTAATGGAATGGCAGCTATCGTAGCTCATCCGGGGTGAGAGAGGGAGCTACAACGTGATTACCTCCGGCTCCTCGTCCAGCCTTATCGTAGCTCATCCGGGGTGAGAGAGGGAGCTACAACTCAGTGCAGTGCCTTGCGCCCCCCCCTGGAATCGTAGCTCATCCGGGGTGAGAGAGGGAGCTACAACACTAATAAACGACTCAGCATCAGCCTTGCCATCGTAGCTCATCCGGGGTGAGAGAGGGAGCTACAACGTTCGATGGCTTGCGGTCGAGGATGGATCTATCGTAGCTCATCCGGGGTGAGAGAGGGAGCTACAACGCCTGTGCATCGCGGGTGAATCACTATCTCATCGTAGCTCATCCGGGGTGAGAGAGGGAGCTACAACATTAAACCCGCCCTCAACTGCTCGGTATTGATCGTAGCTCATCCGGGGTGAGAGAGGGAGCTACAACCCTGATTGATGGGGTTATTCACGGCTGCGCATCGTAGCTCATCCGGGGTGAGAGAGGGAGCTACAACCGAGCGCTGTCGATATGGCGGTGAATCTTGATCGTAGCTCATCCGGGGTGAGAGAGGGAGCTACAACCCCTTGTCGCCAGGATGATTGACGTACCCGATCGTAGCTCATCCGGGGTGAGAGAGAGGGAGCTACAACCCAGCCTCGTCTGTGACGAAGACAGCCCACAGCGTATCGCATTCGGGGGGGGGGGGGTCAAAGAATCCTTTACAACTGAATGGTAGATGCAAAACCGCGCATTTTATGCACTCGTCCACACATCTTCATTTCAACTTTCTCAGGTTTCGACCTGAACCGTCCGGGAATTCCGGAGAGTCCCAATTGAACGAAGCACAGCCCAAACCAGCTCCATTAGTTACTGCGCACCGCATATCCCATTTGAATGGAGATGAAAAATGATTTCCATAAAAGATTATGACCGCATCGTGTTGACCAAGGATGTGCCAGAAGCAAAGCTGGCGCTGGGTGACGTGGGCGTTGTCATTCATGTCCACGGTAATGACAAGGCGTATGAAATTGAATTCGTTGCGCTCGACGGAGAAACGATGGCGGTCGTCACGCTTGACCATGATCATGTGCGGCACGTGGAATCGCACGAGATCAGCCATTCACGTCGAATGGTATGACGATTTCATCGCAATCACCGAATATGCAAGACTGTCTGGGCTGACATAAACAGAAGTGGTAGCAAAAATCTAAACCCGTCGAAATCGACGGGTTTAGAAAAACTGGGGCACCGCTGAATTGCTGCCATACCCCTCTAATGTCATCGAAATCGATGACATTAGAAGTAGAGTCGAACAATCCGGAAATCCCGGATTGTTCACGACCCACGCATAAGCCCCTGCTTTCCGTTCCAAATCGCAACGCTTTAATCTGTAATCGCTGAATCGACCTCCAAAACAACATGCAACGGATTCGGCGACAACTCATTCATCGACCCATTCGACGCATCCACTCCCGCACCGATGATTCCCCCGAGAAGTACATTGCCCGCCATCGCGGTACCTCCTCCACCAGAGATCGACGACACCACGCTGGTGGTCACGGTCCTGTATCCCTCCTTCTCCACAGTCACTACAAACCCGGGGCGGCGCTTGACCTCCAGCGCACAGGGCGTCCGACAGACCAATCCATTGGATAACCGGATGTCGGCACCGGTGGGATCAGAAGTAATGGTGAATGCGTCGGTCGTACCTCGAGTGATCGTGGCGCAATTGCTGAGAATCAGGCCGATCGCAATCATTGCTAACACTCTCTTCATATGGGGTCTCCGTGAAGTAATGGATGTTGATTTCGCATCCACTATTCCACGGTCACCCGGACAAACGCTGTGCTGTTGTTGTGTACAGTGCCATTGCCTTTCTGCTAACCAAAAAACGTTTCTGCAGAAACGCATTTCGGCACAGGCAAGTAATCGCGGACAGGACCCACTCCCACATGGAAGTGCTGCTCGCTGCATACTCGCTCTGGCACCAACCGAATCTCCAGCTCATCAAGCGTGACATGCCCCCTGAACACCCGGTTCGTGGCAACGGCCTCTCCCCGCTCCATCTTTTCCGCGAACATCACCGCCGGATCTGTCTGCAGTTTCTGCAAATGACGATGCAGATGAGGATACTCACGCTCCATATCGAACAGTTTGTGATAGTCCGCCCAGCGCGCCACGCCGACAAAGTACGCATCGGCCACCGACGGGCTCTTGCCACCAAGCAGCCACTGCCGATTCGCGAGCAGGTTGTTCAAGTAGCTGAAGTTTCTCGCCGCACCATCTTCACCAATGGCCCGCAGTGTTGCCCTGCTCTCCTCGTCCAGCATCTTGAACTCGCAAGCAATCCACAGTGGGTTGAATGCCGAGAAGAAATCCGTGTGCAGATACGCCAGCATCTGATTGAGCTGATCGAACTCCACAGTGCCTTGCGCAAAACCAATAGGTTTATCGAGGTCCCGACCTGCGATGTGCAGCAGAATGGCGAGGCTTTCACCCAACACTCTGTCATCTTCCAGCAACATTGAGGGAGTCTGGCGCAGCGGGTTGATGCGCTCATAAAGGGGATGCCACGGATGTTTCTGCATCTCGATGCGACAAAGACGATAGGGCTGCCCCAGCCATTCCAGCGCGACAATCGAGCCGAAGGAACATCCCTGGGGGACGCCGTAAAGAAGTATGGGTTCCATGCTGTCTCTCCTTGGTTATTCAGTACCGCAGAGCATAGAATTCAATGAGGCTATAATCCGCCCTCATTGAATTCGGAGTTGCAAATAAAATGTCGAACCCCACGACGCGAGTGCTGACAGTTCTGGAGTTGTTGCAGACCCACGGCCGCATCAGCGGCACCGAGCTGGCCAGGCGTCTGAACGTGGATGTGCGCACGGTGCGCCGCTATATCGGCGCGCTGGAGGAACTGGGGATTCCGGTCACGGCGGAACAGGGGCGCTATGGCGGCTACTACCTGGTGGCAGGATTCAAGCTGCCGCCGATGATGTTCACCAATGAGGAAACACTGGCCATCGCACTGGGACTATTGGCGGCGCACAGCCTTGGCTTGGCCGAAGCTGCACCGGCAATTGAGAGCGTGCAGGCGAAACTGGAGCGGGTGATGCCGGGGCGCCTGCGGCAACAGATCAGGGCGCTGGGTGAGACGACGGTGCTGGATCTGCCTGGGGCAAATCCCGTCGGCAACATGCAGATACTGGCGGAACTGAGTACGGCGGCACGGGAGCAGCAACGAGTGGTAATTCGGTACCAGGCACCAGAGAACCCGGGGCAATTCACTGACACGCCGAATCATTCAATCGCTGTGGAGGCTCGTGCCCACAACAAGAACACACCGACACAGAGAGAGTTCGATCCTTACGGGCTGGTGTTCCGCTACGGCAACTGGTACGCCGCAGGATACTGTCATTTACGCAAGAGTCTGCGCACGTTCCGCCTGGATCGAATATTGTCCTTGCGTAGTCTGGACACACACTTCCAGCGCCCCGCCGATTTCAATGCGGCCGATCATCTAAGCCTGAGTATTGCGACGATGGGTCGCGGCATCCCCGTGGTGGTAAAGCTGCACACCGATCTCGACACGGCAATGAAGAGCATGGTCGATGAACTTGGTCTGTTGGTTCCGCAGGAAGAGGGCTTGCAGTTGCACAGCAGCACGAATTGCCTGCAGTGGTTTGCACGTATGCTGGCAAGGCTGCCCTTTCGCTTCACGATCGAGCAGCCGGATGCATTGCGAGAAGAGTTGCAGAAACACGCGGAGCAACTGCTGCAGGCCTGTTAAACCTTGACCTTGTAGCCAGTGCGAAACATCCACGTGATGATGCCCAGACAGATCAGCATGAACACTGCAATCATGGTCAGACTCAGTCCGACATTCACGTCAGCCACGCCATAGAAACTCCAGCGAAAACCACTCACCAGATACACCACCGGATTGAACAGCGTGATCGTCTGCCACACTGGCGGCAGCATGTTGATGGAGTAGAAGCTGCCGCCGAGAAACGTCAGCGGCGCCACGATCATCATCGGAAACACCTGCAATTTCTCGAAGCTGTCAGCCCAGATGCCGATCATGAAACCAAACAGGCTGAACGTGATGGAGGTCAGCACCAGAAACGCGATCATCCAGAACGGGTGCATGATCGTGAAATCCACGAAGAAGCGCGCCGTGATCAGAATGATGATGCCGATGATGATGGACTTGCTGGCCGCTGCGCCCACGTAGCCGAGCACGATCTCGATTGCCGAAATCGGCGCCGAGAGAATCTCGTATATGGTGCCGGAAAACTTCGGCATGTAGATGCCGAACGACGCGTTGGACGTGCTCTCGGTGAGTACGGTAAGCATGATGAGTCCTGGCACGATGAACGCGGCATAGCCCACGCCATCGATTGCCACCATGCGCGAACCGATCGCGGAGCCGAACACGATGAAGTACAGCGAAGTGGACAGTACGGGTGACGCAATGCTCTGCATCCAGGTGCGCCACGTACGGGCCATTTCAAACAGGTAGATCGCTCTGATTGCGTAGGTATTCATGCTTTTTCTCCTACCAGATTGACGAAGATATCTTCCAGTGAACTCTGCGTGGTGTGCAGATCGCGGAACTCGATGCCGAGTTCATGCAACTTGCGCAGCAGGCTGGCGATCTGGCCATGCTCCTTGTCCTTGTCGTAGGTGTACACCAGTTGCTCGCCATTCTCGGACAGCGCCAGACCATAGGAGGACAGTTCTGGAGGCAGCGCACTGGCCGGTTGCTGAAGTTGCAGCGTCAGTTGTTTCTTGCCCAGTTTCTGCATCAGCACATCCTTGTCTTCCACCAACATGATTTCACCTTTGTTGATGACACCGATGCGATCAGCCATCTCTTCGGCTTCATCAATGTAGTGCGTGGTCAGAATGATGGTGGTGCCGCGCTCGCGCAGACGACGGATCATTTGCCACATGTCGCGGCGCAGTTCCACGTCCACGCCGGCGGTAGGTTCGTCGAGAAAGAGCACTTGCGGCTCATGGGCCAACGCCTTGGCAATCAGCACGCGGCGCTTCATGCCGCCCGACAGCGTCATGATCTTGCTGCTGCGTTTATCCCACAGCGACAGATCTCGCAGCACCTGTTCGATAACCGTGGCATCCGGCGCCTTGCCGAAAATACCCCGGCTGAATGCAACCGTTGCCCAGACGCTTTCGAACATGGCAACCGACAACTCCTGCGGCACCAGGCCGATGCGCTTGCGAGCCTCGCGATAGTCGCGCACGATGTCGAGACCATCCACGAGGGCTTCACCGCTTCCGGGATTTACAATGCCGCACAGCGTGCTGATCAGCGTGGTCTTGCCAGCGCCGTTAGGCCCCAGCAGGGCGAAGATTTCGCCACGCTTGATTTCCAGATTGATGTTCTTGAGGGCATGCAGCCCGGAGGGGTAGATCTTGCTGAGATTCCTGACAGAGATAATGCTGTTTTCCATGGAGCTTCCCTACCTTGATTGACGGTACTGATAACTGCGCTGGATTATAGTCGAATATCAGTGACAACAATCGACAGCGCAGACACCGTCATTGACAACCTCATTCCTGGTCGTGACTGCGTTTTTCGTCGGCAAGTCGCTCTATCCAATATTCAGCTCCCTTGATGCCCAGTTCTTCCGGATGGAACACCGGATCAATCCCTTGCGCCTTCTGTGCCTCGTAGTCGCGCAGACACGCGAACGCGGGTTTGCGCAGCAACAGGATGGCAGCAATATTCAACCAAGCCATCAATCCCACGCCGATATCGCCGAGCCCCCAAGCCAGCTCCGCCGTTCTGAGCGTGCCATATACCACTGCGCCGATAATCCCGAACTTCAGCACGGTGTTCATCCAGGGCCGCGCAATTGTGCGATTGATGTAGCTGATATTGGTTTCTGCAATGTAGTAGTAGGCAAGGATGGTCGTGAAAGCGAAGAAGAATAGAGCCACTGCGACGAAGATATTGCCAAATCCAGGCATCAGGTTTTCCATCGCGGTCTGGACGTAGCCAGGGCCTGCACCGACACCCATGACTCCCGTATACATCACATCGCCGGTTGGACCTTCCACATTGTACAGACCAGTAATCAGCAGCATGAAACCGGTGGCGGAACAGATGAACAACGTATCCACATAAACCGAGAACGCCTGCACCAACCCCTGCTTGGCAGGATGACTTACCGAGGCGGCTGAGGACGCATGCGGAGCCGTACCCTGCCCCGCTTCATTGGAGTACACACCGCGACGTACGCCCCACATGATCGCCAGCCCGAGAATTGCGCCAAATGCGGAATCAAATCCGAAGGCGCTTCTGAAGATCAGCGCGATCATCGCGGGCACCTGGGTGATGTTGAGCAGGATGATGAGGATTGCGATGCCTACATAGGCTACTGCCATGAAAGGCACTACGGCTGAGGCAAAGGCGGCGATTCGCCGCAACCCGCCAAAAATGATGAAAGCCAGCAGAAGAGCGAGTCCTGTTGCGGTAATCCGTGTGTCGATGCTGAACGCCGTGCTGACGCTACTGGAAATGGCATTGGCTTGAACCCCAGGCAACAGCAGACCGCAGGCCAGAATGGTAGTAAACGCAAACAGCCAGGCAAACCATTTGATACCCAGTCCCTTTTCGATATAAAACGCTGGTCCGCCTCTGTACTCCCCGTCGATTTTCTCTTTGTATACCTGCCCCAGTGTGGATTCGACAAAAGCTGAACTGGCACCAAGAAATGCTACTACCCACATCCAGAACAGGGCACCGGGGCCACCGAAAGTAATTGCCGTAGCCACTCCGGCGATGTTGCCTGTACCTACCCGGCCCGCCAGCGTCATGCTCAGCGCCTGAAAGGGCGATATGCCGGTATTACTCACCTTGCTCTGGAAAATCAGACGGATCATTTCCCGGAAGTGACGCAGCTGCAAAAAGCGAGTTCGCACCGAAAAATACAGCCCCGCACCCAAACACAGAAACACAAGGGCAGGACTCCAGACCACAGCGTTGATCGCACTCACAATCTCGTTCATTGATGACATCCCGGGCAAAGCACCGAGAGTACCACAGGACTTGAGTGCGAGAATCTACCTTGGCCTGTGGAGCCGCATTTTCTCTCTCAACTTCAACGCGCTGAAACAGGGCGAGAATATTTGCTCAATCAGCCCCTTCAAGGGTAAACACCAAATGCTGCGCGTCTGTCAGCAGGAAACGTACATTCCTGTAAGCCACTTCGCCGTCAATCCGCAATTCCGGAATAGTAAGTCGGCCTGTGCTGCTGTCGAACGTGGCCATGCCGGGGACCGTCTGATCCAGATAAAACAGTGACGCACCATCCAGCTTGACCACAATGTTGGGCGTTTCGCTGATCAGGGCGAACTCACCACGGATCATTCCCAACTCACCGGCGTTGACCATGGCATTCAGTTTGGCAGTGGATACGTCAAACACTGCCGGATCGCCCTCAGTGCTGCCCATCCTGGTCATACTCAGATGCACCAGATGGCTGCTTAACAACTGTCCTGTGGTGTAATTGATAAGGGGAAATGTATCCAGTCCGTTGATCACAGTCACCGGTGGCAGGGCACCGATCGCATCCACTGTGTGCATTCCAGCACCCATCACGCGACCGAAGACCGTGAAACCACCGTTGCTGGAGTCCAGCTCTGTATTGTTTCCCAAATTGATAAACCACTGACTTGTGGCACTATGGGGATCACCCGACACCTTGGCCATGGCGATGGTGCCGCGCAGATTGGAGATGGAAAACTCATTCTGAATCGTCGGCCCAATGGCTATATCGTAAAAAGTCTGTTGTGCCTCGTTGAAAGTCAGCCAGCCCCCCTGAATGACAAAATCGGGCACCAGGCGATGCACTACCGTGCCATTGTAGGCACCACTGTTCACGTAGCTCAGAAAGTTGGCCACAGTGCCTGGGGCTGCTGTGTCAAACAATTCAATCTGGAATTCGCCCATCGAAGTAGCTACTCGCACAACCGTTCCGGCGGACACGGACAGGGGAAGCAACAACAAGGCACAAAACAGGAGGCGAGTGGCTGAAATAACACGGTAAGGCATGGGCAGGTTTCCTGGGAAGTTGGCACGAAGCACGAACTATACCAATAAATCCGCTCACCGTGTCCACGCCAATGATTCACTACAGGTGCGCGCTTGCTCCTGTCGGCAATAAAAAACCCCGCCGAAGCGGGGTTTTCTGTTCTCGCGAACGAGCTTGGGACAGCCAGGCTGACTCTTACATCATGCCGCCCATACCACCCATTCCACCCATGCCACCCATGTCGCCACCAGCCGGTTTTTCTTCCGGGATGTCGCAGATCATGCACTCGGTGGTGATCATCAGGCCAGCAACAGAGCCTGCAGCCTGCAGCGCGCTGCGGGTTACCTTGGCCGGGTCGATGATGCCCGCTTCAACCATGTCCACGTACTGACCGGAAGCGGCGTTGTAACCGTAGTTACCCTTGCCTGCCTTGACCTTGTCGAGCACCACTGACGGCTCGTCACCGGCGTTCTGCACGATCTGACGCAGCGGAGAAGTCACAGCGCGCAGCAGCAATGCGATGCCCACGTTCTGATCTTCGTTGTCGCCCTTCAGGCCTTCCACTTTCTGCAGAGCACGAATCAGTGCCACGCCGCCGCCGGGGACCACGCCCTCTTCCACCGCAGCGCGGGTAGAGTGCAGTGCGTCTTCAACGCGGGCCTTCTTCTCTTTCATTTCCATCTCGGTGCCTGCACCGACCTTGATGACAGCAACACCGCCAGCCAGCTTGGCCACGCGCTCCTGCAGCTTTTCCTTGTCGTAATCGGAAGACGTGTCTTCGATCTGACGACGGATCTGACCTACACGGGCTTCGATCGCCTTGGAATCGCCGCCACCGTCGATGATGGTGGTGTTTTCCTTGGACAGAACCACGCTCTTGGCGTGACCCAGATGTTCCAGAGTCGCGCTTTCCAGGCTCAGGCCAACTTCTTCGGAGATGACAGTACCGCCAGTGAGGATGGCGATGTCTTCCAGCATGGCCTTGCGACGATCACCGAAACCTGGCGCCTTGGCAGCAGCCACTTTGACGATGCCGCGCATGTTGTTGACGATCAGAGTCGCCAGCGCTTCGCCTTCGACGTCTTCCGCAATCACCAGCAGCGGACGACCGGATTTGGCAACGGCTTCGAGGACCGGCAGCATTTCGCGGATGTTGGAGATTTTCTTGTCGACCAGCAGGATGAACGGATTTTCGAGCTCGGCGCTCATGTTGTCCTGGTTGTTGACGAAGTACGGAGACAGGTAGCCACGGTCGAACTGCATGCCTTCCACGACGTCCAGCTCGTTGTCGAAACCGGAGCCTTCTTCAACAGTGATGACGCCTTCCTTGCCAACCTTTTCCATCGCTTCGGCAATGATCGCGCCGATCTGCTCGTCAGAGTTGGCGGAGATGGTGCCCACTTGGGCAATCGACTTGGAATCTGTACAGGGAATGGACAGCTTGCCCACTTCTTCGACCATGGCTTTCACAGCCTTGTCGATGCCGCGCTTCAGATCCATCGGGTTCATGCCCGCTGCAACTGATTTGAGACCTTCGTTCAGGATGGCCTGGGCCAGCACTGTTGCAGTCGTGGTACCGTCACCGGCGACGTCGGAAGTCTGGGAAGCCACTTCCTTCACCATCTGGGCGCCCATGTTCTCGAACTTGTCCTTCAGCTCGATCTCCTTGGCGACGGACACACCGTCCTTGGTCACCGTTGGGGCGCCGTAGGACTTGTCCAGAACCACGTTACGGCCTTTGGGGCCGAGGGTCACTTTGACTGCGTCAGCAAGAATGTTCACACCTTTCAGCATTTTCTGGCGAGCTGGATCACCGAATTTTACGTCTTTAGCCATTTTCTTTATTCCTGTGTTCTCAATAGTTCATTGTCGGTTGTTCGAGGGGGATTGCGGAACGTTGTTCCTGCAATCAGGCCTGGATCACGCCGTAGATTTCGCTCTCGCTGAGGATGAGCAGTTCTTCATTGTCGATCTTGACGGTGTTGCTCGCGTACTTGCCGAATACCACGATGTCGCCGACTTTCAGGTCCACCGGACGCTTCTCGCCGTTATCCATGATCTTGCCTGGACCCACTGCCAGCACTTCACCCTGGGCGGGTTTTTCAGCTGCTGAACCGGGTATTACTATTCCTCCTGCTGATTTGGTCTCTTCTTCCTTGCGGCGCACAACGACTCGGTCTTGCAACGGTCTGATTTTCATTGCTTTTTATCTCCTGGATCAAATGATTAGGGCACTCGCACACTTGGCGCGGGAACCCTGAACGATAAACTGTGGACTCTAAGTGGGGCTGCGGCGGAGGATTTCAATGGCAGCAGAGTAAATATTTTCCTGTCAGGAGCATGCTGGCAGGCTAATAGATCTGTTTCAGATTCTTCGCCCGTAAACAGGCTCGGCTGGACAAAGGGCTCGGCCCCTTATTTGTCATCCAGTTCGGGATTGGGTGTCGTCTCGTTCCGGTACTCCCCGTCGATGATTTCTCCGTCCTCCTTCTGCGTACTGCCATAGTGGACGTGGCTGCCAGCCGAAAAACTGCCGCCACTGACGAACACGCTTCCGGAGCGCAGGATTCTCTTCGCAATCCCGGCTCGTACTGCCGGCAACAGACCAAGCAGGGCCAGTGTATCGGTGATGAATCCGGGGGCCAGCAACAAGGCACCACAAAAGGCGATGATCATTCCTTCCACGATTTCCTGACCGGGAATGTCGCCACTGTGCAAGCGCTGCTGAAAGCGCGTCAAGGTGCTGATCCCCTGGCGTTTGAGCAGGTGAATTCCCAGCGCTGCTGTCACCACGATCAACAGCACGGTATACAGTGCACCGATCCGGTCCGCGACCTCCAGCAGAATCAACAACTCCGTAAAAGGGATGATGATGAAAAAGAACAACGAAAATTTCACGGGCTATGCCCTCTCTGGCGCATCAGTCTGGCGTACAGGTGCGTCGTGCTCATCCTTGTACTGCTGAATCTGTCTGGCTATCCACAGCAACAACAGCAGACCCGGAATCACCATCAGCGAGGTAAGAATGAAGAATGTGGCCCAATCACCGTCGAGAAAGTCCACCAATCCCCCACTGCTGGCAGCCAGCGTCGTGCGGCCAAAATTCGAGACGGAGGACATCAGGGCATACTGGGTGCCGGTGTAGGTACGACTTGTGAAATAGGAAATGAATGAAATGAAGGCAACCGTGGCGAAAGCCGCGCTGAAGTTGTCCACCAGCATCGTCACCATCAGCAGATTCACGTCCGGCCCGACGACGGCCATCAGCGCAAACAGCAAGTTGGAGGACGCCATCGCGATGCCGCCGACGAACAAGCCGCGCACCACGCCGAAGCGTGTATTGATGACGGCGCCCATCAGACTGAAGACAGCGGTGACCATGCCGCCAAAAAACTTCGAATAGAGTGCAATCTGGTCGGTAGTGAACCCGACTTCCCCATAGAACACCAGTGACATCCTGCCCAGCATGGCCTCGCCAAGACGGAACACCAGCAGGAGCAACAGAATGGAAAATGCCAGCTTGAATCCACAACGCGCGAAGAACTCGCGAAACGGCGCAGCTATGTAGGTATTGAACCAATACACAACACCGTTGCTCTCACCAGCTGCGAGTGGCTTATCGACAGGCAGATCGCTATCCGGCTCGCGAATGAACAGCACAAGCAGCATCATGACTACGTACACCAGGGCAAGAATTCGATAAACATCCGGCCAACTGAACCCAATGGTTTCACCGCCCAGGTACAGTGCAAACGCCCCGCCTAGAAACCCGTATCCCGCCCACCAGCCAGTCGTGCTGACCGCCGCCGCAAAAGGCATCTTGTTGTCCGCCTCTGCCCGGCTGAAGATGCTGATGCGGTAGGCATCCACGGCAATGTCCTGAGTCGCCGAGAAGAACGCGATACTCAGGGCCCACACACTCACCAGCACAAGATTCTGTGTGGGATTCGTGGCACTGAGAAACAGCAGGGAAATGAGAATGGCGCATTGGGTGAGCAGAATCCAGGAGCGGCGCTGCCCGAGCCTGCCGAGCAACGGTAATCTGAACCTGTCGATGAGCGGTGCCCACGCCCAGTTCACAGCATAGACCGTTGCCACGGCGCCAAAGTAACCGATAGTGGAGCGCGACAGGCCTGACGACTGCAACCACAGCGTCATTACCGAGCCATGTAACACCCATGGGAAGCCGCTGGAAAATCCCAACAGGAAGATCATCAGAAAACGTCTGTCAAAGAGCTGTTCGAAGGACTGACGCAGCGTTTTAGTGTTATTCAATGGCGGCCTTGTAGCGAAAGAGTGTGTTATCAGTCCCTGAAATTGTTGAACTGCACAGGCACATCGAGATTGGCCTCACGAAGCAGTGCAATCACTTCCTGAAGATCATCGCGTTTCTTGCCCGTCACGCGCAGCTTCTCGCCCTGAATAGCGGTCTGCACCTTGGACTTGGAGTCCTTGATCAACTTGACGATCTTGCGGGACACATCGGCTTCGATGCCTTGTTGAATGGTGACTGTCTGCAGGGCCTGCTTGCCCGACTTCTTGACCTCGCCCATTTCCAGTGACTTTACATCCACATTGCGCTTGACCAGCTTGCCCTTGAGGATGTCCAGCATTTGTTCCAGTTGGAACTCCGAGTCTGCCGTCAGCGTGATTTCCTTGTCCCTGAGCTCAAATGTGGCATCCACCCCCTTGAAATCAAAGCGCGTTCCAACTTCCCGCCGGGCCTGATCCAGCGCGTTGTTGACTTCGGGCATATCCACTTCTGACACGATATCGAACGATGGCATGGTGTGACCTCTTCACTCTCTCACTGGAATTCGATGAATAACCAAAAACTTTGCTCGCCATACTACCACCGCGCGGCAGGATGGTGAATCATGGAGTCCCTGCAAGGAGATTCGCTATCAGTACCACACCCCCCTCTCTGACTTCGTCCACCAAGCCGCTGTGGCATGTGCTTGGCGTGGGAGCAATGGGCTGCCTCTGGGCGGCACGTCTGCACCAGTGGTCTGCGAAGGCTGTTCTGATGATGCGTGATTCACGTCAGGTTGAGACATATTCGGCACTTGGCGGCCTGTCGATTGAAAATGAAGGGTCTGTGACAACGCTGCCGGTACCCGCTACCAGTCCACAGTCATGCACATCCATTACCCATCTGCTGGTCGCTACCAAGGCCCAGGACGTTGAAGTGGCACTTGCCGGTGTCAAGCATCTGCTGACTTCCGACGCCCGCATCGTGTTGTTGCAGAATGGCCTCAAGGTGCAACGCATCGTCAGCGCAGCCTTCGGGCCAGAACGGGTCTGGTGCCTGAGCACAAGTGCAGGTGCCTGGTTGCGGGCCCCATTCCACGTCGTCGCGGCAGGTCAGGGAGAAACCTGGCTTGGGCAGCTTGATTACGACTCTGCCGAGCAAGGCATGTTGCAAAGTCTGCCCGGCGACGCCATGGGAATTCGCTACGATCCTGCCATCGAAAACCGGCTTTGGCGAAAGCTGGCGGCCAACTGCGCGATCAATGCCCTGACGGCACTGTACAACTGTCGCAATGGCGAACTGCTGTCGTTGCCAGGTGCGTACAGGGAATTGATCAGTCTATGTGCGGAGATTGGTGCAATAGTCCACGCGCTGCCCGGCGCTCCTTCCATGCCGGATATCGAAGAGCTTGTGAAAACGATACTGAAAGCGACAGCAGACAACTACTCCTCGACACTTCAGGATATTCGCAAAGGTCGCAGCACCGAGATCGATCATCTCAATGGTTATCTGTGCGAACTGGCACAGAAACACGGGCTCGATTGTTCCGTCAATCAACAGATACTGACGCGGTTCAAGAGGCTTTGCGAGTCAAAAGGGATTGATTGAAGTGCATAGAACTATCCCTTACCATTCCTGCCCATCAAGTCAAAAACCCCAAAAATAATGAAAATCAATGCAGAGACAATAACAACATGAAACAGCACTGGCGCATGTTCACGTTCGGATGGGCTCTTATCCTCCTCGGTTCACTCCTCGCACACTTCATTCAGACCTCTGGCGACATCACCATCAAGGACGTGCGCTTCAACGGTGCCAACGGTCGCATGCTCAGCGCCTATCTCTACGTCCCGCCGGGAGTTACAGCAGACACGCCGGCACCTGGCATTCTGGCAGTGCATGGTTATATCAATTCTCGCGAAGTGCAGTCGGGTTTCGCCATCGAGTTCGCACGGCGTGGCTATGTGGTGCTCGCACTTGATCAGGCTGGTCACGGCTATTCCGATGCTCCCGCTTTCGCCGGTGGCTACGGCGGGCCTGCGGCCCTGACTTATCTGCGAAGTCTGGATATTGTCGATAGAAACAATATCGGCCTCGAAGGACATTCGATGGGTGGATGGGCAATTCTGGCTGCCGCCGCAGCTTTGCCCGATGATTACAAAGCCATGGTACTCGAAGGGTCGAGCGTGGGTGGTGGACGATCGGTGCCCGGCACGACCACATGGCCACGCAATGTGGCTGTAGTGTTCTCCGAGTTCGATGAGTTTGCTGCCAGCATGTGGCAGGTGCCCACCGGCAGAGAGATTGGCAACAGCGCCAACCTGCAGGCACTGTTCGGTGCCACCAGTACAGTGACCGAAGACCGACTGTATGGTGACATCAATCAAGGTACAGGACGCATACTGCACTCACCTCCCGTCACCCATCCCGGCGATCACATCTCGCACGCCGCCATAGGACATGCATTGGACTGGTTTGCGCAGACACTCGAAGGAGGCACGCCACGCCCTGCTTCCGACCAGATCTGGTTCTTCAAGGAGATCGGCACGCTCATCGGGCTTATCGGTTTCGTGGTATTGCTCTGTGGCAGCTTCAACCTGCTGCTCAACAGCGCACCGTTTTCAGCGCTGGCAAGATTTCCCGACAGCTTTGCCTATCAACAGCGCTCGCCAAAGTGGTGGCTGACACTTGCACTGAGTACCGTCATTCCTGTGCTCACCTTCTATCCATTCATGGGGTGGGGCGGACAATTACTGCGGGCTTCAGCGCTGCTGCCGCAGACGATTACCAGTCAGGTGGCGTTCTGGGGCGTACTCAACGGGCTGATCTTTGCTGCACTCGGTTTTGTCGTCCGTGGCAATCGGGTGCAGTTTACAAATCACCTCAAGCCAACGCTGTTGATCAGCCTGGCCACGGTGGGAATCGGGTACATCGCAGTACTGCTGGCTGACTTCCTGTTCATGATCGACTTCCGCTTCTGGTTCGTCGGCGTCAAGGCCATGAACCTGATGCAGTTCCAGATCATGCTGGTTTACCTGCTGCCATTTACCGCATTCTTCATGCTCGCCCTGCGTGCGCTGCATGGAGGGCTCTCGGTACAGGGTGACTCTCGGCTCGTCCATTTCGGCAACAATATTGCGGCACTTGCAGGAGGTTTCTTCGTGTTCCTCACACTGCAATACGCCAATCTGTTCATCAACGGCTCATTGCTGACACCAGCGCAGCCATTGAACACCATCGTGATGATACAATTCGTCCCGCTGCTGACCATAGTCGCCATTGTCAGCACCTATACCTATCGTCGCACTGCCAGCTATCTGCCGGGTGCATTCATCAATGGCCTGTTTGTCAGCTGGTATATCGTGGCGGGGCAGGCAACACAATTTCCCGTGGGATAGAAGTAGTGAACCTCCGTTGATACAGCGTCACCATTACATACTGCTGGCACTGTTGCTGGTGCTGACGGCGGTCAGTTTTCTGATCTCGTTCAGCAGCGGCAGTGTGGATCTGGGCATCGGCGCCGTGTTGCGTCAGTTGATCAATCCAGAGCCGGGGCTCGAACGGCAGATACTGTTTGAGCTGCGCATTCCACGCAGCATTGCCGCTTTCCTGACCGGGGGGCTGCTCGCACTCTCCGGAGTCATCATGCAGGTGCTGCTGCGCAATCCCCTGGCCGATCCGTATATTCTCGGCATCTCCGGTGGAGCCGCCGTGGCAGCTCTTGCCAGCATACTGCTGGGTTTCAGTGGCATCTGGATTTCCAATGCCGCGTTCTGCGGTGCACTGTTCTCCATTCTCATTGTGTTTGGTCTGGCACGCTCACAGAACAGCTGGTCAGCGACTCGCTTGCTGCTGACCGGCGTGGTGATCTCTGCCGGATGGGGCGCAATGATCAACATCCTGCTGACAACCAGCGCCAACAACAGTGTCTACAGCATGCTGTTCTGGTTGATGGGAGATCTCAGCCAGAGCAGTGCGGGCATTACCAGCGCGCTGGTACTGCTGAGCGGTTTCCTGTTGATGATGATGCTGGCAACATCACTCAACGTGCTGACCAGGGGCGATCTGCAGGCTGCTTCCCTTGGCGTGAACGTCGCCCGCCTCAAGTTGATCCTGTACTTCTCTGCCTCGGTCCTGACCGCATGTGCTGTCACAATCGCTGGATCGATCGGCTTTGTGGGACTCGTGATTCCTCACATGTTGCGCCTGCTGGGCGCTCGCGACCATCGCGTGCTGATTCCTGCTTCAATTTTGCTCGGTGGCAGTTTTCTGATGATTGCAGACAGCTTTGCGCGTTCGATCATTGCGCCACAACAGCTGCCTGTGGGTGTCGTCACTGCCATCATTGGTGTGCCTGCATTCTTGCTGATACTGCGCCGTACAAGGCCAACACTTGAGTAATGTCATGACCAGCATTCATGAATACATACTGGAAACCCGTGCGATGGACCTGAGCATCGCAGGCAGGAGCCTGTGCAAGAACTTGAACCTCAGGATCACGAAGGGCGAGTGTATTGGCGTGCTGGGTCAGAACGGCACTGGCAAGACCACATTGCTGCATACGCTGCTCAACTTCCGGCAGCCGCAAGCGGGCGAAGTCTTGTTGTGTGGACGTCCGGTATCCGTCTGGCCCAGAAAGGAGCTGGCCACCACGCTTGGAATACTCTTTCAAAACAACAGCGACGATATGCCGGCCACAGTGTTGGAAACTGCATTGCTGGGACGCCATCCTCACCTCGACAGTTGGCAATGGGAAAGCAGTGCGGATGTAGCACTGGCGCAATCGGCACTCGCGGATATGGGCATCGATTCATTGGCTGAACGCGATGTGACTACGTTGTCGGGTGGAGAACGCCAGCGACTTGCCATGGCGACGCTTCTGACCCAGGCACCCATGCTCTATCTACTCGACGAACCCGGTAATCATCTGGACATTGCGTTTCAGTCAAAGTCCATTACCCTGTTGCGACGGCAGGTCATCGAGAAACAGTTAGCTCTGTGCATGGCAACTCACGACATCAATCTGGCCGCACGCTTCTGTGACCAGATTCTGCTACTGATGGGCGATGGCAAATTCCTGCTGGGAGAATCACACGAGATACTGACGCCTGCAAATCTGTCGAAGGCTTATGGGTGCGAGATCAGGGAAGTGTCGTATGAGGGAGGTAGGATTTTCTTTTCAGCGTAAAAAAAATGGGGTCAAAAATGTGTCTCTGACCCCCATTTTTTCTGTGGGAGCGGGCCCTGCCCGCGATTACCGCTAACTTTACCTACAACGCCAGCAACCGAATATCACCCAGCAGCCTGCAAAGGTAAGTGGCAAACAAACCGCCATCCACCCCATTCACTGCACGGTGATCGTACGACAGTGTAATCGGCAGCATCTGCCTCGGTACCAGTTGTCCGTTCATGTACACAGGTTTGGTCTGCGTTCTGGAAACCCCGAGAATTGCCACTTCCGGCGCATTCACGATTGGAATGAAGCCAGTACCGCCCAAGGCGCCAAGACTGGAGATAGTGAAACATGCACCCTGCATGTCTTCCTTGGTCAGGCGGCGCTGCTTGGCCTTGTCGCTCATCGCCGCCACTTCTGCTGCCAACTCCCATAGTGATTTCTTGTCCACATCGCGAATCACCGGCACCATCAACCCGGCTTCTGTCGCTACTGCCACACCAATGTGGATGTAATTCTTCTGAATGATATATTCGCCTGAGGAATGCAGGGAGACGTTGAACTGCTTGTACTCCTGCAAGGTTTTCGCGCAGGCCTTGAGCAGGAACGGCAAGAACGTCAGCTTGACACCCTTCTTGTCCGCCTCACCTTTCAAGTCATTTCTGAATGCTTCCAGATCCGTGATGTCGGCTTCGTTGAATTGTGCGACATGAGGCACCGTTGACCAGTTACGCTGCATATTGACAGCAGTCACCTTGTGCAACTTGCTCATCGGCACCTGTTCGATCGGACCAAACTGACTGAAATCGATATCGGGCACGGCAGAAATGCCAGCCACCATACCCATTGCTGCAACCGGCGTCTGCAGACGTGTTTTCACGAAACTGTGAATGTCTTCCTTCTGAATACGATTCCTGGCACCTGTACCCGTGACCTGAGTCAGATCGACACCCAGCTCGCGGGCCAGCTTGCGAACCGCAGGGCCTGCGTAGACCTCACCAGAGGAGGCTTCTGTCGCTGCCACAGCAGGCTGCGGAGAAGCCGCTTTCTGTGCGACCGCAGATTGAGCTGATGCTGATTGCGCTGCAGCAGGAGCCGGGGCCGCAACGGGTGCTGCTGGTTTGCTTTCGATGGCTGCCGGCGCAGGAGCTTCAGCAGAGTTGACTTGCAGTTCCAGAATGGCGGATCCCTTGGAAACCTTGTCACCCAGCTTGAGCTTGAGCGACTTGACCACACCCGCCTTGGGTGCAGGGATGTCCATCGCGGCCTTGTCAGATTCGAGTGTGATCAGGGAATCTTCCTTCTTGACCGTATCACCGACCTTCACATGGATCTCGATCACTTCGACATCGCTGTCGCCACCCAGATCAGGCACTTCAATCAGTTCAACACTGCTGCCTCCGGAGGTAGCAGGTGCGGCAACCGGTGCTGCTGCAGGCGCTGCCTCCTGCCTGAATGTTGCTTCGCTCCTGGCTGCAGGCTTTTCCGCCGGAGCTTCCACAGAGGCGGAGCCCTCCACTTCCAACATCAGAATCTCATGTCCCTCGGACACCAGATCCCCTACCTTGATACTGATGCTCTTTACGACACCACTCTTCGGAGAGGGAATCTCCATCGCGGCCTTGTCGCTCTCCAACACCATGAGCGAGTCGTTCTCGCTGACCGTCTGACCTGGCTTGACCAGCAGTTCGATCACTTCTACATCTTTCGAATCACCAAGATTCGGTACTTTTATACTTTCAACTGGCACTGATTAATGCTCCTGAAAAATTCTGCTCTCTTGTTGTTTTGACTTCCGTTGGCGCATCGCTCGCGGGCATGAAAAAAGCTACACGGTCAGCGGATCAACCTTGTCCTGATCAATATCCATGGACTTCATCGCCTTGACGATGGTATCGGCTGTCACCAAGCCACGTGCCTTCAACTCTGTCAGCGCCGCCAGCACCACGAAATGACGATCCACTTCGAAGAAGTGACGCAGATTCTCCCGCGTATCGCTACGCCCGAATCCGTCTGTACCGAGTACACGATAAGTATCGGGCATGAACTCGCGCACCTGATCCGCGTGCACTTTCATGTAGTCTGTGGACGCAATGATCGGACCGGATGCGCCGGACAGACACTTGTTCACGTAACTGACCTTCTCTTTCTTGTTCGGGTGCAACATGTTCCAGCGCGACGTCGACAGACCATCCTTGCGCAGTTCATTGAAGCTGGTAACACTCCATACGTCCACGGCCACCTTGTAGTCGTCGCGCAGAATGCGAGCCGCAGCGCGCACTTCTCTCAGGATAGTGCCGCTGCCAAGCAAGCGAATACGTAGATCCGTCAACGCCTTGCCCTGCACTTTATACTCTTTACTGCCACCATCTTCCAGCAAGTACATACCCTTGATGATGCCCTCCTCACAGCCTGCAGGCATATCGGGGTGCGTGTAATTCTCGTTCATCGTAGTAATGTAGTAGTACACCGATTCCTTCTCGTGATACATCCGGCGCAAACCATCCTGAATGATCACGGCAAGCTCGTAAGAGTAGGTCGGGTCATAGGTCACACAATTGGGAATCGTGGAGGCAAGCAGGTGGCTGTGGCCATCCTGATGCTGCAGACCTTCACCGTTGAGTGTGGTGCGACCGGCAGTGGCGCCAATCAAGAAGCCGCGAGCCTGCGAATCACCGGCCGCCCAGGCAAGATCGCCAATACGCTGGAACCCGAACATGGAGTAGTAGATGTAGAACGGGATCAACGGATAGTCGTTGACGCTGTACGAGGTCGCTGCCGCCAGCCACGCAGAGAACGCGCCAGCTTCGGTGATGCCCTCTTCCAGCATCTGACCTTTCTTGTCTTCGCGGTAATACATGACCTGATTCGAGTCGACCGGGTCGTAGAGCTGTCCCTCCGACGAATAGATACCGATCTGGCGGAACATGCCTTCCATACCAAAGGTGCGGGCTTCGTCCGGCACGATTGGCACGATGCGCTGACCGATCTCCTTGTCCTTGCACAGGTTGGTGAGGATGCGCACAAACGCCATGGTCGTGGAAATTTCACGCTCCTTGGTACCCTGGGTCTGAGCGGCAAACGCGCTCAGGTCCGGTATCTGCAACTGCTGCGCTTCCACACGACGACGCGGCACGGGTCCACCCAGCGCCTCGCGCTTCTTACGCATGTAGCGCATTTCCAGGCTGTCTTCTGCAGGACGGTAGTAGGGAACTGCTTCGAGCTGATCATCAGGAATTGGGATATTGAAGCGGTCACGGAATGTCTTCAGAGCCTCAACGTCAAGCTTCTTCACTGAATGGGCGACGTTCTGCGCTTCACCCGAGGCACCGAAGGCGTAACCTTTCACGGTTTTGGCCAGAATAACGGTGGGCTTGCCATTGGCTTTCGCCGCCTGTGCGTAAGCGGCATAGACCTTGAACGGATCGTGGCCGCCGCGATTGAGCGCCATGATGTCGTTATCCGACAGGTGCTCCACCATTTTCAGCAACTCGGGGCTCTTGCCGAAAAAATGTTCGCGAGTGTATGCCCCCCCACGGCCCCAGTAGTTGATGTATTCGCCATCGACTACTTCGTCCATGCGTTGCTGCAGAAGACCCTCCGTGTCATTGGCCAGCAGGGCATCCCAATGACGCCCCCACACCACCTTGATCACGTTCCAGCCAGCACCGCGGAAGATGCCTTCCAGCTCCTGGATCACCTTGCCGTTGCCGCGTACCGGACCATCCAGACGCTGCAGATTGCAGTTGATCACGAAGATCAGATTATCGAGCTTTTCGCGCCCTGCCTTACCGATGGCACCGAGTGATTCCGGCTCGTCGGTCTCACCGTCACCAAGGAATGCCCATACCTTGCGATCACTGTTGTCCATCAGGCCACGGCTGGTGAGGTATTTCATCACGTGCGCCTGATAGATCGCTGCCAGGGGGCCAAGGCCCATGGAGACGGTCGGGAATTGCCAGTAGTCAGGCATCAGCCAGGGGTGCGGGTATGACGACAGGCCGTTGCCGTGCACTTCCTGACGGAAGTTGTCCAGTTGCTCGGCACTCAGACGACCTTCCAGAAAGGAACGCGAGTAGATACCGGGAGAAGAATGGCCCTGAAAATAGACCAGGTCGCCACCGTGGTTTTCAGAAGGGCCACGGAAGAAGTAGTTGAAACCCACATCGTACAAGGTAGCGGCGGAAGAGAACGTTGAAATATGACCACCAAGGTCAGCTCCGGGCTTCTTGCCGGCACGCATGACCATAGCCAGCGCATTCCAGCGAATGATGCCGCGAATCTGGCGCTCCATGAACATGTCGCCGGGCATCTTTTCTTCTTCAGCGGTGGATATGGTGTTGCGGTAAGGGGTGGTGACAGCGGAATACGGAAGTTGCTGCGTGTTGCGGGTCGCCTCTTCGGTCAACCTGCCCAGCAGAAAGTGTGCTCTTTCCAGGCCTTCTTCATCGATGACAGAATCAAGCGCATCAAGCCATTCTTTGGTTTCGGTGGGATTCAAATCTTGTTTGTTCAGGCTCATAAGCTAAGGCTCTCGTTTATTCTGTCCCCGCAGGGCTTTTGGTATGTAAATCAGGCGCGAATCGTCAATTGTGGATATCGAACCGATTTGTAAATAATTTACATGGTAGCCGGATTTTACCCTAGCACCAAGGCGATTTTCAATGCAGAAAGCGGATAAAATGTAGTTTAACTACAAAAACGGCTCAGCTTCCTGTTCCGTATAGCGCCATTATCGCAAGCACACTTACCCAGATCACCTGACTGCGGTTGAGCAGGGCCAGTAATTCCTCCACCTGGCGCGCCGCTCGGACGCCAAGGGTGTGCTCATCGACAGCACTCTCGGCATCGATCAACACTGTGGTCACCGGGTCAGCCGTCCCATCATCGGCAGCGGAATCACGCACCAGCACCATTCTCTCTGACGAACCCAGCGCCGCCAGAGCGCAGGTGTGAACTACACTGATGGCACTGCGATCCATATCCATGACGACCTCTCGCAGACGAGCAAAAGCACCCACGAAATCCCCCGCCAACGAAAAGGTCAATGCCAGAAGCCGCGCAGGTACCCACTCCAGCACATAGGCCAACCGCAGCACCAGCTCACCCTCTTCTGTGGCCGAGTGCTGCCAGACGCGACTGCGATACAGAAAGGCCAGATGGTAGAACAGCGCGCCGGTGGGGCCGAGCAGTAGATACCAGAAGAGCACTGCAAAAAGCCGCTCGAAATAACTGGACATCAGGAAACGACAGAACTCTTCATGCAGCATTGCGCGATCATCACAGTTGTCGAGCGAGACCTGATGCCAGCGCTCCTGCAGCAGCAGAAAGGCACCCTCATAATTTTCCGCCCGCCACAGATCCAGGTAACGTCCCGTCAGAGTATTCACATTTACCCGATCAAACAGGGCAAGCAACACTCCGACATGCACGAGCAGGGTCACCAGCCCAAAGGCAACCCCATCCACGAGCCACAACACAACACCTAACAACGCGGCAGGCAACAGGAGAACCAGTGCGGGATAGAGCAGGGTGTGCCGAGCCAACCGCTCTGGAAACTCGTTGGTGCGCTCGGTCAGCCATCCCTGAAACCTTACAAACCACGAGTCGTTAAGGATGTCACGATCGCGGGTCCAATAGTGGTTCACAGCAAGCGCCAGCAGTATCACTAGAAATTTCATGCGTTTTGTCCTGCTTCATGCGCCAAGGTCAATTGACAACGGGTCTTGAAAAGCCGCCAGTCGAAATGGGGGCCGGGGTCGGTCTTCCTCCCCGGCGCAACATCGCTATGCCCCACAATGCGATCCAGAGTGATTTGCGGATACGCCGCCGTGATGAGCCCGGTGACACTCACCAACTGATCGTACTGGGCGGCAGTGAAAGGTTCGAAGTCGGTGCCTTCCAATTCAATACCTATTGAGAAGTCATTACAATTCTCGCGACCGCAAAAACTGGAAACTCCTGCGTGCCATGCCTTCCTGTTGAACGGCACATACTGAGATACCGCGCCAGCCCGATCAATAAGCAGGTGCGACGAAACCCGTAGATGAGCTATTTCGGCGAAGTAGTCATGCTCCCCGGCATCAAGTCGATTGCAGAAGAGCGCATCAACATAGCCCCCACCATACTGGCCAGGAGGCAGGCTGATATTGTGGATCACCAACATGTCTATGACCGTACCCACTGGTCGCTCGCTGCAATTGAGCGAAGGCACCTGGCGGGCGAAACTGAGACGATGATCTACGATCAATTCACTCTCCAATTCTTGTGGAAGCGGACCAAGCCCGCGATCAGCTGCACGCTGCATCGCAGCGCTTGCACAGCACGCTCCCGCAGTGGAAGCAGGGCAGGCCCGCAGCAGATTCTATCCGGGCTTCGTCCGGCAAGCCATCGCACCTCTTCCTGGCCAAGGCACAAAACTATCAATCAACCGGAGGATACGCCATAATTTTGAGCCCATCACATGCCCGCAGTACACGCCTATGAGCGCACAGGAACAGCCACACCCCACTCGCCCGATCGGCCTGTCCATGCTGATCGCCAGTTTCGTGCTGGGTCTCGGACTGCTGACCGTCTTCTTCGACTCCATGCTGGGACGCCGGGAAAATCCCAACCAGAACCCTGTCAGTCAGATCGACACAGATGGCAGTGTAGTAGTTGAATTGCAACGCAACCGTCAGGGGCACTATGTTGTGAATGGCGAGATTGAGGGGAAACCGGCCATTTTCCTCCTCGATACTGGCGCCACTGACGTGGTGTTGCCCGAAGAACTCGCACAGAGTGCTGGACTGGAGCGTGGTTTCCCTACCCGCGCCACCACGGCCAACGGCGAGTTGGTGGTCTATTCTGCCAACATCAGACAACTGCAAATCGGCGAAATACTGCTGACTGACGTTCGAGCCAGCATCAATCCCGCCATGCATGGCAATACTGTGCTGCTCGGGATGAGCGCCCTGCGCCATATCGAATTCACGCAGCGTGGCGATACGCTGACGCTGCGCTATATCCCTTGATGCGAGATACAGTAATCAACCCATCACTCTCCTAACAGGAAAACCATGAGCAGTAATCACATTCTACCTTCGGACATCGCCCCCACTGTCGCGAATGCTCTACGGGAAGACATTGGGCCGGGTGACATCACTGCACTATTGATTGCCGAGGACACACTGGCGACGGCACACATTTTCAGTCGCGAACCCGCCATTCTCTGCGGTGTCGCATGGGTCAACGAGGTGATGCGCCAGGTAGATCCTGCGATCAGCATCGACTGGCACGCTGTTGATGGAAATATGGTAGACAAGGATCAGAAACTGCTGACCTTGCACGGCTCTGCCAGACACTTGCTGACAGCCGAGCGCTGTGCACTCAACTTCCTGCAGACACTCTCCGCCACGGCCACTCTCAGCCATCAGTACGCCGCGCTGGTGAAGCATACTGCAGTCCGATTGCTTGATACCCGCAAGACCATTCCCGGCCTGCGTACCGCGCAAAAATACGCCGTGGCCGTCGGTGGTTGCCACAACCACCGCATGGGGCTTTATGATGCTTTTCTCATCAAGGAGAATCACATCAGCGCCTGCGGCTCCATCACTGCCGCCGTTGCAAAAGCGCGTTCGCTGCATGGTGACAAGCCTGTGGAAGTTGAGGTGGAAAATCTTGAACAATTGCGCGAAGCCATGGCAGCCAATGCAGAGATCATCATGCTCGACAATTTTGAATTGAATGCCATGCGTGAAGCAGTCATGATCAATGACGGCAAAGCAAGACTCGAAGCCTCGGGTGGCATCAATCGAGACACACTGGTAGCCATCGCGGAAACGGGTGTCGACTATATTTCGATAGGCGCGTTGACCAAGGATTGCAAGGCCGTCGATCTTTCGATGCTGTTCACATAAACAGAAATGTTATTACCGGCATATGCAGGATTCTGAGAATCAGGAGGATCGCATGACCACTTCTCTCTGGAAGATTTCAACCCTCGGCGCAGACGTGATGACAAGAACATTTGGACTGACAACGCTCCTGCTCGGACTGTTTGGCCTGAGTCCCGCCGCCCTGTCACACCCTGGCCCACTTGATGAAAACGGTGGCCACTACAATGGCGCGTCCTACCATTGTCATCTATCAGTATGTGAGGAACCGGATACGTTCACGCGCGGCAACCGTGACAGCTTTTTCTTTGATCCACAGTCCCGCGATAAATTCTTCAATGCGGCGGACTGGCCCTACGACGAAGACTTCGATGGCGACTGCCAGAATACCCGCAACGAGATCCTTGTGGTCACCAGTCGCGCCTCTGTGAGCTACACCAACCCGCGAAATTGCGAAGCCCGCATTGGGGAATGGTTTGACGAATACACGGGCAAGACCTTTACGGTTGCCGCTCAACTTGAACTCGATCACATCATCCCACTGCGCTATGCCCACAACCTTGGCGGTGATGCATGGCCGCAGGGCAAGAAAGTGGCATTCGCCAACGATCCATTGAATCTGATTCTTACTGAGCGTAGCGAAGCACGGCGCAAGAATGAACGTGGGCCCAGTCGCTATCTGCCAAGGGAGGAGTATCGATGCGACTATGTCAGGCAGTGGCTGGCGATTGCAGAAAAATATGAGTTGAGGTTGGCGACAACAGACAGCAACCGCATTACCGTCATCCTGCGCGATTGCGGAGAGGAATGAAAAACGGGGTCTGGACACTATTGCGCCCAGACCCCGTTTCAGGTGTTTCTATCTGTATCAGCCTAACTCGCCGGCTCGATTGCAATCTCTCTCATGCCGCCGCCACCGTACTGCAGACGGGCCGCTCCTGACGGGAATCCTGTCAACTGAAGCACGTAGGCCATGATGTCTTCGTACTCTGCATCAGAGAATGAACCGGGGTTGTCAGCCGGCATTGCACTCATGACCTGCTCGAAGAGGTACATCAGTGGCTGACCACGCCATGTCTGGAACACAGTCTTGTAGTAGTCGGCGTTATGGCACGTTGAACAGCTACGGTCGAACAGATCCTTGCCTGCTGCGGCCTGCTCCTGAGTGTAGACGCCTGCGCTTATTGACGTAGGTGCGGCTCCTGCGTCAGCAATCGCCGCGCTGCCCAGTACTACAGTCATCAGTGTTGCGATCGCAAATCTAGTTTTTTTCATATCCGATTACTCCAGCACATACTGTGCAACTGGTTCACTTTTTTTACAGTTCCAATCTTAACAGTTCAGACTGAACGGCACCTGAACACGGCCATCACATCATGTTTGGCCGTCTTTGCAGGGGTGCAAATCGGACCTGCTCGGGCCTGTCAAAAGCGCGCTACCTTAAACCACCTTCCCGCTTTAATCAAGCAAAGCGGCCCGCAGTTTGGGTCACACATCCCCGCTCATGCCGCCGATATACATCTGTGTGCCCCTTTGATATCCATCTTCATTTCGACAACAACCACCATCACCGCACCCACTTCAGTGATGACCTGAACGCAACTGCAAAATTTTCGACCAACAGTTTACTGTCACCCGGATCACTAGCTTGTCAAACAGGTCGGAATCAATTAACTGGTTTGTAATATCCAGCAATGCAAGGGTAAAAATGCTGGTATGTACGAATAAAAAAACCCGGCATAGAGCCGGGTTTTTTGCTGAGCCTTTCAGCTCTCTGTCACTCAAGCTGAATTGATTAACATAAGCCCGAAGTCGTACAGCCACCAGATGTGACCCACGTGACGGTGCCATTCGCAGGCGTGCCAGTCAGTATGTAGGTGTCCGTAGCAGCTATCCCGTTGGCTGCAACGGGAGTGACCGTGATGGTGTAGCCTGTACCTGCTGTGCCACCTATGGCAATAGTGTTGACAGAAGCTGCCTGGGTCCAGCCAGCCTGGACTGCAATGGTCTGGCAACCTGCCGCTGGAATACCCGTCTGTACGCAGACGTCAATAGCAGATCGAGCCGGTGTGGCCGCACTGATCACTTCGCTGAAGCGGGCGCGAGCCGTGTAAGTCTGATATGCAGGCAACGCAACCGCCGCCAAAATGCCGATAATCGCAACAACGATCATTAACTCGATCAGGGTAAAACCTTTCTGTTTCTTCTTGGTCATGGTGTCGGTCATGTTTCATCTCCTGGGGGGTATCGCTTAAAGCATGTTTAGAATGAAGATTCGGATTCAAGCACTTTCCCGCCTTGTTCTAAAACGGTTGAAACGTTTACATCACAACGCGTGCCAGTTTTCGTTAGTCTTTCGAAAACTCATTTAACATAATGATTTTTAATGAATTTTAATTTTCGTAATTTCCCTCCAAAAAAACGGACTGCCAAGCACGTCACAAAGCGCCCGCAGCATGAAGTGACAATTTTTGTCAGTAGCAAACCATTAACGGCAAGAGGTGACAAGATCGCGTCGATAATGCAGTGTTCGACAGACATGACAAAGTTTGAGCATACCGCAAGCAGGCTTACATCCACACGAGCGCCACGCCTGTCTTATGCCTCCTCGCAATGATAATCTATACTCACCCCATCAGCCCCAGTGGCATCCTTTGACGGTTTCAGCAGCTCAGACTTATGCCTACTACTCTCAGCGGCCTGGCCAAACGACTTGTGACCGATGGCCTGTTGACCCAGCCCCAGGCGGAAGATGCCCTGCGCCTGGCCCGCCGAGACAAGATTCCGTTCGTAGCCCATCTGGTGAAGCACAAAATCGCTGACTCGCACCGTATTGCCATGGCTGCCTCCGAGGAGTTCGGGGCCCCACTGCTAGACTTGTCTGTCTTCGATCTACAGTTATGCCCAAGGGACCTTGTAGATCCCAAGCTACTGCGCAAGCATCGCGTACTCCCCCTGTCCCGTCGCGCTAACCGCTTGTACCTTGCAGCATCCGACCCCACCAATATCAACGCCTTCGACGAAATCAAATTCCACACAGGTCTGACGACCGACATCATCATCGTTGACGAAGCAGTGCTCTCCCCGGCCATCGACAAAATCATTGACCAGCTTGAGGGCAGTGATGCCATGCTCGGTTTGCTCGACGACGTAGATATGGAAAGCCTCAACATTGAGCTTGCCCAAACAGAGGCCTCCGGAGACGATGGGCCCGATGCTGCCAACGAAACCCCCATCGTACGCTTCGTCAACAAAATACTGCTGGATGCCATTCGCATAGGTGCTTCTGACATTCACGTGGAGCCCTACGAAAAAAGTTACCGCATCCGCTTCCGCACCGATGGCATTCTGAAAGAAACTGCACGGCCACCATTGAATATTGCCAATCGCATTGCATCTCGCCTCAAAATCATGTCACAGATGGATATCTCCGAGCGACGGCTACCCCAGGACGGCCGCATCAAGATGAAACTGTCACACACGCGGGCAATCGATTTTCGGGTCAACACGCTGCCAACCCTGTGGGGAGAGAAGCTGGTGCTGCGCATTCTGGACCCCAGCAGTGCGCAGATGGGTATCGACGCTCTTGGCTACGAGGATGATCAGAAGCAACTATTCCTGCATGCCTTAAACCAGAGTCAGGGACTCATCCTTGTCACCGGCCCCACTGGCAGCGGCAAGACTGTATCGCTATATACCGGACTCAATATCCTCAACACTCCCGAGACCAACATCTCAACCGCAGAAGACCCAGTCGAAATCAATCTGGAGGGCATCAATCAGGTACCGGTCAACAACCGGATTGGCCTCAGTTTCGCCACCGCTCTGCGCGCGTTTTTACGTCAGGATCCGGACGTAATCATGGTGGGAGAGATACGTGATCTGGAAACAGCAGAGATTGCCATCAAAGCCGCCCAGACGGGTCACTTGGTACTCTCAACACTGCACACCAATAGTGCTCCAGAGACACTGACCCGTCTGCGTAACATGGGCATTCCGTCATTCAATCTGGCCACATCTGTCAGCCTCATCATTGCCCAAAGACTGTGTCGGCGACTATGTAACCACTGCAAGGCGCCACTGAAACTGCCCGACAGTGTGCTATTGGAGGCGGGGTTCACGGAGGCGCAACTGCCCAATGTCCACCTGTTCAGCCCAGTGGGATGTGAAGCGTGCAACGGCGGTTACAAGGGACGTGTAGGAATCTATGAAGTGGTTCCTGTCACAAACGGCATTTCGCGTATTATCATGCACGATGGCAATTCCATAGAGATTGCCGACCAGGCACAGAAAGAGGGTTTCAATAACCTGCGCCAGTCTGCTTTGGTCAAGGTGGCACAGGGGCTAACCAGTCTGGAAGAAGCCAACAGAGTTACGTAATCCTGTAGAGCAAATGAGGAAACGATTTACTCCCGGAGTTAATCATGGCAACACAAACATCCACAGATGCCGTTCAGACGATCTATCTGTGGCAGGGAACAGACAAGAACGGCAAAAAGACCAAAGGCGAAATGCCGGGCGCGAGCCAGGCGTTGGTGAAGGCGCAACTGCGTAAACAGGGTGTCATTGCCACGAAGGTGAAACGCAAACCCAAGGATCTGTTCGGCCCCAGACAACAGAAGATCACTCCTGGAGACATTGCAATCTTCAGTCGCCAGCTCGCCACCATGATGAAAGCCGGCATCCCTTTGGTGCAATCGTTCG
This sequence comes from Gammaproteobacteria bacterium, assembly GCA_030682575.1. Taxonomy (GTDB): domain Bacteria; phylum Pseudomonadota; class Gammaproteobacteria; order Pseudomonadales; family Pseudohongiellaceae; genus UBA5078. Next base: position 30,279 of record JAUXNX010000011.1, read on the forward strand.
AGATTGTTGGTGACAGCCTGGAAAATCCTTCCATGGCAAAGCTTGTACGTGAGGTGAGAGATGACGTAGCTGCGGGTAACAACTTCGCCGATTCCATCCGTAAACATCCGCGTTATTTTGATGAACTGTTCTGTAACCTGGTGGAATCTGGCGAACAATCCGGTGCGCTTGAAACCATGCTGGACAGAGTCGCCACTTATAAAGAAAAGACCGAGGCATTGAAGTCCAAGATCAAAAAAGCGATGAACTATCCGATTGCAGTAGTAGTAGTGGCTATTGTGGTTACAGGGCTCCTTTTGGTAAAAGTGGTTCCACAATTCGCCGAGACATTCTCCAGCTTCGGTGCCGATCTCCCTGCCTTTACTCTGCTCGTGCTCGCCCTGTCAGACATCGCGATCGCCCACTGGTGGAAGGCTATTATCGTTATGGCTATCGCAGCTTATGCCTTCAAGGAAGCGAAGCTGCGCTCAAAGGCGTTTGCCGATGCAGTGGATAGAGTGGCTCTGAAATTACCAATCATCGGCCCTATCATTGAAAAATCCTGTTATGCACGATTCACACGCACGCTTTCTACAACATTTGCCGCTGGCGTCCCACTTGTGGATGCCCTGGACTCCGTGGCAGGCGCAACAGGCAATATCGTTTACTCAACAGCAACCAGAAAGATCAAGGACGATGTCAGCTCCGGTCAGCAGCTGAACTTTGCCATTCGCACTACCGGACTGTTTCCCGTGATGATCAACCAAATGGTCGGGATTGGCGAAGAGTCGGGCGCACTGGATGCAATGTTGGACAAGTGTGCAACCTATTACGAGGCAGAAGTAGACAACGCTGTTGATGGCCTGACCAGTCTCATGGAGCCCATCATCATGTCCGTACTCGGTACGCTCATCGGCGGTCTCATGATTGCGATGTATCTGCCAATCTTCCAACTCGGCCAGGTTGTATAGCGAGAACCCGATGACAGTGATTGACCTGATCGTGTACGACCCGGCGGCGCGCCTGATTTTTGCTGCCATCATCGGCCTGCTGGTAGGAAGCTTTCTGAACGTGGTGATCTACCGCGTTCCAGCAATGCTGCAGCGCGAATGGCGACAGCAGTGTTGCGAGTATCTGGAGCTGGACGAAAAAAAATTCAGCAAGGATGACCCTACGGCAAAACACAAGGTTTTCAACCTGGTGAAACCGGACTCTCATTGCCCCCAGTGCAATGCGCCGGTACGCGCATGGCAGAACATCCCTGTTTTCAGCTATCTGTTCCTGGGAGGCAAGTGCGCCAAATGCAGTAAGCCAATCTCAATTCGTTATCCAATTATCGAAGCAGTGACCGGCCTGTTGTCCGTACTGGTTGTATGGCAGTTCGGTGCCATGTGGCTCACTCTGGCATTGCTCGTGCTGACCTGGAGCCTGATCGCGCTTACCATGATCGACTTCGACCATCAGTTGTTACCCGACAACATCACCATGCCGCTGCTGTGGCTGGGCCTTCTCGTCAACACGCTGCTGCCTGAATCCGACGTTGGTGCAACTGATGCCGTAATAGGGGCAGTGGTGGGCTACCTCTCCCTATGGTCACTATACTGGGCCTTCAAACTGCTGACTGGCAAGGAAGGCATGGGCTACGGAGATTTCAAGCTGCTGGGCGCGCTGGGTGCCTGGATGGGTTGGCAGAGCCTGCTCTTGATAGTCATACTGTCATCGCTGGTGGGTGCTGTGGTCGGAATCTCGCTGCTGGTGTTCCGCGGGCGCGACCGCAACATTCCGATTCCATTCGGCCCCTATCTGGCAGGAGCAGGATTCATTGCATTGCTGTGGGGCGACACCCTCAGCTCACTCTACTTGAATACACTTTGATACAACTGCAGGGTACGCTGGCTATGGCAGAGAAACACGTCCCCCGCATGGTAGTAGGTCTTACCGGTGGTATCGGCAGCGGCAAAAGTGCTGCTACGCACATTTTCTCATCTCTCGGCGTGAACATCGTGGACTCGGATGTAGTGGCGCGTGAAGTTGTCGAAACCGGCTCGCCAGCACTGCAGGCCATCGCCGAACATTTCGGTCCTGACGTATTGCAGGACGATGGCCAACTGAACCGGGCAGTACTGCGGAACCGGATATTCAGCAATGCAGATGAAAAGTTATGGCTTGAAAAACTACTGCACCCTCTCATCCGCCTGGAAACAGAAAAGCAGTTGCGCAGTGCCCAGTCGGATTATGTCATTCTCTCCTCGCCACTGCTGCTGGAGACTGGACAGGATGTGTTGACAGACAGAGTGCTGGTCATTGACGCCCCGGAGCTTCTGCAGATTGAGCGCGCCCGTCTGCGAGACAACACTTCAACCAATGCCATTGAGGCTATCATGGCAAGTCAATGGAGCCGCGAGAGACGCTTGAGATGCGCCGATGACATAATCGTGAACGATAGTGATATAGCCAATCTGGAACGCGAAATCAGAAAATTGCATGACCACTATTGCAAGGATATTTCGAAATGAGCACGCGCGAATTGAAAGTCAATTGCCCCACCTGCAAGGAGATCGTGCCTTGGACAGACGCGAGTCCCCACCGGCCATTCTGTTCCAGCCGCTGCAAACTGATCGACTTCGGCGAGTGGGCCAGCGAAAGGAATACCATCGCTGGCGAACCTGTCATTCCTGACGACGAGCAGGACGACTATCGTTAAGGAAGCCAGATTATAACGGAGCAAAACTCGGCAACGGCACCCAGTAAATCTTGCCACTCTTGGCATTAAGACCAGACTCAATGAAGATGAGGACCAGCTTGCCATCTCTGGACAGCCGAACCTGTTTCACCACTTCCCCATCAGGCAATCCCAGATCGTAGCTGTCGTGCAATAAATGCATCCTGGTATCGAAGTAGTAGAGTTTGATGCCATCGGTGGCAATCAGCACGTTCCCAGTTTGATCGAACGTTGCACTGACGGGTGAATTTTCCAGATACCATTCGCCATCCGTGTTGTAGTAGTCACGCGGATCAATGTCCACGATACTGGTATGCGGGTCGGGTTCATTACCTTGCGGACAAGAGTAGGCAAGGCGCTGACCGCCTGGGGAAATACTGAAGTCTGTACAACCACTACCTACCGGGATGTCGGTTCCTGGCACGATGGTGATGTCTTGAGTCTCTACGTTAAAATCGAACGTAACGAGATTGGATTCCGTAGCTAGGAACAAGTGCCGCTGGGCTGGATCGTACTCGATTCTTATTGGAGAAAGCAGCGGTATCGCAGGTACTTCCGGATCACCATCACGATTGAAAATTCCCATCCAGAGCCCCTCTTCCGCCGGCCCGTTCTCCTCCAGATCATAAACCGGATCGAACAACAGGGTAAAAACATTGCCGTTTTCGCCCAAGGCCATGTCTCTGGGAATGAAGCTGCGCCCTCCTTCCCGCAATCGGTGATATGTGAATGCCCCCGTATGGAGATCCAGTTGATACAGTCGCTGCGATTCCGGGTGTGTGGTCAAGTAAACCACTCCAGCATCCGGATCGAGCAACATCTGATCGGGAATGGTGTTGAACTTGTAGACACCGCCAGTCTCTCCCGAGATGACATTTCTCTCCACGAGCGCGTTGCGGGACGTATCACCTATCAGCACCCAACCATGGCAGAGCGGAATGAAGTCCTGTGACGGCTCGATAATCAGGCTGCCGCCGAACTGAGTAATGGAGTTCACGGGAACGGCTATGCCAGAAGTGACCTCTGTGAAGGAGATCAAACTGAAGCGCATGGGATTGCTCCCCTGCAGATATTGCATCTGCACACTGAATTCCTTGCCGCTGAACAGCACGGAAGGAACTTCCAGAATTCCTGTGTTGACATTGAACACTGGCGCCCCCGGAGTCAGTGTCTGAGATCCAGGTGGCGCGGTAAAGGCATTGCAATCGAGCAGGCTCATGCCGCGGAGTCCAGAACCACTGATGCTTCCCGGAGGGGTGATATCAGTGGCCGCACTGAGCGCAAACTCGGAATTGTTGGCATCCACCAGCGCCAACGCCACGTTGAATACACCGACACCGGGGGCGCTGAGGCCCGGTACAGAAAGCGTGAAACCGTCGAAACGAGGACGATCAGTTGGTGCTGGTGCTGGAGTACCCGTCGAGAATTCCAGACTATAGAAAGGTCGAAACTTGACGCCGGTCCAGACCGGAAAACCCGGTGTTACATCGGCAGGTACCGCAGTGCTCTGAATGCGAAACCCCACATAACGACTGGTGGGAAGAGTAGCATTTACTGCGCCGGTTACATTCAACGTAATCACTGCGGAACTGTTGCCACCTGATGCAACTACCGCGTCAAACTCGGCCACTGGAATAGTACTGCCTGCCTTGTAGTCGAACAGGTCTATCGCACCATCATCCGCAAATACGTATACGCGCAGCGGTGCCTTTCCTTCGCGTGTGAAAATGGCCTCCAGTGGAAGACTGATGATCGCCTGGCTTACGGAACTGGTCGTGCCAAAGTCGAACACCATCGTGGCAGCATCTATATATGTGGGGCTTGTGACGGCCCAGCCATCACTGGTCTTGTATGATGCGCGGAAGACTGGCTGATCAGGCTTCGGATTGGACTCCACCAACACCGCTTCTTCGACAAGAATTGCCTGATCTGCTGATACTGTGCTGCACACGGCAAGCATCCCTACCGCTGCAAGCCTGATTATCCTCATGAAGCCTCTGCGCATGGCTCTGATCCTTGCTGTATCGTGGTAACCGTAACGAGGGTTGAGTGGTTTTGAATTATGCGCTTAACTTCAGGAAATTCAATCTATTACCAAGCAAAGCGGTGATTCGAGTCACACTCTTGACGCTAACTTGCTCTTAATAGTAGCACTTCATTGAGAATTTACCTCCCCAGAGGCATGGGCCACCAAGCGGATATCGCGGCTATGCCGGCTGCGCCGTGTCTTTGAGCAACCCCAACATCATCACTCGTAAGCCCTCCCAACCCGAACACGGGCACACTGACCGCGCTCGCAAGTGATTGGAAGGTCTGCCAACCCAGCGCGGACCGTCCGGGGTGCGATGTCGTTTCCTGCACTGGAGAGAGAAACGCGAAATCGGCACCGAGCATCTCTGCATGCTGTAGTTCTTCCAGCGTATGACAGGAGGCGCCAAACAGACGATCATCGGCAACGGGTCGATGATCCAGGCTTAACAGTGCTTGTGAGTTAACGTGCAGGCCATCCGCCCGCAAGTGGTTGCCCAGCGCGGGTTCTGTGTTCAGAACCAGGCGCACGCCACAGCGACGGCAAAGTTGCAAACAACGGGTCGCTCTCGCCAGAAACGCCGTGGCATCAAGCTCAGGGGCTCGCAGTTGGATCATGGCGGGGGCTGTGTCGAGGAGGCGCATGAAGCGATCAAAGAAATCTTCTTCGGACTCTGCAGCACCGGTAATCACTATGCTGTGTGGCAATTGCAGGCGACGGATGATGGAGCGGTTGGCGGCCGGAAACTGTGAGGGTTCCAACGCGGATGTATCGGCCCAGCGGATCGGTTGTCCCTCTTTGCCAACAGCCACACCAGAGAAAGCGTCGACTTTACGCACATCGAGCAGCACTTCCTTGTCACCGTAGTCATGCCGAATGAGGCAGAAGGGGTATTGATGCAACACAGTAATACCCACTTCTTCAAACAATTCACGGGCAAGTGCGTGCTCCACAGGCTCATCCGGTTCGCATTTGCCACCTGGAAATTCCCACAATCCACCCTGATGCGTTTGCTCGGAACGCAATGCGATCAGCACTCGGCCTCTGCCATCTACAACGACACCCACGGCGACGTGAATCACTCGTTTCACGATATGTCTCCGCAGGGGAATGACGAACACTTGCCAAGAGAGACGGCCGTCAACCTCACGAATAGTTCATGAGGCAGACTGCCTGAAGAAACCCTAGCTACGATAGCTGGCATTGATACGAACATAGTCTTCCGACAAGTCCGAGGTCCAGACGGTTTCGCGCGCGTCGCCACGGGCAAGTTTGACGGTGATCTCAATGGCTGACTTGTTCATTTCCGCCTGACCAAGTTCTTCGCTGTAAGTGGTTGAACGGGTACCATTTTCCGCAATGCAGACTGAACCAAGATAAACGGAGATACGGCTCACATCCAGATCCTTCAATCCGGCTCTGCCTACTGCTGCGAGAATTCTTCCCCAATTGGGATCAGACGCCGACAGCGCTGTCTTCACCAGTGGCGATTCGGCAATAGCGTATGCCACCTTCAAGCACTCCGCTGTATCAGCCCCTCCCTGAATATCCACTGTGACGAATTTTTTCGCACCCTCGGCATCACGAATTATGTCCTTGGCCAATTCTCGCACCAGATCCTGCAACGCAGCATCAAAGAGCGTAAAGACTGCATCATCCGCTTCGCTGATCATCACATCGCTCTTGCCGGTTGCCGTCATCACACAGCAATCGTTCGTCGACGTGTCACCATCTACGGTTATTCTGTTGAACGATTGGTCCACGACACTGTTGAGCATCTTCTGCAGCAAAGGTTGAGCAATACCCGCATCCGTGAAGACGAAACTGAGCAGGGTTGCCATGTTCGGCTTGATCATTCCGGCACCTTTGGCGATGCCGGTAATCACCACCTTACGACCGTTGCAGTCAACAATTACAGACCGTGCCTTTGGGCGTGTATCAGTAGTCATGATGCCTTTGGCAGCACTCAGCCAGTCGTGACCCAGCGCAGCAAGTGCCGATGGAACCCCTGCGGCGATCTTGTCTACAGGAAGATTTTCCCCAATGACGCCTGTTGAGAATGGCAGTACGGCGCTGACATCCACACTGGCAGCCTTAGCAACCAGTGTGCACGATGACAATGCATCATCAAGCCCTTTCTGACCCGTGCCCGCATTGGCATTGCCGGTATTGATGAGCAGGTAACGAACATCGCCACCGCTGTCGACAAGGTGCTTGCGAGCAATCTGTACCGGTGCTGCACAAAATGCATTGCGAGTGAAGACACCTGCGACTGTGGAGCCTGGCGCAATCTCCATGAGCACAAGATCCAGGCGGCTCTTGTAGCGAATGCCACTTTCCACGGCCGCCACGCGAATGCCTTCCACTCTGTACAAATCTTCCGCCTTGATTGTGCTTGCTGTGCTGGACATGATGCTTAACTCAGTTTCCCGTGACATTGTTTGAATTTTTTGCCCGATCCGCAGAAACAGGGATCGTTGCGTCCGACTTTCTTTTCCTCACGTACAAACGGAGCTTTTTCGGATGAAGCAGGAACAGTCCCGTCAGCACTGGCCACTTCCTGCTGCAGTGATGCCGCCTGCGCGTGCTCGAACTGCATCTTCTCCCGGGCCCGCTCTTCCTCTCGCTGGCGTTCTATGGCGTCGATCTCTTCTGTCGTTCTGATCTGCACATGACTCAGGAAGCGAATCACTTCGTGCTGCAGATTGGAGAGCAAATCCTGAAACAGTGTGAAGGCTTCGCGCTTGTACTCCTGCTTGGGGTTCTTGCCAGCGTAGCCACGCAAGAAGATGCCTTGACGCAACTGATCCATCGCAGCCAAATGTTCCTTCCATAAATTGTCGAGAATCTGCAGCACTATCTGTTTTTCCAGAAGACGCATCTTGGCTCCAACCAGCGCCGATTTCTTCTCGTAGTCCTCATGCAGCACTGCGACAATCTTCTCTCGTAGTGTTTCCTCAAACAGTTTCTCATCCTCGTCCAGCCACTGCTGTACGGGCAGTTTTCTCGCGAACTGCGCCTCAATTGCCTGCTCCAACCCTTCTATGTCCCACTGCTCGGGAACACTCTGAGGCGGAATGTGGTTACCGACCACCTGACTGCCAACCTCCTGGCGCATGCTGGTAATAATGGCGGAGATGTCATCACTCGCCATCAACTCATTGCGTTGACGATAAACTATCGTGCGCTGGTCGTTGGCAACGTTGTCGTATTCCAGCAACTGCTTGCGGATATCGAAGTTACGTCCTTCTACCTTGCGCTGTGCTTTCTCGATGGATTTGGAGACCATGCCATGCTCGATGGCTTCACCGCGCTCCATACCAAGGGCCTGCATGAAATTCTTGACGCGCTCAGACGCAAAGATGCGCATCAGATTGTCTTCCAGCGACAGATAGAATCGCGAAAATCCCGGATCACCCTGACGACCGGAGCGACCACGCAGTTGGTTGTCGATGCGGCGTGATTCATGACGCTCTGTGCCAATGATGTGTAAACCACCGGCATCCAGGACCTGCTGATGCCGTTCTCGCCAGCGCGCCCGAACCTCTTCGACCTGTTCAGGTGTTGCGTTTTCCAGTGCGGCAATCTCGTGCTCGGCATTGCCACCCAACACAATGTCAGTACCGCGACCAGCCATGTTTGTTGCTATGGTCACCACACCGGGCCGACCCGCCTGTGCAATGATGTATGCCTCCTTCTGGTGAAACTTGGCATTCAATACTTCGTGCTCAATTTTCTCTTTTTTCAAGAATGCAGAGAGCGTTTCTGACGTATCAATGGACGCAGTACCCACGAGTACAGGTGCACCCTTGGCACTGTATTCCTTGATGTCTCGCACGATCGCTTCAAACTTTTCCTCCATGGACAGGAAGATCAGGTCATTTTTGTCGATACGGATCATCGGCTTGTTTGACGGGATAACGACAACATCCAGGCCATAGATCTGCTTGAATTCGAAAGCCTCGGTATCCGCAGTTCCTGTCATACCCGCAAGTTTTCGATACAGGCGGAAATAGTTCTGGAAAGTAGTGGAGGCCAATGTCTGACTCTCACTCTGAATGGCAAGCCCTTCCTTCGCTTCGATCGCCTGATGCAGGCCTTCTGACAAGCGGCGCCCCTCCATCGTGCGTCCCGTATGCTCATCGATCAGCACAATCTTCTTGTTCTGAACAATATATTCCACATCCTTGTGAAAGAGATAGTGTGCCTTGAGTGCAGAATGAATGTGATGCAAAAGGCCGAGATTTGTCGCAGCATAGAGATTCTCACCTTCATTAAGAAGCTTTTTTTGAATCAACAGATCTTCGAGAAACTCATGGCCAGCTTCCGTCAATTCCACTTGACGCGCCTTCTCATCAATAATGAAGTGACCTGACTCTATATACTCGTTGTCGCGATCCATGCCGAAGCCAGTCTTTTCTGGCTTCGGCGTTCCTCTTTCCAATTTCGGTATCAGTGCATTGATCGCAAGGTACTGCTTCGAGCTGTCTTCCGCCGCACCAGAAATGATCAGAGGTGTTCTCGCCTCATCAATCAGGATGGAGTCAACTTCGTCGACAATCGCAAAGTTCAAGGTCTTCTGCAGTTTGTCCTCAAGCCGGAATGCCATGTTGTCGCGCAGGTAGTCGAAACCGAATTCATTGTTCGTACCGTAGGAAACGGACGCCTCGTAGGCTTCCTTTTTCTGCTCCTGGGTCTGACCGGACACGATGATGCCTACGCTCAGTCCGAGGAACTCATACAGAGGTCGCATCCAGTTCGCGTCACGAGCCGCGAGATAATCGTTCACCGTGACGATGTGCACGCCTAACCCAGTAAGCCCGTTCAGGTAGGCCGGCAGAGTTGCGACCAGAGTCTTGCCCTCACCGGTCTTCATTTCTGCAATATTGCCTTCGTGAAGCACCATGCCGCCAATCAATTGAACATCGAAATGACGCATACCCATCGTGCGCTTGCTGGCCTCGCGCACTACGGCAAAAGCTTCAGGCAACAACTGGTCGAGCGTCTCGCCCTTGTCGAATCTTTGCTTGAACTCGACGGTCTTCGCCTTGAGCTGGTCGTCGGACAACGCTTCGCAACTGCTTTCCAACGCGTTGATTTTAATTACATTTTTATGCAGCCTTTTCAACTGTCTGGAGTTACTGCTGCCGAATATTGCTTGTAGAAATTTTAAAGCCATGATCGTGTTTAGCTCGCGTTATGACTGGGATATCACCAGATTTGGGTATCTTGAAATTTATGCATGAGTCGTGAAGTTTTCCGCCAACCTTATTTGGATAGCAGAAGATTCAGTTGTTCCGGGAAGGGAATTAGCGCGCCGTGCGGTGTATATACGACGCCGGGTCAACGACCCGACCGTTCTTGTAGACTTCGAAGTGAACATGCGGGCCTGTCGAACGCCCGGTACTACCCACCAAGCCGATGGTCTGCCCCTTTTTAATGACTTCGCCCACATCAACCAACAGCGCTTCGGCGTGCCCATAGCGGGTAACATAGCCATTGCCATGATTCACATCAATCGCCAGGCCATAACCTTGGCGCTCTCCGGCGCTGGTTACAACGCCAGCGGCCACAGACACGATGTCAGCTCCCGCCTCTGATGTCGCAAAGTCGATGCCGTAGTGCGAGGCGATGCGACCGGTGAACGGGTCTGTACGGCGTCCGAAAGGTGACGAAATCCAGCCCTGCTTGACCGGGCGGCCTGCAAGGAAGATATCCGATTCAAACTGCCGTTCGGCCATCAAACCTTCGAGAATTTCCAGTTGCTGAGCACGATCAGCGATTTGCTGCTCCAACTCGCTGATGGCGTGGAGAAACTCGGGCGGTGCATAGGCAACAGAATCCTCACTCAAAGGTCCGCCTACAGGAGGCGCCTGAGTGAAATTGAACTCTCCGGAATCCAACTGGGCAACCGTCGTAATGCGTTCGCCGAGAGCTTCGAGGCGCAGCAATCTTGCCTGCAGCGTGGCCAGGCGCAGAGTCAGCGCCTCCAGATTTTCTGACGATTCCTGTTTGAGCTTGGCAATCGCGTCCGCCTGGGACTCGATTTCGTCGGTCCAACCCAGTGCGCTTTCCAGGGAATATTCACGGGAATCCTGAGAGACAGCAACCTGATAACCGAGATAACCAAACGCAACCGGGGCGCCGAGAATGCATATGGACAGGAGGCCTTTCAGCCATCCTTTCAGGACAATAGTGCGGGTGTGACCGTGGCGCTGGTCAACAAGTATGACTTTCATAGCTCAGGGTGTTCTCAAAATTCGTTACTAGAACACCTGAGCATGCAAGGGCAGCCGCACATCAAACCACCTGAAAATCAACAGGTTACAATAGTCTGACGACAAAAATGCAGAATTACGCTGCCAATACGGGTTTCATGTAGGAAATAGGTACGTGTGTATCGGTATCGAAACTTACAATTTCCCAGGCGTCTTTGTTTACTTCCAGCGACCTTAATAATGCATTATTCAAGGCGTGTCCAGATTTATATCCTTTGAACTCGCCGATGAGGCTGTAGCCACTCATATACAGATCGCCGATTGCGTCCAGAATCTTGTGCTTCACAAACTCGTCTTCGTAGCGCAAACCATCCTCATTGAGCACTTTGTAATCACCCACAGCAATTGCGTTTTCCATACTCGCACCCAGAGCGAGATTACGATTGCGCAGCTCTTCGAACTCATGCATGAAACCGAAGGTGCGGGCGCGGCTCACTTCCTTCACGAATGACATGCTGGAGAAATCGACGGTCGCCGTTTTTGTGTACTTCCTGTACACAGGGTGATCATACAACAGCGTGTAACTCACCTTGAAGCCATCGAAGGGCTCCAGGCTCACAGACTTGTCGCCATCCTCAACACGCAGTGGTCTCTTGATACGAATGAATTTCTTCAACGCTGACTGCTCTTCGATGCCAGCGGACTGGATAAGGAACACGAACGGACCGGCACTGCCGTCCATGATGGGAACCTCTGGAGCGCTGACATCAATATAAGCGTTGTCGATACCTAGACCACACATCGCCGACATCAGATGTTCAATAGTGGAAATCCTGACGTCACCCTTGATCAGAGTTGTCGACAGAGTAGTGTCTCCCACATAGGAGGCTTTGGCTGGAATCTGCACCATGGGATCGAGATCCGTACGAGTGAAGATGATGCCGCTGTTGATCGGTGCAGGACGCAGGGTCAGGTAGACTTTCTCACCGTTATGCAGTCCCACTCCAGTGGCTCTGATAACGTTTTTCAAGGTTCTTTGATTAAGCATAAATGTCTTTCCCGGTTAGATGTGGCGCCTGCATGACCGCCAGTTTCAGCGCAGGCCGGATAATAGCAAAGATCAAACAATAACCCAACAACTCGATCGGTCTTAACCCGGTGCATCCCGGCTCATTCAAAGCCTGGCAGAGGTCAGTTCAGCCCTCTGCCCCAAACAGGAATTCCCTGCATTTCGTGCCAGTTCAATGGCACGGAACGCGCACCTTCCACACACATTTCAAACAACGAGTTCAGTCAGCCTGTCGTCGCAAGAAGGCAGGAATATCCAAGTAGTCCATATCTGTATCGGAACCTACCGCCCTGGCAAGACCAGTCTGTGGCATCGTATGCGCTGATGCAGAACGGGTTCTTAATGCTGCAGGTCTATCGAGTTGACGATAATCAGTCACCACTGCCTTTGGTGCCAATTCGACTGGTTTGGTCGGTGCGGTAACTGTCGCTGCACGAGAACCCAGACCGGTGGCAACCACGGTGACGCGAATCTCGTCGCCCATATCCGGATCGATCACGGTACCTACAACAACAGTCGCATCATCAGATGCAAACTCTTCAATGGTGTCACCCACTTCCGTAAATTCACCGAGAGACAGATTCTCACCTGCTGTGATGTTGACGAGAATGCCGCGCGCACCATGCAGATTTACATCTTCAAGCAGCGGACTGCGAATAGCTGACTCAGCTGCCTCGCGCGCGCGGCCTTCACCTTTCGCATATCCGGTACCCATCATCGCCATGCCCATCTCGGACATAACCGTACGCACATCGGCGAAGTCCACATTGATCATGCCAGGGCGCATGATCAGATCGGCGATGCCCTTCACTGCACCGAGCAGTACATCGTTCGCAGCCTTGAAGGCGTCCAGCAGAGAAGCGGATTTACCCAACACCTCGAGCAGCTTTTCGTTGGGAATAGTGATCAGAGAATCAACGTGCTGTGACAATGCACGAATCCCTTCCTCTGCAACCAGTGCTCGTTTCTTGCCTTCAAAAGGGAAAGGTTTGGTGACTACGGCGACAGTGAGAATGCCAAGCTCTCTTGCCACTTCGGCAAAAATAGGCGCAGCACCAGTTCCGGTACCACCACCCATGCCTGCTGTGATGAACACCATATCGGCACCAGAGAGTATCTCGGCAATTTCATCACGATCTTCCAGAGCGGCCTGACGTCCTATTTCCGGATTAGCTCCAGCACCAAGCCCCTTGGTGACACAACTGCCCATCTGCAGGAGGGTTTTGGCACGCACATTATTCAATGCCTGCGCATCAGTGTTGGCGCAAATGAATTCAACGCCCTCGATGTGATTGGCAATCATGTGACGCACCGCGTTTCCGCCGCCGCCGCCCACACCAATCACCTTGATCACTGCGTTCTGCGGAATACTATCGACTAATTCAAACATACGGCCTCCGGTTATTATAAATTTGAAAACTCTTCCTGTGGTTTATGACTAACAATCCAAAACGTGCAAATCGAAAATGATGTTCATAAATTTTTCTTGAGCCATGCGGTAAAGCGTTCCACGAAACCACCTGCCTGAGATTCCTTGGCTGGCACTTGAAAATCCCGATCCTGTTGCTGCTTCAATCCATACAGCAACAAGCCGACACCCGTTGAGTAAATTGGATTTCTGACAATATCGGCCAACCCCTTGACGTTCTGTGGAGAACCAATACGCACTGGCGCATGGAATATTTCTTCGGCCAGTTCCATAACACCCTCCATCTTGCTGGTACCGCCGGTCAGGACAATACCGGCTGCGAGCATGTTCTCGTAACCGCTTCGCTGAAGCTCCGCACGAATGAGAGTAAAAAGTTCGTCGTAGCGCGGCTCAACCACTTCCGCCAGCGCCTGACGGGACAGCTCACGAGGTGGCCTGTCTCCCACACTGGGGACCTTGATAGTTTCGCCAGCGCTGGCCAGTTGAGTCAGCGCGCACGCATATTTAATCTTGATCTCGTCGGCGTTTTCGGTGGGTGTACGCAGAGCCATCGCAATATCATTGGTCACCTGATCACCGGCAATTGGAATCACACCTGTATGGCGAATAGCTCCTTCGGTAAACACTGCGATGTCGCTGGTACCGCCTCCGATGTCTACCAGACAAACACCCAACTCCTTTTCGTCTTCGGTCAGTACTGCGTAGCTGGAAGCCAACTGCTCAAGGATGATCTCCTCAGTCACCAGACCACAACGTTTAATGCATTTTTCAATATTCTGCACAGCATTGATCGCACAGGTCACAAGATGCACCTTGGCTTCCAAGCGTACGCCGGACATGCCTAGCGGTTCCTTCACTCCTTCCTGTGAGTCGATGATGTATTCCTGCGGCAAAATGTGCAGCACCTTCTGATCTGCCGGAATCGCCACTGCCTGCGCCGCGTCGATGACACGCTCAATGTCGGCACGCGTGACTTCACCATCACGGATCGCGACGATGCCGTGAGAATTCATGCTGCGGATATGACTTCCCGCAATACCTGCGTATACCGAGTGAATCTGGCAACCTGCCATCAACTCTGCTTCTTCGATCGCACGTTGAATGGACTCGACAGTGGACTCGATGTTAACCACCGTACCTTTCTTCAATCCTCGGGATCTGTGACTACCTATGCCAACGATATCCAGGCTGCCGTCTGATTTGATGTCACCGACAATAGCCACCACCTTGGAGGTTCCAATATCAAGACCAACGATCAGATTACCGCGTGTTGTTTCGCTCATAATCCGCGAGCTCCCCATGAGGTTGAGAGCCATACTGATGCGCTGGCGCTCGTGTTCTGTGCTATGTATGTCCTGACAAAATTCATTTTGATGCAACCTTTCCCTGCATGACTTCTTTGTTCCTGATTGAAATTCCATTGTTGTAACGCAGATCAAACGCTTCTATTTGACCGATCTGTGTATGAAAAAGGCTGTCGTAAAGTTTGACAAGACGCTGCATTCTTTCCACAACATCATTACGGCCGATCGTCACCAGAACATCGTTATCCATACGCAGAGTCCAGCTACCGCGCTCATTCAATTCCAATGCGCGAACTCGCAATCCAGAGGCAAACAACATCTGGCTGAACGACTGATACTGTTCCATCACTCGGCGATGTGTTCCTTCCGGCCCTTTCAATGAAGGAAGTGCCATATCGTCCTCAATGACTGTGGGTTTGAATATCGCCCCGTACTGATTCAACAACCTGTCTTCCCCCCAACGAGCAATTGCTACTTCCTCAGTGATAGCAACCGACAGAGTGTCCGGCCAGACTCTGGTGATCATGGCCTGATCGATCCATGGATCAGCTTCAAGTTCAGTTTTGATCGCTTGCACGTCAAGGGCCAGAAATCCTTTGTTGATGTGAGCAGCGAGAACGGATCTGACATTGCGCTCGTTCACTCGCAGTAATGGATTTTCCATCAACACGGTCTGTACCGGCTTACTCATGTATGCCGCCATTTCCTCAGCATGTTGACTGAACAACACCAAGACAGACAGCAACAGTACTATCAGCAATATCCCTGTTCTGCTCTTTGGCGACTGCTTTTCCTGCGGCGCTCTCTTATCGACAAGCACTGCACCACGAGCGATGTCCCGTATGCCGCCATGCGCAGAGAAAGAATTGTGGTTAACCGCCGTTTTCATGTCTTCAGTCATTCCTCTTCGCCGTTACTTCTTGCAACAGCAGGGCATCAGTTCTTGTTTGTCGCAGCCAGCACAGCAAGCAGTAGTTCGGCAAAACTCAATCCTCGTGCCTTTGCCGCCATCGGCACCAAACTGTGGTCTGTCATTCCTGGCACGGTATTCACTTCCAGCAGCCAGAAGCGTCCTTCCTTGTCGCGCATCACATCCACACGCCCCCAGCCTGAACAGCCCAGTGCATCGAAGGCTCCGCGACACAGATCAGCAAGTTCTTCTGTTTCAGTGGAGCTCAACGGCGCTGGACACAGATAGACAGTGTCATTCGCGATGTACTTGGCGTCATAGTCATAAAATTCGTGGGTCGTGCGCAGTTCGATGGCTGGCAGCACTTGTCCTGCCAGCATCGAAACTGAATATTCCGGACCTTTTATGTACTGCTCCGCCATGACTTCGGAATCATAGGCACTGGCTTTCTTCCACGCTGTTTGCAAGGCGTTCGCATCACTGACGATTGACATGCCAATGCTGGAACCTTCTCGAACTGGTTTTACCACTGCCGTCGTCAGCTCCGTCATGATGCTCTGCCAATCACTACCAACACCGAGAAGATGAAATGCAGGTGTAGAAAGTCCGAGACGCTGCCAGATCAATTTCGTGCGGACCTTGTCCATCGCCAGTGCAGAGGCAAGCACTCCACTGCCTGTGTAGGGGATATTCATGAAATCGAGTAAACCCTGCAGCTTACCGTCTTCGCCTCCACGACCGTGCAACACGTTGAACACACAATCAACTCGACGCTTCTGCAACTGACCAACAAGATCATCAGCAGCATCAATTCCAACAGCGTCGACACCAGAGTCCAATAGCGCAGCAAGCACTGCAGCGCCGCTCTTGAGTGAGACTTCCCGCTCTGCAGAATTGCCTCCCATCACGACTGCTACGCGACCAAGACTCTTCACTGATGTCATCTCTATTTCCATACTTCAGTACACACTTTTATCTTGTCTTCCTGATTGCAGACACATTGATTACAAAATCAGTAATTACAGAACCAATCCTTGTTCAGCCAGTTGCTTCGCCAATAGACCAACACTGCCAGCACCTTGAGTGATCACGATGTCACCATCAAGCAGAATCCCGGTCAGCACTTTGCGAATATCTTCATCATCCTGCACAAACACCGGGTCGACTTTGCCGCGAGCACGAATGCTGCGACAGAGATGACGGGAATCAGCACCGGGGATTACATCCTCGCCTGCTGAGTAAACTTCCAGCATCAACAACACATCGACGTCGGAAAGCACTTTCACGAAATCTTCGTAGAGGTCTTTGGTGCGCGTGTAACGATGCGGTTGATAGATCATGACCAGACGTGCATCCGGCCAGCCGTCCCGCAACGCGGCAATAGTGGCAGCCACTTCGCGCGGATGATGTCCGTAATCGTCAAGCAACATCACGCTGCCGCTGTGCAGGGGAAACTGTCCTTGAATATCGAAGCGACGCCCGACGCCCTGAAACTTGCTTAATCCCGCACAGATATGTTCATCACTGATGCCTTCGTCGCTCGCTATGGCAACGGCAGCCGTTGCATTGAGCGCATTGTGCTTGCCGGGAATGTTCAAATTGACTTTCAGCGTGCCGGAACGCTCAGGACGCACGATCTCGAATTCCGTATATTGGCGATCCTGACGCAGATTGAGAATGCGGTAGTCCGCCTTCTCGGAAAATCCGTAAGTGAGCTTAGGTCTTGAAACATGCGGCAGGATTTCTTCGACAACAGGATCATCGATACACAGAACGGCCAAACCGTAGAAAGGCAGGTTGTGCAAAAATTCAATGAAGGACTTCTTCAGTTTGTTGAAGTCTCCCTCATAGGTACTCATGTGATCCGCATCAATATTGGTGACTGCGGCGACCATCGGCTGAAGGTGCAGGAACGATGCATCACTCTCATCCGCCTCAGCGACAAGGTAGCGGCTCTCACCCAATCTGGCATTCGCCCCTGCACTGTTCAGCAGACCACCAATCACGAATGTCGGGTCGAGTTTCGCTTCAGCGAATATGGATGCTACCAGGCTCGTCGTTGTGGTCTTGCCATGAGTGCCGGCGATGGCGATCGCGTGGCGGTAGCGCATCAGTTCCGCAAGCATTTCTGCACGAGGGATAATGGGTCTGCCCAACACTCTGGCAGCGGCGAGTTCTGGGTTCTCTGGATTGACGGCACTGGAATAGACCACCACATCTGCAATCTCAATATTCTCTGCGCGATGACCAATGAATACTGTTGCTCCCAATGCCACAAGGCGCTGAGTGACAGAAGATGCCTTCAGATCGGAACCTGATATGCGGTATCCCTGATTCAGCAACACCTCGGCGATACCGCACATACCCGCTCCACCAATACCGACAAAGTGAATGGTCTTGATGCGACGCATCTCCGGAACGGAATACAGCTTCCCCTGTGATACTTGATTTGTCATAAGCTCTCTAACCCTTGCAGGCCTCCATGCATTCACGTGTAACCAGATCACACGCATCGGGACGCGCAAGTGTTCTTGCTGCTGCAGCCATGGCAGCCAGTTTCTCTCTGTTATCTCTGAACTCTTTGAACCGTAGAGCCATACCCTGTGCACTCAAGTCTGCCTGCTGTATCAACAGCGCCGCGCCAGCCTGGCTGAGCCACTGCGCATTACGTGTCTGATGGTCGTCCACTGCGTGCGGGAACGGGATCAGCACCGATGGCACTCCAACGGCAGCAATTTCACTGACGGTCAAAGCGCCGGCGCGGCAAATCACCAGGTCAGCCCATGAGTAAGCTGCAGCCATATCCGCTATGAATGAATCGACCCGGCACTTGTCGTGCAACTCGATGCCAGCATCTGTGTAAGCTTTGCGAGTCTCATTCAGATTGTTGCGGCCTGACTGATGCCAGATTTCCGGTCTGTCATGCTCACTCAGTTCCTGCAGTGCTGCAGGAATCAAACGATTGATTGCCACTGCCCCCAGGCTGCCACCCAGCACCAGTACTCGCAGTGAGTTGGAAGCATCCCGCACACGCAGTTGCGGCTCCGCCAGCGCCACGATTTCGGCTCGCACAGGATTGCCGGTAAAAACCACACCCGGACTTGCCCGGAAGGTCCCAGGAAAAGCCTCCATGACCCGATCTGCGATGCGTGCCAACAAGCGATTGCTGAATCCTGCGATGGCGTTCTGTTCATGAATCAACAACTTCTTTCCAGAGAGTTTTGCAGCAACACCACCTGGGCCGGTAACATACCCACCCATGCCGAGGACACAGCACGGTTTGACCGCACGCAGCACCTGCAACGATTGCATTACCGCGCCAAGTATCATGAATGGTGCCAACAGCAATCCGAGAATGCCCTTACCACGCAGCCCTCGCACACGGATGAAGTGCAGAGGAATGTCTGTATCACGCAGAACTTCGACTTCCATGCCCCGTTCCGTTCCCAACCATTCCGTGCGATAGCCCCTGCTCTGCAGATTGCGTGCAATGCTGAGTGCGGGGAATATGTGGCCTCCGGTACCTCCAGCCATGATCAGAACCGTTCCCGCATTGCCGACCGCCAATTGTGTGTGGCCGCTCATCGCTCACCTCGCTTGACGTTGCGAATGTCAGGGCTGGCATATTCGAACTGAATGCGCACCAGTACTGCCACCATGAAACAACTGATGAGTAGACTGTTGCCGCCGTAGCTGAGGAATGGCAGCGTCAGCCCCTTGGTAGGAAGAAGGCCGATGTTGACACCGACATTAATCAGGGTCTGACAGGCAAACAACAGCGCGATACCATAGGCAACATAAGCCGGGAATAGATCGCCACTCTTCTCTACTCGTTTGCCTATCTGGAAGCCCTGAGCGATCAGCGTAATGAATAGCGCAATCACGATGGATACACCCAACAGTCCGAATTCCTCTGCGATGATGGCGAGCACAAAGTCGGTGTGCGCTTCGGGAAGGAAGTAGAGTTTCTGGATGCTGTTGCCCAACCCTTCTCCGAACCAGCCACCACGACCAAATGCGATCAGCGCCTGGGTCAGTTGATAGCCTTCACCGTAGACATACTCCGCTGCCCAGGGATTCAGGAACGACGAGAATCGATCAATCACATAAGGCTTCATGATCGCCAGTGCAGCCACTGCGGAGAGGCAGGTAGCAAGTACCAGTGCAAAACGGTGCAGCTTCGCACCTGCCAGAAAAATCATGCTGAACGTAGTACAGATCAGAATCACCATCGCACCGTGATCTGGCTCAAAGTGCAGCAGCACAATGGCTGCCGCCAGGATCAGCATCGGTTTGATGAATCCCACCCAGGTCTCCGATACTTCGACACGACGTCTTTCCAGATAGGCGGCCAGATAAAAGACAATGAATATCTTGGCCATTTCCGATGGCTGAAGGTTGTAGAATCCCAGATCTATCCAGCGTGCGCTTCCGTTCACCACTCTTCCAACACCTGGTACCAACACCAGCAACAGCAGCGCGAACGACAACATCAGCAGAAACCAACTGATGGAATACCAGAACCGCACCGGCACCATGAGTGTCACCAGCGCAATGAAACCACCCAGCACTGTGAAAAAAAACTGCCGCTTGAGGTAAAAGAACGGGTCACCATATTGACCATTGGCAATTTCCACGGAGGCCGATGTCATCATCAACAGTCCGATAGTCATAAGCAGCAGCATGGTCACCAAAAGCACATTCACTTGACCTGGCGCTTCCATCCGACGCTGCAGTGTTCCCAGTGCTGTAATCGCAGACGTGCTCATGGCAGTCCCTCCACAGCTTCGGTGAATACATGGCCTCGATGAGTGAAATCTGTGAACATATCGAAACTTGCACAGGCTGGTGACAACAGCACGGCGTCACCCGGCACAGCTCTAGCTGCAGAAACGGCGACAGCATCGGGCAGGGTCTCAGCGAAAATGGTTTCAGTGACGTCTTTCAGGACAATGGCTATTTTTTTCGCGTCGCGACCAATCAGTACTGCCAGTTTCACGAACTTCTCCACCACTGGTTGCATGGGAGAGAAATCCGCCCCCTTATCGACACCACCTGCAATCAAAACGATTCTGCCTTTGACAAGTTCTCCGAGACTCTCAACGGCAACCATCGACGCACCCACATTGGTTCCCTTCGAATCATTGTAGTAGTCCACGCCACGCAAGTTGCGAATCCACTGACAGCGGTGAGGAAGGCCGGGGAATTTTCGTAGCGTGACCAGCATGCAATGACGGGGCAGCCCGATGGCCGTCCCAAGCGCGAGAGCAGCCAAAGCGTTGGAAAGATTGTGCTTGCCGGCAATCTTCAGCTCGCTGGCCGCAATCAGCTTTTCATCACCAAACGCCAGATAATCCTGCTGGCCTGCTCTCACTATCCCCCAACTGTTGTACTGCGGAACGTCGAGCCCGTAACTGTGTGTAGTGGCACTTGGGGGAGCAATACGGGGAATACTGGCAGCATCGTCGCGGTTCACGACTACTTGCCGACAACCAAGAAAGATACGCTGCTTGGCATTTTGATATTCCTGCAAATTCGAGTACCGATCCATGTGGTCGTCACTGACATTCAGAATTACCGCCGCCTCTGCACCGAGATTACGTGTCGTTTCCAGTTGAAAGCTGGAGAGTTCGAGAATGTAGAGATCCGCAGGCTTCAGGCGTAACAAGTCGAGAGCTGGTGACGCCTCTGCACCATCGAGATTGCCACCCACACTGACATTGATACCTGCTTCTCTGGCCATGGCGCCAAGTAGCGACACCACTGTGCTTTTGCCATTGGAACCGGTAACTGCCACGATCGGACGCTGAACTGCACGACTGAAGATATCGATATCGCCAGTGATACCAACACCCGCATTGATTGCCACCTGAATCTCTAGCGTCTGCAGACTGATGCCAGGGCTGACAATCAACTCGCTGGCATTCACAAGTGTCTCCTCACGGAAACCACCAAGTTCAAGTGCCACTTCGGGAAATTCCGCTCGAAACTCCGCGAGTCCGGGCGGCGTCTGGCGACTGTCAGTTACCATGAAGACCTCACCCAGTGAATGCAAATAACGGGCACAGGACAATCCTGTCTTTCCCAACCCTACTATGATTCGCAGCTTCTCTTTCACGTTGTGTTTCGTCCTGTTGTTTTCGTTGTTCTCTAACGCAATTTCAGTGTTGCCAATCCAAACAGCACCAGCATGACAGTGATGATCCAGAAGCGGACGATCACGCGGGGTTCCGGCCAACCCTTCAGTTCAAAGTGATGATGCAATGGCGCCATGCGGAAAATCCGCTTGCCAGTCAGTTTGTAGGAACCCACTTGCAGGATTACCGACACCGTTTCCATTACAAAGATGCCGCCCATGATGAACAGTACAATCTCGTGGCGCGCAATCACGGCGACAACTCCGAGCGCAGCACCCAGCGCAAGAGCCCCCACATCCCCCATGAACACCTGAGCGGGGTAAGTGTTGAACCAGAGAAAACCCAGTCCTGCGCCGACGAGCGTGCCGCAGAAAATCACCAACTCCCCCGCGCCTGCGACATATGGAATTCGCAGATACTCGGAGAACTCTACGTGACCAGCCAGATAGGAAATGATGCCGAGCGCACCACCGACCATGACGGTAGGCAGAATTGCGAGACCATCAAGGCCATCGGTTAGATTGACAGCGTTGCTGCTGCCGACAATCACGAAGTACGTAACCACAACGTAGACAATGCCGATGTTGATAGAAACAGTCGCGAAGAACGGAATAATGTAGTGACTCTCGGCCGGCCCCATTGCGCTGTAATAAAGGAACACGGCAGCACCCAGACCAATCACGGATTGCCAGAAATATTTCCAGCGTGCGGCCAGCCCTTTAGGGTTCTTTTCAAAGACCTTGCGATAGTCATCCACCCAGCCAACTGCACCGAACAACAGAGTCACGAGCAGAGTAGTCCAGACATAGTGATTGCCAAGATCCGACCACAGCAGAGTACTGAATGCCATGCTCACTAGAATAAGCGCACCACCCATGGTAGGTGTGCCGGCCTTGCTGAAATGGCTCTTGGGACCATCGTCTCTGACCACCTGACCTATCTGCAGCATATTGAGTTTGCGTATCATCCACGGCCCGATGATCAGCGAGATCATCAGCGCTGTCAGTATCGCGAAGATACCGCGTACAGTAATGTACTGGAGTACCGCGAATCCGCTGTCAATCTGGGTAAGATAGTTTGCAAGCCATACCAGCATTATCCAGCCTCTTCGTTCTTGATTTTATGTACGGCCATTTGCTGTACTGATATTTTTTCTACCACTTGGTTCATCGCGGCACTGCGCGAACCTTTCACAAGCGCAACAAATCCATTACGCAGTGTTTGCAGCGCTTTTTCCACCAACTGCTGTTGATCAGCAAAGTGCTCACCGCCAACGCCGAATGCTGTCGATGCCAGAGAGCTGAGCTCTCCTGTGGACCACAGTGCGTTTACGCCGTGTGCCCGGGCATACTCCCCCAGTTCGCGGTGCGCGGATTCGCTCTGTACTCCAAGCTCACCCATGTCTCCCACAATCAGGACACGAGTGCCACCGTACCCCACCAGCACATCGATGGCAGCACGGAACGATGAGGGGCTGGCATTGTAGCTGTCGTCGATCAATATCGAATTGAAAGGACCTTGCAGAATATTCAGTCGTCCTGGCACAGGCTTGACGAGGGCATATCCCTTCTTCACTTCAGTAAGACTTGCACCTGCTTCCATGCTGGCCGCTGCAGCTGCGACTGCATTGGCCACGTTATGCAACCCAGGCAGACTGATAGTGACAGGCATATTTCCTACGGGAGTACACAAGGTAAAAGACACTCCTGCGCCGGTGCCTAAATCAATGTCCGTCGCGCGATAGTCTGCAGCATTCACCTCTGTCCTCACGCTGAAGGTCACTACCTTTTTTCCACCCGCTCTCGCCTTCCATGTCGGAGTATTTTCATCATCGGCATTAAGAACTGCGACTCCATCAGGAGATAAACCATCGATGATTTCTCCTTTGGTAGCCACTACACCTTGCAGATCACCAAAACCTTCAATGTGTGTCGCGGCGGCATTGGTAATGACAGCAACGTGTGGCATCGTCATGCGTACTGTGTAGGCGATTTCTCCTGGACCGCTTGCCCCCAGCTCGATCACAGCACACTGGTGTGTTTCATCCAGCTCCAATAAAGTCAGAGGGACACCCACGTGATTATTGAAGTTTGCCTTGGTGACCAGCACGGGACTGCTTACACTCAGTATGCAACCGGTGATTTCCTTGACAGTCGTCTTACCCTGGCTACCTGTGATCGCTACAAATCGAGCTGTGGATTGCAGACGATTCAGACGCGCAATCTCGCCAAGAGCCAACGTGGTATCAGCCACGCAGAGCACTGGACAATCACCTGGAATCGGATCATTGACAACAGCAGCACAAGCACCTTTTGCAAAGGCTTGCAGAGTGAAATCATTGCCGTCGAAGGTCTCTCCCACCAATGCCACATAAAGATCGTCAGTACGCAGCGTCCTGGTGTCAGTCGAAACACGGGAAAAATGCGCATCGGGTCCATAATGACGACCCTTCACCGCACTTCTCAATCTTGACAATGACATGCTGCCTATCACGTGATTCACCTGTCTGCCTGAGTCAAAAATGATTTTCTGTTCTGTAGAGCAATGCGCGCCTGACTCACATCGCTGAACACCATTTTGCAGCCATTCACATCCTGATAGGTCTCGTGCCCTTTACCGGCAATGAGCACCACGTCACCCGGCTTGGCACTGTTGATTGCAAGAGTGATTGCCTTCGCACGATCCCTCTCTACGACAACCCGCGAAACATCCTGAATCCCGAGCACAATCTGCTTGATGATGTCATTGGCACATTCGGTGCGTGGATTGTCGTCCGTGATAATGAGATGGCTCGCGTACTTCTCGGCCACTTCAGCCATCAACGGGCGCTTACCCTGATCGCGATTACCACCGCAACCGAAGACACACCAGATGCTGCCACTGAAATGCTCTCTAAGTGCAAGCAGTGCACTACGCAGCGCATCGGGAGTATGGGCATAGTCAACGACAGCAGTAATATCTACGTTTTCTCCTACTATCTGCATGCGGCCACTGACTGGCTGCAAGCGCGACAACTGCCTAAGCAGAATGTCGAGGCTGAAATCACTCCTGCCCGATTCGGTAGCCAGCAAGGTTGTAAGAACCGCCAGCAAGTTGCTGAAATTGAAACTACCAAGAAGACCACCACTTATCTCTCCATCTCCAAACGGTGTACAAACACGCGCCTTGTATCCATTGCGATTGAACTCAAGACTTAGTGCATGTACATCAGCGCGATGACTAACAGCACTGAATGTGTAACATTTCACAGTCGGCGCAACGCTATTGAGTATGGTCGAAGCAACTGGATCATCTGCATTCACTACCGCACTGCTCAGCCCATCAACCATGAATAGTTTGCGTTTGGTTTCCGCATAAGCTTCCATGCTGCCGTGGTAATCGAGATGGTCACGAGTCAGGTTCGTGAAGACCGCAACATCAAACCGGATGCCATTGACGCGATGTTGGTGCAAGCCCTGCGAGGAGACTTCCATCGCCACGGTATCTGCTCCTTGCAGACGCATTTGTGCAAGTGCTGACTGGATGAAAATCGGGTCTGGAGTGGTATAGGAGGACTCCTCCATATGACCATAGAAACCATAACCAAGTGTGCCTATCACTCCACACTTGCGTTGCATCGATGTCAGTGCCTGAGCAATGAACTGCGTACAGCTGGTCTTTCCGTTCGTGCCAGTCACACCAATCATTGTCATTGCGGCACTGGGTTCATCGAAAAATCTTGCGGCGATCTCGCCGATTCGAGCAGAGAGGTCGTCGACAGCAAGCACCACAATACCGCGACGCACTGTTACACCATGCCAACGACCACCAGCGTGCGCAAGCACAGCGACAGCACCTTTATCTATCGCAAAATCAATGTAGTCCCGCGCATCGTGATTGCTGCCAAAGCAGGCGAGGAAAAGATCTCCAGACACGACCTGTCGGCTGTCCATCCGCACACCGCTGATCTGAACCTCAAACTCGCGCGGTAGCTCCTGCGGAAGCTCCACAATACCGTCGAGTAATTGTTCAAGAGAGGTTTTGTACAAGATCTTTTCCGCTGTATTCATGCTGTCGCATCCGTTACAGAGCGCTCAGGTTGAGGAGTTCGGCTTCGTTGATCCTATCTGGTGGCACATTCAAAATGCGCATGGTGCCACCTGCAATCTTTGAAAAAATAGGTGCCGCTACCTGGCTGCCATAGTGCTCCCTGCCACTCAGCTCATTCACTACCACTACTACTACAATTCTAGGATCGGAAGCGGGCGCATAACCGACGAAAAAAGTGTTGTACAAATTACTGACATAACCGGTTGAACCAACAACGTGAGCGGTACCGGTTTTCCCGGCTACGCTGTAGAACGGAATGTTGGCCGCGATGGCGCCACCCCCTCGTCCATCATCTACAACGGTCTCAAGCGCAGACATGATCTGATGGGCTATTTCCTCGCTGAACACACGCTCCTGCGGCATCGAGTCAACAGCAACCGAATTCAACTTCAGCAGAGAGACAGGTTTTTTCACTCCACCGCTGGCTATGGAAACGTAAGCTTGCGCAAGCTGTAGAGCCGAAACGGATAGGCCGTAGCCGTAGGAAAGCGTCGCAGTTTCGATATCACTCCAACGTCGATGATTGGGTAGCACTCCACCGCGCTCTCCAGGGAATCCGCTACCAGTGCTCTCTCCAAAGCCTACCTTGGCAAGCACACTTCGAAGAGCTTGCGGTCCGATTGCGAGTGCGATCTTGGAGGCACCAACATTACTCGACTTTGTAATGATCCCTTGAACCGTCAACAGACCGTGGTTGATATCGCGAGTGGTAGCATCAGTCACCCAGTTCCGGCCAACACGCATGCGACCTGGATTGGTATCCACCAATGTTTCGGCAGTAAACATGCCGGATTCGAGCGCCGCCGCAACTGTAAAGGCCTTGGCTGTGGAGCCTGGTTCGATAAGATCCGTTACAGCACGATTGCGCAATGCGCTGAAATCGGTAATCGTGCCTCTGTTGTTTGGGTTGTAGGATGGCTGATTCGCCATTGCCAACACCTCACCCGTCTTGACATCCATTATCACGACAGAAGCACCTTTCGCATCACGTGCCATGAATTCCGCTTTCAATTCTTTGTAAGCCAGATTCTGGATACGAAAGTCCAGACTAAGCTCGACATCCTTGCCTGGCTGCGCAGGCTGGATTGTGTCCAGCTCACGAATCACGCGGCCACGACGATCCTTCATGACCTGTTGCCTCCCAGGAACACCCTGCAGCCAGGTATCGTACGCAAGCTCAAGCCCGTCCTGACCAACATCATCTACATTCGTAAAACCCACAACGTGTGCTGCAATTTCTCCCTGAGGGTAGTAGCGTTGATATTCCTGGCGCGCATATACACCCGCTATGCGCAAGGCGAGGACGCGATCGGCTTCTGCCGGAGGCAGGCGACGCTTCACAAAGAGAAATTCCTTATCGGCATTTGCAGAGATACTGCTGGCCAACGACCGCACATCCAGGTCCAGTTCTTTGGCCAGCAATTCAACATCACGCGATTCCTGGGAAAGCTCTTTCGGATTGACCCAGATAGACTTTACCGGCGTGCTGACAGCCAAAGGTTCGCCATTCCTGTCAGAGATGACACCACGATGTGCGGACAATGGCTCTGTTCGAATCGTGCGCGCATCACCCTGTCCCTGCAAAAACTCTTTTTCAAGTATGTGAATGGACGCCAGCTTCAACAATACCGCAACCACACACAGCGCCATGACAAAGAAAATCAGATAGAGACGCCATGTCAGCGGCTTGTGATCTATTCCCTTATCGCTCATATCGCACCATGACTATCTCGGAAAAATCCGGCACTTCCATCTGCAACTCGTCCATGGCCTTGCGTTCGATACGCCCTTCAAGACTGAAGGTACTCTGCTCGATGAGCAACTGCCCCCACTGCACCTGCAAGTCATTGCGCTGATTCTTCAATTGCTGCAATTCATTGAGAAGGTAGCGACTCTTGAACGTGGTATAGATCACCGATACGCCAGAGACCAACAGAACTGCCAACAGAACGAATACGAAGGTCATGCGCGCAGAGAAGAGATCGGCCCAGGCAAGCACTGACTGTTGCCCGCGCCGCACTCTGGCAGTTTGGTAACCTGTTGCTCTTGCTGTGTGTGGACTCATACTTCCGGCATCCTTTTATAATTCAGACTCTTGTTGGAATTACCGTTCTTTTAAGCCGTCTTTTCCGCTACCCGCATTATGGCGCTGCGTGAACGAGGGTTGCCTCTCAGCTCCTCGTCGCCTGCTTTCACCGGCTTGCCCACTTTCTTCATCCTGGGATTCAGATCCGCGTACTGCACCGGCACCCCGGCGGGATAGTCATCTCCTTTCGCCTGTTCACTGATGAACTGCTTCACGATACGATCTTCCAGCGAATGAAAACTGATTACCGCCAGACGCCCGCCAACACACAGAACATCAAGGGCCTGCCCCAGAACACTCTGCAGATCATCAAGCTCACTGTTGATGTGAATGCGTATCGCCTGAAAGGCTCTGGTGGCCGGGTGTTTGTGCTTTTCCCAGGCCGGATTGGCGTTCTTTATGATTTCTGCAAGCTGCAGCGTGCCACTGATGGGCGATATCTTGCGCTGTTCGACTATTGCGCGGGCCATACGCCTGGAAAAACGCTCTTCACCGTAGCGATAGATGACGTCGGCGATCTCTTGCTCGGGCGCGGAAGCCAGCCACTGTGCAGCACTCTGCCCTTCATTTGGATTCATGCGCATATCCAAAGGCCCGTCTTGAGTAAAGCTGAAGCCACGCCGAGCCTCGTCCAATTGCGGCGAGGACACCCCGAGATCCAACAACACGCCATTCACCTTCCCCGCCCTTCCCACGCTCGTCACAAATTCGCCAAGCCTGGAAAATGATCCCTGTACAATTTCGAATCGCTCATCAGCACCAAACTCGGTGCGGGCAGCACGGACCGCCTCCGGATCCTTGTCTATCGCCAGTAATCGACCCGACTGCCGCAAACCCTTCAGAATCAACCTGGAGTGCCCCCCTCGCCCGAAGGTGCCATCTACGTAAAAGCCCGCATCATCAGTCACTAGCGCTGCAACGGCAGGCTCAAGCAAAACGGTTTCATGCATCGACTGGTCTGTCATAGGCTGCTCACCACCACACTGGTTGATTGACGCTCACGCCTTACAGAGACAGCGATTGCAACTCTGCAGGCAACTCGCCACCAGAAGTTGCTTGAGACAGCCAGAGCTCGGTCTGCTCCGCCCAATTCTTCTCGCTCCATAGCTCCAGCTTCTTGCCTTGCCCAACCAGCGCCACGTGCTTGTCCAATTCCGCATGATTACGGAGGACCTGCGAAAGCAAGATTCGCCCACTACCATCCAACTCAAGATCTGTCGCATAACCGATCATCATGCGCTGGAATTTGCGCGTATCAGCGTTGAAGCTGGACAGCGCCTCGATCTTCTTCTGGATGTCTTCCCACACATCTATTGGATACAACAAGAGGCACTTCGCCATGGGATCAATAGTCGCCACCAAACGACCGCCAAACTGACTCATCAAATCATCGCGATAGCGCGATGGCATGGCCATTCGCCCTTTCGTATCGAGATTGATTGTGTTGACGCCTCTGAACACCCGTGATGCCCCTGTGATATGTCACGACTGAAGTCTTGCGGCAGCTATTTAATTCCCACTTTTCTACAGAAATATCCACTTTTTGCCACCTTGCGACACTTTAGCACAGGAAAAGCAATCCGCAAGGGAAATTTGGTGTTTTTGGTAGAGGGTGAACGCAAAAATGCTTATATAAATCCGGAAGTTACGAGCGAAGGATAAAGCCAGGAAGAGGAAAAATAGCAATATCAAAACCCTGAAACCAACAGTTAAAGTGGTTTGTTAAGAGTTGCTGAATATCTGGAATGGGAGCGAAGAGATAAAGCGAGGAAAAACTGAGTCAGCCTGTAAGCCGGGTTCTGTCGTGGACAGTCATTCATCTGGGATCAGCATCACTGCTGACCTCAAGCAACCTACCCGAATCCAGTGCGAGCCGCACCATTGGATCCCTATTTGGTCTTGCTCCGAACGGGGTTTGCCGTGCCACGAACTGTTACCAGTCGCGCGGTGCGCTCTTACCGCACCCTTTCACCCTTACCGCCCGATTTGCATCGGGGTTGGCGGTCTGCTCTCTGCTGCACTTTCCGTAGGCTTGCGCCTCCCAGGCGTTACCTGGCGTTCTGCTCTATGGAGCCCGGACTTTCCTCCGCCCGGGACCTCAGTGTTCGTACGAAACGAACAAAGAAGAAATCCAAGCAGCGACTGTCCAGCTGACTCGCGCGCAGGTTAAGCGAGCGTACAGCTTTATACAAGTACTTTGTGAATACCGTCACGCTTTGAGATGTCATGAAAGACCTTGATCAAGTCACTGTCATCACTGTGCTGTCATTGGAAATGCCCCTATGTCACACTCAATGCACTCTGCTGCAAGAACCTGCCAGTAAACATTGATGAGCACACCCGCTTCTTTCAGGAAAATACTTCGCGCAACAGGACTGTTGCTGACCGCGCTGGTTCTGCTCGTCCTCTCTGCAGGCACAGTCGCTTACCTGCAGCGTCATACAGTGGCTGTGCTGATCGGCAATTTGTATCTTGCCTCTTTCGGCATTGAGTTGCGCTCCGTATCCGGGTTGCAGATCAGATTCAACTCAATCAGCGTGGACAGCGTCCGCTTCGTAGTCATCGATCCGGACAACAATGAGCTGCAGCAGGAAAGCAGCATGGTCGGCACACATCTGACATTCACACCGGGCGAACTCCTGCAAGGGCGTATTCAGGAGGTGGAGATAGCGTCGCTGTCGCTGCTCGGATTTCCTGCAGATCGAGCCGCAGATTCGAATGTGGAAGACTCGCTCAGGAGCAGACTTCAATTGGAGTCTGTTGTGGCGGCTCTGCAAGGTCTTCCTCTGAACAGCATCAACGTGGACAGCGTCAGCATCCCTCCATACATCAGCAATGCGCACATCGCAATGACACGTAACTATCGCGAAGTCAGCGCACGAGTTACTGCCGACGACTTCGATTTCAGCCTGCTGACCAACTGGCACGACAGTGCGTTTGTTTCCAGCTATTTCATCCCTGATGCAGAGTTACCAGGTCATATTTTTCCAGGCCATGCCCTGACAGGTGCCTTGCGTCTTTATTTTCGGGATGAGTTGGCCGCACGCGCTGATTTCTCACTCGGCGAGACCGACAATCTACTTGTCGTGGATGGCAGCGGAGAACTGCAGTTCTCTGTGCTGGTCCCCTTGCTTCAGCAGCACGGGTTGTTTTCCGGCGAATTGGCAGGCTACGAGGGAGCGATGCACTTTTCTGCGTCAGTCCAGGAGCAGTCAACAGTCGCTGAGGAACAAAGCCTCAACTTCTCACTCTCCATGCTCGGCGGTTCGCATGCATCCGGCCCCATTCCCTCTTACCCAGGGGACGCAAATGCAACCTTCCTCTGGACTGGCGATCCGCCATTGAGTGTGTCAGGCAGTTACAAGCCGCAGAGCGGCAACTTCAGCCTGAACGCAGAAAATCAGCATCTGCTCCTTACGCTGCTCAGCCAGGGAGAAGAAAGACAATTGTCACTGGAGCTTGCGACCCTTTCGGCGCAATGCACACCAGAATTCGGCTGCAGTGCCACCCAGTCCTCAACGCTGCAAATCCCATTCGTTAGAATTGGAGATGCAGTGCTGGAGAATGTCAGCGCAGTGACTAGCGCTGAACTGACTGCTGGTGGAAACGGTATCAATGTCCGTCTTGATCAGGGCTCGCGCATTGCCGCAGGGAGAGTCAACGCCATGGATGCCAGGATGGAGGACGTCGATTTGCTTGTGCTGGAAACACTGACATTCAACACATCTGCTGCGGGAGATATACAAGCACAAAGTAACGGCGCTGAGTTGTATCTGCCATCCATATTTGTTGGCGAGAGCAATGCCAGTGTCATGCTTAACGCAACGGATCTGTCCATGCGCTGGACTGCAGTAGCGGACTCATATCCCGAGATAAGCGCCCGACTGCAGTTGCGGAATCTGAGCGTCGATGTGTTGCCGGTAGTGCTGCGAAAACCTGAAGTGGATGCCACTGTCGCACTGCTCAATAACTCCCTGGAAATCGATTCACAAATACGGCTGGCTGACCGCCACGTCATGCAACTCAATGCCAGGCACTCACTGACCACAGGAACAGGCGAAGGCGCGCTGAGGATTCCATCGCTGCAGTTCGACGCGAGTCAGCAGAGCCTGTCGCAATTGTTCTTCAGCATGCCATATGAGGCCGACATCATATCTGGAGCTATTGCTGCCACCGGGGAGTTGCGCTGGCATCTCGATGAGACTGAAGGCTGGTTGGTGGAGGGGCCGCTCAGCATCAGTGCCAACGAGCTCAGTGGTTTCTATCAGGACATAGCATTGCTGAACCTGACAACGACATTCAGTGGCGAACTGGCAGGTATGCAATTCATCAGCGATGACAACCTCCACCTGCGAATTGGAAGCATCGACCCTGGCCTTCCGATTGAAAACATCAGTCTCGATTACAACTTCAACTCCACAACTACAACAATGGAGATTCGCGATGTGCAGGCGACCATGTTCAACGGCACATTGAGCTCGACCGGACTTGCCTACAACTGGACTGCTCCCGAAAACCTCTTCGCCCTGGCACTTGACAACATCGATCTCAGTCGCCTGCTCGCCATGGGGGCCTATGAAGGTATAAACGCAACCGGGCTGATCAGCGGAGCAATGCCCATTCGCATCGCGGGCAGCAATATCTCAGTGCGCGGTGGGACACTGCAGGTGGAGCCGCCCGGAGGCAGTATCAGCTATCGCTCGGCCGTGGCGGGCGTCAGTGGCAACGCTGCGCTTGATCTGGTTAATCAAGCTCTCAGCAATTATCAGTACGGTCTTCTGGAGGCTGAGGTAGACTATCTGCCCAGCGGTGAATTGATACTGGCAGTGAAACTGGAAGGTTTCAGCCCAGCGGTGAACCGGGGGCAGCCAATCAATATCAATCTCAATGTCACTGACAACATTCCTGCGCTGCTGGAGAGCTTGCAGGCAAGCCGCAATATTACAGATGCCCTGCAAAGAGGCCTGGATGAGCGCTGACCAGGTTTACTTAATAAAGAGCATCAGTTCAGTTCGGATTAAGCTGGCTCTGTTATAGTGGGGCCAGGATTGAACAAGGGCCTGTCGAGAACGGGTCAACTTTCAACAGACAGAGATCATTATGAATATCAAACCATTCACGCTGACGCTGGCCATACTGACGGGTATCTGTGCATGTACTCCGACCGTACAGGTGGCCATGCCAAACGAACCCATCACCATCAATTTGAATGTGAGGATCGAGCACGAAATCCGCGTAAGAGTAGAGCGGGAACTCGACGACATCTTCACCGGCGACAGCGGATTATTCTAAGGGAGGCACTGACATGAGTAGCAACAACAAATTGGTAAAGATAATCAGTTGGAGTTTTCTACTGCTGATGCTGTCAATGGGCAGCGCCTTCGCGGCGACACTGGAAGAAGCCAAGACTGCGGGGCAAATTGGTGAGAAACAGGACGGTTACATTGGCTTTGTACAGAGCAACGTTCCTGCTGATGTCGTCGCCTTGGTCAATGATGTGAACGCACAGCGAAGACAGCGGTATGAGCAAATCGCGCGCGAAAATGGTATTGCTGTCCAGGACGTTGCCAAGCTGGCCTTCACGCGTGCTTTTGAAAACACTCGCTCTGGCCATTTCGTCGAAGGCAGCCCCGGGCAATGGGTTCGAAAACCCTGAAATCTGAACCTGAACTACTCCATCCTGCTCAAGGCGCGCTGATAGAGCAGATTTTTCTTCACTCCTGTAATGCGGGCGGCCATTGCGGCCGCCTGTTTGGTAGACAACTCTTCCAGAAGGATATCCAGAACTCTCTCCGCATCACCATCCAGTTCCTGCACAGGGTTCTCTTCAGCGCCCTTGACCAACACCACGAATTCGCCACGCTGGCGGTTGTCATCCTGCTGCAACCAAGGCAGCAGATTGCCAAGCGTATCGCCGTGAATGCTCTCAAAGGTCTTGGTCAGTTCGCGACACAACACCACCTCTCGGTCACTTCCAAACACCGCATGCAAATCCTGCACACAGTCGAGTATGCGATGTGGCGACTCGTAGAAAATAAGCGTTCGCACTTCCTTCAGAAGGCCTTCAAATTGCTTCAATCTGGCAACGCGTTTCGCAGAAGGAAACCCTTCGAACACAAAGCGGTCACTGGGTAATCCCGCAGCACTCAGCGCCGTTGTCAGTGCGCACGCTCCGGGAATGGGAATCACTGGAATTCCGGCCTGCCGGGCTCGCACCACCAACCGATAACCAGGATCAGAGATGAGCGGAGTTCCTGCGTCAGAAATGAGTGCAATCGACAATCCACCGGACAATTTACCAATAAGGTCATCGACACGGGTTTCATCACTGAAATCGTGATAGGAAGTCATGCGGGTAGCAACACCAAAATGTTGAAGCAGGCGACCACTGTGCCGGGTGTCCTCCGCAGCGATCAGGTCGACCATCTTCATAATCTCAACTGCCCTGCCCGTCATATCACCCAAATTGCCAATGGGGGTGGCTACGATATAGAGGGCTGCCTGTTTTTTGACTGGATCGGACATGGCAGGTACAGCTCCTGATGAGACGAGTCAGTAAGTAGGTGAGAAAGTCAGCAGTATACACAGCCATACAGCATGACGCATGCAGGTATACGAACCACGGCAGGTTGCTCGCACACACCAACTGTAATAAGCTTCTCGGCCCGGTCAGTCACTAGACGCAACCAGCCAGACCAGCACTCATGCGCATCACAAATCCCCCTCCAGAGAAGTTCAAATCGAAATTCCAGGCGTCTATGGCCCTGCTCGCATTGTCTTTGCTGATGTCCTGTGCAGGCACAACAGTATCGCAGCCCCCTGCCACACCTGTTGACGAACCGGAAATCACTACACAGACATCCGCTATCGAATCGCTGCTGCAGACGGCACGCAACAGTCGCTCGCCGACGGCTGAGGTACTCCTGATGGATGCCGTAGACCTTATGCTGGAGGCAGGCTCTCTTGACGATGCCCAAGTGGTCCTGGCTGAAATACAGAACACTCAGAATTTACCGCAGGCATTGCAAGTCCGATACGCACTGGCTCAGGCATCCCTCGCATTGTCCAGAGAGGAAATCGCTCTAGCCCTGCTCGCACTTGAGAATCCAGTGGTAAGCAATGTTGCTGCCCTGGACCCGATTCTGCAGATGGGTGTCAGGCAACTGCGTTCAGAGAGCTACTTCCGCTCCGGAGAACATATAACGGCAGTGCGAGAAAGAATTCAACTGGCGCCTTTACTTGGCCGGGAAGCGCTCGCTGCCAACAATAATGCCATCTGGGAGATACTCTCGAGCGCCCCTGCATCTACATTAAGTAACGTCAATGTGGATTCATATGAATTGCGTGGCTGGCTGGAGCTGATGCGACTCGTCAACACCAATCAGCATCACATTCAGTCGCAGATGAGTGCAATTGACCAATGGCGCAACACTTGGACACAACACAGCGCCTCGGGGCAGTTACCCGAAGCATTGAGCCTCATCTATGACATCTGGGAGCAGCGCCCCAGAGAAATAGCTCTCGTGCTGCCTATGCAGGAACCACTTGGAAGAGCCATCAGTGAGGGGTTTCTCAGCGCTTATTATGATGCGATTGCACAGGGGCATGATGTGCCCGCAGTCCGCATCTACGACACCAGTTTTCGTGCGGACGTCCTTACTTCATATGATCAGGCTGTAGAGGACGGCGTGGACATGATCATCGGACCAGTACTCAAGGACGCAGTCCGAAGAATGCAACAATCCAGTCGCCCGATGCCAGTACCAACCTTGGCGCTGAATTACGGTGACCCAGGCAGCATGACACCAGAGGGGCTCTACCAATTCGGCCTCGCACCTGAAGATGAAATCATGCAGGCTGCAGACACAGCATGGGCAGCCGGTCATCGCAATGCGGCTGTTCTGACTCCAACAGGTGAAGACTATCAGCGAATTCAGGATACTTTCGTGAACTACTGGACAGAGTTGGGAGGGCGCATTGTGTCCATTGACTCCTTTGCCGACTCAGGAAACTACTCACCAGTCATCGAACGCATATTCAGTATTGATGCCAGCAAGACCCGCGCAGCACAGATCCGCAATCTGGTGCCCAGAGAGAGTGTGCAATTCACCCCGCGCCGACGCCAGGATGTAGACTTCATCTTCCTTCTGGCCAATCCTGCAGAGGGACGCCAGATCAATCCCACGCTGGAGTTGCATTTCGCGGGCGATGTCCCCGTCTATGCCATGCCCTCGATCTATGATGGTGGCTCCAGTGCTGTGACCAATCGCGACCTGAATGGCATTATCTTCTCTGACGCCCCTTGGGTGCTTGAGGACAACGATCCTCTCAAACGCAGTGTCTCCAGTACCTGGGCGGCGGCGTCTGGCCCTGTGCAGCGGCTGCGCGCCATGGGTGTTGACAGCTATCGTTTATACCTGCGACTGGAGCAGATGCACCGCTTCCCTTACACACGCATTGTCGGCGCTACCGGTATGCTGAGCATGAAGCCGGACGGGGGTATCCGACGCCAACTAAACAATGCGTTAATCGAGAATGGCGTTGCCAACTCACTGCCGCGCTGAGCCCTGAATAGACAGCTATACTCATTGAGAACTCCCCAGACTCACAACGGACGTGAACTGATGAAACCGCATACAACTTCAATCGCTGTAGAACCCTCTCGTCGTCGGGCCTTCGGTGAAGTCCAAGAAAAAGCCGCAGCTCAATATCTCATCGCTCAGGGACTGGAACTCATCAGTGCCAACTACCAGTGCAAGCTGGGTGAAATCGACCTGATCATGCGTGATACAACCTGCCTGGTCTTTGTCGAGGTTCGTTTCCGCCGCTCGTTGGCCTATGGCACCCCCGCCGAGAGCGTCGATTACCGCAAGCAACGCAAACTTATGCGTACTGCACAGAGCTACCTCAAGTCGCTGCAACTTACCAACCGCGCTCCATGCCGTTTCGATGTACTCGGCATTTCTCCTGGTCAAAAATCCGGGTCTTTTCACTTCGACTGGATACAGAGTGCATTCGAAATGGCTTGAGAACGCTCGTGAAGCAAATCACGCATAACATCTGCTGTTGCCAGCATTCATGTACAGTTGAAGAAATTACAGTAGAATGGCCGCCTATAGATACACCTGAAAGCAAGCTGGCGGATAATCGTTCCTTATGGATTTGCAACAACGCGTAGGTCAGCATTTCAGCCACAGCATTGCTACCAAGCAGAGTGCTTCTGCTGTGTTGGCTCCTGCAGTCGTGAAGGCCAGCGAGCTTATAACTGGGGCACTTTTGCAGGGACGAAAGGTCATGTGCTGCGGGACAGCGGGTTCGGGTGGCTTGGCGCAATACTTCGCATCGACCCTTCTGAATCGCTACGAACGAGAACGACCAGGCTTGCCTGCAATAGCCCTCAACGCTGACAGTCAAGCGCTGACAGCCATTGCTAACGACCATACCTATAAGGAAGTGTTTTCAAAGCAACTCAGAGTGCTGGCTCAGGAGGGCGATGTACTGTTGACAATTTCTGCCAGCGGAAACTCGAGGAACGCGTCTGAGGCAATCAAGGCCGGGCATGATCGCGGCGTCTGCGTAGTTGCCCTAACGGGCAGAGACGGTGGTGAAATGGCAGAATTGCTGAACGGCGACGATGTCGAGATTCGGGTACCTGCACAGTCAGTCGCAAGGATTCAGGAGGTTCATTTACTGATACTCCACAGCCTTTGTGATCTGATAGACATTCAAATTTTTGGAGAAGATGAATCATGAAAATATATCGTTTGATTGCCGCTGCATTGCTGGTCATGAGTACCGGGTGTACCTCTATACTGGTAGCCACTACAGACGAGAACGGACTTCAGGAAGACCCCGGCTTGAGAACCGCGGGAATGATCGTTGAAGATGAATCCATCGAAACAAAAGTTACCGTCAACATGAAATCCATGGAACCTCAATTCCGAGACGCTCATTTCAATGTCATCAGTCACAACGGTGTTGTGCTGCTGGTGGGTCAGGTGCAATCGGAGGCCCTGAAGATTCGTGCCGGCGAGATAGCAGCCGCCGCCAGCAACCAGGTTCGCCGTGTGCATAATGAGTTGGAAGTCGCAGGCAAGACTACCCTTCTCTCTCGTACCAACGACAGCTGGATCAGCACTAAGGTAAGGACTCAGTTGACCTCCAACAAGGACGTGCCGGCGCGCCAGATTCGTGTGATCACCGAAAACGGCGCAGTTTATCTTATGGGGATGCTTTCTCAGGCAGAGGGCGACAGAGCGGCATTGCTGGCTCGCAATATCACCGGCGTCTCCAAAGTCGTCAAGGTATTTGAGTATATCTAGACAGATGTGGCCGAGCTGTCCTCAAACGGACAGCTCACTTCACTACTCGCAAGGAAGGACGATTACTCACGCTCTTTGCACCACTCCTGCCTGAGGAGGCGGTCGTCGGCGACGGCGGCGGTTCAGGCTGTGGCTTCTCAGGCTCGAACACCATGCCCTGGCCATTCTCCCGCGCATAAATTCCCATCACAGAGCCGACAGGAACGTAGACTGGAGTTGGAATACCGGCAAATCGCCCACTGAAATCAATAGCTTCGTCCAGTATCCGCAGGCCATGCACGGCTGATGGAGAAATATTCAAGATAATCTGGCCATCCTTAACGTGCTCCTGCGGCACCCTGACTCCAGAGCCAAAAGCATTAACAAGGATGTAGGGCGTACAGCCATTCTCGAGAATCCACTCGTAGAGTGCACGCAGAATGTAGGGGCGACTGGAGGTCATGGTCATACTGTATACCGATTAGGGAGAACACCTGCAGCAAGATGAGGCAGGTAGCAGTCTGACGTCAGACCATTTCTCTTTCTTGCTCGGACAGACTGGCGCGCACTGAATCACGAGTGAACAATCTGGCACGGTATTCCAACAAAGGCTGGAGCGCCTTGGCATCAGACAGTTCAATGCCCATTGCCGGGAGTCGCCAGAGAATTGGAGTCACACAGCAATCGACGATCGTGAATTCATCACTCATGAAATATGGTTTTTCCGAGAAGATCGGCGCGATCGAAGTCAGGCTCTCCCTGAGCTCCTTGCGCGCTTTGTCCAACTCGGCAGGAGTTCCCTTCCCCGCCATGATGAAGTCAACCAGAGCACACCAGTCTCGCTGGATGCGATACATCCACAAGCGGCTCTGTGCTCTGGCAACCGGGTAAACTGGAAACAGTGGCGGATGAGGAAAGCGCTCGTCCAGATATTCCATCATGATATTGGCTTCATAAAGCACCAGATCACGATCAACCAGAG
The DNA here is from genome assembly GCA_030682575.1 of Gammaproteobacteria bacterium. Taxonomy (GTDB): domain Bacteria; phylum Pseudomonadota; class Gammaproteobacteria; order Pseudomonadales; family Pseudohongiellaceae; genus UBA5078. Next base: position 69,534 of record JAUXNX010000011.1, read on the forward strand.
TTGGCAAACTGTTGTATGGGTTCAGGGATGCCAGATCTTCCGGTTTCTTGTCCGGATCGACGTCAATAGTCTCAACCGTTACCCCTTTCTCAGCCAGGACGATTCTGACTCGATGGCTGTACTGACTCGCACCATCAGAATAGAACGTCATGGAAGAACGTTTAGCGACCACACCCATACTCTAAACCTCAATTCTCTGATTTGCTGACTGATTCCAGTTGGATCGGGATCAGTGAATTTTTTTCCAGTATTCGCGATTCAGGAGCGTCGTGAACACAAACAAGATCGCGAGGAAACCCAGCACGAAGAATCCCATATATTCACGCTTTGCACGAATCGGTTCGCCGATGTAGTACAGGAAGTTCACGATATCTGCGACTACTACATCAAACTCTTCAGGTACCATGCTGCCCGTGCCTGCGACATGGGTCGGCTCGCAGTGTTCAGTGTCACCACCAGCACATACCACATCACCCTGCAGCTCGTGCAGCACGTTGGGCATACCGACGTTCGGAAACACTACGTTGTTGACGCCATAGGGTCTGGAGTCATCGGCGTAGAAAGTACGCAGGTACGTATAGAGCCACTCCGGACTACGCACACGGCCAATGAGCGTCAGATCGGGTGGTGCAGCACCAAACCAGTTCTTGGCGTGCTCGGTGGACATGCTGTTGTTCATCAGGTCACCGATCTGATGCTCATTGAAGATCAGATTCTCCATGACCACATCCAGTGGAATGCCCAAGTCATTCGCAGTACGCTCATAACGTGCGTATTGCAAAGAGTGGCAAGCTACACAGTAATTCATATAGTACTTATAGCCGGACTGCAGTGATTCCTGATTTCCAACATCCACCGCTACATCGTCGAGCGGCACTGAGACCTCTGCACCAACTGCTTTGAGGGGCAGAAATACCAGAGCACTCAGCAAAGCCAATGTAATGACCATCTGTTTCCAGGTAATCCAGCGGCCCGTCACACGCAGTGGCTCAGGGAAGGTCTTCTCCTTCGCTGTATACCACGGCATCGCGAAGAAGAACGCGAAGTAAACCACGGTCATGAGCTGAGCCAGCAGGGTACGCGCTGGACTTACAGCCATCGTGCCAAGTACGCCGAGAATAATGAAGCTGACAGTGAAAGCCAGCAGTGCGATTCGGCTGCCCCAGCCCTTGTAACGAATAGATTTAACCGGACTCCGATCAAGCCAAGGCACCACGAACAGAATAGCAATCGCTCCAAACATGACGATCAGGCCCCAGAATTTCGCATCAATACCAAACAATGGCACTGTCACAGCACGCAGCATGGAGTAGAACGGCGTGTAGTACCAAACGGGCGGGACGTGTTCGGGGGTCTTGAGTGGGTCTGCTTCCTGAAAATTGGCGTGCTCAAGGAAGTAACCGCCCATTTCCGGGACGAAGAAAACGATGAAGCAGAATACGAACAGAAAAACAGTTATGCCGACGAGGTCATGTACAGTGTAGTAGGGATGGAATGGAACGCCGTCCAACGGAATACCATCTGGCCCCTTGTTTTTCTTGATTTCGATACCGTCAGGATTGTTGGAACCCACTTCATGCAGCGCCAGAAGGTGGAGAACCACCAGTGCCAATAGGACGATTGGCAGCGCCACAACGTGCAGAGCAAAGAAGCGGTTCAGCGTCGCACCAGAAATCAGGTAGTCACCACGCACCCATACCAGTAGATCCTCACCAATAACGGGAATCGCTCCCACCAATGAAACGATCACGTTCGCTCCCCAGTAGGACATCTGCCCCCAAGGCAGCACATAACCCAGGAAACCTTCAATTACCAGCACCAGGTAAATAGCCATACCAAAGACCCAGACCAGTTCACGAGGCTTTTTGTAAGAACCGTACATCAGACCGCGGAACATATGCAGGTAGACGACAACGAAAAATGCTGAGGCCCCTGTTGAGTGCAGATATCGCAGTAACCATCCCCATTCCACATCACGCATGATGTATTCAACGGACGCGAAAGCACCTTCTGCGCTGTTTGTGTAGTTCATGGTCAGCCAAACGCCAGTGACGAGTTGCAGCACCAGAACTACCAGCGAGAGAACACCAAAGAAATACCAGAAGTTGAAATTCTTAGGCGCATAGTACTTGCTCATGTGCCGCTCCCAAGCGGCAACGATGGGCAGACGATCGTTGGTCCAGTCTCTCAGTCCTACGAGTGAAGACACAATCCAGCCGCTTTTGTTCGATGTACTCATTATGCGCTCACCCCATCTTCACCAATAACCAGGACAGTGTCGGACTCGTAATAGTAGGGCGGTACTTGCATATTGCGTGACGCAGGAGAGCCCGAATATACCCTGCCAGCCAGGTCGAAACGCGATCCGTGACAAGGGCAGAAGAAACCGCCTTTCCAATCGGCATCAAACGGCTGCGCTTGGAGTGCTACGTGTGGGGTCGGGGAACAGAACAAATGTGGGCACAGGCCAACCAACACCAGAATTTCAGGCTGGCGTGAGCGGTGTGCATTTACGGCATATGCAGGCTGTTCGGGTTGTACAGAATCGGGGTCCTGCAGGCGATCATCCAGTTCAGGAAGAGCAGCCAGCGCTGCCTGAGTGCGTCTCACGACGAATATTGGTCTACCACGCCATGCGGGGATAGGCCCAAGAATGCCGCCCTCTTCAATCGAGCTGATATCGACCCTGACAGGAGCGCCGGCAGCCCGTGCTTTGGCACTTGGGCTCCACGATCCAACGAAGGGCACTGCAGCACCCACTACTCCAGCAACCCCTACAACCGAGGTAGACCCCAACAAGAATCGTCTGCGGCCAGAATCAGTACCGTCTTCACTCACCGTGTTATCTCCTGAGCATTGATAATATTAAAAACTCCCTCTCTGAAAACGGCAAGAATTCAGAATTTAAGGGCAGAAACGAGAAGCGCAGAGCTCCCCTGTATGCAGCGGCTTTTCGAATGCGGCGAATGGTAGTGAGTTTTCGGTTTTTTTTCAAGCGCCAACAACAGCAATACACCGGCAACTTTTTGATTTTAATGAAGAATTTTTATTTTTCAGTAAAAAAAAAGCGCCGTGCCAAATTGGCAGAAGCGCTTTTATGATACTTGCTGCTGCTAGCGGCCTGAAGAACAGAACCACCGCAATACCCTCAGAACAACGGGCAGAACCCGCTGTATTAACGTTTGGAGAACTGTGGCCTCTTGCGCGCTTTGCGCAGACCAACCTTCTTACGTTCTACAGCACGGGCGTCACGTGTAACGAAACCGGCTTTTCTCAGTGTAGGGCGCAGTTCGCCGTCATACTCCATCAATGCCCGAGTAATGCCGTGTCTGATGGCTCCAGCCTGACCGAAACTGCCGCCGCCTTTTACCGTGATCATGATATCGAATTTACCCTGCAGCCCAACCAGCTCAAGCGGCTGCTGAATGACCATACGTGCAACTTCGCGACCGAAATAGTTATCCAGCGTGCGATTATTGATGGTCATCGCGCCAGTACCTTTGGTCAAGAACACGCGGGCTGTGGCGGTTTTGCGTCGACCTGTACCGTAATATTGTGTCGTAGCCATTCTATTCAGTGAACCTCTTACAGTGTCAGCGCTTGCGGTTGTTGTGCAGTATGAGGGTGCTCTGCGCCCGCATAAACCTTCAGTTTCTTGAACATCGCCCTGCCAAGAGGGGTGCGTGGCAGCATTCCTTTGACGGCCAGCTTGATCACACGCTCCGGCGCCCGATCAACCAGCTTGCCAAACGGAATGGACTTGATGCCACCCGGGAATGCTGAGTGAGAGTGATAAATCTTGTCCGTTACTTTCTTGCCGGTCACCGCCACTTTCTCAGCATTGATCACGACAATATAGTCGCCAGTATCAACGTGGGGGGTGTATTCGGGCTTGTGCTTACCGCGCAGACGGGTGGCTATTTCAGCGGCCATGCGGCCAAGGGTTTGCCCTTCGGCATCCAGGAGCAGCCAGTTGTGTTCCACATTCTGCGGTTTCGCAATAAAGGTCTTCATTTACTTTCACCAAAGGAGCATTGTCTTCAAGGAGCGCGAATACTACCGAAGCGACTTTGACTTTTCAAGCACTAATAGCCACAAACCTGTCAAATTCATGAACTTCGCGCACGGCTTTCGAACCAGAAACCATACGCATCTCACGGTCGGTGTTCACGCCCCAGATACTCATGGGACTGCATCTCCAGAAGTCGGCTGCTGGTGCGTTCGAAGACAAAAGCCAGACTGCTGCCTTCATAGAGTTGCAGTAGCGGGATCGCAGCGGAGATGATCAGCTTGACGTTACGATCATAGAGCTCGTCGACCAGGCTGACAAAGCGACGGGCCATGTCATCCTTGTCTGCCCCCAGTTGTGGAACATTGCTCAGCAGGATGGCATGGTAGAGCTTGGCGAGTTCAATATAGTCGTAGGCACTGCGTGGGCCGCCACACAGATCGGCAAAATCGAACCAAATGACATCGTCCGCGCTCATGCGCGACATGATCTGGCGCCCCAGTACCTCAATGGCATTTCTTTCCTCGACCACGGCGTGATCAGGGGCCAGACTGCGGAAACAGCGAAGCAGCTCCGCATCAGCCTCCTCGCCTAGAGGGCTGTAGTAAATCTGCGCCTGCTGCAAACTACGCAACCGGTAATCAACTCCACCATCCAGCTTGACAACTTCAGTGAATTGCTTGAGCAGGGCAATGGCCGGAAGAAAGCGCTCACGTTGCAGGCCATTCTCGTAAAGCCGGGCAGGCGCTATATTGGAGGTTGCTACCAGTGTGACCCCCTCCTCCATAAGGTGCGTCAACAACCCTCCCAGAATCATTGCATCGGCAATGTCGGAAACAAAGAATTCGTCGAAACAAAGTACTCGCGCTTCCCGGGCAATCCTGCGGGCAACAGTTTCAAGAGGGTTTTTCTGCTGTTTGAGAGTAGTCAACTCGGCATGCACTCGCTGCATGAATCGATGAAAGTGCGTACGCATCTTGTCTTCGAAAGGCAGACTTTCGAAAAACACATCCATCAAATAGGTCTTGCCTCTGCCCACTCCCCCATAAAGATAGAGTCCTCGCACCTGATTGGTGTCGCGCGGCTCCTTTGACCAGCGGCGCTTCAGCCAGTGCAATGCCGCCACAGTACCGCTCACCGAACTATTTGAAACCTGCAGCAATTCGTCATAGACACGCTGAAAGTGCAGCATTGTAATCGCCTGGGCAGGATCGGGCGTGAGGATCCCCTCTGCAAGGTCCAGGCGATAACGTTCAAGCGGAGTCATTCCTGATTTCATTGTGAATATAGGTACATATATATGAGGGAGCATGGCTGCACACTGAAGGCTGAGCATTCTACGGCAAACAGAACCAACCAGACCAGCGACACCGTCTACTATGAGCTGACCCAGCACTCCAGAACCCACTCGGAATCGGCGCAGAGGCAGGAATTTCTTGCCCCAGAACCAGGCAATTCAGGCTATACTTGCGCAACCCGAACTTTCTGAGCCACGTATGACGTGGTTTCGCAGACAAGAGGCAATGGTTTGATATGTTATGGTTGACCGCATTTGGCTGTCTTGCAGTCGGAATCGCTGTTGGTTTTGTGCTGGCTGGACGCACAACCTCCAACCCCGAGAAAATCAATGACCTTGAACAACAGCTGCAGGAACTACAGCGCAGCCATGCCCGCTACAGAGAAGAGGTTAGCGAACATTTCAGCATGACAGCCGAATTGGTGCAGCAAATGACAGACAGCTACAAGGATGTCTACCAGCATCTGGCAACCGGCGCACAGGATTTGTGTTCTGGCGAGGTCGCCAGCAAGCTGCTGCCCGCATCATCCGAGGGCGTCTTCGGTCTTGCTCTGCCAATAGACAACGACCTGCAGGCACCCAAAGACTATGCGCCCAGAAAGAATCCCAATCAGTCAGGCGCCCTGGCGGAAGACTTCGGGCTGGAGAAGTTCAAAGAGTCAGACAAGGACTATCTGTAGATCGCCTTCCCCATTGGCAACTCCTGGCACTCCCAGTAAATGATCCCGTGACCCGCTCTCCTGATGGCAGCAGCGGATTACATAAACACGACAAAGTGAACAAGCATGACTCAATACAATCTGACTCACCTGAAACAACTCGAAGCCGAAAGCATCCACATCATTCGCGAAGTGGCGGCAGAGTTCGATAATCCTGTGATGCTCTACTCCATCGGCAAGGACTCCGCCGTCATGCTGCACCTTGCCATGAAAGCCTTCTATCCCGGCAAACCGCCATTTCCCCTGATGCACATCGACACCACCTGGAAGTTCCGGGAGATGATCGAGTTCCGCGACAATCAGGTAAAGAAACTCGGCCTGGATCTGATCGTACATATAAATCAGGAAGGCGTAGAGGCTGGTATCGGCCCTTTCACCCACGGCAGCGAGAAACATACCGACGTGATGAAGACACAGGCGTTGCGCCAAGCGCTGACCAAGCACAAGTTCGATGCGGCCTTTGGCGGCGCACGACGTGACGAGGAAAAGTCCCGCGCGAAAGAACGTGTCTTCTCCTTCCGCGACAAGAACCACGGCTGGGATCCAAAGAACCAGCGCCCAGAGCTGTGGAACATCTACAACTGCAAGGTCAACAAGGGGGAGAGCATTCGCGTTTTCCCACTGTCGAACTGGACTGAACTCGATATATGGCAATACATCTATCTGAACAACATCGACATTGTGCCTCTTTATTTCGCCAAAGAGCGCCCCGTCGTGCAGATGGAGGGTGTCGATATCCTTGTGGACGACGAACGCATGCCGAGAGAGCTGCGCAAGAAAGCAGTGAACAAGATGGTCCGCTTCCGCACACTGGGCTGCTATCCACTGACCGGCGCGGTGGAATCCAACGCAACCCAGTTGACCGACATCATTCAGGAAATGCTGCTGACCACCACCTCCGAGCGCCAGGGCCGCCTGATCGACAGCGACAAAGCCGGCTCGATGGAAGACAAGAAGCGCAAGGGTTATTTCTGACGCCAGCCGCGTCGTCGTAAACAAGATTCTGTAACAGAACAGTCAAAACCAGGTTTAATCACTATGTCGCACCAATCGGATCTCATCAGCACGGACATCAACGCCTATCTGGCCCAACACGAACGCAAGGAACTGCTGCGACTGCTGACCTGTGGCAGCGTGGATGACGGCAAGAGCACACTGATTGGCAGGTTGCTGCATGACTCCAAGATGATCTACGAAGATCAGCTCAGCGCGATCAAGGCCGACAGTGTGAAATCCGGCACGACCGGAGGTGCGATCGATCTGGCATTACTGGTTGATGGTCTGCAGGCCGAACGCGAACAGGGCATCACCATCGATGTGGCCTATCGCTACTTCTCAACAGCAAAGCGCAAATTCATCATCGCCGACACTCCCGGCCATGAACAGTACACACGGAACATGGCGACCGGGGCCTCTACCTGCGACCTGGCAGTGATTCTCATCGATGCGCGCCATGGCGTGCAGGTGCAAACACGGCGACACAGCTTCATTACGTCACTGCTTGGTATAAAACACATCGTTGTGGCTATCAACAAGATGGACCTCGTGAATTACAGCGAGGAAGTGTACGAACACATCAAGGCGGATTACATCCAGTTTACCAGCAAGCTCACGAAGGCCGATTTCTACTTCATCCCGATGTCGGCCCTCAATGGCGACAACGTGGTAAATCCGAGCGAGCACATGCCGTGGCACACAGGGCAAACACTGATGTCACTGTTCGAGACCGTGGAAATTGCCAAGGATCGTAACCTTACTGATCTGCGCTTTCCCGTACAGTACGTCAACCGACCCAATCTCAACTTCCGTGGTTTCTGCGGCACGATCGCATCCGGTGTAGTACGCAAGGGCGACGAGATCGTGGTGCTGCCTTCGCAGAAAAAGAGTCGCGTGAAATCCATCGTTACCTATGACGAGGAGCTGGAGTCTGCTTACACCGAGATGGCCATCACACTGACACTGGAAGACGAGATCGACATCAGCCGAGGCGACATGATCGTGCACAGCGACAATTATCCTGTCGTGACCGATTCCTTCAACGCGACCCTGGTGTGGATGATCGAACAACCAATGCTGCCGGGCAAGATGTATGACTTCAAGCTGGGCACCAAGACCGTGACCGGTCGAATCAGTACGCTCAAGAACCTGATCGACGTCAACACGCTGGAAAAGCGCCCTGCTCCGTCACTGGAGCTGAACGGCATCGGCGAGTGCGAGATCACAGTCGACCAATTGGTCAGCATCGACAATTACAGCGCGAACCGCAGTACCGGTGCCTTTATAGTTATAGACAGGCTGACCAACGTTACTGTGGGTGCCGGCATGATCAGCGTCAGCAAGGGCGCCTCAGCAGTGCACGAAGAAGCTGTGAGCAGCACCATCCATGTGACACGCGAAGAGCGAGCCGCACGCTATGGCCAGAGCCCAGCCACGGTGATGTTCATCGGCATATCCGGTTCCGGAAAATCCACCCTGGCACACAGCCTGGAGCGGCGTCTGTTCGACATGGGCCGCGTCAGCACCGTATTGGACGGCAAGACCATGCGTCTTGGCATCAGCAAGGATCTGCCGCATGATCAGGAAGGACGCGCCGAGAATCTCCGTCGCAGCGCCAATGTCGCGAAACTGCTGAACGATTCAGGCCTGATTTGCTGCGCGGCCTTCGTGGCACCAAGCAAGGATTCGCGCGAACACGCGCTGAGCGTGATCGGGCGTGACAACTGTTTCATCATCTATTTGAATCCGTCCCTGGAAGTCTGCAAACAGCGCGATCCGAGCGGTCTTTACGCTGCCGCCGAGCTCTCTCCATCGACCGACATCCCGGGCGTGTCCTTTCCCTATGACGAGCCGGAGTCTCCCGATCTGGCTCTGGATACAGGCACTCTCTCGATCGACGAATGTATCAACCAGGTAGTCCGGCTGATGAAGGACAAAAACATCATCTAGCTACACGGGGTTATCGATATCGATGAATTGATGTTCGAGACCGAAACGGGTAGCCAGATGCGCTGCAACCGCCTGCACGCCATATCGTTCAGTGGCATGATGACCTGCAGCAAAGAAGTGGATCCCGGTCTCGCGGGCGATGTGCACGGTCTGCTCGGAAATTTCCCCTGTAATGTACGCATCCACTCCGGCCTTCACAGCCAACTCGATGTAGTTCTGTGCGCCGCCAGTACACCAGGCGACTGTCCCTATCTCCCTGTCACTGGCCGCAATATGCAACGGCGCCCTGCCCAGTTTTGATTCAAGCAACATCGCTAGCTGCACACCAGAGCACGGTTCGGCAACCTCTCCCGTCAATCCTATACTGTGATTGTTCTGCTTGCCGATGTCTCCAGTGGTGCTGAAACCCAGCAATTTGCCTAATTGTGCGTTATTGCCAAGTTCGGCATGCGCATCCAGAGGCAGATGGTAGGCCAGCAGGCTGATGTCATGCGTCAACAGTGAATGGATGCGGGACTTCTTGATCCCGGTCACCGCCGCGTCCTCACCACGCCAGAAATACCCATGATGAACCAGAATCAGATCTGCCTCCGCAGCAATGGCACGGTCTATCAAGGCCTGACTCGCCGTGACCCCCGAGACAATTCTGCGCACTGAGCTTCGCCCTTCGACCTGTAGTCCGTTGGGACAGTAATCGTTGAACTGCTCCGGACGCAGCAGTGTTTTCAATTCCTTCAAGACTTCGTCCAGCGTTACATACATCCGAATTCACCTTCACATGGCAGATGTTTACTCGCATAATGAGCGCACTTCCGGCGGACACCCGCCACGGTACAAGACCAGTGCGCCTCTCAGGCTCATATGGTAACAGAAGCATTCACAGCGGCCTGAACCGCCGCGAGATATCATGAAAAAGTTCCTCCAGTTCATTAGCTGGCCCACGATAGCCGGCGTCCTGTTTGCCGTTATCTTGGTCCAATATCAGCAAATCAACAGGCTTGGTGGTATTTTGCTGCAAGAACCCGTGAAGCCGACCGCCTCTGCAGGCAGTGCGCTGCCTTTCTCGCTGGCAGACGCAGTAGACACCGCAGCCCCTGCCGTCGTCAGCATCCACTCAACCATCAGACAACAGATCCAGTTGCCGCCGCCGGAAGATATACCACCGATGTTCCGCAACCTGCTGCAGAACATTCCGGCAGAACGATCCTATAATAGCCTGGGCTCCGGGGTAATCGTGAGTAACGAAGGTCATGTGCTTACTTCGCTGCATGTCATCGAGGGCGCGGAAGATATTGAAGTTCGCTTCGGCGATCTTAGTAGTGAAACCTTCATCCGGGCGGCCCAGCTGATCGGCTCCGATCCGGGGACTGACCTGGCGCTGCTCAAGATCGAAGCTGCGGCATTGCCTGCAGCAATTCCCATTGGTTCTTCAGACACAGTGCGCGTGGGTGATACCGTTTTGGCAATCGGCTTCCCAAGCCAGGAACTGATCAGTCAAAAGTCTGTATCCAGGGGTATCGTGAGTGCTCTTGGTATTCCCCAGAATGGCCTGCCTATTGTCGAGTACATCCAGACTGACGCCGCCATCAACTACGGCAACTCTGGCGGCGCCCTCGTGAATGCCAATGGTGAACTGATCGGCATCAATTCCTTCATTTATTCACAGTCGGGTGGATCCGATGGTATCGGCTTTGCTGTGCCCATCAATAAGGCCATGGTGGTTGTCGATCAATTGATAGCATTCGGCGAGGTCACTCCAGGTTATCTGGGTGTTATCACGGGCGAGATGCTCACGCAGGAGTCCAGTCTCAACTTCTTTGGTCGTTCCGACGTGTCAGGCCTCCTCATCGAACAGGTGAATGCGGCCAGTCCAGCAGAACTGGCAGGCATCAAACCGGGCGATGTCATGATTGCCATCGACGGCAGTATGATCACGAGTGTTATTGGCGCCATCGATCAGATCAACAGAAAAGCGCCGGGACAAATGGTAGATCTGGGTATTTATCGAGAGGGGGAAAATCTGACGATCCCGGTGCAACTGGGAAGCGGCACGGCACAATATCGCATTCCTGAGCTGCCCGGTAACTGAATTCCTTCACAGCAGACAGTTGTCTATTTGCGATATGCGGCAGATTCGGCGTGCGCCTGCAAGAACTCATTGGTAGCAAGTTCAGACGCAATTCCGGCCAGACTTGAAGCTCCTTGTGCCGAACATTGAATGATCGAAGTGCGTTTCTGAAAGTCATACACCCCCAGCGCAGAAAAGAATCTGGCCGTGCCGGAAGTCGGCAGGACATGGCTGGGACCCGCACAGTAATCTCCCAGGGCCTCAGCACTGTAGCGCCCCATGAAAAGAGCTCCAGCATGAGTAATGTATTCTGCCAATCCCTGCGGGTCTGCAACAGACAGTTCAAGGTGTTCCGGCGCAATCAAGTCACTGACCGTGGCGGCCTCTTGCAGCGAGCGAGTCTTGATAAAAATACCCCTGCTCTTCAAGGACTTGCCAATAATTTCCCGACGCGTCATGGCGGGTAGCAGGCGCTCTATGCTCGCCATGACAGCATCCAGAAAAGCGGCGTTGTCGCTGATCAATATCGACTGCGCCTGCTCGTCGTGCTCGGCCTGGGAAAACAGGTCCATCGCTATCCAGTCTGGATTGGTCTCTCCATCGCAGATGATGGTCAGCTCGGAAGGCCCCGCAATCATGTCGATCCCTACCTCGCCAAAGACCTGCTTCTTGGCAATGGTCACGTAGATATTCCCGGGCCCGGTGATCTTGTCCACCTTGGGAACGCTCTGGGTACCGAAGGCGAGTGCACCAACGGCCTGCGCTCCACCAATCGTGAACAAAGTTTGTACACCAGCAAGTGCCGCAGCGGCGAACACCAGATCACCGGCCTCGCTCCAGGGTGTCGGCACTACTGCGATAATCTCCTTCACTCCGGCCACTTGCGCTGGAATGGCATTCATCAGCATGGATGACGGATAGTTGGCCTTGCCGCCAGGAACGTAGATTCCCACTCTGTCGAGAGGCATGACTTTCTGACCGTAGATAGAACCGTCGGCCTCCTGGTATTGCCAGGAACCCTGTTTCTGCTTTTCGTGATAGTCACGAATGCGCACAGCAGCCGCCTTCAACGCGCTGGCCTGTACGGCAGGAAGGCGCTGCAGGCTGATCTCCATCTGCTCCCGCGACACCGTCAGAGCTGCCATTGACGTTGCTTCGAAGCGATCAAATCGACGGGTGTAATCCAACACGGCGGAATCGCCACGCTCACGCACATCAGTGAGAATGCCCTCGACAAGGCGATTCAATTCCGGATTGCCAAGAATGGCGCGATTGAGCATGCCCTTCAGAGAATTGTCGAAGTCGGCATCACGGGTATCAAGGCGAGTAATATGCAGTTTATCCACGCTCATGCTTCTCTCAGTTGCGGTTAGCAGCCTCAACAGCTTCGGCAAGCTGCTGCAACAACGGACGAATTACTGCGTGCTTCATCTTCATCGCAGCCTTGTTGACTATCACGCGGGAACTGATGGGTGCGATCAACTTGAGTGGCTCCAGGCCATTGGCCTTGAGCGTGTTGCCACTGTCCACGATGTCCACGATGATGTCTGCCAATCCCATTGACGGTGCCAGTTCCAACGCTCCGTTGAGCTTTATTACTTCAATCTGAATGCCCTGTTCAGCAAAGTAGCGTTTGGTGATGTTGGCAAACTTGGTGGCCACCTTGATGCGCCCTGTGACGGGCGTGGCACCCACCGGCGCTGCGGTCATCAAACGACAGCGGGCCAGACGCAGGTCCAGAGGTTCATAAAAGCCCTCACTGCCGTATTCCAACAGCAGATCCTTCCCCACCACGCCAATGTCAGCACTGCCGAATTCAACATAGGTAGGAACGTCCGAGCCACGAATCACCATGATCTGCACGTGCGGAATCGTGGTATCGAAGATCAACTTGCGACTGTTGTTGATATCTTCAAGCGGGGCAATGCCCGCCTTCTCGAAAAGGGGCAACACCTCTTCGAGGATACGGCCCTTGGTCAGGGCTATCACGGTGTTCTGTCTATTCATGGAAGTCATAAGAGTGATTGCCTGAGCCTGAATTGTCCTCGCACCACGACTGTCTGCAATCAGGAAATCCTGCGAATGCGGGCTCCCAACAGTTGCATTTTTTCTTCAATACATTCGTAGCCGCGATCAATATGGTAAATGCGGTCCACGATCGTTTCGTTTTCACAGACCAGGCCGGCGATAACAAGACTGGCAGATGCACGCAAGTCGGTAGCCATCACGGGAGCACCCTTGAGAGACGGCACCCCTTTGACGATCACGGTATTACCTTCCACATGCATCGAGGCACCCATCCGGTTCATTTCATGTACGTGCATGAAGCGATTCTCGAACACGGTCTCGGTAATCGACCCGGTGCCGGACGCAATGGCATTCAGAGCCGTGAACTGCGCCTGCATGTCGGTCGGAAACGCTGGGTACGGGGCGGTGCGAAGTGACACCGATTTCGGCCTCTTGCCGTGCATGTCCAGTTCGATCCAGTTGTCTCCCACCTTGATGTCCGCACCTGCTTCGACGAGCTTGCTCAGCACTGCTTCCAGAATGTCCGGACGCGTGTCCTTCACCTTGATACGTCCACGAGTGGCAGCGGCGGCGATCAGATAGGTACCGGTCTCGATGCGATCCGGCATGACGGAGTAGCTGCAGCCATGCAGGCTGGTCTTGCCGTTGATGACGATGGTGTCAGTGCCCTGCCCCCTTATGTCAGCCCCCATCGCAATCAGACAATTAGCCAGATCCACCACTTCGGGTTCACGAGCAGCATTCTCGATGATGGTCTGCCCATCGGCCAGTGTCGCCGCCATCAGGATGTTCTCGGTACCTGTTACGGTGCACATATCCATGAAGATATGTGCACCTTTGAGACGTCCGTCGACGGATGCCTTGATATACCCGTCCTCCACAATGATTGTGGCTCCCATCTTTTCCAGGGCAGTGATATGCAGATTGACAGGTCGGCTGCCAATGGCGCAACCACCGGGCAAGGCCACCTCTGCCTGGCCGTGGTGAGCCAGCAGGGGGCCGAGTACAAGGATGGATGCGCGCATGGTCTTTACAAGGTCGTAAGGGGCGCTGCAGTGTTTGATGGAACCCGCGGTAACTTCCACATTCAACTTCTCATCCACCACGTTCTCAACACCCATGCAGCCAAGCAACTCCAGCATGGTGGTAATGTCGTAGAGGTGGGGAAGATTGCAGACCTGTACAGTATCGCGGGTCAGCAGGGTGGCCGCCAGTATCGGCAGAGCCGAATTCTTCGCGCCAGCGGTGCGTATCTCACCGTTAAGGCTGATACCCCCATGAATCAGAAGTTTATCCATTGGTTTCTCAATTTATTGAATGGAGGAGTTTCAGACAGAAGCTGCCCGTTCCTCGGCAGTCAGAAGACGCATGCTGACTGCGTGAATGGCGCCTGTGGCGATATGAGGATTGAGAATCTGATAGATCTTCTGCTGTCGCTTGACTGCATTGAGTCCTGCAAAAACATCGCCTACCGCAAGCACCTGATACTTGCCACCATCGCCCTGCACTACGATCTCACAATCGGGAAGCTGGGCGTCGAGAAGTTGCTGAATCTGTTGTGAATCAATTGCCATGTCTAAAACCTGCCAAATCTGTGTGTGATATCAACCCTGCGGCCCTCCCTACTGCCAATTATCGATCACCTGATCGATATCATTACCGTAGCGGTTCATCAGAGCAGAGAACTGGGTGAAATACTGACGACGCAGATTTATCCCGCCAAGAAAGAGATTCTTCAGTTTCCACTCTCTGTTCTCGTTAAGAAAGAGGGTGTACTGCAGTTCGATGGTGGAGTTGTTGGCACTGATCTGCATCCTTACATTTGTATTGACTTCAGGGTCCGGCGAAGGAGCGCCCGCAGGCATGAAAACCAGATCCTGGCCGTCATATCCCACCAGTGCAGCTCCGTAAAAACGGGTCAGAGTAACTTTGAGCTTGTCCCCAAAGCGGGAAATCTGTTCAGGAGTTGCTTGTTCACCAAATCGAGCCATAACACCAATCGCCACTTCATCGAAATCCACGAAGGATTCCAGCGATTGCTCAATACCTGCGAAATATCTTTCCCGGTCAGTCGCAAAATGAGGCTTCAGTTCCGCTACGGTGGAGAGCAATTGATTGACAGATATCTCAGCAGATTCCACTGCAGTGAGTTCCGCCGCACGCGCGGTGTCCTGCATGGAGAGGGGAGCAAGCACAGCAAGGGCTGCACCTATGACAAACTGTCTGATCGAATTCACGTGATATATCTCCTGTATTGACAGCAGTGGGATATCCAATTCTCTCCCTGCCGGGACCGTTCAAAACACCGTTTTTCCGGGTCCGCTCGAGTCCTGCAGAGGCAGCAATTCCCGCTCCCGCTGATCCTGTCCGGAGTTTACATGAAACAAGAGCAGCAATAAATTACTACTTGCAAACAATAATAATCCCCCGTCTAATTGGGCCCCTCTCATTTTTCGTTTTCCATAAGACAAGTCCGATTTATGCTGTTAGACATCCTCTTCATCACTCTTGGTTTTGCAGGCCTGATCTGGGGAGCCGACAAGTTCGTGGCGGGGGCGTCTGCCATCGCTTTGAACTTCGGTGTCGCCCCCTTGATGATCGGACTCACTATAGTGGCATTTGGCACATCTGCCCCTGAATTTTTCTCCTCTGCCGTTGCTGCAATTGAAGGTCAGCCTGAGCTGGCAATCGGCAATGCTGTAGGGTCGAACATCTTCAACATCGGCGTTGCGCTGGGCATCACGACAATCATAAGACCTCTGACCCCCCCCTCGTCACTGCTGCGGCAGGAATTGCCGGCAATGATGTTGGTCACTGTTGTCACAGGTCTGTTGTTCGCTGATCTCTACCTTGGATTCGTGGACAGCCTGGCACTGATCGCCCTGCTGTTATTTCTGGCATATCGACTCTTTCGCAAGAAAACCACATCACCGAATCCTCAATGTATTGAAGAGGACCTGGAAGAATTGGATATTCCCTCTATTGATACATGGCGTGCCGCCGCATACCTTTTTTTCGGCCTGGTATTGCTGATTGCCGGCGCTGAGGCCCTTGTGAGCGGAGCAAGTTCCGTGGCAGTCCGCATGGGAGTTTCTTCAGGAATCATAGGCCTGACAATCGTGGCAATGGGCACCAGTCTACCCGAACTGGCATCAACGGTTGCAGCTGTGTTGCGTGGCCATCACGACCTGGCGATCGGTAATATTGTCGGATCAAATATTCTAAACCTGCTGGTGGTTCTACCGTTCCCGGGACTGCTGAGCGCAGGATTCATTGACCCTACAATGTTGACACGTGACTATGCGACTATGCTGCTGATGAGTTGCGTAATGTATGGCGTATGTTTCTGGACCGTGAAGTCAGGAAAATCAATAGGCAGATTCTGCGGGATTGGTTTTCTTACGATGTATGGTGGTTGGTTTTTCACCATGTATCAACAGCTCTGAAAGATTGTTATCGACGGAACATGAACGGAACGGAGTCGAAAATGACAGACAGAGATACCCTTGTAAACAGCGCGCGCCGCACCATCGAGATCGAACATCGGGCAGTCGGCGAATTGCTGCAGCGTATCGACAATGCATTTGTCCAGGCATGTGAAATCATGCTGACATGCAAGGGCAGGATTGTGGTGACTGGCATGGGCAAGTCCGGCCATATCGCGAGAAAGATTGCAGCGACACTTTCCAGCACAGGTTCTCCCGCCATGTTTGTCCACCCCGGCGAAGCAAGCCACGGCGACTTGGGCATGATCACCGAAGGCGATGTAGTATTGGCGCTGTCCAACTCCGGAACAACAACGGAAATTCTCGCTATCCTTCCAGTGCTCAAACGCAAGGGCATCCCGCTTATCAGCATGACGGGCAAATGCAGTTCCATCATCGCGCAGACTTCGACAGTGCACATCGATGCGAGTGTGCGTGAAGAAGCCTGCCCATTGGGCCAGGCCCCAACCGCCAGCACTACTGCAGCGCTGGTGCTGGGCGATGCGCTGGCCATGGCGCTGCTCGAAGCCAAGGGTTTCACCCGCGAGGACTTCGCAATTTCCCACCCCGGTGGCAAGCTGGGTCGCCGTCTTCTGCTCAAGGTCAAAGACATCATGCATAGCGATGCAGCCATTCCGCAAGTGGCACCCGGAACTCTGCTCAGCGATGCGCTTCTGGAGATTACCCGCAAGGGGCTGGGCATGACCACGGTAGTAGCGCCTGACGGCACACTCTGCGGCGTCTTTACCGATGGTGACCTGCGCCGTACACTCGACTCAGGCAAAGACTTTCGTAGCACTTTGATAGACGATGTGATGTCTACCCGCAGCAAGAAAATTCGCGAAAATGCTCTAGCAACGGAGGCTGTGCATTTAATGCAGGAAAACAGTATCTATACGCTGATTGTGGTCGATGAATCCGAAATGCTCAAGGGTGTAATTCGTATGCACGACCTTCTGCAGGCGAACGTGGTTTAATGCGACAGACACAGAGAATGACCGCCACAGTGCTCGCACACAGGAATTTCCTTTCATGATTTTCAACATTGATCCCAGCGAGATTATCGCACGCGCACGGGAGGTCAGACTTCTCGTTCTCGACGTCGACGGTGTCCTGACGGCAGGGGAACTGTTTCTTGCCGACAGCGGTGAAGAGATCAAGGCATTCAGCACCCTTGATGGGCAGGGTGTCAAACTTCTGCAGGACGCAGGCGTGCAGGTCGCGATCATCAGCGGACGCAAGTCACCATTGGTGGCACGGCGTGCAGAAAACCTTGGCATCAGTCAGTTGTTCCAGGGCCGTGAAGACAAACTGAATGCGCTGACCGAGATGTGCAGCAATTCCGGTCTTACTCCAGACATGATTGCTTATGTCGGTGACGATCTCCCCGACATCAAAGTGATGAAGGCAGTGCGCCTGAGCTTTGCTGTGGAGAACGCCCACATCAGTGTAAAGGAAACCGCTCACGCACAGACCCAGAAATGTGGCGGCAATGGTGCAGTTCGCGAAGTGTGTGATTTCATTCTCCAGGCTCAGGACAAGTATGACGACGCCATCGCCCACTTCCTCTGAAAATATAACCAATCAGACCAGCGCACGCAGCGTGCCCGGCAGTTGGCGGGTGTGGATGATCATCAGCCTTGGGGCGCTGGCATTCTTCATAGGGCGCGAGGTTGTTCTCGACCCACCCATCTCTTCAAGAGCGACAGATGCGACCACTCAGATCAGCTACGACGCCTATTCATTTGGTGTCTCAAGCGTGCTCTATAACGCCGATGGCCGCATCGAGTACACTCTTGAAGCCAGCGAGCAAATTCATTACCTCGACAACACCACAGTACTGACAAATCCCTTCGTGCAGCTTTACCAAGACTCGGGTGCGCGCTGGAATATCGCGGCCAGATCGGGCAGAATCCTCGGGGCTGCGGAGAGCGACGACATTGTGCGTCTCGATCTCAGCAACGAGGTAGAGCTATTCCAGATAGACGAACAGGGCAGCAGTATTACTCTGACCACAGAATTCATCTCCATCTACCCCGACACGGAGACCATGGACACTGACCACGAGGTCACCATGACAACGGCCAATCTCCGCCAGACAGCACTCGGCATGCGCGCCGACATCAACCAGGACAAATTGACTTTTCTCTCACAGGTCAGAGGCAGATATGAAGTTGAAAGTAGTCAACCCTGATCTTGGCAGAGTCCTGTTATTGGCACTGGCTGCCTGCGTGGTGCTGAGCCCGGGATCAGCAATTCTCGCTGCTCAACAAGCCACTGGTGCACACGAATACCGTGCCGATGGTGAGACCACCATTGAGACAGTCAATGGTGTCCGTGTCATCACACTCAGGGAGAATGTGTTCGTACGCCAGAACGAAATAGAGCTGACAGGTGATATCGCTGTGCTGGAATACAATCTGGACAATGAACTGCAGCAGGTTCGCCTCACCGGTGCGCCCGCCCATTTCCAGCAGCAACCCCAGACAAACAGCGCCCCCATTACAGGCTACAGCGACACTATCAACTATTACGCCGGAACAGAGTCCATTGTGGAATTCATCGGTACCGCCAGTTTCAATCAACCAGGCACCACCCTGCAGTGCGCTCAAATCCGTCATGTCATTGAGACCGGAGCAACATCCGGCCAGGCCTGCAGCGGCTCTCTTAGTCCACAGAACCCCACCAGTGCTTCCTCGCCGCAAAGCGATAATGGCACAGCTCTCCAACAGACCAATACCGGGGCCAACAGCCCCCAGCCCAACTGATGGACACTCTCAGAGCTTCCCACCTTGCAAAGTCCTATAAGGGCAGACAAGTCGTTCGAGACGTCTCCCTGAGCATCGACAGCGGGCAAATCGTCGGCTTGCTAGGCCCCAATGGCGCAGGCAAGACCACTTGCTTCTACATGATCGTGGGATTGATCAAGGCCGATGGCGGATCAATCTCGCTCAACTCTGTCGAGCTTACTGGCCTGCCCACTCACGCCCGTGCCCAACAAGGCCTCGGCTACCTGCCACAGGACTCATCAATCTTCCGCACATTGACGGTAGCAGAAAATATTCTGGCAATTCTGGAGACACGCAAGGATCTGAACCGCACGGAGCGCATGCAGAAACTGGAAAGCTTACTGCAGGAATTTCATATCACCCACATCCGCCATAACCGCGGTATGAGCCTGTCCGGCGGCGAGCGGCGTCGCACGGAAATCGCCCGCGCCCTGGCAACTGAACCGCGCTTCATCCTGTTGGATGAACCGTTTGCTGGCGTCGATCCAATCTCGGTCAGCGATATCAAGGACATCATCAGACAGCTCAAAAGAAAGGGCATCGGAGTACTACTCACCGATCACAATGTGCGTGACACACTGGACATCTGTGAAAAGGCTTATATCGTCAGTGAGGGACAGATCATCGCCGAGGGCGCAACCGACGCCATCCTGGCCAATCAGAAGGTCAGAGATGTCTACCTTGGACATCAGTTCAGAATCTGAATATGTCAACGCATGCTTGCAATTACACATATGATTGCGGCACGATACTTGCTAGTCATCCCCACACACTAATTTCGCTGGATTCATTCACGTTTCAACCTGAAGTACTACAGCAGCAGAAGAAATCGTTCGTATGACAAACATGAAGTACATCCCACTATGAAATTATCGCTTCAGCTCAAGCTCGGTCAGACCCTGACCATGACCCCACAGCTGCAGCAAGCGATTCGCCTTCTTCAGCTTTCCACCCTTGATCTGCAGCAGGAAATCCATCAGGCACTGGAATCCAACCCCATGCTGGAACTGGACGAAGGCAATGATGAGTTTCATGCGAAAGAAGACGCGGGTACTGAGCAGAACTCCGAAAGCAATATCTCCAGCGACGAATTCAGCGCCGACAGAAGTCTGAACAACGAGAGCTATGAGCAAAGTCAGCGCGAGGAACGTCAGGATCAGGATGACAATCGCTGGGAAGAACACATCCCGGAGGAACTCTCGGTCGACAGCAGCTGGGAAGACGTCTATCAGAGCAGCTATACCTCTACAGGCAGTGGTTCAGGCAGCAGTTCCGATGGTGAAATATCGGATTTCGAGTCGCGCAACAGCGCCGTAGAGACTTTGCAGGACCACCTGATGTGGCAGTTGAATCTGACCCCCATGTCTGACGCCGACCGTCTCATCGGACTCTCCATCATTGATGGCATCGACTCCAATGGCATGCTCACGGTAAGCATCGACTCCATCCATGCCAGTTTGATCCGTTCCCTCGATATCGATCCGGAAGAGGTCGTCGCTGTCCTGCATCGTATTCAACAGTTCGACCCGGTGGGTGTTGGTTACCGGGATCTGTCGGAATGCCTGCTCATTCAGCTCAACCAGGTGGAAACCGAAGACATGACGCCGGCGATTGCAAATGCAAAGATCATCGTCAAGGATCACCTGTCACTGCTCGGCAACCGTGACTATGCCCAGTTGATGCGTCTGACTCGCTTGAAGGAACCGGAACTGCGCGACGCCATCAGCATCATTGAACGTCTGAACCCTCGCCCCGGTTCTGACATATCTCCACCCTCCACGACCTACATTGTTCCCGATGTCATCGTCTCGAAGGACAGCGATACCGGTCGCTGGCGTGTAGAGCTGAACCCGGAAACTGCTCCTAGAATCCGCATCAATCCCGACTATGCCTCCTTGGTGCGGCGGGCAGATACCAGCAGTGACAACAACTATTTGCGTGACAACCTCCAGGAAGCGCGCTGGTTCATCAAGAGCCTGCAGAGCCGCAACGAAACCCTGATGAAGGTAGCGACGCGCATCGTCGAACATCAGAAGGGTTTCTTCGAATATGGTGAAGAGGCCATGAAGCCTTTGGTTCTGCACGATATTGCCGAGGCGGTCAACATGCACGAATCGACTATCTCCCGAGTCACCACCCAGAAGTATATGCACACTCCGAAGGGTATTTTCGAACTGAAATACTTCTTCTCCAGCCATGTCAGTACAGCAGGTGGAGGCGAGTGCTCGTCCACTGCAATCCGTGCATTGATCAAGAAACTGGTGGCGGGTGAAAACGCCCGCAAGCCCTTGAGTGATAGCAAGATCACCAAATTGTTGGAGAATCAGGGGATCAACGTGGCCCGGCGCACAATCGCAAAGTACCGCGAATCACTCTCCATTCCACCGTCCAACGAGCGCAAAAAATTGGTCTGAGCCACAGAGTTTCCTGGTGGTCTTGCTCGTAAAGTCGAGCCATTTTGCCCGCGAATCACAAAAAACACTCATAAACCGCTCCGCTTCAGTGCTAGAATTGCCCGCGAAATTTCTACGAGAGACGTACCCACAATGCAACTTGAGACCATACTGACCCCGGAGCGCTGCTTCTGCAATTTGCCTGGTGTCAGTAAGAAGCGGTTTCTGACGACAGTCAGCGAGTTGATCGCCGAAGCAACCAACTGTCTTTCTGCCGACCAGATATACACCGCCCTGCTCGCCCGTGAGCAGCTCGGCAGCACAGGTATCGGCAATGGCATCGCCATTCCTCATTGCCGCGTGGCCGACTGCAAGAGCATTACCGGTACTCTCGTGAAACTGGAAGAAGGTATTGACTTCGATGCCATCGACTCGCGTGCAGTTGACTTGCTCTTTGTACTGATTGTCCCTGCCGAAGAGATGGACGAGCACCTCAAGGTACTCGGGGGGCTGGCCGCCCTTTTCCATCAGGATGAATTCTGCAACAAGCTGCGCCAGGCCCAATCGGCACAGGAACTTTACGACATAGCGACCAGCTTCTGACAACTGTTCACATCTCGGCAAAGCTGATAATGTAAGTCCAGATTTGCGGCGACCGGTCATCCAGTCGCACATTACTCCTGCTCCAAATCCCAGGCGAAGACATTGTGAAACTGCTCATCATCAGCGGTCGTTCCGGTTCCGGCAAGAGTACTGCGCTCAATATGCTGGAAGATCACGGCTACTACTGCATCGACAATCTGCCCGCCAGCCTGTTGCCAGCGCTGGCGCAGCGGGTATCGGCACAGGCCACGGATCTGAGTCGCGTAGCTGTGAGTATTGATGCCCGCAATATTTCATCGGACCTGAAACAGGTTCCACAGATCATTGAGCAGCTTTATCAGACTTCTCTGAAACCAGAGATCATCTTCCTGGATGCAAGCAGCCCGACGCTCATCAAACGTTTCAGTGAGAGTCGCCGCAAACACCCGCTGACGACGGACAAGATCGGGCTGCGGGAAGCCATCAACATGGAGACGGAACTGCTGGAGCCTATCGCGTTGCTGGCAAGTCTCTCCATCGACACCAGCAACATGTCGCTCCATCAGTTGCGTGACCATATCAAGACCCGCGTTGTGGAGCGCGATGACAATGGTCTCGCTCTGATGTTCGAATCCTTCGGCTACAAGCACGGTGTTCCCATCGATGCTGATATCGTCTACGACGTGCGCTGTCTCCCTAATCCATACTGGGAAAAAGCCCTGCGCCCTCTCACCGGGCTGGACCGCGAAGTGGCCACCTGGCTCGAATCGCAAGTAGAGGTAGAATCCATGTACGCCGATCTGTGCACATACCTGGATAAATGGTTGCCGAAATTCGCAGAAAACAATCGCAGCTACATGACAGTCGCAATAGGTTGCACGGGCGGGCAACATCGCTCTGTGTACCTGAGCGAAAGACTGAAGAAACATTTTCTGGAAAAAATAAGAAACGTGCAGGTCATGCATCGCGAATTGCGACGCCATGAACCAGCCTGAGGAATGGCAGAGTACCCCATGATCGAATCCACCATCACAATCCGCAACAAGGCGGGACTGCATGCCAGAGCTGCCGCCCGCATGGTTTCAGTCAGTACCGCGTTCAGCAGCACCATCAAGGTGGGCCAGGACAAGCTGGTCGATGGCAAGAGCATCCTGTCGCTCATGATGCTGGCAGCCAGTAAAGGTACAGTCTTGAATCTCATCATCGACGGCGTGGATGAAACTGCCGCGCTGGACGCAATCACCACCCTGGTCAACAATCGCTTCGACGAGAGCGAATGATCCAGCGAATGCCTGAAAACACGACACAGGAAACAGCATGAAGAAGCAAGACCCGATTGACTGGAGCCTTGAGCCTCCCAGCAAATCACAACTCAAGAGAGATTCGACCACTTTGCAGAAACTCGGCGAAGAGCTCACCACGCTGAGCAAGAAGCAATTGGAAAAGCTGCCGCTAAGCGACGTGCTGCGTGCTGCCATTACCGAACTCGGACGTCTTCCGAAAAGCTACGGAGCGAGAAGGCGCCAGTTGCAATTTATCGGGAAGGTCATGCGTGACACCAACCATGAAGAAATCCAGGCCGAACTCGACAGGATGCGCACCCCTGACCGTGCACAGGTGCGCCGGGCCCAATTGATCGAGGAGTGGGGAGAGCGGCTGCTTGCCGACACCGAGGATGAGATCAACGCCTTCGTGAACGACTACCCACTCGCCGAGCGACAGGCAATTCGACAGATCGTCCGCAACTACAGCAAAGAGGACGAGCAGGCAGCCCGGACACATCGCCGCAGGCTGCTGGATTACATCAAGGAATACATCGAGTAGTCGAGTTCAGCGTCCCAGTGTATGTACCAGGAATGACCAGCGCTGGGCATATTGGTCAATCAGCTCATCCACCGTTCCCGTATCAAGGTGCCCTCCTCCAGACTTTATGCCTTGCTGCACTCTCTGGTGCACCCTCAGCAGCACCGGCCGCGCCGAGTCGACTTCAGCCTGCAGACGCGCTGTGAATTTGTAGGTGTGAGCCGGGGCAACCACCTCATCATCTTCCGATGTCAGCAATAACGTTGCCGGATAGACCGCGCCTGAGCGCACATTATGGAAAGGCGAGTAACTGAGCAGAGCAGCAAACTGCAGAGGATCTGCGAGACTACCGTATTCCTCCTGCCAACTCACAGCACCACCAAGCTCAGCAAGGCGCAGCATGTCCATCGGCCCCGCTGAGAGTACAGCAGCCGTAAAAAGCGCCGGGTTCCTGTTCATGGCTGCAGCGGCCAGCATGGCTCCGTGGCTGGCCCCCATGACCGCCAATCGGCGGTTCTCCACGTATCCCTGTTGCTGAAGATGTTCTCCAACCAACAGCAGATCGTCAATGCTCCGATACTTGTCGACGCCACGAGCCTGCTCATGCCATTGCGGACCGAGTTCACCCCCTCCACGCACGGCAGCCATGGCATAGACACCTCCCTGCGCCATCCAGCCCAGGCGGGCAATCGAAAACCCCGTGTCCATCGGAATTCCGAATCCACCATAGACTTCGAGTAAAAGAATGGTGTCTGGTGCACGCAAACGACCTCTCTGTCCGGCAACGTAGACGGGAATGCTGGCAGTCTCCGACAACGGCACATCAAGGCGCTCCACCACAAAATCATCCGGCGCGAAGCTCAAGTCCGGTGCAAACAGAATACTGCTTGCACCGGTGATGCTGTGCTGTCGATACACCACATTGGGGTTGGTCAGAGTGGAAAAACTGTAGAGTATTTCATCGTCATGCTCGCCCATGGCGAGTGAAGCGATTCTGCCAAGTCCGGGAAGTGCCAGCGAACTGCGTGCCCCTTCCATTGTCACGAACTCCAGCACGGAAACTCCCGCCTCCAGATATTCCACAAGCAGCCCACTGCGCAAGGGTAGTACACGCATTATCTGACGCTGATCTGCAGCGATCACGACGGTGGTCAAGTTGGCGCTGTCGGCAGAGAGATCAACACTCATGACGCTTCCTGTCGGGTCTTCCTGCGTACTCAGAAGGAACAGATTGCCATCGCGGGCACCGGCGAACCACAGCGCATCTGAAGGTCCATCTCCCAGCACTGCAGGTACAGTATCAAGCTGCTGCAGATCACGCAGAACGATGCGTTCCATGAAAGGAGCAATCTCCTCTGCCATGAGAAGCCAGCGTTCATCGACGGCAGCCAGCACGCGCACGATGTTGGATGAGGCATGAATAATTTCATCTGCGGAAGCATCAGCCTGCTGCTGTAGTACTGCATGAAAGAAGACGCCTGTTCGTGTATCCACCTGTCCAGCGCTCTGCGACATTTCGGCGCTGTAGTAAAAACCCTGGCTGTCGGAGCGCCAGAAGATGTCATCCACATCAAGCCAATCCAGCACGACATCATCTTTGGCGACATCAGGTTCAAGATCACGCAAAAGCCAGCGGCGCTCCCCCTGCATATCGGTCTGCAGCCAGACCAGGAAGCGCCCGTCCGGACTGATGGACACGGCTGCCAGCATGCGTTGCGGATCTGACCATTGTGTCGGATCAAGCAGAGTCACTGGGTCTTCGGCAAGACCATCCTGGACAGCAAGTTCATAGTGATCAGCACTGTCGATATTGCGAAAGAAGAACCATCGTCCTCCAAAACGGCGCGGAGCCTCGCGCCGCTCGAACTGCCAAAGACGGGCAAGGGAATCGCGAAACACAGTACGGGATGGAACAGCAGCGAAGTAATTGGTACTCAGCACCTGCTGGGCAGCAAGCCAGTCCGATACATCAATGGAAACCGCAGCGTCCGCTTCGAGCCAGCGATAGGGATCATGTAAGGAAATGCCGTGCAGGGTATCGGTATGAGAGAGGGGTGGTGCAGAGGGATATGACAGCGGTTGGCCCGCCCTTTCGCATCCACTCAGCAGGAATATCAGACAGAGCGCGGCAGCGGGGACCAGAGTCTTCGACATCGTGCCTTACTCTTGGAACAGCATGATCAATGACTCCCGCAGCCAACGATGCGAACTGTCACTGTCTGCCTGACGATGCCAGTAAAGATGGAAGTCGAGCTCCTGCGCAGCGAAGGGCAACGCCAGAATTTCCAGATCGTATTTCACGGCGAGAAAGCGCGGCAGACTCAGCGCAAGATCAGTGGTACTGACAATGGCTGCCGCCACTCGGTAGTGCTGTACGCGTAATTTGATCCGACGCTCGCGCTCATACTTGAGAAGTGCCAGGTCGACTTGTCCGAGTCCCTTGCGGCGACTGGAAACATGAATATGCTGCAGAGACAGATAACTATCCAATGTGAACCCCTGTTCGAGCACGGGATGCCCACGACGCAGCACACAGACATACTCATCCCGGATCAGAGATTGATGACACAACTGCGGATCTTCGATTACCGGGACGTCCACCGCGAAGTCGAGCTCTCCCCGTGCAAGATTACGCACCAGCTCCGTCCGCTTCACGTAATAGCTCTGCAGACTGACGCCGGGGGCATGCTGCTGGAAGAAAGGAAACAGACGCGGCAGCACTACCGCCTCTGCAAGATCAGTCATGCTGAACTGATAAGTGCGCTCTGCGAGCAACGGATCGAACTCCTCGCGCTCCAGAATGCTGGTATTGAGCAGGCCAAGCGCATCAGACACATTCTGGGCAATACTCTCCGCCACAGGCGTGGGCAGCATTCCGCGAGCCGTTCTTACGAACAGCTCATCGTTGAAGAGTTTGCGCAGGCGGGCCAGCGCATTGC
The DNA here is from genome assembly GCA_030682575.1 of Gammaproteobacteria bacterium. Lineage (GTDB taxonomy): Bacteria > Pseudomonadota > Gammaproteobacteria > Pseudomonadales > Pseudohongiellaceae > UBA5078. The sequence continues at coordinate 96,592 of JAUXNX010000011.1, forward strand.
TGACCGCAGGCTGCGTGATTGCCAGAGACTTCGCAGCCTGCGTGAGATTCCGTTCGGTGTAGATCGTGTCAAACACCAGAAACAGATTGAGATCGCACTTCTTCAGACTCATTGCCCCACCTCTGTCTGATAGACATATCCATGAAAATCAATGCCATGAATAGTACTGCAATCGGTCGATTAATCAACACAATGCTGGCAAGTCATTTCACAATCCATGAAGCATAAGTTTCGACAGCAATTCTCGATCGTAACGATCTTCAAAATCCACCCTTGACGTGTATGTACCCATCAAAATTTTAGTGCTAACATCGGCCCTGCTCCTGCTTGTTGAACGAAGAAAAAACAACAAAATCAATAAATTATACGAGGCCTGGAATGTCGGACAGAAATGCACGCTCGTACTGGAAGGCGAATCTCAGAATTGTCATTTCACTTCTTTGTGTCTGGTTTTTCATCTCCTTCGTCTGTGGCATTCTGCTGGCAGATTACCTCGACAACTTCCGCTTCGCCGGCTTCAAGCTCGGATTCTGGATGGCTCAGCAGGGCTCGATCTACGGATTCGTGGTACTGATCTTCGTTTACATCCGCCTCATGGATGGATTGGACCGTAAATACAATCTCGAACAGACCGAATCTGCCGACAAACAGCACACGCCAACTCCGACCTCCGACGTTGCGGAGGACAAGGCATGAGCGTACAGATCTGGACGTATATTTTCGTTTTCCTTTCCTTCGGACTTTATATAACTATTGCCGTATGGTCACGAGCGGGCTCCACTCATGACTTCTATGTGGCAGGTGGCGGCGTCCGCCCCCTGACCAATGGCATGGCCACCGCCGCAGACTGGATGTCTGCCGCCTCATTTATCTCCATGGCGGGGTTGATCTCCTTTCTTGGCAGAGATGGCACGTACTACCTGATGGGTTGGACTGGTGGCTACGTCTTGCTGGCGCTGCTACTGGCACCTTACCTGCGCAAATTCGGCAAGTTTACCGTGCCCGCATTCATCGGTGATCGCTACTACTCCCAGAGCGCGCGTCTGACTGCAGTGTTCTGCGCCATCGTGGTGTCCTTCGTCTATGTCTGCGGCCAAATGCAGGGCGCCGGTATCGTGTTTGCACGCTTCCTCGAAACGGACATCACCACCGGCGTCATCATCGGCATGGCCATCGTGTTCTTCTATGCTGTGCTCGGTGGTATGAAAGGCATCACCTATACCCAGGTGGCGCAGTACTGCGTCCTGATTTTCGCCTACATGGTGCCCGCCGTCTTTATCTCTCTGATGATGACTGGCAACCCGATTCCCCAGCTCGGTTTCGGTTCCGAACTCACGCCTGAGTATGGCGGCGGCTATCTCCTTGATCGATTGGACGGCGTAAGTGAGGAATTGGGGTTCGGTACGTATACTGAAGGACAGAAGAGTACGCAGGATGTCTTCTTCATCACCGCAGCCCTGATGTTCGGAACAGCGGGACTTCCCCATGTCATCATTCGCTTCTTCACCGTTCCTACCGTGCGTGACGCGCGTCGCTCTGCCGGTTACGCACTGGTGTTCATCGCCATTCTCTACACCACCGCCCCAGCGATTGCCGCTTTCTCCAAGACCAATCTGATGAACACCGTGAACAACGCGGAATATGCATCAATGCCATCATGGTTTTCGACCTGGGAAAGAACCAGTCTCATCGTCTTCAACGACAAGAACAATGATGGGCGCATACAGTATGTGGGAGATGCAGCAACGAATGAATTGACGGTGAATCGCGACATCATGGTACTGGCCAATCCGGAGATTGCCCGACTGCCGAACTGGGTTGTCGCCTTGGTGGCGGCGGGTGCTCTCGCTGCAGCACTCTCCACTGCGGCCGGACTGTTGCTGGTCATCTCGACATCAATTTCACACGACCTGATGAAACGCTGTCTGCAACCGCATATCAGTGAGAAGCAGGAATTGATATATGCGAGAATTGCCATCTTCGTTGCAGTTCTGATCGCCGGGTATTTCGGGATCAACCCACCCGGGTTCGTCGCGGAGGTAGTGGCGTTTGCCTTCGGACTTGCCGCCGCCTCTTTCTTCCCCGCCATCGTTCTCGGCATATTCTACAGCCGCATGAACAGACAGGGCGCAGTGGCAGGCATGGTGACCGGATTCACGTTCACTGCCTCGTACATCATCTACTTCAAGTTCATCAATCCCGCGTTGAGCAATGCCGAGCACTGGTGGTTTGGCATTTCACCGGAAGGCATCGGCACCATGGGCACCATCCTGAATCTGGTTGTTGCACTGCTGGTCTGTCGTGTCACCGCAGCTCCTCCGGAGGAAGTACAGGAGATCGTCCGAAATATTCGTCTGCCGGGAGAGCACGTATAGAACGCATGGGGTCGAGTCGCTCTCAAAAATGCGATGTGACCCCATTTCCTACACCGCACAAGAGGAGGCCACCAATGAAGTCTTCCATCCGCATGTCACTGTTCGCCTGCAGCATTGCCACAATCTCGTCACTCGGCCTGGTACAGGCTCAAACTGCAACACCTGCACCTGCTGCTGTCGTCAAGGCCGCAGACTGGCAGGCGGTCATGAACACATCTGTCGCCGGCAACATACTGGACACCAAGGTGAACGAAACACCGGTCAAGGGTGGACTTATACGCGTGGGTATTGTGCACCGCACACAAGCGGAGACCCGGGCACTGATGCATGAAGAACTGACGGAAATCTACCAGATCGTCGAAGGCTCAGGCACACTCGTGACAGGTGGCACCATGGAGGAGCAGCGGCCGGTTTCCGACCCACCCAATCTGGGACCAACCCCAAGTTTTTTCGTAACCCAGGTCGGTGGAGAGACACAACACATTGAATCAGGTGACATCGTGGTAATCCCGGCGGGGGTGCCACATCGCTTCAGCGAACTGGACGGTCCAATGTCCTATATCATCTACCGTTTCGAGGTGACACCAGCATCGCAGTGACAGCAACTCAGTCGCGGTTTCGTATTGTCGCCCAGTACGTATCGACCGTTGCTCTCATGTCCTTGCGCAGTAGCAGAATGCCGATGAGATTCGGCATCGCCATGAAGAACAGGGTGACAGCCGAGATATTCCATATCAGTGTGGTATCGGCCTGCGCAGCCAGGAAAAAGCCAGTGATGTAGACAACCCGATAAGGCATCACAGCCTTTGGGCCGAAAAGATAAGTCACAGCTCTGTCGCCATAGTAGGACCATGCGATCGCCGTGGAAAACGCGAACAGCAACAATCCTATGGAGACAATGTGCTGACCAAAGTCGCCAAGCAACCCCTGCGAGAACGCCTTTGAAGTCAGCGGCACCGAGTGGATTAGCGAGCGTCCTTCTATACTGAGCGCCGTGTCCGATGGCCTGCCATCGACTATCGCGAAGGCCCCATTGGCCAGCGCGCCATCACGAAAGAACAACATGTCCTCAGCCACTGAACGGGCGTGCAACACAGTGAGATCCTGCGAGTTCTGCAGACGTCCTGCGGCCAGCACCAGATCACCGTTGTAACGACTGACTGATGGATCTCCTCCACTCAGATGCCTGAACAATGCCTCACGTTCTATCTGATTCTGATCTGAATAGGTGCCTGCCACAATGTCGATGTCGGAGCGCGAAAACGTGTTCTCGTGCTTCTGACTCCAGACCCCGGAGGACAGGATAACCAAGCCTGTGACTGTGCAAATGATGATGGTGTCAATGAACGGCTCAAGCAGCGCCACCATCCCTTCGTCGGCAGGTTCATTGGTGCGTGCGGCGGCGTGCGCAATGGCTGAAGAACCAAGCCCCGCCTCGTTGGAGAACAACCCCCGATTCACGCCACGATTGAACGCGTAGGCAATTGTTGCCCCCAGGAACCCGCCAGTGGCAGCAGATCCGGTGAACACGTCGGAAAAGATGGCGACGAAAGAAGAGCCCACATTGCCAATGTTAGGAATGATGACAGCCAGCGCCCCCAGCAGATAGATGATTGCCATGGTAGGCACCATTTTCTCGGCGACCTGCGCGATACGTTTGATGCCACCAATCACCACGAGTGCCAGAGCCACGGTAAGCACACCACCCGTGACGAGAGGGCTGATGGCAAATGAACTCTGCATTCCTGCTGCAATACTGTTGATCTGTGGAAAATTGCCGATACCGAACGACGTCACGATGGCAGCTCCGGCGAACAGCATTGCCAGCCAGCGCGCCTTCAGCGCGTACTCCATGTAATACATCGGTCCACCTGCCATGGAGCCATCTGTGGTCTTTACCCGGTACTTGTGAGAGAGCGTGACTTCGACGAACTTGGTGGTCATGCCGAGAAATGCTGTCATCCACATCCAGAACAACGCCGCCGGGCCACCCAGAAAAAGGGCGAATGCTACCCCGCCAATGTTGCCCGTACCCACAGTGCCAGCCAGTGCAGTCGTCAATGCCTGAAAATGACTAGTGTCACCAGGCGCTCCCTCTTTATCGAAACGCCCACGTGCCACCTTGATGGCATGACGGAAGTAACGCACTTGCGGAAACTTTAGATAGATCGTGAAAAACAGACCGGTAAACAGCAGCAGGTAGGGAAACCAGGCGGAGCCGGCAAGAACTCTGTCCAGCCAAATGAGCAGTGAATTTATTGAGTCCAATCCTGATACCCCTTTTTCTTGTTATGAAAATTGATCGCTAATCGTCGGTGATGCTGATCCTGGGCCCCGCTGCGGCAGAAGCGCTCAGTTGTGCAATCCTCTCTATTACTTTGTCCGCGAGCGCACGATAAGCCTGCGCCACCGGCCCATCAGGTTTTGCAACCACAATGGGAGTACCGTTGTCCGAATGCTCGCGAATCGACAGATCCAGAGGCAGTGAGCCGATAACATCGACGCCGTAGTCCTTGGATAGCTCCAGACCTCCCCCTTCACCGAAGATCGCTTCCGCATGTCCGCAGTTGGAGCAAATATGCACTCCCATGTTCTCGACAACGCCGAGCAGTGGCACATTCACCTTGCGAAACATCTCGATGCCCTTGCGCGCATCCAGCAGTGCAACATCCTGCGGTGTGGTCACGATAACAGCACCACTGAGATTAACCGTTTGCGTCAGACTGAGCTGAATATCCCCGGTGCCCGGGGGCATGTCAACAATGAGGTAGTCGAGATCGGACCACAACGTGTCCTTGAGAATCTGGTTGAATGCACCGACTATCATCGGTGCACGCCAGACCATGGCAGTGTTGCTGTCCACGAGATATCCCATGGAATTTGATTCGATACCGTGGGCACGGATTGGCTCCATGTATTTCTTGTCAACGATCCTGGGCCGTGTACCAGGCTTCACACCAAGCATCATCGGCTGACTGGGCCCGTATATATCAGCGTCAAGCAGTCCGACACGCAAGCCGCGCTGCTGCAGCGCTAGTGCCAGGTTGACTGCGGTGGTGGATTTTCCAACCCCGCCCTTACCTGAGGCGACGCAGACGATGTGTTTTACTGTACTGAGTTTTTCCAAGGTTCGTTCTCTCTGAATGGCTTCCCATTGCATTATCCATCTAAGGACAGTGCTTGAACATAGTTAACACCGCTGGAGCTAGATGCATGTGGGCAAGCGTCGCACGCTGGACTTCGACATGGAAAACCCGTTCCGATTGAGCTACCCTTCAAAGCATGACCAATTCACCTTCCGACAATCAAGTTACTCGCTGTTTACCAGACACGGTGCCCAAGGCAACACTTCTGTGTGCGCTGCTCTGGCTGTGTGCACTGCTCTCTGCAGGTCCAGCGCTGTCGCAGGATTTTGGCGGTGGACAAGCCCTGCCAGAAGAAAGCGACTCGCCACTGAAGTACGCGATCTATTCGAGCGCATGGGGCGAAAGCAGCAACGCTGGCCTGCGCCTTGTCGCACAAAACCGCAGCGACAATCCGATTCTGCTCGACTCAATACTGTTCAGTGACGAGATTGATCCTGCGGTGGAAAGCTCACTCGATGTGAATTTGATCGTACCGCCACAAGGCTGGGCCGAGATTGAGCTGCCTTACTTCGATTTGTTGTTCGGCGCCGTGTGCATCACTCGTACCATGGCAGAGAATTGGAAACTGGTGGAGGTTTCCAATTACACGTTGAACCCGTCCGTGCGCGGCCTGATCATCGAGGACACGGATTCCTTCCGCATCTATCAGTGTATACGCAATGTCTTTGTCAGCTGGCTCGATACCGAGACCGGCGAAACTACTGAGTACGCCGAATGGGTCATGTATCACTTTGAGCGTCGCCCTATCCTCTGATTTTGTTTCTTTTTGATATCCCGAGGGCTTTGCCTGTGCCCACCTGCGGCGCAGGTCAGACGCAGAACCGGGACCTGCCTCCCGCCGCCGCTCGAAGCCCACACCAGACAAAAAAAAGGGCTGCAATTGCAGCCCCTTTTTTAGCAAGAAGGATCAACAAATCAATTGCCGATCAGAACGCCGCCATACTGCACGAAGAATGGTGCGAACACCAGACTCAGAATCGCGGACAGTTTGATCAGGATATTCAGAGAAGGGCCAGATGTATCTTTCAGCGGGTCACCAACGGTGTCACCAACTACCGCAGCCTTGTGAACGTCCGAACCCTTGCCACCAAGATTGCCTGCCTCAATGTACTTCTTCGCGTTGTCCCACGCACCACCACTGTTGGATGATGCGATCGCCAGCACGCCACCACATACCAGTGAGCCCGCCAGCATGCCCGCAACAGCAGGGACACCGAACAGATAGCCCACCACGAGTGGTGAGCCCATGATCAGAACGCCAGGAGCTATCATTTCACGCAGTGCTGCTTTCGTAGAGATAGCCACACACTGAGCATAATCTGGCTCACCTGTCCCTTCCATCAAACCGGGGATAGTCCTGAACTGGCGACGCACTTCTTCAATCATGTCGAACGCCGCTTTACCAACGGACTTCATGGTCATGGCAGTGAACAGGAACGGCAGCACCGCGCCCATGAACAGGCTCACGAAGACCACAGGGTCGAGCAGGTTGATCGAGGCAAGCAGATCAGACGTCGGATCAATTTCCTTCATCAGGCCATCGGCGCTGGTGAGGAACGCGGCAAACAATGCAAGAGAGGTCAGAATGGCAGCGCCAATCGCGAAGCCCTTGCCAATTGCAGCTGTCGTGTTACCGGCAGCATCGAGAATGTCTGTGCGACGACGTACTTCCTTTGGCAGGCCTGCCATTTCGGCAATACCACCGGCGTTGTCGGAGACAGGACCGTAGGCGTCGATGGTCAACGCAATCGCCAGAGTTCCGAGCATGCCGAGTGAAGCAATGGCTACACCATACATGCCACCCAGCTCCCAGGAAATGAAGATCGCAATTGCAATTGCAATGTATGGCAGCACGGTGCTCTTGTAGCCAAGCGCCAGACCGTAAATGATGTTGGTTGCAGCGCCAGTCTCACAGGACTTGGCCACTTCCTGCACCGGCTTGAACGAGCCGGAGGTATAGTAGCCGGTGAGCAGACCCACGATCAGACCAGCTATCAGTCCGGACAGGAAGCACCAGTAGATACCCATGCTGGTATAGGCCACATCGCGCAGCACAAACTCTGCAGGAATTACTGCTGCAGTCACGAAGTACATGGCAATGGCCATGAGAACGCTGGAGATAATCAGCAACTTCATGAGCGCAGGGGAGACATCATCCTCTGTCTTCACTTTCACGAAGAACATGGTCAGCAGGCTGATGGGAATCCCCACGGCGCTGATCAGAATCGGATACAGAAGTGCGTCAATATTGCCCTGGAATACGATGGCACTGATCACCATCGCCGCACAGGTACTTTCTGCACAGGAACCGAACAGGTCGGCACCCATACCGGCCACATCACCCACGTTGTCACCGACGTTATCGGCGATCACTGCCGGATTGCGGGGATCGTCCTCAGGAATGCCTTTTTCTACCTTGCCTACGAGATCTGCACCGACATCAGCAGCCTTGGTGAAGATACCACCGCCCACACGGGCGAACAGTGCAATAGTAGAACCACCGAGACCGAAGCCCGCGATAATTTCCATCAATACATAGTTGGGGAGATCTGCTGGCAACCACGCTTTCATGACGACATACACGACCACCAGACCGAGCACCGCGAGACTGACCAGAGCAAAACCCATTACAGCACCGGAGTTCAGTGCCACCTTGAATGCATCACCAATATTGTCCTTGGCCGAAACAGTCGTACGCGCATTGCCCTGAGTAGCGATCATCATGCCGATGTAACCGGAGGCGATGGAAATGAGACCACCAAACAGGAAAGCAACTGCAGTATAGAGCCCTTCACGAGTGTTGGGGGTGTGATTGTCATCGATCAGTACCGCGATAATGGCGGCGAAAACAATCATGAATATGGCGAGAAACTTGTACTCCTGCTTCAGGAATGCCATGGCACCTTCAGCGATCGCACCGTGAATGAATTTCAACCGGGTTTTTTGTTCGCCCTCAAGACCGAGATCAAGCGGAACGCTCATCACCTGACGCATATAAAAGTACGCCACGCCCAAACCGAAAAGTGAAAGCAATATAGATATTGTAATTGTCATGCCAGGCATCTTGCGGTATCCCCTCGTATTGTAATTTTATGAACCGGGGGCACTGTAGCATAACGATCAGGACAAACAAAGCAGGCAGGAAGCCGCCTGCAGCCCGGTTGGATCCGGGAAGCAGGCTTGGTTTAGCTATGTCTGGAGGTGCTCAAATGCGCGCACTGGAGGAGCCCGACCAACAGAGTTTTGGGCAGGATGTAACGAGGCTTACTTGGCAGAATTCTTGTGCTTTTTCTTGCGGGATACTGTGCCTGAGGACACTTTCTTCGCTGCTTTGGCTTCCAGGCGGGCGGCCCGAAAGGCTTCTTTCAACGTCTTCAGCCGATTTTCTTTCTGCTGGAATTTCCGGTCCTCACGCGGACCGGCAATGTCAATGATATCTGCACTCATTGTTGGGTCAGCGCCTGTGCTTCGCGTTTGAGATTGTCCTTGCGCGCTTCCAGATCGGCGATCAAATCTTTCTGCAAGGGGTCTACAGGCTCACCGGCTGCATTGGTATTGCCGTACTTGAGTTGCTCGGCAGTGAGAACATCCAGCAATTGTTCAGCGGTCGCAATCGCCTCCTCTAGCTTGGCATTGGCGGCTGTTACTCCACCTGCCCTGGAGCGCGAAGCAGCTATCTCTGTTTCCAACGCTACTATGCGGGCCTGTTGCGCAGCCTCTTGTTGACGCTGACGTTGCTCGGCAGCCTGAGCTCGGGCAACCACTTCACGTTCGGCCTGTGCCGCTGCTTCTGCCTGAGCACGCCGTTCCGCTTCTTGCTGTCGTGCCAATGCCGCCTGGCGCTCGCGCTCAGCCGCGGCTGCAGTAATACGCGCCCGCTCTTCTACAGCACGGGCAGCAGCAGCCTGATCAGCTATCCGCTGAGCTTCAATCACAGTACTCTGATCCGGAACATTCTGATCAGTTCCGGAAGACGCACAACCTGCAAACACCAGCGCCACAACAAGAGGCAACGCTCGGCGGAGCTGAGGGGTCAGACGGTACAAATTCATCATCATGAATTGATCCTTGGGCAATATTCGGCTCTTGGGGGTCATGCTGTTATCCGGTTCGACTGGAGAAAACCAAGACTGGGGACTCCTCCAGACATTGGAGAATTATCGCTTGACGACACCATAATCAGTCAATGATAGTACCGTCAAGCCTCTGGCGGGCCAGGCAATTGTTGCCTCGTCCCCGCACGGCACTCGAAACGCGACCTTTATAACGGTAATCGACGGATTTGTCAGCAAATTATGCTGAAACCCCATGACGACAGATCGCTCCGCCATTACGCCTGCACTGACACGACCACTCCTTGCCCTGCTGATCCTGGTGCCGGTAGTGGCGGTGCTGCTGGCTGTTCAATTGAAACCCTCTGTACCTGCAGGGCACACGCTCAACAGTATCGATATTCATACTATTGAGCAGCTTATAGTCAACAACGCTCCTGAGCAGATAAGTGCTGCAGGCGAACTCACCCTGCACCTGGACAAGGATGAACTGAACCTGCTTGCGACATTCGCGCTACAAACGGTGCCAGGACTGAGTGAAATGGCAGCCGCAGTCGATCTCTCCGACGGTAGCGCCACAGTGGATCTGGCGATTCCGTTACCAACACCTGTATATACTTTTTATCTGAATCTTCGCACCCAGCTTCGACAAAGTGACGAGTTGCTGGAGCTCTACGGCGTACGCGCCGGTTACCTGCCAATTCCCACGCGCTTGGTGCGCTCTGCCATCAGCGCGGCACAGGAACGTATGGCCAGCAGCTACGTCAACTACCAGGAGTTTTCCGATCTGCAGCAGAGTGTCCGCCAGATCGCTTTTGCGGAAGACGCCTTGCTCATCACGCTCGACTGGGAACCGCGCCTGATTACCCGAGTGCAGGCTCAGGCTGAGCAATTATTTCTGAGCGAGGCAGACAAGAATCGCATTCTGGGCTACTACCACCAGATCGGAAATATCGTCGCCGCTCTACCGGAAGATGCAAACACAATCTCCCTGAACGAGCTGATGTTTCCCTTGTTTGGTACGGCGAGTGCCAGAGTCATCAGTGGTGCCGATGCTATCAGCGAGAATCGCACTCTGTTGCAAGCCCTCTCTCTTTACGTGAATGAGGCCGATATCAGTCAACTGGCAGGCAACGATTCTCCATTGAGCAATACACCTGCACGCAGGCTCACAGTGACCATTCAAAGTCGCACAGATCTCGCGCAGCACTTCACGACTTCCGCAGCCATCACGGCGTCAGCGGGCGCTGGGCTGGCAGGCATACTATCCAACAGCAAAGAGGCTCATGACGCCCGCTATCGCTCCGGCTTCAGCTTCAGCGACATCACCGCCAACATTGCCGGAGTGGCACTGGGCAACGCAGCGACAGGCAACTCTGCTGAAGCAAATGCCCTGCAACGACGCCTCGCGGCAGCATCGCTCGAGACAGACTATATGCCCTGGGTAAAGATGGATTACGCAGGCACCATGATGGAGGACGATTTTTCACAGCAATATCAGGACCGCACCAGCGAAATCTATCTGGACAGGATTGCGGAAATCGACAAGGAAATTGCCGCACTGCCCATCTACAACGGTATTCAGTAACACCATCGCGTTATATACTGCCGCACCTTCCAAATTAACCCGCATACATAATGAACCCAAACGCGTAATGCCCCTGAACTTGTCATTGAAGCCGATTGGAATTTGACCAGTTGGGAAATTGACCAACCGACCACCAGCGTGAGCAAATCAGCATGACCAACAAAGGTTTCGACACGACTAACCTGCACTCCGACCGTAGCGATCATCCCGAGCACGGTAGTCTGCATAAACCCATTCACACGTCGATTGCGTTTGAGTACGACGATGCCCGCGATCTTGCCGCTGTATTTCAAGGCAAGAAAAGTGGTTACAACTACGGTCGCCAGCAGAATCCGACCGTCAACGCCTTGCAGAACCGCATCAACCGCATGGAGCAGGGGCTGACTACGGTTGCTTTCTCTACCGGCATGGCCGCCATTGGCTCCGTCCTGTTTTCATTGCTGCGCCAAGGCGATCATCTAATTGCCAGCGCCTTCCTGTTCGGCAATACCAACAGCCTGTTCAACACGTTCACAAACTTTGGCGTGGAGGTCAGTTTCGTGGACGCCACTGACGCTGACAATGTAAAAGCCGCCGTGAAGAGCAATACGAAACTTGTGTTCGTGGAAACGATTGCCAACCCGGTGACTCAGGTGGCGGATATGGAACGCATCGGTGAGCTTTGCACACAACACAAGCTCATCTACATCGTGGACAACACCATTACCACGCCGTGGCTGTTTTCGCCGAAGACGGTAGGCGCTTCGCTGATCATCAATTCACTGTCGAAGTATTTCGGCGGCCATGGCGCGGCGCTTGGCGGTTCGGTCACCGACACCGGACTTTACGATTGGTCGGACTACCCGCATCTCTACGACAACTACAAGACGGGATCGGCCTCGCAATGGGGTATCACTCAGATCAAGAAGAAAGGATTGCGCGACTTTGGTGCCACGCTGGCCCCGGAAGCGGCACATACACTTGCGCTCGGCTCGGAAACCATGTCGCTGCGCGTCGAGCGCGCTTGTCGCAATGCCCAGGCACTGGCGGAATTCTGCGAGCAGCATCCGCGCGTGCGCAAGGTGAACTATCCTGGACTTCCCAGTCATTCTCAGCACGACAGAGCCGCCAAACTGTTCAGTCATTTCGGCGCGTTGATGAGCATAGAACTTGTCGATGAACTGGACTGCTTTGATTTCCTCAATCGCCTTGAGTGTGTCGTGTCGTCCAGCAATCTGGGCGATACCCGCACGCTCGCGATTCCTGTTGCCCACACAATCTTCTTCGAGATGGGGGCCGCCCGCAGAGCGTCCATGGGCATTCCGGATTCCATGATTCGCCTGGCAGTGGGCATCGAAGACATTGATGATCTGCTTGCAGATTTCGCGCAGGCATTGGGTTGAGAAGCTGCTCGCATGATCACACTGTGCCACATCAACGATATTGAGGAAGGAACATCAAAGGGGTTCGAGATCGGCAACAAATATGTGTTTGCCGTGAAAAAGGACGCTCAGATGTATCTTTACTACAACTACTGTCCGCATCTGGGCACGCCGCTTGAATGGCAGGAAGATCGCTTCCTCGACAGCGACGGCGCGCTTATTCAGTGCTCAACTCACGGCGCGCTGTTTCTGATCGAAACCGGCCAGTGCATTCTCGGCCCCTGCAAGGGTAAGAGCCTGCGCGCAATTCCGTTCGTCATGGGCAATGGTTTCATGATGGTGGATGAGGAGTATGTCGCACGTCTAGGCAGAATCTGATTATCTTGAAATCATCACACGCAGACCGAGATGTTTGCGATCATGCAAGCAGCACCGGTAGTTCACGCCGCAGTGTCATGCCATCAACAGCAAACTCCACTCCATACGCCTTCACTTCCACGCCGACGCCGTGCGCATCGCGCAACATGGCCCCATATTTCGGATCGATGTGATCTGCAGGCACGACACGCTCGATACCGCTGTGCTGCACGCAAAACAACAATATGGCCCGATGCCCTGCTCTGTGCACCGCCATCAACTCACGCAGATGCTTCTGACCTCGCGAGGTCACGGCATCGGGAAATGCACCGAGGCCGTCACCGAGACCCAGCGTTACACTCTTCACTTCCACATAACAGTCACGAGAATCTGCAGCACCGCCGGAGAGCAGAAAATCCACTCTACTCCTCTCACTGCCATACACCACTTCACTCTGGATATTCGCGTAACCACGCAGCGTGTCGATGACATTCTCTGCCAGTGCCTCTCGCACCAGGGCGTTAGCCTTCCCTGTATTGATACCAACCTTGTGTCTCCCATCCACCTCAACAACTTCCCATGTGAACGGATACTTGCGCGACGCGTTGGCGGCAACCGAATACCAGACGCGACTGCCTGGCTCTGCACAATTGAGCATGGAGCCAGTGTTAGGGCAATGCAGAGTTGTCACACTGCCATCGGGTAAAGTGACATCCACGAGAAAGCGCTTGTAGCGCTTGATCAGGATCGCCTCGTGTAACGGCGTGGAGAATTTCATCGGCTGAGCTTCCCGGAGTTCACGGCTGTGCGCAGCCGCTCCGCAGCGATCTGCAATTGCTCCATGCCTGTGGTGAAGGCGAAGCGCACGTGTGTTCTGTTCTCGTGATTGCCGAAGTCGGTGCCGGGTGTCACCGCCACACCAAAGTGTTCAAGCAACGCTTGACAGAAGTGCTCACTGTCATCGGAAAATTTTTCAATTCCGGCGTAAATGTAAAATGCGCCCTGGGTTGGAACCAGTACCGAAAACCCCAACTCTTGCAGCACTGCACTGAGGAAATCGCGACGTTGTGCAAACTCGTGTCTGCGCTGCTCCAGAATCTCCGTTGTGTCAGGATCGAATGCGCGCAGGGCTGCGTACTGGGCAACGGTAGATGCAGCGATGAAAAGATTTTGCGCAAGAATATTGCTGGCAGCCACCAGCGCATCCGGCACCACGAACCAACCCAGACGCCAGCCAGTCATGCCAAAGTACTTCGAGAAGCTGTTAACCACCAGTGTGTCAGCTGAAATCTGCAATGCCGATGGCAGGCCCTCGATATAATCGAGGCCATGGTAGATTTCATCGACGAGCAGATGGGTATCATGCTCGTCGCACCACTGACTGAGTGTTCGCAACTCCTCTGCCATCAGTACCGTCCCCGTCGGATTACCCGGAGACGCCACCCACACGCCACGTGTATTGGGTCGGCCATACCGCTCAAGCAGGGAACGTGTCAGTTGAAAATTACTCGCTGCGCTGACCGGTACCAGTTGTGCTTCAGCCCCAGCGAGGCGCACGAAATTTCGATTACACGGATAGCCGGGATCCGTCATCAGCACGCCGTCACCCGGATTCAGCAACATCTGGGCGAGCAGAGTTAGCGCACCGCTTGCGCCAGGCGTTACAAATATCCGTTCCGGTGCTACTGTCACGCCATGACGATCTGAATAATACACAGCAATACGCTCGCGCAATTGAGGCAGTCCGGCGGCGGGCGTGTAACCAGTGCGTCCCTGTGCGAGCGCTGCGCGACCAGCCTTCAATATGGGGGGCGCTGTCACGAAGTCGGGTTCGCCCACCTCAAGATGGACTATGCTACGCCCCTGTGCCTCCAGGGTCCGAGCGCGCTCCAGTACTGTCATCACGCGAAAGGGGTTGATGTCGCGCAACCGCTCGGCTGTCTTGAAACGGATTTTCGGTGCGCCTGACATTTTTCGGACTCCGGACAGCGGTAGAATGGATGCTGCATTATATAGAGGTCTGGAAGGCAATCAGAACCGTAACACGCGCTGCCTTGCAGCCAGTTACTTTCCTGTGGCGTGATGTGGAATATTCTGGTAGCTTACCGGGCTTTCTCAAATTGGACACAGTGCTGGCATCACGTAGTTTATGATTGCGAGTTATTAATCTGGACAAGCCCACCTCGGGCTACGAGGCATAGCGAACCATGTCTAAACAGCAAGCCCCTGCATCTGCACCTGTTCTCAAGAACTTTACCCCCTATAAGGAAAAGAAAGGGGAAGAGTACATGAACGAGAATCAGAAAGAGCACTTCAAGTCGATCCTGCGCAATTGGCGTAACCAGCTTATGGAAGAGGTGGACAGAACCGTTCACCACATGCAGGACGAGGCAGCGAACTATCCCGATCCGGCAGACCGTGCCACTCAGGAAGAGGAGTTCAGTCTCGAGCTGCGTACTCGCGACCGTGAACGCAAGTTGATCAAGAAGATCGATAGCACGATCGAGAAGATTGCTCAGGATGACTACGGCTACTGCGAGTCCTGCGGTATTGAAATCGGCATTCGTCGTCTCGAAGCACGCCCAACGGCAAACAAGTGTATCGACTGCAAGACTCTCGACGAAATCAAGGAAAAGCAGTGGGGGGCCTGATCGGGCACCCCTTTCAGCCAACCATACCAACGCTTGCATCCGCTTGAATTCAACACAGTTCCTGCATTCATGACCCTCAAAGCAGACTACATCGGTCGCTTTGCCCCCTCACCCAGCGGCCCTCTTCATTTCGGTTCGCTGGTTGCCGCCCTCGCCAGTTATCTTGACGCCCGCTCTCGTGGCGGCCAATGGCTGCTGCGCATGGAAGATCTGGATCCGGCTCGCGAATCTCCTGAAGCTGCTGACGACATCCGCGCTACTCTTGATCGCTTCAGTCTGTACTGGGACGGCAGCGTGCTCTACCAGAGTGAACGTCTGGATGCCTATGCGAATGTCCTTCAGTCACTGCGGGATAGAGATCTGGTCTACGCCTGCGATTGCTCACGGACCCAGATAAATGAGATTGGTGGGGTATACGACAATCGCTGCAGATATCGTTCCGAGACCACACAACCCAATGCACTGCGCGTCAAGGTAGCCGACGAAATCATCCGCTTCGAGGACACCATACAAGGGCCTCAGCAACAGGAACTGTTGCGGGAATGTGGCGACTTTGTACTGCTACGCAAGGATGGCCTCTTCGCCTATCAACTGGCGGTCGTTGTCGACGATGCCTTCCAGAATATTACCGACATTGTGCGTGGCTACGACCTGCTCGACTCGACACCACGTCAGATATACCTGCAGCGCTTGTTGGGATTCCCGCCCCCCCACTACGCCCACATCCCCGTGGCCGTCAACGAACTGGGGCAGAAACTCAGCAAGCAGCACTTCGCTGCGCCGATCAATCCCGAGTCTCCCGGCAAACAGATCTTGGCTGCTCTGCGCTTTCTGGGCATGCAACCTCCTGCAGACCTTGGCAACGCACCACCCGGAACACTTCTGCCGTGGGCTATCGAGCACTGGGATATACAGGCGGTGCCCAAGTTGGCTAATATCCCGCTCGAACAATTCTCATAAATATCCTGCAAGTTGAGTAGCATCAGATAATTCAGGACCTCCCTTGTACATCACACGCACTACATTACTGCTGCTCCTGTTCAGCTACCTGCTCTTCCTGCTGAGCGTGGATTGGATGTCACAACCTGATGGCGCCTGGTACCGCCCTTTCATCGTAGGCCTTCTCGTCATAGGCGTAGCAGCATTCTGCCATCGGGAACAATCCGATGACCTTTGATCTGAGCACACTGTTTATTCTTGGCGTCGCCTATCTGGTGATGCTGTTCGGAATCGCGTTTGCCACGGAGAAAGGTTGGATTCCCCAACGCATCACCCGCCATCCGATTGTCTACGTACTGTCACTGGGGGTATTCGCCAGTGTCTGGTCCTACTATGCTGCGACAGGTAATGCATTCCGGGACGGTTTCGGTTATCTGGCTCCCTTCATTGGTATCTCTCTGGCATTTCTGTTTTCGCCAGTGATGCTCCGACCTCTCCTCGACATCACCAAGAGTTACCAACTCAGTTCACTGGCCGACCTTCTGGCCTTCCGCTACCGCAGCCCCTTGGCAGGAACCCTGACCACCATCGTCATGCTGATCGGAGTCACTCCGCTGCTGTCCCTGCAGATTCAAGCGGTAGCCAACAGCGTGGCAATTCTCACGCCAGAGGCATCTCAGACTACGCTGGCTATCGTGTTCTGCGTACTCATCACGCTATTCGCCATTTTCTTCGGCACCGGGCGCGGCGCCGGGCGCGAAAAGCATGAAGGTCTGGTGATGGCGATCGCCTTCGAGTCGGTTGTGAAGTTACTGGCCATGCTGACGATCGGCTGGTTTGCGGTTTACGAAGGCTTTGGTGGCTTTGCAGAGCTGGACGCCTGGCTGCAGACACAGCCTGAACTGCTGGCCGGCATCAAGGAACCGGACGCGCCAGGCTCCTTCCATGTCACTGCGATTCTGTTCTTCACAGCAGCCGTCGCCACACCTCACATGTTCTACATGATCTTCAACGAGAACAATGATCCCAAAGCGCTGACATTGGCCAGTTGGGCTCTGCCGCTATACTTCCTCTTGCTCAGCCTGCCGGTATTCCCGGTATTGTGGGCGGGGCTCAAGATCGGTTCGAGCACGCCACTGGAATACTACCCGGTGACCCTCGGCATCGACCATGGTTCCGAGATCATCACCCTTATTGGTTTTCTCGGCGGCCTGTCTGCCGCAAGCGGTCTGATAATTGTGATTACCCTGGCACTATCCAATATGTGCCTGAATCACCTGATTCTGCCCATCTATCAGCCTACTGCTCGCAATGACATCTACCGCTGGCTGCTATGGAAGCGCCGCACACTGATCGCAGCGCTGATCTGGATCGGCTTTTTGTTCTACTACATTCCGGACGACAAACTCAGCGTGCGGGCCATTGGCAACGTCTCCTACATCGCCAGTTTGCAATTCCTACCCAGCATCGTCGCGCTGCTCTACTGGCCAAGAGGTAACAGAAACGGCTTCGTGGCAGGACTGCTGATCGGCGTTGCAATCTGGTTCCTATTCCTGATGCTGCCAGTTGCCACCGGCACCAATCTGCTGGCCTTCAGTGGCATCAACACCCGTGAAATCATCGCGCTCTCGCTGGTCTGTAACATAGCTCTCTTTATTGTCGTCTCTCTGTGGACCCGGACCTCGGCAGAGGAACGGGCATCAGCAGACATCTGCGCCCTGGACACCATCCGACGCCGCAATCGCACGGGACTTATCGCCAAATCACCGGATGATTTCATCGCCAAGCTGGCCAAGCCCTTGGGCGAGCGCACTGCCACCCGCGAGGTGCTGCAAGCCATGCGTGACCTCAAAATCGACAAGCAGGAGAAGCGTCCACACGCCATGCGGTTGTTACGTGGCAGACTGGAGGCCAATCTCTCTGGCCTGCTCGGACCCTCAATTTCACACGATCTCATCGACCGCTTCCTGCCTTATACCATCGAATCAGAGCATGGCTCTACCGACGTGGACGTCATTGAGAGCCGCATCGAAGCCTACCGCAGCAACCTCTCAGGTATGGCCGAGGACCTGGACAACCTGCGTCGTTACCACCGACAAGTATTGTTGGAACTACCTCTTGGCGTATGCTCTCTGGGGGAACAGAATCAAATCGTGATGTGGAACCAGACAATGGAAAAACTCACTGGTACTCCTGCGCAAGAGGTGCTGGGATCACAGCTGAACGAGATTGGGGAACCCTGGTCATCACTCATCCACGACTTCACTGTGGGCGACACCGCGCACGCGCACAAACGCGTTGTGCAGGTGAAGAACAGCAGGCGCTTCATCAGCCTGCACAAGGCCATCATCGAAAAATCGGCCACACACAAGATCAAGCAGGACGGTGTAGTAATTCTGCTGGAAGATCTCACCGAAACGGAACTGCTCGAAGAAGAACTGACGCACAGCGAACGCCTCGCATCGATCGGCCGACTCGCCGCTGGCGTCGCGCACGAGATTGGCAATCCCATTACCGGCATCGCCTGTCTGGCACAAAACATCCGTGATGAAACCGACAACGATGAGTTGCGCTCGATGGCCAGACAAATCATTGAACAGACAGATCGAACCTCGCGCATCGTTCAGTCGTTGGTGAACTTCGCACACAGTGGCAGCAATAAACTGGATCACACCAGCGAGATCGTGACGGTAGAGGAATGCATAAGAGAAGCCATAGCACTAATCTCACTCGACAAGAAGCGCAAAGAGATCAACTACGTGATCAACTGTAAACATGGCCTGCAAATTCTTGGCGACTCGCAACGCCTTCTGCAGATCATGGTCAACCTCGTCAACAACGCCCATGATGCCAGTCCTGCAAACAGCAAGATAACGCTCGCTTCGAGACTTGTATCAGGCTCGGTGCAGATCTCGGTGACTGATGAGGGTACCGGCATTCCAGAGGCAATCCGGGATCGGATATTCGATCCATTTTTCACCACGAAGGAACCCGGAGAGGGGACCGGACTGGGGCTCTCACTGGTGTACAGCATTGTTGAAAACCTCAACGGGCATATTGATATAATCAGCGCCTCCAGCAGGAAGGAGAATCCCGGAACGCGGGTAATTCTGACTTTTCCCTGCTATGATGGCTCGGCCAACGCCACCGGGACGCCCCCGGAATCGCACTGATCGATTTGACAATCTGTTGAATTAGTTATCAATTTTTTGAGTGACACGATGACAGCACAGAGCAAGGTATTAGTTGTAGAAGATGAGCAAGTCATTCGCACTGCCTTGAGGCGTCTGCTGGAAAGACATGACTATCTGGTCGAAGAAGCCGGCAGCGTCAAGGAAGCTATCGAGCAGCACAAGATGGATAACTTCGACATTGTCATCAGCGATCTGCGTCTGCCTGGCGCCCCCGGCACGGATCTCATCAAGGCAACCAAAACACCCGTCCTCATCATGACCAGCTATTCAAGTCTGCGCTCCGCCATCGATTCGATGAAAATGGGAGCCGTGGACTATATCTCCAAGCCCTTCGAACACGAAGAGATGCTGGAGACGGTCGCGCGAATCATCAAGGAAAGTGCGGACCGGAAACCAGTAACTGAAAAAATGACACCACCGCCCGAACCTCCTGTCTATGGCATGATCGGCAGTTGTCCGCAGATGATGGAATTGTTCCGGCGCATTCGCAAAGTGGCGCAGACCAGTTCCACGGTTCTGATCAACGGTGAGTCCGGCACTGGCAAGGAACTTGTCGCCAGGGCCATTCACAAGCTCAGCGATCGCACTGACCACGAGATGATTTCCGTCAACTGCGCAGCGATCCCTGAGAACCTCATCGAATCCGAATTGTTCGGCCATGAGAAAGGCGCGTTCACTGGCGCCACTGCGAACCGCACGGGCCTGGTCGAAGCCGCCAATGGCAGTACCCTCTTCCTTGACGAGATCGGCGAACTTCCCCTTGAGGCACAGGCGCGACTATTGCGCGTGTTGCAGGAGAATGAGATCCGCAAGGTCGGCTCGGTGCAGTCCAAGAAGGTTGATGTACGTCTGGTCGTGGCTACCCACCGGGACCTCAAACAACTCGTCATTGACGGCGACTTCCGTGAAGACCTGTATTACCGCATCAATGTCATGACCCTTGTAATACCGCCGCTGCACGAACGTGGTAACGATATTCTCGAACTTGCGGACGCGATCCTCGACCGCACCTGCAAACGCCTCAAATCCCCCATGCTGAAGTTGAGTCCAGAAGCTACACAGGCCATCGCCTCCTATTCATGGCCGGGTAACGTGCGGGAACTGGAGAACGCCATAGAAAGGGCCGTAGTACTGGCAGAATCCGAATACATCGGTGCCGAACTGCTCGCGATCGATATGGGGGCGCGCCTGCAACCGCGCTCTGTAAGCGAGCGAGCCGCAACCATCACATCTGTGGCCCATGACGACCTGGTAGAGGAGCTGTCTCTGGAGGATTACTTCCAGCGCTTTGTTCTGGAACATCAGGATCAGATGAACGAGACGCAACTGGCCAGAAAGCTTGGCATCAGTCGCAAGTGTCTGTGGGAAAGAAGGCAGCGTTTTGGCCTGCCAAGAAAGAAGAAGCAGGCCTGACCAATTCCTCCTTGCTTACCATCCAAACAGTCGAAATTTGTTGACTCTGCTGGCTGAACAATTAGCGGCGACTATCGTGTTGACTATTATTTATGACTTTTGTGACCAGGATCACGGCGCGCCTTACAGCTGCAACAATTTGTTACCGATACACATCTACACAAATTTTCAGAGGCCATCGGTAACACAGTACCACAATAATTGACTAAAAACTCTACCTGAAAAACATAACTAATTGTTTTATAAGGAAATTAATTATCTGGCACAATTCCTGCTCTATATACGCCACAATAACAATAAATAATAACAACGACCGTCAATAATAATAAAAATCGCATTACTGAGTTTGGTGCAGTTCATAACAAAAAAAAGAAGTAGGTTTTCGGTTTATTAGACAGCATATGTTGCCTGGCTGAAGATACTGTTTCAAAAATGCTTTGCGGTGCTGTATTTGGTGCCTGATTAGTATAATAAAAATAACAAAACTAAATTACCTTCCTTGCGGGGGGGTGTACTCGCCCCCCAGAGCATTTCCTTCTGCTAATCTCCCGTATTTCAGTGTATTATCCAGCCCCATTCGCTACTCCCTTTCGGTGCGAACCCTTGCGTGATCGTCCGATGTGTCAATCCATCTCATTCACAACGGCAGATTTGCACCGGCAAATGGGTCCTGAAACCAGATGTTAAGAAAGCTAACCAGAGTTTTGTTCGGCAAACGCTCAAAAGCAAAAAATACGGCTGAGTATGCACCGGAGGCTTCAAACTCCAGAGATCGCGACACTAGTGGCCCCTTCTCCGCCGGTAAACGCGCCAACCTTGACGAGCTTGACCTTTCCGGGGCAGAGATAATCGAACGGGAAGATCATTGCATTTCCCGCAAAAGCATTTCACCTAATGCTGTCAAAGTTCTCTACCGCCTCAATGACGCTGGTTATCACGCTTTTCTGGTCGGCGGCGGTGTGCGCGACCTGCTGTTGGGAGACACACCAAAAGACTTCGACATTTCAACCAACGCCACGCCTGAAGAAGTCCGTCAACTGTTTCGCAACGCCATGATCATTGGCAGGCGCTTCAAGATTGTACATCTGCGCTATGGCCGCGAAATCATCGAGGTGACCACATTTCGGGCCCATCACGAGCCTGAAAATGAGTTTCATGACAATACCTCACACCGCAGCATCAAAGGGCTGGATTCGGCCCATTCGAGCTCCGGCATGATCCTGCGCGACAACGTCTACGGCAGTATCAACGAGGATGCATTGCGCCGCGACTTCACCGCCAACGCGCTCTACTACACCATTGATGGTTTTCGCATCCTCGATTTCGCCAATGGCTTGCAAGACATCGACAAGCGCCTGCTGCGCATCATAGGCGATCCAGCCACACGTTACCGCGAAGACCCTGTGCGTCTGCTGCGCGCCATCCGCTTTGCCGCCAAACTGAATTTCAAGATTGAGGAAAAAACCAGAGCTCCAATCAATGAGCTTGCGTACCTGCTGGAATCGATCTCTCCTGCTCGCATATTCGACGAGACGCTGAAACTGTTCACCGGTGGCCATGCCGAGAAGACCTTCGCCCTGCTGCGTCAATTCAAGGTGGGTGGTTATCTGTTCAAGAGCACCATTGCATGCACTCAGGATTCGGAGTCTCCGGCCAGTCGGCTACTCGTCCTAGCGCTGCGCAACACAGACAGCCGCCTTGCAGAAGGCAAATCTGTGACACCGGCGTTCCTGTATGCCGCGTTGCTGTGGGCACCTCTGCAGCATGAACTGGACAAGACACTGGAAGGCAAACCCGTCACGCTTCTGGCACAGCAGGACGCGGCCAGCAAGGTGATTGGGCGGCAAATTCAGGTCACCGCCATACCCAAGCGATTTACCATCTCCATGCGTGAGATCTGGGAATTGCAGTTGCGCCTATCCGTACGCACCCGTCGCGCTGTCGAGTCGATATTTGCACATCCCAAATTCCGGGCGGGTTACGATTTCCTGCTGCTGCGCGAAGAAGGCGGAGAGAACCTGGACGGGCTCGGACAATGGTGGACGGATTTTCAGAACGGTGATAAAACACAGCAGGAAACCATGTTGGAAGCCCTCGGCAAGGTCAGTACAGGACCGCGTCGACGCCGACGCAAACCCTCACGAAAACCAGCCAGTGGAGCAGGTGGTAACGCGTGACAGACAGTCTGACTTTCGGCCAGACAACCGGCCAGACAACCGGCAGGAAGCCACCCCGCTTCATCGCGGTAGAGGGGCCTATCGGTGTGGGCAAGACCAGTCTCGCCAAGCGCCTTGCCGAAACCTTCAACTATGAAATCCTGTTGGAGAAGCCTGAAGATAACCCCTTTCTGGAGCGCTTCTACCACAACCCCCAGCAGAACGCCCTCGCCACCCAGTTGTTCTTCCTGTTCCAGCGTGCGCGCCAGATTCAAGACCTGCGCCAGGACGACCTCTTCGAGCCCGTGCGCGTGGCAGACTTCCTGATCGACAAGGATCAACTCTTCGCTCGACAGAACCTCGACCAGGATGAGTACGCGCTTTATCAACAGGTCTACGAACATCTGACCATAGATGCACCCACACCGGATCTTGTGGTCTATCTGCAAGCACCAGCCTCTGTGCTAATGCACCGCATACACAAACGCGGCATTGATGCAGAACAGAATATTCAGCGTGACTATCTGGAGAATCTAAACGAGGCTTACACCAGCTTCTTTCACTACTATGACAGAAGTCCGCTGCTGATCGTCAACAGCGCCGAGATTGACCTGGTGGAGAATGAAGCCGATTATCAGCAGCTCGTTGCACAGATCACCGCAGGTCTGAACGGGACTCACTACTTCAACCCCAAACCCAATCTGCTTTAATCGGCAGATGGTCTGCACCGGTTCGCATCCATGAGCTCACAATCATCCCCTTTGTCATCGTCAGGCAGCAGAGCGCCAATCACCCTCAGCACGCTGATCAAGTTGAAACAGAAGGGTGAGAAATTCACCTGCATGACCGCCTATGACGCCTGCTTTGCACAATTGGAGAGCGAGGCTGGAGTCGAGGTCATCCTGATCGGAGATTCGCTTGGCATGGTTCTGCAGGGCCACGACAGCACCTTGCCCGTGACCATGGACGACATGGTCTACCACATCAGCTGCGTGAAGCGCGGCAATCGCGGTGCCTTCCTGATTGGGGACATGCCTTTCATGAGCTACGCATCGGAAACCCAAACGTTGGAAAATGCGGCTACCTTGATGCGGGCTGGCGCCCAGATGATCAAGATCGAGGGCGGCGCCTGGATCGCCAACTCCACTCACCTGCTCGCCGAACGTGGCATCCCCGTCTGCGCGCACATGGGTCTGACACCGCAGTCGATCAATCGCATCGGCGGCTACCATGTTCAGGGCAGGGACCCACGCCACGCCGAAAGCATGCTCGCCGAAGCAAAGTTGTTGGAGGAATCCGGTGCCAGCATCCTGCTGCTGGAGTGCGTACCTCAAACCCTCGCCAAAACCATCAGCGAAGCGCTCACCATTCCGGTAATCGGCATTGGTGCTGGTCCAGACACCGATGCCCAGGTGATGGTGGTACATGACGTACTCGGCATCTCTCCCATCACGCCCAAATTCGTAAAGAACTTCCTCAAGGATTCGGACGATGGGATTACCGGTGCCCTGCGCGCTTATGTTGCTGACGTGAAGGCAAAACGTTTCCCAGCCCCCGAGCATTGCTTCAACTAGCCATCCAGAATCGCAAACTCCAGAGCCCATCATGGAACTCATCCACAGCATCACCGAACTCAGGCAATTTCTGCAGACCCAGCGTGCCGCTGGCAAACGTATCGCGCTTGTGCCGACGATGGGTAATCTGCACGCTGGACACATTCGCCTTGTAGAAGAAGCACGCACACACGGCGAGGTTGTCGTCTGCACGATCTTCGTCAATCCCATGCAGTTCGGTGCCAACGAAGATCTGGACGCTTACCCCCGTACCCTTCAAGACGACATGACGAAGTTGCTGAAGGCAGGTTGCGACTGTGTCTTTGCGCCTTCGGTTGCAGAGGTCTACCCCCAGGGGTTGCAGCATCAGACTGTGGTCTCGGTGCCCGGTATATCCGCACGCCACTGCGGCGTCAGCCGACCTGGACACTTCGACGGTGTCGCTACCGTCGTAAGCAAGTTGTTCAATATGGTTGAGCCAGACACCGCACTGTTTGGGCTGAAGGATTACCAGCAATTCATGGTGATCACCAAGATGGTCACGGACCTGTGCATGGCAGTGCAACTTGTGGGAGTGGAGACGCAGCGTGAAGCGAGTGGTCTGGCACTCAGCTCCCGCAATGGTTATCTGAGCGCCGACGAGAAGCTGCGTGCGGCAACCTTGTATCGGGTTCTGCAGCAGAGTGCGGAACATCTGCGAAGTGGCAGTGCAATTGCTGAGGTCGAAGCACAGGCGAAGGCAAAACTGCAAGGAGTGGGCTTCAAATCTGACTACTTCACTGTCTGCCACGCGCAGACCCTGGAACCTGCATTGAACACGGATATTGACCTCGTCATTCTGGCTGCCGCCTGGATGGGCAAGACACGCCTGATCGACAACCTGCGCGTACAACTCGCCGACTGAACGCACACTCGACCGCAACTGTAACCCGTCCCGGTTTTACTCATCTTCGAAAACCTGCTAAAACTCCCGGCTCGTTTCAGCCACTTTCGACAAGAAGAATCAGCAAGGAATATTTCGATGTCTGACAGCCGTCTCTTTCCCGTCTCCGAGGAACTCGCCTCCCGTAGCCTGATCAACAAGGAACTCTATCAGCGCATGTATCAGGACTCGATCCACTCGCCCGACACCTTCTGGGTAGAGCAGGCTGAAAAATTCATCACCTGGTACAGCCCCTGGACACGTTTGCATCACAGCGACTTCCACAAGGGCGAGGCACGTTGGTTCGAGGGCGGCAAACTGAACGTCAGCGTGAATTGCATTGATCGTCATCTGGCCACGCGCGGCGAGCAGACCGCTTTGCTGTGGGAAGGCGACGATCCTGCGGACAGCCGTCATGTCACCTACAACGAAATGTACGAACAGGTGTGCCGACTCGCCAACGCGCTGCGCGAGCGCGGCGTGCGCAAGGGCGACCGTGTCAGCATCTATATGCCCATGATTCCCGAGGCGGCCTACGCGATGCTGGCCTGTGCGAGAATCGGCGCGATTCACTCAGTAGTTTTCGGGGGATTTTCTCCGGAATCCATCAAGGACCGCATTCTGGATTCTGATTGTCACATTGTCATCACTGCCGATCAGGGCCTGCGTGGCGGCAAGATCATTCCTCTGAAACACAATGTGGACAAGGCGCTGGAACATTGCCCGAATGTACACACCGTGCTGACAGTACAGCACACCGGTGCCGACATCACATGGCATGCGGAACGCGATGTCTGGTACCACGAGATTACAGCACGGGTCAGCGCGGCGTGTGAACCAGAGATCATGGATGCCGAAGACCCCTTGTTCATCCTCTACACCTCCGGCTCTACCGGCAAGCCCAAAGGTGTGATGCACACCACTGCAGGTTACCTGCTTGGTGCCGCGATGACCCATCGCTACGTGTTTGATTATCGCGACGGCGACATCTACTGGTGCACGGCCGACGTGGGCTGGGTGACAGGGCACAGCTATATCGTCTATGGACCACTTGCCAATGGCGCCACGACGCTCATCTTCGAAGGCGTCCCCACTTATCCTGACGCCTCGCGCTTCTGGCAGGTCATCGACAAACACAAGGTCAACATCTTCTACACGGCACCTACTGCCATTCGTGCGCTGATGTCTGCAGGCAACGGCCCTGTAGAGAAAACTTCGCGGGCCTCACTGCGCTTGTTGGGCTCCGTTGGCGAACCTATCAATCCGGAGGCATGGCAGTGGTACTATGACATCGTCGGCGACGGTCGCTGCCCCATCGTCGATACCTGGTGGCAGACTGAAACAGGCGCCATCATGATCACGCCACTGCCCGGAGTCACCGATCTGAAACCGGGGTCGGCCACGCTGCCATTCTTCGGAGTCAAACCCGCATTGCTCGATGCCGATGGCAACGAACTCAAGGGCGCGGCCACCGGCAATCTCGTGCTCAGCTGCAGTTGGCCCAGCCAACTGCGCAGCGTGTTCGGCGATCATCAGCGCTGCATAGATACGTACTTCAAAGCATACCCAGGCTACTACTTCACCGGCGACAGCGCCCGCCGCGACGAAGATGGTTACTACTGGGTCACCGGTCGCGTGGACGACGTCATCAATGTTTCGGGTCATCGCCTCGGCACGGCGGAGATCGAGAGCGCGCTGGTACTGCATCCGAAAGTCGCCGAAGCAGCAGTCGTCGGTTATCCACATGACATCAAGGGACAAGCCATATACGCATACGTGACGCTGATGCAGGGTGTGCCCGAATCGCCGGAGCTGTTGAAGCAATTGATCGCGTTCGTCGCCGAAGAAATCGGGGCGTTTGCACGACCAGAAATCATCCAGTTTGCACCAGGTTTGCCGAAGACTCGCTCCGGCAAGATCATGCGTCGCATTCTGCGCAAGATTGCCGCCAACGAACTTGAAAACATGGGCGACACAACCACACTTGCCGATCCCACAGTAGTAGAACAACTGATAAACAATCGAGTGAATCGATAAACCCAATCAGCGGTAAGGACAGTGGAAAATTCAACTTCTTCGAAGTGGGCGAAAGGAAATACAAGTCATGCATGATGTTTTTATTGTTGCAGCCGGGCGTAGCGCTATTGGGACCTTTCAGGGAGCGCTTGCGGAGCTGTCGGCGGTTGAGTTGGGGAGTCAGGTGATTCGCCAGTTGTTGGCCAGAAGTCACATCGAATCTTCACTTGTCGATGAGGTGATTCTGGGGCATGTGTTGACGGCGGGGTGCGGGCAGAATACTGCGCGGCAGGCCAGTATCAGAGCTGGCATCGGGATTGAGACACCGGCGATGACCGTCAATAAAGTGTGTGGGTCCGGATTGAAGGCTGTACATCTTGCGGCGCAGGCCATTGCACTTGGAGATGCGCAACTGATCGTCGCTGGCGGCATGGAGAGCATGAGTCAGTCGGTGCATGTACTGCCGCATTCTCGCAGTGGGCAGAAGATGGGGCATTGGCAAACAATCGACTCGATGCTGCACGACGGTCTGTGGGATGCTTTCAACGATTATCACATGGGCATCACGGCGGAGAACCTCGCGCAGAAGTATGGAATCACGCGTGAACAGCAGGACGAGTTTGCTCTTCAATCACAGCGAAAAGCAGTTGCTGCCTTGACCGCAAGGCGCTTCGTGGACGAGATACTGCCGATCACGATTCCTCAGCGCAAGGGCGAGCCATTGCTTGTAGTTCAGGACCAGGGGCCTCGACCTGACACGAGTCCAGAGTTGCTGGCACGGCTACGTCCTGCGTTCAAGGCCGATGGTACTGTGACGGCTGGCAATGCCTCCGGTATCAATGACGGCGCTGCGGCAGTGGTGCTGTGCAACAGCGCGATGGTGAAGCAGCTTGATCTTACTCCCCTCGCCCGCATCAGTGCGTACGCCAATGCAGCTGTCGATCCCGCCATCATGGGCATCGGTCCGGTGTCTGCCACGAAGCGCTGTCTGCAGAAGGCTGGATGGTCGATTAACGAACTGGATCTTATCGAGGCCAATGAAGCATTCGCAGTACAGTCACTGGCGGTCACGAAGGAATTGCAGTGGGACACCAGTAAACTGAACGTGAACGGTGGTGCAATTGCGCTCGGACATCCGATCGGAGCATCGGGCTGCCGCGTACTGGTTACTCTGTTGTACGAGATGATAAAGCATGATGCACACAAGGGGCTCGCGACGCTGTGCATCGGTGGAGGTCAGGGCGTATCGATCGCGGTAGAACGCTGAACCATAGTGACGATATTGCGGGAAGGGAGCATGACGCTCTCTATGGCAGTGAAGCCGAGTTTGTCATGCAACGCATGAGCCACCGGATTCGGTGGCCGGTCGTGTATCTGACAGACGATATGTTCGATACCGCGCGCGCGGCACCAGTGCACAGCTTCATGGTAGAACTCGATGGCAAGTCCGAGGCGCCTGCATTCGTCGTGAACGACAACTCTGTCGATATACAGAAAACTGTCGAACCGCGCCATGAACCACTGATACCCAAAATTCTCACCGCCCTTTCCTGCACTGATCCCAAGCATGAATCCCTGCAGTTGTTTCCCCTGCCTGCGCTCCGTAACAAAGTCACAACCCAGCAAAAGCTCCCCGAACTCAAGCTCGGACAATGAAAGAGCATCACCACCCTCTCTCTGGTTCAACTTCCAATACAGTTTGTGTGTTTGATTCAATCTATGGCGTTCTCTGTTATGTGGGTAGGTCACGAGTCAGGGGCTGCCGTCGCAGACACGCCCACACACGAAAGCTCAAAGACGGACAAACAGAGCAATCACTTCAACGCCTCCACAGCCTGGTGCTGAGAGAGAAACACATGACCAGAGAGTTTACTGAGAAAATCCGTGCGCAGAAGGCCATCCATGACTGGACCCTTGACCTCGGAAAGATGCAACTTGATTCCAATTTCATCCAGTCGCGTGCTGATCGTCAGAATGGAATCCATAGCACTCATATCGATCTCATTGACCGCCGTACACATCAGAATCACATGCCGCAGATTCGGACGCTCCGCCACCATGCCGTAGATGATGTCTTCGAGATAACGTGTGTTGGCAAAGTACAGACTCTCATCAATGCGAATGGAGAGGATCGTGTCGTACGTCTGCACCTGATGACGGTTGACATTGCGAAAATGCTCCGTTCCGGGCAACTCCCCTACGATCGCCACATGGGGACGCGAGGTCTTGTAGAGATGCACAACCAGCGACACCAGAATGCCCGCGGCAACCCCCACTTCCACTCCTGCCAACAGCGTCAACACAATGGTAGTGCTCACGCCCAGGAAGTCAGCCATGGAATAGCGCCAAGCCTGTCGCAGAATGGCAAAATCCACTAATGACCAGACCGCAACAATGATGGTGGCCGCAAGAGTCGCCTTGGGCAACCACGCCAGCAACGGCACAAACAACAACGTGACGACGGCAATCAATATCGCTGCAAAGAATCCCGCGGCAGGCGTTGCTGCGCCGGCATCGTAATTCACAACAGAACGCGAGAATCCACCTGCCACTGGGAAGCCCCCGGAGAAACCCGCGGCGATATTCGAAGCCCCAAGACCAATCAACTCCTGATCCGGATCAATACGCTCGCGCTGTTTTGCCGCCAGTCCCTGGGCTACAGACACCGACTCCACAAATCCAATGATTGCCAGTAATGCCGCAGAGCCTGCCAGACCCTGCCAAAGCTCCAAGGAAAACGAAGGCATGGTAGGCGAAGGCAGACCCGATGGGATGTCACCCACAATCGCAATACCAGCAGCCTGAAGATCGAAATACCAGACGACAACGGTGGTCACGATCACCGCAAGCACCGGACTGGTCCGTGCGAGCAGCAAGGCTCTTGTGCTGGACATCCCCATACGTTGCAACAGGACTGACATACCGTTACGCGACCAGAACAGCCACAACAGCGTTCCCAGACTGAGCAGTGCCGTCGCAGTATTGATCTGCGTGACTGACACCAACAGCGAAGGCAACAATTCCGGCAGCGTATAGCCATGAGAGGAAATGCCAAGCAGATGCTGCACTTGACTGAGGATGATGATGACGGCCGAAGCCGTGATGAATCCGGTGACGACGGGATGCGACATGAAGTTGGCAAGAAACCCCATGCGCAACAGACCGAGAATCAACAGGAAGGCGCCACTGAGAAACGCGAGTGTCAAAGCCGCGACGATGTACTCCGCATTGCTTGCCAATTGCAAACCACCGAGTGCAGCCGCCGTCATCAGCGACAATACTGCGACTGGCCCCACAGACAGCACACGGCTGCTGCCGAAGAAGGTGTACACCATCAACGGCAGAATGCTTGCATACAAGCCCATTTCGGGAGGTAACCCTGCCACCAGCGCATAAGCCAACGACTGTGGAATCAACATGACCATTACGATCACGGCAGCCAACAGATCGGCGACCAGCTTATCGCGATCGTAGTCCCGCCCCCAGCTCATGATGGGTAACAACTGGCGCTTTTGTGTCATGAACCGGTCAATTCCATGGTCGTTGCGGATGAATTTGCGTGCTTACTCCTGTTTCACATTCGGACTGGCAAGCCACTCGTGCCCCTTCAACATACCGTGCCAATAGATAGGCGGCAGCATGTCCTTCTTGAGCATCCAGGCCAGACGCGAGGGCTCTGTTCCCTTGTTGATCCAGTCAGGAAAACTCGGCAGCAGCTTGCCGCCAAAACCAAACTCGGCGAGCACTATCCTGCCCCTCTCCACAGTCAGCGGGCATGAGCCGTAACCGTCGTAACGGGCAACCCCATGTGTCACGCCCATGTCTGCCAGCAGGTTGTGAGCAACTACCGGGGCCTGTTTGCGCGCGGCTGCCATCGTCTTCGCATTCGGTGCATTCATCACGTCACCGACCGACCATACGTTGTTGTAGCGTTTGTGTCGCAGCGTTTCCTGATCCACATCCACCCAGCCGGCAGCATCTGCCAGCGCGCTGCTGCGCACCACATCAGGAGCCTGCTGTGGAGGGCACACATGCAGCATGTCGAAACCGGTATCGACGATGCTCTTTTGTCCGTCCGCATCGGTTCTTTCAAACCACGCTTGCTTCTTCTCGCCATCCACCTTGATCAGCCGGTGATTGAATTGCAGAGTCGCCTTGTAGCGCTCGATGTACTTCATCAGCGCAGGCACATAGTCCTTCACTCCGAACAGCACCGCTCCGGCGTTGTAGAACTGGATATCGATATTCTTCAATGCACCGGTACGATACCAGTAGTCACCGGAAAGATAGAGCGCCTTCTGTGGCGCACCCGCACACTTGATCGGCATCGGCGGTTGTGTAAACACAGCGCGTCCCGACTTGAGCCCCTGCACCAGCTCCCATGTGTAGGGAGCCAGGTCGTATCTATAATTGGACGTGACACCGTTGCGCCCAAGCGCCTCTGTCAGACCTTCGACCCCAGCCCAGTTCAGCTTGATACCGCAAGCGACGATCAACCTGTCGTAGCTCACCGCACTGCCATCATCCAGCACCACACGATTGTTGTCCGGCGCAAATTCCTGAACTGCGGATTGCAGCCACTGCACACCACGTGGAATCAAGCTCACTGTGTCGCGCTCGGTATCGGTATTACGGAATACCCCACCGCCCACCATCGTCCAGCCCGGCTGGTAATAGTGCTTCTGCGCCTTGTCGATGATCGCAATCTGCAGATCAGGCTTGCGTTTGAGCAGGCTCGCTGCCACCGCGATGCCACCAGATCCTGCGCCCACTATCACGATGCTGAAATGCTGCGTAGCTGCCGCCACCGGCTTGCTGCTCTCGATGCGACGGACAGTGTCCGCAAGGTCATACCCGGCGGCTGTTGCTACTGCCACGATCTGTTCGATCGGCATGCCTTGCGCGCCCTGAGCGAGTGCCCACAAGGTAATGGAGCGGGTACCGCTACGGCAGTACGCCACCAGCGGGCGGGGCAGCTCAGCATAAGCTTCCGCGAAAGCACGTATGTGGAAGTCCTCGATCTTGCTCGATACCACGGGCAGGTTTCGAATACTCATGCCGTGTTGCAGTGCAGCTCGCTCGATCTCCGCGTAGGCTGGCTGATCTGCAACTTCGCCGTCAGGACGATTACAAATGAGGCTTCTGACGCCTTGCGACGCAAGTGCTTCCACATCTGCCACACCGATCTGTTCAGTGACTGCAAAGCCCTCGTTGATTGTTTTCAAATTCATTTCCATTCTCCCCTGTCACTGCAATCGGCGACTTTTATTACAGCACTCTTGTTACAACACATTGACTGGCAACTTCAGAAATACCTTGCCATCGGTGTCAGCCGGGGGCAGATGTCCCGCACGCATGTTCACCTGCAACGATGGCAGTATAAGTCTGGGCATTCCCAGAGTCTTGTCTCGCTTCTCGCGCATTGCCACGAAGGCATCCTCCGTAATTCCATCGCGGACATGGATATTGCTCTGGCGCTCAGCCTTCACGGTTGTTTCCCATGCCACCGGGCGGCCATCGGGATAGTCGTGACACATGAACAACCGTGTCTCATCCGGCAAGGACAGCACACGCTTCATGGATCGGAACAGCGTCCGCGCATCACCTCCCGGAAAGTCGGCCCGGGCAGAGCCACCATCTGGCATGAACAACGTATCACCCACAAAGGCCGTATCGCCGATGACGTGGGTCATGCAGGCGGGAGTATGACCGGGAGTATGCATGGCATGGGCAGTCATGGTACCGATCTGATAGCTGTCACCGTCGGCGAAGAGGCGATCAAACTGTGAGCCGTCACGCTGGAACTCAGTGCCCTCGTTGAATATCTTGCCGAACGTCTCCTGCACGACTGTAATCCTGTCGCCTATCCCCAGCTTGCCACCCAGTTTCTCCTGGATATAAGGAGCCGCCGAGAGATGATCAGCGTGCACGTGAGTCTCGATGATCCATTCTGTACGCCAGCCTTTTTCCCGCACGAACTGAATGATGCGATCTGCCCCCTCGAACCCGGTCCGACCAGCAGCGTAATCAATGTCCATGACGGAATCGATGACCGCACAAGCGTCCGAATCGGGGTCCTTGACCACATAGCTGAAGGTATTGGTTGGGGCATCGAAAAAGGCGAACACAGCGGGTTTAACCTGCAGGTTCACTGCAAAAGGTACTGCGGCAATCATAATCTTCTCCTGTTACTTGTGATTACTCTGACAATAGCAATTCACGGGCCAATCCCTTTACTGACATTCCAATAGAATTCAACTAATTGTTTTAATTATTATTTATAAAATAATCTGCAAAATGACAGCACACACCTCTGGCGCTCGATCATGGCTCTAGACATAATTGACACAAATACTTGCCAGAAATGTCAATTCATGCAAATCATCAGTTCGGATCGCAGCACTCACGATAGCGCCAGAATGCTGGACGGCTTTGACTATCCGGCCATCCTGGTCAGCAACACCTATCAGATTCTGGCAGCAAACGAACTCTATATACGCACTTTCGGCGCAATAAACACAGGTACCATTGCATATTGCTATCGAATTTCGCATCACTACGACAAACCCTGCGACCAAGCCGGAGAGTCCTGCCCGCTTGCCGCTTGTCGCAAGTCAGGGCATCGAGAGAAGGTGTTGCACGTCCATAATACACCACGCGGGCGAGAACACGTGGATGTGGAAATGCTGCCGATTCTGGACGATCAGGGAGAGTTGAAGTACTTCGTGGAACTACTCAAACCCGTTGCCCACGCCAGTGCTCAAGCAAGTACGGAATTGATGGTCGGCACCAGCCGGAAATTCAACACGCTGGTGGAAATGATCAATCGCGTCGCCCCAAGCGATGCGACCGTCCTGCTGCTCGGCGAGTCCGGAACCGGCAAGGAGTTGGCTGCAAAGGCCATTCACGAAGCCAGTTCCCGCAAGGACAAGCCATTCGTCACAGTAGAGTGCGCTGGTCTCACCGAAACCCTGTTTGAAAGCGAGCTGTTCGGTCATGCCAAGGGCGCTTTCACGGGCGCCACGTACACCAAACAAGGGCTGGTGGATGCAGCCAACGGCGGCACTCTGTTTCTCGACGAAATTGGCGATATTCCCTTGCCCCTGCAAGTCAAGCTGCTACGACTGATTGAGACAGGAACCTACCGACAGGTCGGCAGTGTCGAAGCCCGCAGTACCGACTTTCGTCTGGTGTGCGCAACCCACAAGAACCTGCGTGCGATGGTCCTGCAAGGTCAGTTCCGTGAGGACCTTTACTACCGCGTCAACGTCTTTCCAATTCACTTGCCTGCCCTGCGAGAGCGGACAGAAGACATCCCCCTTATCGCGCGCTCTCTGCTCAGGAAAATCTCCACAAAGCAGTCAGTCACCCTGACAACTGATGCAGAGTCGCTTTTGAAAGCCACGCAATTCAGTGGCAATGTCAGGGAGCTGCGCAACATCCTGGAAAGGGCCGTGCTCCTCTCCACCACCAGCGAAATCACCTCTCAGACGCTGAGCGGTTGTCTTGACGAGGGGATGTTGACGGACTCCAACGATGAGCCAACGACTCTGCATCATCTCGAACGCCAGCATCTGAACAGATTGCTGTTCGAACACCACGGCGACAAACAGGCAGTGGCAGACCTGCTTGGCATTTCACTGCGTACGCTCTATCGTAAACTCAACCTCCGTTGAACAGGAAAAAACCACGAAGTTCGTGTCATAACACCGGGCACTGACAGTGAACGAGAGTCCGTTCATCCAAAAAGCATGGTTTGCGCGATGAACTGGGGCTTATAATCCCCCGGCGTGCCAAACCCGATACCAATAAGAAAAAAGGAGCATCACATGTCATACCGCAACAGAGCCCGCTGGGCTCTTGCCAGCCTGTTTCTGGTCAGCACTGGCCTGCAGGCCCAACTAACGATCAACCCTACCAACGAGCACCCCAATCCCTACGACGCCGACAACGACTACTTCGACCTCCCTGGTGGCCGTGCATGGGGGTCCACCAGTGCTGTTGACATCGATCCT
Organism: Gammaproteobacteria bacterium; assembly: GCA_030682575.1. Lineage (GTDB taxonomy): Bacteria > Pseudomonadota > Gammaproteobacteria > Pseudomonadales > Pseudohongiellaceae > UBA5078. The sequence continues at coordinate 132,330 of JAUXNX010000011.1, forward strand.
GATGGAATGTCCATCTGGGTGGCCGAGCGATGCAGCGCGAACAGCTGCGCTGGCTCCAATGTCGATCCGATCATCAAGTACGATCGGGATGGCAATATTGTCACCAGTTTTGGTGCCGGCTTGTTCATTTTTCCGCACGGGATCCATGTTGATCCCCAGGGTAATGTCTGGGTAACTGATGGTCGCGCTGCCAATGCCAACGAATTGGCCGCCAATCCCAGCGCCGCAGGCAAGGGTCACACCGTTTACAAATTCAGCCCGACGGGCGAAGTTCTGATGCGTTTCGGTCAGCCTGGCGTGGCGGGAAATGGCACTGGCGGCGACCTGCTCAACGAACCGAATGATGTGATCACCGCACCCAATGGCGACATCTACATCGCCGAGGGCCACAGCGGTCAAGGGGCTACGGCCAATCTGTCAACCGTTGCCCGCATCATCAAGTATGACAGCACCGGCCGCTTCCTCGAGTCCTGGGGCAGTATCGGTACCGCACCAGGTGAGTTCCGCACACCGCACAGTCTGGCATTCGATTCCCGTGGCCGTCTGTTCGTTGCTGATCGTGGTAACGTCCGCATCCAGATATTTGAACAGGATGGCACTTTCATCACCGAGTGGAAGCAGTTCGGGCGTCTGAGCGGTATCTTCATCGACAAGAACGACATTCTCTACGCCGCTGACTCTGAATCCAGCGCCGTGTCCAATCCAGGCTGGCGCCGTGGTATTCGCGTGGGTAGCGCTATCACCGGCCATGTGATCTCTTTTATTCCAGATCCCGATTTGAGTCCGGGTGGTACCAGTGCCGCCGAAGGTGTGGCAGCAGATGACGAAGGCAACATCTACGGAGCAGAAGTGGGCCCGCGTCAACTTGTGAGATATACGCGCAGAGCACAGTAAGCGTCAGTAGAAGACCCTACTACTGAAACGCAAAGGCCGTGTGCAGAGAACTCTGTTCACGGCCTTTCTGTTGCTGGAGCATGTGCACAACATAACTCCCGGAAAATAAAAGGTTTGACTTGGCGCAATTACCCCGTATACTCGCCCACAGCCTGAATAGCGGCTATATTTATGTACTGCAAATCGAAGTCCCGCCGTTAAGTCCTCGTTCTGTATCTCATATTTTATATTCGAATTCTTAAGCTACCGATTTTTTCATCTGCTGCGCTTCTGCAAAGCCGGATTGAATAATCAAAAAACTTTTATTATTTTTTTAGAAATACAGGACTACAAAATGTCAAACACAGTGACTGGCCAGGTTAAATTTTTCAACGAATCAAAAGGCTTCGGCTTCATTTCACAAGCCAATGGCCCGGACGTATTCGTTCACTACAGCGCCATACAAGACGCCGGCTTCAAAACTCTGGCAGAAGGTCAGCAGGTGAAATTCACCGTGACTCAAGGTCAGAAAGGCCCACAGGCTGAGAACGTTGTAGCTTGCTAATTCGTCAGGATTGTCCTTCGCGACGGTCCACACGTTCAAGCTGAAATAAAAGAGGCAGCGTCAATTAACGGTGACACTGCCTCTTTTTTTCAACCCGTAAACTTCAATCCTGCAATTCCTGCCACGATCAGTCCAAGACTCAGCAGTTTGACCACACCCATCGACTCTCCCAACATCACCACACCAAAGATGGCCGTGCCCGCGATACCAATTCCTGTCCACACAGCATATGCGGTACTGACCGGCAGAGTTCGCATGGCAATCGCCAGCAGGAACATACTTGCGGCAATGGCGAGCGCAACTCCCAGGCTCGGCCACAAACGTGAAAATCCCTCAGTGTATTTCAGCCCGACTGCCCACCCGACTTCCAGTAATCCAGCCAGAATCAGAATCATCCAGTTCATTCACATTCTCCATTGAATTGCTGCAATGACAGTCTAATGGTTTTGCTGAAATGAAAAAGGCCGGAGCAGTAACCCGCTCCGGCCTTTTTCACAATCTCATCTGATCAGGGCAGCACGTTGACCGTGACATACTGGTCGTGGAACAAACCGCCATCATCTGCACGAGCCCATAGAACATAAGTGCCAGGCTCGTCAAAAATCACGCTGGTTTCATAGACTCCGTTCTCAGGAACCGGTGGTGGCACCCACAGCGCTCCCCAGGGAGAGTTGGCCGATGTCCGGGTGTCTTCCCAAGGCTTCACCTGGGGAGGATCGAACGTCACACTGCCTTCACCACGATAAACGTTCCAGGACAGGAAAAGACCGTTGGTCTTACCCACGGTAACTCTTGTCGGTGGACGCATCATGCGGCGCAGTTCACTCTCCGCGGTACGTGGACCGGTAGAAGTGCGCGGCCGGGGCAGACCATCATCGTCTACACGAGCCTCCAGAATCAGAGGCTCACCTACGCGCACGGTACGCACTACCTCATCGCCCACACGGTCACCCAGAACGGTCACTACCGGTGGAAGATTCGAGCGTGACTCCGGACTGCTTGTACCGGCCCCAAGAGAGCCGGTCTCAGACGCAATCACCACGTTGTCGATGATGTAGTCGCGCGCCAGTGTTCCATAGGCTGTCTTGGTTACACCATTGGCGGTGATAGTCCATGCCAACTCCCTGTCTCCAAAATCCGCTGGCACTGGCACCTCGAAGGTGAACCGGTTGCGGCGTGGCAGGAAGTGCGTGGGTTGACCACGATCTTCCAGCCCTGGAGAGAAGAAGTTGCTCGGCCCTACAGGAATATCCAGCTCCTCTTCCCAGTTCTCGTTGTGGTAACCGAAAACCAGCACGAAAGAACCATCCTCCAACGGCTTCCAACCCTCATACGCAGGCTCGATGTGCTGACCCTTGCGATACGTCTGAGCGTTGGCCGTCAATGACATTACTGCAAATACCACGAACAGTGTGGCGGCGACGACAGCATTACGTCGCCCTGTGAATCTGAACAATCCCATCTGATCAATCCCCTTGTGACGATGCTACTTCAGTGCTTGCAGGCTCCGGATCAAGCGGAGCAACGAGCGGTGCCAGACACAGCGGGCAACCGATCTGGTGATCATTCGGTCCCAGATTCAACTGTTCACGACGATCCGCCATTTCCTGCAGGAACTGCTCTTCACTCAACGTTACACGCATACCCAGGTCAATGAACATGTTGGTCACTGATCGGTTACCTGAACCCTGCCAGTTTCTGGAATCAGGCACGTTCGGGTTGGTACGGGTGTTGTTCATGTACCCAACGATATGCAGCACAGTGCCCTTCGGCAGCAGTGGTGCAGCGTGGTCGGCATAGGTGTAGCCACGCACCCAGTTGTGGTCGTAGCCCACACAGGACAGCGTCTCGACGGTGTAGCCCCAGATGGCTTCCAGACACATACGCTCGCCAGGGGCGTGCAGGTGCGGCTCGAAGGTCACGATCTTGGTGTGTTGCTCCAGCACTGCATAGGCGTGCAGTTCCTGGCCGTCTTCGTTACCGGTGATGCTTATGTCCACACCGTTGCCCAGGCCGATCAGCGCAGGACGGTACTTCGGCTCATAGCCGACGGGGTGGAAACGGAAGCCGATCAGCAGGTGGCCAGTGGTATCAATACCGGTGGAGTGCAGGTGCACTGAGTCGGACACCACGTAGGAACCCTTCTTCAGCAGCCGACCGCTGTCCGGATCGAAGATGTCCGGGTTACGGGCAATCTCGTGTACCGGCCAGGGAATTGCAATTTCTCCCTCTTTGGCATTCAAATTCTCGTCCAGAACCTGAGTGCTCCAGATCATGTGGTGGAATATGTTGCGACCACCCACGGTGCCAGCGGAGCCACTGGTGTCCACGTCATTCACTTCAATGATCTCGACAGAAGATACATAACGGTCTTCTTCCAGGGGAATCGCGACACGGGGGATATCACCCCACCAGTCAGGAGAGCCTCCCAGAACAGTGACATCTTCCGTACGCACGATCAGATCGGGCTGACCTGCCGTCCATACGGCACCGCTTGGGAACTCACGAGGTGCAGGTGCATCAGCTTCACGGCCCTTCGGCGTGCCAGTGCGAGCCCAGGTGGAGATTGCGGCAATCTCTGCATCAGTCAGAGAAGGATCGTCCTTGTATGCCTGAATGCCAATGTCCTTTTCCAGATAATAGGGGGGCATGGCGCCAGCGCGGTCGCGCAGGCCGGTCTTGTACTCGATCAGGCCAGCGTACGGCGCGGTTTCCTCAAAGGTAACCAGCGACATCGGAGCTACGCCTTCAGGACGGTGACAATTCTGGCAACTGCGCTGCAGAATAGGTTCGATGTCCCTATGGAAAGTCACACTGCCAGGCTCGCCCACAGTCTGGGCTCCAGCTGCTGCCGGCAGTAGAAACACTGCAACGGAAGCGCACTTGGCCAGTGCGGATACGTTCTTCACTCTCATTTCTAACCGGGTCTTAAGCCGTACCAGTTCGTTTGAAACTCGCACAGGGCACCTCCTTCTCTGGTGGTAAAACAATTTTTAATGATTCTTCACGGCTCGCATGAGCCAACGTAGACGAGTGGCATTGGAGCATAGCGCTGCATGCCCGTCTTCCTTAAAGCGAAATTCCTTTTACGGATTCCTGAAAACTCGACGGTTCATTTTGCGTCAGTCCAAGCCAAAGTGGACATTCTTGCCGATACTGCACATGGTCTGACGATTTTTTCGCCTGCGGATGTGAACTATTGCTCTAGCGGAATTACAGCCTGAGCCCGAGTCTAAGAGAGCCTGCTGGCAATTTCAACGGGATTTCGTTCGCCTCTTTGCGCCCCTGTAAACCCTTCTGTCTCTGCCGCGTTGTACCCACTGTGCCCAACCACGATCCATAAATTCGCGGCGGACAACCAGACCCCGCAAGTACGTCAACCTGACGGAGGAAAGCCCGATGTTCATCAAGAAAATTCTCGTAATCTCGATTCTGCTGGCTGCCAGCAGCCTGACCGGAAACGCCACTGCCCAGGATAACACCCGCGACGATCGCGAACGCCTCAACCCCATGCGCGGCGAGCGCATGATGGAGCGCCCACGCCCCCAGCGTCATGCTCCTGGTCGCCTGATTCGCAATATCGACACTGATGGTGACAAGCTGATCAGTCGGGATGAGTTCATAGATCAGCGAACAAGACATTATGAAAGACAGTTCGATCATCGCGACATCAACGGTGACGGCCTGTTGAGCAGCGACGAGTCTGGTCCCCGCCATCCTGCATTGGACCCGGATATCGACATTGCGGAGTTTCGAGCTTGTATCGCCGAGAACGGAAGCGACCCCGATCTTGAAGAGGATCGCTTTGCCGCTGCTGATACCAATGGCGACGGCTCTCTGAGCAAGGAAGAGTTTTTCATGCACCTGGAGCAGCGCGCCTTCGATCAGTTCGCGCGCATTGATGCAGATGGCAACGGTCAACTGACCCCGGAGGAGCTGGCCGGTAACATGCGGGATCGCAATATTCACCGCCGTGTGGTGCGTATGTGTCTGCAAGAGGCCGGTGATCCTTTCCTGTAATGCCGCTCAGACTTCGCACGCGTCGCAGCACATTCCCCGCAGCGCCCCTTCAGGCCGGACTTGTTCCGGCCTTTTTTAAATCACGGCAGCAGTGATCTCGCTCATTGCACAGTGCAGTGACATCGCCTCAACGCCCCCCCGCATTGGAAAGCTCTCGTCACCTTTATAGACCAGAATACGTCTCTCGGCTGCCAGGTCATCAGCCGCATAGTGAAATCCACGATCCACTGTCGGAGCGCTGCTCAGTTTGATCTCGATAGCCCAGCAACGACCCGGCGCAAACTCCAGCACCAGATCAGCCTCGGCTCCTGCTGCAGTGCGGTAGAAATAGGGTCTTGCTCTGCCATTGGCAGCTCCTGCCAGCGCTTCAATTACAAATCCTTCCCAACTCTTGCCGGATATCGTATGCCCGCGCAAATCATCCATCGATTTCAGATTGAGCAGGGCATGAAGCAAACCACTGTCTCGCACGAAGGGGCGGGTTGATTTTACAAGGCGTTTGCCCGTGTTCAACGACCAGGGGTGTAACTGCCGCACCAACAAGAGCTTCTCAAGAATATCGAGATAGCGCGCCACTGTATGCCCGCTGACGCCCATTGATCTGGCGTAGCGCTGTGCGTTGAACAACTCCCCTTGGTCATTTGCCAGCATGCGCCAGAACAGCCCCAGCTGGTCAGAGCCGATCTGAAATCCAAACTGTGGCACATCACGCTCAAGATAGGTCTGGATGAAATCAAGTCGCCACTGCAAGCTGGAGGACGCCTCGTCGCGCAAGTAACTCTGCGGGAAACCACCTTTGAGCCATAGTAACTCTGTCACAGCGCGTTCGCTTTTTTGGGTTGAGCTGGTAGCTGTACGCGCCCCTTCGTTGTTACTTTGCTCTGCCAGCACTTCGCGCAGATTGAAGGGCGCCAGCTCGACAAAGCTGATGCGCCCGGCGAGGCTTTCTGATGATTGTCGCAGCAGTTCCATTGACGCTGAACCAAGGATGAGAAATTTACCGCCCTTACCGCCCATACGGCGGCGGGCATCAATCTGGCCGCGCAAGACTTGAAATATTTCGGGAACACGTTGGATTTCGTCAAGGATTATCAGTCGGTCGGCATAGGCAGAGAAGTAGGCTTCAGGATCGTCCAGTTGTCGTCGGTCAGAGGGACTTTCCAGATCGAGGTAACGTGCAGCATCGCCCTTCTCGGCTGCAATCTCTCGTGCGAGCGTGGTTTTGCCGACCTGGCGGGGCCCCAACAGGGCAACACTGTCGAATTGCTCCAATCGCTCACGAACAATATTCAAAGTTTCACGACGCATCATCCTTGTATTATTGCAATGATGCTTCAATTTTACAAGGATGTAGCTTTATATACGCAATCGCTTTGATGCAAAACAACACTCAACGGGGTGGATTGACTCGCTGAGTATTGGGACGCTCCAATCTGGGAGGCGCTGCATTAGGAGGCGCCACACGAGGAGGAGCCACTCTGGTCGGAGATTGAGCGTCAGGGCGTTGTTGCCCGCGCTGAATACGTTGATTTTCAAACCTCTGTCGCAGTGCCTCGCGCTGAGCAGGTGGCAGACCACGGAACTGGCGCTGGATTTCCTGCAGGCGCTGCTGCTGTCCCAGCGGCACATCGTTGAACTGCAGGAAGCGGCGATTGATCAGTTCGCGCTGCTCGGGAGGCATTTCCTGGAACAGGCGCTGTTGACGCTGCGCCTCAATCCGCTCTTCAGGCGCCATCTGCTGCCAGCGTGTGGCGCCCCGGCGCAGTCTCTCCTGACGCTCTGGAGTCAAGCCGCTCCATTGTTGTTCAAGCTGACGCAGCAATCCCTGCTCCTCTTCTGTCAGCTCACTCCAGGCAATACTGTCCTGCCCCATGGCAAGACCGGAGTACAGAAGCGACAGGAGCAACAGCGCGATCGCGCCGACTCGTCGCACTCCTGTCCCACTGCTCTGCTGCTCAGTTGATATCATTACTATCCGGCTCCGTCTGACCTGCACTGTCATCAAAATCCACACCAATCAAATCCACGAAACTGTCCTCTGCCAGATCGCTCGGGGCGATCCATTCTCCCTCATCGGTTTCCCATAGCCCGATGAATTCCAGAAACTCCAGACTGGGCGTTCCATCCTCTGCATTACCTCCTGACCCTGGCGGGGCAATCTGCTGTTCCTGCGTTGTCGCATCTGCTGCACTGATCTGCTGCCCCGCAACATTCAGCCCCAGAAGAGCTGAGAAAGTCAGTATCCCCTTGATACTACAAACCATTTTCAGCCAGCCACTGGTAAAACTCCAGATTCTCGTAGAGTTCGAGCTCGTCAGCGGAAGCCAGCAGGTATACATCCTCCGCCAGCGCCAGCAACAGTGACTCCTGAGTGCTGCCAATGCTCTCACGGCTGCTGTCCAAACCCTGGTCCCTGGCGTTGAAGATCGCCAGCGTGGTAACCAACACACATACCGAGGCGAATGCGCCTGCGGGCACTCCGAAGGAGAAACTGCCAAGTCGCTCGCGCAATCTGCCCAACATGCCGCTGTCTGGTTGCTTCAACTGCTGCGTCGCACGTTGCATTGCGCGGGCGCGAATGTCATCAAGCCGGGTTGTCACGTTGGCAGGCAACGAGTCTGTGCGTCTGTACACTGCGCTCATATCAGCATCGGTGAAATCCATATTCGCACTGGCCACTGCGGATCGGCGCATGCTGTCCAGCCGCTCCATGATCAGGGGAGATACATCGGCGATGCTGGCACTGAGAACGACAGCAGCGCGGCGCACGAAGATCTCGTCGGTGCTCAACGTTTCTGCCTGCTCTCCATCTGTCTCTTTTTCAATCACCAGTGTTCACCCAGTTGCTCCCTCAATGTGTGCACAGCCCGCGAATAATGTGCCTTCACGCTGCCCTCTGCACAGGCCATGGCGAGGGCTGTCTCCCTTACATCCAGCCCTTCCCATACTCTCAGCAGGAAGACCTGCTGCTGACGCCGGGGCAATGCTTGCAGTGCGGCTTGCAGTTTCTCCATGCTGGCGCCCATCTGCACATGTTGCTCCGGGCTGCGCTGAGCTTCGTCCGGCACCTGTTGCAGCGGGTCTTCCATCTCGTCATCTCCCAGGCCGAGCCAGCCGCGAAAGCGATTGCGGACCGAACTGCGACGGTGCCAGTCGTTAATGCGGCTTTGCAGAATACTGTAGAACAGCGGCGCCCATTCCTCTTCGCTGCGGGTGGCGTACTTTTCCACCAACTTGAACATGGCATCCTGCACCAGATCCAGCGCGTCGTCCGAGCTGTTGGTGGCTATCTGCGCGATTCTGTAAGCCCTGCCCTGCACCTGCGCAAGGAATCTATCAAGGCTTTTTAGTTGGTCCAGTTTGGAGCGCTCCCCGGCAACGTTGAGTCGGACAATACCCTGTGGGAGCGGGCCCTGCCCGCAATCTGTGACTTCCTAATCGCGGGCAGGGCCCGCTCCCAGAGTATTCCCTGATCGGATAACGCATCAGGTCAGATTTGGTTTACCACGCCTGACATCAACATACGCGATTTTCCCGATATCGGACAACTGGTAGAGAAACCTCAAATAAGACTTGCATTAATTATTGCAATACAATAATTTATTGTCATATAACAGCAATCGAGGATTCATCAATGATTCAGACACTCTCTCCCGATCTCCAAAAGGCGCAGCAGATTGCTCATGCAGCCCAGGTGTGCGCCATCTTCGCTTTAGTGGGGCTTGTCGCAACCATCGTCTCCAAAGGCGGTTTCACTCTGGCCACCACTATTTTCAGCGATGAACTCGATTGGCGTGAACGCGTCAATCAGGGAGGGCTGATTCTGATCTCGCTGATGCCCGCTTTGCTGCTGTTTGAGGCTGTCAATCGGCTGCGCGGCGCCCTGAAATACTACAGCGCAGGTGAATTTTTCAGCACGATGGCGTCATCCAGGGTTGCGCAGGCCGGCGACTATGGGATTCAGGCCATGGTGGCGATGATCCTGATCGTCCCTAATCTGACAATGTGGATCAGCGAAGGTGGTGGTGGATTCGACATTGCATTGGAACCCAACACAATAGGTATGCTGGCGTTCACCCTTTTCGTTGCCGCCGTCGGCCGCATCCTCACCGCCGCCACTCAGCTCAAGGCTGAGAACGATGCGTTCGTATGAAAGAGATCATCGTTCGTCTCGACGTGATGCTGGCCTTGCGCAAGATGCGCTCGAAAGAATTGGCCGAACAGATCGGCATCACTGAAGCCAATCTGTCATTGTTGCGCACGGGCAAGGTCAAGGGCGTGCGCTTCGATACCCTCGCAAAATTGTGCGAGGCCCTGAAGTGCTCACCCGGCGATCTGCTCGACATTGGCGAGAGTGTTGACTCTCACCCAACGTGATACCTGAGACTTGCCTGCGTCGTCATATCGGAGGCTGAAAAGGGATGTCCTATACCGTCAAGCAACTGGCCGGGCTGTCCGGCGTCAGCGTGCGTACGCTGCACCACTACGACGAGACCGGTCTGCTCAAACCCACCGCCCGCACCGATGCCGGTTACCGGCTCTATGGTGAGAAGGAACTGCTGCGTCTGCAGCAGATACTTTTCTACCGGGCGCTGGGCATGCCACTGCGCGAGATACAAAAACTTCTCGATGCTCCCGATTTCGACACCATGCAGGCACTGGCGCAGCATCGCAAGGCTCTGGCATCCCGTAAAAAGGAATTGGCCGCGATGCTCACCACTGTCGATAAAACCATTGCGAAATTGAAAGGTGACATCATGATGAGTGACAAAGAGTTGTACGACGGCTTTCCGAAAGACGCGAGAAAGTATCGGGGGGAAGCTGTAGAGAAATACGGAGAGAAGACCATTCGCCGTTCCGAGGATGCGCTGCGCAAATTGAGCAAGGCAGAACTGCAGAAACTGCAGGACGAGAGCACACAGGTTCTCGAAAATCTCGCGGCACACATGCACCTTGCTACCGACTGTGGCGAAGTACAGACATTGATCGCACGGCACTACGAACTGATCCGCATGTTCTGGGGCACCAGTGGTCTTGCGGACAACCAGGCTTGCGCCTATGCAGGTCTCGGTCAGTTGTTTGTGGACGACGAGCGCTTCATGAGCAAGGACGGCAAGCCGCGTTCCGAGTTCGCATTGTTCCTGCGGGATGCCATGAAACGCTTCAGCGATAGCACCCTGCGGTGATCACCGGGAGCTGACTGTCGGCCAGGAGGCCTTGCGCACCAGACATCGGTTGTGAATGACTTGAAGGAATGCGTTTTGTGGGTTATTTTCCCACGCGAGCAGATGCAGTACGCTCCTGCCGTTTTTCCAAAGGATGCTGGAATCATGAAAAACCATTTCTTCAAGTCAATTATTTCAGTCTTTTTCCTCTTGAATCTCACCGTTGCCCAGAGCCATGCGGACAACTCCGTGGTACTGACGGGCACTCTCGAACAGGCGGCGTGCCCGGGCATGTGTGGCTTCTGCTGTGCCAGCTATCTATTGGAAGACAGTAGCGGTGAACTGCAATTGAGTGTGGGCAAGAGCGCCGTGGATCTATCCCCGCTCTCGGACAAAGGCATATTGCACCGTTTCACTGGCTCGTTTTACGAAACTACCGGTCTGTGCGGTGTCAACCAATGCACACTCTTTGCCATTGAAACGGTCGATGAACCCCCCGCCGCAGACGCGGTTTACGACGAGCAGACGGCCGAACTGATCATTCCTTCGGCCACCATGAGCAGCACCGGCGAGAAGTTTACCGTTACCCTGGCAGCTCCCTTCAATATCAAATCCATCACGGAGATTGGCAAGAACAAGTTCGCGCTGCAGGGCGAGAGTTGCACCGTCGCCAGCGGCGCGCAGTGCGACACCGGACTGAGTTGCCTGAGTTATTACGGCATTGCCGGGCCGTCCGGCCCCGAGTTCAGAACCTGCGAGATTTCCTGTGCCGCACCCGGATCCCAGTGCCCGAACGGGCAGGCGTGTGTGACTGTTGCCGATGGACCTGGACAGGTGTGCCAGGCAGTGCTCCCCTGAGCTCCCGATGCGTTCGGAGCAAAACGTGCCGCCTTGAAGCGTTTTGCTCCGCTCCACCATCTGCACTATGATCCCCCTACTTTTTTTCACAATACCCGCGATTGGACAAGCGGGAATCAGGGGGCTTTTGCATGACAACTCTATCCGTTAAGAAATTGTTCTTCCGTTTCATCATCGCTGCTGGTCTGCTGTTGTGTGCCATGACCAGCTATGGCCAGTCTGGTAACAGCTCCATCAAGTTGATCGATGCAGCCAACTTCAGCATCGACCAGACGGAGATGGATGCCATCAAGGCGCAGATGCAGGCCGCTGTCGATAGCGGTCATCTACCCGGTGCGTTGCTGATGGTTGGCAACAACGACGGTGTTGGCGTGCTCTTGAGTGTCGGCACACAGGGACCCGGAGATGATACTCCGATAGATCAGGAAACCATCTTCCGTATTTACTCGATGACCAAACCCATCATCAGCGTGGCGGCAATGTCCCTTGTTGAGGACGGCCTGCTGAACGTGGCGGACCCGGTTGGGAAATACATTCCCGAGTTCAACAATATGCAGGTGATCAATCGTGAGACTGGTGAGGTGACGCCCGCACAGAATGTCATGACAGTGGAGCATCTGCTGACACATAAGTCCGGATTGATTCAGGAAATCTTTTCGCCGGATACAGCGCTGGGGCAGATGTATCGCGACAATATTCCTGCTGACAGCAGTATCACAACCCGCGAGATGGCGGCAAGACTGGGCCAGTTGCCCCTCTTTTTCGAACCTGGCACAGCATGGCACTACGGCCATTCCACCGATGTTCTCGGAGCCGTGCTGGAAGTCGCAACAGGACAGACATTGGACGTTATTCTGCAGGAGCGTATCTTTGAACCACTGGGCATGGACGAGACGACATTCTATGTGCCGACATCCAAAGCCTCACGTATCGCCGAACCTATCCATGGTGAGATGTCCGACAACACAATTGTCAGGCCCTTGCTATCCGGCGGTGGTGGTTTGAATTCAACTACAGAAGATTACGCGCGCTTCGCGAACATGTTGCTCAACGGCGGAGAGTATCGTGGAGTTCGCATAATCGAGGAGGCAACGCTTGATCTGATGAGCGAACCGCGCATCGACGAGAGCGTCTCACGGGAATTCTTTTTCTATGGACCACGGGGCAACTGGAGCATGGGCTTCCACCTGCAGCCAACCGACGGCAACAACCCCAACGGCCCACACAACATCGGCTGGCGCGGCATAGGGGGCACACTGGTGGTGGTGGATCGCGAGAATGATTTCTACATGCTCTACATGGAGCAGAGACGAGGCGGCCCCAGGGGTGCACCGTTCGACAACACCACTGCACAGCGGGTTGTCTACGAGGCGATGGCAGATTAGCCAGGAACCACTGACAGTAGGAGATGAGATGCCCCCCCTTCTCTCATCTCCTACATGTTCATCAGATCAGGAACGGTACAGCAGCGTAGTGGTAGACGCCGGTTTCGCAGCAGACTGCGACTGCCCGGGACGACCTTGACCCTGCGCACGACGCGGTTGACCCTGGCCACTCGAACGACCACGGTTCTCACCGCCAGCACCACGATCCGCGTACGTTGTTTGTCCACGACCTTGTCCACTTCTCTCGTTGCTGCGCCCATCGGAACCGCGCTGGCCACTGCGGGTGTCAGCACGCTTCTCATTGGTGCGCGGCGTCGTATCACCGTAGGTACCACGATTACCCGTTGCAACGCTGTTGCTGTTGCCATTACCAGCGCTGACACTGGCGCTACGAGGGGCGCTACGGCCACTGCTGCGCGGGCGATTCTGCCCACCGCCACTGCCTGCACTTGCGCCACGCCCACCCTGTACCAGGGGCTTGGCCGTGGCAAAATTCTCAGTGGACTTGAAACCTTCCAGTTCGATGCGATCAATTGGTTTCTTCAATAGTCGCTCGATGTCTTTCAACATCTTGTTTTCTTCACCACACACCAGTGATATGGCGTGACCGTTGGAACCGGCGCGGCCGGTACGACCAATGCGGTGCACGTAGTCTTCAGGCACATTCGGCAGATCGAAGTTCACTACCTGGGGCAGTTGATCGATATCGATACCGCGTGCAGCGATATCAGTGGCCACCAGAATCTGCAGCTTGCCGTCCTTGAAACGCTCCAGCACCTTGGTTCTATGGGCCTGGCTCTTGTTACCGTGAATCGCAGCTGCATGAATGCCGTCGTCCTCAAGCTGTTTCACCAACTTGTTGGCGCCGTGCTTGGTGCGACTGAACACCAGCGCCTGATACCAGTCCTGGGACTTGATCAGGTGCTTGAGCAATTCGGTCTTGCGATTCTTGTCAACGATATACAGATTCTGCTGTACGAGTTCAGTCGCCGTGTTCAGCGGTGCCACACTGATCTGTACCGGGTTGTTCAGCAATCCCTTGGCCAGTGCCTGAATGTCGGGAGAGAACGTCGCGGAGAACATCAGGTTCTGACGCTCCTTCGGCAATTTACCGAGAATCTTCTTGATGTCGTTGATGAAGCCCATGTCGAGCATGCGGTCCGCTTCGTCGAGAATCAGCGTGTTGATCTGATCGAACTTGATCGCGTTCTGCTGGAACAGATCGAGCAGACGACCCGGTGTTGCCACCAGAATCTCGACGCCACCGCGCAGCTTCAACATCTGTGGATTGATCTTCACGCCACCGAAGACAACGGTGGAACGCAGGTTCAGATACTTGCCATAGGTCTCTATGCTGTCGTGCACCTGAGCGGCGAGTTCGCGGGTCGGCGTCAGAACCAGCGCGCGGGTATGATTGCCGCCGGCGCGTGAGCCTTCTGACAAACGCTGCAACAGCGGCAGGGTGAAACCTGCAGTCTTGCCTGTGCCGGTCTGGGCAGAGGCCATGATGTCATTGCCAAGCAGGATGGCTGGAATAGCCTGGGCCTGGATCGGAGTTGGTTCGGTATATCCCTGGTCATGCAGGGCTTTCAACAGGGCTGGACTCAGCCCGAGGTTTTCAAAACTCATTGGTTATTTCCTGAATGTGCCAAGCGGCACTTAAATTTTCGCAATCCGAAGGTGTTCGCAAGGCGATCTCCGGTAAAGTCGAATGACGATAAAAAAGACAAACGAAAACGCAGTTGTCAGCGTGTAACTGACATGGTTGTAAACTGGATTTCACTACGTTGCAGCGTTGCCAATTATTGTGCGATACACACAGTGCGGCATGCAGTAATTGGCACTCAGAGGAGGGGCTAACGACAGCGCGAGAGCTGTGATGACCAAAACAATTAACGATGACGCCTTTGATCCTGCTGGTTGATGCTGAAGATCAAAGCTCGGGCGGCACTGTAACACAGATGCCCAGAAGCACCTAACGATTCCTTCGGAGGAGCAAATGCAGGAGCGGGCGTCGACCGGACATGATGCTCAACCCTGGTTGAGCAGCTCCCGCAAATCAATGATCGCCGCGTTGGCCCGAGAGACATAATTGGCCATCACCAGGGAATGGTTGGCAAAAAGGCCGAAGCCGCCGCCATTGAGGATGACAGGAGAGAACACGGTGCGCTGACTGGCTTCGAGTTCACGAATGATCTGGCGCACACTGACCAGCGCATTCTTGTCGCGCAATACGGTTTCGAAATCTATCTCCACTGCCTGCAGGAAATGCATCAATGCCCAAGTGGTACCACGTGCCTCATAAAATACATCGTCAATTTGCAGGTATGGAGTCTTTACGATGCGCTGTCCCGAAGCGGGCGTGGATTGAGGCAATGCTGTTACATCAAGATTACTCGCTTGGGACTGTCCCACGCTCGCACTCAAGCGTTGCGACAGACTACCCAGACGCGACTCCACGCTCAGAAGCCAGCGCGCAAGGTTATCGGCCCGTGCATAGAACTGGGCATCCTGATCACTGGGGTTGGAAATACGACGCAGGTAGGACTCCATCGCCACAACAGCATCACGGTACTCATCCTCCGATGCGGGGAATATCCAACTATCGTTGGGCAGGTTGAATTTTGGCTCTGCAATGATGAGGTTCACATCCTCGGTAGACTGGGACTGGGAGCGACTGAAATTCTCGCGGAAAGCACGCGCCAGATCACGCACCTGCACCAGAACACCGAACTCCCAATTGGGAATATTGTCCAGATACAACCCCGGAGGCGTGAGGTCGTTGCTGAGATAGCCACCCGGCTTGTCCAGCATGGTTTCCGCAACGCGGATCAATGCCGTCGTGGTCGCAGCGCCAATAACGGGGGGACTGGCCGTACTCACCTTTTCAAGCATGTTGTCAGTGACAGAAAATGGGTCTGGCTCACCGCTCCAGTAGAAACCGAACGCAAACACAATCAACATGTACATGCCAAGCAGCACTGCTGCGGCCTTGCCGAATTTGCCAAGCGAGTTCAGTGGCAGTGAGTTCAACGCGAGATTTGCGGGTAAAAAACCTTTCAGACGCTCGAACATCAGTGGCAAACCTCGGCAAGCAGACATGAAACGCGGATCAGGCGTCTCCATCCGTGGGCATGATCAGGCGAATGGTAGGCGTCTCGCCCAATTCGATGTTGCCGCGCAGACGGTGTCCTTCTACAGCGGCCTGCATCTGAAGATAAATCCAGCGTGCCTGCGCATCATTGGGTGCAGTAATGAGGAAGAATGCGCCGGAATCGCGGGCCTGTACCGCAATCTGCGCCAACAACTCGGTCAACGCGCTGGACTGACTCGCCAGCTCGCGCGCACTGAGGCTGTGTACCACATCGGTGGATTTCATATCCGCCTCGAGCGCTACCCAGGCTGACGCGATGCCCGCGTGAGTACGATCCACTTGTTCGGCACGGCGCAGATAACCTCTGGCATTTTCGAATAATCCCTGACGGGAGGCTTGCGAGGCCAGCAGCAGGTACTGGGCAACAATGTCCTGAATGCCCTGCAGTGCTACGGCATTCTCAGGCTCGATGGCAAGCACACGCATGAAGTATGAGTGGGCGCTCACATCCGCCGGGGTCAGGAGACGATTGGCGTTAAGCGCCTTGCGCCCTTCAAAAAGCATATCGGCAATCATGCGCTGGTAGCGCAATTCCTGTTCGAACACGGCTCTGAACTCTGCTTCGTCCAATGGTGGAAGATCCGATACCACTGGCTCTGGTGCAGGCAGCACGACCACACGTGGCTGTGTCGGCTGACAGGCAACCATAGTCAACAACAGAGTCAGTAACAGACCCCGCATGACAGCGGTAGATGGTGCTTTACGGATTTTCAATTCAGTGCTCAATGAAATGTTCACGATATGCTCTCTGCAGGTGTTGCATGCCGGAGTATCCGCGCACAACGCCACAAGCGGCGAAGCTTCAGACCTGACCGACTATCTCACTCAATGGTATGAATTTCAACCTGTCCCCCTTGCCCACGGCTGTGAAGGGTGGGATTACCGCCAGACCATCCGCATGGCTCACCGACGACAGGACGCCAGAGCTCTGACTCCCTGCAAGGCGCAACACACTCTCACCATCAGAGCCGGGATGACAGCGCACCCTTAGATATTCCTGTCTGATACCTGAGATGGGCAGTTCAAAGTCAGCCGCAAGCACCCACTGCGGTCCTGGTGATACAAGAGCACCGCTCATGCGCTCCAGACAAGGTCGCACGATAAGTGTGAAATTCACGAAGGCCGACACAGGATTGCCCGGCAGCCCGAAGAAAGGTTTGCCTTCCACCCTGCCAAACGCGAACGGCTTGCCTGGTTTGATTGCCAGCTTCCACAAAGCGAGTTCGCCGATCTTCTCAAGTGCCACACGCACATGGTCCTCCTCACCCGCCGATACTCCCCCACTGCTGATGATGCAATCGACATCCGCTGCAGCACTGCGCAGCGCCTGCTCCGTGGCAGCCAACGAATCGGCGACAATACCGCAGTCGACAATTTCGTGCCCCAGCCCCTGCAGCAGGGCGTGCAACATATAGAAGTTCGAGTTATATATCTGCCCCTGTTGCAACCGCTGTCCAGGTCTGACCAGTTCATCACCGGTAGTCAGCAGCGCTACCCTCAGTGGACGCCGCACTTCCACCATCACGACTCCCACCCCAGCCAACACGCCAATATCCGGGGCACGCAGGCGATGCCCAGCCTCGAACAGCACGCTGTCACGCAAGACATCGCTACCTGCACAGCGCACGTTCTCGCCAGAGCGCACAATCTGCAGCACTGAGATTTCGTCACCCTGCACACTGCAGTTTTCCTGCATTACCACGGCATCGGCGCCAGCCGGAATTGGCGCACCGGTGAAAATACGGGCGGCAGTACCTGGCTCAAGAGTGCTGCCGATGCGGCCCGCCTGAATGCGCTGACTTATGCGAAAGCGTGTCTGACCACCAACCAAAGCCCTGCTGTCCAGTGCATAGCCATCCATCGCACTGTTGGCGAAACCGGGCACATCCACAGCAGCTGCTTCTGTGTTCAACAACACTCGATGCAGCGCGTCGGCCAAAGCCACACGTTCACTGCCAGCGACTGGAGAAATACCACTCAGAATCTGTGCAAGCGCCTCTCCTATGGGGGTCAAGTGAGGAGCGGGTTGATCTGCTGTGGGCTGAGCAGAATTCAGTTGCTTGACCATGCTCTTCAGACCTTCACTTCAGTTGCGCCAGACATGGCGGAGGCCTTGGTCCCTGCAGCCTTGGCGTCCGGCATCCTGGTCAGAGTCTTGATCAAGGCCTGCAGGCTGCCGTGCCAGGAGCGCTGTTTGATGCCAAACGTATCGAATATCTTCTTGGTGGCCAGTGTGGTGTTGGCGATCTCGGGCGGGTCGGCCCGCAACAGATTCAGACTCAGATGGTCGAGCAGCTTGTAGATGCTCTCATCATGCTGTGCCGCCAGCTTGAGCACATGCTGCACGAATTCGCTCTCGCGCTTGGTTTCCAGCCCGCAGTAGTGATAGATGCCCCAGACATTGGCGTCACAGTCCACCTGATGCGAGATCGCCATCAGTACACGGGCCACGTCCTCCACCGGAGTGGGGCTGAACTTGCGACGCAGCACTGTCACCGCTCCCTCGGCCTCACGCGCCTCGGCAATCCAGCGGTGAATCAGCTCATCCTGACCTGCCCCGAAAATCCAGCCAGTGCGCACGATTATGTACTTGTTGAGCACCTTCGAAATGGCCTCTTCACCCAGAAGCGACGTGGAGCCATAGACCCCGACCGGCTTGGCAACATCAAGTTCGTTGTAACCCAGTTTCTTGTCGCCGTTGAACACATAGGCCGACGATAGATGCACAAGAGGAATATTCAGATGATCACAGACCTGTGCAATGACAGACGCCTGCTTGTGATTGATGGCATCGCATTCCTGGGGATTCTTTTCTGCCTCGAGGATTGCGAGCTGACTGCCCGCGCGATACGACGCGAGATTGACGACTTGATCAGGTTCGCACTGGGTAATCACTTTCGCGACATTGAGAGGGTCGCGTGGATCAATACGGCCGGGTTCGGGGGCGAAGTGATCCACCCCTCGTTGCTGCAGTTGTTTGACCAACTCCTTTCCGACCGGACTTCCGGCACCGATAATTAAAAGCTTCACCTTGCCCGATTACCTGCTTGTTTCCCTGCTGATTGTCCTTGCCTGCATGAACATGGTTCCGTGACAGGATCAGAATGGGATGTCGTCATCAAAATTGTCGAAATTCGACGGCGCCGGTGCTGAAGACGGAGATGACTCTCGCGGACGATTATTGCCGTACTGTTGTTGCGGCGCCGACTCCTGACCGAACTGACTGTCATAACCACCGTCGTTGGCACCACCATAAGAACCACCACCCTGGCCGCCACGGGAATCCAGCATCTGCATCTCACCCGCCACGATCTCGGTGGCATAACGCTTGACTCCATCCTGCTCCCAGGAACGGGTACGCAGGCTACCCTCGATGTAGAGCTTGGAGCCCTTCTTCACGTACTCACCGACGATTTCCGCCAGACGATTGAAGAATACAACGCGATGCCACTCCGTTTTCTCCTGCGGTTGACCGGTGTTCTTGTCCTTCCAGGTCTCACTGGTGGCCAGGGTGACGTTGGCAACTGCCCCGCCGCTTGGCAGATTTCGCACCTCGGGATCTCCCCCGCAATTGCCTACCAGAATTACCTTGTTTACGCCTCTGCTCGCCACTTTAAACCTCCAGATGGTTTTCTCTTATCCGTTTCTGTTATGCGCTTCTGTTACCGATCAATCCGGTGCTTTTTGCCCGGCATTTTTACCTGGCACTTCATGCCGGCAAGTCTAACGCAAGCATAGCACTAAAAGAATCACGCGCAGGCAGGCTTTGCTCTTGCCCGGCAATTTAATCATAATCAGCCGTTTGGTTTCCGTGCGCAGCAAGAACAGGTGGCAGATGGACAAGATCATAGTCAGAGGGGCTCGCACCCATAATCTGAAGAACATCAACGTCACGATTCCCAGGGACAAACTGGTCGTCATTACCGGCCTTTCCGGGTCAGGCAAATCCTCTCTCGCGTTTGACACACTTTATGCCGAGGGTCAACGCCGCTACGTCGAGTCATTGTCCACCTACGCACGGCAATTTCTGTCGATGATGGACAAGCCCGACATCGATCACATCGAAGGCCTTTCCCCCGCCATCTCCATCGAACAGAAATCTACCTCACACAACCCGCGCTCCACTGTCGGCACCATCACGGAAATCTACGATTACTTGCGTCTGCTGTTCGCCCGGGTCGGTGATCCTTACTGCCCCACTCATCACAAGAAGCTGGAAGCCCAGACCATCAGTCAGATGGTGGATCAGGTGCTGGCATTACCCGAGGGCAGCCGCGTCATGGTGTTGGCGCCTCTGGTGCGAGAACGCAAGGGCGAACATCTGCATGTATTCAACGAACTGAAGACCAGTGGTTACATCCGCGCACGCATCAACGGGATCGTGACCGAGATTGACTACCCTCCCGAGCTTGAGAAGAACAAGAAACACAGCATCGATGTTGTGATCGACCGTCTCAAGGTGAGGCCTGATATGCAGCAGCGGCTGGCCGAAAGCTTCGAGGCAGCATTGCAACTGGCCGATGGTCTGGCGATAGTGGCATTCATGGAGGAAGACGGCTCGCCTTCGAAGCAGGAAGAACTGCTGTTTTCATCACGCTTCGCATGTCCGATCTGTGGTCACAGTATCACCGAACTGGAACCGCGCCTGTTTTCCTTCAACAATCCTGCAGGCGCCTGCACGGGCTGCGATGGCCTCGGACTGAAACAATTCTTCGATGAAAAACGCATCATCACCGACGACTCCCTGAGTCTGGCCGAGGGCGCGATTCGCGGCTGGGATCGCCGCAACTTCTATTATTTTCAGATGCTCGGTTCACTCGCAAAACATTATGGTTTCGAGGTGGATACGCCCTTCAAGGATCTACCCGCAAAGCACAGAAACGCCGTGCTGCACGGCAGTGGCAAGGAAATCATCGATTTCCATTTTCTCAATGATCGTGGCGACACTGTCACGCGACGCCATACCTTCGAAGGCATCCTGCCCAACATGGAGCGGCGCTATCGCGAGACAGAGTCGAGCATGGTCCGCGAGGATCTCGCGCGCTATCTCAGTTCGCAGCCCTGCCCAGACTGCGAAGGCACGCGACTGAAACCCGAAGCTCGCAATGTCTTCATCGACGCGACCAATCTCCCTACCGTCTCGGCAATGACGATTACCGAAGCCGCGACGTATTTCGGCTCACTGACCCTCGTCGGCAACCGCGCAGCCATTGCGGAAAAAATTCTCAAGGAGTTGCAGGACCGGTTGAAGTTTCTGATCGATGTCGGTCTGAATTATCTGACACTCAATCGCAGTGCCGACACGCTGTCCGGTGGAGAAGCGCAGCGCATCCGTCTGGCCAGTCAGATTGGCGCAGGACTTGTCGGCGTCATGTATATTCTGGATGAACCTTCCATCGGTCTGCACCAGCGCGACAATGATCGCCTCCTCAGAACACTGTTTCATCTGCGCGATATCGGCAATACCGTGATCGTTGTTGAGCACGACGAGGACGCCATTCGTCACGCCGACCATATCATCGACATCGGACCCGGCGCGGGTGTACACGGTGGCAGGATCGTTGCACAGGGAAAATTGCAGGACATTCTCGATTCGGAAGAGTCACTGACCGGCAAGTATCTGTCTGGCCGACTGAAGATTGATGTACCGACAAAGCGCGTTGCAGTGAATCCGAAGAAGATGCTCACGCTCAAAGGTGCCACAGGTAACAATCTGTGCAATGTGGATCTGGAAATTCCGCTCGGTTTGTTCACGTGCATCACCGGTGTGTCCGGCTCTGGAAAGTCCACACTCATCAACGGCACCCTGTATCCACTTGCTGCCACCCAACTCAATGGTGCGACGACACTGACGCCAGCCTCACACACCGGCATCGAGGGACTCGACAAATTGGACAAGGTTGTGGATATCGATCAGAGCCCCATCGGCAGGACTCCACGATCCAATCCTGCGACTTACACCGGTATTTTCACACCTGTACGCGATCTGTTTGCCTCTACACAGGAAGCCCGCTCACGTGGTTACAAGGCCGGGCGTTTCAGTTTCAACGTGAAGGGTGGCCGCTGCGAGGCCTGCCAGGGCGACGGCGTTATGAAGGTGGAAATGCACTTTCTGCCAGACGTGTACGTACGATGTGATGTGTGCATGGGAAAACGCTACAACCGCGAGACATTGGAAGTAAAGTACAAGGGCAAGAGCATCTGCGAAGTGCTGGAGATGACCATCGAGGATGCACGGGAATTCTTTGACCCCGTACCCGCGATTGCACGCAAGTTGCAGACGCTGGTGGAAGTGGGTCTCTCCTATCTTTGCCTGGGTCAGGCGGCAACAACGCTCTCCGGCGGCGAAGCACAGCGGGTAAAACTGGCGCGGGAATTGTCGAAGCGTGACACGGGGCAGACGCTCTACATTCTCGACGAGCCGACCACGGGTCTGCACTTCGAAGACATCAAGCAACTATTGGCTGTGTTGCACAGGCTGCGCGATCAACACAACACGATTGTGGTGATCGAACATAATCTGGATGTCATCAAGACCGCGGACTGGATTGTGGATCTTGGTCCGGAAGGCGGCAATGGCGGAGGTCAGATCATTGCCGTGGGGACGCCGGAGCAGGTGGCACAGAATCCGGCTTCTCACACAGGTAGTTATCTGTCGCGCCTGCTGAAGTAGCGATTCTTTCCGGCGCCAGACGCCCGTGCCCGCTTCTGCGGCTGACCGCGCCCCTCCGGGGTGCCCTTACTCTGCAAAAAGCCCAAGGTCTTTTTGCGCCGTGCGGCGCTGGTCTTTGATGCCGCTGAAGCGGGCACGGGCATCTGGCGCCTCGATTTGTGCCAAGCTCATGAGCAAAATTCATGTGCCACAGTTACCGGCACCTGAAATTCTCTGCGATCCAGTTGGATGCGTCATTCGCACCGCCTGCAGGTCCAGTGTAAACCGCTTGCTGCGGATAGGGGCACAGCGGTCGTTCGTTGTCGACAACACCACCTGTGCTGTGAGTGGCGATGATGCTGTCGGGCGCGATGCCGTTCTCCACCCAATCGACCAGCGCGGGCAATTTGTCCCAGGTGTTGGGGCCGGGACCACCGCTGCAATGCCCCATGCCGGGCGCGAGGAACAGGCGCGTGCTGTCACCTGCATCACTGAGTTGTCCTGCGAACGTCGCGTCCACCATGTCACTGAAGTACTGTACCGTCGCGCGCGCAGAGGAGAGTGAATCGCTCCAGCCGTGATAGAGCAGCAGTTTGCCATTGTTGTCTTTCAGAAAGCGGCTGAGGTCGGGATCGGTAGCATCCATGATCGATTGCATGAGCGCAGCGTCACCCCTGCTCAGGTCATTGATGTCGAATTCCAGCCAGGAAAACTCCGGCAGCACCGCATTGCGACCAGGGACATGAGTGGGATTGCTGAGATCAGGCACTGCGATGCCGGGATCATTCTCGTAGAACAGGAAATTGACGTGATCGCCTGCGGGCCCCACCAGCATGGTTGGTGCATTGCGATTGCGCGCATTCGGCACATAGAGATTGATCCATTCCCGTTCTGAACCCAGCGCCTTGCCCGGATACAGAATTGTCCCACCATCGTCATAAGGTCCGCTGTAGAAATCCTCGATGGTCTGCAGTTGCGCTGATGTAAAGCAACTGTCATTACCACCATCGGCACTGCACATCAGTCCGGCCAGATCGCGGCGCGGTTCAAAGTCACAACTCATCGGATCATTGAGCACACCGTCCCGTATGCCATCATTGGCATCGCACTGTTGCAACACGCGGTCGTTCAGTAATTCGACCAGCTTCACGCTATCGAAGGAGCCATCACCATCAGTATCCACAGCAAGGTTGCCAGCGAAGTTCTCCTTGAACATGCGCTGCAGCCACCAAACACCTGCAGCATTCATTGCCTGATAATAATTCACTGGCGCTCCCGCCACGATGCCATCGAAATCCTGCGGGAAACGCTGTGCCTCCATCAGGCCTTGCCGTCCACCAGTGGAGCAACCTTCGAAATATGAATAAGTCGGCTCGGAACTGTAGTAGCGTTCCGCGAGCGCCTTGCCTGCCATCACAGTGAGATGCACGGAACGATAACCAAAGTCGATTTCTGATTGTCGATTGTTGAATCCGAATTGCGAACCCGGCTCGGTGGCACTGTCGTGACCCGTGTTGCTGTTGGCAACAGCGTAACCTTCCGCGAGACGATGATCAGCGAAGTCCAGATCCCCATCCTTGCCACCATCACCCCATTGCAGGAAGCGTCCATTCCAATTTTCCGGCAGTGGCAGTTGCACATGGTAATGCGTAGAGGGTGAGATCAGGCCGCGCACGTAACAGTAGGCAGGTGTGTTGCCCTGTGCCTCGATCAACCCCGCAGAGAGCACTGTCAGATCTCGGGTTGCTGCGAGTGCTGAACAGGATTGAGCGGCGCCTTGCGCCTGGGCAGGCTCGATCACCAGAAGGGAAAACGCAATAGCGGCGATGGACCAAGAGGTTCTTGTTGTCATTATTGTCTCCGGAATACTGGGGGTTTTCTGTTCTGCAATGAAGAAACAGGCGCTCGCAAGGCTGTGTCAATCATGGCTTATTCGTGCCGTTGTCACAAGGCGGGGTGGCGCAGGGTTTAACTTTGGAGCGGTAGCGGAGGGGGTTAACGGAGAATTCTGGCAGGGGGTTTGAAAAGCTGGAGGCAATCTGAACCGGGAATGGTTGATCATTCCCGGTTCAGCGTTTCTTTGTGCTCATCGTAATCCCGTGCATCTAATTCTTTTTATGTAACGGTTCAACAAGTCAAACTTTATCAAGCATTACTCAGTACGTGGTACGAAACTGAATTTCACAGCAGTGCGAACCGGCACAGCAACACCGTCCTGATACACAGGTTCAAACTTCCACGACTCGACCGCTTCCAGCGCAGCTTCTGTGAATTCATTTGAAGAGAAGTCCCTCACAGTCGGTTCAACTACAGAACCATCGGGAGCTACAGTGAATTGCAGAACAGCGTAGCCTTCCACAAACATTGCATCAGCAAAGCGTGGATAAGCAGGCAATTCAGTGGCAATGGCAGTCAGCGCTTTTGTGCTGACCAATTCAGGGAGAGTGTCGGCATTGACGAAAGTGGAAGAAGCCAGCAACGCAGAAGTCAGTGTGCCAAGAGCAAAAGTACGTTTGGAGATTGACATGATAATTCCTCGTAACAGTTAAAAAGTTCAAGAGCCAGGGGATGATGGCGCCAGATACAACCGATCAAGGATACTGCTTGATTCCTTCAGTAGCACTGGCGCCATCCAGGCATTTGCACAAGCCGGGCCAACTTTTTAATATCTTTAAAAACATGCAGTTACGATATGATCAATAAAGTACTGCGGATTCCGCGTGCACCTGACCAGTGCATTGCGCGCACCAGAGTGTGCATAAACGTATCACTTCATCTTTCGAAAAACCGGTGCACTGTCACTCATACCGCAATGACAACGCAGGATTCATGCTCGCTGTGCGTGCCACCAGCAGGCCCACCGTCAGACTGGCAATGAATACCTATCTCGCGGGTGCGCTGTTGCGTCAGATACGAAGCCAGGCCGAACAGACCCAGTGCAGCAATGAAGATCGCCATCACAGCAAATCCCGTGAAGAATTCTCCCTGGCGCCTCTCGTTCTCATACAGCGCGGCGAAGTCGGCATCGAGAAAGGATTGCTGAATTGGCACTCCCGGCAGGAAGCGGTTCCAGGTCTCGTTCACGAATGCCAGCGTCTCGTCCAGATTATTGCCTGAGACCCGCACCGCCATATGACGCAGATTAGGGAAGGGAATACTCGTGCTGTCGTGGCTCATCAGCCGGTAGTACACCGGCTTGACAGCCTCGCGGATGGACGAGAAGTGGATACTGTCGACAACCCCAATCACCGGGCCCCGGGTCATCAGAGAACCATCCTGGCTCCAGAGGCTCTCGAAGCCTTTGTTCAACGCTTGTTCCGGCGTCCAGCCCTATTGCTCCGCCACCACATAGGTGTGGAAATTATTGAAGTCCCAGCTCTGCATGCGCTCACCGAGAATCGCCTCTGCAGTTGCCATCGATGCGGATGCCGATGGCGAGACCTGACACGTTGATGATGGAAAACAGTTTGTGGGATGAGAGATTGCGGAAGGCGATCAGGACGTAATTGTTCAGGAGTGTAGTCAACATGTCAGTTCTTGTTCTTGCCATCAGGCTGGCAGGGTGGTGGATATCCCTCTCAACAATTCCAGTACATCGGTATAGCGGTAGCCAACAAAAAAAGTGCTGCTCAACAACTCTTGCAAGGTGGTGAGCAGCACTGAACTTTGCTAACCGAAGAGGAAATAGCAAAGTTCAGGCCATAAATAATAAACCTTAATTTTCAATAGGTTGTCTATGGTTTTAAGTATCAGCCCGTGAAACCTTTCACCAATTTCTCGCCAATTCCGCCACGTTCTGCAGGAGCAAGCATCAGGTGCAGTAAACTCCGCAAGATCGGTCAGGTTTTATCGCGAAGAGATGATCACTGACGTCTACCTGCCTCTTCAGTAAGTTTGTCCCTGCAAGATTGTTGCGAAAAGGGCGGTCAGACTGTGCAGGTGTCAAAACGCCGCGTATCATGCGCAACAGTCCATTCACTCCAGATCGATCAAACAACAAAAAAGGATGCACAGATGTCGAACAAACTGAACTTTTTCAAACACCTGGCTGCCATTTCGGCGCTATCACTGGTGCTGGGGGCCGAGTCTTTTGCCCAATCCCCGCCAACTACAGCGCCCGCTGAATGGGGCGCAGTCTCCATCAATATGGAGGAAATCCAATACCCCTACCCCGTCCATTTCCTGCACCGTAACCTCTACGGCCAGGACGTACGCATTGCCTACATGGATGCCGCACCGACAGGTCCCGCCAATGGCCGCACAATAGTGCTGCTGCACGGCTCCAGCTACTACGGCATGTACTGGGGCGAGGTCATGAAGAATCTGACGGCAGCGGGTTATCGCGCGATCGCCATTGATCGTCTGGGCTGGGGCAAGTCCTCCAAGCCGATCATTCCCTACGATGTGAACCTGCACACCTCCAATATAAACGCCATCCTTGAAAAGCTCGGGATCAACGAGGTTGTGATCGCAGGACACTCCCTCGGTGGCCGTGTTGCCAGCCATTTCGCCCACTCCTACCCGGACAAGGCCACACACCTGATCATGGTGAATCCGATCGCGCTGAACGATTCCGATCGCGGTCGACAGTGGAGCGAGCCGACCGGCGCCGATGCAGAGCCTGACATGCAGGCCATTTACGCAGCCAACCTGCGTCAGGAACAGAATCGCATCGTCAACTGGACACCAGCCAATCTGGAACACGTGCGCATCCGCTACGGCTATGCTCTGAGCAGCGAATACCATCGTCTGACACTGGTGCGTTCAATGAACAACAATCTGACGGCACAGCCGGTGGATACGTATTTTCCAAAGATCACGATCCCATCACTGTTGATCGGTGGTGCACAGGACGGCCCGAACTATCCGGAGATCGCCCGCCGTGCCGCTAATCTGTTGCCTGACGGCGAGCTGTACATGATTCCCGATGCGGGTCACAACCCCCACGAGGAAACCCCGGACGTGCTGAGTCGCGAAATGTTGCGATTCATGAGCACTGATAGCTGACAAGAAGCTGGTGTGGGAGCGGACAAAGTCCTCTCCCACACTATTTCTATCCTGCAAAAACATCTCCCTGTCTCACCATCCCCTGCAATCAAAGAAAACTCTGCAACCAAACTCCCTTCTCCATCGTCATACCCTTTGTCAGTCATTCGCACAAATAGTTGGTCAATTTCCTCACTCTGAATATTTTCTGGCCGCCTAACGTATTGGTTTAAAAGACTAATTCTCATTGGCACAGGGATTGCTAACTATGCCCGCACACTCAATGAAAACCGGAGACAGGGACATGATCATCAAGACCATCAACATGGTGAAGCGTTTTAGAACGGAAGAGGTTGAAACCACCGCACTGGGCGGCGTCAACATCGAAGTGGCAGAAAAGGAGTTCGTCTCCATCATGGGCCCGTCTGGCTGTGGCAAATCCACCCTGCTCAACATCATCGGTCTGATCGACAATCCCGACAACGGCAAATTCCTCTTTCTGGATGAGGATATCTCGACCTATAGTGAGCGCCAGCGGGCAGCGCTGCGCAAGGAAAACATCGGCTTCATCTTTCAAAGCTTCAACCTCATCGACGAACTGAGTGTTTACGAGAACGTCGAACTGCCGCTGATCTACACGAAGGTGTCCGCACCCGAGCGCAAGCGCCGTGTCGAAGCCGTTCTTGAAAAAATGAACATGAGCCACCGTATCAAACATTTTCCGCAACAACTCTCAGGCGGACAGCAGCAGCGCGTCGCTGTGGCCCGTGCGCTGGTGAACCAACCCAGGCTGATAC
Organism: Gammaproteobacteria bacterium; assembly: GCA_030682575.1. Classification (GTDB taxonomy): domain Bacteria; phylum Pseudomonadota; class Gammaproteobacteria; order Pseudomonadales; family Pseudohongiellaceae; genus UBA5078. Next base: position 160,785 of record JAUXNX010000011.1, read on the forward strand.
TCGCCGACGAGCCCACAGGCAACCTCGACAGCGAACACGGCGACGAGGTCATGAAGATGCTGCGCAAGCTCAACGACGAGGGCACAACGATTGTGATGGTAACGCACTCACCCGAACACGCCGCTGTGGGCAAGCGCATCATTCGCATGCTGGATGGCGAAGTCGTAATGGAACACAACGGTGCTGAATCACGGGAGCCTTCCTATGTTTGATCACTATCTACGTATGGGATGGCGCACACTACTGAAGGAAAAATCCTACAGTCTGATCAACGTGGCCGGGCTCACCATTGGGATGGCCTGCTGCATGATTCTGGGTTTGTATCTGTATCACGCATTGAGTTACGACCGGCACCATGAGGGGCACGAAAACGTCTATCGCGTCGTCAACGAATTTGGTCTCAATGGCAATGTGGATTTCGCTGCCGTAACGTCCACACAGTTGGCCCCGTTACTACGCGAACAGTATCCGGAAATAGAGGCTGTCGGGCGCTTTCAATCCATGCCATCACCACGCTATCTGCTGCGCTCCACAGACAATCAGGGCTATTATTGGGAGCGACTCTACTCAGCAGACAACGCGGTGCTCAAGATACTGACGCACGACATCATCTACGGCGATCCCGAAACCGCACTGATAGACCCGACCAGCATGGCCGTGAGCGAATCCTTCGCGCAGCGTTATTTCGGCGACAAAAATCCGCTTGGCGAATCGATCATGACTGACATCAGCACGTACCGGATTGATCTGGTGTTCGCTGATCTGCCCGCAAACTCGCACCTGCAGTATGACGCCCTGATGTCCTACAACCGCATCGCGCAACCACAGGGTGCCGCGCGTCTGCAACAACTGTGGAATATCGGCGCCTATACCTACGTGCGCATGCAGGAGGGATTCGACCCGGACAATTTCTCGGCTATCTCCACCAGCTTTTACGAGAACAACATGGCCGAGATGGCGCGGCAGATGAACATCAACGCCACAGTGCGTTTTCTCGCAGAGCCAATCGCCGATATTCATCTGCAGTCCACCACCACGTATGACTTTCCGCGCGGCAGTCTCTTCTATGTCTACGCATTCGCTGCCATTGCTGTGTTCGTTCTTGCCGTCGCCTGCATCAACTACATGAACCTGGCCACGGCGCGCTCGACCCGCCGCGCCAAGGAAGTAGGGATGCGCAAGGTGCTCGGTGCCACACAAGGACAACTGGTGAAGCAGTTCATCGGCGAGTCTGTGCTCTACGCGCTGCTGTCACTGATGCTGGCAATGCTGCTGGCATGGGCCACACTGCGCTACACCAGTATCACTGTGCTTCTGGACGCTCCCCTGTCGATGAGTGTGCTGTTCAATCCACCGGTCTTCATTGCGCTGCTGCTGGGCAGCATCGCGCTGGGAGTTCTCTCCGGCCTCTATCCCGCGCTCTACCTCTCCGCGATTCCCCCCGTGGCTGCATTTCGAGGCGCACAGGGGACGGGGCGTGGTGGCAAGACGATCAGACAGGTGCTGGTGGTTCTGCAGTTTGTGATTTCCGTTGCCGTTATCTCAGGCACGCTGCTGATGCTCACGCAGATGAATTACGTACAGAGCAAGGCGCTGGGCTTTGGCAAGGAGAATCGTCTGATCGTGCGGGTGGCAGGAGCAGATCAGATCGAACGGCTGCCTGCGCTCATGACCGAGCTGCGTCAGACTCCAGGAGTACTCGGTGTAGCCCGCACCAGCCACATACCAGGGCAGCAGGCCGGCCTGAATGCGCTGACTGTCGAAGACAACAACGGCGTCATGCAGCAGCAGACTCTCAGCGTCATGAACTTCCGTCCCGGTGTAATCGACACGCTGGGAATGCGCCTGATCGAAGGCCGCGACTTCGACGAGAATCGCGAGAATGATGCGGGCAATACCGTGCTCGTTAATCAGTCCCTCGTCCAGGCCATGGGTTGGGAGAATGCCATCGGCAAACGCTTGCAGCAGTTCGGACCGAACGCCCCCACCATGGAAGTGATTGGTGTGGTAGAGGATTTTCACTTCGAGGGCTTGCAGCACCCGGTCGTACCCGCATACATGGCCTACTTCATGCCAAATCTCGCCACCATGGATGCCACCAACCGGGGCACCTATTCAGAACAGTTGATACTGAATATTCGGGGCGACTCTGTGCAGAGTGTGATTGCCATGCTGGAGGCACGCTGGCCAACCTTTGACCCGGGGCACCCCTTCGATTTCACCTTTCTGGAGACGACGCTCAATGCGCTTTACGGCTCGGAGCAACGTCAGATGCAACTGATCGGCATCTTTGCCGCGCTATGCATCTTCATTTCCTGCCTCGGCCTGTTCGGTCTGTCAGCGTTCAACACCGCGCAACGCACACGCGAGATCGGCGTTCGCAAGGTACTGGGAGCTTCCACCGCCAGTATCATTCTGCTGTTGTTCCGGCACATTCTGGTGCTCGTGGCCATCGCAGCGGTGATCGCATCAGCACTGGCGTTCTGGGCGATCAATCTCTGGCTGCAGGGGTTCTACTATCGTATCGACCTGCTGGGTCCCAATCTCATACTGTTTGCAGTAGCGACCGCCATCGCAATTGCGGTAGCCTTCATCACCATGGCCCTGCAGTCGTTGAAGACCGCGCAGTCCAATCCCGTGCTGGCGCTGCGTTATGAGTGACGTTTCGACGAGAACAGATGCAAACAGGATAGAAGAGACGTTATGGACAGAGTGATCGAGAAGAAGAAAAGACCTCTGTGGCAATGGGGAGTGATCGGTGTCGTTGTAACTGTGGGGCTCTGGTTTATCTACGCTATGCTGGCCGATGCTTCCATCCGCACCTATCGCCTGCCTCAGGCACAGACCACCATCGCCAGCGTGCAGTTCGGCGCATTTGAGGATGTCACGCCGATACGCGGCACCATCCAGCCATTCAACAGTGTCTTTCTTGATGCTGTGGATGGCGGCGTAGTGGAACAGGTGCTGGTGGAGGAAGGCAGCTTCGTGGAAGCGGGGCAACCACTGCTGCAATTGAGCAACACAGACCTGCGCTTGAACGTGGCACGCAACGACACATCGATCACCGAGCAGCTCAACAACCTGTCCAACATTTCCAACAGCCTGGAAACCACCAAGCTCAGCACCGAGCGTCAGCTGATCGACGTGGAGTATCGCATTCAGGTACTGGAACGACAGGAGCGGCGCCAGATGCAACTGGCCAGCGACAATCTGGTTTCGAAGGAACAGTATGACTCCATTGCCGATGAACTGGAGTATCAACGCAAGGTGCTTGCCAATACGAAAGCGCGACAGGATCTGGAGGATAGAATTCGCGAAGATCGACTTGCCCAAATCGCCATGCAGGTCAGCAAACTTGAAGACAATCTCGAACTGTCCCAAAGCAGCTTCGAGAACCTGCTGGTACGCGCACCGATCTCGGGTCAGCTCACATCGCTGCCAGTGGAAGTGGGCGAGAACAAGATTCGCGGTCAGCGCCTCGGCCAGATCGATGTAGTGGAACAGTACAAGGTCGTTGCACAAGTGGATGAATACTATGTGACCCGCGTCGCGCCCGATCAGGCCGCACGCTTCACCCTCGCCGGACAGCAATACCAGGCGCGGGTCATCAAGGTTTATCCTGAGATTACAGGAGGTACCTTTGCAGTGGACCTCGTGTTCGAGGGAGTAGCGCCGGAGAACTTGCGTCGTGGCCAGACACTGCAACTTGATCTGACACTGGGCAATCCAGTGGAGTCATTGCTGTTGCCTTTGGGCGGCTTCCTGCAGGACACCGGAGGCAACTGGGTGTTTGTGGTGGATAGCAATGGCGAGTACGCCACGCGTCGTGACATCCGCGTCGGCCGCCGCAACAATCGCTTCGTGGAAATCACACAAGGGCTGGAGTCCGGCGAGCGTGTCATCACATCAAGCTACAGTCAGATGACGCAGATGGAGCGCATCCAATTAACTCAATAGACGTCAATCCGTGCATAAACTGATGCACATCAAGATTCTCTCTCCTGGACAGGCATACATTGTTGCTGCGTGACGAATGCACTACGCTGAGTCACACCGGCAATCTTGCCCGCACTGATTCAGGGAGACCGCTTGATGAAAGCAAAAATCAACAAATCCATTGTCATGATCGCAGTCGTTGCCATGCTCGCTGGCTGTGCAGGCAATGCCGGTATGCGTATCGGCAATTCACTCACGCTGTGCTGTCCGGGCAACTACGCTGCCTACAGCACCTATGCTGTCGAATCAATAGAATTGCCGATATTTCTGCGTAACTACATGGTGGAGGAGTTTGACAGGGCCTTTCAGGAAAGAGGCATGACGCGCAATGATCAACGCAGTGATCTCATTGTGAACTTTGCGTATCGCCACGTCAGTCTCGACCCCGAGCAGCAGAATATCGATCCGTTTGTGCGCATGGAATCGATCAATGTTGAACTGCATTACATCGCCATCATGGATATCACAATGCGCGAGCGCAGTGGCGGTAGAGAAATATGGGGTGGCCAGATCAGCCGTATCCACTCTGTGCAACCCGGCGAGTACATGCACGAAGACGGTGCCCGCCCTGCGTTCCTGGAAACGTTTCGGGATTTGCTGAGTAACTATCCCAGCAGATACGAGGAGTAATCCCCGACCCTGCTTCTGAACAAATCGAACTTGACTCGGCAGCAGAGAAATGTACATTTTTTATGTACATAGTCAGGCCATAAGGAATGCTGTCATGCAAGACGTCAATGTCACGAATCTGCGTCAGAACCTGCCCGAGTACCTCGCCCGCGTTGAGGCAGGCGAGACGTTGCGCGTGACGGTGCACGGTCGCGCAATAGCAGAGATCTCACCGCCCTCCCCACTGCAGGATGGTGCTGCTGCCGCTCGCATCCGCTTACGTAACAGCGTCGTGCGCTATGATGCGCCACTGACCCCGGTACTGCCCGCAGACGAATGGGACATGCTGAAGTGATTGTGATCGACACCTACGTCCTGATCTGGTGGCTCAGTAACCCTGCGGAGTTGTCAGCCAGAGCCCGCAAGGCCATTGCTGCAGCGGCAGCGGACAATGCGCTTCTGGTATCCACTATCAGCGTACTGGAAATCACCACACTTGTGCGCCGTGGCAGGCTGCAACTCTCGGTTCCGGTTGGTACCTGGCTGGCGGATGTCCGGCTGCTTCCGGAAGTGCGTTTCACTCCTGTCACCGTCGACATTGCACAGATGGCAGGAGGATTTGGCGACGACGTGCCGGGGGACCTCGCAGACCGCATCATCTCGGCTACAGCAATGCTGCTGACTGCTCCACTGGTCACTGCCGATGCAAAACTGCGGGCATACAAGCCGTTGGACACAATCTGGTAGATTGCTCTCCCGGCTCCGAACACCGGGTTGCTGTTACGGGACTGCTACTTTAGAATCCCGAAGAACCACCAGCAAGGCAGGGAACCGGTTTCCCGATAATAACAATGACAGAAACGTCCCGACTCGAACCACAAAGCAATCCCCGCTTGTCTCCACCGGCCTGGTACTTCCTCAAGGCCATGACCAAGTTCACGTTCAGTGCCGAATTGCGTCTGCGCAATACCGATATTCCTCCGACTGATCATGTCATACCAAAAGAGTTTTGCGGCGTCTGTGTGGCCACTTCTCCAGACCCTGTCTGCGACACTTACGTCATCGAAAGATTGAAGGCACTGGGTGTCTCACATGTTCGGGTGGACTACAGCTATGACAGCCCGGGTCAACACAGCAGTCGTCTGCTTGGAACTCTGCTGAACGAAGGCTTCAAGGTCATGCTGCACCTCGTGCAGCCATTGCCCGAAGCCATGCAGATGCGAGACCGTGCAGTTCAGCAGCGCTGGCAAAAGTTTGTTGCAAATACCCTGGATACGTGGGGTCACGAAGTCGAAATCATCGAAGTCGGGTCCACCATCAATCGCCGCCGCTGGGCGGGCTATTGCCTGAAGGGATTCATCGCCTGCTGGCAAACGGCATTCGTGGAGGCACACAAGCGCGGGCTGCGCATCTCCGGCCCGAACATCAGCGACTTCGAACCACTTTACACCATCGCGCTGCTCGATCTGCTCAAGGATCTGGGGCAGGTGCCACAATTTTACACAGACAATCTTTTCGTCGAACGAGTCACCCAACCGGAAGTCTATGACCATCGTATTTTCGGCGCGATGCTGGCGCCATTGGTGCGCTACAACCTGGTCAGGAAAGCACGCCAGTTGGAGAAGATTGCCAGCAAACGTGGTGTGGAAGGCATGATCTGCTCCTATGTGAGCTGGACTCTGCCACGCATCAAGCGCTTTCTGCCCGAAGCCACCACGAAACAGGCAGACTATCTCACGAGATACCTGGTTCTGGCCGCCGCATCAGGCGCCTTCAAGAGAGTTTATTGGGGAGCTCTCGTCAGTTGCAGGGAAGGCTTGATCGACGAAGTGCGCGACTGCGCATCGATCGAAGAGATTGTCACCTACTACAGTGCGATAAACGGCAATAACACGGGCTACCAGATACGTCCGGCGTTTCACGCTCTGCAGACTTTTCAGAAGCTGATCCCCGGCTCCACATACCACGGCAGCCTGAGTCGTGCCAATGGGTTGGAAGTGCACGAGTTCACCAACGACGAATATCGCACCCATGTTGTGTGGAGCATGAATGGACTCGTAGCGGACTTCAGCGACATTTATCCAGATGAGTTGCTGCCGCTCGCCACGTGGCTGAGCAGAGATGGCGATGCACTCGACGAGGTACCTTCAATGGCCACCGAATCGCCAATCTATCTGCGCTGGCCAATCGCGCAAGAAGTAACTGTACGCGCAAACCCCGCACTCATTCCCGGTATTTCGATCTGCACATCAGTAGATGGCCGCTACTACCATTATCGTGATGACACCTGGCACGGTATTGTCCTCGCAGCGAACCGACAGGATGCCGACAAATTGTTTGCCGAACTGCATCCCGAGCGCATAGAAGCGCGTGAGCGCCACGCATCTCTGCGTAATTCCCGCAATTCCATCTGGACTGTGCAGGACCCACGCGATGCCGCTGCAAGTCTGGTGATAAAGCAGCCGGTAAAACTGAGCTGGAACAAGAAACTGATCGAACCCTTCAAGCCCTCCAAGGCACACCGCAGTTGGAATGGCGCATGCGAGCTATTACGCCGGGGTATTCCCAGCCCACAGCCCGTCGCCTACTTCGAACGCACCACAGGCACCGACCTGCTGCATAACTGGTACATATGCGAACTGGAAAAAAGCAAGCTGTCGGCACGGCATTTCTTCGAGGAATATGCATCGGGAGCAACTGCCGCCTTTGGCGTGAGCATGACGAAATTTCTGCAGCAACTGTGCGTGTTCATTCTGGACATGCACAGGCGCGGGGTATTCTTCCGTGATCTGTCCGGGGGAAATGTGCTGGTACGCAAGGGGGAAGGCGAGACAGTATCGTTCACTCTCATTGACACTGCCCGTGCTCATTTCTATTCAGAGCCATTACCACTGCGCAAGCGCCTGTCAGATCTGTCGCGCCTGCTATACAAACTGCACTGGGATGGTCGCATGCAGTTTCTGCACCAGTACTTTGCTGACATCGGCAAGAAACCCGGCATCGTGCACAAGCTGCCGTTCGTAGTCTACGAGATCAAGACCGGATGGAAGCGATCAAGACGCAAGAAGAAGGCAGTGCCATCGACCACATAGTGTCCATATGTCCTACTTGGCTACTGCCTGCACACGCACGGTGAGCGAGACTTCCGACTCACCGGCTTCTGCCACAGGAGCAGCCTTCTCTGCCATCGCATCCATTGCCACACCCCGCGCCATGAACATCGGCTGTGCGTACCCCAGTGCAGCGTCCACATCCAGAGTCGCGATATCCACATCGCTCTTGCCCAGCGCCCTTGCCGCTCGTTCGGCATTGGCACGGGCACGGCTGATCGCACTTTCCATCAGACCATCTCTTACTTCATCTGCTTTACTGGTGCTCAACGTGTAACTCAGGTCGCTCATCACGAAGCCCATGCCCTGGATCTCGCCGGCCAGTTCCAGCACTTTCTGTGCATCCTGACCTTCCAGTGTGATGGACTGCGACCCACGCCAGACGGTGGCCACGCGACCGCCCTGGGGTTGAGTATTGTACTGGTAGACTGAGTAGTAACCGGTGGAAGTCTTCACCTCGGAGACACCCTCCGCCTCATTCAACGCTTCCTCCATCGCGGCATTGATCTGGCGCTGCAGAACCTGGGCGTTACCGTCTTCGCGCTCGATGCGCAGCGTGGCAATCAGTGTGTCCTGCTCCACGCTGATGCGCTCGGTTACAGACAGGGTGATGAGCGTCTGGCCTTCCGGCAGCAGGTTGATGTCCTGAGCCAGCGCGGCTACGGGCAGCATCATGGTACTGACAAGCATGAGGGTATTGATCGACTTCATTGCAAAACTCCTTTTGTGATGATCTCTCTTGGTCGCAACAATTATGCTCCTGGTTTGCATTAACCGGGCATGAACAGCCATGCTGACAGATAAGCGAAACAAGAATGGCAATGGCTCAGGCGCTGCTATAGATTAACAGGCATGACAGCAAAAGAATCACCAGCCGGGTCTTCTTTATCAACAGCAGTCGTGGCACCCCGGGTGACACGACTGCGCGAGAATACCCTGCTGTTCAGTTTTACCGATGACCACAGCAAGGCTCCCGAATTGATCCTGCAGAAGCGTGTATGGGCGCTGGCAGCCTGGCTGGAGGAGCGCCGCGAAAGCCTTGGTTTGCTCGAGATTGTACCTGGCATGGGCAATCTGCTCCTGAGTACGGCGGTGCAATCTGTGGGAGCATGCTCTACCCGCGATTCTGCAGGAATATTTGACCTGGACTCTCTCTCCGATCAGATTCTCATCCTCTGGCCAACCCTCGCCAGCACCGACATCAAAGGTCGCACCATCGAAATCCCTGTGATCTACGGCGGCGATGCCGGGCCCGATCTGAAGGAAGTGGCTGCGCACACCGGCTTGAGTCCGGATGACATCATCGCCCGACACTGCGCGGGTGAATATCGTGTGTACTGCCTGGGGTTCCAGCCCGGCTTTGCCTATCTTGGTGGTCTCGACGCTGCGCTGGCCACACCCCGTCGTGCAACACCACGCTTGGTCATTCCTGCCGGTTCGGTCGCCATAGGGGGCAGTCAGACTGCGGTCTATCCATCGACCACCCCTGGTGGATGGCAGATCATCGGACACAGTGTCTTGAAGATGTTTGATCCGGAGCAAGTGCAACCGTCGTTGCTCATGCCAGGGGATCTGGTGCGATTTATCAATATGGGTGGATCATGATCGAAGTCCTGCGCTGCGGCGCGCTCACGACCGTGCAGGACCTGGGCCGTCACGGTTATCGCCACCTTGGTGTTGGGCAATCGGGAGCGCTGGACCCCATTGCTGTTCGCCAGGGCAACCTTTTGCTGGGCAACCCGGCGGAGGCTGCTGTGCTGGAGATCAGTGTCGGTCCGCTTGTGCTGCGTTTCGATCAGGATTGCGCCGTTGCACTCACGGGCAGCGGCTTCGTGGCGACAATTGACCATGGCGGCATTGATCTGCTGCCGGGACACGTAGCCATGATCGCCGCAGGCGACACCGTCACGCTGAGCAAATCCCTGGTGCCAGGTGCCCGCACTTATCTGGCGGTCGCTGGTGGCATCGATGTACCACTGGTGATGGGATCGCGCAGTACTGATATCAACGCACGCTTTGGCGGACTGCACGGCAGACCATTGCAGACCGGAGACAAACTTGCCACCGGCCTCTGTTCCACCAATGCCGTACCGGCAAAGAAGGGCATCCGGCCCCTTTCCCCTTCGCACATACTCAGGGCATTGCCGGGACCGGACTATGAGAGCTTCACCGCACAATCATGCGAAGATTTCTGGAACCAGGCGTGGCGCATCAACCATCAGAGTAACCGCATGGGATTACGACTAAGCGGCCATGCACTGGAGTTGTTGCAGTCGCTTGAATTGTTGTCGGCAGGTGTGTTGCCGGGAGATGTGCAGGTGCCGTCCAGTGGCCTGCCGATTGTGCTGGCAAATGATGCGCAGACCATTGGCGGCTATCCGCGGATCGCCTGTGTCATCCAGGCCGATCTGTGGCAACTGGCCCACGTGCCACCTGGCACATCAGTCTACTTTCAACAGGTTACTGTCGATGAGGCCATCACGGCATTAGTACAGCAGCGCCGCTATCTGAGCAGGATGGAAGACTCTCTGAGAAGCGCATTGAGAGAAGCATGTTAACAACAGCGCTCCAACAAACCCGCGAAAAGCGGAATTGGGTGCCGCAGACTGAGTCTCAGCGCTGTGCGAAAGAGTAAGTCAGCACATAGGTGCGCTGAGTCGACCCCGTGCTGGAATCTGCACTGATCGTCGCCCGAAATATCAGTGAAGCAGCTGTGTCCTGCACAATGGTGATCGACACCGAACCAATCTGCGTCACCTCGCCCTTCAGACTGTCAGCCACCACTGCTCGCAGAGCCGCTGTGTTGGAACCATCGGGCCGCTCGATCTGGTACTTCCGTGATTCAAATCGCGTATTCACCACGGCAAGGTTCAATGTCTGCACTGTCTTGGTCCCTTCTACAATCATGTCGTAGATCGGCGCTGGAGGTGGTGGAGGTATTGGAGGGGTGTTGTCGGCAATGATTTGCTGAATCAGCGACGCCAGCACTCCAACTTGTACGGATGTGCTGCCGAAGGGACCTCCTCGCACACTTACCTGGTCGCCGGTGACCGTCAGGAAGGTACCGGTAGCGGAGTAATAGCGGGTCACTGTATCGCCATTGATCTGATTGAAACTCAGCATACTGGCCGGAAAGAGTGCGGCATGATGCTGCTCGGCCAGCGCGTAAAGTTGGTTCGCGAGTTCGATATTGAGCCCTGCCGCTCCACAGCCACCCGAAAGACTGATCTTGGTGCCTGCCAACTTGGCGTATGACACACCGCTCGTGGAGGCAACTCCAAGGGACATCTCAGTATTGGACAACGCTCCCAGAGACAGGCTCAGACGGAACCCTGTATTGGCATTCTCCCATATCACCAGCCCGGGCTCCGATGGCCGTGACACGGCATCGGCCAACAGCACACCATCCAGACAGAGTCCACCGTCGGGGCTGAGAGCGACGGTCACATTGGTGCCATTGGTAAACGGTGAGAATGCAGTAGCGTCGGAGAAACTCATGGCATAGGTGCCCACCTGGGAGATCGGCACAGTGCTTTCGACAGGTGTAGTGTTGAGTTGCTCAAGCAGCCCCTGTAACGAGCCAACAGGATCGGGATCGACACTGGTGCCGAACTGGCCGCCATTGACGTACACCTGACCACCTTTCACCCCTGCGAAGATGCCTGTTTCATAGTAGTAGCGATAGACGAAACCATCGTTGTATTGGTTGTAAGTCTGCGGCCCCGAAGGGAACATCTTCGGATACTGCGCTTCGATCAGACCAAACAGCTCATTGATGTCATCAATATCCGGATTGCCGCCGTTGGCATCGATGCATTCCGTTGACAGGGATATCTTCAGCCCTTCAAACGTTCCGTAGTAGAAGTTGGCAGATGCTGTCCGGTAATTGATCGAACCAAGAGCAAAGTTTTCGCGGCGCTTATCGAGAGTTTCGTTGCGGTTCAGGAAGATGTCATAGGAAACATCGCCATAGATATTCCGCCAGCTTGCGGAAGCCGTGAGTTCGTCCTCATCATCAATTGCTGTGAAGAACCGGGGAAATCCCAGAACCGTCTCTCCCACACACATCTGGCCTTGTGGAGTAATGACGAAGACCAATTCGGTACCCTCTGGAATGGGTGAGTACGGGAGGGCATTTGTGAGCGAAAGACGATATGTTCCTTGAATGAACTCCAGATCGTTACTATCCAGAGCGAGAAGGCCGACATTGCCCGCATATTCAGTGAAGTAGGGTCGTTCGAGATCACTCGGATCGTCGATCAGCTCATCCAGAATTCCCACGATGACAAACTGCTCACCGAAATCGCCACCCCGGGCATAGACCAGTTCATCAAGCACGGCCAGATACACACCGGTGGACTGATAGAATCGGTAGACATCGTAGCCGCCACCAATCTGGTTAGTGCTGAATGGGTTGGCCGGAAACAGATCACCATGTTCAATTTCCAATGCATCGAACAGATCATTCGCTCGGGACGTATCCGGTGCAGGGTCGCCGCAGGGATTGATGATATTTACTGAACCAGTCACTTCCAGGCGACCAAGCAATGTTCCAGAAAAGGTCAAAAGATCCAATCCCTCAAAGACCTGTGTCGCGCCCTGCTGGCTCACAACCAGGCGGAAGCTTAAATCCAATGCGTCGCTGTCCCAGTAAGTTGACAACCCTCGCACCACTGGACTCTTCAGCACCAACCCTTTTGAACACAACGCGCTGGAGTCTCCGAGAGTGAACTCCAACACATCACCATTCTTGATGCTTGAGGAGCTGACGGCGTCCGTCATCACCAGCGTGTATCCGCCCCTGAGCACGGAAGGCACACTCGCCGGCGTGCCCGACTGCGCCAAGACAGCCCCGCCAACGAATAATGCGCCAAGGAACACAAGTATATTGAGCGCTAGTCTGGATACATCTGAATTCATGAAGTCGCCACAGGCCTTTGGAAAATCGTGATGCGGTATTAGACCCGCTCCACTACTGCTTGACCAGCGTGTTAGTGATAAATGCAGGGCTAAAATGGGATACAGGCAGCTTCATACAGCCAACGCTGTGGCACAAAGGTGGGCAGAGTCTTGTCTGTCTCACCCCCATCGTCTAAGCTCGCCGCGAACACGCAACGCAGGACCACCCATGCACATCGATCTCAACGCCGACCTCGGCGAAGGCGGCTCCCACGACCGCGACCTGCTCGCCCTCGTCACCTCCGCCAATATCAGCTGCGGCGTGCACGCAGGCGACCCGGACACAATTGCTGCAGCCATCCGCCTGGCCATCGCTCATCGTGTACGCATCGGCGCACACCCTTCCTTTCCGGATCGCGAGAACTTTGGCCGCAGCGAGATGCAGTTGCCGTTCGCGACATTACGCAATCACATGCTCTATCAGCTCGGCGCGATCGACGCACTGGTGAAGGCGCAGGGCACAGAGCTCTCCCATATCAAACCTCATGGCGCACTCTACAACCAGGCCGCGACCGACCGCGTGCTGGCCGACAATCTGGCGATGATTTTTCAGGAGTTCAATCCCACGCTGACCATTGTGGGATTGGCAGGTGGAGAACTGGTACACGCGGCGCGGCAGGCGAATCTGCGGGTGAAGTCGGAAGTCTTCGCGGATCGCACCTATACTCTCTTTGGCACACTGGTGCCTCGCAGCGATCCCGGTGCAGTGATTCACGACCCACAACGGGCCATAGCGCAATCATTGACCATGATCCGTGATGGCTATGTCATGTCGGTGGATGGGCATCGGGTGGATGTGCAGGCTGATACGCTGTGCGTGCATGGCGACACCCCCGAAGCACTGCTATTTGCCAAACAACTGCGTGCGGCGTTCACGGAAGCTGGCATTACTTTTCAGTAATGTGGAAGATTGCCCTGCGAGCGATGTGTTGCTCGAGTCAGAACGCATCAATCCCCACGCGGTTATCCACACCCGCCGAATTTATATCGTCAGTGACACCCAGATCCCGCAACTGAAACTCACGATTGGTCATGCACACGGTTCTCTTCAGATGACTGCCGGTGCGCCTCTCCTCAACGCAGACTACCTGATCCCCCGCAGACAGACCTGCATTGTGGGCTGCGAGCTGTTCGGCGCTCATGGCGCGGAAGTTGGTATCGGAGGAAGTACAGGAGGTGGCGCAGGCAAACAGCGCGACGGCGGCCAGAGAGAGTATTGGTGTTTTTGTCATGGCGAACACTCGATGAGATTTTTGCGGGATAGTAGCCTATTTGCCTGCCAACCGTGCAACGTCTCACACACTCTTCTTCGCCACGATGAACACTGACATCTTGCCCGGCTGCCATTCGTGATCAATGCTGAAACCGGCATCAGTCAACATCTTCACCAGACCGTTCTTGCTGAAGCGCGCGATATTTGGTGCCAGCCCCACCAACTGCGCAACTGGAATCAGCATTCGCCAGTACCACGGTATTTCGGCCATCATCACTGAGCTGGAAACAAAGATTCCGCCAGGTTTCAGCAGACTGTGAACGCGCGCAATGGTGCCCTTCACATCATCAAGCAGATGCAAAATGTTGAGCCCCAGCACGGCATCAAAACTCCCCGGCTCCAGCGCCAGGCTGTCCAGGGTGCCGCGCTCGAAGCGGACGTTCTCGATGCCCGCCGCCTGCGCTTTGCCCTGCGCAATCTCGATCATGTTGCCGGAGATATCCGTCGCGAGAATATGACTGACGTGCGGCGCATGGATCAACGCTGTGCTGCCGGTGCCGCAGCCGAACTCGAGCACGCGCCAGTCGGGTCGGAAATACGTCTGCGTGGTCGCCAGTTTCTTCTGATAGCTGGCCTCGTCCCGAATCGGGGCTTTCGCATAACGGGCGGCGGCCTTGTCCCAGAATGCCTGCTGAGTCTTCATGGCGTTTTTCCTCAAATGGATTGCACTGTTTTGGCTTGTACTGCAGATTGTTGAAAAAGTGTTTCTGCAGAAACGTAGTTTCGGTGATTGGGTGAGACGGGTTGCCGTTGTCAGGGGAGGCCGTTGTCATATCTTTCCCACCATGCGCGTCAGGATTTTCTGAAACTCCTCCTGGCTCATGTCCACCTTCTCCACAACGCGGCCATAGAGCGTGATGGTGGGAACATACCGGTCATTGAATTCGCGCTGCGCCTCGCGCAGGCAAAAGAGCACAGCGCGCTCCTTGCGGGTAAGGCCGTCGCGTACGTCGGGGATAAGATCTTCGAGGAGTATTTTGGTCATTGCCACGCAGTATCGGTCTCCAGCCCTTTGTGGGTCAACGACAGTTTGCGACAGTTACAACACGCTCAAAAGCAACCACATCCCCGCCACCACAAACGCGGCATGCTGCAGCACAATCCCCATTGCTCGCAACGTCGGCTTCTCCATTGTGAGCATGCCAATGGCGTGCAGCACCCGACTGAGAAGAAATGCCAGCGCGAGGCCTGCCAACAGCCATCGCGGACCGGCGTTGTATTCGATGATGGCCACTGCCAGCACCATCAGCGGTGCATACTCGATGAAGTTGCCGTGCGCCCTGATCCTCCGGCGCAGGACGATGTCGTTGGCATCGCCTGCAGAGACGTTCAGTTGGCGTCGGCGCAATGAGACCTGGAGGCTCAATGCGACCATCATGAGGGAGAAGAGGCCGGTGAGGATGGAGGTGATCTGGAGGGTCATGGTGGGGTCCTGTGGTGGGCCGAGTAAGCGCTCTGGATTCTCATGCTTTCATGTATCAGCAAGGCCGAATCTACCAAAATCCATCACCTTCAGGAACCATGACATGCCATCAGTTCACATTCCTGATGACATCCCTGATCGCCTGTATCGAGTGGCCGGAATCCTCCCCGTCGACAATCGACATGTGCGTGGCGTGAGGCAAGACGCGATGCTGGCTGTTCGTGGACAGCCCGGGCAATTCATCCTGCAACACCATCCATCCCGGCTGCGCATCACGCCCCGCAGTGACCACAATCAGCGGCCTGTCTCCAAAGCCGGAAGCAGAACGAGCCTGCTCCAATGTCGTTGGCAAAGCAGCGAACTCTTCGCGGAGACTGCGCGATGAGCGCACAGAAGAATGACTGGCACGCTGCATGTCGCGGACGTGGGTTGGCAGGCCGGCGAAGCCGGCATGGTAGATCATCCTTGCAGCACCCACTCTGGCGAGCGAGGGAAACACAGCAGAAAGGCGTCGGAAACTGTAATAGAACGCGGGGAAATTCGGCAAGCGCGTGAAGGCTTCCGCCGGTTGCCCATCCAGCAAGACCACACCGGCCACTTCCTCGGGATAGAGCTCGGCGAACAGCCTGACGTACAGTGCGCCAGAGGAATGGCCGACCAGAACGAACGGCCCGGACAGAGTCGTCCTCTCGATCAATGCATGCAATTTCCTGGCAACGCCTCTGCCATCAAGCGGCACTGGAGCAGGATCGCTCCCGCCTCGACCCGCGCGATCATAAACGCATACTTTCGTGTCTGCGGAAACGGCGGTCGCAATCGCGTCCCAGTAAGCCGATGTTTCACCGAGTCCTGATTCCAGGATCACAGTCGGTCCGCCGCTTCCACGACACGACAGATACAGGTGGTGACCATCCACATCAACCAGAGAACCAGTGCGTTCCCACAGGCGTCGTTCCATCGTTTCACGAATGGTCTGGTAGACTCCTCCCAAAGCGCTTGCGGCATAGACAATGACCACCGGATAGACCAACCAGGCGCGTGTCCAGTTGTGCAGATGCCGACGGATTTGCAGCGTCATCCATAGAACAAGCGCGAGCAGAGTCACTGGCCACACCCACCCGAGCGCATTCAAGGTGTTACCCGACGGTACAAACAGCAGAAGCGCGGCACCCGCCAGCCCCATATAGATTGCCGGGACCAATGCCCACCGTTGTGGCTGATTCGTCCAGCGAGTGGAAAGGCCTGCCAGCAATCCCCAACCGGCAGCGCAAGCGAGAAGTGCCGTGCCGGTAATCACAGGCTCCGATGCGCCGGCGAGAGGGCCAAAGATGAGTCCCCCGGCGATGGCAAATCCCATCGCAAGGGAACCCGACACTACTGAAGCAATGCTCAGTCTGCTCATTTGTCGGCAGTGGAGCAGTTGCCGGATTTTTCATTCTTGCACTGGCAGTTGCTGCAAGTGCAGTTGGTGCATGTGCAGGCTTTGCCAGTGGCGCATCCGCAGTTGGAGCTGGTCTGGGCGTTCTGTTGGTTCAACATTTGAATCTCCTTGTGTGGGCGTCAACAATAGTGTTGACGATCAGGAGTATCGCAGGCGTGCAACAGGGCAGGATTGAACAAAGCAGCTATAGTACTTGAATGAATCAGCTGTTCGTCAGATTGAACGGGGACTCGATCTCGGTGAACTCACCTCGCATCAACGCGGAAGGGGCCAGGCCGACCATCTGGTGGAATGTCCGGGTCAGGTGCGCCGCATCGGCAAAGTCGGCAGCATAGGCCGCGTCCGCAATGCTCCGATTACCGCCGATCAAGACCATGGCGCGGGTGAGCTTGCGCCACAACATGTATTTGCGAAAAGGCAGACCTGTCTGGTACTTGAAGAGATGGGCAAAGCGGCTGGGCGACAGACAGGCCATGCCCGCGGCCGTCTCAAGCGTGATGCGAAGCTCGTCGGCATCACGAATCTCATTCAGGACTTTGGTAACGCGCGGGTCGATTCCACGGGAACGAGGCGCTCCGGAACTCAGGGATTGAACGCAGTGGCGAACAAGTTCCCGAATCTGCATTCCTTCCAGTGGCCGCTCGACAAAGGTGCGCAACGCGGCCACACAGGATTCCAGCCGCTGCGCAGGAATGATCTGAATCTTTCCGGCAACGGACGCATTCAACCAGGCCCCTTCACTCGACTCCGGGTCCACGAACAGCATGGCACCAAGAGCGCCACGTGCATCGAAGGAATGGGGCGTGTCGGCGCCGACGATGATTCCCGCGCCCTGGCGCCACTCTTCGTTCTCACCGCGAATCGCATGAGTGCCATCAAGCGCAATGACGATCTGAATGGCATGGTGAGAGTGCAACGGCACGGCCCCTTGTGCGCGGCCGATCAGGAGATAGCCTCCCTCCCATAAGTACCAGCGCGGCACGTTGAACCAATTGTAGGCGTTATCGCTCGACTCGTTCGCCATGGGTAATTCTCCTTGTGGCACGCTTTACGTCAATTCAATGCCTCAACAGACAAGTGCCAGGTGGTTGGCTTCCACCTGATGCACCACACCAATGCCAAATGCATGAATTCAGAATCCGCACCGACCAACACCTCACTCAAACCCCAACCACATTGCCGTTGATCCCGCAGGCGGAGGCCTGGGTACATCCCTCACCTCGAATCCCAGCGATCGATAGAATGGAATCGCCTCGTCGTTGGCATTCAGGGCAACACCAGCACGCTGACTTTTACCTTTGCACCGCCCCAACGCCGTGCGCACAAGTTGCTGACCAATGCCCTTGCGCTGATGAGCAGGATGCACAAACAAACTGCAGAGATTCCAGAAGTCCTTGATGAGGAGAGCGCCGACCAGTTCGCCGTCTACTTCCGCCACCAAGTGGAGGATAGTTTCCTGGCCAGCCAACCACTGGTCCACGTTGCGGTTCACGTTTTCGACAATGGACGGAAGGTCATGCACCTCGCCATTCAGACTTTCGTGGATGACCAGGTTGAGAAGTAGTCGTATTGACTGCTCCTCGTCGGGGGTGGCGTCGCATATCACGCATTGCATGGAGGATATTCACCTTGGAAATCGCGAGCAGAGCTCGCTCCCACAGGGATTGAAGCTTTACAGGCTTTGCACCACCGATTGTAGCAGCGCCATCAAACTCCCGGGGATGATTCCCGGCACAATCAACGCCACCAGCAACACCAGCAATATCCCATGCGGAATCACATCCCTGATTCCGGCAACGGGCAGTGGGTCGTCGTGGTCGAGCGGGGTGAGCATGCGGTAGACGATGCGCAGGTAGTAGAACAGACCGATACCACTGCCGATCACCATGGCGGCGAGCAGGCCCCATTCGGCGCCCTGCACGCCTGCAACGAAGACGTAGAACTTGCCGATGAACCCTATGGTGAGTGGTATACCCGCGAGGGAGAGGAGCATTGCGGTGAAGACGAGGGCGAGCCAGGGGTCGCGCCAGAACAGGCCCTGGTAGTGGCCGATGTGGTCGCGTTCGTGACCGCTGTCGGAGACCACCATCATGACGCCAAATGCGCCGAGAGACATGACGACATACGCGGTGAGGTAGAAGCTCACTGCTTCGGCGCCCAGCGAAGTGCCAGGTGATCCGCTTGCTGCACCAGTTGCAGACTCAAGCGTGAGCAGCGCAATCAGCAGGTAGCCCATGTGGGCGATCGATGAATAGGACAACAGGCGCTTGAGGTTGGCCTGCAGCAGAGCGAGCAGGTTGCCGCCGAGAATTGAGAACACGGCGATGATGCTGAGCACGTTGGTGATGGCATCGCTCTGCAAGACTCCCGACACGCTCATGAAGCGCATCAGCAGCGCGGCCATGGCGAGCTTGCCGACGGTGGCGAGGAATGCGGTGGCTGGCAGCGGTGCGCCTTCGTAGACGTCGGGTGTCCACAGGTGGAAGGGCACGAGGGAGAGTTTGAACGCGAAGCCGGTGATGACGAGCAGCGAGGCGACGACGAAATACTCCGACCCCGGTCCGTTGGCGATGCCCTGCGTGATGCCCGCACTGATGTCGGCAAAGTGCAGTGTGCCGATCTGCGCGTAAAGCAGCGCGACGCCGAACAGGACGAAGCCAGACGACACCGCAGAGAGCACCAGATATTTGATGCTCGCTTCCATCGGATATTGCGCGGTCTCCTGTCGGTGCAGTGGATAGGCGACCATGCCGTAGAGGCACACACTCAGCGTCTCCATCCCGAGGAAAGCTGTGATGAAATGGGTACTGCCTACCATGACCAGTGCGCCGAGGGTAGCAATGGAGAGCAGCAGGTAGAACTCGTCCTGATGATCTTCGAGGTTGCACAGATACGGATAGCTGAACAGTGTTATGGCAAGCCCCGCGAGCAGAATTAACGCGGTGAAGAAGATGTTGAAGGAATCCACCAGCAGCAGCGGCGTGACTTCCTGCGGCGCATGTCGTGCGACGATGATGAGGCTCAGCAGCGCGAGCACCAGGCCGACGGCGGTGATGAAGCAGCTCACGGCGTGATTGCGTTTCGCGGCCACCATGAGCATGGTGATCACGGAAGTGGCGGTGACGATGATCAGCGGCAGTATCAGCAACAGTTGTTCGCCCGTCATGGCAGCACCTCCGCTGTTGATACCACACTGCCGACGAAGCTGCCGAGGGATTCCAGCAGGAAAGCCATGGTGGGTTCGGACATGGCAAGGAAGGTTTGCGGATACATGCCCATCCAGACGAGGCCGAGGACCATCGCTCCGTAGCAGAGCATTTCGCTGGAAGACAAGTCCTGTGCAGTTGCACCATGCGCTTCGCCATGACCGGCACCATGATCACCCGGCACTCTGAACTCCCCATGAAAAACCCGCTGAATCACCCACAGCGAATACACCGACGCGAAGATCAGGCCCAGTGCCGCGAAGATGGCTGCGACGTGGTTGGCCTGGAATGCGCCGAGCAGTGACAGGAATTCGCCGATGAAGTTGCCAAGCCCTGGCATGCCGAGCGCGGCGATGGAAAAGAACAGTGCCATGGCTGACATCTTCGGCAGCTTTGCCCACAGGCCACTCATCTGACCCATGTCACGTGTGTGGAAGCGATGCTGCAAACCACCGGCCAGCATGAACAGTGCGGAAGATGTGAGACCGTGCGCCAGCATCGTCATCAGCGCGCCCTGCAATCCGTAGATGTTCCAGGCATAGACGCCCAGAAGCACGAAGCCCATGTGGCTGACACTGGTGTAGGCGATCAGGCGCTTGATGTCAGTCTGCGCGAACGCGAGCTTGGCGCAGTAGAGAATGCCGATCACGGCGATGGTCATGGCGACCGGCGCGAAGTCTGCCGCTGCTTCGGGAAACAGCGGCACAGCGAAGCGGATCAGGCCGTAGGCACCGGTCTTCAGCAACACACCAGCCAGCAGCACGCTGCCAGCAGTGGGCGCCTGACTGTGAGCATCTGGCAGCCAGGAGTGCAACGGAAACGCGGGCAGCTTGGTGGCAAAGCCGATGAAGAAACCAAGCATTACCAGCATCTGAAAGCGGCCTTCGAGTACCACGTTGTGCAGCTCGAAGTAGTCGAAACTGAAGCGGCCGAACTGCACAAAGTGGAAGTACGCGAGACACAGGATCGCCAGGAGAAGAATCAGCCCCGACACCTGCGTGAACACGAAGAACTTCATCGCCGCATAGGCGCGATTCTCGTGCCCCCAGATGGCGATGATGAGATACATCGGAATCAGCATCACTTCCCAGAAGAAGAAGAACAGAAACAGGTCGAGCGCGGTGAACACTCCGACCACACCTGCCAGCGTCCACAGCAGATTGAAGTAGAAGAAGCCGGGGCGTTCGGTGATCTCGTGCCACGCGGCACCTATCGCCATCAGGCCCAGGAAAACCGTGAGCAACAGCATCAGCAGGGAAAGGCCATCGATACCCACCTGCAGATAGATGCCGAAGCGCGCGATCCACGACCACTTCTCCAGCACCAGCCACTGACCACCAGGCGAGAGTGGATCGGGGAAATTATTCATACACAACATGACAACGACAATCAGGCTGAACAGCATGACAATGAGTGCGGTGAGGCGTGGCAACCGCGAATCCATCGCTTCGGTGACCCACGCCAGCGCGCCACCAACCATCAGAATGAGGATGAGCCAGACGACAATCATGCCCACACTCCTATGCCGATCACGAGGACGAGTCCGCCGATAAGACTGATGGCGTACCAGCGAAGATATCCGGTCTGCGTCAGCACGATGGCGCGATTACTGATGCGCGCGAGTTCCACGAGCAGGCCGTAGAACTGATCGATGAGGTCTTTGCGATTCAACTGTGCGAGCGCGACGAAGGGTTTGACGAAGAGTAGGTTGTAGAGTGCGTCCATGCCCCACCCGCTGAACCAGAAGCGCGTGAGCCCGCCACCGAATGCGGATTCGCGCATCGACTTGAGCCACTGCTGCAGCACCCTGCCTTGGGGCGCGCCGCTGTAAAGCAGGTAGCTGATCAGCACGCCGAAGATGGGCACCGCGATCATGAATCCATGAACGAGAGTGCTGGCGTGGTGTTCTTCATGTACGCCGAAGACACTGTCCACCGGCACGGTGATGAAGCCACCGACCAGCGAGAGTATGCCGAGGATGACGAGCGGTGCAGCCATGACGAAACCCGTGATCTCCTTCACGGGTCCGTGATGGTGATCATCGTGGCCATGGTCATCACTGTGATGCGCGTGCGCATCCTGCGTATGGTCATCCCCAAAGAATGCTACAAACACCAGCCGAAAACTGTAGATCGCCGTGAGGAAGGCGCCGAGTACCCCACCCAACCACAGCAGCGTGCCGTACTGCGGCTGTTCAAGCGCAGCGAGCAGGATCGCGTCCTTGCTGTAGAACCCGGACGTGAAAGGCAATGCGGTGAGCGCCGCACTGCCGATGACGAAGGACCAGAATGCCACCGGGAGCTTCTTGCGCATGCCGCCCATACGGAAGATGTCATGCTCGTGATGCAGACTGAGAATGACGGTGCCGGCGGCGAGGAAGAGCAGTGCCTTGAAGAACGCGTGGGTCATCAGATGGAAGATCGCCGCCGACCACGCGCCGACACCCAGCGCCAGGAACATGTAGCCGATCTGGCTGACAGTGGAGTATGCCAGGATGCGTTTGATGTCACGCTGGGTAAGTGCGGTGAACCCGGCCATCAGCAATGTGGCGAGGCCGACGAAGGCCACCAGTATCTGCACCGACGGTGCCAACTCGAACAGAACGTGAGTGCGGGCGATCAGGTAGACACCGGCTGTCACCATCGTGGCAGCATGGATCAATGCGCTGATCGGTGTGGGACCTGCCATCGCATCGGGCAGCCACGTCTGCAATGGCAGTTGTGCGGACTTGCCGACAGCGCCACCAAGCAGCAGAGCTGAAGCCGCGACCACCATGCCGGAGCCTTCCGACCATTGTTGCGGCGCCAGCGTCAGAATCTCCTGAATATTGAGCGTGCCCAGCTGCTGAAACAACAGGAACAGGCCAATCGCCATTGAGGTATCCCCTACACGGGTCACGACGAACGCTTTGCGCGCGGCATAGCCATTGGCAGGATTGTCGTACCAGAAGCCGATCAATAGATAGCTGCACAGGCCCACGCCTTCCCAGCCGAGATAGAGCAGCACGAGATTGTCGGCGAGCACCAGCACCAGCATCGAGGCAACGAACAGGTTCATGTAGGAGAAGAAGCGCGCGAAGCCAGGATCATCGGCCATGAAACCGGTGGAGTAGAGATGGATGAGGAAGCCGACACCGCTGATGATGAGCAGCATCACGACGGTAAGCCCGTCGAGGTAGAACGAGAAGCCGGGCGTGAAGTTGCCGACGCTCATCCACGTCCATAGTACCTGTGTGTGGGACAGTGCGTCACTGCCGAGAAATTCAACCGTGATGGCGGCTGCGAGTGCGAAGGACAGACCAACGCTGCCCACGCCGATCACGCCCGCGATCCGGCGCGGCAGTTTTCCACGCGTGAGCACCAGCGCGAGAAAACCCGCGAGGGGAAATGCCGGCAACAGTCCAATCCACTCTAGCATTGGCTCAACCCTTCATCTCACTAAGTACACTGATATCCACAGTATGAAACCGCCTGTACATCTGAATGATGAGCCCCAACCCCACCGCAACCTCTGCGGCCGCGAGCGTGAGAATCATCAAAAACATGATCTGTCCATCGGCATGACCCCAGCGCGCAGAGCCCACCACAAACGCCAGTCCGCAGGCATTGAGCATGATCTCCAGCGACATCAATATGAACACGATGTTGCGCCGCGTCAGCACGCCAATGAGCCCGCACACGAACAGAATCGCGGCGAGAATCAAACCATGTTCATACGGAATCGATGGCATCGCTCTATCCTATTTCTTCGCCAGATGGTAGGCGGCGATCAGTCCGGCCAGCAGCAGCATCGAGGCGAGTTCCACCGCAAGCAGCCAAGGACCGAACAACAGCACGCTGAGTTCGCGCACACCCACTTCCACCGGCACCACATCCACCTGCTGAGTGACGAGTACATTCACCAGTTGCACCAGCAGCACCAGAATCAACAAACCAGGGCCGACCCACAGTTGCGGACGCAGCCAGGCCTTCTCTTCGTCCTCGGTCGCCTGCCCAAGGTTGAGCATCATCATCACGAACAGGAACAGCACCATGATCGCGCCCGCGTATACGATCGCTTCCAGCATCGCGGCGAATGGCGCACCGAGTACAAAGAAGATCACCGCCACGGCGAGCAGGGAAATGATCAGGTACACCAGCGCATGCACGACGTTCGTGCTGACGATCACAGAGATGGTGGCGATGAGGGCGACGGCGCCCGCGAGATAGAAGAGCAGAATCATGGCAGCAGACTCCTCACGTCAACGGGTGGCGCCTCGTTGCGCGCTTCGCCCTTGTCCTTGCCGCCGATCTTCTTGCCGGCAACGCGATAGAAGTTGTAGTCGTGGTACTTGCCAGTGCCGTTGATGAGCAGATCTTCCTTCTCCCACACCATGTCCTGGCGCACGTACTCGGCCATCTCGAAGTCGGGGGTCAGTTGGATGGCATTGGTCGGGCACGCCTCTTCGCAGAAACCGCACATGATGCAGCGCGAGAAATTGATGCGGAAGAATTCGGGATACCAGCGCCCTTCGTCGTCTTCGGCTTTCTGCAGCGCGATGCAATCGACCGGGCATGCCACCGCACAGAGGTTGCACGCTACGCAGCGTTCCTCGCCATCGGGATCGCGGCTGAGGATGATGCGGCCGCGCCAGCGCGAGAACATCTGTGGCTGCACGTCGGGATACTCCACCGTATCGGTCTTGGCGAACGCGTGCATGAACACGCGCCACAGCGTGACGACCTGACTGATGAGCGTGTCCTTGATGAGTCGGATCATTTACATGCCTCCTTCCTGCCACAGCACGAACGCGCCTGTGATCATCAGATTGAGCAGCGACAGCGGCAGCAGGAACAGCCAGCCGTAAGTCATCAACTGGTCATAGCGTGGTCTCGGGATCGCGGCGCGCAGCAGAATGAAAAACGCGATGAAGAATGCCGTCTTCAGCATGAACCATACAATCGGTGGAAGGAATGCCGGTCCGAGCCAGCCTCCGAAGAACAGCACCACGAGCAGCGACGAAATCAGCACTACACCGAGGTATTCGCCCACGAAGAACATGCCGAACTTCATGCCCGAATATTCCGTGTGATAACCCGCGACGATTTCCTGCTCCGCCTCCGGTATGTCGAAGGGCAGACGATGACTCTCGGCGATGCCCGCGATCATGAAGATCAGGAAGCCGATGAACTGCGGAATGATGTACCAACCGTCCGTCTGCGCGATGACGATCTCGCGCAGGTTGAAGGAGCCGGTGAGCGCCACGACGCCCAGAAGCGAAATGCCCATGAACACTTCGTAGCTCACCATCTGCGCAGCGGCACGCAGGCTGCCGAGCAGCGCATATTTATTGTTGGATGCGAGTCCGCCAAGCATCACGCTGTAGGCACCGAGTGATGCCATCGCCAGCACGAACAGCACACCGATGTCGGAGTCGATCACACCCACGCCCGGCGCGAACGGAATCACCGTGAAGCTCATCAGGATCACTATCATGATGATGGGAGGCGCGAGGATGAAGCTGAACTTGTCCGCGAACGGCGGCACCCAGTCTTCCTTGGCGAAGATCTTGATCATGTCTGCCACCACCTGCAGCAAACCGAAGGGGCCAACGCGATTGGGGCCAAGCCGTTCCTGCCACAGACCGAGCAGGCGGCGCTCCACCCAGATCAGCATCGCGGCAACGATGATGACGGTGAAGAGAATGGCGCCGATGCTCAGAGGTGAACCGACTTCCCAGACCATGCTCAGCCCCTCCCTTGCTGCGAATCGCTAATGACAAGTTCGCTGAACATCTGACGGCTGCGCACCAGCACATTGCTGTCTTCCGCCACGGCGCTGATGCTGACGCCATTGGCAAACGCGTGGCGATTAATCTCGCCGCCGCAGTAGATACCGATCGCGCCAGGTGCAATGCGCTGACGAATCAGCACCGGCAACTGGGCTGTGTGCGCGCCGCTGCTGATTTCAGCTCGGCCATGTTGCTGGAGCCCAAGGCGCTGAGCGTCTGCTTCTCCCACACACAGATACGCCCCAACGGAGCGCGCAGTAATTGCGGGTGACGCGGCACTGAGTTCTTCGCTGCCGAAGATATGGTCGATGAAATAGACGACTGAATTGTCCGCACTTGATGAAACTCTCGCAGCAACGTGCGGCTCCAACGTGCGCTGCAACAGATGCACCCCCTTGCAGCCCTGCTTCAACTCACCATTGATCTCATCCTGAAATTTGCTGATCGCTTGATTGGAATTCCACGCAGGCGCCCATGCAGCCGAGAGCAGACTGGCATCCTTCTGCAGCGGCAGCCCTTCCATCGAGAACGACATTGCGGACTCGCGATCAGCGGGCTGCTTCTTCTCATGCACATTGAGATTCGCATTCATCGCAGTGCGACCACTGTAGCGATGGGACTGGCGCGGCGACTTCATCAACGCCTGAATGCCGGTACGCGGTGGCAGCAGTTTCTCAGCGCCAGACAACACTGAAAGCGTCTGCGCACTGTGATAGAGAATCGTCTCGCTGGTGGTCAGTACCAACGAGAGTGGATCCACCGGCGTCAACCATTCGTAACCGGGACGCAGCGCGGCATCCGCCTGGAACACCTGATGACTGGATTGCGCGCGCCCCTCGTAATTGACCAGTGTGCCATTCTGTTCCGCAAAGCTGGTGGAAGGCAGCAGCAACTGTGCACGCGCATTGAATTCATTGTGGAGTTGATCGATCACGACCACTGCGGGCGTTCTGGAAAGTGCCGCATCAATCGCTTCCGGTGTGGTGCGTAGTGTCAGGTCATTTTCCAGCACAATGGCCGCATCCGCTTCTCCCCTGGCAAGTCGCTGCAGAGCGTCATCAAGTGTACCGCCACCTTCCTCCATCAACAGCGCCAGCCCCATCGTGTTGGATTCCGGCATCGCGAAGCACACATCGATCGCATCGGACTGCACGCTGTACTTGCGCAGTGCTCTGGCGACGTTCGCCGTCGCGTGGATCAGCGCCTCGCTGCCTGCACTGATGCCGGAGACAATGCAGGGGTGCCTTGCAGTGATGAGCGCCGAGGCAATCCGTCTGGCCCCTTCTTCGCCATGTGTATCAGTGGCAGCGTTGCCCACAGACGCATCTATGATGTTAGCAACAGCCGCCAGCAACGCAATCTGCTGCGCAGTGGTACCAAGGAAGGTATCCGTTGCCACATCATCCAGCCGCGTGCCCTGTGGACTGAGGATGAACAGCGGGCTCAATTCGTTCTGTGCCAGCTCGCGCACCGCTGCATCCTGCCAAAGCGGAATGCGCGCATCGGTGGCCAACTGTGACGCGCGATTACGCACAGCCTGCCGCAGCGCCAGTGCGAAACGTGGCGAGGTGTTGGTGATGTCCTCGTTCACCACCAGCACACAGTCGGCCTGCTCCAGGGTACGGATGTCGGGGCAATGCAAGCCTTGCTCACGATTGATGGCAATGACGGCCTGCACGCAACGCTGTTGCTCTGCAGAGAAACCCGCGTAGAAATTCTTCACGCCCACACGGGCGCGCAAGGCCAGATTGTTTTCCAGAGACGTTCGCGGTGAACCGATGCCGACAACATCGCCCGCTGTCATCGCATCAAACTGACGTTGCGCCTCCTGAGTCGTGAGCGATTTGCGCACGCCCTTCTCATCGTCATGGGTGGAAACAAGTGAGGCTTCGGTGATACGTCTGTCGCTGCTGTTGTACCCATAGCCGAAGCGCCCGCGATCACAGAGAAAGTAGCCGTTCAGATCGTGGTGATAGCGATTGACAATGCGCCTTAATGTTCCGTAACGCTCGCCCGGCGTCGTGTTGCACCCGGCACCGCAGCCGGTACACACGGATGGCGCAGTCTGCAGATCCCACTTGCGCGTGTAGTGTTCGCTGAAGGTCTTGTCGGTGAAGACGCCTGTGGGGCACACCTCCACCAGATTGCCACTGAACTCGTTCTCCAGCGTGCCCTCTTCATGACGACCGAAGTACACATGATGATGCGAGCCGAGGGCGGCGAGATCCTTGCCACCCGCGTAATCGTCGTAGTAGCGCACACAGCGATAGCAGGCGATGCAACGGTTCATCTCGTGATTGATGAATGGACCGAGATTCTGATTACGATGCGTCACCTTCTTGAAATCATAGCGACGATAGTTGTGGCCGGACATCTGTGTCATATCCTGCAGATGGCACTCGCCCCCTTCCTCACATACCGGGCAGTCATGCGGGTGGCTGATCATCAGACTCTCGATGACGTTGCTGCGCATCTTCACGGCCTGGGCGTCCGCGATGGAGATGATCGCGCCGTCAGACGCGGGGGTCATGCACGACATCACCACCACACCGGTCTTGTCATCGGCATTGCGATACTGCTTCACCGCGCACTGACGACATGCACCCACGGAACCCATGCACGGATGCCAGCAGAAATAGGGAAGATCGAGCCCATGGGAGAGACACTCCTGCAACAGATTATTCTGCGGGTTCACTTCGTAGACGATGCCATCAACGGTTATCTTTGCCATGGGCAGCCTCCGCCGTGGATGTGATCGTGGAAGTCATCGCGGAAATGCCGCAGCGCACTACCAAGCGGCGCCATCGCACCAGGAGCGAGGGCGCAGAACGTGCGACCCGGCCCCAGATACTCAAGGTGATCGGTCAGCACCTGCATATCGGATTCCAGCCCGCCACCTTTTTCGAAGCGCTGGAATATCTCGTCGATCCACGGCAGCCCGTCGCGGCACGGCGTACACCAGCCGCAGGATTCGTGACTGAAGAACTTCATCAGATTACCAACCATGCCCACCGGACAGGTCTGATCGTCAAGCACGATCATCGTGCCGGTCGCGAGCCGACTGCCCGCCTTGCCGATCACGTCATAGTCCAGCGTGAGATCAAGATGTTCGGGCAACAGGAAATCCGTGGAGCCTCCCCCAGGCAGGAACGCACGCAACTGATAGCCATCGCACATGCCACCAGCCTTGTCTTCGAGCAGTTCGCGGATCGGTGTGCCCAGCGGCAATTCCCAGCAGCCGGGATTCTTGACGCGCCCGCTGACGCCACACAGTTTGGTGCCCGCATCAGCGCCCAGCCCAAGCCCCTTGTACCATTCGATACCGTAGTTGACGATGCCGGGCAGATTGCAGAGAGTCTCGACATTGTTGACGATGGTTGGCTTGCCCCAGAGCCCGCTCACCTGCGGGAACGGCGGCTTGGCGCGGGGATTCGCGCGCTTGCCTTCCAGCGCATTGAGCAGTGCGGTTTCTTCACCGCAGATGTAACGCCCGGCGCTGGTGTGCAATATGATCTCAAGATCGAATCCCGAGCCTTGAATATTTTTTCCAAGCAGCCCTTTACCGTGTGCCTCGGCAATCGCGTTCTTCAACAGTTTCTCCGCCTGCAGATATTCACCGCGCAGGAAGATGTAGGCAGTGCTCGCCTGAATGGTGTAGGCGGCGATCATCATGCCTTCGAGCAGCAGATGGGGGTCTCCCTCCATCAGCAGGCGATCCTTGAAGGTGCCAGGTTCCATCTCATCGGCATTGACGACGAGATACTTGGTCTTCGGCGCGCTCTCACCCATGGGCACGAAGCTCCATTTCAGGCCCGTGGGGAATCCTGCTCCTCCCCTTCCCTTCAGGCCAGAGATCTTGACGAGATCGAGCACGTCACCGGGTGCCATCGTCTTCAGCATCTTTTCCACACTGGCATAGCCACCGGCCGCACGGTACTGTCCGATATCAAACGGTGCCCGCGTCATGTCGATGTTCTTTGTCAGTGGTCTGTCAGTCATTTGTTTTTGGCTCTTTGCGAAAATATCTGATCAATCTTTTCCGGCGTCAGATTGCGATGCTGTTCACCGTCCATCAACATCACCGGTGCGCGGTCGCAGTCGCCAAGACAGGGCACCGGCAGCAGCGTGTACTCGCCATCGGCAGTAGTCTGTCCATAGTCGATGCCAAGTCTCTTGCTGATGTGATCCTTGATGCCGTCGCAACCCATGATCCAACAGCTCACACTGTCGCAGAACAGAATCACATTTCTGCCCACCGGCCTGCGGAAAATCAGGTTGAAGAACGTCGCCACCCCATCGAGCTCGTGGGCCGACATGCCAAGATACTCCGCCACTGCCATCAAGCTCTCATCCGATACCCAGCCCTGATGTTTCTGCACAATCTTCAGTGCTTCCAATCCCACCGCCTTCTTGTCCGGATATAGCGTCATCTCGTGATCGATCTCGTGCTTCTCCTCCACTGTGAGAGCGCGTGCAACAGGCCGGGCCGATGAAGTAGCGATAATGTTCATAGGCTCACCTGTCCACATCCGCCATCACGAAGTCGATGCTCGCGATGATCGCAATCAAATCTGCCACCATGAACCCGCGACTGATCTGCGGAATCATCTGCAGATGCGCGAACGACGGCGTTCTGATGCGTGTGCGATACGAGCCCGTGCTGCCATCGCTCACCAGGTAGTAACTGTTGAGCCCCTTGGTCGCCTCGATCGTCATCGTCACTTCATTGGGTGGAATCACCGGGCCCCAGCTCACACTCAGGAAGTGATTGATCAGAGTTTCGATATCGAGTTTGCTCTTCTCCTTCAACGGTGGCGTTGTCAACGGATGCGCAGATTTGTAGGGACCGGACGGCATGTTGTCCACGCACTGGCGAATGATGCGCAGGCTCTGACGGATTTCCTCTACACGCACAGCACAGCGGTCGTAGCAGTCTCCGTTCACCGCGATAGGTACTTCAAACTCGAAATTCTCATAGCCGCTGTAGGGGCGCTGCTTGCGGAAGTCATACTCCATGCCGCAGGCGCGCAGTCCCGCGCCGGTAATACCCCAGTCCATTGCCTCCTTCACGCCGTAGGCGCCCACGCCCTGAGTGCGACGTTTCAGGATGCCGTTGTTCATCACCATGCTGTCGTAGTCACGCAGGCGGGCTGGCATGAAATCGAGCAGTTCTCGAATGGCCTTGTCCCAGCCGTTGGGCAGATCCTGCGCCACGCCACCGATGCGGAACCAGCCCGGATGCATGCGCGCGCCGCAGATCGACTCGATGATATTGAACACGCGCTCGCGGTCCACGAACATGTAGAACACCGGCGAGAGTTGCCCAACGTCCTGGGCGAAAGTGCCATAGAACAACAAGTGGCTGGCAATGCGGAACATCTCGCAGAGCATCACGCGGATCACCTTCACGCGCTCGGGTACGACGATGCCGGCCATTTTCTCCACGGCCATCACATAAGGCAGGTTGTTCATCACGCCACCGAGATAATCGATGCGGTCGGTGTAGGGAATGTAGGTGTGCCATGACTGACGTTCGCCCATCTTCTCGGCGCCACGGTGGTGATAGCCGATATCGGGCACGGCATCGACGAGAATCTCGCCATCGAGCTGCAACGCGATGCGGAACACACCGTGCACACTGGGGTGATTGGGGCCGAGGTTGAGAAACATGAATTCGGAATTCTTCGACTCGCGCTGCATGCCCCACTCTTCCGGGTTGAAACGCAGCGCCTCCTGCTCGACGATCTGCCGTTCGGCAGAGAGCGAATACGGCTCCATCTCCGTTGCGCGTGCCGGATGATCCTTGCGCAGCGGATGGCCCTGCCAGGTCGGCGGCAACATGATGCGGGTGAGATTGGGATGACCACTGAAGACAATACCGAACATGTCCCAGCACTCGCGCTCATACCAGTTGGCGTTGGGCCACAGGTCACTGATGGTGGGGATGACGAGATCGTCAGAGAACAACGCCACCTTGAGGCGAATATCACAGTGGTGACTGAACGACATGAGATGATAGGTGACCGTGAAATCGCTGGCGGGCTGCCCCTCGCGGTTGACGCGGACTCGCTCGTCTATGGCTGTGATGTCGAACAGCATCTGGAAGCGTGTCGATGCGCTGCTGCGCAGATAATGCAACACACTCTTGAAGCCATCACGCTGCAACCACAACACCGGAATGCTGTCGCAGTAGCACTGTACTGCTACAATTTCTTCCTCGAAGCGCAGACACAGTTCTTCCACCAGCGTGGCTGTGTCAATGTCTTCTATCGATGTGGTGTCGATGACTTCCATAATTCTTCTTGTTGTTCTTGTTGTGTGATTATAGCTCGTCGGGGCTCCTCAGCTCCGTCGCGGCAATCCTGTCCGCGCGTCGCAGATCTCTCTGCACCGGGTCCGGCTCCTTGCGATACACTTTCTGATCGTTGATTACCCAGCTCAGCGGGCGCTGTTCACGGCCGATCGATTCCTGCAAAAGGATCAACCCTTGCAGCAACGCCTCCGGCCTTGGTGGGCAACCTGATACATACACATCCACGGGCAGAAACTTGTCCACGCCCTGCACCACTGAGTAAATGTCATACATGCCCCCTGAGTTCGCGCAGGAACCCATCGAGATCACCCAGCGCGGTTCCAGTAACTGCTCGTAAAGCAGTTCCACCACAGGCGCCATCTTGCGGAACACAGTCCCTGCAATAACGATCAGATCCGCCTGACGGGGAGTGCCGCGAATCACTTCCGAGCCGAAACGTGCCAGGTCATGCCGACTGGTGAACGCAGTCGCCATCTCCACATAGCAGCACGACAAACCGAAGTTGAAGGGCCACAACGAATTCTTTCGCCCCCAGGACACCATGTCCTCAAGGCGCCCCATCATGACATTGCGGCGAATGTATTCGTCGAAGGAACTCGTGCCACGACCGGGTGATACGGCCTCGTCTGCCCTTTCCAGTTGCCAGCTCATGAGCGTTCTCCCTCGACCAGCTTGTCGGGTGCCGGAATATTGGTGACACCACCAGAGCCGCGCACGGTACGCAACTGACGGCGCTGCGTTTGAGTACGCCAGTCCAGCGCACCAACACGCCACAGATACACCAGTGCCGCAGTCAAAATCGTAATGAAAACAGAGATTTCAATGAAACCTGCCCAGCCGTTCTCGCGCACGGCGACCGCCCAGGCAAACAGGAAAACGACTTCCAGATCGAAGATGATGAACAGAATCGCCGTGATGTAGAAATGCACGGAAATGCGGAAATGTGCGCTGCCGACAGAGACAATGCCGGACTCATAGGGGTAGTTTTTGGCGGGTCTGGATTTGCGTTGACCCAGAAACCAGGAGATGCCCAGCATCGTAATGACAACGAGCATTACCAGGGCAAAATAAATCATGAATGGACGCAACGCGTCCAGTAGCTGGTTTGCGCTATCCAATCCCGATATCCTTCCGGGAGTGTCG
Organism: Gammaproteobacteria bacterium; assembly: GCA_030682575.1. GTDB lineage: Bacteria > Pseudomonadota > Gammaproteobacteria > Pseudomonadales > Pseudohongiellaceae > UBA5078. The sequence goes on from JAUXNX010000011.1 coordinate 194,028, forward strand.
GACAGGCTGATTTCGACTTCAGTAAACGAACAGCTTTACACGAAAGCAAGCCATTCTAATACAAGTGTAATTCGTTACTACGCACCTACTGCAGAATTGTTTTCAACACCCCACGATTTACAGTTGAGAAATTAGTTTCAGAAACTACACCCTGCTACGCGCCATGTAATGACTGCTCACACGGTGCAAGAAAAAGTACTGACTACTCAAACCAAAGGCATTCGACTGCAGAAAAATAGAACAGAGGGGATAAAAGTTGCCAGATCACGCACTTTCGAAAAGCAGACCACGGCTCATTCATTCTTGTTCTTATTAAGACAGACTGCCGATCCAGAGAGTGGTTTCGAATCTACACGCATCAGAAATTGATGGCAAGCTCTTTTTCGGGACAACGCACCCTGTTCACAGAGTGCGCAGTTCCGTCGAGGTATTGCATCAATAGACATCCTGTTCTTTCAAGATCATGCAGTTAGCGCAGCGCCCCATCGTGTTGAACCTTCCAGTTCTCGTAGTACTCCAGACTCACCATTTCGTTGAGATCCCGGTACTCCTCCGCCCGCTGCTGCAGATTGGCGCGCATCACATCACCTACCGAGAGAATGCCGATGTACTCACCATTCTCTTCGATCAGCAGATGGCGTATGCGCCGCCCCAGAAACTTGTCATAAAGCTGAAATGCCTGATCGTCCACGTTCGCGGAGATCAGGGTCCTGGTCATGCTCTGCCCGATGATTTCTGTCTTCGGATTGAAGCTGTCGTCAATTGCCCGATACATCAGATCGCGCTCAGTCCAGATGCCAACGATGCGGCCTTCGTCGACAACCACTATGGAGCCCACGCGATTCTGGGTCATTATTTTCACAGCCTGATAGACGGTCGCCTCTGAGCTGATCGTCACCATGTGACCGCCTTTTTCCTTCAATATGTCTCTGGCAGTTCTTTTCATTTTTATACTCCTGCGCGCTGTGCAACTGCAGCGCTTGAAAAACAAGGTACGCTTCTTCACCATGCGTGGCAACACCACTACTATCATGAGACACCGGCAGCCCGGAGATAATTCACATGAATGCCAGCGAAATTTTGCAGCAGCTTGAACCCTTGGGCACCCCCGGCTATCGCAGGATTCTTGCCAACCACGGTATTCCAGAACCCATGTACGGCGTCAGGATCGGCGACTTCAAATCATTGGGCCGACACCGCCAACTGTGGCTCCCTGAGCCAGACCACCGAGCCCTGGGTCGCGTCAGAGAGCGCCCATGGCCACATGGCACCTGAGTGGATGCGACCGCCTGCAAAGTATCCTTTGCACCAGACTACATTCGCAAGGTGGAAGCGCGGGGAACGCCAGGGAAGAAGCACAAGACAGTCCAGTGTTGAAGACTATTGCCCGCGAAGCGTGATCCGCTGATTGATACATCGCGGTTCTTCGCCCGAGGTGTGACTGACAAAGATGATGTGCGTCGTCGTTGTTGCTGCAATCAGATCCACCGTTCCCAGAATCAACATCCGGTAGTAATCGTCCAGCCCCACGCACGGCTCATCAAGAATCAGGATTGTCGGATGCTTGACCATCGCCCGCGCCAGCAGCACCAGACGTTGCTCGCCAAAGGACAACTCGTGATAGTAATGTCCTGCCAAAGCTTCCACACCCAACGTGCGCAGCCACGCCTTCGCTGCATTGTGCTCGCTCGCGCCGCTGTCATCGTATAGCCCGATTGATGCGAAGAAACCGGACACAACGACATCAAGCACCTTCCAGCCTTTCACGTACTTGTTGTGCAGCTCATTGGAGACCGTGCCGAAGCGTGCCTTCACATCCCACACTGACTCGCCACTGCCGCGCTTGCGCCCGAACAGCGTCACCTCCTGTCCGTAGGCCTTGTGGTTCTCGCCGTTGATAAGACTGAGCAGCGTGGATTTGCCACTCCCGTTCGGCCCTTCAATGAGGGTGTGCTGACCCTTTCGCATGGTCCACGAGAAATCCAGCAATACCAATTGGCCCTGGTAGCCCGCATTGACCGCGCGCAGCTCTATCATCGGCACATCATCGTCGGGCAGTGGCAGGATACGATCGCGAAGCGCCTGTGGCAGCATTCGTGGAAGCGTCACCCTGCGATGGGCGATGCGCCTAAACTCATCGCCAGCCAGCATCTCGGCAAGAGGACCCTGCGCCACCAGTGTGAGGTTGTCCATCAGCGCCATGTGCGTGATGCCGGGCAGGATATCGCGCTCGCGTCGGCACAGCAGGAGTGTAGCGGTATCAGGCGTCATCCAGGTGGCGAGCACGGCCGCAATGCACTGTTGTGAATCGCGGTCCACACTCTCCAGCGGATCGTCAAGAATCAACAGACGCGGGCGACGAAACAGCGCACGGGCGATCAATGCCTTGCGTACCTGACCGGAGGAAAGGTAGCGGATGCCCTGCATCACCAGAGCGCGCAGATCAAGTGCATCCACAATGGATTCGTAACGTGCATCCGCCACGCAGGTTCCGAGAATGAGCGACGACACTGTAGTGCCCTGGTCGAGCGCCGTATCGCTGTATTCACTGATGTCGTGACGATTGTCGAGTGCCCAGAGTTTCTGCTGCTCCTCGAAGGAAACCACCAGCACATCATCGGCAATGGCGAAGTCCGACGCGTAGTGCAAATGGTCGTGTCCCATGAAGAGATCGCCGCACAACAATTGAGACAGAAGAGATTTGCCTGAACCATTACCACCGAACACGCACCAGTGTTCTCCGCTCGCGATAGCAAAATCTGCCACGCACAATACCCGGTGCCTGCCGATGCGGCACTGGGCATCCTTGACTCGCAAGAGTTCCTGTTTCATCGGATCACGGACGATTGCCTAGGGCGCGCTGCATGACCTCATACTGCACTGTCATCATTTCCAATCCTTGAATACGGTATCAATCCAGCAACGATTGCGACACCAGCGCCTTGAATTTTCCCGACAGGCTGTAGGCGCCTGATGGCGCTATCTGCAGCATCAGAATCGCCACAGTGTCCGTTTCGGGATCGGCCCAGGAGAACGTGCCAAGAGACCCATTCCAGCCAAACTCTCCATTATTGACGCCATACTCGCTCTTTGCCTCGTCGATCACCACGGTGAATCCATATCCCCAACCCACCGCAAGCATCGGATTCTGTGGTGTCATACCGATGGGCAATAATGCATCGGGAATATGATTTTTCGTCATCTCGTCTATCAGGGCTTCGGACAATACACGCTCACCGTCCAGCGTGCCACCGTTGAGAAACGCCTGCAGAAAGCGCAGATAATCCGGCACGGTGCTGACCATGCCTGCCGAGCCTTCGAGCAAGGGTGGATTTACCGTGATCGGCACGTCCATGTCCGGTATCTGTGTCAGCGCACCCTCGCCCCTCGGCACCTGATAGATGCGGGCCAGTCTGTCCACTTTATCCGCAGGTACGTAGAAACCGGTATCCGGCATGTGCAGCGGTTCCAGCACATTCTCATTCAGATAGGCGTCAAAGGCCTGTCCTGTGACCACCTCAATGACGCGACCCAGCACAGAGGCGGATTCGCTGTAGATCCATTGCATACCGGGATCACCCATCAACGGCACATCGGCGATCTTCTCGACCAACACGTCCAGTGGTTCTGCGCGGGAGCGTACCTGACGACTCATATAGAGTTCGCGGTCACGATGACTCAAGCCGCCGATGTTGAGCAGCAGGTCCTCGATCGTCGGGGCTCGCGAGGGCGCGCGAGTGGGGCTGTTGTCAGGGTCTGCCGGATTGACGAACACCTGCATCTCACCAAAGCTCGGAATGTAGCGCGATACTGGATCATCCAGCCCTATGCGGCCGGCTTCCACCAGTTGCATCACCGCCAATGAAGTGATGGGCTTGGTCATGGAGCGGATCTGAAAGATCGAGTCATCACGCATCGGGCTGCCTGCTTCGATGTTCTGCCAGCCCATACTCTCCAGATAGACGATCTTGCCGTGGCGCGCCACGCCAGCCACCAACCCCGCCACACGGCCATCGTCGACGTGCTGCCGCAGCATGGTGTCGAGCAGACGCAAGCGGGCAGAGGAAACGCCCACGGATTCGGGTTCGGCCACGGTCAAACTGGTCTGGGCATTGAGGTTTGTAAACGGCGCCAGCAGCAAGAACAGTACAGCAGTAATACGCAAAGAAGTTGGCATAAAGTTTTTCCTGATCGCGGGCAGGACCCGCTCCCACATTGGTTTGGCCAATAGTGTTCGCGGCGCGCCCGATATGCAAGCCCGGGAAGCCACTGCCGGGTCGTCCGATAGACGGTGTTATTCCTCCCATCAAGTGTCTTGCTTATCCATCAGCAGAGGTTCAGGATAGCCCCCGCTGCTGTCATCGGCCCGGGTTCCAGCAAGGCAAGACGGTAGCAAAAATGCTGACCAGTTCCACCAACCTCATTGCACACCAATGTCCGGACTGGCAAAGCTCCAACCCACCCAGAGGAGGTGTTTGCGTGAAGCACACATTCAAGAACGTTTTCGCAAGGAAAGTCACTGCAGGTCTCGTAGTTTCCATGGTTCTGGCTGCCTCTGCCCAAGCGGCAGAATACGTCAGATACGAACAGAACGGCGCCATTTCATGGGGCGAACTCGAAGGTTCCACCATCCACCAATTGACTGATGCGCCCTACCTGGGCGGAAACCGCACAGGACAGAGCATTGCAGAGTCCGCGGTTACACTGAAAGCCCCGGTTGATCCCGAGTTGGTCGTCATGACTGCCCTGAACTTCCGCAGCCACATCACTGGCGAACCAGCAGCGTACCCCGGTCTGTTCATCGTTCCCGCCAACTCCATCATTGGCCCGGACGAAGCGATCGTGATTCCAACAGAAACCCGCAACTTCCACTACGAAGCCGAAGCGATCGTGGTGATTGGCAAGCGCGCTGACAATGTCTCCATCGAAGATGCGCCTGATTACATTTTCGGTGTGACCGCCGGCAATGACGGCAGTGCCCGTGACTGGCAGGGAGCTGACCTGCAGTGGACACGCGCCAAGGGCAGCAAGACATTCAACACCGTTGGGCCGAAACTGGTCACCGGCTTGAACCCGAACAATCTGCAGATCACCGGTCGCTTGAATGGCGAAGTACGTCAAGGTGAAAACACCTCAGACATGCTCTACAACTTCGACTACATGGTCAGCTACATCTCCCGCTACTTCACGCTTGAACCGGGGGACATCGTCTGGTCCGGCACCATGGGTACCACCCGTCCGATGGTCCCAGGTGACGTGTACGAAGTAGAAGTGGAAGGCGTGGGCATACTGCGCAATCCAGCGGTGCAGGGCAAGTAAGCTCCTCTATAAGCACTGAAAAGCAAAAGGGGAAGTGGCCTCCAGGCCACCTCCCCTTTTCTTTGTCCAGCAACCTTGTTCCCCCACCTCTCCTGAAGTTCGTTTGCGGTATTACTGAGCGGTGCTGCTCACCAATGTGTTCTGATCCACATACTTCCAATAGACCTGACCGAAGAACATTTCGTCCCAGCTCTGCTGTCCCCAGGGCACTTCCCGCGCTGCATCCGGGTTGGCCTTGTTCTGGGTAGAGTTGTCGAAGGCGGCCGTCACCACGATTTTCGTTCCGGCAGGCACCAGCTTCGGTTCCGCCAACTGATAGTCTAGCTGCCAGTTGTAGTTGTAGTTGGCAATGTTGATCAACTGCTCCACAGAGCCGTCCGGGTAGTGCGCCGCAAAGCGCATGTTCTTGCCCCGGAAGTGCATGTGCGGAATGAAACTCAACAAATGGGCATCACGCTGGATGGTGATGCTTTGCGTCTGCTCGAAGTTCGGATCGTAGGGCGGAATGTTGGTCCAACTGTCCGGGAATATGCATGCACACTGACCTGATCTGCGCTCAGCAGGCACCTGGTCATCCGGGTAGAACCAGACGCCGATTTCGCTGGCATCAGTGGTCGCCTTGCCCGTTGTGGTGTAGTGCAGTTGCAGTCCCAGCATGGAACCAGCCTTCAGCAGACCACCAGTGTTGGGCTTTTCCAGGTGTGGTTCGGCACCAGGAATATAAGGAGTGATGAACGCCGCATTCGGGTCGCCGCCCCCCAGGAAACTGGCCGCAGACGGTCGTGTACCCGGAGCGATGACCGCATTCAGCGTGTGGTGCAGTACGGTACGATCACCGGCGATGTACTGACTGGCCCGTACCCAGCGATCACGATCCAGACCTGCAAAAGGGACCATGACGGTGATGTAATCGAGGACGCCAGTGGCAGGAATTTCCTGAGGCGGCACCTTCACGATCAGATCCGGCTCGCCATACGCCCACTTGGTAGAGGGCCAGGTCAACGAGGCCAACGGATCACTTTCACCATCCTTCAGGGAACCGGATTCAATCCAGCCGATCAGTGTCTGCTGTTCTTCCACAGACAGCACGTAGTCATTAGTGAAATTGCCCACATGCGGATCGATCTGGCCCGGCGGCATGCGCTTGGTCATCAGCACTTCGCGAATCATCGGCGACCAGCCCTGCACCATCGCGTGGCTGTCCAGCGCGAACGGCGCTATACCGCCATCGCGGTGACAGGTAGCGCAGTTTTCGGCCAGAATCGGAGCTACATCATTCACATAGGAGATGGATGTGTTCATCTGATAGCTGACGTCGGCACCTGACATCGCCACCACGGGGGTGCTCACGGACTTTCCGGCGGCCACTTCATTCAGAGCAGTTTCCAGCGCTGCCACCGGACCGCGAAAGATCACCTCGAAACTGCGCGGATCATACAGGAATGCCTCGCCACTCTTGTCGATACCCATTGCCTTTGAGATCACCTGGGCATCATCGATCAGCACCGGCACCTCGACATCCAGATCCATCGCCGCCTGCTTTACGGAAGCGCGGGACTGCCCCAGAGGATTGATCATCATGAACTCGATGCCCTGAGCATCGAAGCGGGACTGCAGCGCCGCGTATGAGGCAACCGCCTCTGCTGTCTGTGGACTGCCATTGACCTGCACCAGGAATGCGATTGCCTTGTGGTCGTCGTACCAGCCCATATGATGGAAGAAACCATCCTGATCCAGCAGCGCAAAGTCACCTACGCGCTCCGCAGCCTGCAGAGAAACTGTTGAAAGAGAACAGATCAGTGCAGCCAGACCAGCCTTGACTGAAACCTGCCATTTGCCTTGGAATAAAGTAAACATAAATCCTCCTGAATATCGCAACGATTGCTTCGTGTAACAACTGATTCTGGCGACAACAAATACTGGTACTGCCCACGACAGGAAATTATGAATCCATTCAGGGGCAGATTCAGTCGGCGATGCTATCACCGGTCAAAGTGATGTCAAACGAATAACCCTGGTGCATAGCGGCAATCCATAACCACTTTGTCAAATTCAGGAATCAGCAAGAAATAACGGGGGTTCATGAACACTCGAACAAGATGGAGGCGCGGAATAATCGGGTAAAAATTCGCGCAACAATGCTCAGGGAAGCAGCATGGCGAGGGAGTGGCGCAGGTTCTTGCGGAACTCTTCTTCACTGAAGAACTCACACAGAAATCCCTGCAGAAGGTGGTAGTAGAGTCCGAAGATACTCGCGACTGCAGTCCCGACATAGAGGTCGCCTGGCAGTTTTTGATCTTCCTTGGCACGCAGCACCAACTGCGTCAGTTTGGCATAGGTATGATTGATGATGACGTCCACATCATCGCGTCGCTGGGGTGACACAGGGAAAGACAGTTCTTTCAACACTGTTCTCGCCAGTACCGAATCTTCCTTGTGGTATTCGATATGTCCATCGAAGAAGACCATGACTTGATCAATGAAGGGCAACTCTTCCGGTATGTTGTCGAAGGCGCTCTCGATCATCTGCAGCAGGTTCTCACGGAACACCAGCACCAGCAGGTCTTCCTTGCTCTTTGCATACAGATAGAGAGTGCCGAGGCCCACTTCTGCAGCCTCGGCGATATCCTGGATGGTGGTATCGGAGAACCCCTTGCGGATGAACAACTGCCGGGCGGCATGGGTGATGTTCTGCAGCCGAAGCTGCTTCTTGCGTTCGCGCAGGCCTGGTTTGACCCCACCGTCTGCCACTGCCTTATGCCCCCATGTAGAACACGTTGAGCTTGTTACCGTCGAGATCACGGAAGTAACCGGCATAGTAGGTCTCGCTGCGCGCACCTGCCGGACCTTCGCACTTTGCTCCCAGCTCAATGGCTTTGTTGTAGACGCGATCCACAGTCGCCTTGCTGTCTGCAGCCAGAGCCACCATGGTGCCATTACCGCTTGTCGCCGGCTGACCATCGAATGGCTTGATGATGCAGACACTGGCACCGTCGGGCGAAGTTCCCCAGGCAATGAAGGTATCCGCCTCCATGGTTCTGACTGCCTTCAGTTCTGCCAGCAGCGCATCGTAAAAAGCTGCCGAACGATTGAAATCATTGGTACCCAATGTCACATAGCCAATCATGATAAACCTCTGTAATGAAGACCGGGGATGAAAAGTGCGCCACACTCTACCACATGTGCCACAATGTGCCAGCCATCCAGCAGTTGCAGGAAATCTTCATGATCGACGCCAGCAATACCGCTCCATCAGACACACGGCCGCAGCACTTCGACAACGGTGTTCACTTTGTGGACAGTGCCATCGCCGACAGGGAAAATCCCGTGTCACTGTTTTCCCTCAGTTGGTGTTCCTACTGCCGTGGTGCCAAGCAGTTACTCACTCAACTCGGCATTCCGCATCAGGTGTTCGAATTGGATCGGGGCGGTTTTCTGGAACCGCGGTTGCAACGCGAAGTGCGTTCGCGCCTGCAGGAGCTGACTCGTAGCGGTACATTGCCTCAGCTCTTCATTGGCGGCGACTCTGTGGGCGGTTATACCGAAACCTATACAGCTTCGCGTAACGGAACACTGACAAAACTGTTGGAGAAGCACCACATCACTATCACCAAGACGGAGTAAACCATGGATATTCTGATCCGCTATCTGCACCTGTTCGGTGTAGTGGTGTTGGCTGGCAGCCTTATCATCGAGAACATGGCGATAGCCCGGGAGATCTCCCGGGAGGACGTGCGTAATCTTGTGAAGGTAGACGGCATTTATGGAGCAAGCGCCGTCGTCGTGCTGATCTGTGGTCTGATCCTGCTGCTGGCTGGCCCGAAACCCAGCGGATTCTACACTGCCAACCCTGTCTTTCACGTCAAGATGACGCTCTTCGTACTGGTAGCGCTGTTGTCCATCTATCCCACCGTATTTTTTCTGCGTAATCGCAAGACGCAAGCTGAGCGCCTTGCTGTGCCAGTGGCGGTGATCCGGGTCTTGCGTCTGGAATTGGTGCTGCTCGTGCTGATCCCTATCCTGGCATTCCTGATGGCACGGGGCATCGGACTCTGAAGCCGAAATGCTGACGCGATCAGGCCAGAACCTTCTGGAACCATGCCGAGATGTCGCGGATTTCCTCCAGACATACCGAATGTTCCATCCGGTAGCTGAGGTAGCGAGTAGGATGCCCGAGAGCCTGCAGAGCAGCCTCCGCCCGCTTGCCCAAACCCTCACTGACAACTGGGTCATGGGTACCGTGGCAAATCATCACCGGCAACCTGGCATTGGCGGCGTCCGGCTTGATGAAGTCTGCAGTCGGGAAATAGCTGGACAGGGATAATGCGCCGCCCAACGGCCTGACGCATGTCAGCGCCGCATGCAGAATCACGGCTCCACCCTGAGAGAAACCTGCCAGGATGATGCGCCGACTGTCGACACCGCGCGCCACCTCCCGCTCGATAAGTGCGTGCACTGCCTCTGCGGAGCGAGTGAGTTGCGCTTCGTCCACTCGCCTCTGCACGTCCATCTCCAGAATGTCATACCACGCAGGCATCACGTATCCGTTGTTGATGGTGACGGGGATGGAAGGCGCATGGGGAAATACGAAGCGGACGGCCAGACTGGCAGGCAAGCGCAGTTCCGGCACGATACCGGCAAAGTCATTGCCATCGGCGCCCAAGCCGTGAAGCCAGATGATAGAGGCAGTAGGTGTGCAGCCAGACGGGGACAACAATTCGATCGCGGGCAGGTAATCCATGCAGACATTCCGGGAAATTATTTAGGCCGGAATGCTAACACTTGAGGCCAGAGACGCGAAACAGCCACAATCAGGGAGACCAGCTTCAAAGGGCCCAGCCGTATCGCCATGACCACTGACACCACGCCAGCCGCCTTCACCACCACGGGAGACCAGCGGGCAACATAGACTTGACGTCCTTCATAGGTTTTACGCAATTGAATCGTCTGCTGCGTCAAAATGGTATCGAGTTCCCGCACTCTGTCACTCAGTTGATCGTGTCCCACTACGCAGCCCCTCCGTAAACTCCTGCAAGTGTCGTCGCGTGACGGGCAGGCTCAAATTGTGTCGATACTGGATACTGATTCTGTAAAGCACGAAGGCGGCGAGCAGCTGCTGCACCAGAAAGACCACAATCGCTACGCCAAGCGCCAGTTGCGGTTGCTGGAAATACTGCGCGGTCAACTGATAGCCAATCCACGAAAACAACACATTGATACCGATCCAGGCGAGCAGGACGATCGGCAACATCACGGCAGTGATAATAAAAAGGCGCCTGGCACTACTGATTGCCAGGCGCGCCTCTGCATGCAACAACTGCACAGCGGTCACCGCAACCTGGGACACCTGCCGGGCGTAGTTGAACCATGCTGCGAGCTCATCACGTCCCGCCGAGCCACCTTCCCGGGACGGAGTGGGCGATTCCGGCGATTCGCTCATTTGCGACCGAAGATCTGAGCGAAGACCAGTCCGGCCAGAAACGCGATACCCAGCGTCTCCAGTGGTTTGGCATGCACATATTCACTGGCCTGTTCGCCAAGAATCTTGGCCTTTTCCTTGCCTTTATCCAATTGATCGACCGCCTCGTGCTTGAGATCCAGGCCAGCTGCTTCTGCAGCTTTCTTGAAGTGCTCCTTCGCCTCCAGCAACTTGTCCAGCGCAGCCATCACGGCCTCACGGCTGGCTTCAAGCTCAGCGGTACGATCCGGTTCGTCTTTCTTTGCAGTTGCCATCGATACTCTCCTTTACTCAGATAACACGGGCTTTCGCGGGTATGTGAACAATCCTACACCTGCAATCAGGGGAAATACACTCTTGGAAATGTCATTGATTGCCTCCTCGCGCGTTCAGAACGTCCCTGTTCAGAGGCGCGATCAGATTGATTCAATCCGATCTCAGCAGTTAGGATCTCTGGCATTGACAGCATCTCTGACATCTTCACAGACATCCTCAATCGCATTGGCCGCATCAGTAGCAGCATCGTCAATGTCACGACCCAACCGCTCAGCGGGGCCTTCATTGCAGGCAGTCAAACCCATCAGGCTTACCAAAAACAACATCGTGATAGTTTTCATATGGTTTTCCTCCACTCTTGGTCTGTGATGAACAGTTTGGTGAAACTGCTCTCGATCTACTGCACTCAGTCAGCAGCATTCATCCAAGCCACAGCAATCGCTATGCCAGAACGTTTTTTATAACAATTACAGTATGTTGAAAGGCCGCATCATGCAGCATGCCCGTGAAGTGTGTCGGTGTGGCAGGACACACATCTCGTCAAATTCGTAACTGCATGTTTTGTCGGGAGTGAAGTGTTGGGTCTGGCGAACGCTCAGGAAATTTGCTCAATAATTCTCGGAAGATCAATGAGGCGGCGAGCCAACTGATGCGAAGTCAGTCAACCCGCCGCAACTCCTGCTCATCCAGAGCAACAGACCATCAATGCATGAGACTTCAGGCATTCTCAAGCATCTCTTCCATTACCTGCACGATCTGGCGGTACTCAACCGGACCAATAGCACTATGATCACCTTCCTCGAAGTCGATGTTCGGAAGCACCCTTTTCACATCAGCCTTGCTGATGACACCGTCCTGATTGCTGTCAGTGAGTCCCAGTGTCGGCAGCGCTGCATTCGCCTCAGAAGTATTGAGAACTCCATCAGAGTTGACATCCACTTGCTGAAAATCCGGCGCTATGATTTCCTGCGCCAAAGCGAAGCCTGAAACGATCAGAAAAAATGTCGAACCTGCGATAATTGATTTTTTCATGCTATTTCTCCTTTCCATTCCCGTATGATTTTTGATTTTGGCCTTGCACATCTGAAACTTAGCAATGCCTGTGCCATCTATAATATTTTAATAAAAACAAAAAGATAGCTTGTTAATGGGCATTTCGTTCATGCGTAAATATGTTGGGTGCAGCAGGCGCTTCTGGAACGGAATTTGTAACCCCCTGATTCAGGAGAAGTTGCATGTTGGCCAGACTGGACAACGTGGATTTCGCATCGATCTTTCAATAGCACAAACAAGAAACGCCACACGATTGAAAAAAGCAACATGGCACCTCAAGTGCAGTTACACTTTCTCGATCATGTGGCGCAGCTCTATTTCAATTCACCACTTCAGTCAGAAATATTTCGTCCAGACTACAGAGAGTCCAGATAGTCGTTGACCTCCTTGCGGACCCTGTCCTTATCCTTGCCGTACTTCTCCTGCACGATACCGACAAGCCGATCACGGTTGCCTTCGATTCTGGCAAAATCATCATCGGTGATCTCACCCCACTTGGCCTGGATCGTGCCCTTCATCTGCTTCCATTTTCCTTCTGCAATATCAGTATTCATTTGATCATCCTCTTGGGTTGACTTGCTCGATCGTGGTCAAAAAAAAAGACCCCTGGGCGGGGGTCAAACGCTTGGGACCATAAAGGGACTTGCGGGTTTGCGGTAGATCAGTAAGAGATATTCTGTGTGGGTGCCGGGGCCGGTGTCGCGACGGTACGGAAGCGATCACCGGCGGTGGAGTCCCCGGCAACTCTGGTGCGCGCATCAATCGTTGTTGCGCTGCATGCGACGGCTGTTGCGTCCACCTCGCTTCTTCAGCTCAATATTTCGTAGTGATTGCAACAGAAAGCCATTGATACGCTTGCTTACGGCCAGGCCTTGAGGCTCGGCGGTCTGCAGCGGCAGACGGGGCAGGCTGTCTGTCAATTCAACACCTGTCACGAATGCGGATATGGCGGGGTTCGGTCGGTGGGCTGTTGTCATTATTCTCTCCTTTGCCTGTTGGTCAGGGTTTGTTGTCATGCATCTTGATCGACGCCATTGACCGGAGTAGAGCAATGCCTGTGCCATATTCATTAATTCAATTTAAATCAATATGTTACGGAAATATTACGCATACTCTGCTACGCAAGACTGTTGGGTGACAGCAACACTCCGCAGGGTGATTTCATAACTCATTGATTTTCAAGGACTCAAGTGTCGGGGAATCACGACAGGGCGAAATAGCCGACGTTGGCTTTCCCCAACGCTACTCGGTTACCTTGCGAAACTGGGCCGGATCCAGTCCATGGCGCCTGAGGAGGTTATAGAACTCACTACGGTTACGCTCGGACAGTCTGGCCGCCAGCGCAATATTGCCCTCTGTCATGTTCAGCAGACGCAGCAGGTAGTCGTGTTCGAACTGCTCGCGCGCCTGATTCAGACCAATCAGACGATCCGGCTTGAAGCGCAGGGCACGCTCGGCCAGAGCGCGGGAGATGAGGGGAGTGGAGGACAACACCACACACTGCTCCACGATGTTGAGAAGCTGGCGCACGTTGCCGGGCCAGGGGGCACTGACCAGCAGTTCCATGGCCTCGGGAGCAAAGCGTAATGAACCCTTGCCGTGGCGCGCGGAGAGCATCTGACAGAAGTGATTGGCAAGCAGTGAGATGTCTTCACGCCGTTCTGACAGTGGCGGCAGTTCCAGTGTGATGACATTGAGACGATAGAACAGATCCTCTCGGAACGTGCCTTGTGCCACTTTTTCAGCAAGATCATGGTGAGTCGCAGCAATGATGCGCACATCCACAGCAATGGTTTCCGTGGAACCAACAGGACGCACTTCATGTTGCTCCAACACGCGCAGCAGTTTGGCCTGTGCTGCAATCGGCATATCGCCTATTTCGTCGAGAAAGACTGTGCCGCGATTGGCGGCCTGGAATAATCCGGTGTGAGTCTTGTGGGCCCCGGTAAACGAGCCGGCCACATGCCCGAACAATTCGGACTCCAGAAGCGCCTCTGGCATCGCCGCGCAATTGAGCGCCATGAATGGTTTGTCGCGGCGGGCACTGGCCTTGTGGACCGCTCCCGCGAGCAATTCCTTGCCGGTACCTGTCTGGCTCTGAATGAGCACACTGACGTCGGTCACAGCAGCAGCCCTGGTCTGCTGCAACAAGTTTTCCATGACATGACTGCAGCTGATGATTTCCGAGCGCCACTGCCGATCTGAGACATCACCTTCGGGTTGTTCCATCTCGCCGCTCTGCAGCAATGCCTTCTCGATATGGGCGAGCAGCGTCTGGGCATCGAAAGGTTTGACGAGATAACTGAAGACTCCTTTCTGGGTTGCTGCAACCGCTTCCGGAATGGTGCCGTGAGCAGTCAACATGATGACGGGCAGGCGCAAATTGCGTTGCTGGATCAGCTCGAACAGCTCCATGCCATCCATGCCCGGCATACGCAGATCGGTCACTACCACATGAGGCCGGAATACCGACAGACGAGTCAGGGCCGTCTCTGCACTGTTCACCGCATTGATGTCGAAACCGTTGGCTTTGAGACGCACACTGATCAGATGCAACAGATCAGCATCATCATCGACCAGAAGAATTCTGCGCTTGTTTGTCATGGCGTTGTTGCTCTTGCTTGAGTTGTTTACTGATGTGTTTTGACTGCTGTTTTTTTTCACTGCAGTGTCATTCGTGTCAAGGAGTGCGAGGCTCACGAAGACCGTCCCGCGACTGTCCACGTCGATCCAGTTGTTGCTCGATCGATGTGAGGGCTTCAATCTGCTCGCGCAACGATCGGCGCTCATGCTCCAGCGCCTGTATGCGTTCATCCACGGAATGCGACTGCAAGCGCAGCTCCAATACCTGTCGCCACAGTCCGGCAAAGGCCTGGTAGTCACTTTCCACCGGACTGGTCGCGGCACGTTCCTCGAATGTGTTCAGCAACGACAATGCCCGCATTTCCTGCTCAGGATCTGTCGTCATTGCGCTGATCAGCACAGCCATCTGCACGAGGGATTCTTCTGCACCCGGCACGTCGACAGTCACTTCAAGTCGCGCCAGTTCCTGCAGGACAGCGTCGGGCGGCGCAAGAATCACCCAGCTGTAGTAATCCACCGCGTCGTAACGGGACGGCTGCACTGTACGCAATTGCTGCAAGGGACTTGTTGTACAACCAACCAGAGAGGTAAGACCAACCAGCAGCATCCAAAACATGACTTTGTTCACATAAATGTCCTTTTGAAATTATTCCATTGTCTTGCTGTCATCGACCAGTTTGCGGGGCAACGGCAGTGTGACTCGAAAGCACGCTCCCTTGTTCGCCTCACACAATTCGATACTGCCACCACCGGCCAATACGTACTCACGCGCGATGGCAAGCCCAAGACCCGTACCGTTATAGGCTCGACGCGGTCGCACGGAACCCTGATAGAACGCAGCAAATATCTTTGTCCACTCCTCTTGCGGGACACCAGGCCCTTCATCAGTAATTTCGAAAATTGCCAGATCATCGCTGGCAAACAGCTTCAGCGTTATGACACCGTCTTCGGGCGAGAATTTCAGCGCATTGGTGAACAGATTGTCGATGATGACGCGCAGGCGCTCCGGATCAGCCAGCACAACCAGCTTCTCCAGCTCTTGCTGCACCTTGTTGCGACCTGAGGTAATCGCCAACTGGTGGGCATCCACGACACGCTCTATGACGTTGTCGAAACGCACGGGTTCGGGCATGGCATTGAGCACTTCGAAATTCTGGGAGTTGTGGCGCAGCAGATCCTCGATCAAACCCTGCAAACGCTGGCAGTTGTTGACGATGATGCGACTGATCTCGCGCTGCTCCTGATTGAGTGGACCGACCACACCTTCATTGAGCAGTGCCGCACCTTCCTGCATTGATGCCAGTGGCGTCTTCAATTCATGGGAGACATGGCGCAGGAACGACGAGCGCTGCTGCTCCAGTTCACCCAGGCGACTGCGCAACCAGTCCAGACGCAAACCAAGGGATTGCAGATCACGCGGCCCGGTAATCAGGATGCTGCTGTCGTAAGCCCCGCTTCCCAGCCGGTTGATGGCACTGTCGATCTGCTGCAGAGGTCGCGTGATCAATACGATGAACATCACGGCAAGCCCGGAGGCCGCCGCGATGAACAGCAGCGCCTGCAACGTCAGCGCCTGCTTGGTACTGTCGCTGCGCTCACGCAACTGGCTCTGCTGCTCGCCTATCCACGCTTCAATGGCATCGGACATCTCGTAGGCCATGCGCGAAAGCCTGGCGTACTCGGCTTCCACGGTAGCCCGGTCAGGAGATCCGGTCAGCTGCGTGAAGGCAGCATTCTCCGTATCCAACAATGTCATTGGCAGTTGCGCTACATCTCCGCTGGCATTCAGGGAACGCAGTTGCGCAGCAGCGGCCTGAAACTCCGCGCGCCGATTGGAGTAAACCTGATAGAGACTATCATCCCGCAGGACCACGTACTGAAGGGCATTACGCTCCATTGCCAGAGTTTGTTCGATCAACTGACGACTGGCACTCATCGCCGTGGCCGCAGCGGCTACTGTGGCCTGACTCTGATCACTCAACTGATCGAGCTGGCGGGCAGTCACAAGCAGCGCGGCAATCAACAGGGCGGCTACCGCCAGAAAGCCAATGATCGTCAGTTGCCGGATGGAGCGCGCTCTGAACAGCACCATTCTCAACTCCTGTGAAAGCGGGTCTTGCCCGCGATTGACAGCTCGGTGCGGCAGCATCCGCACCTGGAGACAGTCACTGCTTTATGTTCAACGCAAAGAGGCATAATCTCCCCTTGTCGGTATTCTGGTTGGCCCGGCATCCTAACACTCCCGAGTCAGGAAACCATGCTTGAGATCACTATGCCACGTTCTACCGCAGCAGTCGTATCCTGCATGCTGCTTGTTTGCGTGGGGCTTGGTGGCGCCCTGTTCAGCTCTCCACTGCACGCACTTGACAAGGAGGCTCTCGAAGCCTCATTACGTGGCCCGGGCCGTGACGTTGCCGATCGCATTCGCGACCCGGTCCGCAAACCAGTGGAGGTATTGGACTTTCTGGGTCTTGAGTCCGGCATGACAGTCATGGATCTGTACGCCGCCGGAGGCTACTTTACCTGGGTGCTGTCCAAGGCCGTCGGGCCGGATGGCGTGGTTTACGCCCAGAACACCCCTCGCGGTCTGAGTTTCGGCGAGGATCGCACGGAGATGACCCAGGGCGAAGCTCTGGCCATGAAGATCGAGGCAGGCAATCTGACCAATGTCGTGCGCGTCGATCGCCCAGTGGCAGATCTCGGGCTGGCAAGCGCCTCAGTGGATTTCGTGCTGATCTCGCAGATTCTCCACGACTATCACAATGGCAATCCCCAGCGCGCCCTCAACATGCTGCAACAGGTCCATGAAATTCTCAAACCAGGCGGCATTGTCGGCATCATCGACCATGTGGGCATGCCGGGACTCGACAACCGGCGCATGCACCGCATGCTCAAGGAGGACGCCATTCGCGTGATCGAAGAAGCGGGCTTTGTCGTGGAGGCCGAGAGTGACCTGCTGGCCAATCCCAATGACAACTACCGTCGCTCCATCTTTGACCCGATGCTCAATCGCAGCTCCGACCAGTTTCTGCTGCGGGTGCGCAAACCAATATAGCAACGAAGCCCGCTCCTGGAAGTGCGAAACCGGAGATGTGTTGCACCCCTTCGACCTTGTTTGCTAACCTCAACCGGCCTGTCGCTCAGCAGCGCACCATCGGTCCAACCTCGGGCTCAGACCTGGAGAATAATAATGAAGAACCGACCATCCAGACCGCTTGCCATTCTAGGATTCACCTCTGTCTGCCTGCTCAACGGCGCCAACGCCCAACAAGGGGATTACATCGCCCCTCGCGCATCCGATGGCAATCCCGATCTTCAGGGCATGTGGACCAACAACACGATCACACCACTGGAGCGCCCCGCACGGTATGCCGGCAAGGCGGTTCTCACCGCAGCAGAGAAGGACGCCTGGGAACAGGAGATTGCTCAGTTCAACGCTGCCCAGGACGAACCCAGCGATCCCAATCGCCCGCCACCCACCAAGGAGCAGATCGACCTGGAAGACAGCTACAACAACTTCTGGTTTGACGATGGCACCACCGTCGCCCAGTACAATGGCGAATACCGGACCTCACTGGTCATCAGTCCTGAGGATGGCCGCGTTCCCACCCTGACTCCTGCGGCACAGGCCAGAGTTACAGCCGCCGCACAACAACGCCAGGCCGCCCCATTCGATGGCCCCGAGTCACGCTCGCTCGCCGAACGCTGCCTGCTCTCGTTCGGCTCTAGCTCCGGCCCACCCATGCTGCCGATTCTCTACAACAACCATTATCAGATCGTGCAATCCCCCGGTTACGTGATGATTCTGGTTGAGATGGTGCACGATGCACGCATCATCCGCATCGACGACGACCCCCTGCCCTCGGCACTGAAGCCGTGGCTGGGTGATTCGATCGGCCGCTGGGAGGGCGAGACACTGGTCGTGGAGACCAGCAACTTCAATCCCCAGCAAAGCTACCGTGGTTCGGGCGAGAACTTCCGCATCACTGAATACTTTACCCGTGTCGGACCGGACACCATCAATTACAGCTTTACCGTGAACGACTCGGAGACTTTCGCATCACCCTGGACGGCCGAAATTCCCATGGTCAGGACCAATGACAAGATGTTCGAGTACGCGTGCCATGAGGGCAACTACGCGCTGCCCGGAATTCTGGCTGGCGCACGAGTCGAAGAACGGGACGCTGCCGAGGCCAATCAGTAACATGGAAGACGTGATAGAACTGCTGCGGGAAAGAAACGAACCGGTGCCCGTGCCGCTGGAATTGCCCGATGAAGACCTGCTGGTAGAGATCGAAGAGGAACTGCTCATCGCCCTGCCCGACGACCTGCGCTATTTCCTGATGACTGTCAGTGACGTCGTCTGTGGTCGCCTTGAGCCTGTCACCGTCACCGATCCCAACTCCCACACCTATCTGCCGGAAGTGGCTGCGGTGGCCTGGAGCCTCGGCATGCCACGCCGCTACCTGCCCATCTGCGAGAGCGACAGCGCCTACTACTGCATCAGTCAGGACGGCACTGTTCTGCTATGGGATGAGCGCATGAGCGACGAGAGTTGGGATAACATCTGGCAATGGGCGCGGGAGGTCTGGCTGGCTGATTGACTCCCGTCATTGAATCGAGATCCGAGTACAAGGAGAACCTATGAGTGCCGCACTGCTGTGGATTCTGGCGGGAGTCGCCCTGATCATCATCGAAGTTCTGATCACCAATGTAATCGCGGTTTTCTTCGGTATCGCCGCCATCCTCACCGGCCTGCTGCTGCAGTTCGGCATCATCGAATCCACCGCCGCGCAGTACACCTTCTTTGCCCTGGTCAGTATTGCCAGTCTGGTCCTCGTGCGGGGAAAAATGACCCATTGGTTCCGGGGCCACACCAAAGACAAATCCGAAGAAAAGCCCAGCTTCCAGCATGACATCGGCGAGCGCGCCTCAGTCGTCGAAGACTTCAAGCAAGGCAGTGGCCGCGTGACACTCAATGGCGTGCGCTGGAATGCACTCTCGAATGAAGACCTCAAGGCCGGTGAAACCGTCTGGGTCATCGCCAACGAAGGCATCGAACTGACTGTCTCCAGAACGCGCCCCATTGCCTGAAGATCGCGCTGAAAATACCGCTCTCTGTTACATGCACGACCACTTGCACGTCTACCTGCCCACCTGCCTGACCAACCAGAGGAACCCAGCATGGAACAACTCACCCCCGGAAATCTTCTCGCCATCGGCTTTGCAATCGCCGTCGTCATCACCATCGTCAAAACCGCCCGTATCGTACCCCAGCGTTCAAACTACGTCATAGAACGATTGGGCAAATATTCCCGCACGCTGGACTCCGGTTTCCACCTGCTGATCCCCTTCATCGACAAGGTCGCCTATCAGCAGACACTGAAGGAAGAAGTGATCGACGTCGAACGCCAGAACTGCGTCACCAAGGACAACATCCAGGTCGGCATCAATGGCGTGCTCTACATGCAGGTGGTCGACGCCCAGAAGGCCAGCTACGGCATCAACAACTACCGCTACGCTGCCTCGCAACTCGCGCAAACCACCATGCGCTCCGTCATCGGCCAGACCGACCTCGACAAGACTTTTGAAGAGCGCGCCAAGATCAACGAAGACGTCGTCAACGCACTCGACGAAGCCGCCAGCCCTTGGGGCATCAAGGTTCTGCGCTACGAAATCTCCGACATCGAACTCCCCGCCAGCATCAAGGACGCCCTCGAACAACAAATGCGCGCCGAGCGCGAACGCCGCGCCGCCATCGCCAAATCCGAAGGCGAACGCCAGGCCATGATCAACGTCTCGGAAGGCCAGAAGCAGGAAGTCATCAACCTCTCCGAAGGCGACAAGATGCGGCAGATCAACGAGGCCGAAGGCCGCGCGAAGGAGATTGAACTGATCGCTATTGCGACTGCCGAGGGCTTGCGCAGGATTGCTTCCGCGATTCAGGAACCGGGTGGGCAGCAGGCGGTGAGTTTGCGGGTGGCGGAGCAGTATGTGAAGGAATTTGGCAATCTCGCAAAGGCGAATAATACGATGATCGTGCCGGCGGAGTTGGCGAATATCGGGGCTGCAGTGGCGGGGTTGACGGAGATGTTGAATGTTGTGAGGCCGAAGGGGTAGGGAAAGAAGTGAGGGTATGAATGTTGAATTGTTTCGCGCTGCATACTAATACAATGTTAGGGCACAATCCTCATGAAGCGTTCTTGTGCGACTTTGAAATTGAAAGCCATGGATGTTTGGTAGAGTCTGAGAAGGTAATTAAATCTTCACTTCCTACGAACGATATCGAAATTCATTTTAAAAACCACTCTGTCGATCCCGGTGTTGACCGTCCGCTTCTCTCCGTCCAAGTAATTCTCTCGTCAGAGAGCCTTGAAACAGCAAGAGATGAAAGTAAAACATTCCTAAAGGGCTATTTGGATTACTTGTGTTTTGTGGCGAATTTGCCTTTACGCATTCATAAACAAATCCGGGTTGTCGACTGGACTCCTGGCCTTAAAGAGCGTGAATGTCATCAGTTCGAAAGATTCCCATGCCTGGATTCTCGCCCTTTACATAGTACCTAAATCTGGTACCATTTCGACATGAAAAGAAGGCACAAGAAAACCCTTGAGGCCGTATTCGCTCGCCCCGTGAGCGGCAATGTTCAGTGGCGTGACATTGAAGCCCTATTTGTAGAACTTGGGGCTGAGATCAGCGAGCGCGAAGGCAGTCGGGTTGCGGTGGTTCTTTTCGGCGAGGTTCGAGTATTTCATCATCCTCATCCAAGTCCGAGCACAGATAAGGGCGCTTTGGCCAGTATTCGCAAATGGTTGGAGCAGCACGGAGTATTGCCATGAACACTATGACGCTGGAAGGCTATCACGCCAAGATCGAGTATGACCCTGAGTTGGATTCGTTCAGGGGGGAAATTCTGGGACTAAACGGCGGTGCGGACTTCTATGGCCGCAACCCCAAAGAACTGCGAACAGAGTTCAAGAAATCACTGCATGTTTTTCTTGAGGTGTGCAAAGAAAAAGGCATTGAGCCACGTCGCTATTATTCTGGCAAATTCAATCTCAGAATTTCGCCAGAGCTGCACGAACAGCTGGCCATTACCGCGCAGGCGAAAGGTAAGAGCGTCAATACGCTTGCTCAAGAAGCATTGCGGCAAGTGGTTTCAAATGCCAGCTAGCAAGCGACTGTGATTCCAATGAAATTACAACCGCTCACCATGCTACCCTCATCATAGCCTCCACCGCCAAATCATAATCCATCCGCTCCCCCTGCCACAGCGTCACCGCCGTCCGCGCATCAATCTGCAGTCCAATCCGGTCATGCTCCCGCTCAATCGCAAGTGCCTCCTTCATTCGATCCACTTCAATAAACTGCGGCACCACAGCTCTCGCCATTCGTCTCCCCTGCGGTGTCACAAACTCGAACTCGCCTTCTGCGCTGCGAACAATTTCATACCCTTCCTGATGCAACAGTCGATGATGATGCCGACACAGCAGTACCAGATTATCCATTTTCGTTTCACCGCCATCACACCAGTGCTGCACATGGTGCGCATCGACGTAGCGTGACTCGCAGCATCCAGGGAAGCGGCAGCCACCATCGCGGATCTGCAATGCACGGCGGATTGACGGCGGGATCGTGCGGGTTCTGCGACCGACATTGAGGACGTTTCCGCGGAAATCTTTCAGCACTGTGACCATTGACGCGTCGCAGCACAGACGCCGGGCCGTTGCTGCCGACAGTGGAAAATGGGAGTTGCCGCATTCGATGGAGCATTGCTGGTGGTCTGAATGTGGATGAGTGTGTGTGGCGTTTACTTGGGCATCCGCATCATCGGTCACCGCAACTCTCTCACGCTCAATGTGCACAACCACCTGATACTTCTCTGCAGAGGACACCGGTTTCAACCCCTCCTCCATCGTGCTCATCGCCTGCTCCGTAATCGCCAGCAACGCATCGGCGCGTTTCTGCGGAAATGTTTTCCGGGCGACATCTTCCGCAATTTCCGACTTTGCTACAGGCGGATTCAGCGCCACCATCATTGCATCCATCGCCTTCATGAAGACTGCACCATCCTCCGGCGTCAATCTACCGCGCAGCACCAGCATGCCGTCCTCGTCGAAGTGACAGGTGAGTTCACGGGCTTCGTAGTTGCTGCGATCGCGCGCAGCGTCCGTCAAGCGTTCAGTGCGACGATATTTGCGCACGAGTTGTTCCATGTGCTGCGCTGTGCCGTGTCTGGCGATCTGCAACAGGAATGCTTCATTCTGCGGAGTCCCCGAACGGGTCATGGCGCGCACTTTGGAGTAGCTGATCTCGCCGGTGCGAAACGCTTCGTCGATGCGTGGAAAATTCTGCAGGCATTTCGCCACGCGTACTTTTTCGCGCGCGGCGCCAAGATCAATGCCGCAATGATAGTTGAGCCAGTGTGCTGGAGATTTCATGCCTGCGCCTTCCCACGCGTTGCGTTCGATCAGCGCGGCAAGCAATGTGAGGAAGCGGTGCTGCGCCGCGTTGATGTGGCCCGCGAGGCGGGTGATTTCATCGCTGAGCGCAGCGTTGTCTTCGGGGATGAATGACGTGCTGGCAGGCAGACTTGCGAGCGGGGTTGGATGCAGAGATTTGGGCAAAGAATTGTGTAGAGATTGGTGTGTCATGGACCGATTCCTCCATGGATTTGTGGCGATGAAAAGCACTGTTTATTTATACATATTACACTCCTATCTTGATGTTTTTAATAAAAATAATTAATTTATTTGCAGAATAAAGGGCCACAATCCACACCGAAAACAGACCTTTCTCCAAAGCGATGCACCACCATCGCAAGTCGACGCAGTGGCTTACGCTGCAGTCCACCTCAGCATGGGCAGATCAGAAAATTTGACATGAGAGTTTGATTGAACGCGCGACCTGTCAGGGCAGTTCGTCATCGTCGGATGGCGGTGTGCTGCCCTTCGGACCGCGCCGGGTCACACTCAACCAGTCGAGTGAGATGCCGGAGATGGAGCTGAAGCGGGATACTCTGTAGATGACTTGCAGGAACTTGGGACGCTTGCGCACCTTGGGCTCGACTGCGCGGGGGATGAACCATGCGGCGACTCCCACACGCAGCACGCAGCTGGCGATGAACACGAGGTAGAGCGGGCTTCGCATGATGTCCATGAACGGTACCACTTCGACAATCACAGGCGCGGCGGAGGCAATCAATCCACCGATGATGGCGCCGCAGAATACGGCACCTGCGCTGAGCGCCGACTGCATGGCGGCATAGACGGCGAAGTCGCTCTTGTGAGGTCTAATGTCATACAGGTAGTTGGCCGTGCTGAGACTGAAACCGCTCCACAGAAATCCGGATACCATCTGCACGAACAGCAGGTAATAGAAGTCCGGTGACAACATCCACAGTATCGGCAGCATTGGAATCAGTACGCTGGAAATCAGCATCACAAGGCGATTGCCGAAGCGGTCACTGAAACGCCCCCAGAAACTGAGTGTGAGGAATTGAGTCAGGATCGATGCAATCGCATTCAGGCTGTATTCGAGATAGGTGAAGTGCAGATCACGCAGCATGTAGACCGCGAAGAACGGCGCGGAGATTGCCACCACTCCCTGCATGCCTGCAACAAAGAAACTGTAGTCGCGAAATGTCTTGTCCTTCAGCGATTCGCGAAGTTGCTGCATGCTTTGCAGAAATCCTTTGCGACTGGCTGGATGGGGATGCGGATCGGGGTCGTGCATCTGCGAGAGCAGCCGCGCCGAAATGCCGCGCCCGGTTGCTGCCGCTGCAAACAACAACGCGAAGCCGAGCCACACCACACCGACTCTTTCACTGAGACTGAGCAGTGCACCGCCGCTGACGAAAATGCCCAGCGACGCCATCATCGTCAGTCGAGTACGCGATGCGAAAAACACACCACGGCGGCGCTGTGGAACGATGCTGCCCATCCAGGCGCGCCATTGGGGCTGAATGAAGTTCATGCAGGAGAAGTAGAACACTGCCAGCGTGATCAGCCATGTCACGGAATTCTCGCTGCGGGTGAGCGCCAGAATTGCCAGTGCCGCAACTACTGTCGCCTGCAATCCGGCCGTGACAACGACCAGTGGCTTGCGGGGAAGGTAGTTGCCGAGCCAGGCGGAGAGCAGTTGAAACAGGGCACCAAAGAGTTGCGGTATGGCGGTCAACCAGCTCATCTGCACTGCGGTGGCGTTGAGGTAGATGGCGAAGGCGTTGAAGAAGTTGTCGCCGGTCGCCGTCATGGTGGCCGACGCTACTGCTTCCTGTTGGGAGCGGCGCAGCGTGGGCCGCAACCAGACTATGCGGCTGCGGGCAACGCTTGCTACAGGTTGATCGGGATTTTCTTCCATGCGGGAATAACGTCAGATCAAAAGTGAGCCTGCAGGATTATCGAAATCAATCCTCTTTGCAATCCTTGCCACAGTGGGAGCGAACATGCTCCCACAGGCAATGGACCTTCGATTACGGCTGCGCAGCAGGCGCTGGAGCCAGCGCGACTGCGGCTGCATTGGCAGCCTGACCGGCAACAGCTGACTCGCTCAGTACCAGCGCGATGCACTGGTGATACACGTCGTTGTTCGCATTGGCAGTAGTCGTGTTGTAGGGGCCGTGCGCAACACCAGCAGGATCTTCCATTACCTGAATGATCTGCAGGGTGCAGTTGTCACACTCTACGTCCGGCAGCTGCACTTCCCAGGTATAAACGGGTTGAGCGGTCTCGCGTGTGTGCGGATTGAGGTTGTCCATCAAGACGGTGTCATTGTTGTAGTAGTCACCTTCGGTAGCCTGATCACCAATACGGCAATGGTCGGTGTCGTCTATGGGGCAGCCGCCCTGGCGTCTTTCCGGATCAATGGCCACGATCCAGCGCGGGTCGATGAAGTCGTCATCACCCTCGTTGTCGAAGGCAATGCGGAAGTAGCCGGGGTGACGCACGTATTCGGCAAGGCTTACAGTGATGGTCTCGCCTGGCTTGTAGGTATACACGGCACCGGTTGGCACTCCGGCAGGATTCCCACAATTGCCGATCTTGGTGTCGGCGCCACGTTCGCCCTGTTCGTACTTGGCGACATGGGTGCCGGCGCGTTGCAGATCGATGTGAGCATTGGCCCATTGGGACGTACAGACAAACAGTACCGCTACGGTACCAAGCACGCGGAGCAGGCCCCGAGTGGCAGGAGTATTGATCTTCATTCTTGGAATTCCTTGATTGGGATGGCGATAAAAAGCCACAGCAGGGTAACTCCTTTTCCATGCCCAGACCAGAGGTTCACCGCGACCGGATTCGCATGCAGGCTCAACAAGGAGTGGTCAGACAATAGGCACCTTGCAAGTCCTGCATGCCATGACTATATTTTGTCAGGACGCTTTACACCATTTGAGCACAACCTGGGAGATGTACATGCCGGACCAGATGTTCGTTACCTGTCCACACTGCCATCGCAAGAATCGTTTGCCCATTGCCATGCTGACCGCAGATGGCAGTTGCGGCGCCTGCAAGGAAGCCCTGTTCGTCGGCAAGCCTGTGGATTTGTCACAGAGCACGTTCGAGCAACACATGGGGGCTGATCTGCCTCTGGTCGTCGATTTCTGGGCTCCCTGGTGCGGCCCGTGTCGCGACTTTGCGCCAGTCTTCGAGGCTGCTGCTGCCAGCCTGGAACCCAAGGTTCGACTCGCGAAGGTGAACACAGAGGCTGAGCAGGCCCTGGCTCAACGCTTCAGCATACGCAGCATTCCCACTCTGATGATGTTCAAGAAAGGCAAGGAAGTCGGGCGCGTCTCCGGTGCCCTCCCTCCTGCACAATTGCAGCGCTGGATTACCCAGCATCTTTGACCGAGTACCCGCTCAGATGAGCGATGACAATCGCACGTCGGCACCGAGTACCCGCACAAGCTGCTGACGTTCATCACGCACCGGCACCGATACGGTAAAGCAGAAGTCATCGGTCGCTGATGAGCGATAGACAGGCGTAACGTGGGCCTTGCCACCGTTCTTTACTGCACTGAACCATGAGCGCTGACTCCAGTCAGCGCCGCGCGCCTTGCCGGCATCTGCGGCGCGCGCAGCATCCGCAAAAATGTTGTCGCTGATCTGACGACCATCGCTGCCCACCAGATACATCAACTCGAAGCGGCTGTCCTGACGCAACATTCGCTGCATGACCTCGCCTGCTTCGTCAGCATTGCCCCGCGCCATGGCGCCATGCTCCGCCATCGCGACCACGGCTTCCATTGCCCTCTTGTGAAGCGCCAGTTGAAAGCCCCCAATACCCTCCAGCAGTTTGTCGCTTTGCACATGTACGGCACGACTGAGGTTGCCTACCTGCACAGCCTTGCCCTGCATGTCGGCCGCTACTCTGGAGACTGTCTGCACATCGTTGTTGACCATGTTCATCGCCGCAGACATCTGCTCCGTGCTGCACGCGATGGCACTTACCTTGGTATCGAGCTCATCCATCGCTGTACTGACTGTCACCAGTTCCCGGCGCATGTTTCGGACACTCTGCTCACCCTCGGTCACCGCCACCTCCATATTGGAGCCTGCAGTCTGCAGACCAGCCACATCAGCACGAAAGCGATCGATAATGGCGGCCACCTGACCCGTAGCTTCAGTCGTGTGATT
Source organism: Gammaproteobacteria bacterium (assembly GCA_030682575.1). Classification (GTDB taxonomy): domain Bacteria; phylum Pseudomonadota; class Gammaproteobacteria; order Pseudomonadales; family Pseudohongiellaceae; genus UBA5078. The sequence continues at coordinate 221,352 of JAUXNX010000011.1, forward strand.
CGCCAGTCCGCGCACCTCTTCTGCAACCACTGCAAAGCCACGACCGTGCACACCGGCTCTGGCTGCTTCGATCGCGGCATTCAGTGCCAGAAGATTGGTTTGTTTGGAGATGGCAGAAATCACGCCAATCACGCGCACTACTTCCTCCAGTTGCGACTGCAGATCGGTGATGGCGGTGGCGAGATGTTTCTCCGCGCTGCTGATCGCATCGAAGTTACCGAGCACACGACCACTGTCGTTCTCGCAAGTCCGAATTGCCGTCGCCACCTTGTTGGAGAGTCCCGCAACATCGACCGAGCGTGGCAACAATTCACGCTCCAGAGTTGTCGTCACCTGCTCGCTGCTGCTGGCAATATTCTCCGAGGACTGCGCGAGTTGCATGCCCGTCGTGGCCGTCTCAGCCGCAATGGCAGACAGTGCCGGGGCCTGAGCCGCAATGCCTACCGTTGCCGCTACACTTTCCCCAATACGTTGATGCAACACGGAGAGAAGCTGAGTAAGCGCCTTGCTCAGCTCGTCGTCATTCTCCAGTTTACGGGTCAAATCGAGATCAGACGCAAGATCACGCAGGCAATCAACCATGAGAGCCGTCTTGTTACGCCAGCCAAATCCTTTCACAACTACCTCCGAGGAATTTCAGAAACCGGACTGCTTGAGCGGAGACCTGCAAACCCGATGCCATGGTTTGCAGCAGACCGACGACACACCTGGGTATCGGACAAGCTGCCAGGTTCTGGAGGACAGAAAGCGATGCAAAGACTCAGATCATCGCAGAAACAAGTGACTCCGCTGTACACCTGAAAAATTCGCAGGTTCGATTAGCGGGCACCGTGAATCATTTTAGTGCAATGTCTGGCGCCTCATCGATCATGAGTGTTGTGCTGGACTCACCTTCTCGTTGAACCCTCCCAAAATTTACAAGAGACCACAGATCAACAGTCGGTAACTCATCAGCGTTCAGCCAATATCACGCAGTTGCGTCCGGCGCCCTTGCCATCGTAAAGCGCCTTGTCAGCAGCACGCAGTGCGCTTGCCAGAGAATCCTGCTCGGCATCCACAACAGAGATAGCGAATGTTGCAGTGATCCCTATGTCCGCTTCTCCAACTCTTAATCTCTCCACAGCCAATCCGTGGCGCAGACGTTCAACCAATTGTCGGGCTGCCTCCGGTCTCGTATCGGGTAGCAGCAGCACAAATTCCTCTCCACCGATGCGACCAAGGACATCAGCCTTTCTCAAACTGTCGACGAACAGCTTCGCGGCATGTTGCAACACTCGATCTCCTGTTTCGTGGCCATGCTCGTCATTCACGCGTTTGAAATGATCCAGATCCACCAGACACAGACAAAGCTGGGCTTTCTTGCGCGCCGCCCGGCGCAATTCATGCTCGAACAGCGATTCAAAGTGGCGGCGGTTGTACAAGCCCGTCAGTGGGTCAGTGATTGCCTGCTGCTTCAGCTCCTTCTCCAACAATTTGCGCTGTTCGATTTCAGCATTCAACCTGCGATTGATGATCTCCGTCTCTCTGAGCAGTGCGAACTGTCTGCGCTGGGTCAAATGCTGCCGACGTGACGCAAGATAGCCCACCAGGCTGGAGCTCAGCAGGAATGTCATCAGGTACAAGTTGGTTGTCTCTGTGGCGTTCAGCAGATAGGCACAGTACATGGTGCCGAAAGACGCGAACAACGCCGCCACCGTAGCCGGGATGACACGATTGGGAATGACAACGAACACCGCGACCAGCATCAACAAAGAGATGACAATCGTGTAAATGATGGTGCCGGGATGACTGAAGTAGAGCAGAAAGAATGAGAAGAAACCGGCTATTTCCAACCCGGTCACAGCATAGCCGGCGCTGGCCAGAGCAGGGTTTCTGCGAGAGCGGTATATCAGGATCAGCAAGCCTGTCACGAGCAACACACGGGACGAAATGACCACGAATTCCGAAGCTGCAATTCCGAACAATCTGTAGTCGAGAACGCTCAGGAGAATCAGCAGGGCAATCCATACCCACAGCGCAAGACGAAGATCACGAGCGGCAGACTCAGCGGTGTGCAGACGATAATCTGCCTCCATGACAGCATCCACAAACTCACCGCGCCATGAGGATAATCCGAATCTGTCTTCCGCCGCAGCCATAGTCTTCCCTTGTGCTTCAGCCTTCTCCTCTGGGTAGCTCTTCAGGACTGTGCACTCTTTTTATGGAGTTTACTGTGCCACTTATAACAGTTTCAGAGGGAGGATTGCCACAAGATCAGTGGGGAAACTTTCCTTAACGTCGCTCAAGAATCCGCACGTAATGACTGAATGTCTCATCCCATGTAGTGATCCCGACTCTGACCTCGGCCTCGGGATCAACGTTATGGGGGTTGGCGGGGGAATTGTCGAAGACTGTCTCGGAGACCAGCCGTGAACCGGCAGGCAGCAGCAGGCGTTCGGTGAGGCGGTAGTTCATCTGCCAGTTGAAATTGTAGTTGCCGACATTGATCAGCAACTGACTGGTGCCATCTGGATACAGGGCAGAGATGGTCATGCTCTTGCCACGCGTATGTGTCTGAGGAGCGAAACTCTCCACGTACACATCGTGTTCGAACACCGGCGTCTGTGCTTCCTCCACATGATTGTCCACACCGGCTGGGATTGTGAAATTCTCGTTGAGTGTGATGACATTGCGCACGGCATAGGTCGGCTCCGTATCGCGGAAGTACAGACCGATGCGGGTTCGATCCACGGTCTCGCGGCCTGAACTGACATAGCGCAACTTGAAGGAAAGATCGCGGTCCGCTTTCAGCAGAAAACCTGAGTCTTCAGCAAAAACTTCTTCTGTTCTACCCGGCACGTAGAGACTGATGTACTCGGCATTTTCCGGGGCGATCTGCGCGGCCGGATCGGAGGCTGGAACATCGGGATCAAGGGCGTGCACGAGCAGACTGTGCAATACGGTACGGTCTCCCACATTGTAGGCCACGGCGCTGATCCACTTGTCTTCGTCCAGATCAAGGGCCACACGCTTGATCTTGAAGTCGACGATACCGGTAGCAGGAATCGCCTCTTCAGGCACCTCCACGATCAAATCCGGTTCGCCCAGACTCCAGGCGGGATCTATCGGCTCCAGCTCCGTCAGAGGGTCTGCATCTCCTTCTCGACGCGCACCACCGTCGATCCAGTGGACCAGCGTTGTCAGTTCATCGTCAGTGATGTCATGAATGTCATCCCATTCTCCGATCTGCGTATCGATCTGTCCCGGTGGCATGCGGCGCGTGATCAGTACCTCACGCACCATCGGACTCCAACCCTGCATCATGCGGTGACTGATCATGGCCCAGGGGGCCAGACCATTCTCGATATGGCAGGTAGTGCAGCGGCGACGCAGGATAGGCACTACTTCGTCCTGATAGGAAATCTGCCGGTCACCGAAGCGCTCTTTGTACTCGAATACGATGGGCATACCGACCACGGCGGGGACTGCAGGGGCCGCGTCGTCTACATTAGCCAGAATCGCCTTCAGTGCGCTCTCAAGATATGGAACAGGCATGGCAGGATTCGCCTCAGCCACGGCAATGCGGCTGTCCAGCGGTCCGCGATAAAGGATGCGATGGGATTTCGGATTGATAATGAAGGATTCGGCCGTGGTAGTGACGGCGAGGGTGCGAGCCACGACTTGTGCGCTGTCAAGCAGTACCGGAAATTCAAGGTCTGCAGCCAGCACGCTGGCGCGCGTGTCGTGTTGATTGGCATCAAGCAACAGGAAAATGACGTCGTCTTCGCTGTAACGATCACGCAGGTCGCGAAGCAATGGCAGCGCCTCAACAGACGCAGGGTCATCATTGCCATACACGAACAGCACCACCGCCCTGGCTTCATTGTAACGACTGATCTGATGGAAGACGCCGTGTTGATCAAACAGCGCAAAATCGGAACCACGTTGAGCGAAGGCACTGCCTGCAACAGCAATGCCCAGCATCAATACTACTACTGTTATGACAAACTTGAGGCCGTTACTACGCTTCATCACGAGAGCCATCACTCCAACTGTTTCTGACGGGTCTGTTCTCACAGCCCAGTGCTTGCAAGACCTGATCTGACCAATCAATATTGGTCGCATTTAAGCACACAGAAACAAGCGTCGCTTCCTCGAAACGGATAAAACACTGACGAATTCTGAAAGCCCCTCATCAGACAATGAAATTCACCAACTTGCCCTGCACAAAGATCACTTTCTTGATTGTCAGACCTTCCAGCTTATCGACGACACCCGGCGCGTTGCGCGCCATCTCTTCGACCTGTGCCTGGGTCTGAGTGCGACCCACCTGCAGCTCTGCACGGCGCTTGCCGTTGATATGCACGGTCATCGTCACTTCATCAGACTGCAACCAGTTCGGATCAGCCTTCGGCCAGGAATGATAGGCCAGCGACTGCGAATGACCCAGACGCTGCCACAGTTCCTCCGCCGTGTGGGGTGCAAACGGGGAAAGCACCAGCACGAATTTCTCGGCGATCTCCTTCGGCAATCTGTCCTGCTTCTTCGCCAGATTGACGAATTCCATCATCTTGGCGATGGAGGTGTTGAAGCGCAGGTTCTCGATGTCGCTGGTGACCTTGTGCACAGTAATGTTGATCTCGCGGCGCAGCTCATCGGTGGCGGCAGACTCCGGTTCATCAGTAATGAGAGATGAAAGCTCGCCGCTGTCGGTGTCGATCAGCAAGGACCAGGCGCGGTCGAGAAAGCCGAACACGCCCTTCACACCACTGGTCTGCCAGGGCTTCACGGCTTCCAGCGGGCCCATGAACATCTCGTAGAGGCGCAGAGAGTCAGCACCGTATTCCGCCACCACATCATCCGGATTGACGACGTTGAGGCGTGACTTCGACATCTTCTCTTCGCGCGCGGCAAGCAGTGTGTCGGTGCCTTTGGCAAAAGGTTTGCCGTCGCGGTACTCGACATCGCCCGGCGCGTAGAACCGGCCATTCTCGTCGCGGTGACTGATGCCCAGGATCATGCCTTGGTTGAACAGTTTCTTGAACGGCTCGCGAGTGTGAACCAGACCGCAGTCGAACAGCACCTTGTGCCAGAAACGCGAATACAGCAGGTGCAGCACCGCATGTTCAACACCACCGACATAGAGATCGACCGGGCCCCAGTATTGCTCAGCCGCCGGATCGAAGGGCAGTTGGTCATTGGTCGGGTCCATGTAACGCAGGTAGTACCAGCAGGAGCCGGCCCACTGCGGCATGGTGTTGGTCTCGCGCAGCAACTGCTCGCCGTTGAGTTCGACCTTCATCCATTCTTCGGCACGAGCCAGCGGTGGCTGACCATCGGCGGTCGGTTTGTACTCGTCCAGCTCCGGCAGCGTAATCGGCAAATCCTTCGCAGGCACGGCACTGATCGCCCCGGTCTTTGGATTATGCAGAATCGGGAACGGTTCGCCCCAGTAGCGCTGGCGAGAGAACAGCCAGTCGCGCAGCTTGTAGGTGGTCTCTCCCTGCCCCACACCCTTGTCTTCCAGCCAGGCAATCATCTTCGCCTTGGCGTCAGTCGTGTGCAGGCCATTGAGGAGGCCGGAGTTCACGGCGATACCTTCTTCGGCGTGAGCCGCCACGGAGATATCACCGCCTTGTACCACTTCGATGATCGGCAGGTCGAAGGCTTTGGCGAATTCGTAGTCGCGTTCGTCGTGGCCGGGCACCGCCATGATGGCGCCCGAACCGTAATCGGCCTTCACGTAGTCGGCAATCCACACCGGCACGGGCAGGCCGCTGACCGGGTTGATGGCGTAAGCGCCGGTAAAGACCCCGGTCTTCTCCTTGGCCGCTGCCGTTTCGCGATCCAGATCGCTGATGTTCTTCACGCGTTCGATATAAGCAGCAACACTGCCGGATTGCTCTGTCGTTGTGATGCGCGCCACCAGCGGATGCTCCGGTGCCAGCACACAGAACGTCGCCCCGAACAGCGTATCGGGACGCGTGGTAAAGACCTCGAAACTGCCTTCCGTTCCCTGCAAAGTGAAGGTGACACGGGCACCAATGGATTTGCCGATCCACTGCCGCTGCATCTCGATGATGCCGGCTGGCCAGTCCAGTTCGTCCAGATCGCTCAACAGACGCTCGGCGTAGGCGGTGATCTTCAGCATCCACTGACGCATCATGCGGCGCTCAACGGGATCTCCCGTCTCCACATAGCGACCGTCCTGCACCTCTTCATTGGCCAGCACCGTGCCCTGAGCCGGGCACCAGTTCACCGGCACTTCGGCCAGATAAGCGAGATCCTGTTCGTACAGCTTCAGGAATATCCACTGCGTCCAACGGTAGTAATCCACCTTGCTGGTATCGATTTCGCGCTGCCAGTCATAGGACAGACCCAGGCGCTTGATCTGGCCACGGAAGTTGGTGATGTTCTCCTGGGTGATGATTGCCGGATGGCGCCCCTCGCGGATCGCGGCACGCTCGGCAGGAAGGCCGAAGGCATCCCAGCCCATGGGGTGCAGCACATTGAAGCCGTTCATGCGCTTGTAGCGGGCAATGATGTCGGTGGCTGTGTAGCCCTCGGGGTGCCCCACGTGCAGACCGGAGCCGGACGGGTACGGGAACATGTCCAGCACATAGTATTTGGGCTTGCTGAAATCGGCATTGGAAACGCTGAAGGTGTTGTTCGCGTCCCAGTGCTGCTGCCACTTGGGTTCGATTGCCGAGGGGGTGTATCTCTTGGTCATGCTGCTGCCGTGGTTAAGTAAGTAATCTGCTGAAAAATTTGATAAAAAACGGGTAGCGAGGATAAACCACCTACCCGTTTATTACAATTTGCAGGAAAATTGCTCAGCGGACAGCGTTCTGCCTCCGATTGCTCATTCGAACGCAATCGCCAGATAGTGGGCACAGATGGTTGGAAGAACTGGCACCTTGTCGAATTCCAGCCTCTCCGTAGACTGCCCTGAGACTGTCGGTACCGTCAGAAACATCACTCGAACACGTAACTCCATGGTATTGCGGCCCCAGACCTGCCCGGACGGCATCTCAGTGCCATAGAGACTGAAAAATCGCGGGACTTCCCAATCAATCACACCGCCTTCCTGGTACTTGCCTGTGGAAAAGACAACATGCAAGTCCGGCGAAATGCGGCATTGAAACACCCTATCCTGTTCATCGATGTGTACATAATGAAAAGTACGCAGATACTTCCAGCTTCCCACCAGAAATGGCTCTGCAACTTGCGCGCTCGCGCTGCAAGCCAGCACAATCAGTACCATTGCAAGGACTATATGTTTCATGTTGTCGTTCCCAATATTGACGATTTACAGCGGACCCGGTGACACCGCAGGCAATGCTCACTTGAAATGGCAGGTAAATCAAGACGCTGCAGTCCATCAAACAGACCGGCAAATGGACTTGCTCAGGAAGTTCGGCTAATCTTTCGACACCGGGTGACAAGAAGCATGCGGGAGAAACAAGACTCTGAACCACAATCGGCAACCATGCTAGCCAGTAAATTCAAGCCCTTCATAGATTTTATGGATCTGCTCCTTGACGCTATTTGCGTTGTCGATGTTGAAGGTCGGTTCGTCTTTGTCAGCGCCGCCTGTGAACGCATCTTTGGTTACACGCCGCAGGAAATGCTCGGTCACCCCATGATCGAGTTGGTACATCCCGAAGATCGGGAACGCACACTTGCTACCGCCGAAGATATTATCTCCGGCAATCCACAGTTCGGTTTCGAGAATCGGTACATCCGCAAGGACGGGCGCATAGTCCATATTCGCTGGTCTGCACGCTGGTCGGAAGCAGACCAGGTACGGGTCGCTGTAGCCCACGATATTACCGAGCGCAAACGCTCAGAGATGATGCAGGCAGCGCTCTATGCCATTTCCGAGGCGGCCAATGCAGCAGAAGACCTGCTGGAACTCTTCAGCCAGATCCATCGCATCGTTGGCGAGCTGCTGCCCGCCGCAAATTTCTTTGTTGCTCTGTACGACGAAGAGAATGATGAATTGAGTTTCCCCTACTTTGTTGACGAACTCGATGAGCATCCGCTGCCGCGGCCACTGAACTCTGGCACGCTGAGCGCGGAAGTGATCCGTTCGGGCCAGGCACTGTTATTGACACCGGAGACCCGTAGCGCCAATCGTGAGCAGGCCGATTCAATAGTGGGTTCGGATTCGCTGGACTGGCTCGGCGTTCCTCTGAAGTCACAGAAGAGAACGATCGGCGCCTTGGTCGTACAAACCTATTCTGGTGCGGTGCGCTATACGGAAGAGGACAAAGAGCTGTTGCAGTTCGTTTCGACACAGATTGCTTCGGCCATCTCACGCACACAACTGCATGCCCGCCTGCTATATGCGGCGGGGCATGATCCGCTGACGGGTCTCGCCAACCGTGGTCTGTTTCAGGATCGTCTGGAAAGTATGCTGGCCAGGGTCCGGCGCGAGCATGCTCGCTTCGCCCTGCTCTACATCGATCTGGACAAGTTCAAGAATGTCAACGACACCTACGGCCACGCCATCGGCGATCTGTTGCTGCAGGAAGTTGCGGAGAGACTGCGCGCTTGTGTACGCGAATCGGATACTATCGCACGCGTTGGCGGTGATGAATTTGTCGTGCTGCTCAACACAATCGTTTTGCCATTTCACGCCACGATTGTCGCGCGCAAGATTCGTGCTGCGCTGAGCAAAGTCTTTCAACTGCAGAACCAGAAACTGTTCATCTCTCCAAGCATTGGCGTGGCTGTCTATCCTGAGGACGGCGACGACGAGGTCGAACTGCTGCGCCGCGCTGATGAAGATATGTATTCCACCAAGAAAAACACAGGTTGAAATCCTTCAGGCATTCTCAGTATGAGGTGAAAGCACTCAGTATGAGGTGAAAGCACTCAGTATGAAGCGAGGTACTCGGCAAGCCGACGACGCTGCCCGGCACTGAAATACAAACCAAGTTTACTGCGACGCCAGAGGATATCATCGACTTCCACGGCCCATTCTTCCCGCACAAGGTAATCAACTTCACGGGCGTAAAGGCCATGACCTAAATCCTCACCCAGATCGCTCAGGCACCCGACGCCTGTCAGCAGGCGATAGACCAGCGAGCCGTAGCTTCCGGCCCAACGCGTGAGCAATGATTCCGGCAACCAGCGATGTCTGTTCTGCAAATCACGAATGAGTTCTGCCTGCGACGGGAAGTCGCCGCCCGGCAAACGCGCATCGGCAGTCCATTTCTTGCCCATTTGCGGAAACAGTTCATGCAGTCTTTCCATAGCCGTCTCTGCAAGTCTGCGATAGGTGGTAATCTTGCCACCGTATACTGTGAGTACAGGCGCTTTCGATATGTCGAGATCCAGAGTGTAATCCCGTGACACCTTGGAGGCACTCTCTCCCTCTCCCCCCAGCAGGGGTCGTACTCCAGCAAAGTGATGTACCACATCAGCAGGAGAAATCCTGTTTCTGAAGCATTCGTTGACAATGCCTACCAGGTAGTCAATCTCCCACGGAGATATTTGAGCTGTGGAAGGGTCTCCAATGAAGTCCTCCTCCGTCGTACCAATCAACGTGAAGTTGTTCTGATAGGGAATGACAAATACGACGCGCCCATCACCGTTCTGCAGCAGGAAGGCTTCGGCTCCTTCGTACAGTCGCGGCACGACAATATGACAACCCTTGACCAAGCGCACTTTCTGTTGCTTGTCTTCCTGGTGATTCCCAATCGCGAACTGTCCTACCCAGGGACCAGCCGCGTTGATCAATACACGTGCGCGCACCTGTTGTCGTGAGCCATCGCGCTCATCCTGCAGAGTCACAAGCCACACGCCTTCGTCGATGGTCGCTGCAACACATCGACTGTGTACACGAATCTGTGCTCCGTGTTCGCGTGCCTGCATCGCGACCAGAACAACGAGGCGGGCATCGTCCACCCAAGCATCAGAATACTCGAACCCATCCCGCAGCTCTGGTACTAATGGCCCTTCCGCAGAAAAGCGCAGACTGCGCGACGCGGGAAGCGTGACGCGCTGACTCAGAAAATCATAAAGATAGAGGCCCGCCCGAATCATCCAGCGCGGCCGCAGGTGCGGACGATGCGGCAACTGAAAGCGCATGGGCGTAATAATATGCGGCGCATTGCGCAGTAATACCTCGCGCTCTGCCAGTGCTTCGCGCACCAGGCGGAATTCATACTGTTCGAGATAGCGAAGTCCACCGTGAATCAGCTTGGTGCTCGCAGAGGACGTGCCAGAGGCGAGATCATTCATCTCGCAAAGCACCACGTCCAGGCCACGCCCCGCAGCATCCGCAGCGATACCCGCGCCATTGATGCCGCCACCAATGACGAGCAGATCGTGAATTGTAGATTTTTGACTCATGAGGGTAATATAGCCTTCGATTCATCACAGTGCACGGCAATAGATCACACACTTGTCATACGTGCGCCACCAACACTCCAGATTGCTACTCGGATATCAGAACCACGGAAGCCAATGCCATGACGGACTATCTTCTCGCCTTCGACCAGGGCACCACCAGCAGCAGGGCCATTGTGTTTGACTATGCCGGGCAGCGTGCGGGAGTTGGACAGGAAGAGTTCACACAACACTTCCCTCACGACGGCTGGGTGGAGCACGACCCCGAGGATCTGTGGCTCACCTCCCTTCGCAGTTACCAGACAGCTCTGGAAGACGCGAAGTTGCAGGCCAGCGACATTCGCGCCATAGGTATCACCAATCAACGCGAGACAACACTGCTGTGGAACCGTCACACGGGCAAGGCTATTCATCGCGCCATCGTCTGGCAGGACAGACGTACCAGTGCGTATTGTCAACAGATCGGCGAGCAACTGGAGCGCGAGAAACGCAGCGACATCATTCAGGCGAAGACCGGTCTGCTGCTGGACCCGTACTTCTCCGCTACCAAAATCCGCTGGATGCTCGACAATGTGCCAGGTGCGCAGCAGGCCGCAGACGCAGGCGAACTGGCCTTCGGCACCGTCGATACGTTTCTCCTGTGGCGTCTGACCGGCGGTCGCAGTCATTTCACTGACGCCACCAACGCCTCTCGCACATTGTTATTCAATATTCATGAACAATGCTGGGACGAGGAGTTGCTCGCCCTGTTCGATATCCCCCGTTCACTGCTGCCGGAAGTGCTCGACAGTGCGGCGGACTTTGGTATCACCGACGCGGAGGTACTGGGTGCCGCCATTCCGATCACCGGTATGGCAGGCGATCAGCAGGCGGCAGCATTTGGTCAGTGCTGCTTTGAGCCAGGCATGGCCAAGAGTACTTATGGCACCGGCTGCTTCCTGCTGCTCAACACGGGCGACAAGGCCCTGAAATCCGAGAATCGTCTGCTCAGCACGATCGCCTATCGCCTTAATGGCAAGGCAACTTACGCACTCGAAGGCAGTATCTTCATGGCGGGTGCCACCATGCAATGGCTGCGCGACGGGCTGAAGCTCTTCAAGGATGCAGCTGAGACAGAGAAGCTGGCGGAGCAGACTGGCAGCGATATGAACGTGCTGTTCGTACCTGCATTCACCGGCCTGGGTGCGCCCTACTGGGATGCTGATGCACGCGGCGCCATCTTCGGCCTGACCCGCGATACCGGCATCAAGGAGCTCGTAACTGCGGCGCTGCTCTCTGTTTGTTATCAGACCCGTGATCTGCAGAAAGCCATGGAGGCCGATGGCGTGCGACCTGCTACCTTGCGTGTCGATGGTGGCATGGCCAAGAATGATTTCGTGCTGCAGAACCTCGCCGATTTGCTGGGCTGTCGTGTTGATCGCCCGCGTGTCACCGAGACCACGGCACTGGGAGTAGCCTTTCTTGCTGGGTTGCAGTGCGGGGTCTACGAGTCTATGGAAACCATTACCAGCCAATGGCAGTTGGACAAGTCTTTCTCTCCAGCGAAAGACAAAGCCTGGCGCGACGAACGCTACGCCTTGTGGCAGGATGCAGTGAATCGCACGCGCAGCAAATTGGTATGCTGAAGACAATGGAGACCATTGAGTGAGAATTCACCTGATCCGTCACGGACAGACAGACTGGAACAAGGAGCGACGCGTGCAAGGGCAGAGTGAATCCACACTCACAGCAGAAGGCAGAGACCAAGCGACAGCCCTGCGTGCAAGACTATCAACCTGCGGGATCGCCAAGGTCTATTGCAGCAGCAGTATCCGGACGCGAGAGACTGCCGCCATCCTCTTCGCCGGTACAGGCCTGGAGGTCGAGTACAGCGATGCGTTGCGGGAGATATTTCTCGGGCCCTGGGAAGGATCGCTGTACGCGGACATGGAGGCAAAATTTCCGCAGAGTTTTGCTGACTTCTGGCATCGCCCAGATGTTTTTTCGTTGGCAGATGCAGAGACCTTCGTGCAGACTCAACAGCGTGGGGTGAGGGAGTTGCAACGCATCATTGCCGACGCCGCCGCAGAAGATGTGGCGATTGTCAGTCACGGCGTGCTCATCAAGAGTATCCTCAGTCATGTTGAAGGTCGACCGCTGGCCAGACTCTGGGAGCCACCCGATATGCATAATTGCTCTCACAGCATTGTGGAAATCGAGAGAAACAATGTGCAGAACCAGGCCCGACCAAAGATCACTCTGTATGCAGGAGTTGATTACGCCGAATCGGTGCAATAGTTGAACAACCCGGCAGGTCTCCTGAACATCATCATGAAGCTGAGACAAAGGCGTATCAAACAATCACAACAACAAGGACAAACAGCATGAATACCTCGTCTGACAACCAATCCAGCATCAGTGCCACAGCAGGCAAAGTGCTGATAGCTCTCGCCCTTCTCGCCATGGTCGCAGGCATTGGCCTCGGCGCCTATGCACTGTTCGCCTCCCTGGGTGTGTGGTTCGGGATGTGGGACTTCCGCACAGGCTTCAACATGTTGAGAACAGTGAACGCCAGTGCTGACTGGGTAGCCTGGGGTTGTCTGGCGCTGACGATTGTCATCTTCGTGGCCGCACGGCGCTTCGTGCCAGCCAAGGCATCCCGCCTTGCTGGATTTGCCGCCATCGGCACCATTGCTGCGGCACTGGCTTACATCGTTCCGGAAACCTACCGCGCTCCGGAAGGTACGCCACCGATCCACGACATCACTACAGATACAGACAACCCTCCACAGTTTGTGGCCGTCGCCCCTCTGCGCGCCAACGCGCCGAACTCCGTGATCTATGGCGATCAGGCCAATTGGGATGCAGTACGTATGGCCGCTGCACAGAAGCAGGCCTACCCGGAGATCGTGCCGCAGGTATTCACTGCCTCGAAGGAAGAGGTCTTCAATCGGACGCTGGCTGCCGTTGACTCACTGGGTTGGGAACTTGTGGATCAGAACCTTGCGGAAGGCCGCATCGAGGCCACAGACACCACGTTCTGGTTCCGCTTCAAGGACGATGTAATCGTGCTTATCAATGAGACACCGCAGGGCACCGTGCTGAACGCACGCTCCAAGTCCCGTGTGGGTGGCAGTGATGTCGGCAAGAACGCTGCACGTCTGCGTGCGCTTTTCGCAGAAATTCAGTAAGCAGCAAGTCAGTGAGTGCCGGCGCGGCTATTCCTCGCGCCTGCTCTTGTTGAGCCTTTTTATCAGCCACCTGCTCAACGGCGGTATGTCGGTGGCCAGTAATGCGATGCCGAGAGGGATCATCCAGAATCCCACCACAGGAAGAAAACCCACCATGCCGGCGAGGATCAGAATGACACCCAGCAAGCCGCGCAGAACAGGCGGCAGGTAGCGCTTGCCCTGCCTCAGAAAGCGGTAAGACAGTACTACCAGTCGTCGTCTGGTTCTATTCTTCGGTAATGCGGGTTTGCTCAAGAAAACCTCGTCCTATGCTATGCTTGCCGCCCATCATCCAACGACTGCAATGCAGGTTCAGCGCCAGTGTCACCATCCAGATCCAGCCAGATGCTTGTCTTCAGCGCTATTGCGCTGGTCGTAGTCCTCGTCTCTCAGGTCGGCAGCTACCTCGTCAACAGCAGGATCCCACTCGGTAGCACCGTCGAGTGGAACTCACTGGTGCACCTGACCCATATTCGTAACATGGGGGGTGTCTTTGGCATGTTCCAAGGGAGCGGTTGGATATTCGCGGCTTTCAGTGTTTGTCTGATCGCCGGATTGGTGGTCTACCTGCTGCGCGGCGCCAGTGTACAGACTTATGAGTATGTATGTTTCGGCTTTATCGCCGGAGGCGGGATCAGCAATGTACTGGACAGACTTATCTACGGCAGTGTGATCGACTTCATCAATGTCCAGCACATTCCTTATTGGCACTACATCTTCAATACCGCCGATGTCATGGTGCATGTCGGATTGTGGCCGATGCTCTGGTTCAGTTTTTTTCAACACGATCAGAGCAGGCAGGCTATCTGATATTGTAGTGAGTCCTCGCAACCTGCAATGATCGGCCTTGGGTGATCGGCACATTGAGCGACGACAGCGTATCTTCCAGCGCCGAGAGACAGAAGAGTACATTTTTCTGATTACAGGCAAATCCCATCAGGCCGATTCGCCAAACCTTCCCCGCGAGACTGCCCAAACCTGCCCCTATCTCCAGACCATACCTTTCCAGCAACGCGCTGCGCACTGCCGCCTCATCGACACCGTCAGGCACATTCACCGCATTAAGCTGAGGAAGACGAGATTGCAGCGCCACTCTCATCGACAGCCCCATGGCCTCCAGGCCCGCCACCAGGGCGCGGTGATGACGAGCGTGGCGCTGCCACGCATTCTCAAGCCCCTCTTCTTTCAGGATCACCAACGCTTCATGAAGCGCATACAATGCGTTAATAGGGGCAGTGTGGTGGTAACTGCGGCGGGCGCTGCCTCCCCAGTAGTCCATGATCAAATTCATATCGAGGAACCAGCTCTGCACCTTGGTGCCACGGTTGCGAATGAACTCCATGGCACGCGCGCTGAAGGTCATGGGTGAGAGGCCTGGCACACAGGACAGGCATTTCTGGGAACCCGAATAGATCACATCGATACCCCAGCCATCGGCATCCACGTCAACGCCACCCAAGGACGTCACCGCATCCATGATAGTCAGGCAGTCATACCTGGCCGCCAGTGTGGCGAGGGCACGTGCATCGCTGAGAACACCTGTAGAGGTCTCTGCATGCACGAATGCCAGCACCCGTGCGTCGAGATTGCTATTGAGAGCGGTTTCCACTTTGTCGAGATCAACTGCCGTGCCCCAGTCATCCATCACCATGACAGCGGTGCCACCGCAACGCTCGACGTTCTCCTTCATACGCCCACCGAAGGCACCGTTCTGACATACGATTACCTTGTCACCGCGCTCCAGAAGATTCACGAATGCAGCCTCCATGCCAGCAGAGCCCGGCGCCGAAACCGGCAGAGTCAGTATATTGGTGGTTTTGAAGGCGTACTGCAGCAACGTCTTGATTTCATCCATCAGGCGGATGAACTCCGGATCGAGATGGCCGATAGTTGGTCGACTCATCGCTTCCAGAATGCGAGGATTCACATCGGAAGGGCCCGGCCCCATCAGGGTCCGGATCGGGGGATGAAATGAGGATGTCATACTGGTCTCCTGAAAACGCAAAAGCCGAGACAGGCTCGGCTTTTGTCGATATTGCGATCACTGACGGAAATCAATCCTCCGCTGATTCGCCATCCACACCTGCAGGACGGTCAACCAGCTCGACGTAAGCCATGGGGGCGTTGTCGCCTGGACGCATACCGCACTTGAGAATACGGATGTAGCCACCTGGACGCTCGTTGTAGCGTGGACCGAGTGCGGTGAAGAGCTTCCCAACAGCAGCCTTGTCGCGCAGACGGTCAAACGCCAGACGGCGATTGGCCACGCTGTCGTTCTTCGCCAGAGTGATCAACGGCTCTGCAACCATGCGCAGCTCTTTCGCCTTGATCACGGTAGTCTTAATGAGTTCGTGCTCAACCAGGGAAACAGTCATGCTGCGCAGCATGGCCTTACGGTGAGAACTGTTGCGGCTCAGTTGACGTCCACTTTTACGATGACGCATATCTTCTAATTCCTGTTCGTACCTTTGCGCCTACTGGCACTCGGTCACTCTTTGTTAAAAACTCGTCGTTAAAAACCTGGTTGCAATACGCCGGCAACCACTGTCGCCGGGCGATTGTCGTACTTAGTTCCGGTCGTCAGACCGAAGGCTTGACGGAGGCCAGTTCTCCAGACGCAGACCCAGTGAAAGGCCGCGTGTGGCGAGTACATCCTTGATCTCTGTCAGTGACTTCTTGCCCAGATTCGGAGTCTTGAGCAGTTCTACTTCAGTGCGCTGAATCAGATCACCGATATAGTAAATGTCTTCTGCCTTCAGGCAGTTGGCTGAGCGAACAGTCAACTCCAGATCGTCCACCGGACGCAGCAGGATCGGATCGATTTCATCTTCCGGTTCTTCCGGCACACTTGCAACCTGGCTCTGCAGATCCACGAACACAGCCAGTTGATGTTGCAGTATGGTCGCAGCACGACGAATCGCTTCTTCCGGATCAATCGTACCGTTGGTACGCAGATCGATAATCAGCTTGTCCAGGTCAGTACGCTGTTCAACACGAGTGCTTTCGACTGAGTAAGCAACAGTAGTCACTGGTGTGTAGGAAGCGTCCAGAAACAGACGACCCACGGCACGAGTTTCATCATCGTTGGAAACACGCGTATCAGCTGGGGCATAACCACGACCTTTACGAACAGTCATGCGCATGTTCAACTCACCGCTGTCGTTCAGGTTGGCGATCACATGATCAGGATTCACGATTTCAACATCGTGTCCTACAGTGATGTTGCCGGCAGTGACAACACCTGCGCCCTTGGCGCTCAGGGTAATCACTGCCTCATCCTGACCGTTGAGGATAACTGCCACACCCTTGAGGTTCAGCAGGATCTCGATAACGTCCTCCTGTACACCCTCGATTGTGCTGTATTCGTGCACAACACCATCGATCTCCACTTCTTCAATTGCACTGCCTGGCATTGAAGAGAGCAGGATTCGTCTCAGCGCATTTCCCAGAGTATGACCGAAGCCACGCTCCAGCGGTTCAAGCACCACTTTGGAGTGATACTTGTCATACTCTTCAACCTTGATCAATTGCGGTGTTAAAAAATCCGACAAAGAAATCTGCATGGAATCACCCTTCATTTAGTCAGTTTACTACTTGGAGTAAAGCTCAACTATCAAGTTTTCGTTAATGTCAGGAGACAAGTCGGCACGATCAGGCTTGCGACTGAATTGACCTTCCAGCTTATCGCTGTTTACGTTGATCCATTCAACAGGAGAGCGTTGACCTGCCAGCTCCAGTGCAGCCTTGATACGCAATTGCTCCTTGGCTTTCGAGCGGACAGAAATGACATCACCGGGTGATACTTGATACGAAGGGATGTTGATAATATCGCCATTCACCAGAATGGACTTGTGGGTCACGAGCTGGCGTGATTCCGCGCGCGTAGAGCCGAAGCCCATGCGGTACACAACGTTGTCCAGACGTGATTCGAGCAGCTGCAGAAGGTTTTCGCCAGTGGCGCCCTTCAGACGTGCTGCCTCCTTGTAATAACCAGCGAACTGCTTTTCCAGAACGCCGTAGATTCGGCGGATCTTCTGCTTTTCACGCAGTTGCACACCGTAATCGGAAAGTCTGCCGCGACGCAGGCCGTGCTGGCCAGGAGCATTCTCGGTCTTGCACTTGCTATCGAGCGCGCGAACGCCACTCTTCAGAAACAGATCTGTCCCCTCACGTCGAGCAAGTTTGCATTTCGGGCCTAAATAACGGGCCATATACAGTCTCCTATGTTCTTATCTATTGGAGATAAGCAACTAAATTACACAAATTCCAAACAGAGTGATGCGAAACAGACAACGCAGTCTATACACGTCGCTTCTTCGGTGGACGACAGCCGTTATGAGGCATCGGCGTTACATCGGTTATGTTGCTTACCTTCAGACCACAGCCATTGAGCGCTCGCACTGCGGACTCTCGTCCTGGCCCGGGACCATTAACTTTTACATCCAGATTTTTCAAACCATACAATTCAATTGCAGCTTTACCCGCACGCTCTGCAGCTACCTGGGCAGCAAAGGGCGTGCTTTTACGTGAACCACGAAAACCTGATCCACCAGAGGTTGCCCAACTAAGCGCGTTACCCTGACGATCCGTGATCGTAACGATTGTGTTGTTGAACGAAGCGTGGATGAAGGCTATGCCATCCACTACCGCTTTACGCGCTTTCTTCTTCGTTGTCTTAGCTGCTGGCTTTGCCATAAATTATTCCTGATTCAAATCGTCTTAAACTGGGCTTAAAATCTGCTGATTGATTACTTGCGAATAGGCTTGCGCGGACCCTTGCGAGTACGGGCGTTGGTCTTGGTCCGCTGACCACGCACTGGCAGAGAACGGCGGTGACGAATACCCCGGAAGCAACCCAGATCCATGAGACGTTTGATTGCCATCGACAACTCGCGGCGCAGGTCTCCCTCTACAGTAAACTTGGCAACTTCAGCACGGACGCTGTCGAGCTGCTCTGGAGAAAGCGCGCTTGTCTTGGTGCTCGGAGCAATACCAGTACTTGCGCATATCGCTTTTGCCCTGGTAGCACCGATTCCGAAGACGTAGCCAAGGGAAATCACAATATGCTTATTATCCGGTATGTTGACACCTGCAATACGTGCCATATTTTTACTCCACTTTAAAGATTACTTACGCGCCCAAAAAATGCTCTGAGCCAAAATTACGGGGGGCAAAGGATATACTCTGACCAGTAAAAAATCAACCAAACGACTTAGCCTTGGCGCTGCTTATGTCTGGGCTCTGACGAACAGATTACTCTGACTACGCCATTGCGCTTGATCACTTTGCACTTGCGACACACTTTCTTAACTGATGCTCTGACTTTCACTTTAACTCTCCAAAAAATCCGGGGTTTCACTCCCGCAGGCACTCAAACTCTAGAGGCCTCCGCGGCCAAAACTTCCCAGGTTTGATTTCTTCATCAGCGAATCGTACTGATGAGACATCAAGTGAGACTGTACCTGGGACATGAAATCCATGCTCACCACTACTACGATCAACATCGCTGTACCTCCAAGATTGAACGGCACGTTGGCCATCATCTGAAAGAAGTTCGGCAGCAAACATACGATAGTGATGTAGACAGCGCCGAACATGGTCAATCTTGTCAACACTGCATCAATGTACTTGGCAGTCTGTTCGCCTGGACGGATACCGGGAATAAAAGCACCGGAACGCTTCAGGTTTTCCGCCACATCCTTGGGATTGAACACCAAGGCAGTGTAGAAGAAACAGAAAAATACAATCATCGCGCTGAAGATAATGATATACAGCGGCTGTCCTGGGCCTATCATAAGAGCCAGATCCTGCAACCACTCTGCTCCTTCAGACTGACCGAACCACTGTCCCAATGATGCAGGGAACAATAGAATGCTACTGGCGAAAATAGCCGGAATCACACCCGCCATATTGACCTTGAGAGGCAAATGGCTGGACTGAGCAGCGTACATCTTGCGCCCCTGCTGACGTTTGGCATAGTTCACGGTAATACGTCGCTGACCACGCTCGATGAAAACAATCGCCGCGATCACCACAACTGCAATCAGTGCAACCACGAACAGCAACAATCCGCTGATCTGTCCTTCATACGCCTGAGACAAAGAGTTGCCGATGGCACCTGGCAAACCGGCAACAATACCAGCGAATATCAGCATGGAAATACCGTTGCCAACACCGCGCTCTGTAATCTGCTCACCCAGCCACATCATGAACATCGCGCCGGTTACCAGAGAGATGATCGCGGTCAATGTAAAGCCCATGCCCGGGTTGTAAGCCATTGGTGCCAGGAGACCCACTGTCATGCCCGTACCCTGCACTGTTGCCAACGCAAGTGCACCATAGCGGGTGTATTGTGTAATCTTTCTTCGACCTGACTCACCTTCTTTCTTCAATTGCTCAAGATGAGGACTCACCGCCGTCAACAACTGCATGATAATTGACGAGGAAATGTATGGCATGATGCCCAAAGCAACGATACTCATCCGCTCCAACGCACCACCAGAGAACATATTGAAGAGACCCAGGAAGGTTCCTTCATTCTGACTAAACAGATTCGTCAACTGGTTGGGGTCAATACCCGGCACCGGAATATGCGTCCCGACCCGATACACGAACAGGGCAAAGAGCAGAAACAGCAGACGTGCCTTCAACTCGCCCAGGCCAGCGCCTATCTTCTCGGGATTAATATTGGGTCTGGTTGCCATTGAGTTCTACTTAGTCCTTGCTGTCAGCTTTCTTTGGCTTTGGGAGCTTCTTACCATTCTTGCCAACATTGTGAACCACCACTTCTTCGATAACCTTGCCGCCAGCAGCTTCAATCGCTGCACGCGCACCTGCGGTAACCCGCAAGCCTTTGAGTGTCAGAGGTTTAGTTACGTCACCAGAGAGCATCACCTTGACGCGACGAATCACGCTGGTGATCAGATTTGCTTCGCGCAGCGCAGCAATATCGATTACTTCTGCAGTCAGGTTAGCCAGCTCACTGGTACGCACTTCCGCAGTGATGCGGCTTACGCGTGAGCTGAAACCAAACTTTGGCAAACGACGCTGCAAAGGCATCTGACCGCCTTCAAAACCAGGACGTACACCGCCACCGCTGCGTGATTTTTGACCCTTGTGACCACTGCCACAGGTCTTGCCAAGACCGCTACCGATACCACGGCCAACACGGCGACGTGGTTTGGTGCTGCCTGGTGCAGGACTCAATGTATTCAAATGCATGTCTTATTCCTCGCCTTCAACAGACAACATGTAGCGAACCTTGGTAATCATCCCGCGATTGGCAGGAGTATCCAGGACTTCAACGCTCTGGTGCATACGACGCAGGCCTAGACCCTTCAGACACTGACGGTGTCTTTCCATTGTACCGATTGGACTGCGAACCAGAGTGATCTTTACGTTTTTTGTAGCCATGTCTGCTAACCTAAAATTTCTTCGAGAGTTTTACCGCGCTTTGCCGCAATGCTTTCTGGCGCACGCATGTGTTTCAAACCTTTGAATGTTGCATGAACAACGTTCACAGGATTAGTGGATCCATAGCACTTCGCCAGTACATTCTGCACGCCGGCCAGTTCCATGATGGCACGCATCGCACCACCAGCAATCACACCAGTACCTTCAGAGGCAGGCTGCATGTAAATCTTGGAAGCACCGTGGCGAGCCTTGACTGGATACTCCAGCGTGTGACCGTCAAGAGATACGGAAATCATATTGCGGCGAGCAGCTTCCATTGCTTTCTGGATGGCCAGCGGAACTTCGCGCGCCTTGCCACGACCGAAACCAACGCGGCCATTGCCATCACCTACAGCAGTCAGGGCCGTGAAACTGAAAATACGACCACCCTTAACTACTTTGGCAACGCGGTTTACCTGGATCAACTTCTCCTGCAAACCTTCCTCGTTCTTTTTCGCCTCTTCTTTAAATGCCATATCTCACTCTGCCCTTAAAATTCCAGACCGCCTTCACGTGCGGCGTCGGCCAATGCTTTAACTCGACCATGGTAGTTATATCCAGCGCGGTCAAAAGCAACCTTGCTGACACCTGCTGCTTTCGCACGCTCCGCAATCATTGCGCCGATTTTGGTAGCCGCCGCAACGTTACCTGTGACAGTGCCTCGAAGAGACTTGTCCAGGGTAGAAGCAGCAGCTAGAACTTCGGCTCCGCTTGGAGAAATGATTTGTGCATAAATGTGACGCGGCGTGCGGAATACGCACAAACGATTCACGCTTAGCTGACTGATTTTCGCTCTGGTTCTACGTGCGCGACGCAGACGTGCCTGTTTCTTTACGTTCATAGTTTCAAGCCTTATTTCTTCTTAGCTTCTTTCCTATACACAGATTCATCGAGATAACGAATGCCCTTGCCTTTGTATGGCTCTGGCGGACGGAACTCGCGTATTTTGGCTGCAACCTCGCCCACTAACTGCTTGTCTGCACCGGACAGCACAATCTCCGTAGGAGTTGGCGTATCCGCAGTAACACCTTTAGGCACCACGAAATCGATTGGATGAGAATACCCAACCGAAATATTCAGCATCTGGCCCTGAGCTTTGGCGCGATAACCAACGCCCTGAAGCTGTAGCTTCTTCTGAAAGCCTTGACTGACCCCTGTGACCATATTGTTGATCAGCGCTCTGAACGTGCCTGACAGGGCGACCGCCTGCCTGGTGTCGTTCGCCGCAGATACACGCAGTGAGTCACCGTCTCTGGAAATCTGCACAGCGTTGTGCAACGCCATCTGCAGACTGCCTTTGCTGCCTTTCACGGAGATCAAGCCATCAGTGACGGTGGCTTCGACTCCCTTCGGCAATTGAACCGGGTTATTTGCTACTCTGGACATATTCTTGCTCTATTAACTGGATTTCAGAATTTGTGTTTAGAACACCGTACACAAAACTTCGCCACCAAGACCTGCGGCTCTTGCTTGCTTGTCTGTCATCAAACCTTTGTGCGTAGATACAATCGCAATACCCAATCCCCCACGATTTTTCGGCAGATCTGATGTGCCACGGTAGATTCGCAGACCGGGACGGCTTTCACGCTTGATCTCTTCGATGACCGCACGACCTTCGTAGTACTTCAGATCAACAGTCAGTACAGCTTTTTTCTCAATTTCAGTTACTGCAAAGTCAGCGATATATCCTTCGTCTTTCAACAACTGGCAAATAGCCACTTTGCTTTTGGAAGAAGGACAAACTATTTTCGGCAGTTTTGCCATCTGGGCATTTCTGATGCGGGTCAACAGATCTGCAATAGGGTCTGACATACTCATATTTTTGCTCCGCTTACCAGCTTGCCTTGGTCAATCCAGGCACATCGCCACGCATCGCCGCTTCACGCAGCTTGTGTCGACACATGCCAAATTTGCGGTACACCCCGTGCGGGCGACCAGTGATCCTGCAACGATTCTGCTGACGAACCGGGCTAGCATCGCGCGGCATCTTCTGCAGCTTGATCTGCGCATCCCATTTCTCTTCGTCGCTTGCGTTGACGTCTTTCAGAACTGCTTTCACAGCGGCGCGCTTGGCTGCAAATTTCGCTACTGTATCGGCACGTTTCTTTTCACGGGCCAGAATCGATGTTTTTGCCATACTAAGACTCCTTGGTCCCTGAATTCGCAATAGTGCCCTTGAACGGGAAGCGCATTGCTGTCAGCAGCGCACGACCTTCATCGTCAGTGCGAGCTGTAGTGGTAATGGTGATATCCAGTCCGCGCAGATGGTCAACCTTGTCGTAATCAATCTCCGGAAAGATGATCTGTTCAGTCACGCCCATCGCGTAATTGCCGCGACCATCGAATGCCTTTGGACTCAGACCACGGAAGTCACGAATACGCGGAATGGCAATGCCAACGAGACGCTCCAGGAATTCATACATACGCTCGCCGCGCAGCGTCACCTTGCAGCCGATTGGCCAACCAGCACGGATCTTGAAGCCTGCGATAGATTTACGAGCTTTGGTGATCACAACTTTCTGACCTGCGATAGTCGCCAACTCTGCAGCGGCGTTATCCAGGATTTTCTTGTCGCCGACAGCCTCACCAACACCCATATTGAGAACCACCTTGGTGATCTTTGGCACACGCATGGGATTGTCGTACCCGAACTGTTTGGTAAGGGCCGGTATCACTTCTTTCTTGTAAAACTCTTTCAACTGAGCCATTTGGACAACCTGAATATTCGTTAATCTATTGCTTTGTTAGTGGACTTGAAAATCCGCGTCTTCTTGCCATCTTCGATCTTGAAACCCACGCGGTCCGCCTTGCTGGACTCGGGATTGAAAATCGCGATGTTGGAGATGCTGATTGCTGCTTCCTTTTCAATGATCCCACCAGCCTGTCCAGCATTCGGATTCGGCTTGGTGTGACGCTTCACGATATTGACGCCAGTCACCACCACCTTATCTGCGCCAACGAATCGGGAAACTGTACCGCGCTTTCCCTTGTCCTTGCCGGTAGTCACAATCACTTCGTCATTGCTCTTAATCTTACGCATGTTCCGCAGCCTCTATCTCTGTCTTACGTCTATAGCACTTCTGGTGCCAGTGAAATAATTCGCATGAACTTTTCCGAGCGCAGTTCACGCGTGACTGGTCCAAACACACGAGTCCCGATTGGAGCCTGCTGGTTGTTGAGCAGAATCGCCGCGTTGTCGTCAAACTTGATGAGCGAACCATCACCTCTGCGAACACCCTTCTTGGTGCGCACAACCAGCGCCGTCAGCACTTGGCCCTTCTTGACCTTGCCACGTGGAATCGCTTCCTTGACTGTCACTTTGATCACATCACCAATACGCGCGTATCGACGGTGCGAGCCGCCCAGTACCTTGATGCACATCACTCGTTTCGCACCACTGTTGTCTGCCACGTCAAGGTATGACTGTACTTGAATCATCGATTCTCTCCGAACCTTTATCTGGTTATCGCATTAGCGACAATGAGTCACAGGACTCAAAAACTCTACGTTGATACTGCTGTTAAACTTGACTAATCAGACCTCGACGGCTCTTTCGTCGATGGATACGAGTGCCCAGGTCTTGGTCTTGGAAATGGGTCGCACTTCCTTGATCGTGACCGCATCACCTTCGTTGCACTCGTTGTTGGCATCATGAGCATGCAGCTTTGATGAACGCGTGATGTACTTGCCGTATACAGGGTGCTTAACCCGGCGCTCGATCAAGACAACAATGGACTTGTCCATCTTGTTGCTTACAACCCGGCCAGACACTGTGCGTCCGGTTTTTTCTACTGTAGTTTCACTAAGCGACATATTCAGGACCCAACTTTCTCTTTTTCCGTAATGATAGTCTTAACCCGGGCGATATCTTTCTTGATATTGCCAGTCAGATGCGACTGGGCAAGCTGTCCGGTACTCTTCTGCATTCTGCAGGTGAACTGATCACGATACAGCGTGTTCAGTTGTTCATTCAGTTCAGCAACGGTCTTTTCACGCAATTCACTGGCTTTCATCACATCACCGTCCTTTTCACAAAAGCGGTATCAAACGGCAGCTTTGCGGCTGCCAGCTGGAATGCTTCACGTGCCAGCGTCTCGTCAACACCTTCGATTTCAAACATGATACGGCCTGGCTGAATCTGGGCTACCCAGTACTCCACGCTGCCCTTACCTTTACCCTGACGCACTTCAAGCGGCTTCTGGGTAATCGGCTTGTCCGGGAATACACGGATCCAGATCTTTCCTCCACGCTTCACGTGGCGAGTCATTGCACGTCTTGCAGATTCAATCTGGCGAGCAGTCAGTCGGCCGCGCGAGATAGCCTTAAGACCAAACTCACCAAAATCCACGTTACTACCACGATGCGAGAGGCCGCGATTACGGCCTTTCATCATCTTGCGAAACTTTGTACGTTTTGGCTGTAACATCTTGGTCTACCCTCTACTTGGCCGCTTTCTGTGGTGCCGGGACGGCTTCGTGAAGCTTCAGTACTTCACCCTTGAAAATCCATACCTTGACGCCGATGAGGCCGTAGGTAGTGCTTGCTTCAGCCGTCGCATAGTCGATGTCTGCTCGCAATGTGTGCAAAGGCACACGACCTTCCCGATACCACTCTGAACGTGCGATTTCTGCACCGCCCAGACGTCCACCTACCTGCACCTTGATTCCCTCGGCACCCTGACGCATTGCATTTTGTACAACACGCTTCATGGCACGACGGAACATCACTCGGCGCTCCAACTGCTGCGCGACACTGTCAGCCACCAACTGGGCATCAAGGTCGGGCTTGCGAATCTCTTCGATGTTGATGTGCACAGGCACCCCCATCTTTGCGGCCAGAGTAGCGCGCAGCGTTTCCACGTCTTCGCCTTTCTTGCCAATGACGATGCCTGGGCGAGCTGTGTGAATCGTGATCCGCGCAGTTTGCGCCGGACGCTCGATATCAATGCGGGACACTGATGCCGCCGCAAGTTGCTTTCTCAGAAATGCACGTACTTTCAGATCTGTAAGCAGGTTCTCTGCGTAGTTTCTGCCTTCAGCAAACCACACTGAAGTATGCTTCTTGACGATACCAAGCCGAATTCCGGTTGGATGTACTTTTTGACCCATCCCAATCTCCCTACTTATCGGCTACTTTAACGGTGATGTGGCACGAGCGTTTGAAGATGCGATCCGCTCTTCCCTTGGCACGTGGACTGATCCGTTTCATTGTTAACCCTTCGTCGATGAAGATAGTTGAAACTTTCAACTCATCCACATCGGCACCTTCGTTGTGCTCGGCATTGGCAATCGCCGAATCCAGCACCTTCTTGATTATGTCAGCGCCTTTCTTGGGGCTGAAGGTCAGCAGTTGTAGGGCCTCTTCAACACCTTTGCCGCGGATCTGATCAGCTACCAGTCTCGCCTTCTGTGCGGAGAGCCGCGCGCCTTTTAATTTAGCTACCACTTCCATCTCAATATCCCCGTTAACTAGCGCTTGGCTTTCTTGTCAGCCGCGTGACCACGGTAAGTACGGGTAAGTGCAAACTCACCCAACTTGTGACCAACCATATCCTCGGAAACAAAAACAGGCACATGCTGGTGACCATTGTGAACTGCGATTGTCAAACCAATCATGTCTGGAGAAATCATCGAACGACGCGACCAGGTCTTGATGGGACGCTTGTCGTTGTTCTCCATTGCTGTCTGCACTTTCTTCATCAAATGAAGGTCTATGAAGGGACCTTTTTTCAGTGAACGTGGCACTTTTATTTCCTCTAGTAGGAGCCGTTATCGGCTCGCATTTCTGCGGCGTACTATCATCTTGGTAGTACGCTTGTTTGTTCTGGTTTTATAGCCCTTGGTGGGAACGCCCCATGGAGATACCGGATGACGTCCACCGGACGTGCGCCCTTCACCACCACCGTGTGGGTGGTCAACCGGATTCATCGCCACACCACGAACGGTAGGACGAACGCCACGCCAACGTACAGCACCGGCCTTACCCAACGAACGCAGGCTGTGCTCTGCATTCGAAACTTCGCCCAAAGTAGCGCGGCAGTCGGACAGTATCTTGCGCATCTCGCCAGAGCGCAGACGAAGTGTTGCGTAACTGCCCTCTCTTGCGACCAGTTGCACGGAGGCACCAGCACTGCGGGCGATCTGAGCACCTTTGCCCGGCTTCATCTCAATGCAATGCACCGTGCTACCCAGTGGGATGTTACGCAAAGGCAGACAGTTACCCGGCTTGATTGGCGCATCTTCACCCGAGAGCAGGATGTCGCCGGCAGACACTTTTGCAGGAGCGATGATGTAGCGACGCTCGCCATCTGCATACAGCATCAGAGCGATGTGTGCTGTTCTGTTCGGATCGTATTCCAGGCGCTCTACTTTGCCTGGAATACCGTCCTTGTCACGACGGAAATCGACAATTCGGTACTTCTGCTTGTGTCCACCACCGACATGACGTGTCGTGATGCGACCCAGATTGTTACGACCACCGGACTTCGACTTAGTCGCCAGCAGCGGGCCATAGGGCTCGCCCTTGTGCAGCTCAGGATTTGTAACCTTGACTACAAATCTGCGACCTGGAGAGGTGGGTTTACACTTTACAACTGCCATGACCGTTAACCCCTTCTCAGCTCAACTCGGCAAAGTCTATTTCATGACCCTGCTCAAGCTGAACGTAAGCCTTTTTCCAGTTTGATTTTTGGCGGATGCCACCACGCGCAGTGCGCTTGGTTTTGCCCTTGACATTGAGAACCTGCAGACCGGTGACTGACACCTTGAAAATCTTCTCTACAGCTTCCTTGATCTCGGTCTTGGTAGCATCGTTAGCCACCTTGAACGCAACCTGATTCCTGACCTCAGCCATGATGGTGGCCTTCTCGGAAATGTGCGGTCCTAAAATAATCGAATACAGTCTGGCTTGATTCACGACAGCATCTCCTCAACTTTCTTCAGCGCGGGCACTGTCATGAGCACCTTTTCGAAGCCGATCAGGCTCACAGGATCCAGACCAGCCGCATCCATCACGTCTACCTTGTGCAGATTGCGCGCAGCAAGGAACAGATTTTCCTCGATGTCTTCCGCCACGATCAGTACATTGTCCAGGGAAAACTCGCTCAGCTTGCTGATGAGATCCTTGGTCTTGTGGGAGGCAACAACGAATTCGTCGACAATCAGCAGGCGACCTTGTCTGATCAGCTCAGAGAGGATGCAGGCCATTGCGCCGCGGTACATCTTCTTGTTCAACTTCTTGCTGTGATCCTGGGGACGCGCCGCGAAAGTCACGCCACCGGTACGCCAGATCGGGCTGCGAATGGTACCCGCACGAGCACGGCCTGTTCCTTTCTGACGCCACGGCTTGCGACCGCCACCGCTGACTTCGGAACGGGTCTTCTGCTGCACAGAACCCTGTCTCGCACCCGCGAGATATGTTGTGACTGTCTGATGAACAAGAGCCTCATTGAACTCTCTTGCAAACGCATCATCAGAGATGGAAATCTTTTCCTTGCCCGCCTTGTTGCCGGGCTTTGCAATAATCAATTCCATTGCTTACCCCTTGGACGCTGGAGATTTGACAGAAGGACGAATGATGACATTGGAGCCAGTTGCGCCAGGCAGAGCACCCTTCACGAGCAGAAGGTTATTCTCTACGTCTACCTGAACAATCTCGAGGCTCTGGGTGGTGCAGCGAACATCGCCCATGTGACCAGCCATTTTCTTGCCTTTCCACACACGACCAGGAGTCTGACACTGACCGATGGAGCCCGGCACACGGTGCGAACGTGAGTTACCGTGAGTGGCGTCCTGCATGTGGAAGTTATGACGCTTGATGGTTCCTGCAAAGCCTTTACCTTTAGAGGTACCGGTCACATCAACCTTTTGACCTGCGGAGAATCTCTCCACGGTGAGCTCATTGCCAGCGGCAAGGTCACCCAGTTCGTCAGCATTAGCACGGAACTCCCACAGACCAGTACCGGCCTCGGTGCCCGCTTTGGCAAAATGCCCTGCGAGAGATTTTGAAACGCGAGAAGCTTTACGCTCGCCAGTAGTAACCTGAACCGCGCTATAGCCATCAATTTCAGCGGTTTTGATCTGGGTTACCCTGTTTGGATGAACCTCTACGACCGTAACCGGTATAGACAAACCTGCCTCAGTGAAAACGCGGGTCATACCGCTTTTTCGACCGACTAATCCAATCGACATTTTATAAACCTCATCGTGTACGGGGCTGAAACCCGCTATGGCTGCTTTCGCATTACACCATGTTCGCTACAGGGCAACTTCAACGTGCCCTTGAGCATGTTAACTATCAGCAAAACTGATAGGTTTGCTGCGCTGCTGCAAAATGGCTCAACACAGGATCGATATCGACGATATCAACCCAGGCTGATCTGCACCTCTACACCAGCCGCCAGATCCAATTTCATTAATGCATCAACTGTCTTTTCAGTGGGCTCTACGATATCCAGAAGACGCTTGTGCGTACGAATCTCGTATTGATCACGGGCATCCTTGTTCACGTGAGGTGAAATCAGGATGGTAAAGCGCTCAGTATTCGTCGGCAGCGGAATAGGCCCGCGCACTTGCGCACCAGTTCGCTTCGCCGTATCGACTATTTCCTGAGTAGACTGATCAATCAGCCGATGATCAAAGGCTTTAAGCCGAATTCTGATACGCTGATTTTGCATCTACTCAATTCTCCAAAAAACTTTTTAAATGAAACAGTTACTGAATGTTGCTATTTTTTTCGGCTAAATCCGGAAAAAAGGGAAGCGAATTCTAAGGTTGCGGCAGGCCCCTGTCAAGCGAAAGTGCAGAGATTACTGCACTCTCCCACGACACCTCCATGAACCATAGACAAGGGGTGAACCAAAGTTCCACCCCCTATCTTTGACTTATTCGAATATCTTGGCTACGACGCCTGCGCCTACGGTGCGACCACCCTCACGGATAGCGAAGCGCAGACCATCATCCATCGCAATCGGGTTGATCAGCGTGACAACCATCTTGATGTTGTCCCCCGGCATCACCATCTCAACTCCCTCTGGCAGCTCACACGCACCCGTCACGTCCGTCGTACGGAAGTAGAACTGTGGCCGATAACCCTTGAAGAATGGCGTGTGACGGCCGCCCTCGTCCTTGCTCAGAATATAAACCTCTGCCTCGAACTTGGTGTGCGGCGTAATCGAACCGGGCTTGGCCAGCACCTGACCACGCTCCACTTCCTCACGCTTGGTGCCACGCAGCAACACGCCCACGTTCTCACCAGCACGACCTTCATCCAGCAGCTTGCGGAACATCTCAACACCTGTACAGGTGGTCTTGGTCGTGGCCTTCAGACCTACGATCTCGATCTCGTCACCCACTTTGCAGATTCCGCGCTCAATTCGACCAGTCACCACCGTGCCACGGCCAGAGATGGAGAACACGTCTTCGATTGGCAACAGGAACGGCTTCTCGATATCACGTATCGGTTCAGGAATATACGAATCCAGTGTCTCCACCAGCTTGCGCACAGATGGCATGCCCAGCTCGGAGGTATCCCCTTCCAGCGCCTTGAGGGCAGAACCGATGATGATCGGCGTGTCGTCGCCCGGGAAATCGTACGTGTCCAAAAGCTCACGCACTTCCATCTCCACCAGCTCCAGCAGCTCCGCATCGTCCACCATGTCCGCTTTGTTCATGAACACAACGATGTAAGGTACGCCTACCTGACGGGACAGCAGAATGTGCTCACGTGTTTGCGGCATCGGGCCGTCAGCAGCCGAGACCACCAGGATCGCGCCGTCCATCTGCGCAGCACCCGTGATCATGTTCTTCACATAGTCCGCGTGGCCAGGACAGTCAACGTGCGCGTAGTGACGATTGGCTGAGTCATACTCCACGTGGGAGGTATTGATCGTGATACC